>NZ_BOOJ01000058.1 GCF_016863175.1 Paraplanobispora siamensis
GAGGGCGCCGATGACGCCGACCTGGGTGACGACGTCGCCGACGGTGTTGCGGGCGTCGTTGGCGTTGGCTTCGGCGGTCTTGGCCTGGGCGGCGCGCAGGGTGGCGAAGCCCTCATCGATGCGCTCGGTGATCGGCTCGGCCTCGTTGAAGCCCTCCCAGAAGGCGTCCAGGTCACCGCTGTCGGCGGCCGGCATGATCTTCTCGTCGCGGATCTTGACGTATGCGACCCAGTCGGCATACAGCCGGTCCGAGGCGGCCCTGTCGGCCGTCATCGGAGCGAACGCCTCGGCGTTCTTGTCGATGGCGGCGTCGAGCGCGTGCATGTCGGCCGCGTTCGTCTTCCGGTATTCGGCATCCGACAGGTAGTAGTTGAGCACCAGGTTGCGTACCTGCAGCACCTCGGTGTGCAGCTGCGCCAGCGTCTCGATCGGGCGCACCCCGCCGGTGTAGATGGCCGAGGCCTCCTCGTCGGCGGTGTTGAGACCGCTGACGCTCACCCCGATCACCAGCAGGCCGGCGGTGGCCACCGCGGCGACGGCGGCGAAGATCTTGGCGGTCAGCGGCAGGTCGCGACCGCGGGCGGCCAGCGACCGCCGCGCCGGCGTACCCGGCACAGAAAGAGCCGATGACATGGATAGTCCTTCACGGTGAAAACGGCAGGAAAACGATCACAGGGCCGGCAAGGCCACTGTTCCCATCGGCCGATATCAGCCGATGCTGAGAGGTGGCCAGCCAAAGAAACGAACCTGCCGCGCCCTCGACCAGATCACCGCCCGGGCCCGCACCGGTGCGCTGGGCCCTGCCCTGCACACCGTTGGGCCGGTCACGGTCTGGGTCGATGCCCGCCGGCCGGGCGGGCGCATCACACTTTCTGGCCCGCCACTGGGGGCTTTGTCTGCTTCTCTGGTGAGCTAAAGCCCGCACGCGAGCGTGATCACAGCAGAGAGCCGTCTCACTGTTTCATAGGTGACCGCCTATGAAACGGCGGAGCGACGATCGACCATCCAGGGCGAGCCGTGTTTCATAGGTCGGCGCAAACGCCCTGTCTGTGAAACGGCCCTATGGAGGGGCTTGATCTACCGTGGTGGCGTGACTGTCCGGCCCGGCTATCGATTGATGCACGGACGGACCTTAAATGATCACTTCTGCTGCTGAAGGCTTCCGGTCCGAATCCCTGATCGAATTCTGGATTGCGGCAGAACCGGAACGCACGCCAACGCCTTGGGATGCCCTGTCCTGGTCACCCCTGCCGAGCTGCCCGAACCGACTTGATGTGCATTCCGGTTCCGCCACAGGGCCGTTCCCTATACCCCGCGAGGACTTTCTGTCGATCTGACAAAAAGATATGGTGTGTTCATGCCCGACTCCCCGTGGCAGCCGCCGCGCATCCTGCTCGCGGTCGACCTGGTGATCCTGACCCTGCGCGAGGCACGGCTGCACATCCTGCTCGTGGAACGCGGTATCGCCCCGTTCCTCGGCGCCCTCGCCCTGCCGGGCGGCTTTCTGCATGATGAGCACGAGGACATCGAGGCGGCGGCGCGGCGCGAGTTGTCGGAGGAGGCGGGCCTGTCCGACGTGCACCTGGAGCCCTTGGCCGTGTACGGCGAGCCGGACCGTGACCCACGCGGCCGCGTCGTGTCCGTCGCCTACCTGGCCGTCGCGCCCCGCCTGCCGGAGCCGGTCGCCGGCACCGACGCCGCCGGCGCTTCCTGGATGCCGGTGGAGGACGCCTTGGCCCCGGGCACGGAGCTGGCGTTCGACCATCGCCGCATCATCGTCGACGGAGTCGAGCGCGCGCGGGCCAAGCTGGAGCACACCGCCCTGGCCACCGCGTTCTGCGCCGAGACCTTCACCATCTCGGAGCTGCAGCAGGTGTACGAGGCGGTCTGGGACGTCCGCCTCGACCCCCGCAACTTCTACCGCAAAGTCCAGGGCGCCCACGGCTTCATCGTCGCCGACGGACCGATGCGCAAGACCCCCAACGGGCGGCCCGCCCGGCTGTTCAGGGCGGGCCCGGTCCACGTCCTCAATCCCCCGATGACTCGGCCTTAGGAGGTCGATGGTCATGATCGTGATTCTCACCGCACTGGATCTGGAGTATCAGGCCGTCCGCGGGCATCTGACCGACCTGTGCGTGCACCGCCACACCGCCGGCACCCGCTTCGAGCTCGGCCGTCTGGACGGCGACGGACGCCGGGTGGCCCTGGGCCTGGTCGGCAAGGGCAACCATCCCGCGGCGGTGATCACCGAGCGGGCGATCGCCGAGTTCTCACCGTCGGCGCTGCTGTTCGTGGGGGTCGCCGGGGCCCTGTGGCCCGGCATCGGTCTGGGCGATGTGGTGGTGGCCACGCACGTGTACGCCTACCACGGCGGCACCAGCGAAGACGATGGCCTCAAAGCCCGTCCGCGCGTGTGGGAGATCGACCACGAGACCGACCAGATCGCCCGCCACCTCTACCGCACCCAGAGCTGGATCCGTCACCTGCCCGCGGGCACGGCCGTGCCCGCGGTGCGCTTCGGCCCGATCGCGGCCGGTGAGGTCGTACAGGATTCGGCGATCTCCGCGCACGCCCGGTGGGTGCGCCAGACCTACAACGACGCGCTCGCGATCGAGATGGAGTCGGCCGGCGTGGCCCAGGCCGCCCATCACAACAGGTCACTGCCCATGGCCGTGGTCCGCGGCATCAGCGACCGCGCCGACGGCACCAAGACCGCGACCGACGGCCGAAACTGGCAGCCGAAGGCAGCGGCCAACGCCGCCGCCTTCGCCGTGGCCCTGGCTCGGGAACTGGCCGCAGAGCACGAGAACCATCCGGCGACCAAGAGGAGAGAGGCGGAAGGCATGACCGACCGCGTGAAGAATGTCGCTCGCGACAATGCCCGGGTGGGTGTGCAGGCCGGGCACATTCACGGCAACGTCACCGTCGGGCACCCGTCCGAGCCCCAGGCAGCCGATCCGGCGATCCAGCTCGCCGAACTGCGCGACCGGCTTGCCAGGGCGCGCAAGGCCCAGGAAGTGGACGAGGAGACGTTCGCCGCGGCGGAGGAAGAGATCACCGCCGCCGCCGAATCGTTGTCCGAGAGCACCGAGCAGGGCAGGAGCAAGGCGGTGATCGCGCTCAAGAGACTCCGTGGGCTCCTGGCGGACGTGGCGGAGCTGGCGGCCCACGTCTCAGCCGTCATCGCGGCCATCCGGGGCGTCCTGTGAACGATTCCCCCTCCGGCCCGACCAACCTCGCCATGGACTCGGCGAACGTCGCCGTCCAGGCGGAGGCCATCCACGGACCTGTCAACGTCTACCAAGCCACAGCCGCCCTCTCACCCGAGCAGACTTTCGAGGTGGGGCTCAATTCCCTGCGCGCCGGGATGGCCCGGGAGGCTCGCGAGCACATCCGCGACGCGGTGGTCCTGCGCAACTACATCAACGGTCTGTCCTGCTTCTACCTGCTGCTGGCCCTGCTCAGCGGACGTACCCTGCAGCAGGTGCCGCCGGCGGAGATCGCCATACTGCGCTGCGTGCGCGGCGCCGTCAAAGCCGATGACGAGTGGGCCGACGCGATCAAACTGATCGACCACCTCCTGACATCCCGTCCGACGGAGAACGGGGCCGCCGACCTAGAGCAGGAACTCCAGAAGCTGACCGACGAGCAGCGCAACGACGTCCTGCAGCACATGGAGATGTTCCTGGACAGCTCCGCTGAGGACGCCCTGTGGACGCACGCGTTCGAGGCGGCCAGAAGTGACCGCTGCGCGAATGATCGGCTGGGCCGGGCCTGGAAGTTCTTCCAGCCGGATCCCATCGGCGCACGGGTACGGCCGGCCGATCCCGTCCGCATTGGGTTCGGCGCCTGGACCGGAGCGACGGTGACCACCGCGCTGGCCTTGGTGACCGTCGGCTTCATCGGGGTCACGGCATGGCAGCACACCGGGACGGCCGCGCTGTTCGCTCTGCTGGTTCTGGCGGCCAGCTGCTACACGAGCGTGCGCATCGGCGTGGAGTGGCGGTGCAAGAAGGAGCGCCGCCAGGCGAAGGACCGCGAGTATCTGCACCGACCGGCCACCACTAGGCGCGGCGATGGCTTCGTCAGCAAGATCGACCAGCAGTTCAACCACTATTTCGCGCTATACGTCCCGCGCGGCGCGGACCAGGCCCGCTGGCTGTCGGAGACGGCGGGGGTGCGCCGGGCCTTGCGTGATGAGGTCGTCACCGTTTACCGGGAGAGCACGGTCAACGCCAAGCAAGTCGCCTGGCTGACCCGTTACCTGGTCGCCGACGTCGCGCGGCGCTGGCAGGCGGGCAGCCTGTGGGACTACCGCAAAGAGCTGCGCGTCCCCTTGTCCAGGAAAGCGATGTGCGCGCTCGCCGCGATCGCGGCGGCCGCGGCAGGCGTCTTCCTGATCTGGAGCGGCGCGCACGTCAGGGCGTTCACTGTGTCCCTGACCGCGTTCGTCGCCGTGGTCTCGGTCTGGTTCGCGGCTCGCCTCTGGTTGCGCATCGCCGCGGAGTACAAGCGCCACGCCGCTGACAAGGCGGAGAAGGCGAGCCTGCGGGCCGACCGCCAGGCGGCTTGCGAGCGGTGGAAGCGCAAACTCGCCGACAGGCCGGATGATCTTCAGATGGCCCGCTGGCTGGAATGCGACCGCAAGGCGCTGATGGAACAGGCGATGGGCCTCTACAGGCTGAAGCGGCAGGACGTCTTGGCCCACGCCTTCATCGAGGCGCCCGCCACGCCCTCCTACGACAGGGCACGCGTCGCGAACGGGCCATGGCGCTACTCGAAGTACAAGATCCTGCTTTTCCTGCTCACCAAAGACGGCGTGCGGCAGCTGACCGTGCACCTCGACTTCCGGAAGGCCGCCTTCCACCGATTGGCACGTACCAACTACCGCTACGACGCGTTCACCTCCGTCCAGGTGGCCGAGACCGACAGCGGAGAGAACGTCTTCGAGCTGACGCTGACCAACGGCGATCCGATCAAGGTCAAAGTGACCGATCCACCCACAGACGTCACCGAGAAGGAAGACAAGGACCCGCAAGGTGCCTCGCAAATGACTCTCGACACGGCAGGCCTCGGCAACGCCCTGCACGTCCTGGAAGGGATCGCGGCGGAAGGCAAGCAGTGGATCACCTTCGAACGCGAACGCGAGAAAGTCCCTCTCGCGGAGGTGAGCAACGCCGTGAACGCCATCTTCACCTGACCGGTCATGTAGGCCTATGACGGATTTGATCAAAGCCCGTGAAGCAGAGCTTGATCAGCCCTCCGATCCCCGAACGTGTTACCAGCGGCCGCGGCGATTGGCGCGGCTCGTGCCGGAGAATCCGCTGTTGACCGGCGCTGTCGCTGGGCCCGAGCTAAGCAGGAGGGCGGGCTCCGGCCCGGGTCAGCTGGACTCGGTGTCCATGGTCAGGGCCGGGTGCTTGGAGCCGCGTGGCGGCTTGGGCGGGCGGTGCGTGGCGTTCGGCAGGTCTAGCCGGACGGGCCGCAGGCCGGCCAGGCGAGCTCGCGCGGACATGGCCAGGTCGCCGGTGACGTCACGACGTACCGCCGCAGGGTCGGCCAGCACTGGTGGTACCAACTGCACGCCGCCGATCCGACCGGCGCCCAGCTGCCAGATCGGTCGGCCACCTCACTCGCCCGGTCCCGAGGCGCTAGCTCAGCGGTGAAGACATCAGTTGTCGGATCAGTGGCCTGGCCATTGTGGTGTTCTCCGCTTCGGCTGGGTCGGTCTTGTGGAGCGACCTTTCAGTTGCAACCAAGATCCAAGTTGGCGCCGAGATGCTGGCGTCATGCACATAGGCAAGATTTTTTCTATAACAGCGTTGTCTGTGCTGGTTACCGCGTTGAGCGCTCCGATGGCGGTAGCTGACAGCTCGCCGACACCGCGTCCGACCTGTCTGGCCACGCCGCTGCCGACGCCGAATCCGACCAACCCCCCGACCTGCTCGCCCACGGCCTCGCCCACCGCCTCGCCCACGTCGTATCCCACGGCAGGCCCGGTCTCTCCGCGCCCTGATGTGACCTTCGATCCCAAGCCCACGCAGGTGCCGGAAAACTTCGCCGCACTGCGGGCGTCCACCGGCGCGATGACAGCCAGTGTGCGTGCAGCCTGATCGCACAGGAGATGTCGTAGGAGCCGGTTACCCGGGTCGTGGTCGGTGAGGAGCTCACCTGGCCGCCGCAGCGAGCTGGGCCACCTCCTGCTCACCCAGTCGAGCGCCGTCCCGGGGGATCGGCCCGGGACGGGCGTGCTCCTGGCCGTCGTCGACGGCGGGCTCCTTCTATGCGGGCAGGCCGGTGACGATGACTTCGCCGCTGGCCGGATCGCTGGCCACCGTGTAGCCGGCGCCGGTCAGGATGGTCAGCAGTGCCAGATGCACCGCGGCCCGTACGTGGTGGTGGCCGGCCAGATCGCTGGTGGTCATCTGCGCGGTGGTCGCCCAGGACACCACGACGCCGCGGCGTGCGTCGTGGGCGACGTGCACGCCGCCGTCGACGGCCACGGCGGCCGGGTCGACGACGAACCCGGCGCGGCTCAGGTCGGCGCGGACCTGCTCGATCAGTGCGTGGGAGAGGGCGGACTCGGTCATGGCGCGGGCTCCTTGGTCCTTGTGACGGCGAGCGAGACCAGGCGCCCGAGACTGCCGGATCGGCAGATTCGAACAGTTTACCGAAAGATGTTTCCCCCTCCGCCGCGATGCGGGCCGGTCGCTCAGGGGGTTGTTCCGCGCCACTCGGCGCTCTCAAGGAGTCAACGCACCACCAGCCTTGACGAGGTCAGCGTAGACCTCAGTCGGACTGCGAAACCCATGCAGCTTTCGAGGCCGGTCGTTGAGCTCAGTGGCGATGGCATCCAGGTCGGCTTGCGTGAAGGTGCGCAAGTCGGCGCTTTTGGCCAGATACTGCCGCAGCAGCCCATTGCTGTTTTCGTTGCTGCCGCGCTGCCAGGGGCTGCGCCGGTGGCAGAAGTAGACCGGCATCCCGGTGGCAGCGGTCAACAGCCGGTGCTCGGCCATCTCGCGGCCGCGATCCCAGGTCAGCGAGCGGCGCACTGCCACTGGTAGTCCGCTGACCACGCGGGTCAGATGCGGCCGTACCTGCTGGGTCTTGAGCCCGTCAGGCAGCGCCACCAATAGCACGTAGCGGCTGGTGCGCTCGACCAGCGTGGCGATCGCCGACGGGCGGGCGCCCATCAGCAGATCACCCTCCCAATGGCCGGCCACCAGACGCTCTTGCACCTCTGCGGGACGGGCGCCGATGGAGAGCATGTCGCGGAGGCGGCCACGGCCATCGCGGCGACGGATCGCGCGCGGGTAGCGCATCGGGCGGCCGGTGCGCAGCCACCGGGTCCCAGTGCGGTTGATGGCTTGGTGGCGAGGGTCGAACAGCGAGCGGTAGATGGTCTCCTGACAGATGCGCATGCCGCCGTCGTCGGGAAAGCAGCGCCGCAGCCACCCGGAGATTTGCTCGGGCGACCAGCGCAGAGCCAGCTTGGCCTCCACCAGCCGACGCAGCTTTGGGTGGGTGGCCAGCTTGGCGCGTTTGGGGCGGCGGGCGCACTGGTGAGCATGGACCTGGGCGTGCTGGGCCCGGTAGTGTTCGCGTCCGCCGTTGCGGGCGATCTCCCGCGAGACTGTCGAGGCGGCCCGCTGCAGCCGGCGGGCGATTGCCTGGGCCGAGGAGCCGGCGGCCAGGCCGCGGGAGATCTCCTCGCCCTCGGTGAAGGTCAGGTGCCGGGGCGCGTGGCGGGCCGGTGCCGGTCGGATGCGGCCGGTCTGGGCCAGGAAGCGGCGCAGGTGGTGCAGTGGGGCGCCGATGCTGCGGGCGATGGCGGTCAGTGATTCCCCACGGCGCCATCGCTGCCAGAGTTCGTCTTGTCGTTCAGGAGAGAGCCCGTAGTCGCGCATGCGCACCTCCGCAATGATCCAGGTCATTGTGGGTGGTGCGTTGATCCCTTGAGCCCACCTTACATTTGGCGGGTGACCGCCACCATGATCGGCTATGCCCGCTGCTCCACCGACGCCCAAGACCTCACCGCCCAGAAGAACATCCTGCTCGGCCTCGGTGTGTCGGATGATCGGATCTACCTCGACCACGGCCTGACCGGCACCACCCGGGGGCGCCCCGGACTGGATCAAGCCCTGGCGGCGGTGCGCGCCGGCGACACCCTCGTGGTCCCGAAGCTGGATCGGCTGGCCCGCTCGGTGCCCGACGCCCGCGACATCGGCGACACCCTCGCCGCCCGCGGCGTGCGCCTGTCGCTCGGCGGCACCCTGTATGACCCGCTCGACCCGATGGGCAAGATGTTCTTCAACATCCTGGCCACCTTCGCCGAGTTTGAGGTCGACCTTTTGCGCATGCGCACCCGCGAGGGCATGGCCGTCGCCAAGGCGAAGGGCAAGCTGCGCGGCAAGCAGCCCAAACTCAATGCCCGTCAGCAGAGCGAGCTGGCCCGCATGCACACCACCGGCACCTACACCATCGCCGACCTGGCCGAGGTGTTCTCGGTGTCGCGGCCGACGGTGTACCGGGTCCTTGAGCGGGCCGGCCGGGACCGTGCGGGCGGGGCGGCATGAGGCGCCGCGAGGCCGGGCTCGATCGGGACGTGGCCGCGCTCCTGGCGGCCAGGGCGTTCACCGAGATCCGGTACCTAGCCGGGGACGTCCGGCGCGCGTCGGAAGACGGCTCCCTTGACGATGATCTGGACCGCATCGGGTTCCTGGCCAACCTGGGCCACAACCTGCCGGGGATCGCGCGGCCACGCCGCCCCTGGCGGCCGTCCCGCAGGGGCACGCGCGGCAGTGGTCGTCAGCAGGCGATGGCGAAACGGCCGATGGGCTGGGCCTGGCACACCGCCGGCCCGGAAGGGCGCGTATGGATGCTGCGTCATATCGAACAGGCCGGGCTCGGCTGGACGCCACCGCCGCTCCCGGTCAATCGCAAGGGCCCGTTCCCCATGACGCCGCGGCAGCGCATCGGCGTCCTGCTGGGGCGCTGGCCGGTCAGCACCCCGGCCGGCCACCGGCCGCTGCCGGCGCAGGCGCGTGTCCTCAAGGAACTCGACACCGACACCGTCTGCGCCCTGTACGACGAAGCCGGACGGCTTCGGCTCGGCCTCGGCAAAGGCGGGCCCTGGCTACGGGCCCACCTGGATCCCGATGGCGTCCACTACCTGGTGCCGGATCCGGCGGACTATTACTGGCCCGGCCGCTCAGACGGCCGAGGCGAACAGATCCGTTGGTGGCAGTGCACCGCCCTTCTGCGCATGCAGGACGGCGAACAGGTCACCGGGATGCTCGCCGTCCTGCCCGACACGTTCACCGCCCTGCCCTCAGCCCTGCGCCGAAGCCGGCAACTCCGGTTGGTCCACCTCGCCCGCGCCACCGAACGCGACACCTACCTGTGGGGCCGCGACCACAAGACCGCGTGCAGCCCGCAGCGCTGCGGCTACGCCCCGGAGAAACGATCCGGAGGCGGTCGGTGAGTAGGAGACGGTACGTGGCCCGAGGAGTGCCGGGCGGCTACCGCATCTGGGACAACCGGGCCCGCCGATGGTGGGGAGAGCTCTACGAGCTGTGCCCCGACGATCTGCTGACCGAACTGAACGGCGACGCGGACTATGAGAAGATCACCGCTCTGCTCAAGAGGCATCGGGCCCTCAAGCGCTGACCTAACACCTGTCCCGTTGCAGAGGACTTCCGACATCTGTGCAGGTGACTTCGGAAATCGACAGTTTTTGCAGGAGCGATCACTCCGGATCATCCCGGAACTCATCCCAAAAGTTTCTCTCCGGAGATTGAGTTCCGAGACGGTTTCCAGGATGGAGAGCCGTGGTTGCCCGATGCTCTTCCGCAACGACGCCTGACGCCATTTTGACGCTATCTGGTGGAGGAGTCGTCGGCTTGATCCCGCTATGGGGGTGGGTATGGTCACCTGGTCGTTAGGCAATGCCCACCGCGACGTGACTCTCCTTACCCGGCCTGCGCGGCCTACCCTCCCAGGGCATGAGCGAGGGGCGCACGACACGGGTCCGCCGGCACACGCGGACCCTTCGCAGCGGGCGAACGGTTACCGTCCGGGCGCATGTTCGCAGACTTCCAGCTGGTGCTGCGGCCGGGGCCGGAGGTCTGGGATTGCTCGTTTTGGCCATCGGCGCGTTCGCGGTACTCGGCAGTGTGTTCGCCGATGAGCCCGCGCCCACGCCGGTCTCCACCGTCCCGGCGCAGGAGATGCAGGCACCGCCACCGGAGCCCTCGGTTGAGCCGCCGCCTCCGGAACCGGTGACCGAGCCGCCGCCTCCCGACCCGACCTGAGGCGCCCTCCCATTCCGGGCCTGGCGTTCGCTGAGCCCAGCTCCACCACAGCCTTACGAGGTTGGGGTTTTCTGCCCACGGGGGCACCGACGCGGTGCTTGTGGATCCGGTGCACCCGACCGGCCCGCATCAGCCCGGGCGTGCTGGGCAGCGGTGATGGCCTGGCGGGCAGTCCATCGCCGGCAAGGTGCTCTTCTCTCTTCGCCGCGATGGCCACGCAGCTGGAGCGACCTGAAGCGCAAGCAGCATCGAGGCGGCCAGTTGTGGGCCCGGTCCGCATCGAGGGCAAAGCAAAGGTTCGCATCCTGCTCACCGCAGGATGCGAACCTTTGCCGGGTCCACCGTTGCCCCGGCGCACCCTCATGCGTGATCTGGGCGGTTCCGCATGTCAATCCGAAACTCCCCACCAGCTCACAACTGCACACTTCGAATGTTCACCGTTGTTGTTCTCCATTACAACCGAACAAACAGGGCAAAGCGAACCTGGCAAGCAAATATGAACGTCAATACGCACTGAGAAACGGTATGGGCTGGAGACAAACGTCTACGAACATCTGCGAACACCGGCGAACGGCCGTGGATGGCGGCGACTGCGAGCAGAAAAGTGAACAACGTGTGATCGCTCGAGAAGGTCGGTAGGGTGCCCATGACACATCCGACAAATCCGCTCCTGCGATGGTTGCCCCCATCGAGCGAATCGGCCGAGATGTGGCATATGTCAGGTTCCGCATGTCAATCCCAAAGAGAGAATGATTCATGTTCTCATTCAGCATCGCACTTCCTGCCGTCGGTGTACACGAGGTAGTCGTTCCCGTCGTCCTGATCATCATCCTCATCTTCATCGCCGCACTCACCCGGCAGGGCCACACTCCCGACGAGGTTCTCCTGCTGATCGGCGGCGGTTGCCTGCTCGCCCTCACGCTCCTGTCCACCCTCCTGACCCGCAGGCCAGGAGCATGATCGATGGAAGTGCGCCATCCTCACGCCGAACGCCTGGTGTTCGACCACGTCTCCCTCGATCACCTGCGCCAGACCAATCTGCACGCGACGAACATGCCGCCCATGCTCCAGCAGCTCTATCAGCGCCTTGCCGGCACACTGGCCGAGGTGCTGAACGACGTCCGCCTGTCCGAACAAGACGATCAGTTCGCTGGTGTTCTCGCCAGAAACCTGGCACGAGACGCGCGAGGGGGCCTGGTCCCCTCCCTCAAATCCGTCAACCACATCATCGACCTGAGGAATTTCGGCAGCGAAGCACGCAATGCCATCCTCGCCCTGCATAAAAAAGCCCTGCTGGAGGATGGAAAGACGGCAGAAGGAAACTCTCCGGCCAGTTCCCCGAGAAAGGCCACCCCTGCCGGTGCTCCAGCCAAAACGATCGCCCAGATCGACGACGACAAGGAATACCCGCTCAAGCCCAAACCGCTGACCGCCAATACGCCGGCTGAGCTGGTCGACCTGATGCGCCAGCTGCGTATCTGGTCCGGTGAGCCGTCGCTGCGGGAGCTGGCGCGCCGCTCCTGCGGCGGTTTTGCCCCGAGCACGCTGTGCGAGACCCTCAAAAAGGACAGGCTCCCGCCGTATGAGCTACTGATCGCGTTTGTCCGCGCCTGCGGCGGAAGCGAGCAGGATGTGATGGCATGGAGCAGCGCCTGGCGCCGGATCCGGATGGCCCAGATCTGCCCCCGCGATGCCCCCAGGCAGCTACGGCCGATCTGAGTGCCCGCCGCCGGCGCGGCTCACCGCCTCGCTGCACGATCTTGGTGGGTGCCGTTGGTGGCGGGCCAGTTCGCGGCTGCATCGGGCATCGATGCGGCATTCGCCGCAGGAGCAGAGATGAGCAGCGGTGACTGCTCATCGCCAACCAGGCGCAGGGTCCGGTACGGATCTTCCGTTTCGCGTCTCCCCGGATAACTCCTCTTATCCAGGGAGAAACGCCGGGATCTCTCCGGGTAACGTCGCCATGCCCCCGAAGGCAGCACTGGAAAAACTTCCCGGATAAGGAGAAGGCGGGTCGGCATGGCCATGTGAGCCAAGCCGGCGGCCGCCGCACCCTCGGACACTGCGGTGATGGCGATGCGGCTACTGCGGCAGAGACCGCCTTCAAGGCTCAGCCGGCCCATCGTGCTCTGGTCGCCCCGGCCGAGGCCGTGACGAGGCGTAGGTCTCCTCATGGAGAGATGGGGAAGAGGGGTCAGGTACTGGGGCGGGCACGGAGTGGCGGGTCAAATCTTGATCTACATAGTTAAGGAGATCGGTTGAGAAAGGATGATGACCAGGCGGGGACCACACATCATCCACGCAGTCGGGCAGCCTGCACGTCGCCGAACAGAAGCCGTGGCTATAGGAACGTCACTGAACTGCGAAAACGCCTCCTCACATGTTCTGGGGGTCAAGGGGCCGCAGGTTCAAATCCTGTCGTCCCGACACGGTGCGAAAAGCCCTTTGGGCAGGTAGACATCCAGCTCGACGGGCTTTTGCGCGTTCAGGCGCTATTGAGCAGCCGGGCGCACGAGGGCCGGCCGGGGACCAGCCGTTGCTCAGATGAGCGCTCAGCGCCGCCCCGGTCGCGGTGATCGCCTGGTCGCGGATCTGAGCGCGGCGGGCAGCGCCGTGCAATACCACCGCTGTCCCGGTGCCGGGCACCTGGACGTGCCCAGCGCCGCGTTCCCGGACTTTGTCGTTCGTGCAGCGTCTCACCGCCACTGTGGAATGACCGCCGCCGTCTGCGGCCGAGGACGGCTGATCAACCGCCTCGGGCGGATCTTCCATCAGGGCTGCTGGAACCTTCGTGTACCTTCTGACCTGCGACGTGCTCTTTTAGTGCTTATGTTGTCTGTCCCCGTACGTCAGGTCGACGCCGGTGAGCTGGCGGGAGCGGTCCCAGAGGCGGGCCGCGAGGGCGGTGTCGGCGGCGGCGCCGGTGAAGGTCTCGAAGGTCGGGCGGGGGCGGCGCGGACGGCCCGGGCCGATGTGTCTGCCGGTGGGGGCGGCGGCCTCGGTGGCCGCGTAGAGGATCGGCGCGACGGCTGCATCGATCGGCAGCCGGAAGAAGACACCCAGCACGGATTGGACCGTGCGCGGCAAAAGCGCCGCCTGTCGATCCAGGTCGGTCTTGGCCATGCCGGGGTGGGCGAGCAGGCTGCGGACCGGCGATCCGGCGGCGCGGAGGCGGCGGTCAAGCTCCAGGCCGAACAGCACGTTGGCGAGCTTGGAGGTGGCGTAGGCGCCACCAGGTGAGTAGCGGCGTTCGGCGGCCAGGTCGTCGAGGTCGAGGCGGCCCATCCGATAGAGGCTGGAGGCGACGGTCACCACGGCACCGCCCTCGGCCATCCGGTCGAGAAGAAGACCGGTCAGCGCGTAGTGGCCGAGGTGGTTGGTCGCCAGTTGGCTCTCCACTCCTTCGGGGCTCAGCCGGCGCGCCACCGTGCCGATGCCGCCGTTGTTCACCAGCGAATCGACGATCACGCCGTCGGCGCGCAGGTCGTCGGCGAACCGCCGGACGGTGCGCAGGTCGAGCAGGTCGAGGTGGCGGACGTCGAGATCGGCCTTGGGGTCTGCGGCGCGCAACTGGTCCCGGACCCGGCCGCCCTTGGCGGTGTCCCGTACGGCCATGATCACCCGGCCGCCGCGCGCGGCGAGGTGGCGGGTGATCGCCACACCGAGGCCGCTGCTGGCGCCGGTGACGACGAAGGTGCGGCCGCTCTGGTCGCCGAGATCGGTGACACTCCAGTCCACGGTGCTGTCCATGGTCCCTCCCGGAAATAAACGGATAAGTCATCCGATTCAAGGTGACAGGAAACGGATTGTCAATCCGTTTAGGTAGACTCGGGCCATGACCTCGCTGCGTGCCGATGCCGCCCGCAACCGCGCCCTCCTGCTGGCGACGGCACGTCAGGCGGTCGCCTCGGGTGACCTGTCACTGCAGCTCAACGAGATGGCCCGCCGCGCGGGCATGGGCGTGGGCACCGTATACCGGCACTTCCCCACCCGCCGGGCGCTGCTGGAGGCCCTGGCCGAGCCCGCCTTCGCCGCCGTCCTGGACGGCGCCCGGACCGCGTCCCTGCACGACGATCCGTGGACGGGAGTCGAGATCCTGCTGCGAGCCCTGCTCCTGCAGCAACTGGCCGACCCCGCCTTCGCCGAGGTGATCGCCTCACCCGCCACCGACGACGCGATCCCGCAGACCACCGCCCAGCGCAACGAGTTCAACGCTCTGGCCAGGACGGTCCTTGCCCGCGCCCGCGAGACCGGCGCCCTGCGTCCGGGACTCACCGACGAGGACCTCCATCATCTGGTCTGCGGCACGGCCTTCGCGCTCGGCCTCGGCCCCACCCCGGCCGCCCGCGTCGACGCCTACCTGCGCGTCCTGCTCGACGGCGTCGCCGGCAGAGCGGAGTGACCACGCACCCGACCGGCGAGTCGCCGCGCTGAAGGGCATTGCGGAAGGTCGTGAGTGGGCGGGTCAGGACAGGTTTGCGGCTGTCGTGGTCATGCCGGCAGGGCGAGGTTGCGCATGTGGGCGACGGCCTGGACTGCGTGGTGGAGACTGGTGCCCTTCTGCCGGCAGTCGCGCAGGATCTTGTCGTTCTCCATCCGGGCGAAGACGTGCTCGACGCGGCTCGTTCAGCGCAGGTCCTGGTAGGCGGTGGCGAAGGCCTCGCCGATGATCGCATAACAGGCGCACGCGGCGTCCTGCAACCGGTCCCGGTCAAGGATGGTGATGGTGCCGCGGTGATAGGCGATGCAGCCGTCGGCGGCCAGGGCGGCGGCGACCTCGCTGACCGAGGCCCGGCGCACTCCCAGCATCTGCGCCAAAAACTCCTGGGTCAGCTCGAAGACCTCGACCTACACGCGGTCGGCGGTCATCAGCAGCCAGCGGGCGCAGCGCTGACGGATGCTGTGGGCGCCGTTGCAGGCGGCGTTGCGGGCCAGCTGGATGAACAAGGCCTGGGTGTAGCGCTGCAGCGCGGCCTGCAGCCCGCCGTCGAGGACGGCGGCCTCATGGCGGAACTGCTCGGCGCTCATCTGCAGCGCCCTCCCGGTGATCTGCACCGAGGCGCACTCGGCGGGGGAGGCGGCGCCCAGGAACACCGGCAGGCCGATCATGCCCTCATTGCCGATGGTGGCCACCTCCACCACCTGCTCATCCTCCAGCTCGGCCGTCAGGGAGACCACCCCGGTCAGCGGAAAGTACACCTGCTGCATCCGCTGGTGCGGGCGATAGAGCACCTGGCCGACTTCCAGCGCCACCGGCTGCAGATGCCCGTTCAGGTGCTGCAGTTCCTGTTCGGGTACGGCCGCCAGGATCTGGTTGCGGCGCACATCGAATCCGGTCGTCGTTCTCACCTCGCTCTCCCCGCCGCAGTATGCCACCAGGCAGCGCGGCCGATGGAGCGGCTGGGCAATCCTCCCGGGTGGCCTCCGCCGCCGTGCCCGCCTGACCCCGGCCGCCCGCCTGCAGCAAGCCGAGCTCGCCGCGCTCTGGAGCCTCCTCCTCGCGGTTCAGGCGCTGCCGGGTGCGCCACAGGATGAAAAACGGTGCTATGCCAGGCCGTCGTGTCCCGTTCTGTCCGTCGCAGGGTTATTCGAGCAGGAGAGGGCATGGGGGAAATCCCAGCTATGCGTTCTGAAAGGACGAGCCGATGAAGGCAGTGGTCTGGCACGACGTCGGCAAGATCGCCGTCGAGCAGGTGCCCGAGCCGTCGCTGAACGGACCCGAGGACGCGATCATCCGTATCACCACCAGCGCCATCTGCGGCACCGACCTGCACTTCGTGCGCGGCACCATGCCCGGCATGCGCCCGGGCACCGTACTCGGTCACGAGGCCGTGGGCGTGGTGGAGGAGGTCGGGCCGCAGGTGCGCAACTTCCGCCCGGGCGACCGGGTCGTGGTGTGCTCCACCATCGCCTGCGGGCGCTGCTCGTACTGCCGGGCCGGATACTTCGCCCAGTGCGACGTGGCCAACCCCAACGGGCCCGCGGCCGGCACGTCGTTCTACGGCGGGCCGCAGACCACCGGCCCCTTCGACGGGCTGCAGGCCGAGTACGCCCGCATCCCCTACGCCCACACCGGCATGGTCGCCGTCCCGCCCGGGGTCACCGACGAGCAGGCCATCACCGTCAGCGACATCTTCCCCACCGGCTGGTACGGTGCCCGCCTGGCCGAAGTCGGCGAGGGCGACGTCGTCGTGGTGCTCGGCGCCGGGCCGGTCGGCCAGCTCGCCGCGCTGTCGGCCCGCATGCAGGGCGCCGGGCGGGTGCTGATCGTCGACGGCAACGCCGACCGGCTGGAGACCGCCCGCCTGCAGAACGCCGAGACCATCGACTTCACCGCCGAGGACCCCGTCCAAGTGGTCAAGGATCTGACCGGCGGCATCGGCGCCGACCGGGTCATCGACGCCGTCGGCGTCGATGCCGAGAGCCCCCGCACCGGGCCCGCCGCCGAGCAGGCCGAGCAGGAGCGCCGGGACTTCGAGCGCGAGCGGCGGCAGGCCGCCCCGCAGACCAACCCGCAAGGTGAGCTGTGGCAGCCGGGCGACGCCCCCAGTCAGGCGCTGCGCTGGGCGGTGGAGATGGCGGCCAAGGCGGGCACGATCGGCATCATCGGCGTCTACCCGCCGCAGCACACCAGCTTCCCGCTGGGCGCGGCGATGAACCGCAACCTCACCGTCCAGGCCGGCAACTGCAATCACCGCCGCTACGTCCCCGGCCTGCTCAGCAAGATCGCCACCGGGGCGGCCGACCCGACCACGGTCCTGACCCGGCAGCAGGAGCTGCCCTCGGTGATCGAGGCCTATCAGGCCTTCGACCGCCGTGAGCCCGGCTGGACCAAGGTCGCCCTGGACTTCGGCTGATCACCCCCGGGACCGCGAGGACCCGAGAACAGAGAAGGAATCAGGAGTCTGCAGCAGCGCGGATCCGACATCATCACCGGCTGGCCGCAGGAGTCCCGCGGGGCCGCCCAACTGGTCATCGACGCCTACGGTGAGCCGTACGAGGCCATCGAGACCCTGCTCACCTGGCACGGCGTCGGACCGTGGAAGCGGGTGCTGGCCTCCCGGGCCTTCTTCGAGCACCGTTTCCCCGCGCCGCACATCGACGCGGTCGAGAGCGTCATCGACTACCGGGTGCCGGCGCAGATGTTCACCCCGCTGGCCGATTCGACGGCAGCGTCGTCGAGCGCACCGCCGGGGAGGTCTCGGCCCGCTGCCACGACGAGCAGGCCAACTTCCTGGCGCTCAACCTCATGCGCGACATCGTCACCGGGGCCAAGAGCGTGCAGGAGGCACGGGCCTGCTACGCCAAGGAGTTCGCCGGCTACCGGCGCAAGGAGCCCACCCCCTACATGGAGGGGCTGCGTTTCCAGCCGGGCAAGGACACCGGTGATCCCGACGCGCGCGTCCTGTCCGACCAGGACCTGGAGCAGGCCGCCCGGGAAGGCGAGCGCAGGCAGCAGGCCACCGGCTGACCGCCCGTCCCGGTTTGCGGGGCACCGCTCGCGGGCACGACGGCCCGCAGGACGAAGACGGCACCTGCTTGATCTGTCCCCTTGAGGCTGACGCCTGCCGGGCATGCGGCCAACGGGTCGTACCAACCGGGCCGCACGGCAGACGCCGGCTTGCGCGCCGGTGCCGTCAGGCCGCCTCGGCCACCGGCAGGCACACGGTGAAGGTCGAGCCCCGTCCCGGGGTGCTGGTGGCGGTGGCGGTGCCGCCGTGCGCCTCGGCGATCGTCTTGACCAGCCACAGTCCCAGGCCGACGCCCTGGATGGCGTTGTCGTAGGCATAAGCGGTGCGGTAGAAGCGCTCGAACACCTGCGGCAGTTCCTCAGCAGTGATGCCGACGCCGTGGTCGGTGACCGCGATCGCCACCTGCCCGTCCTGTGCTGAGGCGTGCACGGTGATGGGGGTGTCGATGGGGGAGTACTTGACCGCGTTGGACAGCAGCGCGCTGATCGCCCGTACCAGCAGGTCGTGATCGGCGCTGACCTGCTGCACGCCGTCGTCGATGGTCACCTCGATGTGGTGGCCGCTGCTGCGGGCCTGGGCGCTGGTGGCGTGCACCGCCTCCTCCAGCGCCGGGCGCACCGGCACCGCCTGCGCGTTCACCCTCAGCTCGCCGGCGGCCAGGGTGCTGACCGCCAGCAGGTCTTCGACCAGGTTCTGCAGCCGGGCTGTGTTGCGCGTCATCGCCTGCAGCATGCGCTGCTGGGCAGGCTCGGCCTCGCCCTCACCCAGCAGCTCCAGATATCCGCTCAAGGTGGTCAGCGGGGTGCGCAGCTCGTGGGAGATGGTGGCGATGAAGGCGTCTTTCGCCGCATCCAGTTCCTTCAGCCGGGCCACGGTGGCCTGTTCGGCCGCATAGGCCTGGCGTAGCGCCTGCTCGGCGCGGCGGCGCTCGGTGATGTCGTGGACGAAGGCGTGAAAGGCCCAGGCCTCGGCCTCACGGCTGGCCCACACCACGATCTCGATGGGGAACTCGCTGCCGTCGGCGTGCAGGGCGGTCAGCTCCAGCCGGCGGCCCAGCACCTTGGATTGTCCGGTGGCCAGAAACCGGGCCCGGCCGGCCTCGTCAGCTCTGCGGTAGCGCTCGGGCACGATCGTCTCGTGGACCAGATGGCCCAGCATCTGGGTGCGGGAACGGCCGAACATGCGCGTCGCCGCGGCGTTCCACTCGGTGATGTGCCCGGCCGCGTCGGTGGAGATGAAGGCCTCCACCGAGGCGTCGACGATCTGCTGCAGCCGGGCTCGGCTGTCGTGCACGGCGGCGCGAAGCGTACGGCGATCGGCCACCCGGCCCAGCTGGTAGCCGATGGCGCCCATCACCCGCAGCAGCGGCTCATCGCGGGCGATGACCTGCTCGGCGAAGAACTGCAGCACCGCCGCCACGCCGTCGACCGCGATGACCGGGAAGGCGAAGGCCGCCCGCACCCCGGGATCGCGGCCGCCCAGCAGGCGCACCGCCAGCGCATCGGCGGTCAGATCGCGCGACCAGACCGGCTGGCCGGTGGCCACCACCTGGCCGATGATGCCGGTGCCGGGTGCAAAACGGATGGCTGTGGCGATCTGGTGCAGCAACGGGAAGCGCTCGATCGGCCCGACCCAGACACCGGAGGAGACGAACGCCTGCCCGTCGGCGGCCGGCACGCCCAGATGCCCCAGCGGCCAGCCGGTCACCTCGCACACCGCACTCAAGGCGGCCCGGCAGGCTTCCTCCAGGTCGTCGGTGGCCGCGGCCACCGCGGTGATGTCATCCAGCAGCGCCACCAGGGCCATCTCCCGCCGCGTGCCTGCCACCGTTCCCGCGCCCCCCTTCCGGCCGCGATCGGCACCGGTGGACCGGCGCGGCTGTTGCTCCCGAATTTACCGTTTCGGTAGTCGATCGATCACAAACGGGCACCATCGGGGTCTAAAGATGATCCTGTCGGTCGGAAAGGAGAAGCCCACGCGGCCTTGTCAGCCACCCCGGTCGCCTGCCTCCGCCTTCTGCCAGACCGATACATGGCTCCTGCTGTCGCTGGTGAAGGGCGTGCGTTTCCAGCCGGCCCAGCGCTCACGCAAGGTCATACCGGCGATGCGCGCCATGAGGTCCAGCTCGGACGGCCATGCGTAGCGGTGCGGCGAGGAGAAGATCTCGAGCCGATCGGCCACCACCCAGTAGTGATGGGAGATCGCAATCTGCGACGCGACGTCGTACTCCTCGAAACCGAGGTGCTCCGGACTCACCGTGAAGGGGTGGATGGTCTGACCTGGTGGAAGACGCCGAAGCTCCGGCACGTAGTTCTCGATGACGAAGCAGCCGCCGGGTTCGAGATGCGCTGCCGCGTTGCGGAAGCACTCGACCTGTTCGTCTTGCGTGGTCAGGTTCGTGATCGTGTTGCGCACCAGATAGACCAGGGTGAAGGTCGCGTTCACCTTGGTGGTCGCGAAATCCCCGGTGGTCACATCGATGTCAGCGGAGCCCGGCTTTGTCCGTAGCCGCGCGAGCATGGCCGACGACAGATCAATTCCGTGGACCCGAACGCCCCGCCGGTTGAGCGGCAACGCGATACGACCCGTCCCGATGCCGAACTCCAGAGCAGTGCCCGATCGGGCGAGATCGGCAAGGAAGCTCACGGCCGGATCGACGACCGCAGGATCGAACAACTCCGGCCACTTCACCTCATACGTTTCGGCTATCCGTTCATCGAAGCTGTTCTCCGGCACGAGATCCACCCTGCCCATATACGCCGGGCAGCCGCCACCCATTTCCCTGTGCGGCTCCGCAGGCAGCCAGTGGCACCACTCATACGCCGACCGCAGCGCGAGGCCCGCCTGCTGCTGGCCGGCGCCGGCGGCCGCCGTACCCTCGGACGCTGCGGTGATGGCGATGCGGCCACCACGGCTGAGACCGCCGGAGTCCAGCCCTCCCGGAAGTGTGCGGCGGGGGGCTCGACTCCGGCCGTCGGGTCGATGGGGACGCCTTCCTTGATGACGCGCCGCAGATGCTCGTGCGGGCGAGTGAGGACGGAGACGTCCTCCACCGGATCGCCGTCCACCACCAGCGGGTCGGCGTGGGCGCCGATGGCCAGGGTGCCGATCCGGCCGTCCATGCCCAGCAGGCGGGCGGCGGTGGTGGTGGCCGGGCGGATGAGGTCGGCGTTGGGCTGGACCTGGGCGCGCAGGGTGGACTCCTCCAGTCGGTGGGCGTGCATGGGGCCCAGCAGGTCGGATCCGTAGACGAGGCTGACGCCGGCCCGGTGGGCCTTCTCCAGCGCGCCGAGTCCGGCCTGCCGGACGTCGTCGATCTTGCGGTAGGAGGCTTCTGCCATGCCGAACCGCCTGCCGAGGTCGGCCAGCAGGTCTGGAACGACCTCGACCTAACGGACGACCAGCCCTGACGGGCGGGGCGGGCCTCGTAGTCGCATGCCAAGCGGTGATGGAGCATCAGCCGGCTCGACCTGCGACCGGAGCATGTGCCTGACAACGGCTGATTATCCCGTGCATGAGCGCCGGACGATCACAGCCGAACTGGCGAGGTCTCTCTGCGGCCGGTGCGTGACTCGGGCGCGTTATCCGGTACATCGCTTCCGCTCCATAAGGGAACGAGGCCCGCTGCAGGCTCCGCCGTACGGCAGAGTCGTCGGCGATCGATGACGTCCGGCATCACCGGAAGATCCTCCGGCGCAACCCGGGCACGCCGGCGCAGTCGCCGCCTGCCATGCTGGCGCCATGCGGCACAAACAGGTCCTGGACGGACTCGCCGCCCCCACACTGGTCCAGGCGATGGATGAGGATCTGGCCGGCTGGGTGGGACGGCGGCTGCGGGAGATAGGCAAACCACCGGCCGAGGTCCGGCGGCTGGTGATCGAGCCGATCCTGCGGCGCTGGCGGTGCCTGCTCCAGGCCCCCGACACCGACACCACGACACGCGACACCGCCCGGGTGGCGCTGGCCACGCTGTTGCACAAGTACGGCATGCGCGCCGACGACGTCACCGCCGCCGCCCTGACCGCCCTCGATGACCTCGACGACGCCGCCGTGCTGTCGAAGGCGTTCACGCGGCGCTCTCCGGCGATCAAGGCCCTGCTGCAGTCGCCGCCGGTGCCGCCGGTGCGCCGGCCGCCACGGCGCCGGGCGGAGACATCGCTGCGGCCCGCCGATGTCGTCTCCATCGAACTCGACGCAGGCTTCCACGCGGCCTTCGTCCTGCAGCTGCACGACGACAAGGGCGGCCGGTACCCCGTCATCGAGTTCTACGCCGGTCGTTTCTCCGTCCCGCCGACGGTGCGGCAGCTGGCCGGCCGTCCCGCTGCCGGCGGCGTGCGGTTCCGCCACGCCCGCTTCAGCGTGTGGGGCCTGGCCCACCTGCCGGATCCGGCCCGCCAGGTGAGGCTCGTGGCCCGCGGGCATCCCGACAAGCCGCTGAGTGCTCCGTCTCGGCCGGGTGAGGGGCGATACACGGTGACCGACCTCATCTCCTTGCAGCAGAGCATGATGACGCTGTTCGCCGATACCGGCGAATGAGCCCCGCCACCCAGGCTCCACCGATGGCAGGCAACCGGGCGCGCGACAACGGGGACGCGACTGATCTTGTGGTTCCCCGCTGACGGTCCCCGCGACCGACAATCGAAACCCGACGGACCAGCGCATCGATGTACAGGTCCGCCGCATTCCGCTCGTCGTGGACTCTTGCTCCGGTACAAAGGGGGAGGGGAGGGCCGTCATCGCCGTATCCGCCGACAGGTCGGTATCGCTAGATTTGCTGTGCCCGATCCCACGATCGCGAGGTAGGCATGTCGGACGAACGAAGTGTGCGCGCAGCGAGACGAGGAATGCGGCCGTACGGGTGGATGCTCGTGCTGGCCGTCATGGTTCTTCTCGCCGACCAGGCCTCCAAGCTGTGGGCGATCTCGGCGCTGACCGACCGGGAACCCGTCTCGGTGATCCCGGGGGTGATCCAGCTGCGGCTGTTGTTCAACCCGGGCGCCGCCTTCTCGATCGGCGAGGGGGCGACGTGGGTGTTCACCCTGGCGGCGGCCGCAGCCGTGGCCGGCGTCGCGTATGTCGGGAGGCGGCTGCGCTCGACGGTCTGGACCGTGGCGCTGGGCGCGCTGCTGGGCGGCGCCACCTCTCACCTGCTGGACCGCCTGTTCCGCCCGCCCGGCTTCGCCCGGGGCCACGTCGTCGACTTCATCGACTACGGCGGACTGTTCGTCGGCAACCTCGCTGACATCGCCCTCGTCGGAAGCTGCGCTTTCATGGTGCTGCTCAGCGCGCGGGGCATCTCCCTCGACGGCGCACCGGACACGGGCACCGACGCCCCCACCCCCTCCGGGAGCACTGCGAGCAGCGCCTGAACCGACGGCATGGTCGAGAACACCAAGAGCGGCCATCATCACGCCCGACAGCATCTCGCGCGCCGGCCAGGGGACAGGTGCGCCAATGCTCATGAGGGTTCTTCCAGTTTGCGGGCGATGCTCTCCAGAGCGGACAGGTCCGCGGGGGAGAGCCGGTCGATGACGTGTCGGCGGACCGATTCCAGGTGGGCCGGGGCGGCGTCCTCCAGTGTTTGCAGGCCGTCCTCGGTCAGGACGAGATAACAGCCCCGGCCGTCGTCCGGGTCGGGCTCGCGCCGTACCAGGCCGCGGGCCTCCATGCGGCTGGCGTGCCGCGACAGGCGGCTGCGTGACCAGCCCATCTTGGCGGCCTGCTCGTGCAGCGTGCTGGCGTGGCCCGGGCGCTCCGACAGCGTGCTGAGCACCTCGTAGTCGGGGTCGGACAGGCCGATCGAGGCCAGGTCGTGCGCGGTGCGCGACTGGATCGCGATCATCATCCGGCGCAGAGCGCGCCAGGCGCGTTCCTCGTCGGCGTCGAGCCAGCGCACCGTCTTCCCCGAACTTTTCTTTGACATGTAAACAAGCTACCAGCTAAGTTCATTTCCATGTCAACGAAACCTGTGCGAGTCCTCGTCCTGGTGTGCAGCACCCGTCCCGGTGCTCTCGGCCCGGTGGTGGGCCAGTGGCTGATCGACACGATCGCGCCACGGGCCACGGAACTGGGAGTGGAACTGCTGCCGATCTCCCTTGGCGACCTCGCCCTGCCCTTCCTCGACGAGGAGGACGAACCGGCCTCCGGTCGCTACCGAAACGAGCACACCAAGCGGTGGAGCGCGATGGTGGAGGCGGCCGACGGCTTCATCGCGGTCACGCCCGAGTACAACTACGGCATGCCGGCCACCTTCAAGAACGCCCTCGACTACCTGGGCCGGGAATGGGCGTGGAAGCCGATGGGGTTCGTCAGCTACGGCAACACCTCGGCGGGCACCCGCTCGGTTCAGCACGCCAAGCAGGTGGTGACCACGCTGCGGCTGGTCCCGCTGGGCGCCACGCTCGCCCTGCGCATCGCCGACACCGTCGACTCCGGGCGGATCCGCCCGGACGCCGGCCGAGAACAGGCCGCCATCGGGGTCCTGGACGAGCTCGTCCGCCTCGCCCACGCGCTGCGGCCGATGCGCGAGCGGGCCCGCTCCGCTTCCGGGGAGGTGCCGGTGCCGGGGTCGTACGTCAGAGCGCTGACCCCGGACGACGCCGCGGAGGTGCTGGTGCTCCAGCGGTGCTGCTGGGTGGAGGAGGCGCTGGCCAACGACACCCTGGCCATCCCCGCCCTGCATGAGTCGCTGGAGCAGGTACGCGCATGGCTGGCCACCTGGCAGGGCACGGGCCTGTGGCGCGACGGCCGGCTCCTGGGCATGGTGCGCACGTGCCGCATAGACGACGACTGGCACGTGGGCCGCCTGGGCGTCGTCCCCGATCTGCGCGGCCAGGGGGTGGGGCGCTGGCTGCTGGGCGAGGCCGAAGCGGCGGCCGACGCCTCATGCCGCCGCATCGTGCTGTCCACCGGCGCCCGCAGCCACGGCAACATCCGCCTCTACCACGCCCAGGGTTACCGTACGGAGTCCTCCGACGGCGCGACGACCTTCCTCACCAAGCCCGTGCCCGCGCATGGCGCCGTCGGGATCGCCGACGAAGAGCCGGCAGGGGTGTGACGAGGAGACCGCCGTGCCGGGCGCGGCACCGGGGTGCACGGCGCCCGCGACGGTGAGCCGTGCACCCGCGCGGCGGCTCAGCCGGCGTTGTACTCGACGGCGACGTCGAGGACCCAGGTGACGCCGAAACGGTCCCTGAGCATGCCGTAGAGCGGGGTCCACCCGGCCGGGCCGAGGTCCTCGATGACGGTGGCGCCGTCGGACAGGCCCTTCCAGTAGGCGGTGATCTCGTCGGCGTCCTCGCCGCGAACGGAGACGAAGAACGCCCGGTCGCCGGCGTCGTAGGTCTGCTCCTCGCGCACGTCGTAGGCCATGACGTGGAAGCCGTTGTCGGCCCGGACCTCGCCTCACGAGATCCGGTCGGCGTCGGCCGGGTGCCGCACCTGCCGGGCGTCGGCGTTGGTGAACGCGACGAGGTGGCCGCCGAAGACGGACTGGTAGAACTCCAGCGCCGGACGGGCGTTGTCCCGGAAGTTCAGGTGAACGGCAGTGGTGATGCTCATGATGACTCCGTCGAATCAGGTTCTCTGGTTGCAGGTCCGAGATTCGCAGAGGTAGGTGCCAGGATGTGTCACCTACCTCGGGCAGAATCACATTCATGCCGAAAACCTCCGCCCGACTGCTGGCTCTGCTGTCGCTGTTGCAGACCCGCCGCGACTGGCCCGGCACGTTGCTGGCCGACCGTCTCGGCATCAGCCTGCGCACCGTGCGCCGCGACGTCGACCGGCTCCGCGAGCTCGGCTATCCCATCACCGCGGTCAAAGGCCCCGACGGGGGCTACCGGCTCAGCGCCGGCACCGAACTGCCCCCGCTGCTGTTCGACGACGAACAGGCCGTCGCACTCACCGTCGCCCTGCAGATCGCCGCCACCACCGAGGGCGACGGCCTCGCCGAACCCGCCGCGCGCGCCCTGAACACCATCCGCCAGGTCATGCCCACCCGGCTCCGGAACCGTGTCGACACTCTGCAGGTCACCGCTGTCCGCCGGCCGCCCGGCCGCCCGGCCGCACCCGTCGACGGCACCGTGCTGCTCACGATCAGCGCCGCGGTCCACGCCCATGAGACCCTGCGATTCGACTACGGCACCGAGGCCGCGGACAGGCCCCCGCGCCGCGCCGAGCCGCACCACGTCGTCACCTGGGACGGGCGCTGGTACCTCGTCGCCTGGGATCTCGACCGCCAGGACTGGCGCACCTTCCGCGCCGACCGGATCGTGCCGCGCACTCCCAACGGACCCCGCTTCACCCCCAGGGCGCTGCCCGGAGGCGACGTGGCCGCTTTCATCACCAGCCGGTTCCGAGGCTCCGCCGACGCCTCCGACAGCTGGCCCTGTCAGGGCACGGTCATCCTCGACCTGCCCGCCGCCGCCGTCGCCCTCTACACCCGCGACGGCATCGTCGAGGAGATCACCCCTGACCGCTGCAAGCTCACCGTCGGGTCCTGGTCCTGGCCCAGCCTCGCCGCCGCCGTCGCCCGCTACGACGCCGACATCGAAGTCGTCGGGCCCCGCGAACTCACGCAGGCCTTCGCGCGCCTGGCCCGCCGATTCACCAAGACCGCAGCCGGACCCACCGCATAGCCCGCCCGGCAGTGCCGGCGCTCGGCCATCTTGACCGCTCAGCGGGTTGCGGGCGCCGCCAATCCTCAGTTGATCGCTTCAGTGGTGGCTCGCTGGGGTTGGGCGCCTTCGTTCGGATCTTCAGCTCCTGCCCGCTCGCGCCCGAGGGTGCCGCCGTGCGCCGTTACCGTTTCGGCCCAATCGCCACGCTGTTCGCCACCGTCTATGTGGCCGTGGTGCTCCCGCTGATCCCGGCGGCCGTCAACCTCGCGGCCGGCATGCCCGCGTGGATCGGCCCCCGCGGCGAGGGCCGACGACCTCTTCGACCCTCGCCGCGGTGGCGGGCATCGTCACCGCCTTCACCACGACGCCCGAGCGCTGGCCTGGTTTCCGTGGAAGGGCGAGGAGCACGGCACCCAGCGGCTGCTGATCATGGCGTACCCCGGACCGGGAGGCAAGGTCGTCACCCACCGCGGACCACCGAAGCGACGTTGACGACGCGCGAAGGGCATCCGGGGGTCACCACCCCCGGCCGGCGCGCTTCAGAGAGGGACGGTGTGCGGGCGGGCGCCGATTCGCCGTGATGAGGGGAGCCGGCTCCGCGCCGTTACCCGCCGCCCCACGCTGCAGCGGCCGGACGGCTGGTCAGATGCCCTTCACGTAGTCGTAGCGGGCCAGGATGCTGCACACGTCGCAGAAGTCGCCCGGCGTCCAGTCGCGGCCCTGCGGGTCGAGTGAGCCCTGGCAGTTGCCGCAGGTGACGAAGGACTGCTTGTCCTCCCCGGCGGCGATCGCGGCCCCGGTGAACATCCAGTGCTCGACGCCGGGCCAGAAGCTCTGCATGAAGTCGGCGAAGTAGTAGTAGAAGTTGCGGTCGAGCGGATTGAACTCCCAGGGGTTCGGCGGGCTCTGCGGCGGGATCGTGCCGGTGGCGTGCAGGTAGTAGAGGTCCAGTTCCTTCTTCGGCACGAACGCCAGCGGGAAGACGTAGGAGAAGTCGCCCACGGCGCGCAGCGGGATGCCGCCGAGCCGGTAGCCGGTGGCCTGCGCGTTCACCAGGCCCGCCAGCAGGTCGGTGGTGTGCAGGCCGAGCGCGATGGTGCGGGCGCCGTGCTCGGCAGCGAAGACCTCCAGGGTCCGCCGGGTCGTGTGGTGGTCGACGTACATGGTCTGGTGGGAGTCCTCGGTCTCCATGAGCGCCGGGAGCACGTCGCGGAGCGGGCGGTCGAGGTGGAAGACGGAGCGGGCCAGGTCGGCGGGGATGAGCTCGTGCCGGACGCCGAAGCGCTCGGCCAGCTCGTGCGCCCGGTCGAAGGTGTCGGAGTAGGTGCTGTCGAAGTCCTCGAACGTCGCGGCCGTCAGGTCGAGGGGCACGCCGCGCTCGATGAGGGCGCCGAGGGCGAGCATGAGCGAGCCGCTGTCCACGCCTCCCGACAGGCCGAGGACCATGGGCCGGCCGGGCTGGACGAGCCGGAAGCGCTCGATGGTCTGGCGTACGGTGTCCTCGACGTGGCGGGCGAGGTCCGGCATGTCGAAGGGGGCCTGCTCCAGGGTCAGGTTGCCGTCGTCCCTGAAGACGAGGCGGCGTTTGAGGTAGGCGTGCCCGCTGTCGCCGGGGTACTCGGTGTAGAGGCGGCGGATCGCGCCCAGGTCGTAGCCCTCGATGAGTCTGGCCCGGTAGCTCTGCCCGTCCCGGACGTGCTCGCCGTCGGCGAGCGGGACCTCGCCGCGCCCGGTGACGGTCACCGACAGCGGCGGGACGAAATTCTCCATCAGCACCTGGGCGATGGTGGCTCCCGGGCGGGCGGCGAGGGGGGTCGTCGTGCCGACCCGGTCGATCAGCTGGAAGTCAACGGCCACGGCATCCTCCGGGCGTCGGGGATCTGTGCAGGAAGGGGATCTGCGCGGGAAGGGATCTGCGCGGGAAGGCGGGGCACGGCCGCTCGGTCGTCGCACGGCCGTGCCCCTTGACGACGAGCCGTTCAGCTCATCGGCTGGCGCGCGGGTCCGCGCAACAGGTACGGAAGCGGATCAGGTCCGTCTCCCGCTTGGCTGCCAGCTGGGCGAAGATCTGTCCCAGCGACGTCGTGACCGTGCTCTGAGTCTTGACGGTCGCGGTGGCGGGCATGGCGTTCACCTCCTCTCCTCACGAGGGCTACGTGAGGTCGTTGCCGGGCCAGTCGGCCGCTTCGAGCGCGTCCAGCAGGCGTGCCGCGAAGGCCGGGTCGATGGGGAGCCAGGTCGAGTAGGCGGCCTGGACGACGGCCTGCCCGAGCCCGGCGCCGGTGGCCAGCGCCAGCGCCAGCGCGACCGCCTTGGTGTAGGCGGAGGGATCGCCGTCGTCCTGTCCGGCTAGCCAGGCCCGGTCGGCGGGCGTGGCGGCGTCGAGCAATCCTTCGAAGTTGAACGGCCCCGGCCAGCGGTTCTCCAGCCGCCGCGACGGCTGTGCAGGCGGGGGAGAGGGCGGGGGCGGCAGGTGCGGAGCGGCGAGCGCCTCGGCATGCGCGCTCAGGTCCCCGGCCAGCTCGGGCAGTACGGCGGCGGCGAGCCCTGCCTGGTGGCGCAGGAACCCGCCGAGCCGGTCCCGGCTGAAGGGATCGACCACGCCGTCCCCGGGCCGGGCGGCGCGGGCGAGGCGGCGGACGGCCACCATCCGCCCGAGCGCCCAGTCGGTGAGCACCGAGCGCAGGTACGGCCGGTCGCCGGGGCCCATGCCGCTCAGGAACAGGGCCAGGGCTCCGGCCAGCGTGCCGGCCCGCCGCAGCTCCTCGCCGGACACCTTGTCGGGGGTGTCGAGGCTGGTGTGCCGGTAGGGGTCGGGCCAGTGCCCGAGGGCGAGCGACGGGCTGGCGGTCGCCGGGTCGGCGAACAGCGCGTGGTCGGAGGCTCCGGAGAACGGCACCTCCTCCCACGTCCACGCGCGCAGCGGCACCGCTCCCGCGTACGAGGAGGCGGGCGCCGGCAGCAGGTGCGCGAAGTCGGCGGCGAGCGCGGGCAGCGGGCTCGGCACGTGCCCGGGGCCGCCTTCGACGGTCAGCGGGCAGCCGCAGACGGCCTGGTCCTCGCCCACCATGTCCAGGTTGAGCACGTACGCGGGCCGCGGGCCGCGCCTGCCGTGCAGGTGGGCCGCCGTGCCCGCGAACTCCGGCCCCCACACGAACCTGACCGGCCCCTCGCCGGGCCGGCGCGGCAGCGCGGCCAGTGCGGTCGCGATGCCGAGGAGCGCGGCCACGCCCGAGGCGTTGTCGTTGGCGCCGGGGGCGGGGTGGCACAGATGGGCCAGCAGCAGCGTCTCGCCGGCGGCCTCGTCCCCGGGCAGGACGGCCTCGACCACCGGCATCGCGGCGTCCCCGGTGACCTCGACGGTGACGGCGGCGGTGACGCCCTCGCGGGCGGCCCGTAGCAGGCCGGCCATCGTCGCGGGCGGGACGCTGAAGGCGTAGAGGCGGGAGTCGCGGGCGAGTTCGAGCCGGCCGCTCACGGGCCGGTCGTGCCAGCGCTCGGCGGGGATGTCGGTGACCACGCCACCGGCCTCCGTACGCTGCAGCTCGGCGATGGCCGGGCCGAGCCGGATCCCGCGCCCGGAGGGGAGCAGGACCAGTGCGCCGGGCGGCGTCTTCGCTCCGGGATCCGTGCCGTCGACCAGCGGCACACCCCGCGCGTGGGTCGCGGCCGAGTATGTGGCCAGGCAGTACGGCTGCGCCGGATGCTCGGCCACCCGCCGGACGCCGCCGGGTTCGAGCAGGTCCAGGGTCGCCTTGACCGGTGTCCACGCGGCGGGCGCGCGGAACGTCCACCAGGTGGCCGTCCCGTCGGCCGGATACCGGTGGACCGCGACCTCGCGCAGGCCGGCCCGTTCGGCGGCGGCCGCCACCAGGTCGGCCGCCCTGCCGATGCCGTCGGACGCCTGGTAGCGGTCCAATCCGCACAGGGAGGCGACGAGATCCTCGCAGCGTTCGACCGGGAAGGCGTCGTGAACGGTCAGGACCGCCTCACGTGCTCGCACTTCGCCTCCTTCGCCCCGAGAAGTGGAGATCGCGAAGTCATGGCGCGCAACAGCCCCAGCGTGAATGCAATCGGATCAGCCGTCAACAAGAACGGCAGCCGCACTTCACTCCGCATTCATCCGCCTCCGGGACGCGGTCACTCCCGTCACGCCGACCATGGCCGTGCACATCCCGATGGCGACGACGGCGCCCGCGGGGCCCAGCAGGACGACGACCGGACCCGCCGTCACCAGGGCGGCGATCTTGGCGGCGTTGTAGCCGGCGTACTGGACGGCGAAGACCCGTCCGTGCAGCGCGGCCGGGGCGCCCTGGTGGAGCAGCGTGCGCAGGGTGACGTTGAGTACGCCGTTGGCCGCGCCCGCCACCGCCCAGCCCGCCACCGCCACCGGGTAGGTCGCGACCGTCCCGGCCAGGGCGACGGCCGCGCCGGCGGCGATCCCGGCGGCCGAGAGCAGCGTCATCAGCGCGGGCGGGCTCGACGGGGCCCACCGTCCCGCGCCGAGCGCCCCCGCGACCATGCCCAGGCCCCAGACGCCGACCAGCGCGCCGTAGCCGGCTTCTCCGGCACGCAGGGTGCCGGTGGCGAAGAACAGCTCGGCCACGTTCACGCCGGCGAGGAAGAAGGTCACCCCGATCTGGACGCCGACGGCCCGCCGCAGCAGGGGACGGCGCACGAGGACGGTGATGCCCGCCGTCAGCTCCCGTTCCGCACGCTTCGGCGCCGGAGCCTGTGTGCGCGGAGCCTGCGTGCGCGGAGCCGGCGGGCGGGCGGGCACCAGGCGCAGGGCCAGGCAGAGCGCGGCGAACGTCGCGGCGTCGGCGAGCAGCGCGTCCCGCGGCCCCCAGGCCGCCGTTACGATCCCGCCCAGCGGAGGCCCCAGCGTGACGCCCGCCGCCCTGCCCGCCTCGAACCAGCCGTTCACATCGGCCAGACGCTCGGGCGGAGCGAGCCCGGGGAGCAGGGCGACCAGCCCGTTCTGGGTGATCGCGCCGGCCGTCCCCAGCAGGAAGAGCAGGACGAGGAGCTGCCAGAGCTGCTGCGCGAAGGCCAGCCCGACGGCCAGCCCCGCCTGGACGCCCAGTGTCCAGGACACCAGCCGCCTGGCCTCGAACCGGTCGAGCGCCGTCCCCGCGAGCGGCGCGAAGATCACCAGCGGCACCAGCCCGGCCAGCATCAGCGCCGACACCGTGAGCGGCGAGTCGCTCTGCCGCTGGACGTGCAGGGCGAGCGCGGTGACCGCGAGGTAGTCGCCGAGCGCGGACAGCGCCGTGCAGGAGAGCATGGCGGCAGGCGCGAGGCGGCGCGTCACAGAGTGCCCACGAACCCGGCCAGCGGCACCGGCTCCATCCTGAAGTGCTCCTTGACGCCCGCGTTGCCGCGACCGGCCTCCAGCCAGCGCGCCCCGCAGGCCAGGGCGGGGCCCAGCACACTGGACACGAGCAGCGCGTAACGGCTGATCCCCTGGCCGGACAGGCACTCGTCGGTGCCGCCCGCCCACAGGTGGAAGCGCTCGGCGTCCAGCAGGCAGATCACCGCCGTGGCCAGCCGGCCGCCGATGCGGGTCTCGACCACGCGCACGTCCTCGCCCGCCTCACGGACGAACGCGTGCAGTTGTTCCGGGTAGTAGCCCGGCGTGCCGTGGCGGGCGGTGGTGCGCCGGCACAGCTCCACCGCCTCGGCGACCCGGCCATCCCCGAACGGCGGGCGCAGCACGGTCGTCTCGACGTCGTCGCGCGCGCGGATCCGCCGCAGCCAGCGGCCGGCGTACGAGCGGCGGGGGTGGCGGGCGATCAGGTCGTCGAGGTCGCGGTACGGGCTCAGGTCGAGGCGGTAGCGGGTCTCCATGGGGACGGGCGTGAACCCCTCGGCGGCCAGGCGGCGGGCCAGCGCGCCCGAGGCGTCCACGTCCAGGAAGGCGAACCAGCGCGCCCCCTGCCGGGCCGCCAGCTCGGCGAGCGCCCGGCACGCGGCGGGAACGGCCCTTTCCAGGGGCGTCGCGGCGGGCAGCACCGTGTCGTAGCAGTGGGTGACGTGGGTGAGCAGGATGCGGTCGTGCGGCCGTGCGGGCAGGCCGAGGCCGGAGACGTCGCCGGCGGCGTCCTCGGTGCCCTGGAGGTAGGCGGGGAGGACGGCGTCGGGCAGGAGGAGATAGTGGAAGGCGTCGGTGGGGGCGAGGGGGGCGCGCTCGTAGGCGCGCAGGAAGGCCGGGCGGTAGAAGGCCGGGGCCGCGTGGGTGGCCGCCCGCCAGCGCTCCAGCTCGGCTTCGGTGAGGTCGTCGATGCTGTCGGCGACACGGGACCCTTCGTCGCCGCCGCTCATCGCCCGAGCAGTCCGTTCGCCGGTCATCGGGTGGCCGTCCGTTCGCCGCTCAGCGCCTCGGTCAAGAGAGCGGCGCGTTCGTCCGAGAGCGGCACCGCGATCTTGGCCAGGTCAGGCGAGGACCGGCCCCCCGCCCGCAGCCGTTTCGCCAGCACGCCGTGTGCGGCCAGCCGTTCGACGGCGTCGGACGGGGCGGTGACCCAGGGCAGCGACGGATGCCCCGGATCCGGGGTGAGGCCGAAGGCGGTGAGGACCCGCACGGCGCGGGGCCGCATCAGGCCGATCCTGGATCGCAGCCCGCCCAGCGGGTCGGGCAGCGCCAGCATCCGCAGGCCCGCCTGGAAAGCCGGCTCGCCGGTCTGCAGAGCGGGCACGCTCGCCCGCACCCGCCGGGTCAGCGCGGCCGACGCGACGGCGTACCCCACCCGCAGCCCGCCCTGGCAGTAGCCTTTGGACAGCCCGCGGACCACCACCAGGTTGCGGTGCCGCCCGGTCAGCCGTACCGCGCTCAGCCCGGGTTCGAGGTAGTTGGCGTTGGCCTCGTCCAGGACGACGATCGCGCCGAGCCGCGACGCCTCCTCCAGCACGGTCGCCAGCTCGCCGAGCGGGTGGACGACGCCGCGCTGCGTCGGCCGGTCGGCGATCACCAGGGACGGCCGCGTCCGCCGCAGCTCCTCGCACCAGGACGGGCCCGGCCCGCCGTCGTCGAAGAAGCGCACCGGGGAGCGCGCCTGCGTCACCCAGCCGGGCACGTCGGCGAAGCCGTACCGCCCCACCAGCACGGTTCCGCCGTCGGCCAGCGGCACGAGGTCGCGCAGCAGCGAGGCCACCCCCGCCCCGAACGTCACGTGATCGGGCTCGACGGGCCATCCGAGGCACCGCGACAGGACGTCCCCCGCCCGGCCGCCATAGGGGTCGTGCAGGGCGTAGGCCCGGGCCGTCTCGGCGATGGCCGTCATCTCGCGCCAGACCTCGCGCGGGTCGGGATCCGGCCAGTTGACCTCGTCCGGCGACCACCGCAGGTCCAGCAGGCCCGCGCCGTCCTCCTCGTACGCCCGGCCGGCCACGTCCGGCGCCGGCACCGCCACGCCCCGGGCCAGCACGCACCCGCCGGTCGCGGCGATCACCTCATACCCGCACTCCCTCACGTCCTCGCCCCCCACCGCGCAGAGCAGACCCTCCGGGGGCAGGGACAGGACCAGCCGCCGGAAGGCCGGCCCGCTCAGGCCCGCACCGTCCACGAGCGTCACCCCGGCCGGCGGGTCCGCCACGGCGCGAAACCCCGCGGCGGCCAGCCCCGCCGACCAGGCGGCGAGGTCCCCGGCCGCGATCCACACCTCCGGTCCCGCGCCCGCCGCCCGCAGCAGCCGCCCCACGACCGCGTACCCCGCGTACCCCGTGCACCCCGTCATGTCAGGACGCCTCCCACACCGCCAGCGGCACGATCATCTCTCCCACGCTCACCGACCCGTGCTCCCAGGCCACGCCCGGCTCCGGCACGGGAAAGCTCGGCCCCACCGCGAGACAGACCACCTCCCCGAGCGCGTGCCGTACCGAACCCTCCAGGGCCAGCAGCCCCAGCCCGGCCAGCCCGTCCGGCGTCGTCACCAGGCCGTCGTCACCCAGCAGCTCGGCCAGCCTGCCGGCGACCTCGTCAGCCCTGCCGGGCTTCGGATAGGCCCACCGCACCCGTCCGGCCCCGCCGGGCGGCAGCGCACACGTGCCGGGCCCGGTCACCGCCGCGAAGCCCTCGGCCAGCGCGGGCGGGCACCGGCTCGGCACGGCTCCGTGGTCGGACAGGGCCAGCACCGTGTGCCCTTGATCGGCGAGACGCCGGGCGAGCGTCCCGATCTCGCGCAACGCCGCGTCCAGCTCAGCCGAGGGACCGGTCCGGTGCACGCAGTCGTCCACGTTGATCCACGACCACACCAGCGACCGTCCCGGCCCGCGCCGCGCCAGCCCGGCCGTGACCTCGGCGGCGGCCGCCTCCGCGATGGCCGCAGGCTCGTACCGGATCTTCTCCCAGTCCGCGTACGGCGGCAGCGCGATCGCGCCTCCGGTGACCGCCGAGCGCCACCAGGCGGGCCAGGTCGCCATCTCGCCGGGATTGACCAGGCACCGCACGCCGCGCGCGGACAGCCGCTCGAACACGGTCTCTCCCACCGTCCCGGGCGCGGGCCCCTCGGCGAAGCAGTCGGCCAGCTCACCGCCTGCGCGGAACCGCACGCCGACCAGGCCGTGCTCCTCGGCCCCCGCGCCGGTCAGCACGGTGGGCCAGGCGGTCACCGACGTGCTGGGGAACGTCGTCGTCAGCGCCGTCAGCCGGTCGGGCGCGAGGGTCGCGGCGGCGTGGTCGTAACCCAGCCCGTCGAAGGCGAGCACCACGGCGCTGTCCCATTCGCCCTCGGCGAGCAGGCCGGGGACGCGGGCCAGGGACTGTTCCCCGGAGGGCGCGACACCGAGACCGCCCGGCAACCGGCAGCGGCGTTCGAGTTCGGGCCGGTCGACGAACTGCCACATCCGACAAATATCGCAGCGCCCCCGTCAAGAGTCCATCGGTGCCCTTCCTCCGCCCGGAGGCAGGACGCACGCCACGGAAACGTCGTATTCGAGTGCGATCACTCCGCATAGGCCCTCTTCGCCGGGGGGCCGTGCTGTGTCGGATCCGGAAGGCCACGGCCTTCAGATAGAGGTCGGCCGAGGGGTTTGCCGACGCTGCAAACGACAGCGTGCTCAGCTGAGGTTGAAGGCGACATCCGTGACCCGGACGGTCCGCACCCGGGAGTCGTCAAGCAGCGCGCGCAGGTCGCCCACCCGCCAGGATTCGGCGACGAAGGCGTACGCGAGGCCTTTGTCGGCCGCCCCGGCCAATCGCGCGCGGGTCAGCGACAGGCCGCGCAGGCCGGCGTCGTCTCCGGGGCGCAGTTCGGCCGTCCAGGAGCGGAATGCGGCCAGGGCCTCCTCCGGCTCCTTCGTACATCCCGGCTCGGGGGTGTGCTCTTTCGTGTGCCCTTCGAAGGGGGCCATGCGGGCGTTCCAGCTGATCGCGTTCTCGTTGGCGCCTCCGAAGGGCTGATAGACGTAGGTGACCATGCCGCAGTAGTCATCCCGGCCGGTGAAGTCGGCGACCTGGGTCGTGGCCAGCGGGTGTTCGAACTCCACCAGCGCGACCGCGTTCATGCCCGCGGGCAGGGCGTCCAGGCGCTTGCGGGTCTGACTACGGGCCGCGTCCTGGCTCTGGTCGCGCTCGCCGATGGTCATGAGGCTGTGGTCCAGTGCCGAGTCACCGATGGGTGCGGCGCCGACGGTGTCGATCGCGCCGGAGGAGTCCTTGGTGATCTCGTAGGTGACGCGTCGGCCGGGGACGTCTTCGCTGATGCCGTCGTCTGCGGTGAGCGGCTCGCCCACCAGGGTCAGGTGCTCGCTCCATCCGTCGTCGTCGTGGGCGAGTGCGTGGAAGCGGTGGTCGGGGTTGGCGATCTTCGCGGCGGTGCCCATGATCACGGCGAAACGTTCATCGGCCCGATCCGGCCCGCGGGCATCGGCGATCATGGACAGGGCGACACCGCCGGCCATGAACAGCAGCACGGTCATGACAATGACCTGGGCCAGAGACCGGGCCACCAGCGTCCAGTCGGGTTCCCCGGGCGCGTAGGGAGAGGGAACTCTGATCAGGGACATGTCTCGCTCGCAGGACATCTATAAACGGACTAATCGCCACAAAGAGTACGTTAATGCTCGCCTCTTGTCGTCCGCCGTCCAGTCCGGGGAGCGCCCGCCCGTGGAGGTGCTGCCGTCAAAATCCGGACCGGCTCTCACCGATGCCACTCCGTCGGGGGCGGCGCTGGAGGTACAGGTTGGCGATAGGGCAGAGGGCTTCCTCTGCTTTTCCCCAAGGAAGTCCAAGCGTCGGCAAAAACCGGCAAATGCCGTAAAGCGCCATGTAAAGGGCACATAAGGTTGCTTCGCTCTGTTCACCGAGTGAGGAACCCTCATGCCCGCCTCTTCCCCTCTTCCGCAACCGCAGCGCATGCCAGGCGCTGCCTGCGCGGTGTCCGCCCTGCCGTCCGCATCGGCTATGCATCGGTTCCGGTAGCGCGTGCGGGGGCACCGCCGTCGGGCAGGTCGTGCTGGGTGAAGATGTCGATGAGCAGCCGTACGGGCAGGTCGGCCTCGGTCGGGTAGCGGAAGCCGCGTTCGGAGTTGAGGGTGTAGTGGTTGCGCCGGCCGACCTTGTCGTGGGTCAGATAGCCCTCGTGGTGCAGGTCGGAGACGATGCTCTGCACGGCGCGCTCGGTGATGCCGATCCGGGCGGCGATGTCGCGGATGCGCACTTGCGGATCGCGGGCGATCTCCACCGGCACCCGGGCATGGTGGGTGAGAAACGTCCAGGTGGAGGCGGGCTCACCACCGTTGGTCGAGACCATGTCACCTCTTTTCGGGGCCGGGGTGAATTGGGCCGGGGAGTCACGACGGCCGCCGGGCGCATCACTACCGAGCCGCTTTTCCGACGTGCGGGGCATCCGGACACCCTCAGCCGCCCTGGGTCACGGCGGCGGTGATGGCCTGCTCCACCTCGGCATGGACCGGCAGGTGGCCGCCGAGGCCGGTGGTGGTCAGCAACCGGGCGGGCGCGGCGCGGGCGCCGGCCAGGTGCACCTGCACCCCCTCGGCGGCGCACGCTTGGGCGCACATCAGCAGCACGCGCAGGCCGGAGCTGTCCAGGAACCTCAGCTCGGTCAGGTCGAAGACGACATGGTCGCCGGCCCGGCGCACGCGCGCGACGTAGTCGGCCAGCTGGGCGCTGGTGGTGCGGTCGATCTCACCGGCGAGGGCGATGAGGCTCAGGCCGGGCAGGTGCTGATGGCGCATTCCCGCTGGACGGGGCGGGGGCTGCGATTGTCGGAAAGCACCCATAGCCTTTGACTATAAACCCTGCGTGGCGGAGCCGATACCCCCCGTAGAGAGATGTATGAAGGTTCCGGAGAAAGCCGAAGAAAGATTCCGGAAACTCGGCTCAAGAATTGGTGTTCGGCGAGCCGCCCACCCCTGTCCGTCCGCTGGGGGAAGGCGCCTGTCGCCGAAGCCGTGGCGGTTGTGCGCGGTGAGGACAAAACCGCCGGTAATGGCGGTGGTCCGCTCGATGACCGACGCCACCGCATTTGGATCCCTTTGACGCTGTTGATTGACGGTGATTTTGTCTATGTAGCCCCGGCCTCCGGACATAAACGATGAAGAAATCTTCCGGAAGTGCGGTTCAAGAATTGCTTCGAAAGGGATCGGCGATTCCCCTTTTGGTCAATAGTAAAGCACATGCCGCCAATGGATCGCGGTGGCGGTGTGCCTGCGGTGAGGATTCTTCTGGCCGTGGATGGGTTATTCCCTTTTTGTATGTATAACGAGACCGGTCTTCGAGGCCTGCATCGGTGAATCCCTGCGCTGACCGCCGGCGCTTTTTCGAGGGCCCCTGCCTCCTTCCCGGGCCGGTGCCCGCTCCCAGGGGGCGCTTGGTAACTTCAGGTGACAGACTGTCATGTAATGCTCACTCTCGGTTGGCCATCGCCTGCCGAGACGAGCCGGTCATCCGCTCTGCCGCGCAGCACGACAGCGTCAAGGTGGGAGAAATCTGGGAGGTGCCGTGGCCGAGGCCGGCAGCGAAGGCGGACTGGGCGGCCGATGGGTCGTGTTCCTCAGCCCGGTGGTGTGGCTGCTGCTGGTGGCGCTCGCGGCGGGAACGTGGATGTGGGCCGGCTCGTTCCTGCGGGCCGCCGAGAAAGAGGGGATGATTCAGCGCACCCAGGTGGCGGCCGACTTCATCCGGTCCTACATGACCGGAATCGCGGCCAGGCAGCGGCAGGACGCCAGCAAGGCCCTGGCCGACCGGACCGTCAGCGCCGACCGGCTGGAGATCTTCGGCGGCGGACTCGGCTACACCTCCATGATCGTGCTCGATCGGCAGGGCCGCGCCCTGGCCATCTGGCCGCCGCGGCCCGAGCTGCTCGGCCAGGACCTGACCGGCAGCCAGCCGCACGTCCGGGTGGCCCTGCTGCAGGACCGGATCGCCGTCTCCAACGTGTTCACCTCGGCTGTGGTGCCCAACCAGTCCCTCACCGCGATCGCCGTACCGTTTGCGACCCCGCAGGGGCAGCGGATCTTCTCCGGCGGATTCATCGTCGCCGACAGCCCGCTGGGGAACTATCTGCGCGAGGCCATCGCCCCGCCCGGCGGCTACGCCTACCTGGTCGACCGGTTCGGCGACGTGGTGGCCACCACCAGAAACCCGGGAGCGCAGGTCATCTCGCTGTCCCGCTTCGCCCCGCAACTGGCCGCGGCGCTGCGGCAAGGATCGAGTGGCGACTATCAGCGGGCGGGACAGGAGTGGCATTACACCTCCGCCTCGGTCTGGCCGGACAGCTGGCGGCTGGTGATCGTGGCCCCGCACCAGAGGCTGTACGCCGAGCCCGACGAGGAGCATCGGCGCTTCGGGGTCGTCCTGCTGGTCTCCGCGCTGTGCGGCCTGGTGGCCGCCGCGGCGCTCACCTACATCGCGCACCGGCGCTGGCAGGGACAACAGCAGCTACTGCGACAGGATGCCCAGCTGCGCGCCTTCCACGCCGAGCTGGAGCTGTTCGCCGCCAGCATCTCCCACGACCTGCGCACCCCGCTGACCGCGATGAGCACATCCGCCGAGGTCCTGGCCGAGCACTACCCGGGCCAGATGTCCACCGAGGAGGCGCTCGTGTTCGTGAGGAAGATCCGGTCCAGCGCGACCCGGATGGGTGACCTCATCACCGCGCTGCTGGCCTTCTCCCAGTTGCAACGCGGGCAGATCGACCGGCAGCCCGTGGACCTGGCCACGCTCACCGACCAGGTGTGGGCCAAGCTGGCCAGGAACCGGGGCGAACGCGACATCCGCTTCGAGCGCGCCGACCTGCCGCCCTGCCAGGGCGACTCCGAGCTGCTGCGGCAGGCGCTGGCCACCCTGCTGGACAACGCCATCGAATCCACCCGGGACCGGCCGACCGCCCGCATCGGGGTCGGTTACGAGGCCGGACCGGAGGGCTTCATCACCTACCGCATCCACGATGACGGTACCGGGCTCGACGCCGACCAGCTGAAGGAGGTGTTCACTCCCTTCCAGCGGCTGCGCCGTACCGGCACCTACCAGAGCGTCGGCATGGGCCTGAGCCTGGTGCAGCGCATCATCACCCGGCACCGCGGCCGCATCTGGGTCGAGTCCACCCCCGACGGGGGCACCACCTTCTTCTTCACCCTGCCCACCGCGTGAGCTCACCCCTGCGGCAGGCTGGTTGAATGCGGCACGTGACCGACGCGACCGTAGAGCAGATGCGGGACCTGGCCGAGCGGGAAGGCCTGGCCGATCGATGGCCCGAGATCCAGGCCGCGGCACTGCCCGCGTTCGCGGCCGATGTCGTGCCCGATGGTCCGATCCTGCCCACCGGCAGCCGCCTGGGGGGCAGCCCTGCCCTGCCCGGCTCCGCTCACTGGCCCACCGCCGGCGGCGAGGCGCTGACGTTCGTCGGCCAGCTCGATCTCGGGGCCTTCGACGCGTCGATCGTCGGCCTGCCTGCCGTCGGCCTGCTCAGCTTCTTCGTCGGAGTCGATGAGCCGGCCGCGAACGTCGTGCACGCGATCCGGTACTTTCCCGACGCGTCGCGCTTGCGGGAGTGCGCGCCCCCGACTGCCCGCTTCCACAACGAGGAGCTGAGCGGGTTTCCCGCCTGCGCGTTGCGTGTGCAGGCGACGGTGAGTCTGCCGCAACAGCTGCTGTGGGACCTGGGTGATCTCGGTGAGCGCCTGCAGGGGCTGCCCCGTCCCGCGCCTTCCGGCCTCGACGGCCGCAGCCGCACCGGCGGTCATCCTCAGGACGGCACCGGCCGGGACGCCTACCTGTGCCTGTCGGGCCGGGAATCCATCCTGTTCCACTGGTACAGAACCGTGCAGGAGCTGCAGGCCGAGCGATCGCGGCGGGCCGAGGGAGGAGCCGATGAACCAGATGCCCGTGACCGGGTGGTGGAGGACCTGGAGTGGTTCATCGCAGGGCGTCGAGAGCACGATGAGGAGATCGGGCACTGGCGTGTCCTGTTCTCGGTCGACTCCCACCGGGCGGCCGACATGGTGTGGTGGGATGCCGGTCAGCTCGACTTCCTCATCGACGAGCGGGACTTGGCCGGTGGCCGTTTCGACCGCACCTATGCCTGCATCGTCTCGTCCTGATCGGCGGCTCGGGGTGACTCCACTGGTGTCCGGGCAAGGCCTTCTCGGGATCGGCTTGGCGGTGAGGCGGGTGGAGGTCTCCTCTTGGCTGTACGCAGGGTGTCGTCCATGGTGAGGTCAGGAGAGAGGAGCCGCGATGACCCTGGCGATGAGCGCTGCCGAACGGGAGGCCTTCCTGGCCGGCGTCCACGTGGGCGTCCTGAGCGTCGCGCAAGAGGCGGAGCGGGCGCCACTGGCGATACCGGTCTGGTACCTGTACGAGCCCGGCGGTGACATCGCCTTCATCACCGCCCGGGACAGCCGCAAGATGGAGCTGATCGGCAGGGCGGGCCAGGTGAGCCTGGTGGCGCAGGACGGGCGGCCGCCCTACCGGTACGCCTCGGTGGAGGGCCCGGTCGTGGCGGTCCAGGACCCGGCACGGCCGGGAGACCGCAGAACGCTGGCCGAGCGCTACCTGGGCCCCGAAGGCGCCGCGCAGTACCTCGAGGCCACCAAGGACGTCGCCGACACCATGGTCATGGTCCGCGTGCGCCCGGAGCGCTGGTACACCCGGGACTACACCAAGCGGTGAGCGGTCCGCGCCGATCCCGACGACCGCGTGTTCACCGACGCCCGATGGGCCGGCATCGCCGTCGGCACCCGCCGGGCTCGCCCGCCCGGTGCTGTGTCTGGCCGGCATCTCGGCCTCGACCACCCCGACCATGCGCGGCAATCTGGCGTGCCGGCGAGAACGGGCGGCTGATCAGGGATAGAGCGTTTCTCGTTGCCGATGGTCGCTTCGGTGCCGGTGTGTTTTGGTGGAGATGCGGCTGTCGTGCCTTTGTCGTGTCTTCGGTCGGCCGCGACCGGGCCGGCGTCGCGACTCGTCTGCGGCCGGCGAGGCGGAGGATCGCATGAACGACCATGTGGATGACACCGGTGTCGTCAGCGTGGTGGTGCTGGTGGCCTCAGCCGGAGGCATGGGGGCGCTGACCGCGGTGCTGCGGGCCCTTCCGGTCGATCTTCCGGTGAGCGTGCTGGTGCAGCAGCACCTGGGCGGCCACGGCAGCGCCTTGACGATGCTGCTGCACAAACGGACCGGGCGCGAGGTGGTCTGGGCGACCGACGGCGAGGAACTGCTGGCAGGACGGATCCTGGTGTGCCCTCCGCTGGCCCGTATGGAGGTGCTGCCGGACGGCACTGTGGCGCTGTTCGATCACAGGACGGGCGCGCTGGAGCATCCGCACGACGCGTTGTTCGCTTCGCTGGCCGATGCCGTCGGCGCGCGCGGGGTGGCCGTCGTGCTGAGCGGGATGGGGCGCGACGGCGCCGCGGGCGCCGCAGCGGTGCAGGCCGCGGGCGGGTTCGTCATCAGCCAGGACCCCGACAGCGCGGAGTACGCCTCGATGCCGACCGCCGCGGCGCCGATCGCCCATCTGGTGCTGCCGCTGGCCGAGATCGGCCCCATGATCGCGAACGTGGTGTACGGCCGGCCGTTGCCGCGACCGCGCTCCGAGATCGAGGCGACAGACTGGCTGTTTCGCGGATCGGGCGAGGTCGAGCGCCTGCTGCGGGCCGTGGACTGGGCCGCCACCCCGCTGGGGCCGGTGAGCAGGTGGCCCGAGGTGCTGCGCGCCATGGTGCGCACGACGCTGGATTCCGGCTATCCGATGGCGGTCTGGTGGGGACCGGAGCTCATCCAGATCTACAACGACCGGTGGCGGCAGTTCCTCGGTACCACCAAGCACCCCCGGGCGCTGGCCGGCAGAGCCGCGCAGACCTGGCCGGAGCTGTGGTCGTTCGTCGGTCCGATGACGCAGGCCGTCCTGACCCGCGGGGAGTGCGCCGGCGGCGAGAACATGCCGATGCTGATGGAGCGCGACGGTCTGCTGGAGGAGGTCTTCGCCACCTTCACCTACTCGCCCATCACCGACGCCTCGGGCACGGTCGTCGGCGTGCACAACACGGCGCTGGACACCACAGCGACGATCGTGGGGGAGCGGCGGATGCGCACCCTGCGGGCGGTGGCGACCGCCACCGCGCAGGCGACGTCGCCGCAGCGTGCCTGCGTCCTGGCCGCGGAGGCCTTGGCCACCGAGCCCGCCGACGTGCCGTTCGCGCTGTTCTATCTGCTGGACCATCCACGCCGGCAGGCGCAACTGGCGGGCGCGGCCGGGCTGGCGGCCGGGTCGGCGCCCGCTCCGCACCTGATGAACCTGCGCAGCGGCGACATCGCCTGGCCACTGCCCGCCCTGCTGCGCGATGCAGCCGAAGGCACGGCCGGAAAGCGCGCCGGGTTGATGATCGACGATCTGACCGAGCGGTTCGGCGGCCTGCTGGCCCCGGTGCCCACGCCGCCCGGGGCGCACCCGCCGCACTCGGCCTTACATCCACCACCTCAGTATCCGGCATGGCTGTGGCAACGAGATCGGAAACCGTGGGCGGGTCGGCGGTGCGTAGTCATGACGGCGGCCTTCACGGGTGGTGATGGCGTTGAACGCCGCCGACAGCACCGGCGACGAACGGCGCCGCCCTCGCGTACAAGCCCTGTTCGACCACCTCGACCACGAACGCGGCCAGGTCGGCGCGGGTGATCGTGGTGCCGGGGACCGAACGGTGGGCGTGGTGGTCGATCCGGCCGGTGGGCGCGCCGTCGAGCAGGCGGGGCGGACGCACCAGCGTCCAGTCCAGGCCGCTGGCGAGCCAGACGGCCAGTTCGGCGGGCTTGTCGGCGACCGCTGCGCCGCCGAGCCTCTGGATGAGGAAACTGATGATCTTGGCTTGGCGGGACTTGTCGTCGCCTGGGGCGTCCACGCCGGCGCCGCTGATGCCCACGAATCGGCGAGGGCCGTGCTCACTCATCAGCGCCACCAGCCGCTGGGCGGTGCGGGTGTGCAGATCGGCCTGGCGGCCGACCGGCCCGAGCGCGGAGACGACCGCCTCGGCGCCGTCGATCAATCGCTCCAGCGCACCCGCCTGCAGGACGTCACCGCTCTGGACGGTCAGGCCGTCGGCCGCCGCGGCGACCGACGGCAGTTTGGCGGGGGTGCGCACCAGCGCGGTGACGTGGTGGCCGCGCTGGAGCAGCCGGGCCAGCACGTGGGCACCGGTGCGGCCGGTGGCGCCGATGAGGGCGACGTTCATCCGTGTTCTCCTGCGGGCGGCCCCGAAAGGGGTGCGGGGGCGAAAGGGTCAGGTTCCGGGACGCGTCCAGGCGGCGCGCTCCCGGTGGGCGAAGGCGGAGAAATCGATCGGGTCGCGGCCCAGTACGGCGCGCACGTCGTCGGTCAGGCCGGCGGCCAGGCCGAGCCGCGCGGTGGTGTAGATCGCGGCGGTCACCGCGACCATGGGCCAGGACATGCGCAGGGCGGTGCGGGCGTGGCGGGCGTAGGCGGCCAGATGAGGCCGGGTGTAGCGGATCGGCCGGTCGAGCTCGCGGGTGAGGATGTGGGCGACCTGCTCATAGGTCAGCGCCCGCGGGCCGGTCACCGTCCAGGCCCGGCCGGCGTGCGCGGCCGGATCGCGCAGCGCGGCCGCGGCGACCGCGCCCACGTCTTCGGCGTCGACGAAGGCGGTGGCGCCGCTGCCGGCCGGGACCATGATCACATCGTGGTCGCGGATGTCGGATGCGTGGGTGGACGACAGGTTCTGGCAGAAGAACGAGGGCCGGATGAACGTCCAGGCCATGTCCGAGGCGCGCAGCCACTTCTCGACGGCTGCGTGCGGTACCAGACGGTTGTGTTCGGCGCCCTGCAGCGACAGGAACACCACATGCCGCACGCCGGCTTCCCGGGCGGCGGCCACGGCGGGGATCAGGTCACGGCGCACGTCGGCGATGGCCGGCGGGCGGAGCAGGAACATCGTCTCGACACCGGTGAAGGCCGCCGGCCAGCTCGCCGGATCGGCGAAATCGAAGGCCACCTGCTGTACGGAATCCGATCCGTCCATGCTGCCTGCGCCGGCGGGGTGCGGGTGGGAGGCGGTGAGCTCGGCCGGGCGGCGCGCCAGGCGCACCGGTGCTCCCGTCTCGATCAGCTGTCGGGTGACGACACGGCCGATGGTGCCGCTCGCCCCCGTTATGAGGATCTGGCTCATCCCGCCCTCCAACCTTTCGACGTGCAACATTTGTATTATACATACGTGGCGACGTTTGTATAGTACACCTGTGATGGCGGACGACATGCCCGACAGCCCGATCTCCCCGGCCGATCCCGTCGACCGGCTCGACCGCGCCCTGCTGGCGCTGCGGCGGTTTTTCGAGGCCCCCGCCGCGGTTCCCGACGGTGACCGGCGCGTGGAGCTGTCGACCCTGCTCATCGTCGATGCCGTGGCCACCGGCATCCCGGACGGCGACTCCGGCGGGATCAGCATCGGCGTGGTGGCGCGGGCGCTGGCCGTCAGCCCTTCGACCGCCAGCCGCCTGGTCGATCGCGCCGTGGCCCACCGGGTGGTGGTACGGCAGAGCTCGGCTGCCAGCCGGCGCCACACCGTGCTGACCCTCACCGACGCCGGCCGCGCTCTGCACGAGCGCGCCCGTGCCTACCGCACCGATCGCCTGCAGACTCTGCTGCACGGCTGGAGCCCCGAAGAGCGCGAGACCTTCGCCGAGTTGATGACCCGCTTCGCCGCTGCGGCCGGCCGGACTCCGCCGCGCCCGCAGGAGCCTTCGAACCGGTGACAGCCCATCGAAGCCGATGGAGGGCTCAGTCCCGGTCGTATGGCACCGGTCAGAGGATGCGATCCGTCACCTCTGCGCCGTCGGCGGCCGTCGGGGTGTTCCGGCTTCTCCGGCCCGGCGGGGGCGTGTCAGGACCTCTCGGGCGGGCCGAGCAGGTCCCATCGGTTGCCGGCGATGTCGGTGAACACGGCGATCCGCCCGTACGGCTGGTCCCGCGGCGCGGTGACGAACACGACGCCGGCCGCTGTCATCCGCCGGTAGGCGGCTTCGAAGTCGTCCACCCGCAGGAAGAACCCCACCCGCCCGGCGACCTGGTTCCCGACGGCGCCGGCCTGGCGTTCGCCGTCCGCACGGGCGAGCAGGATGCCGGTTCCGCCTCCGGGCGGCCGCACGACGACCCACCGCTTCGGGCGCCCGTCGTTCGTCAGCGACGGTGAGTCTTCGACCAGGTCGAAGCCCAGGGCCTCGACGAAGAACGTGATCGCCCTGTCGTAGTCGTCCACGACGATCGTCACAAGATCGATCCGCATCTGATCATCGTAAGGCCTGTCGCAGGGCAGTCCCCTAAAGGGACTGTGCAAACAACAGGCTTCCGGTCATGGAGCCCAGGGCAGCCGTACCACTTCGATCGGGTCGCCGCCACGTTGCGCGAGGTCGGCCCGGCGTAGCCGCTTCCAGCCGGGGCCGGGGTACTCGGTTGCGGGGGACACGGGCTCGCCGTCCACCCGCCGGTGGCGCTGTCGATCGGCCGGTCGGGCCTGGAATTGGTGCGGGCCATGCTGCGCGACAACGGCGCCTGGTGCCGCCTGGAGGCGGCGGGCCGCTTCTTCGTCCATGTCGGCTACGACCAGTACGTCTATGTGGGCAGCATCGATCCATGCGAGCAGGCCCGAGAGCGCACCCGCGCCCTCGGACTGTTTCCCGAACGAATCGGCGCTTGTATTCACCGTCGCGGATGTAGATCGGCTCATCGAGTTCCTCGATTCCGCCGACGTGGGAAAGTTCGAACACGCGCCGGCCATGGCGGCTGAGCTCCTCCGCGGACGAGGCTTGCCCGCCGCTGAGGAGAAGCACATGGGACCGGCCGGGTGCGTGCGACGTGATCCAAACCCGCTGCGCAGGGCCCACGGGATCGTATGATCGCATAGCGGTTCGAAAGTCGCACGTCTGTATCGTCTCCGCGGGGAAGCCCAGACGTCGGGCCACTTCATGGCCATCTTCGATGCTGACCCACTGGGCGCCGAACCGTATGTCGAGCCCGTGTGCCGCCAGAAGACGTAGTTGATTTTCGGCAGGAAAAAGAGTCATGAGTTATCTGAATTCTGTTGTGTCAGGATCGAAAAGAAGGGCGAGAGGCGACGGTGCGCTTCTCGCCCTTCTTCGTGACTTGTCTTTCGTCAATATGCAGACGCATTCGGCCGGCGGAGGGCGCCCTTCATCTGGGCGGTCTCACATCGAGTAGGCGCCGGAGGCGAGGGCGATGACGCCGGTCACGGTCATCAGGAGCGCCGAGCCGGGGTGCATGATGATCGAGATGCGGATGTCCTGCTTCCTCCAGGCGAGCCAGACGCCCGGGTAGAGGAAGACGAGCTTCGACAGGACCGTCCAGGGCGCCCAGAAGTGGTACACCGAGAAGAGGAAGGTGTTGAAGAACGGGGCCCACCTGCCGAGCTGCGGAAGGCGGGGCAGCAGGAAGCCGCGGAAGTAGTACTCCTCGAGCAGGGGCAGGGCGAAGCCGGTGAACGGCGCGCAGATGAGCAGTGTGGTGAGCACGCGCTCCTGGGAGTAGCCCTGGAGATAGGCCGTGCCTTCGGGGCCGGCGCCCTGATAGTCCACCCAGGTGAACAACCAGTCGTAGACGACGGCGTCCAGCGGGGTCAGCGCGAGCGAGACCGCGGTCATCCACACCAGGCACGCGGCCCCGAGCCAGAAGACCTTGCCGCGCGAGAGCGGCCTGTCGCGGTAGCGGACGACGCCCTTCATCGTGAAGCGGCCGGTCTGCTTCCTGCCCAGCCACAGCAGGAACAGCTGGAGCGGGAAGAGCACAACCGCAAGGGCGACGGCCCAGGCCATGAAGATCGGGAAGTCCATCGCCCGGACCAGGGGAGCGGCGACGAACGCGTAGACGGCGACAATAAGCGCGCCGGGCACCAGGTGCAGTGCGACGGAGAACGGGACGGAGTGACGGTCGGCGAGGAGCTTGGCGACGAAGCCTGTCGGCTGGGCGTCTCGGGGGTCGGCCGGGGGCCGCGTTGCGGTGTCCATGCCGAGAACTGTGGCCCTGAGGCCTAACACGGACCTGACACCGCTCTGATACGGCTTCGAGCCACCTGAAAGGCGCAGGTCACCGAGTCCGGTAAGAGTGTCGACCGGCATCGCCGGCAACGAGTCCGCGCGACCCGCTGACAGCGGGCGGATCAGGCGGCGGGCGGATCAGGCAGCGAGCGGATCAGGCAGCGAGCGGATCAGGGCGGCGCCCGCCGAATTACACCTGCGACAGCCGACATTTCCTGAAATAGTCGGAGAAAGCTTTTCTCGTTCCGGTAGGAGATTATGCACGAAGAACAGCATCCCACTACAGGCGGTGACGGCCGCCTCCCCGAGACCTACGACGAATTCATCGCCCATCCCATGGCCCGCAGACGCTCGATCTACGCTCGGCTCTCATCGCGGACGCGCAGCCGGCTTTGGCTGGAGCAGCTGTCCCGATACCGCGCCACGCACACCGAGCTGACGGCAGAGCAGCGGCGCATCCTCGACGACGTCGAAGTGATCATCCGCGACGAGGAGACCTTCGCGCCCGGCAGCCCCCCAGGGCCGGAACTGGACCGGATCGGCCGGGCCGCCGTCACCGCGTTCGGCGGAGACGAGGCCCGCAGGCTCCTGGCCACTCTCGGACCCGAGGAAGCCGGCGGAACATGCGGAATCAGATGATCAAGGATGATCTGCCCACCCGAGGACGCGACTCCTGCGCAGGATGACGTCCTCGACGTCCCGTGGACGATTTTGATTCATCATTCGCCGGATGCCGTTCCGGAGCGTTTGTCCGATGGTTTTATCGCTGGATACCAGTATGCACGGGACAACGCCGTACGGCCACCCCTATGACAATTCCAAACCGGGCGTTCGCGCAGGCAGAGGCGGATGTCGTCTAGGGGTCGCATTTGTTAGGGGTTGGAACGGCTAAATTCCCTGGTTACGTTGGCCTCGCTCACCGCATGGCACTTGGAATGGGGTTATCAATGGCAGGCCAACTCACGCACCAGGCGGTTTCCCATGCCCTGAAAGGCATCGTGGCCCGCGTACTCCAGATTCCCGAGAGCACCATCACCGACGACGCCAGGATCACCGACCTGAGCCTCGTCGAGTCCATCAAGCTGCTGCGGATCGCCGGGCGGATCGAGCGCACGTTCGGCATCGAGCTCGACAACGAGGTGCTGTTCCGCACCGGGACCCTGAGCGAGATCGCCGACGAGATCCACCGGCTATGCGTACAGGAACAGGAGAAAGTCGCTTGAGCGCGCTCCTCCCGGCGGGGGTGCGGACGCTGGGTGAGATGTTCGTCCGCGCGTTCGAGTCGCACCCCGCTCAGGTCGTCGGCACCTTCCGCCCCGGCCGGCGCCTGACCTTCCGCGAGCTGGTCCGCGACGGCCGCCTCGCGGCCGTGCGGCTGCGGTCCCTCGGCGTGGAGCCCGCCGCGCCGGTGGCCGTCCTCCTGCAGTCGCCGGTGGATTTCCTCCGGGTGACCGGCGGCATCGCGCTCGCGGGCGCGGTGATGGTCCCCCTCGCCGTCTCCACCGGGCTCACCAGGGCGTTCCTGACCCGGATGCGGCACGTGCTGGCCGACAGCGGCGCGCGGTTCGCCGTCATCGACGACCCGTACGCCGAGCCTCTGGCCGAGCTGGTGCCCGGCCTGCGGGTCGTGCCGTTCTCCCGGCTCACCGGCCCGCACGCCTGCCCGCCCGGCGACGGTGACGGTGACGTCAACGGCGACGTCCTGGAGCCGCCGCAGGCGGGGGAGGACGACCTCGCGCTGATCCAGTACACCTCCGGCAGCACCTCGGCGCCCCGCGGCGTCGCGCTGACCCATCGCAACGTGCTGGCCGGTCTGCGCGCCATCCAGCGGGGGGTCGACGCGCGGGCCGGTGACGTGACCTGTCACTGGCTGCCCCTCTCCCACGACATGGGGCTGTTCTCCACGCTGGCGGCGATCGGCGGCGGCGTCGCGGTCCACGTCTCCGAGCCGCAGGACTTCGTCAAGCGGCCGGAGGACTGGCTGCGCTGGTTCTGCGATCTGCGCGCCACCGTCTACGTGGGTCCGGCCTTCGGCTACGGTCACCTGCTCGACTCCGTCCCCCCGGAGGATGTGCCCGGCTTCGACCTGTCCGCGGTGCGGGTCATGCTCAACGGCGCCGAGCCGATAGCCCCCGAGCTGATCGCCGCCTTCCAGGAGCGCTTCGCGCCCGCCGGGCTCGACCCCCGCGCCATGACCCCGTGCTACGGCCTGGCCGAGGCCACCCTCGCGGTCACCTTCACCCCCGCCGGGCAGGAGGCCCGAATCGACTGGGTCGATCGCGATCTGCTCAACAACGCGGGGCGGGCCGAGCCCGCCGGCCGGGGTGCCCCCGCGGCGCGCGGCATCGTGAGCTGCGGCGTGCCCGCGCCCGGCCTCGAGGTGCGGATCGTCAAGGACGGCGTCGAGGCGGGCGAGAGGGTCGTCGGCGACATCGAGGTCCGGGGCGAGCCGGTGACGCGCGGCTATCACGGGCAGGCGCCCCTTCCGGCCGGAGGCTGGTGCCCCACGGGAGACCTCGGCTACCTGGCCGGTCCGGCGCTGCACGTCACGGGACGGCGCAAGGAAATGATCATTCTCGGCGGGCGCAACTACTACCCGGAGGACGTCGAGGCCGGTGTCCGCCGGGTGGCGGGACTGCACCGCGGGCGGGCCGTCGCGGTCGTGCTGCCGGCCGACCACGGCCTCGGCCGGCCCGAGCGCATCGCGGTGCTGGCCGAGGCCGCCACCGCGCGGCCACCCCACGGGCGGCTCGTCTCCGACCTCAGGGCGGCGGCGGCCGGTGAGCTGGGCGGCGCCTCCGTCGACGTCGTGCTCCTGGGCAGGGGCGGGCTGCTGCGCACCACCAGCGGCAAGTTCCAGCGCCTCCTCATGCGCGACCGTCTGCTCGCCGGCACGCTTGACCGGGTCCTGGAGCACGTGACCGCGGAAGAACGCGTCAGGAGCGCCGCATGAACCGTTTCCCCGCCGCGGAGGAGCTGGAGTCGACCCTCGGCGACCCGCACCGGCCCACCGGCCCTCTCACGTTCGGCGCCGCGATGGCGGGCGACCACGCCGAACGCTGGCCGCACAGCTCGCTCGACCGGCTACGGGCATGGGGCTATCCGGCCCATCTGGTGCCCGCCTCGCTCGGCGGCCGGTTGACCTCCCTGGAGGAGTTGCTGGCCGTCGGCAGGGTGGTGGCGCGCCGCGATCCGACCGTGGCCGTGATCGCGAACTCCCCCTGGGCCTCCGGCACGCCGGTGTGGCTTGCGGGGACGCCCGCCCAGCAGCGGGAATACGCCGACGCCGTCCTGCGCGGCCAGTGGATGTCGCTGGCGCTGACCGAGTTCGACAAGGGCGCCGACCTGCTGTCGAGCGACCTCACCGCGCGGCGCGTGAGCGGCGGGTACGTGCTCGACGGCGCCAAATGGGTGATCAACAACATCCGGCTGGCCCGGTTCGTCTGCCTGCTCGTGCGCGAGCCCTCCCTGACCGGGCTGCGCTCGCTGACCCTGCTGCTGGTGGACATGGAACGGCTGCCGGCCGGCAGCTACGAGTTGCTGCCGAGGATCCACACGCACGGGATCAGGGGCGCGGACATCGCGGGAATGCGGTTCCTGAACGCGTTCGTGCCGTCGTCGGCCGTCCTGGGGCGGCCCGGCCGCGGGCTGGATCTCACGATCCGCTCCCTGATCACCATCCGCACGCTGGTGCCCGGCCTGAGCCTGGGCGCGTTCGACACCGGGCTGCGCTGCGCGTTCGACGTCCTGCGCCACCGTCACGTACGGCAGGGGCGGGCGATCGACCTGCCGCACGTCCGCGCGGAGCTCGCCGCCGCCGACCTGGACCTGCGCGTGGCCGAGACGCTGGCCACCTGCTGCGTGCGGATCCTGCAGCACCTGCCCGCCCTGGCCCCGGTGGCCTCGGCGGTCGCCAAGTATCTCGTGCCGCACCTGGCCGAACAGCGGCTGCGCCGGCTGGCCGGTGTGCTCGGGGCGCGCTACCTGCTGCGCCAGGACCACTGGTACGGCATCTACGACAAGCTCGTGCGCGACACGCGGCTGTTCAGCCTGTTCGACGGCAGCGAGCCGGTCGTGCTCAGCTCGCTGGCGGCCCAGGTGTCGTGCCTGACCGAGCCGGGGGTCGACCCGCGCGCGGCCGACGAGGTGTTCCAGCCGGCTTTCGCGCCGCCGCCGTACCCCTCGGGACTTGCGGCACTGGGTACGGCGAGCGACTTCGATCCCGTCACCGCCGGCCTGGACGGCGCCTGCGCGGACCTGGAGCGTGAGGCGGGATCCGCGCGCGCCGCCGCGCTGCTCCGGCAGGCGGGCCGCGACCTGCTCGCGGACGCGCACCGGGACGTGGACCCGCGATCCGAGGACGGACTGCGGGTCGGCGAGCGGTACGCGCGCACCTTCGCCGCGGTCTGCCTCGCCCGGTCGGGGCCCGCGCACTGGCGCGCAGCGGGCGTGGAATCGCTGCTGCGTCCCGGCGCCCCCCCGCGGCGCGAGACGACCGAGAGCCTGTTCCTGGATCTCGCCATGCGCCACGCGGGCCGCTCGGCGCTGTCGCTGTCACGACCGGCCTGAAGGGGCGGGCACATGGACCAGACCATCGAGGCCGCCCTGGGCACGGCCGCTCAGCTCGACCGGGCTCTCGGCGACCCCATGGACGAACGCAGTCCCGCCTCCTTCCACGCCGCCGTCGCGACCGACAGGGAGGGCAGGTTCCCCCAGCACCTGCGCGACGCCGCGTTCTCGTGGGGGCTGGCCGAGTACCTGACCCCCGCCGCCTCGGGCGGCCGGCTGCGGTCCCTGGATGACTGCCTGGCCCTGTTCCGCGTCCTGGCGCGGCGCGACCTCACCGCGGCGTCGGTGATCGCGGCCGGTTTCCTGGCGGGCCTGCCCGTCTGGCAGTGCGGCACGCCCGCCCAGCGCCGGGCGGTCGCCGCGCTGCTGCGCCGGCACGAGTTGCTGGGGCTGACGATGGGCGAGGCCGAGCACGGCGTGGACATCATGGCCGACACCCGGTTCGAGACCCTGGCCGGGGCCGGGCACGCGTGGCGTCTGAGCGGCAGGACCACGCTCGCCGGCCACGACGGGCACGCCGCGGGCACGACCCTGCTCGCCCGCACCGGCGCCGGCGTCACCGCGTTCCTGCTGCTGCGGGAGGCGGACCGCGGCGGGCACTGGCGGTCGGACCCCGCGTACGAGACCCACGGCCTGCGCGGTTCGGCACTGGGCCGCCTCACCCTGTCGGATTTCCCCGCGGGCCCGGCCGAGATGGTGGGCCCGCCGGGGCAGGGACTGGAGACCACCGCGCGGACCCTGCCGGTGGCGCGGCTGACGGTCGCCGGCCTGGCCCTCGGCGGGCTGGACACCTGCCTGCGCGCGGTCGTGGCGTTCGCACGCTCCCGGCGGCTGTACGGCGCGCCGATCCTGGAGCTCGAACCGGTCGCCGTCCGCCTGACCGACGTATACGCGGACCTGCTCATCGGCGAGGCCCTCTGCCACGGGCTGTGCCGCGCCGCGCGCACGGACCCGCACCGCTTCCCCGCGCTCTCGGCGCGCGCCGGCGACCTGGTGCCGGAACTGGCCGGTGACGGCGTGGAGTCCCTGGCGATCGTGCTGGGCGCGCGGGCGTACTGCGCCACCGAGCACTGGCACGGCATCGTGGAGAAGATGCGCCGCGACGTGGCCGTGGTGACCGCCCTGACCGACTCCGGGGACCTCGCGCCCGCCGCGCCGCCGGACGAGCTGCCGCCCGACCCGTTCGTCCCGGTCCCGCCCGAGCTGGCGTGGCTGGGGGAGCCCGCGGCGGACGGGTCCGGTGACGGCGACGGCGACCCTCTCGCGCGGGCCCGCGCCCTCATCCGCCAGGAGGGCCTGCCGGGACCGTACGCCCCCCGCCTGCTGGAGCTGCTCGATCGCCTGACCGGGATCGCCTCACACGGGGGGACGTCGCCGTCGCCCGGTGACGCCCTTGCGGACGCCGCGGCGGCCTGCGCCTCGGCCTGGCTGTACGGGCGGCGCCGCGACGACTTCCACGCCACCGGGGCGTGGCTGCTGCTGTGCCTGCGACGCATCGCCGTACGGCTGGGCGAGTCCCAGCCCGCGGACGCCGGCCTGCGCCGGCAGGCGGTGGACCGCATCGGACTCGCCCATGACGAACGACGGCTCTTCTCCGACATCGAGGTGGCCCTGAGATGACCATGACCGATCACCGGCGGGCACCGCAGCGCCTCCGCGTGAGCTTCACCGACGGCAACACGAGCGAACTCGTGGTCTTCCGGTCCGCCGGGAAGGACGCGCCGGTGGTGCTCTGCCTGCCCGCGATGGGCGTGCGGGCGAGCTACTACACGGCGGTCGCCGCCGAGCTCGCCGCGCGCGGGTACACCGCGGTGCTGGCCGACCTGCGCGGCAACGGCGGCAGCTCGGTCCGCCCGTCGCGCTCGACCACGTTCGGCTACGCCGAGATGCTCGAGACCGAGCTGCCGGAGATCGTCGACGTGCTGCGCCGGGAGTTCGGCACCGAGCGGGTCACGTTGTTCGGCCACAGCCTCGGCGGTCATCTGAGCGTGCTGCACGCCGCGACGTCGCCGCACGTGGCCGCCACCGTGCTCGTGGCCACCGGGACGAGCTGGTACGGCCGCGTGGCCGGGATACGCAGGCCGGCCAGGTTCCTGGGCCTGCAGATCATCCGGCTCGCCACCGCACTGCACGGCTATCTGCCCGGCTGGCTGCCCTTCGCGGGCAAGGAGTCCCGCGGCGTGGTCCGCGACTGGATGCACGACGCCGTGCACGGCGCCTACCTCGTTCACGGCAGCCGGGTCGACTACGAGGCGGCCCTGGCCCGCTCCACGGTCCCCGCGCTGTTCGTCGTACTGCCCGGGGACCGCTACGTCCCCGAATCCTGCTCGGAGCATCTCGCCGCCAGGCTCCGGTCGGCCAGGGTCGCATGGGCGGAGATCCCACCCGAGGACGTCGGGCTGGACAGGACACACCACTTCCGCTGGGCGCACCGGCCCGGCGCGGTCGTCGACGCCGCCGTGGAGTGGCTCGGATCAGCAGACACGGAGGTCACGTCATGACTCAGCCGGTTCAGGAAGCGACGCGCGCCGACATCTCGGCGATCGACATCAGCGACATCTGCACGCCCGAGTACACGGTCAAGCTCGAACGCATCAGGCACGAGGCCGCGCTGGTGCTCTCGCGCATCGCCATGCGGCATCTCTTCGCGACGGGCGAGGCCGTGCACGACCCGGAGGCCCCGCCGCCGTCCACCGGCTCGGAGCGGCAGCCGCACTTCTTCCGCAAGCGCCTGATCGAGTATCTCGCCGACCGCGGCGACCTGGTCCGCGACGGCTACGTCTACCGCCCCACCCCCGAACTGGAAAGGCGCGCCCAGACCCCCGAGGACGCCTATCTCGCCGGGGTGTCGTCGCCGGACACGGCCACCATGGTCGCGCTGCGCGCCGTCGAGTCGGTGGCCGGGGACGTCCTGCGGGGCCGCGACGGGCTGGCCGCCATGGAGGAGCGGATCGGCGTCGCGGAGACCTGGCGCATCTGGGAGTACCTCATGGTCGACGTGGCGCCCAAGCAGACCTGCAACAGCCTCGTGGCCCGCGTGCTGGACCAGCGCCTGCGCGCGGGCGACCCCATCGTGGTGTTCGAGGGCGGCGCCGGCGTCGGAGCCACCATCCGCGCCGCCCTGCAGATCGAGGGCTTCCGGGAGCGGGCCAGGGCGATCCGGCACTACGGCTTCACCGACATCAGCCGCGAGCTCATGCGCGGCGCCAGGCAGATGCTCCAGGAGGAGGCGCCGGAGCTGCTGGCCGTCACCTCCTTCGACCGGGTCGACCTCGACGACCTGGACTCCTACGACGACGTGCCCTACCTGCGGGACGGTTCGGCCGACCTGATCATCCTGGAGAACGTCCTGCACGACGTGGAGAACCTCCACGAGGTGCTGCGCTCCTGCCACCGCATCCTGAAGCCCGGCGGCTGGCTCACCTTCACCTCGGGCAACCGCACCCGGCCCGGCGTGTTCTTCCCCTGCGAGGTCCTGCAGACCAGCCTGCACAGCTACAACCGGGCGGTCCTGGATCCCCCGCGCCGCGTCAACGTCGGCTACCTCACCCAGCAGGAGTGGGCGTACTCGCTGACCGACGCCGGGTTCCCCTCGTTCCGGGCGTTCCCCGGCGAGAACGACCTGGAGTTCTGGCCGTTCGGGGGCTTCATAGCCGAACGGCCTTAGCGGGCATGTCCGAAATTGTATGGGTAATGGCGTTCCGGACACTCGTCCGGGGCGCCCGGCCTCGGAAGGATGGGCGCAACAGATCGCGACAGATCATTGAGCGCAAGGGGAGAAGTCATGACATCGGGGTCCACGGTGGCGGTGTTCGGCGCGTACGGGCACACCGGACGCTTCGTGGTGGCGCGGCTGCGGGAGCGCGGATTCGTCCCGCTCCTGTCCGGGCGCGACGCCGACAAGCTGAAGGCGCTGGCCTACGAGTCCGGGCTGGAGGCCCGCCCGGCGTCGGTCGACGACCCGGCCTCGCTCGACCGCGCGCTGGCCGGTACGGCGGCCGTGATCAACTGTGCCGGGCCCTTCGCCGTGACGGCCGCCCCCGTGATCGAGGCGGCACTGCGCGCCGGGATCCCGTATGTGGACGTGGCGGCCGAGATCGAGGCCAACGCCGACACGTTCAGCCACTTCGCCGATCGTGCCCGCGCCGCGGGAGCGGTGATCGTCCCGGCGATGGCCTTCTACGGCGGCCTCGGCGACCTGCTGGTCACCGCCGCGATGGGCGACTGGACGACGGCCGACGAGGCGCACATCGCCTACGGGCTGAACAGCTGGCACCCCACCGCCGGGACGCGCGCCTCGGGCGTGGTCTCCCGGCAGCGGCGCGACGGGCGGCGCGTCCGTTACACGGACGGCCGGCTGGAGTACCGTGACGACGCCGCGCCGACCCTGGAGTGGGCCTTCCCCGAGCCGATGGGTCCCCGGGCCGTCATCGGGGAGTTCTCGATGGCCGACGTCGTCACCGTTCCCAGCCACCTGTCCATCCCCGAGGTGCGCACCTACATGACCGTCGAGGCGGCCGGGGAGGTCGCTGCCCCGGACACCCCGGCGCCGGTGCCGGCCGACGAGCTGGGACGCTCGGCGCAGACCTTCCTCGTCGACGTCGTCGTGCGCTCCGGCGGCGGTGAACGGCGCGCCGTGGCCAGGGGGCGGGACATCTACGCCGTCACCGCGCCACTCGTGGCAGAAGCGGTCGAACGCATCCTCACGGGGCGGACCAGGACGGCCGGTGTCGTCTCCGCCGGTGAGATCTTCGACGCGGCCGACTTCCTGCACGCGCTGTCGCCGTACATCTCCGTGGAACTGCATCCGCAGCGATGAGATGACCTTCGACTTCCCCTCACCGCGCACCCGCGGCCGTCGCCCCGGCACGACCCGGCACCGAATCACCTTGAGGACCGAGGATCGCCCACGGCGGGCAGGGTGAAGGTGAAACGGGCGCCGCCGCCGGGGTTGTCGCTGGCGGTGATGGTGCCCCCGTGCCGTTCGACGACCCGCTGGCAGATCGCCAGTCCCAGACCGGTCCCGCTGTAGGCGGCGGCCGCCCGGTGGAACCCGGTGAAGATCGCTTTGTGCTCGCCGGGCGGGATCCCTATGCCGCGGTCGGCGATCTCGATGCGGGCGCGGCCCTTGTCGGTGGCGACGGTGGTGGCGGTGATGTCGAGGTGGGCGGGATGGCCGGGCCGCGTGTATTTGATCGCGTTGCCGATCAGATTGCCGAGCAGCTGGCGGACCAGCGGCAGGTCGGCATGCACGACGGGAAGCTGATCGATGTGCACCTGCGGGACCGGGCCAGCCTCGGCGCGGGCCCCGGCCACGTGCTCGTCGACGATCTCGCGTACCAGCGCGTTCAGATCGACGGCGGCACAGTTCAGCGTGGTGTCGCGCGCGGTGGCGTAGGTGAGCAGGTCGTCGATCAACCGGCTCATCTGCCCGGCGGCCCTGGTCACCCGCTCCAGGCACTCGGCGTTCCTCTCCTGGCCGGGGTCCTGGGCGATGTCCTGGTGCACCATCTCGCTGAAGCCCTGGATCGTGGTGAGCGGGCGCTTGAGGTCGTGGGCGACGACACCGGCGAAGACGTGCAGTTCGGCCTCGCGGCGCCGGGTCTCCTCATACAGGCGGGCGTTCTCGATCGCCACGCCCGCGGCGGTGGCCAGCGCGGTGACCACCGCCTCGTCGTCGGCGTCGAAGGGCCTGCCCCCGGTCTTCTCGGTCAGGTACAGATTGCCGAACACCTCCTCGCGGACCATGATCGGAACGCCCAGGAAGCTGTCCATCGGCGGATGGCCCTGCGGGAAACCGTAGGAGGCGGGATGGCCGGCGATGTGCGCCAGCCGCAGCGTCTCGGGCTCTCTGATAAGCAGCCCGAGCAGGCCCTTGCCGTGCGGCCAGTGGTCGATCTGTGCGATCTCCTCCTCGGTGAGGCCCACTGGGATGAAGCGCTTCAGCGTGCCCCCCTTGCCGATCACCCCCAGTGCCCCGTAACGGGCCTCGACCAGAGTGACGGCGGCCTCGGTGATCCGCCGCAGCACCGTCTCCAGGTCCAGGTCCCGGCCGATGGAGACCACCGCCTCCAGCAGCGCGTGGATCCGGTCCCGCGCCGCCATCAGCGTCCTGAGCCGATCCTGTAGTTCTTCCAGCAGGTCGTCCACCCGCATATTCGGAAACAGCTGCCTGTCGCTCACGCCCGCTCTCCTCCCCCGGTCAGGCTGCGGACCTGTGCCCCACCAGTGTTTCATCGCGCCTTTGGCGATGCGGAGACACCCCTGCGCGCCGCCGGCTGTCGCCGGACGGGGTACGGCCGGCGGCGTCAGGGCCGGTCTCAGTCCGGAAGGTCGAAGGCGCCGGTGTCCGGCGGCAGCCCGCCGACCGCGGTGACGATCTCGGCGGCCAGGTCGCGGACTTTGAGGTTGCGGTTCTGCGAAGCCCGGCTCAGCAGGCTGAAGGCCTGGTCGGCCGGGCAGCGCTGCTGGGCCATCACGATGCCGATCGCCTGGTCGATGACGCTGCGGGAGGCCAGCGTGGTGCGCAGGTCGGCGGCGGTGCGGGACTGGTCGGCCAGGTGCAGTCCCAGGGCGACCGCGCCGGCGGCGGTGCCGGCGAAGATCCTCATCCGGTCCTGGATGTCCGCGTCGAAGGCCTCGGGGTGGGTGCTGTAGAGGTTGAAGCCGCCCACGATCGCGCCCGGCCCGCGCATGGGCAGCGCCAGGCACGAGCGCACCCCGTGGGCCAGGGCCTCGGGGCAGAACGCCGGCCAGCGCTGCTCGGCGCACGTGTCGGCGATGTAGTGGATCTGACCGGTGGCCAGGGTGTCCAGGCACGGGCCCTGGCCGGTGCGGTACTGGATGCGGTCGACGGCCACCGTCAGCTCGTCGCTGCTGGCGATGGTGGCCGCCCGCTGGTCGCGGGTGACGGTGATGCCGCACCTGCTGTCCGGCGGGAGGTCGGCCACCGCCAGCAGGGCCAGCTCGTGCAGGAACGCCTCGAAGGTGTCGGTGGACAGCAGCAGCGCCAGCAGCGCGTCCGGCCGGGCCGGATCGGATGGGGCCGGGTGGGGCGAGGACATGCGTGTCTGCGCTTTCGAGGAGGTGGATTTCAGAGGTCACCGGCTGGACGGGCGCGGAAGCGACGGATGCGGGATTGCAGGTGCCCCGGTGTCCCCTCCAGCCTGACACGCCCCAGGAGATGGTTAGGCCCGCCGGTACGGGTAGAGGTAGGGGTGGTCCAGAGACGCGGCCGCCTTTTCGCCATGTCTGCGGAGGTGAGCCCTCTTGGTGCCGTCGAGTGATGCCTGCAGCCTGCGATCGCGGCAGGTCGGCGCATCGGATTCTGAGCCGGATGAGGCGAGGACCGGCATGGAGCTGTCGGTGCGGTTGGCCGCCGTACACCAGGATGCGGCCGTGGTCGAGGTGGAGGGAGCACTGGACGTCAGCACCGTCGCCCTGCTGGAGGCGGTGCTGGCGCCGCTGCCCGGCCGTGGCATCCGCCATCTGGTGCTGGCCGCCACCGGCCTGCGCTTTTGCGACGGGACGGGGTTCGACGCGCTGGCCGGCGTGCACACCGCCCTGGCGGCGGCGGGCGGCGGTCTGCTCATCGTCGATCCCTCGCCCGTGCTGCAGCGGCTGAGTCTGTTGATGCGCCGGCTGCCCCGTGCGGCATCCGGCGCGCCGGACGGACCGGCCGACCGGATGCCGAGGCTCCTCTGCGGTCCGTAGCATCACTCGGGAGTGGCGGGTACGGCGGGCAGAGTGAAGGTGAAGCGGGCGCCGCCGCCGGGATTGTCGGCAGCGGTGATGGTGCCGCCGTGACGCTGCACGATGCGCTGGCAGATCGCCAGGCCCAGACCGGTGCCGCTGTAGGTCTCGGCGGCCTCGGCGGCGCGGTGGAAGCTGGTGAAGATCGCCTGATGCTCGTCCGGCGGGATGCCGATTCCCCGGTCGGCCACCTGGATGCCCACCCGGCCCTCCGCGGCAGCCCAGGTGGTGACCTCCACGCGGGCGGCCTGGCCGGGCGGGGTGTACTTGATCGCGTTGCCGACCAGATTGTCGACCAGCCGCCGCACCAGGGTCGCATCGGCGTAGACCTCCGGCAGCGGGTCGATGCGCACCTGCGGCGGCGGGGCGGCCGGGTCGGCGGCGACGGCGGCCAGGTGCTCCCCGACGATCTCACCGACCAGGCCGTTCAGGTCGATGCGGCGGGGCTGCAGTTCGGCGTTACGGGCGGCGGCGTAGGCCAGCAGATCCTCGATCAGGTGGTTCATCTGCGCCACCCCGGCCAGGATCCGGTCCAGGTAGCGGGCCTGCCCGGCTGCCAGAGCCGCGACGGGATCGTGTTCGGGCCGCCGCTCGAGCGGGCCGTCGAGATCGTCGCGGGCCAGTTCGGCGAAGCCGGCCACCGTGCTCAGGGGTCGTTTGAGGTCGTGGGCCACGATCCCGGCGAAGGCCTGCAGTTCGGCCTGGTGCTCGCGCAGCTCGGTGATGTCGTAGGAGGAGACGACCGCGCCGATGAGGCGCCCGCCGGTGTGCCGCAGCGGGCGGGCGTGCAGCATCAGGATCCGCCGGGTGCCGTCGGGCAGCAGCACCGCCGCCTCCAGGTTGTCGACGTCGTGCCCGTCCAGGGCCCGCATCAGCGGACTCTGCTCCACCGGCAGCGGGGTGGCGTCGGTGCGCAGGAGCGGGAGGTGGCGGGCCAGTTCCGTCGCGGTCCGGGGAGGGAAGGACGGCAGTGCGGCGCGGGCGACCTCGTTGAGGTGCACGATGGTCCCCTCGGCGTCGCAGGTGACGACGGTGACCTCGATGGTGTCCAGGACCTGCGTCAGGTAGGCCTCGTGCGCGGCCAGCTCGTCGCGGGCGGAGCGCAGCGCGGCATGCTCGGCCCGCAGCGCGGTGGTGGCCTGCTCCACCTGCGCACGGGCTCCGGCCCGGCCGCTGGCCAGGGTGAACACCAGCGCGCCCAGCAGCAGGCTCAGCGCGCTTCCCCCGGCCGCGGCCAGGGCCGGGAGCGCACTGGTGGCGCCGGGCAGGGCGCCGCTGGAGGCGGCGATGCGCAGCTGCCAGGAGCGCTGGCCCACCTGGATCGCCGCGGTGCGGTGCAGATCGTGCGGGGGGTGTTGCGCTCCTGCCGCGGTGATGGCCGCCACCGGCACCAGGCGGCCGTCGGACTGGCGGGCCGACAGCAGCACGTCGATGCGGTCCGCGGCGATGTGCCGCAGGGCGGCGGCGGCGAAGTCCTGGCCGCGCAGGCCCATCGCCACCCAGCCGATGAAGGCGCCGCCTTCGCCGGCGGGCTCGTGCACCGGGGCGACCATCACCAGCGATCTCTGACGCCGCTCCGGGGGCAGATGCCGGTCGATGAGCAGGTGGTAGGTGTCGGAGACGGTGACGTGTTGGGTGTAGCGGGCCTCCTGCAGGGCGCGGTCCAGTTCCGGCACTTGGCCGGCCTCGAGCCCGGGTGCCGGCTGGGCGCCCGGCTGCAGCGGCCGGTTGAAGATGACGAAGGTGTGTTCGCGTCCGTGTCCGCGGCCGTCGGTGCGCAAGGTCAGATCCGGCACGCCGCGGGTGCGCCACCGGGCCTGCACCCGGGGGATCTGGATGTCGGTGGCCGCCACCAGGAACGTGATCGAGGTGGCGCCGGGCAGGGACAGCTCCGGTAGCGACGCGGTGATCTGGGCGAAGGCGTCGGCGGTGAGCTCGTCGAGCGCCCCGGCCGCGGCGGCCGTCGCGGCCAGCGTGTCGGCGTAGCGACGGGTCTCGGCCTGAACGGTCAGACGGGTCAGGACGGCGCGCTGGTCCATCGCCTGGGCGCTGGTGCGGTGCTGGGCCTGGTGCAGCGCGGCACCGGCCGCCGCCGAGGCGCCCGCCCCGAGCAGGGTCACCAGCAGCGCCGTCGGCAGCGGCCACGCACGGCCGCTGCGCAACCACGCCCATCGGCGGCGCGACCTCGCCGTTCCCTCACCCATGCCGGGGATCGGTTCCGTCGGGCAGCGGGTCGGGCCGGTCGGCGTCCGGGCCTGACGTCCAGATCGGCAGGGTGAGGGTGAAGGTCGAGCCCCGGCCCGGGATCGTGGCCGCGGTGACGGTGCCGCCGTGCGCCTCGGCGATCGCCTTGGTGATGGCCAGCCCCAGCCCGATGCCCTGGATGGCGTTGTCCTCGGCGTAGCGGGTGCGGTAGAAGCGCTCGAACACGTGCGCCAGCTCGTCGGCGTCGATGCCGGCCCCGTGATCGATGACCGTGATCGTCGCCTTCGGGCCGTCGGCCGAGGCGTGCACGGTGATCGGCGTACCGGCGGCCGAGAACTTGACCGCGTTCGACAACAGCGCGCCGACCGCCCGCACCAGCAGATCCCGGTCGCCGGCGAGCGGAGCGAGGCCGGGGTCGACGAGCACCCGGAAGCTGTGCCCGCTGTCGCGGGCTCCGACGCCGGTGACGCGCACCGCCTGCTCGACGACCTCGCCGACCGGCACCGGTACCGCCGTGATGTCCAGCCGGTCGGCGCTCAGGGTGTTGATCGCCAGCAGGTCCTCGACCAGGTGCTGCAGCCGTACCGTGTTACGGATCATCGCCTCCAGCATCTTGCGGCCCGGCGGCGAGGCCTGCACCACCCCGGCCTCGGCGTCCGTCACGACCTCCAGGTAACCGATCATCGAGGCCAGCGGCGTGCGCAGCTCGTGGGAGACGGTGGCCAGGAAGGCGTCCTTCACCGTGTCCAGCTCCTTCAGGCGCGCCACGGTGGCCTGCTCGGCCTCATAGGCCTGGCGCAGCGCCTGCTGGGCGTGGTGCCGGTCGGTGATGTCATGGATGAACGCGTGGAAGGCCCACGTGCCGTCCTCATGGGTGGCCCACACCACGATCTCGATGGGGAACTCGCTGCCGTCGGGCCGCGCGCCGGCCAGTTCCAGACGCCGGCCGAGCACGTTCGACTTCCCGGTGGCCAGGAACCGGGCCCGGCCGGCCTGATCGGCGCTGCGGTAGCGCTCGGGCACGATCGCCTCGTGTACCAGCCGGCCCAGCACCTGAGCGCGGGACCGGCCGAACATGCGCGCCGCCGCGGCGTTCCACTCGGTGATGCGCCCGGTCGCGTCGGTGGAGACGAAGCCCTCCACCGAGGTGTCGATGACCTGCCGCAACCGGTCACGGCCGGCCTGGACGGTGACCTGGACGTTGCGCCGGTCGACGATGCGGCCGAGCTGATGACCGAGGCTGGCCATCACCCGCAGCAGCAGCTCGTCGGGCGCGGCCGACCGGACGGAGAAGAACTCCAGCACCGCCGCGACCCCGTCGGCGGCCACGATCGGGACGGCGAACGCGGCCCTCACCTCCGGCGGCCGGCCCCGCCGGGCGCGGACGAACACCGCGTCGGCGGTGACATCATGCGACCAGACCGGCTGCCCGGTGGCCACGACCCGGCCGACGATGTCGACGCCGGGCGCGAAGCGGGTCACGGCGCTGATCTCGTGCAACGCCGGAAAATCCTCGATCGGTCCCGCCCAGAGGCCCGAGGAGACGAAGTCCCCGCCGTCGTCGGCCGGCACGCACAGATGCCCGAGCGGCCAGCCGGTCGCCTCGCGCACCGCGTCCAGCACCGTGCGCGCCGCCTCCCCCAGATCGTCGCCGCTCACGGCCACGGCCGTGACGGTGTCCAGGAGCCTGACCAGCGCCGCCTCCCGCTGCGTGCTCGCCACCGCGCTCGTCCCTCCTTCATCACGACGCGTTCACTCAGTCGACGCGACCACTCCTGCCTCCAACCGAGAGTAACTGAGTGATTTCTTTCCGATGTGCCGCGGGGCCGTCATCGCCGTGTCGCTTCACCCCGGCCGAGCGAATCGAGCGGGAGAAATCACTGATCGAGCAGACCCGCTGAAGGCTCCGCCGCTCAGACGGATCTACGGCGGGCGCCATGACTTTTGTCATCCGCCCCTGGTGATTTCGACATCTACATCGGACCCACCCTCCTTCGCGAAGATCGAACCATGACGAACACCGCGAAGAACTCCAGCGAGAACACGGCGAAGAACACCGCCCCCAACTGGAGCATCGGCATGGCCGCCGGTCTCGCGATCGGCATGGGCCTGGGCGTCACCCTCCACAACTTCCTGCTGGGGCTCGCGCTGACGCTGTGCCTCGGCACGGCCCTGGCCTACGCCCACCCCGTGAAGGACGCCGGGGACCGGCGGTAACTCCGCGCCCGGACGGCCGAGCCGGAGGCGGGCGCCCGAGGCCCGGTATCCGTCCCCGGCCGGGCGGTGCGCGAGTGGAGACGGTGACCCGTACGGTCGGACGCATGAGCATCGACGATCGGAGGGCCGGCTCCACGGAGCGGCGCCCGGGCCGCATCGGCCGGGGGCGCCGGGACGGTGAGGCGGCGGGCCGGACGCTCTGGACGCGCGGGCGGGTCCTCGCCTCGATCGCCGTACTGGTGAGCGCGCTGATGGCCTTCCACGGCGTCGTGCCCAACACCGTGGGCAATCTCGGCAGCCTGCTGGAGACCTTCCTCCCCTGGGCCGGTCTGGCCGTTCCGGTGCTGATGGCGGCGGCGTCGCTGCGTCGCTCGGCCCTTGCGACGGTGTCCCTGGTGCTGCCCGCGGCGGTCTGGGCCGCCCTCTTCGGCGAGCGGATCTTCCCGGCCGATCGTGGGACGGCTCACGACCTGACCGTCGTGCAGCACAACGTCGACGACGAGAACCCCGATCCCGGGGGAACCGCGCGAGCCCTGGCCCGGGCCGGAGCGGATCTCATCGCGCTGGAGGAGCTGACGCCCGAGGCCCTGCCCGTCTACGAGGCCGTGCTCGCCCCCGACCATCCCCACCACGCGGTCGTGGGCACCGTCGGGCTCTGGTCCCGCCATCCCCTGGTGGACTCGCGGCCGGTGGACATCAGGCCGGCGGGGGTCGGGGGAGACTGGAACCGGGGGATGCGCGCTACCGCGCGGACGCCGTTCGGTGATATGGCGGTGTACGTCGCCCATCTGCCCTCGGTCCGTCTCCGGCTGCCGGACGGCTTCGGTTCCGCCTGGAGGGACGAGAGCGCCGCCGCGCTGGGCGCGGCCGTCGCCGCAGAAGAGCTGGACGGGATCGTTCTGCTGGGTGATCTCAACGGCACCCTCGACGACCGCGGGCTGGCTCCGATCACCTCCCGGATGGTCCCGGCGCAGGAGGGTTTCGGCTTCAGCTGGCCCGCTGCCTGGCCCGTCGCCCGCATCGACCACGTCATGACCCGCGGGGCGGTTCCCGTCAGCACCTGGACCCTGCCCGCCACCGGCAGCGACCACCTGCCGGTGGCCGCCCGCATCAGGCGGGGGGCGCCTGAACCAGGCGGGTGAGGCGGCGGCCGGTGGTCGGCGGGCCTGTCCGGACATGGCCGGTACGGCCCGCAGCGCCGTACCCGGTCGTCTACCTTCATCTGCCGGTCATCTCCGGGTAAGTGACCGGCCATGGAATCACGTGATGATGCGCCTCATGCGTAACACGACCCTCGCCCGAGCGACCGCGGCCGCGGTCGGCGGGCTGATCCTCCTGCCCGCCGCCATCACCGGCCCCGCCGCGGCCGAGTCCGGCAACCGGGACATCGAGCTGGCCTTCCTCGGCCGTCACACCACCGGAATCGTCGCCTCGGGCGCCTCGGAGATCACCGCCTACGACGCGCGCACCCGGAGGGTCTTCGTCGTGAACGCGCAGGCGGGCACCGTCGACGTGCTCGACATCCGCGACCCCCGCGCCCCTCGCAAGGTCGCCACCCTGGCCACCCCGGGAGCCAACAGCGTCGCGGTCCGCGACGGCCTGGTCGCCGTGGCCCAGCAGGCCGCCGTCAAAACCGAGCCCGGCACCGTGGCCTTCTTCAGCGCCAGGACCGGCAAGAAGCTCAAGGAGGTGGCCGTCGGGGCGCTGCCCGACATGGTGACCTTCACCCCGGACGGCCGCCGGGTGGTCGTCGCCAACGAGGGCGAGGCGGAGTCCTACTGCGAGGGGAAGGCGGCCGACCCCGAGGGTTCGGTCAGCGTCATCGACGTGCGCCGCTGGACGGTGCGGACCGCGGGCTTCGCCGCCTTCGACGCCGCCCGGCTGCGCGCCGAGGGCGTGCGGATCTCCGGGCCGGGCGCGACGGCCGCCCAGGACCTGGAGCCGGAGTACGTCACGGTGGACGGGGACACCGCCTACGTCACCCTCCAGGAGAACAACGCGCTCGCGATCGTGGACCTGAACCGGGCCAAGGTCCGCGACGTCGTCCCGCTCGGCCTCAAGGACTGGTCGAAGAGCGGCATGGACGCCTCCGACAAGGACGGCAGGACCGACATCCGGTCCCGGCCGGTCAAGGGCATGTACCAGCCCGACGCCGTCGCGCACTTCCGCGACCGGGGACGGACCTATCTCGTCACCGCCAACGAGGGCGACGGCCGGGAGTGGGACTGCCACGCCGACGAGGTCCGGGTGAAGTCGCTGAACCTGTCGGCCGCGGCCTTCCCCGACGCCGCCACGCTGAAGCAGGACACCGAGCTCGGCCGCCTGAACGTCGCCGCGGACTCACCCAAGGACGCGAGCGGCGCCTACACCGAACTGCACGCCTTCGGCGCCCGCTCGATCTCGATCCGCACCGCCTCCGGTCAGCTGGTGTGGGACTCGGGCGACGGGCTGGAGCGGCTGATCGCCCAGCGGCTGCCCGGGCAGTTCAACGCCGACAACGAGGAGAACGGCTCCGCCGACAGCCGCAGCGACAACAAGGGACCCGAGCCCGAAGGCGTCACCGTCGGCGAGGTGCGCGGCCGTACCTACGCCTTCGCGGGGCTGGAGCGCGTCGGCGGGGTCGTCGCCTACGACGTGAGCGACCCGCGCGCGCCGCGCCTGGCCGGCTACGTCAACACCCGCGACTTCGCCGGCTCGGTCGAGGACGGGACCGCCGGGGACGTCGGTCCCGAGGGCGTGCTGTTCATCGCCGCCGCGCAGAGCCCGACCCGCCGCCCGCTGCTGGTGGTCGGCAACGAGATCAGCGGCACCACCGCGATCTACGAGATCCGCTGACCCCGGCCGTCCGCTGATCCCGGCCGCCGGTGAGCACACCGGCGGTCGGTTCGCGTTCGAGGATTCCACCCCGGCCCCGGGTGCCGCCGGGGCAGGGCGATCGCCTACCCCGTCCGCCCCGGCGCCTGTTCCCGCTGATCCGCCGCCGCCGTCCTGCGGGCCAGCAGCACCACGCCCACCAGCAGGACCTGCAGCCCGGCCAGCGTCCAGGTCAGGCCCAGACCCTCGGCCAGCCATCCGACCACGACCGGGCCGAGCAGGATGCCCGCGTACGAGACGGTGGTGAAGCGGGAGACCGCCGTCGCCACGCTCGCCGGGCCGTACCGCTGCGCGCTGCTGTGCCCCACCGCGCTGAGGATGACCGGGAGCAGGACACTCAGCCCGGCGCCGAGGACGGCGAAGCCGGCGATCGCGACCGCCGGTGACGGCACGAGCGCCAGCGCGAGCCCGGCGATGGCCAGCAGGCCGCCGCAGAAGACCAGCCGGACCGCCCCGAAACGCCGGTGCAGCCGGTCCCCGAACAGCCGTCCGGCCGCCTGGAGCGCGGAGAACCCGACGTAGGCGAGCGACGCCACGGCGAGCGTGGCGCCGCGGTCCTCGTGCAGGTAGACGCCGCTCCAGGTGGACACCGCACCCTCCAGGAGCAGCACCGCGGCCCCCATCACGCCGAACAGCACCACGGCCGGGCTCCACCCGCTCCGCCGGCCTGCGGCCGGCCGCTCGCCGGCGTCCATCTCCGGCGCCCGGCCGTCGGCCACCGGCATCAGCCACCGGCCGATCACCGCGGCGAACACGACGACCGGTACACCCAGCAGCAGGTAGTGCCAGGTGAGCGGCACGTCCCCCTTGACGGCCAGGCTGCCGAGCAGCGACCCGATGATGGACCCCAGGCTCCAGGCGGCGTGGCAGCCGTTCATCACCGGCCGGTCCAGCGCCCGCTCGACCGCGATCGCCTGCGAGTTCATCGCCACGTCGAGCAGCCCGCCGACCGCACCGAACAGCAGCAGCGCGGCCAGCAGCGGAACGAAGCCGCCGGAGAGCCCGACCACGGACAACGAGACGGGCAACGCCACCGCGCTCACCCGCGCGACCAGCGAACTGCCGTACCGGGCGCTCAACGCGGCGGCGAACTGCATGCCGAGCAGCGCCGCCACGGCGGCGAAGGTCAGCACCACGCCGAGGCGGCCGTCGGTCAGGCCGACGGAGCTCTTCAGGCTCGGGACGCGGACGTAGTAACTGGCCAGGACCATCCCGTTGACCAGGAAAAGACCGGTGACCGCCCACCTTGGGAGACGAAGATCGCCGTCCGTCATGAGCAGCCCGCTACCCCGGGCCGGGCTCGCCTATCCCGCGGTGCCCGGTTATCCGGTGAGCGGGATCGGCCGTGACGCGACCATGACACGGCGCGGACGGGGCGGGGCCGCGGCCCCTCGACAGTGGATGCCGGAGGCTCCGGCCACCCGGGCAGCTCCTGCTGGAGTGGCCGGCCATCGGGGACTTCGACGGCGACGGCCGGGACGATCTGGTCTTCCGCGCCGGCCGCCGGATCGAGCTGCTCGCGGGGGGTCTGCCCGATCGGCGGGAGATCGGCCCGTTCGCCTGTCCCGGGCACGACTACTACGCGGCGACGCCGGTGCGGGCCGGTGACTATGACCGGGATGGAGGCGCCGAGGCGCTGATCGACTGCTGGGCGGACTATGACTTCGAGCCGGGTCCGCACCGCTGGTGGGTATGGGATGCCGACGCTCCGCCGGCCGGCTTCGACGCCTCCGGGTTCGTCTCCTGAGGCGTGCGGGCGCGGCCGGGGGCCGCTCCGCGGTGAAGGGCACGCTCGATCGCGAAGTGATCGAGGTCGCGTCTACCGGGATGAATCGATCGGGTGGTTGGCCTTGATCACATCGTGCGGGTCGTAGGCCTGCTTGATCTGCCGCAGCCTGCGCCGTACGTGATCGGGCTCGAAAGCGATCCCGTGGCCCGGCCGTTCGGTGAAGTTGCGGTAGGAGGTGCGGGCGCGCCACGGGGCCAGCACTCTGTCGATCACGTCGAGGGCGGTGTGCACGGCCGCCGCGGAGGCGGCGTCGACGGTGATGCCCCCGGAGAACACGGTGAAGGCCGCGTCCAGCGACGACACCGCGCCGCCGGAGCGGGCACCCGGGGCGAGCGCGCCACCGAGGTGACGGGCCTCGATCGTCAGGAGAGGGACGTCGGCTCCGGGGCCGGCCACCGCGAGCAGCGCGGCCAGGGTCTCGTCGGACAGCTCGGTCAGCTGGAAGCCGTCCCCCGCGGCCGGGGTGGGGCCGGGCGGGTCGAGATGCAGCATGTCGAGCGCGGCGGCCGGGGTGGGCGCGAAGGTGTCGAGTTCGGGAGCGAGTTCGCGCAGCGGCGCCAGCAGCGCGTCGGCCGCCTCCCGGTCGAGCTGGGCCACCGCCTCGACCGCCACCAGGCTGCGGCCCCGGAACGGCTGCGGGATCTCCTGCAACGGCGGGAAGCGCAGCAACCGGCCGAGGGAGGTGACCGAGTCCGGCACGGTGGCGGTCCAGTCGCGCCACCGCTTCAGCACCTCCTCGGCCCGTTCCAGCGGCCAGTACATCGCGCCCGCGTACACCTCGGTGATGGGGAACAGGGCGAACTCCAGCTCGGTGATGATCGCGTGCGCGCCCCCGCCGCCGCGGATCGCCCAGAACAGGTCCGGCTCGTGCCAGGCGTCCACGCGCCGGATGCGCCCGTCGGCGGTCACCACGGTGGCGGCGGTCACGTGGTTGGCGGCCAGGCCGTGGGAGCGGGCGAACCAGGACAGGCCGCCGCCCAGGGTGTAACCGACCACGCCGACGTCGGAGGCGGTTCCGGCGAGCCCGGCCAGGCCGTGCTTGGCGGCCGCCGCGCTCACCTCCGCCCACACCACCCCGGCTCCCACGCGGGCCAGTCGTCGCTCGGGGTCGATGTGCACATGCGCCATCTCGAAGGTGCGCAGCAGGATGGTGTCGTCCAGCGGGCCGAGCGGAGCGGCGTTGTGCCCGCTGCTCTGCGGGGCCACGCGCAGCCCGCAGGCGCGGGCCGTCTCCAGGGTGGCGGCCACGTCCGCGGCGGAGCGGGCCAGCACCACGGCGGCCGGGCGCTGGTCCACAGCGAGCTGCCAGGCCGAGCGGGCGGCGTCCCAGCCCGGGTCACCGGGCAGGACCAGCGACCCTTCGAGCCGTGGGCGCAGGGATTGCAGGCCGGGGAGAGGGATGGCGGGCATCGTGGTGTCCTTCTCGATCGGTGATCGTTGTCGTCGTGATCGAGAGTGCCGGGGAACAGGCGGCGGCCCCATCCCGCCCGGCGGGGGTATCGCGGGGCGCCACCCCCCGCAGATGGGGGATGTGCCGCATGCGACGGCCTGCGATCATGGCGGTATGGACGGCATCGGGGAGTCAGCCGGCGCTGAGGCGCCCGCGCGTGAGCGGGCGCTGGAAGTGTCGGGCAGGGGGTCGGAGCTCTTCGCGGCGGCCGCGCGGCGTCTTCGCCGGGTGGTGCCGTACGACGCGGCGGCCTGGATCGGCACCGACCCGGCCACCGTCCTGCCGACCTCGCCCATGCGCGTGGAGAACATCGGGCAGGAGCACTGCGAGACCTACTGGCAGCGCGAGTACGGCGCGCACGACATGCTGACCTTCCGCGACGTCGCCCGCTCGGCCTCCGCCGTGGGGACGTTGCGGCAGGTCACCGGTGGCAACCTGGGCCGCAGTGTGCGCTTCCGGGAGTTCATGCGGCCGCTGGGGTACGCCGACAACCTGCGCGCCGCCTTCCGCATCGGCGCGGGCGCGTGGGGGGTGGTGGACCTGTTCCGCTCCGGCGACCGTCCGCCCTTCGACGAGCGCGACCTGCGCCACGTGGCCGCCCTGGCGCCGGGGATCGCACTGAGCCTGGCCGGACTGGCCGTCGCCACCGGCCCGGGCGCGACCGCGGCGGGCGCGGCCGACGCGCCGGGCACGGCGCTGTTCGACGCCGATGACCGGATCGTCTTCGCCGACGCCCAGGCCGAGCACTGGTTCGGGGAGCTGGGCGGCTCGCCCTGGTCGCCTCTGTCGACCACTCTGCGGACGGGGGCCGTCGCCTCGGTGGTGGCGCGCGCCCGGGCCGTGGCCGCCGAGCGGGAATCCGGTCCCGCCGTCATACGGGTGCGCGGTGACAGCGGGCGCTGGGTCGGCATCCACGCCTCGGTGCTGCAGGACCGGAGGGGCCAGGCGGGGCCGGTCTCGGTGGTGTTCGAGCCGGCGACGGCGATGCAGATCGTCCCGATCATCGTGGAGGCGTACGCGCTGACGCCGCGCGAGCGCGAGGTCACCGAGTGCGTGGCGCGCGGGCACACCACCGCGGAGATCGCCACCCGGCTGCACCTGTCCACGCACACGGTCCGCGACCACCTCAAGGCGATCTTCGCCAAGGTGGACGTCGGCAGCCGCGGCGAATTGGTGGCGAGGCTGTTCGGGGAGCACGCGGGCTCCCTCATGCACGCCCCCGACGCCGACATCGTGCACGTTCACGACTGACACGGGCGGCCACTTCACCGAGCTCCGCCAGACGGAGACCAGCTCCGCCTGATGAGCCGCAGAGGTGGTCGAGAGCTCGAGACGCACGCGGTAGTTCACCGTTTCGGGGTCTGGAACGGCGACGAAATCGAGGTAGAAGCCAGCGGGATCCGGCCAGGCGATGCACAGGGGGCGGTCGGCGCCGCCGGGATCTCGTCCGAACGCAATCCGGCCGAGTGGTTGCTACGAACTCCTGTGACCGACAAGCCATCGGCACTGAGGAGTCAGCAATGCAGCACAACAACACCACCAGCAGGCGGGCCAGGAGGCTCGCCGTCGCCGTCGCCGCCGCCGGCGTCATCGTGGGCGGCGGGGTCGCCGTGGCGGGCCCGGCCGCCGCCGACACCTTCTGCGGAGAGACGGGGGACGGTGGCTTCGGGTGCGTGATCGACCAGGGCGACGGAACCTTCAAGATGGTCAACAGCAACGGAGACATCGTCTACAACTGGTGACGCCGCGCACCCGGCGCCTGACCTGACGACGGGCGGACCGCGACCGGCTCGCGCCGGCGTGTGTCCGCCCGTCCACGTTATCGGCGCCGCGTCAGGCCCGCCCGGGGCCCGCCGGCAGCAGGGCGCGGATCGCGGTGCCGACGGCGTCGAGGTCCACCGCCTCGGGGGCCACCCGCCACTGGGCGTGAACGCCGATGACGGCCCCCACCAGCAGGACCGTGAACGCCTCCGGCGTGGTTCCCGCGGGGAGCGCCTGCGCCGGTATCCGGGCCCGTACCGCCTGCCGGAGCGCCGTGTGCAGCCGCGCGTAGTGCTCGCGGATCGGTGAGTCCACCTCCACGGCCTCGGCGAGCAGGGTGATGAACAGGCGCGCGGCGGGCAGGCGGATGAACTCCATGACCTGGTCGAGCGGATCGCCGGGATGTTCCCCGGCGGGCGGGGTGAGACCGGTCAGCACGGTCTGGAGCCGGTCGTCGACCACCGCCTCCAGCAGGCCCAGCTTGTTGCCGAAGTGCCAGGGGATGGAGCCGCGGCTGATGCCGGCCCGTTCGGCGATGTCGATGAAGCTCGTCTGCCGGTACCCCTTCTCGGCGAAGAGCTCGGCGGCGGCCGCCACCAGCAGCCGGCGGCTCTCCTGAGTCCTCTCGATACGTCGCGTGGCCATGCGGTCCATCTAATCAGGTATGCCGGATGACATAGCAAGTGTTAGTCGATATAGCCTGTGTCGGCCAACACAGAAAAGAAGGAGGCTCACGATGAACTCCGGAAAACGACTGCTCCGCTGGGCGAGCGGGATCATGATCGTGCTGGGGGCGGGGCACCTGTCCCTGCTGACGCTCATCGCCCGGCAGGACGTCACCGGCTGGGTGGACCGGGGGATGTGGGCGGCGGTCCCGCTCGTGCTCTCGCGCGGGGACGCCGTACCGACGGTGGAGTCCCTCCGGAACCAGGCCGTCTTCTGGGGCGGCCCGGCGAGCTTCTCGGTACCCCTGGTCCTCCTGGGCTGCCTGACCTGGTACCTCGCCGGACGCGGGGTGGCCGTGCCCGCCGGAATCGGCTGGGGCCTGGCGGCCTGGTGCCTGCTGGGCGGCGTCCTCCTCGTGCCCTCCCCGTTCTTCGCCGGGACCGTCGCCGGCGTGCTCATCATCCTGGCGGCGCGGAAGGCGGGAGATCGGCCGGGGGCAGTCCGGGATCGGAGGACGGACTCGGCGTGATCCGCCGGCTCCACGCCGGGAACGACGGCTCAGCGGGGCCGGTGGCCCTTCCTGCCCCGGCCGGTCTGCGCGCCCCGGCGGCCCGATCCGCCCGGAGCGGGGTTGCGCGGCTGCTTGCGCGCCTTCTGCGGGGCGGGTGCGGGGGTACGGCCCCGCGAGCTGTTCGCCGTACGCCCGCGGACGATGCCGATGAAGTCCTCCACCAGATCGGTCGTCGCCTCCGCGGGCCAGGCCAGCGCGACCTGTGACTGCGGCGTCTCCACAACCGGCCGGTAGGTCAGATCCCTGCGGTGGTACAGGCGCGCCAGCGACTGCGGGACCAGAAGCAGCCCGGCCCCCGCCGCCACCAGCTCGATCGCCTCCGCCGTCGTGTCCGGACGCCTGAAGGCCGGCAGCCCCGGCAGAGTCGTCCACTCAAGGGTGTCGTCCATCGGATGGAGCACCTCGTCGTCGGCGAGATCGGCGACGGTCACCTCGTCGGCGGCGGCCACCAGGTGATCCTTCGGCACCACGACCATGGTGGTCTCGACGTAGAGAGGGATCACGCTGAGCCCCTCGCGGTCCACGGGCAACCGCACGAACCCGGCGTCGGCGCCGCCGTCGCGCAGGAGCTCCACCACCTCGGCGGCGGCGACGGGGATCAGGGTGAGCGGCACGTCGGGTACGCGCTCGGCCCAGATGTTGACCCATTTGGCGGGCGTCACCCCGGGTACGTAAGCCAGCCGGAACTCCCTGTCAGTCACTTCCTCAGAGTACCGATGTCGGGGGAGGCGGCTTGGAGCCATACCCTTGACACCATGGCCAAGCCCAAGACCATCCAGACGATGAAGCCCGCGACCGCAGCCAAGAAGCTGGGCGTCCTCCTGTCGGCCACCCCCGCCGAGTTCCAGGAGGGACTCGTCTCCAGGGATGAGCTGAACGCGATGCAGGCCGCTCCGCCGGCCTGGCTGGCCGACCTGCGGCGCAACGGGCCGCACCCCCGGCAGGTCGTCGCCGCGAAGCTGGGCGTCTCCAACTCGGGCCTGGCCAGGGGCGGCATCACCGGGCCGCTCACCACCGCCGAGATCGACGCCATCAAGGCGGACAACCCCGAGTGGCTGCAGCGCGAGCGGTCGGTCCAGGCCGAGGTGCGCAAGGAGGCGCAGCGCCTCAAGCAGCGCTAGCCGGGCCCCGGACTTTTCTCCGGACAGCGTGTCGAGAAAGCTCGACCGGCGCCGACTGACCGGTGAACGACGAAGGAGGGTCATGTCCACTGCGGGCCAGTCAGCGAACAAGCAGACCGTCGAGCGGTACATCGACGGGTTCAACAAGTCCGATCACGAGCAGATCCTGTCGTGCCTGACCGACGACATCGAGTGGACCGTGTTCGGCCATTACCGGATCACCGGCAAGGAGGCCTACGACGCCAACATCGAGGGGCCGGATCCGGTCGGCGTCCCCCCGAAGGTGGAGATCACGCGGATGGTCGAGGAGAACGACGTCGTCATGGCGGAGATGACCCTCGAAGCACTCCAGAAGGACGGCAGCGTGATGCGCGCCGCGATGGGCGAGGTGTTCGTGATGCGCGACGGCCTGATCTGCGAGCGCCGGGCCTACGTCGTGCCACTGGTGGAGAACGACCACAGGTGACGGACTGTCACGTATGAGTCGGACATCCCGACGTCCTCCGTAGCGCTCATCGTGATCCGTCGATCACCCGCCACCGCCCTCGTTCGCGGCTGGACTCTCCCACCGGGGGAGGCCGCACACTCCTTTCAACGGCCCGGTAACCGGTCGTGAAGGGGACGGGGGCGGGGACGGCGTGACCGTTCGCCGCGTCAGCGTGAGGAGAGCGACGCATGACCATCGTGGACGTCGAGGCCCGCGGCATGCACCACTGTGAGACGACGGCGCTGGGAGTGCTGTTGCGGCACGAAGGGCTCGACCTGTCCGAGCCCATGCTGTTCGGGCTGGGCTCGGGCCTGTCCTTCGTCTACTGGGACAGCAGGGGCATGGCCTTCCCCTTTCTCGGAGGCCGCGTCAAGCCCTTCGATCTCACCAGGAACCTGGCCGCCAGGCTGGGGCTGACGCTGACGGCCGAGGAGACCGCCTCGCCGCGCAAGGCGTGGCAGAACGTGGCCGCCCCCATCGACGCCGGCCGGCCGGTCGGCCTCCAGCTCGACTCCTACCACCTGGACTACTTCCGCTCCAGGGTGCACTTCGGCGGTCACATGGTGGCCATGTACGGCTACGACGAGCACGACGTCTACCTGGTGGACACCGACCAGCAGGGAGGAGCGGTGCGCACCAGCCGGGCCGGTCTCGCCATGGCGCGGGCCGAACGCGGTCCGATGACCGCCAGGAACCGGTCCTTCACCATCACGCTGCCCGCTCACCCGCTCTCCTGGCAGGAGCGGATCGTCCCCGCCATCAGAGACTGCGCCGAGGCCTTCCTCGCCGCTCCCATCGCGAACCTGGGCCACCGCGGCATCGAGAAAGCCGGCAAGAAGGTGCCCGGCTGGCTGCTCCGCGCCGGCGAGCCGCAGCGGGACCTGCCGCAGGCCGCTCTTCTCATGGAGAGGGGCGGCACCGGCGGCGCCCTGTTCCGCGCTCTCTACCGCGACTTCCTCGACGAGTGCACCCGGCTGATCGACGACGGCGACCTCCGCGCCGGTCACCGGCTGTACGCCGAGGCCGCCGTGCTGTGGACGGAGGTGTCCACCTTGATCGCGAAGGCAGGGGAGAGCGGCGACGCCGAGCACCTGGAGCAGGCCGGCGTCATCCTCCACGATCTTTCGCACATCGAGAGGGAGGCCATGCAGATCCTGAGCCGGCTGTAGCTCCACGGGGAGGCCTGTCGTGCCGCCGCAGGCCGAACCGCTCCACCGCCTCGGCGGCAGTGGCCCCTTTACCATCGGCCGTGGGGACCGCAGGATCTTGTTGACGACCAGACCACTTACGGAGACAGCCCCATGGGAACCCCAGAAACGATCACTTTCGCCTCCTCCCCGCCCCGGGCCCGGGCCTTCGACGTGGCGTGGATCCACGGCTCGCCGTCGGCCAAGCACAACACCGATCCCGACATCCAGGTGTACGCCTACGACGAGCACACGTTCGTGCTGCGGCAGAACAAGGCGATCAACTACGAGGCGCCCTTCCTGTTCCTGCTGTTCGGCGCCGATCGGGCCGTTCTGCTGGACACCGGAGCGACCGAGTCGGCCGAGTTCTTCCCCTTGCGGGACGTGGTCGACGACCTCGTCGGCAGCTGGCTCGCCCGCCATCCTCGTGACGGTTACCGCCTGCTGGTCCTGCACACCCACGCCCACGGCGACCACACCGCGGGCGACTCCCAGTTCGCCGACCGTCCCGGCACCCTGGTCGTGGGGGCCCGCAAGGACTCCGCATGGCCGTACTTCGGCTTCGACGCCGATCCCGACCGCGTCGCCCCGGTCGATCTGGGCGGCGGCCGGGTGCTGGAATGCCTGGCCACCCCCGGCCACCACGAGGCGGCCGTGACGTTCTACGACCCGCACACCGGTTTCCTGCTGACCGGGGACACCGTCTATCCCGGCAGGCTCTACGTCCAGGACTGGCAGGCCTTCACCCGCACCATCGACCGGCTGGTCGACTTCGCCGCCGCCCGGCCCGTCACCCACGTCCTCGGCTGCCACATCGAGATGACGACACGTCCCGGAGTCGACTATCCGATCCGCACCACCTACCAGCCGGACGAGCCGCCTCTGGAGATGACCGTCGCCGACCTGTTGGAGGTCCGCAAAGCCGTCGACGAGGTCGGCGACCGGCCCGGCTCGCACGCCTTCCCGCGCTTCGTCATCTGGCGCCAGGACTGATCGCCCACGCTGTCACGCACGGGCCGGCCGTCGTCCCGGCTTGCGGCGCGGGTTCTAGCGGCGCGTGGCGTGGCCGTTCGGCAGTCCGGGATCCGGTGACGGTGAGGTGTCGCCGGCGGTGCCGGGCAGGCTGATGCGCACCCGGGTGCCGCGACCGGGCCGGCTGTCGATGTGCACCTGTCCGCTGTGCAGCTGGACGATCTTGTTGGTGATGGACAGCCCCACGCCGGTGCCGCCGATCGCCCGGTCCTCCGCCTCACCGCCGCGGTAGAAGTCATCCAGCACGTGCTCCAGATCCGCCGGGGTGATGCCGATCCCGGTGTCGCGCACCTCGATCGTCGGGACCGGTTCGGCCGTGACGACGACGATGACGCTCCCGCCGGGCGGGGTGAACTTGACGGCGTTGTCCAGCACCTGGGCCAGCGCGTGCTCCAGCCGGGCGGCGTCGGCCCACGCCGTCACCGAGGCGGGGGCGCGCACGCCCACGGCGAGGTGGCATTCGCGGGCGGCGGGCATGACCTTCTCCACCACGCGCCGGGCCAGCTCGGCCAGGTCCACCGCGCCCGGGCGGTGGGCGAGGGTGCGGGCGTTGAGGCTGGCCATCAGCAGCAAGTCGTCGATGAGCCCCAGGATGCGCTGGCTGTTGCGTTCGATCACCCGCAGGAACTTCTGCTCGGTCACCTCGTCCAGCCCGCCGTCCTTGATCAGCTGCAGGTAGCTGGCGATCGAGGTCAGCGGGGTGCGCAGCTCGTGGTTGACGGTGCGCAGGAACTGGTTCTTCAGCTCCTCCGTCTCCCGCAGCCGGGTGATGATCTCATCGGCCCGCTGGGTGTAGTAGCGGGCCTCCATCAGGCCGGCGACGGCGGCGCCCAGCATGATCAGCGCCTGGTGCTGGTCCTCTTTCAGGCGACGGGGCACGTGGTCCATCACGCACACCGCGCCCAGGGCGTGGTCGTGGCTGGTGACGATCGGCGCGCCGCAGTAGAAGCGCACATACGGTTCACCGGTCACCCACGGGTTGGTGACGAAGCGCTCATCGGCCAGCGCGTCGGGGATCTCCAGCACCTCGCGGCTGCAGATGACATACGAGCACGCCGTCGCCTCCCGGCCGCCGCGCGTTGCGGTGATGCCGACGCGGCCCTTGTAGGACTGGCCTTCACCGTCGATGAGGGTGACCAGCGCGAGCGGGGCCTGGCAGACGGCCGCGGCCAGCCGGGCGACGGCGGTGAAGTCGGGTTCGGGTACGGCGGGCAGGGACTGCAGGGTGGCCAGCTCCGCCAACCGCTCGGGTTCGTCGGTAGGGATCGGGATGGAAACCATCGGCTCCTCCACTCACGCTCGTGATTGCTCTGGAACGGTCGTGGTGGGCGTTGCCCCGCTACAGCCGCACTGGCCGGACTGTGGGCCAGGGGCATTCCTACCCCCTGGCCGAACCGGCGTAACCGCTGTATCCGCAGTTGGAAGCGTTCCGGCCGGTCTCCGTCACCGCTCGCCGCGTGCCTGGGCCTCCTCGTCGAAGTCCAGGTTCTGCCGGGTGCGCCGTCCCGCGGCCGCCTGCCGGTCGACGCTCGCGCCCAGCCGGTCCGCGGCGGCCATCCGGCGATCGTTCCTGCTGGCCTGCCGGTCCTCCTGGTCGCTGCGCCGGTCCTCGGCGGCGGCCTGCCGATCCGCCGCCGCCCGCTGCTGGTCCCGCTCGCGGCCGTCCTGTGAGATCAGCCGCTGTTCGCGCAGTTGGGCCAGCAGCTCGCGCAGCGCGGCCCGATCGGCCTGGTTGCACTCGCGATCGGCCGCGGCCTGCGCCCGCTCACCGGCCAGCAACTCCAGCTCGCGCGCGACCGCGTCGCCGAGTCCGGCCAGCCGGTGCTGACGCCGGCCGGCCTGCCGATCCCGTTGCGCGGTCGCCCGGTCCCGCTGCTCGGCCGCCCACAGCAGGTCATGCGCACGCCGGTCGAGCTCCTCGGTCGGCCACCGCTCCCAGGTGGCCGTCTGGTCCCGCTGCTCAGCCGCCTGGTCCCGTTGCTCGGCTGCCTGGTCGCGTTGCCTCGAGGCCTGATTGCGCACCAGCGCGGCGGCATCGCGCTGCTCGGCCGCCCGATCGCGTCGGCCGGCCAGCTGGTCGCGACGCTGCGCGGCACGATCGCGCCCTTTCTGATCGTTCGCTCGTGCCCCTCGGTCACCGCTCATGATCACTCCTGAGGCCGTCAATGACCATGTCCATCGCCGCTGCGCCGGACCGGACGCCACGGTGAGCCCTTTTTCAATATTCCAACCATGCCCCCTGCGGTGCGACAGCCTTCATCGAATCCGGCCCGGTCCGGCACCCCCGGACCGCGGAAGGCGGCGACTGTCAGGATGACGCCGCGTAGCGGGTGGCGATCGCGGCGGCGCGGTCGCGCAGGGAGTCGCGCAACCACTGCGGGTCCAGGGCCTCCGCGTCCGTGGTGAGCTGCCACAGCGCCCATTCGGCGTGCCTCGGATCCTGGAAGGTCACCTTCAGCCGTAGCCGGCCGTCCGGGTCGGCCTCTTCGGCGAGGACGGCCAGCGCGGTGCTCACCAGGTCCTCCCGCCGCGCCGGGTCCACCCGTACCAGCACGACGACCTGGTCGCCGCCGGTCCGGAAGCGTGTGCTGCGTTCCTGCCAGGCCCGTTCCAGATCGACCCGGTCCGGGCGCTGCGCGGGTTCGGCGAGTTTCTCGGCGGCCAGGATCCGGGACAGCCGGTAGGTGCGGTCCGCGCCGGACCTCGTGGCCAGCAGGTAGCCCTTGTCGCGCACGGTGACCAGGCCGATCGGGTCCACCGTGCGCCACTGCGGGCTCTGGTTCACGGCCGCGTAGTGGATGCGCAGCCTCTGCCCGGCGAACACCGCGCGCAGCACCTCGGCCACGATGGCGTCGGGCACCTCCTCGGCGACCAGCCGGCGCGACAGCAGGTCGGTCTCCGGGTCGATGAGCAACCGCTCGGCCGCCCCGGCCGCGGTGTCCCGATAGCTTTCGGGCAGCGCGTCGACCACCTTGAGCATCGCCGAAGCGAGCGCCGAGCCGAGGCCGAACGTCTGCGCGCCGCGCCGCGATCCGGCGACCAGCAGGGCGAGGGCCTCGTCGGGATTGAGTCCGGTGAGCTCGGTCCGGAAACCCGGAAGCAACGCGAAACCGCCGTGCCGGCCGCGTTCGGCGTAGACCGGCACGCCGGCTGCGGACAGCGCCTCGATGTCGCGCAGCACGGTGCGGGTGGACACCTCCAGCTCGCGGGCCAGCGCGGCCGCGGACAGCCGGCCGTGCCGGCGCAGCAGCAGCACCAGGGAGACCAGCCGGTCGGCGCGCATACGAAAACGCTATCGGAATACACGACACAGGATGTCGTGATTCTCCGGGAGGCTGATCAGCGCGGCCGGGAGGACGGCGGTTGCCGAGCCTGTGGACGTATGGATGTCGACGAATCGAATGGAGCTGATATGGCAGTGGAGCGAACGGCGGTCAACCCGTGGCCGTGGTCGGTGGAGCTGGGATACAACCAGGGCGAGATCGTCTCCGGGCACGGCCGGACCCTGTACTGCTCCGGGCAGACCGCGATGAGCGAGGAGGGCAAGCCCCAGCACGCCGGTGACATGGCGGCGCAGCTGGCGCTGAGCCTCGACAACCTGGAGGCCGTGCTCGGCGAGGCCGGCATGTCCCTCGCGAACCTCGTCCGGCTCAACGTCTACACCACCGACGTCGATCTGCTCTTCCAGCACTACGGTGTGCTGGCGGCGCGGCTGGGCGCCGCCGGGGCGGCGCCGTCCACCACGATGCTCGGGGTGACGCGGCTGGCGATCCCCGACCTGATGGTCGAGCTTGAGGGGACCGCCGTCGCGTGATGCGACCCCGCCGCCTCCGGCAGAGACGCCGGAGGCGGCGGGCTGGAGGAAGGAGGGGGATTTCCGGTGCCCAGGATGGTGACGATCGGCGTCTACGGCTTCGACGGCGAGTCCTTCCTGCGACGACTGCGGCACGCGGAGGTGCGTCTGCTGCTGGATGTACGCCAGCGCCGAGGTGTCCGCGGACCCGAGTACGCCTGGGCGAACTCTCGCCGGCTGCAGGCGGCCCTCGCCCAGGCCGAGATCGCCTACGAGCACCACCCCGAGCTCGCCCCGACCACCGGGTTGCGCCGGCTGCAGTACGCCGAGGACGACCGCCAGGGGGTCGGCAAGCGCTCACGCCGTGAACTCGCCGCCGAGTACACCCGCCGCTACACCACCGAGATCCTCGACCTCGCCGACCTCACGCCGATCGTGTCGGCACTGCCGGGCAGCGGGACCGCGGCGCTGCTCTGTGTCGAGCGCGACCCCGAGGCCTGCCACCGCTCGCTGATCGCCCAGCGGCTGACCGGGCGGCACCACGTCGTGATCGAACACCTGCGCCCGTTGTGACGCGTGAATTCCCGGGATCCTCATTGCATCGCGCATAAGATCGGCGGCATGGCGATGCGACTTGTGCAGATTGCGATGGATGCCGGGGATCACTCCGTAGTGGGCCGGTTCTGGGCGGAGGCGCTGGGCTGGGGTGTCTCCAGCGAGGGACCCGATGTGACCAACGTCGAACCGGAGGGCCTGGCCTATCCGGACCCCGCCGCCCTCTGGATCGACGTCGTCGCCGTTCCGGAGCCCAAAACGGTCAAGAACCGCGTGCACATCGACCTGGCGACCACCTCTGCGGCTCATCAGGCGGAGCTGGTCGCGCGTCTGAGGGAGCTCGGTGCGACGCCGGCCGATGTGGGGCAGGGGGATGTGCCGTGGACGGTTCTGGCCGATCCGGAGGGCAACGAGTTCTGTGTGCTGGAGCCGCGGGAGATCTACCGTGACACCGGGCCGATCGCCGCGGTGGTGGTCGAGTGCGCCGATCCGCGGGCCATGGCCCGGTTCTGGGACCGGGCCATGGACTGGACCCTGCACGAGGTGAGCGACGACCACGCGAGGCTGCGCTCGGCCAAGGGGATCGGCCCGTATCTGGAGTTCCTGCGCACACCCGGCGTGAAGACCGTGAAGAACCGTGTCCATCTCGACTTCCGGCCCTATCCCGGTGACGATCAGGCGGCGGAGGTGGACCGGCTGCGGGCTCTGGGCGCCACCGACGTCGACCTCGGCCAGGGCGAGGTGTCGTGGGTCATCCTCGCCGACCCGGAGGGCAACGAGTTCTGCGTCCTGACCCCGCGCTGAGAAGCGGCCGGCGCTCGGGTGCGTCGCCGGTACCTGCGAGAAGACGGGGATCGCCACCGTCGATGGCGTTTCTCCTCGCAGGCCCGACCCGTCGATGCAGCCCCCCAGGCCCACATCGCACCAGAGAGTTCTACCAGTACCGGCATGATCACTGTAGGTAAAACCCTGGAGCGGTCCTGGTAATCGGTGGCCCCGCATCCGAGAGGCCGGACGCCGCGCCGTACTCCTAAGCTGGTCAATGCCGTTGTCCATACAGTCGACCAGGTTGTCCACCATGCCAAGCGACCCTCCCGGCTTCGAGCTGCCGATCCGGCTCCTCCTCGGCTTCCGCGTCCTCATCGACGAGCTCCACGCCGAACTCGCCCGGCAGGGCCACCCCGATCTGCGCCCCATGCACGGGTTCGTGCTCCAGGCGATCATGCGCGGCAGCGACACCGCCGTGGAGCTGGGCCGTACGCTCGGGGTCTCCAAGCAGGCGGCGGGCAAGACGATCGAGACGCTCGAACGCCTCGGCTACGTCGAGCGCGCCTGCGACCCCCGCGACACCCGGCGCAAGATCGTCCGGCTCACCGCGCACGGCACCGACTCCCTGGTCCGGTCGGAGCGCGTCTTCGACGAGCTGCGTGCCCGGTGGGCCGAGGTGATCGGGCCGCAACGGCTGCGCGAGCTGGAGGCCGACCTGCGCAAGGTGACGCCGCCGGACCTCTTCCGCCTCGACGTGCCGGGCTGGTTCGGTGCCCAGTGACGCCCCCGGGCCCCAGCCGGGCCGGCGGTGGCGACGGGATGTTCAGGATGACCCGGTCCGGGCTCCTGCCGGTGCGGGGGTCAGGTGGCGGGAGCGCCAGAGGGGATAGCCGACCGCCGTGAGGAGGAAGAAGAGCGGGGCCGGGTGGCCGAAGACGAAGAAGGCGAGCGCGAAGTCGGCCACCGGTACCGCCAGGACGAAGTACGGAAACCAGGCGGGCGGCGCGGGCGACGGCACGGGCTTGTCGGTCCACGGGGTGCGCTTCCACGGCTTGGCTATAGAGAGCCAGCCCTGGAAGGCGATGGCCGAGGCCATGAGGAGCGTGCCCGCGGGCATCGCCGGAGTGGCGACGGCCTCGCCCTGCGCGAGCGCGGTCAGCGCGGGGCTGAGCACGAAGATGGCGACGTTGAGCTGGACCAGCGAGATGGCGGACTTCACCAGCACCCACCAGTACTGGAAGTAGCCCCACCGGGTGAGCGCCGAGAGCATGAATCCGGTGAACAGGGACCCGTTGGCCAGGTGCACCAGCACGTTCTCATCGAGCAGCTCCGCCATCACGTACGCGTCGCGGTCACCGGTCGCCATGCCGTACACGTTCAGGGTGAACAGGGCGAGCGCCTGGCTCATCCAGCCCACCGATGTCAGCACGTGCAGCCACACCAGCAGGTTCCGGTTCGTCCGGCCCATCGCTCATCCTAAGAGTAGACAGCCTATATATAGGCAGCCTACCCCTCCTGGGGGCGGGCGCGCTCCGGCGGAGACGCCTTTGTCGATCAAGGGAACTGCTAGTGGGCGTCAAGCGCCCCTGGCCATTGTTGCCGCATGCCTCCGAAGTGGTACGTAACCGTCATGGGGACCGGTATCGTCGCAACCGCGCTACCCCCGGACCTCGACGCCCTGCGTCCCCTGGCGGCGGCCATATGGCTGCTGTCCGGCATCATGCTGGTCGCCCTGGCGTTCACCTGGCGGCACCGCCGCTTCGATCCGGAGATCGCCCCCTTCCTGGGGGCGCCGCCGATGGCGCTGCTCACCGTCGGCACGGGCACCCTGTTCTACGGCCAGGACCTGATCGGCCTGCGCGCCGCGATCGTCGTCGACGCCACGCTGTGGCTGGCCGGCACGCTCCTGGGGCTGGCCTCCATGATCGGGGTCCCGTGGTTCATGCTCACCCGGCACCGGCCCCGGCTGGAGGAGGCCTCGGGACTGTGGCTGATGCCGGTGGTGCCGCCCATGGTCGCGGCGACCGGCGGCGCGCACCTGGTGCCGCACGTGGGCTCCCTGAGCGAGGCGTTGCTGGTGACCTGCTACGCCCTGTTCGGCCTCAGCCTGCTCGCGGTCATCCCGATCGTGGCGGTGCTGGTCCGCCGCATCCGGGTGCACGGGCCCGGCGCCGCCTCGATGGTGCCCACGCTGGTCATCGTGCTCGGCCCGCTGGGCCAGTCGGTCACCGCCGTCAACCAGCTGGCCCGCTCCGCGCCGGAGCTGGCCGCCTTCGGGCTCTGGTACGGGGTGCCGGTGTGGACCGCGGCGATGGCCTGGCTGGCGGTGGCCGCCTTCTTCCTGCTCCGCACCGTACGGCGCGGCGGCCTGCCGTACGCGATGACCTGGTGGAGCTTCACCTTCCCCGTCGGCACCTGTGTGACCGGCGCCTCCGCGCTGGCGGTCCAGCTCGGCTCGGAGCTGTTCGGCTGGGCGGCGCTGGGGCTGTACGCGCTGCTGGCCGGCGCCTGGATGACGGTCGCGCTGCGCACCGTACCGCTCGTCGCCCCGCAGGTGCGCGAACTCGCGACCCACTCCGAACGGCCGCAGCCGCGCCCGGTGCCGCGACCGGGCCGGGAGGCCCTGGCCCTCGGGGTCGGCGGGGGCGGCAGGTAGCCGGAGCCGGTTGACACCGCGTAGGACGGCTGTCCTATTATTCCGTCTAGGACATCCGTCCTAAAGCGGTTCCACGGGGCGGCCGGCAACACGGGAGGTGCGAGGCAGTGGGTGCAGAGACCACCCGGGCCCATATCGTCGAGGCGGCCGACCGGCTCTTCTACCACCAGGGCTACGGGCACACCTCCTTCGCGGCGATCGCCGAGGCCGTGCACATCTCCCGGGGGAACTTCTATTACCACTTCAAGTCCAAGGACGACATCCTGCGCGCGGTGATCGTCGCGCGGCTGGAGAGCCGGCGGCGGATGCTCGAGCAGTGGGAGGCCGAGGAGTCCGACCCCGCCGGCCGGATCCGCCGGTTCATCGAGATCGTGGTGACCAACCGCGCCGACATCCAGAGCTACGGCTGCCCCGTGGGCACCCTGACCACGGAGCTGGCCAAGCTCGGCCACCCCGCTCTGGACGAGGCCGGCGAGCTGTTCACGCTCTTCCGGGCGTGGCTGCGCGAGCAGTTCACGCAGCTGGGGCACCCGGCCCGGGCCGACGCGCTGGCGATGCACGTGCTGGCCTTCAGCCAGGGCGTCGCCACGCTGGCGCACGCCTTCCGGGATGAGGACTTCATCCGCCGCGAGGTCCGGCGGATGCACGACTGGCTGAGCGCATACTCCGCGGGCTCCGAGGCCGCCGTCCCCGCCGCGCACGAAGACGGCGCGCAGGCCGATGCCTGACGCCCCCGATTTCGACGATTCCGAGAGGTCTCACATGTTCGTGGTGTTGCTGCGGTTCTCCGCCAACAAGGCCGCCGCCGAACAGCACATGCCCGGCCACCGGGAATGGATCGAACGCGGCGTCGACGACGGCGTGTTCCTGCTGGTCGGCGGCATCCAGCCGGGGCAGGGCGGTGCGATCGTGGCCCACGGCACCTCGCGGGCGGACCTGGAGAGCCGCGTGGCGGCCGACCCGTTCGTCGCCGAGGACGTCGTCAGCGCCGAGATCGTCGAGATCGCGCCGTGGCTGGCCGACGACCGCCTGAAGTTCCTGCTCGCCTGAGCCCGCCCCCGCCCCCGCCCCCGGCCCTGTGTCCGGTACGGCGTGCTGGCCCTTTCGTGTTCTGGTCAGGGCGGGGGAGGGAAGGCGTGGTCGGCGGGTGCCAGGGCGGTGGGCAGGACCGGCAGGCCGCTCTGGGCGTCCAGCACGGTCCGGGCGCCGACCGGCGCGTCGAGGGTGACGGTGATCTCGTCAAGGACGAGTATGGCCGGGCACGTCTCTCCGGTGAACTCGGTGTCGACGCCGACCACGACCACATCGGCGGTCTCGTGGACCCGGGCGCCGTGGATGGCATCGCATCGGCCGTGCCCGTAGTGCAGGCGCACGCGCCGCGGATCGCCGGTGAGCGCCTCGAACGATGTCACCTGCTCGATCCTGTCGTCCTCGGCGACGGGCCGGGCGGTGACCGCCGCAGGGTCGACCGCCGGCACGCTGAAGTGCGCGGGCACGCCCGCGACGGTGAAGTGCCAGGCCGGGATCTGCAGCGTTCCCCGGCTGGTGGCCATCCGTGCTCGCCCGAGCTCGACGCCGGTCACCCGCAGCGGCCGGCAGCCCACGGCCGGGCACTCCTCCTCGGCGAACTCGGGCTCGGTCAGCTCGGCGTAGGCGGCCGGGGCGGTGATCAGCGCGACGGTCATGGTGGCGCCGTCCGGCCAGCGCAGCACCGCAGGGGGTGGAGTGTCGCCGGGGAGTTCGGTGTTCAGGGTCCATACGCTGTTGGTCTGGCTGACCGCCACCCAGTCCGGCATGCGCTGCCAGTCCGGCTCGATGTGCCAGCCCTGCAGGGGCACCAGCCCCTGGCGCCAGGCGCGGCCGGCTGCCGAGCCGTGCCAGCGGTCGGCCACCTGCCGGGCGCGGTCGCGGAACTCGGCCGCGGACGTGCGGCCGTCGTCGCAGGAGAGCGGTGACAGCAGAGCCGTCAGGGCCAGCGGCACGAGAAGGCCGATCATCCGGCGCACAGGGAATCTCCTCGGGCGGCAGTCGGACGGGTGGAGGCCGCCCATGGAAGGACATGCCTCACGGTCACCATCCGACATAGATGGCGATATCGGTAATAGAGGTTATATGGGGTGAAAACCAAACGTGCTTCCGAGGAGTGCCGCCCCTGCTGGAGGACTCTGTTCCGAGCACGGCCCGATGAGAATCTGTACCTACTGGTATGTACAGTAAAGGGGTGAACGCGGAGGAACGCCTCATCGAGAGCACGCGTGCCCTGTTGTGGGAGCGCGGTTATGTGGGCACCAGTCCGAAGGCCATCCAGCAGCGGGCCGGTGCCGGGCAGGGCAGCATGTACCACCACTTCGCCGGTAAGCACGACCTGGCGCTGACGGCGATCCGCCGTACCGCCGAGGAGTTGCGGGCCGCCGCGGAGGCGCGGTTGTCGGTTCCCGGTACGGCCCTCGGACGCGTCACCGCCTACCTGCGTCGCGAACGGGACGTGCTGAAAGGCTGTCCGGTCGGCAGGCTGACCCAGGACCCCGACGTGATGGCCGATCCCGCCCTGCGGGCGCCGGTCGAGGAGACCCTCGCGTGGCTCCGTGCCCGTCTGGCGCAGGTGCTGGAGGAGGGCCGTGCGGCGGGCGAACTGGATTCCCGGCTCGACCCGCCGGCCACGGCCGCGACCATCGTCGCGGTCCTGCAGGGCGGGTACGTGCTCGCCCGCGCTTCGGGCACCGCCGACCCGTTCGACCAGGCCATATCGGGTGTGCTCGCGCTGCTGACGCTCCACGCCGCCGAGGCCGCCCGGCACCGTGCGTGAGCCGGGAACCTGACAGCCGGGAACCTGACAGAAAGGACTGCCACCCCATGAGCATCCCCCCAAGGACGCCGGCGACCGCCGCCCCGGCCGAGGGCACGCCGCCGGTCACCCGTACCGTCGTGCTCGACCAGCCGCTGGCGGTGCCGGCGGTCACCCATCGGGTCGAGGTGCGGCGCATCAGCATCGCCGCCGGTCAGCCCGCCGGGCTGCACACCCACAACTGTCCCGTGTTCGGCAGCATCGAATCCGGTTCCGTGGTGTACCAGATCGACGGCGGGCCGGAGTCCGTACTCACCGCCGGTGACACGTTCTACGAGCCGGAGGGCGTCCGCATCGCCCGCTTCGACGCGCAGGACGACGGAGTGACGTTCCTGGCGTACTTCCTTCTCGGCGCCGGGCAGACGGTCGAGCTGGAGTTCCCCGACACCTGACCCGGGGTTCTGCGGCCACCGGTCCCGTCAGCCCAGGACGCGGTCCAGGTTGAACGCCGCGCTGATCAGGCTCAGGTGGGTGAACGCCTGGGGGAAGTCGCCCTGCCGCTCGCCGGTGCGGCCGATCTCCTCGGCGTACAGGCCCAGGTGGTTGGCGTAGGTGAGCGTCTTCTCGAAGGCCAGTCGGGCCTCGTCGGGCCGCCCGGCCCGGGTCAGCGCCTCGACGTACCAGAACGAGCAGATCGAGAAGGTCCCCTCCTCGCCCCGCAGGCCGTCCGGGCTCGCCCGGGGGTCGTAGCGGTGGACCAGGGAGTCGGCGACCAGCTCCGTGGTGGGCGCGTCCAGAGTGGACAGCCACTTGGGGTCGGTGGGCGCCACGAACTTGGCCAGGCGGATGGCCCGCTCGATGGCCACCCAGCACATCAGCTGCGAGGACAGGAACCTCCTGCGGCCGCGCCCGGCTCGAAGCGGCCGCCCCGCTCGGCGGCCTGGGCCACCGCAGCGTGTCCGCCAGTTTACTCGCGGCGGTGTACGAGGCCGGGGCGGGTCCACGCCGGAGGGGGGCGCAGTCCGTACAGGTGACTACTCCAAGGCGTCGGGCCGGTGGATCCCGCGCTCGGTCACGATGCCGGTCACCAGGTGGGGCGGGGTCACGTCGAAGGCCGGGTAGTAGCCGGTCACGCCCTCGGCGGCGGTGCGGCGGCCGAGGGCGTGCAGCACCTCGTCGCCGTCGCGCTGCTCGATCACCACGTCGGCGGCCGTCGGGGCCTGCGGGTCCGGGGCGTCGATGAGCGCGTAGAACGGGACGCCGAAGGCGTGGGCGGCCAGTGCGACGCCGAGCGTGCCCACCTTGTTGACCACATGGCCGTCCATCGTCACCCGGTCGGCGCCGGTCAGCGCCACGTCGGCCAGCCCGCCGGACAGGACGGCGGCCACCATGCCGTCGGTGATCAGCGTCGGCCGGTAGCCCATCTCCACCAGCGCCGCCGAGGTCAGCCGGGCGCCCTGCAGGTACGGGCGGGTCTCGGTGCAGACGAACTCCAGGCGCTTGCCCGCGGCCTGCGCCGCCCGCACCGTCGCGATCAGGAACGCGTCGGCCCAGCAGTGCGTCAGCACCCGCGTGCCGTCGTCGAGCAGTGAGGCGGCGTGCCCGCCCAGGGCGGCGTTCCGGGCGTGATAGGCGTCCTCGTGCGCCCGCGCCGCCGCCTCGGCCGCCGCCACCAGCTCGTCCCCGGTGAGCCGCTTCTCATCGTCGCCGGGATCCTCGCCGCTGCCCACGGTCGCCGACAGTACGGCGTGGACCGCGTCGCGGATGTGGTTGTTGGTCGGCCGGGTGGCGATCAGCCTCGCTCCCGCGGCACGCAGCCGCGCAGCCGCCTCCCGCGGCCCGTCGCCGCGGGCCTCGCGCGCCCCCAGCACCATGCCGGCCGTGGCCGCGAACAGCGGCCCCGTGCTCTGCGTCACCATCCGCTCGATGGCCACCGCCACGTCCTCGCTGGTCGCACAGCGCACCCAGCTCACCTCGAACGGGTAGACGCGGCGGTCGAGGATCTCCACCACGCCGTCGTCCGCGTACCGCACGGATTCGGCGAGAACCGGTTCGCCCATGCCGTCCCCTCCTTCCGGTGTGCCGCCACCACGGCCCCTCCGTCTGCGGCCCGCGCCCATCCTCTCGCCGGACGGGGCGGCTACTGAAGCCCGGCGCGGACGGAGGTGATGCGGCGGGTGTTGAAGCCGAGCCAGTGCATCCGGCCCACGTAGCGGGCGTGCTCGATCTTGAGGCAGCGGTCCATGACGACGGTGACGCCACCGGTCTCGGCGATCCGCGCGCCCTCCTCGTTGATCACGCCGAACTGGCACCAGAGGGCGCCGGCCTTGATCTCCACGGCCTCCCGGGCGATGGCGGGCAGCGCGTCCGGTGCGCGGAAGACGTTCACGAGGTCCACCGGCACGGGCACGTCGAGCAGGCTCGGGTAGCTGGTCTCCCCGAGGATCTCCTTCTCGCGGGGGTTCACGGGGATCACCCGGTAGCCGTGCCGCTTGAGGTAGTAGCCGACGAAGTAGCTGGCCCGCAGCTCGTTGTTCGACAGGCCCACGATCGCGATCGTCCCGGTGGCGTGCAGCACGCGCTGGATCGTCAGCGGGTCCTGGTAGCGCCCGAGATCGGTCATACGGTCTCCACCTTCTCTCCGATCGTCGCGGCGACGCGGGCGAAACCCTGCTCCAGGTCCCAGATCAGGTCCTCGACGGACTCGGTGCCGACCGACAGCCGTACCGTCCCCGGCCCGACACCCGCCGCCCGCAGCTCCTCGTCGCCCAGCTGGCGGTGCGTCGTGCTGGCGGGGTGGATGACCAGGCTCTTGGCGTCGCCGACGTTGGCCAGGTGGGACCAGAGCGTCAGGCCGCCGATGAGGCCCTGCCCGCCGTCCCGGCCGCCCGCGCAGTCGAAGGAGAACACCGCGCCGGCGCCGCGCGGCAGGTATTTGTCCACCAGCGGACGGTACTTGTTGCCCGGCAGCCCGGGATAGGTCACGTTGGAGGCCAGTTCGTGCGAGTCGAGGAACGCCGCGACCGCCCGCGCGTTCTCGACGTGGCGGTCCATCCGCAGCGACAGCGTCTCAAGGCCCTGCAGGAACAGGAAGGCGTTGAACGGCGAGAGCGCGCCGCCGAGGTCGCGCAGGGTCTCGGCGCGCAGTTTCATCAGATAGCCGTACATCCCGAACGTCTCGTGGAAGCGCAGCCCGTGGTAGGCCGGCGAGGCGTCGGCGATCACCGGGAAGCGCCCGTTGGACCAGTCGAACGTGCCGGCCTCGACGACGACGCCGCCGATGCTCGTGCCGTGGCCGCCGATGAACTTGGTCGCCGAGTGGATCACGATGTCGGCGCCCCACTCGATCGGGCGGCACAGGTACGGCGTCGCGAAGGTGTTGTCCACGATCAGCGGAAGCTCGTGCTCGTGCGCGATGGCCGCCACGGTCTCGATGTCCAGCACGTTGCCGGAGGGGTTGCCGATCGTCTCGCCGAAGAACGCCTTCGTGTTCGGCCGGACCGCCTCGCGCCAGGCGTCCGGATCGTCGGGGTCGACCCAGGTCAGCTCCACGCTCATCTTGCGCAGCAGGTGCTTGAGCTGGTTGACCGTACCGCCGTAGAGCGCCGAGGACGACACGACGTGGTCGCCCGGCTGCAGCAGCGTGAACAGCGCGGCCGCCTGCGCGGCGATCCCGCTGGCGAACGCCACCGCGCCGGCGCCGCCCTCGAGGTTGGCCACCCGCTCCTCGAACACCGCGACGGTCGGGTTCATGATGCGCGAGTAGGTGTTGCCGTACTCCTGCAGGTTGAAGTACGCCGCCGCGGACTCCGGATCCTCGAAGACGTAGCTGGTCGTCTGGAAGATCGGCACCGCGCGGGCGCCGGTGTTCGGGTCCGGCCGTTGCCCGGCGTGCAGCTGCCGGGTCTCGAACCCGAACTCACGGGCCTGCTCGGCGCGGGAGAGCTTGTCGGTCACAGAGTCCTCTTCCTCGACCTCACCCGGCCTGGCCGTGGGCCAGGAACCGGCGGATGACGGGCGTCTGTCGCGCTTCCTCCAACAGGAAGCAGTCGTGGCCGTACGGCGCGTCGATCACATTGAACTCGACCGGCTTGCCGAGGGCGCGCAGCGCCCGCTCGATCTCCTCCGACGCCGACGGCGGGTACAGCCAGTCGGAGCTGAAGGCGATGAGCAGCGTACGCGCCCGCACACCCTCCAGCGCCCGCGCGAGGGATCCGCCGCCGTGCTGCCGCGCGAGGTCGAAGTAGGTCAGCGCGCGCGAGACGTAGAGGTAGGTGTTGGCGTCGAAGCGCCTGACGAACGAGTCGGCCTGGTGGCGCAGATAGTTCTCCACCTCGAACTCCGGCTCGGTGATCGTGTAGCGGAGGTCGTCGGCGAACTGCAGCCGCCGGCCGAACTTGTCGTCCAGCGCGGGCGCGGACAGGTAGGTGATGTGGCCGACCATCCGCCCGATGCCCATGCCGGCGTCGGGGGCGCGGCCGGTGCCGTAGTACTGGCCGCCCTGCCAGGCCGGGTCGCGCATGATCGAGTCGCGCGCGATCGCGTTCCAGGCCACGCCCTGCGGGTGGAGGGCGTGCGTGCTGGCGATCACCACGATGGAGTCGACCTGGTCGGGGAACAGGACCGCCCACTCCAGCGCCTGCATCCCGCCGAGCGAGCCCCCGGCCACCGCCGCGAGCCGCTCGATGCCCAGGACGTCCAGGAACGCGCGCTGGGTCCGTACCATGTCCGCGACCGTGATCACGGGGAAGTCCGCCCCGTACGGCCGGCCCGTCGCCGGATCGATCGAGGACGGCCCCGTCGTGCCGCGGCAGCCGCCGAGCAGGTTCGTGGAGACGACGAAGAAGCGGTCGGTGTCGAACGCCTTGCCGGGGCCGATCATCCCGTCCCACCAGCCGAGCCCCCTGCCGCTCGCGCCGTCGCGCTCCTCGGCACCGAACCCGTCGCGGGTGCCCGCCTCGGGCGGTGCCTCGGCCAGGCCGGCCGCGTGGGCGTCGCCGCTGAGCGCGTGGCACACCAGGATCACGTTGTCGCGCCCGGGCGAGAGGGTGCCGTAGGTCTCGTAGGCCACGCGGACCGGATGCAGCTCCCGGCCGCAGTCGAGGCGTACGGGATGCGGAAGGTCGAGGTACCGGGTCTCCACGGTGCCCACGCTGCCGACTTCGCCGGCCGCGAGCGTTCTGGCTGGCTGCGACATGGGGCTTATGGTAGCCGCCGCGCCCGGTATATGGTCAAATACCTATCGGAATTGCGGGAAGTGCCGGAAAGGGCGAAAACATGACTACGGTCGCCAACGGTGTGAACGTGCAGGCGCTGCTGGACGCGCGCGAGGTGCTCAAGAGCGCCCCCGAGGCCGCCCAGTTCGTCTGGCGGGCCTCCTCCAAGTGGCAGAACGGAGTGCACAGCACCACCACGGTCAAGGAGTTCTTCGGTCTCGGCCAGGAGCAGACCCACCGCAACGAGGCCGTGTTCGACGCCGACCACCCCGAGGTCTTCGCGGCCGAGGACAACGGCATCACCCCGATCGAGTATCTCCTCGTCGGCCTGGCGGCCTGCCTGACGGCGGGCGTGGCCTCCGTCGCGCAGAACCGCGGCATCCAGCTGCGCTCGGTCGAGGCGACCCTGGAAGGCACCCACGACATCCGCGGCATCCTCGGCGCCGACAGCGACGTCCGCAACGGCTTCAACGACATCAAGGTGACGTTCAACATCGACGCGGACGCCTCCAAGCAGGACATCGAGGCCCTGGTGGCCCAGTCCCAGAAGCGCTCGGCCGTGTTCGACGCCCTGACCAACCCGACGAACGTCACCGTCGAAGTCGCCTGAGGGCCGAGCCATCGAAAGCGTCACGACAGTCGTCATCGGCGCGGGGCACGCGGGCCTCGCGGCGAGCCACTTCCTGAGCGAACGGTCGATCGACCACCTGGTGATCGAGCGCGGGGAGGTGGCGAACTCGTGGCGGCGCGAACGCTGGGACTCCTTCCGGCTGCTCACCCCCAACTGGCAGAGCCGCCTTCCGGGCCTTCACTACGAGGGCCCGGACCCCGACGGCTACATGACCACGGCGGAGATCACGGAGTTCGTCGAGCGCTTCGCCAAGCTCTCGGGCGCCCCCGTCCGGACCGGCACGGACGTCACGTCCGTACGGCGCGCCGGCGACGGTTACCGCGTGACGACGAGCCGCGGTGAGATCGCCTGCCGGACGCTGGTCATCGCCAGCGGCGCCTGCAACCTGCCGACGGTGCCGCGCTTCGCCGGCGCGGTGCCGGCCTCCGTCGAGCAGCTGACGCCGTTCGGCTACCGCGGGCCCGGCCTGCTGCCCGAGGGCGGCGTGCTCGTCGTGGGAGCCTCGGCGACCGGCGTGCAGCTGGCCGCCGAGCTGCGCAGGTCGGGCCGGCCGGTGGTGCTCTCGGTGGGGGAGCACGTACGGTTGCCCCGCACCTACCGCGGGCGCGACGTGCTGTGGTGGATGGACGCCTCCGGCGTGTGGGACCAGCGGTACGACGAGGTCGACGACCTCACGCGGGCCCGGCGGCTGCCCTCGCCCCAGCTCGTCGGGACCCCCGAGCGCGCGACGCTCGACCTCAACGCGCTCACCTCGATGGGCGTCGAGCTCGTGGGCCGCTGGGCGGACGTGCGCGACGGCCGCGCGCTGTTCTCCGGCGGGCTGCGCAACGTGTTCTCCCTCGCGGACCTCAAGATGGAGCGCCTGCTGGGCACGTTCGACGAGTGGGCCGGGAGGCGGGGCCTCGGGGACGAGGTCGCCCCGCCCGAGCGCTTCGCGCCGACCGGGGTGCCCGATTCGGCGCGGTGGCAGCTGGACCTGAACAGCGGCGAGATCCGCACGATCGTGTGGGCGACGGGCTTCCGGCCCGACTACGGCTGGCTCGAGGTGCCCGTGGTCGACGACAAGGGCCGGCTGCGCCACGACGGCGGCGTGGTCGACAGCCCGGGGCTGTACGCGCTGGGGCTGCCCGTGCTGCGGCGGCGCAGGTCCACGTTCATCAACGGCATCGAGGACGACGCGCGCGAGGTGATCGCCCACCTCGCGCACCACCTGGCCGTACGCCGCTGAAAGGCGGCACCGGCCCGGCGGCACCGGCGGGCCGGAGTCAGGAGGCCGTGATGACGGGGGCGACGCGAGGGGCGGCCAGGCGGAGGTAGTCGTCGGTGGCCAGGGCGATCGAGCGGTCCAGCCGGGCGGCGTTGAAGAACAGCTCCGGTCCGCGCAGCAGTGCCGGATCGGCGACCACCTCCAGCCTGGGGTGATAGCTGAAGGGCAGCACGGTGCCGCTGACGCTGCCGGCCAGCTCCTCGGCCCTGCCGCGGTCGGCGAAGGCGGCATAGGTGCCCTCCGTCAGGGCTTTCACCGCCTCCAGATCCAGGCGGGCGTCGCCGGGCACCACGGTCAGCACGTACCGGGTCCGCTTCTTGCCGATCTTGACCATCACGATCAGGCACTTGGCGGCCCGCGCGACGTCGTGTCCACGCAGAGCGCTGACCACCTCGGTGCGCCCCTCGGGCGGGTGGTCGATCAGACGGTAGCGGGCTCCGGCTGCCTCCAGATCGGCGATCAACCGTTCGTAGAGCCCCGCGCCGAGGCTCTCGGGTGCGACGACACCGCCGCCCGGTTCACCACTCACCGCTCAGCAACTCCTTCGCCTCGGAAATGCGGTCCTCGTCACGCTGGTAGAACACCCACTGCTTGATCTTCTTGCCGCGCAGCAGCCCGGCCTGCGCGAGCACTTTCAGATGCTCGCCGCAGGTCGGCTGGCTCACCCCCAGCTTCTGGGCGATGAACAGGGAGCAGACTCCGTCGTGCACCAGATCGCCGTCGCGCTGCGGCGGAAAATGGCGTTCGGGGTCGCGTAACCACTCCAGGATCATCAGACGCTTCTCGTTGGCCAGCGCCTTCACCAGGTCCACGTCCAGCATGAAGGGATTATGGCAATTTGCTAATTGCCTGTCCACTGTCGCGGGGCAGGATGCGCCGGACGGCCTCCCGTGACCCGGTGATCCTGATGCCGTGGTCCTCCGCTTCGGCGAGGGGGAGGTTGCCGCTGAACAGGGTGAGGATGCGCGGTGGCGGGCCGGTGATGGTCGCGTCGGCGTCCGGGGCGGCGCCCAGGCGGAGCGAGACCCGCCCGTCGGCGACGTCGATCACCGCCGTCTGGTCCTCGGCGCGGACCTCGATCGAGACCGGGGGCTGTCCGGGTTCGTGGTCGGCCAGGAACATCCGGACGGGCAGGCGCAGCCACTGGCCGCGGAAGGCGTCCTGCGGCCGGTAGTCGCTCATCAGCGGCACGCCCCAGCGGCCGAGCTCGGAGATCACCGACCCCAGGCCGGCGCCGCGCTCGGTGAGGCGGAACAAGGCGGTGGCGACAGGGGGAGGCGCGTCCTCGCGTTCCACCAGACCGGCGGCCTCCATCTCGCGCAGACGGTCCGCGAGCAGGTTGGTGGCGATCCCCGGCAGCCCGGAGCGCAGGTCGGTGTAGCGCGACGGGCCGCGGGCCAGCAGCTCCCGCACGATCAGCAAGGTCCAGCGGTCGCCGACGACATCGAGGGCCTTGGCCACGGAGCAGTACTGATTGTAAGAGCGCATGACCTGATCCTATCAGCTCGCTTTAGTTACTCACGTTGCTGCTTGACTTTCTTGTCTAAGAGATTTAATAACTTGTCATGCCTACCATCGGAACGCAGGCGTCCCCTGCCGCCGCGAGCACAGCTCCCGGCCCACCGTTCAGCCCGCCCCCGGGCGCCGGTCACCCCCGCGCCGTCTTCGCCGTCCTGGCCTTGGCGGTCTTCGTCTCCGCCCTCGACGTGTTCATCGTCAACATCGCCGTCCCGGCGATCCAGGCCGACTTCGGGGACTCCTCCGTGGCCGGCGTGTCCTGGGTGCTGAACGCCTACGCGATCGTCTTCGCCGCCCTGCTCGTGCCCGCCGGAAAGCTGGGCGACGTCGTCGGACGGCGGCGGGTCTTCGCCGTCGGCCTGGTCGCGTTCGGCCTGGGGTCTGCCCTGTGCGCGATCTCACCGTCACTCGAGTTCCTCATCGCCGCCCGCGTCCTGCAGGGAGCCGGTGCCGCCGCGGTCACCCCGGCCTCGCTCGGTCTCCTGCTGCCGTCCATCCCCCCGCGGCGCCGGGCCGCCGCGATAGGCGCCTGGTCCGCCCTCGGTGCGGTAGGCGCGGCCTCGGGCCCGTCACTGGGCGGGTTGCTGACCCAGATCGGCTGGCACTGGATCTTCATCGTCAACATCCCGCTCGTCGCGATCGTGCTCGTCGGCGCCTACCGGGTGCTGCCCGAGATCCGCGACCCCGCCCGGCCGCCGCTGCCCGACGGCGCCGGCACGCTCCTTCTGGTCGCCGCCGTCTCCCTCGCCACCCTCGGCCTGGTCCAGGGCCACGCGTGGAACTGGGACGCGCGGGTGATCGGCTGCTTCGCCGCAGCCGCCGTGCTCACGGCCGGGTTCGCCGTACGCGCCCGGCGGCACCCCGCCCCGGTGCTGGAGCCGGCCATCGTGCGGGTCCCGGCGTTCGCCCTGGCCAGTCTGTCGGCGGCCCTGTTCTACGCCGCGTTCTCGGCGATGCTCCTGGCCAACGTGCTGTTCCTCACCGGGGTCTGGCACTACTCGATCCTCCAGGCCGGGCTGGCCCTGACCCCCGGACCCATCGTGGCCGCGGCGGTCGCGCCGTTCGCCGGGAAGCTCGCCCAGCGCGTCGGCCCGGGACTCGTCGGTGCTGCGGGCGCCCTGCTGTTCGCGTCCGGGTCGGTGATGTTCGTGGTGCTCATCGGACCGGAGCCCGCCTACTGGTCCCGGTTCCTGCCCGCCATGCTCGTCGGCGGCGCCGGAGTGGGTCTCGCGCTGCCCGCGTTCACGATCGCCGCGACCGCCACCCTGGCGCCGCAGAAGCTGGCCACGGGAATCGGCGCGCAGACCATGTTCCGCCAGATCGGCTCGACCTTCGGGGTGGCCGCCTTCGTCGCCGTCCTCGGCACGCCCACCCCCTCCACCGTGGTCGGCGCCCACGACGCCACCCGCTGGTTCATGATCGCTTCGGCCGCCGCCGCGGCGCTCGCCCTCGCGCTCATCCGCTCCTCGAACGGAGAAGACCGATGAACATGGAGATCGCCGCCCTCTGCGAGGTGGCTGCCTGGCCCGGAGCCGATCGCCGCACCAGGATCGTGCTGGCCGGCCAGTTCACGGCCGCCGGACTCGACAGGGAAGGGTTCGAGTTCTTCTCGCCGCTGTCGGCCAAGACGCCGGACGACGCGCTCCTGCTGGCACTCGCCGGCGCCTTCCAGTCCCGCCTGGAGGGTCAGGCCGAAGAGGCGATCGCCAAGCTCGACGCCGCCACCTCAATGGATCTGGGCCTGCCCCACTACTTCCGCGGGATCTCGCTGGCGGACCTGCCCGGATGCGCGGGCCGCGCGGAGACGGTGGTCGCGGACCTGGAGTTCGTCCTCATGGTCAAGGACCAGTTCCCGGCGGGATTCATGCGGCCCGTCCACGCGGCGCTGGCACGTGCCTACGACCTGCTCGGCCGTACCGGCCCGGCGGAGCGGGCACGCGAGCGGGCCGGTCACCTGATCACCCCCCACTGGGGCAACCCCGAGGACGGATTCCGCTTCGGCCCCCGGCGCCTGGTCGAATTCGCGCAGGGCGTGTACGCGGCCCAGGGCTACGACTTCTCCGACGTCGGCTTCGTCGTCACCGGCGAGGGGGTGGTCGCCGTCGACGCCGCGAGCACCCCCGAGCACGCGGCCGCGGCCCTGCGCGAACTCCGTGAGGTCACCGACCTGCCCGTCACGCACGTGATCCTCACACACGCCCACGCGGACCACGTCGGGGGAGTCGGCGCCTTCGCCGCCGACGGCGCCACGGTGATCGCGCAGGCGAACTTCGCCGGCGAGCTCGCACGGCAGAACTCCGGCCCGCCGCCGCTCGGCTACTACCTCCCGCGCGACGGGGAGGACCGCCGCCTGGACCTCACGCCCGACCGCCTCGTGCGCGACAGGGAGACTCTGACGATCGGCGGCGTGGAGTTCACCCTCATCCCGATCCCGGGAGGAGAGACCGACGACGGGCTGATCATCCACCTCCCGGGCCCGGGCGTGGTCTTCACCGGTGACATGAGCATGCCCTACCTCGGCGCCCCGACCCTCGCGGAGGGATCCGCGCAGGGCCTGTTCGAGGCCATGCGCACGGTCATGGAGCTGCGGCCGCGGCAGCTCGTCCACGGGCACACCGCGCTGACCGAGAACTACACGATCGAGGCCTTCCCCGGACTGCTCGCGGCGCTGCGCGAGCTGGAACGGCTCGTCGCGGCCGGGATCGCGGACGGGCTGACCCTCGTCGAGATCCTGCGGCTCAACCACCTGCCGGACGTCCTGAAGGAGCATCCCGCCGCGGTCATGCCGTACCTGGTCACCCGCGACAACTTCATCCAGCGCCTGCACCGCCAGCGGACCGGGTACTGGCACAGGCGGGGCGAGGGCGTCGAGCGCTTCGCGCCCGCGGAGCTGGCCGCCGCGATGGACCTGCTCGGCGGCGGGAGCGCCGCGGCTTTCGGCGCGGCGGGTCTGGAGCTGGCACGGCGGGGCGAGCAGGCCCTGGCGCTGCACCTCGTCGACCTGGGGCTGCTCAGCCACCCCGGCGCTCCCGAACTCGCCGGGCTGAGACGGCGGCTCCTGGATTCGCTCGTCGCGCAGAACCAGATGCTCAACCCGTTCAAGTTCATGCACTACGCCGCACTCGCCGGCCTCGAACTGGCTCCGGCCGACTGAGCCCCCGGCCGGCGCGGTTCACATAGGTTGGAGCGATGGGCTTCGATGTGAGTGCCGACGCCTACGGGCGCTTCATGGGGCGCTACTCCGAGCCGCTCGCGATGCGGTTCGCCGACCTGGTGGACGTCCGCCGGGGGCAGCGGGCGCTGGATGTCGGGTGCGGGCCCGGGGCGCTGGCGGCGGAGCTGGTCCGGCGACTGGGGCCGGACGCCGTCTGCGCCGTGGACCCGTCCGAGACGTTCGTCGCGGCCGCGCGCGAGCGCCTCGCCGGAGTGGACGTACGGCCGGCGGCCGCGGAACGGCTCCCGTTCGCCGACGCGGCCTTCGACGTCACGTTCGCCCAGCTGGTCGTGCACTTCATGAGCGACCCCGTCGCGGGACTGCGCGAGATGGCCCGGGTCACCCGGCCGGCGGGGGTGGTGGCCGCCTGCGTGTGGGACCACGCCGGAGGCGGCGGCCCGCTGTCGCTCTTCTGGCGGGCCGCGCGCGACCTCGACCCCGCGGCCCCCGACGAGTCCGGTCTGGCCGGCGCGCGAGAGGGACACCTGCGGGAGCTGTTCGAGCTGGCCGGTCTGCCCGACCCGGAACCGGCGACCTTGTCGGTGCGGGTGACGCATCCGACCTTCGAGCAGTGGTGGGAGCCGTTCCTGCTGGGGGTCGGGCCCGCGGGAGCGTATGTCGCCGGGCTCGACCCCCGGCACAGGGACGGGCTGCGCGACCGCTGCCGGCAGCTGCTGCCTTCCCCGCCCATCCGCATCGACGCCACCGCGTGGACGGTGCGGGCCCATCCGTCGCCGGCGGCCGCGTCCCGGTGACCGGCGGTCACGCGTCGCCCATCACCAGGCCCTCGATCGTGTGCTTCTGCGTGATCGGGCGGAGCTCGTCGACCACCTGGCAGGACAGATGGTCGCGCACCTGCGCGGGCAGGCTCTCCCAGTAGCGGCGGGTGACGGCCATGTCGTGGCGGTCGGCGTTGCCCGCGCCGGGGGCGTCGACGCCGAGGACGAGCACAGGACGGTCCTTGGCCGAGCGGTTGGCCGTACCCCGGTGGATCGTCAGCGCGGAGCGGGCCGAGATGTCGCCGCGGCGCGGATACTTGCGCACCGCGCGCTCGCGATAGCGCGCGTAGGTGTCCCTGGGCGGGAACATGCCGTGCTCGAAGGAGGGCTCGTCGTCCCACTGCGTGCCGGGGGCGATCTCGAACGGCCCCATGTCGGGCTCGGTGTCGACCGCGGTGAGGTTGAACGCCAGCGAGGTGAGCCTGCGGTGGGACCGGGTCTCCTCGGGCATCGGGAAGTCGCGGTGCCAGGGCTGGTCGACCGCCCCGGCCAGCGGCACGTCGAAGCCCAGCTCGACGATCTCGTACCGGGGGCCGAGCACCGCCTCGCAGACCGCGGTCACCCACGGGTGGGTGACCAGGTCGGTGAAACCGCGCATCTGCTCGGGGTGGATCTCGACGTAGTAGCGGTTCGGGCCGCGTCCCACCGCGCCGCCCGGCCGGGAGAGCGCCTCGCGGAACGCCGCCTCGATGTCCTGCGCCATCTCATCGGCCCATCCGGCCGCGAAGGCGCCCTGGCGCGCGGTGATCCCGTCGCGGTAGAGATCCTCGACCGCGGCCGCCACGCTCGCCTCGTCGGCCCGGATGTCGCGCCAGCCCGCCGGTGCGGCCCCGGGCCGCTGCTCACCGGCCGTCCTCGTCCGAGCCAGGGTGGGACGTGTTGTCTCCGTCATGCCTGCCCGCTCCTTTTTTGGGGGATTCATCCATATTGCATCGTTGCATGCAACGTTGCAATAGTCTTTTCCGGGCGAGAAGGGTGACTTGTGCGAGCACCTGGTGTCAGGCTTGTGGCGCGGCGGGACACGGATGGGAGGACGGGTGGTGGGGGCGAGCCTGAAAGACGTGGCGATGCGGGCGGGGGTGTCGGTGCGCACGGTGTCGAACGTCGTCAACGACTTCCCCCAGGTCGCCCCGGAGACCCGGCGGCGTGTGCAGCAGGCGCTGGAGGAGCTGCAGTACCGCCCCAACGCGGCCGCCAGGCTGCTGCGCGCGGGCCGGTCCGGACTGGTCGGGCTGGTCATCCCGGAGATCGACTCGCCGTACTTCGGGGAACTGGCCTCCCTGCTGGTCCAGGCGGCGCAGCAGTACGGCTGGACCCTGCTGGTGGACCAGACCAACGGCGATCCCGACCGCGAACGCCTGCTGCTCGACGGCCCGCCGGGGCAGATCGTCGACGGACTGGTCATGAGCCCCTGGGCCGTGTCCCCGGCCGAGCTGCGCCGGCGCGCCGACGCCGTCCCCCTGGTCCTGCTCGGCGAGCAGGACGCCGCCGGGCTGATCGACCACGTGAGCGTGGACTCGGTGGCGGCCGCGGCCGAGGCCACCGGGCATCTGATCGGCCTGGGCCGCCGCCGGATCGCGGCGATCGGCGTGCAGCCGCACCTGGCCAACGGCACCGCGCAGCAGCGGATCACCGGCTACCGGCAGGCGCTGCGTGCCGCGGGGATCCCCCACGACCCGGCCCTGGAGATGCCGGTGACCGCTCTGCACCGGGCCGACGGGGCCCGGGCCATGCGCGAGCTCCTGGAGGGGGGACACGCCCCGGACGCCGTCTTCTGCTTCAGCGACCAGCTCGCGCTGGGCGCCCTGCGGGCGGCGCTGGACCACGGCCTGGCCGTCCCGGACGATCTGGCGGTGTGCGGGTTCGACGACATCGAGGACGGGCGCTACGGCACCCCGTCGCTGACCACCGTGGCCCCGGACAAGGCCGGGATCGCCGAGCGGGCGCTGAGCTGCCTGGCCGACCGGCTGAAGCGGCCGCCGACCGGCGCGGGCAGGCGTCGGGACCCCGAGGTGCCGTCCGGGGACGCGCCGCCGCCGGCACGCAGGATCGTGGCCGCCCACCGGCTGGTGGTCCGCGAGAGCACCGTCGGCCGGCCGGGGTGAACACGGCCGGTCACCGGCCTCGTTTCCGTGTCCCCTGAGCCGTCCCCTGAACCGGGCGGAGACCGGCGGTCAGCGCTTCGCGTCGCGCGGATCTCAGCCGGTCCGGCCTCGGAGCGCTTCGCGTTGCGCGGGGCCCAGCCGGTCCGGCCTCGGGACGATGACGTACGTGCCGTCTCCGAGCCGCTCCACGGCGAGCGGGTCGGACAGGACCGGGCGACGGCTGATCACCTCCAGGGCGCCGGTGACGCGCTGAGCGGGCCAGTCCAGCGCCGTGGCGAGGTCGTCCGCGGTGAGCGGCCGGGCGGCGTGCACGAGCGCGGCGATCACCGTCAGCGTGTCGGCCACGGCGGTGTGGCTGAGGTCGTTGTCGTCCATGTGGTCGCTGATGCGGGCGAAGAACCGGCCCATCTCGCGGAGCCGGGTCCCGGCGGGAGTGCCGGAGCCGAAGATGTGCGCTCCGCGCCGCGCGGCCGCCGAGACCTCGGCGTGCGCCCTGGTGTCGGCTCTCCAGGCGCGGAGCCAGACGTCGTCGCTGATCGTGTATCGCTCGCGGCGCCCGTCCGGATCCCGGCCGCGTCCCACCAGCTCGATCGATTCGAGGTAGCCGACGGCCTTGGACACCGAGGCCGGGCTGACCCGCAACCGGCGTACGAGGTCGGCGGACGTCAGGCTCCCGGAGTCGGAGGTGAGCAGGCAGACGAACACCCGGGAGGGCATCCGGGGCAGTCCGGTCCCGGCCACCAGGACGGCGAACTCTTCCACGAAGCGGCGCGCCGCCTCGGTCTGCCGCTCGTCGGGCCCGGTGGTCCCGACCGGCCTGCGCCGGCGGGCGCGCCGCTCGGCGGCCTGCTGGGCGCGGTCCGCCAGATAGTCCGCGGGCCCGCCGTTGCGCGCGACTTCGCGGGTGACCGTGGACGTGGGCCTGCCGAGCCGCCGGCCCATGTCGGCGTACCCCAGCCCGTCGGCCAGCCAGGTCGCGATCTTCTGACGATCCTCGTGGGTCAGCCTGCCTCCGGGCATCGGCCGCGCCTCCTCTGCAGATGCGTTCACCAACAATACATTGCAACGGACGAATGACATGAGTTGCTTTTATCGACAATGCTGTTGCAACGATCCGCTTCTAGCTCGCTATATCCATTCAATTTTGATTGACGTTACTTAAAACGCAACGTAGCCTTTCATTCCCCGGAAAGGACACGTCGATGCTGGATGTAACGCGAACAAAGGCGCGGGTCTCCGAACTCCTCGCCGAATACCGGATCCCGGGCGCCGCGGTCGGAATCCTCCACGACGGGGAGATCGTCGACTTCGCCGTCGGCGTCAAGAACGCGGTGACGCGCGAGCCCGCGACGGCCGACACCGTCTACCAGTGCGGCTCCATGACCAAGACCTGGACCGCCCTGGCCTTCATGCAACTCGTCGACGAAGGCAAAGCCGGCCTGGACGAGCCGGTGCGGACCTTTCTCCCCGGTTTCCGGGTCGCCGACCCCGGCGTCAGCGCCAAGGTCACACCCCGCCATCTCCTCAACCACACGAACGGCATCGAGGAGGCCTACGGCGATCCCGGCCAGGGCGAGGACGTGTGCGAACGCATGGTCGCCAACGTCGCCCAGGCGCCCCAGGTGCACCCCCTGGGTCACACCCACGGGTACAGCGCCGCCCTGGGCTATGCCGTACTCGCCCGCGTCATGGAGGTGGTCGACGGCAAACGGTGGGACGACATCATGCGGGATCGCCTCTTCGATCCGCTGGGACTGACCGGTACGAGCACCTGGCACGCCCAGGTCGACCCGCGCCGCGCCGCGACGGGGCACCTGGTCCGCTCCCTCGACGAGGGGCCCGTCATCTCACCGCTGACCCATCTGCCGCGGTCCTTCGGACCCGGCGGCAACATCAGTTCGACGGCGCGGGACGTGCTCACGATGGCGCACGTCTTCCTCGACGGAGGCAGGGCGCCGGACGGCACCAGGATCGTCTCGGCCGAGGCCGTTCGCGAGATGACGGAATCACGCGTCCCCGTACCCGATCCGTATGCGTTCGGGCCGGAGTGGGCCCTCGGTCTCATCGTGTGCGACTGGCACGGCGAGACCGTCTACGCGCACGACGGCAGCACCGTCGGCCAGAGCGCGCGCCTGCGGATCCTGCCGGATTCGGGCCTCGCCCTCGTGCTGCTGGCCAACGCCGGGCCGCGGGACACCTTCTACAGGAAGGTGTTCAACGAGATCCTGCCCGGCCTCGGCGCGCCCGCGGTCCCGGACCTGCCGGAACCCGGCCCGGCCCCGTCCCTCGACCCGTCAAGGTACGAAGGCGTCTACGAGCGGCCGGGCTCCCGGTACACCGTGTCGGCCGAGGACGGGCAACTCCGCCTCACCTTCACGGTGAACCCCATGGAGGCCGAACTCGCCGGTAAGCCGGAACGCGTCACCTACGAACTGCTCCCGATCAGCGAGACGCACTTCCTGATGCCTCCGGCAAGCCCGATCGAAGACCCCCAGACCGTCGCCGTCTACGACTTCCGGCACGGAGTCGCGCAGTACCTCCACACCAACTGCCGAGTGAATCCGAGAGCGAACGAGGAGAACACAGGAATGCACGTCATGACGGTTTCCGCGATTTCCGACGCCGGCAGGTTCTGGGACGCGCTGAAGGCGGCGTACGGACAACTGCCGAAGGGCGCCAGATGGACGCTGGCGGTGGCCAGCGCCGACGGGACCAGAGCGGTGAACGTCATCGTCCACGACTCGGTCGACAGCGTCAGAACCTTCTTCGAGAAGCACGCCGGCCCCTTCGCCGCGACGGAGTACTTCGAAGCCGACGCGGCCAACGCGGTCGGCCTGCCGAAGGCGTAGCCGCTCCGGCCTCCGGAGAGAACCGGACCGGCGTCGGCCTCGACGCCGGTGCGCGGCCGTCTCGCACGACGACGGTCGAGGTCGACGGCGACCAAAGTAGGTGCCGCCGTCGACCTCCGCACGAAGCGGCGCGGGCCCGGCCGCCACCAGGCTGGTCCCATGAGAACGGTTACGGACGCCGACGGCGCCCGCCGGGACGGGCCGGGGGTGCGGGGCGCGGGGGCGCTGTTGCGCCCGCCGCGCAATCAGATGGACCGCAGAGCGGTGCCGGTGTGGACCATCGAGTTGTTGTTCCTGACCGTGCCCGTGGTGGCCGGGGCCGTCGCCGCCTACTGGATCTTCACCTCCCGTCCGGTCTGGCTCGGCGTCCTGACCGGAGGCTTCGCCGTACTGCTCCTGACTCTGGCCGTCGTCACCCCGCATGCCCATCACCGGCTGAACCGGTGGGAGGTGACCGACGAGGCGGTCTACACCCGCACGGGCTGGTTCACCCACGTCTGGCGGGTGGCCCCGATGTCGCGCATCCAGACGGTCGACACCGAGCGGGGGCCGGTGAAGCGGCTGTTCGGACTGGCCGACGTGAGGGTCACCACCGCCTCGGCGGCGGGGGCGATCAAGATCGAGGCACTGGACCACGAGCTGGCCGCCGAGCTGGCGGAGCGGCTGACCGCGATGACCCAGGCCACACCGGGTGATGCCACGTGACGGCCTGGCGGCCCCTGCACCGGCGGAGCCTGGCCGCCTCGGCGGCGATGTCGACGGCGATCGTGGTCCCCGTCGTGGTCGTCCTGATCAGGGTCCTGCCCCGGGACTGGACGGTCCCGGCCCGCGCCGGAGCGATCGCGGGAGCGGCGGCGCTCGTCCTGGCGGGGGTGCTGGTGTTCGACCTGCTACGGCTGCGCACCACGGCCTGGCGGCTCACCGGCGAGCGGCTGGAGCTGCGCTCGGGCATCGTCTTCCGCGAGCACCGTTCCGTGCCCCGCGACAGGGTCCGCAGCGTCGATCTCACCTCCGATCCCGTACGGCGTGCGCTGGGCCTGGCCGTCGTCAAGATCGGCACGGCTGAGCACACCTCCGGTGAGCGCTCGATGCTGACCCTCGATCCGCTGTCGCGGCGGGACGCCGAGGAACTGCGCGGCATCCTGCTGCTGCGGCAGGCCGGGCAGGAGCACGGCGACGACCCGTCCCGGGACGCCCCGCTCGCCGAGTTGGACTGGTCGTGGCTCAGGCTCGCGCCGCTGACCGTGTGGACCGTCGCGGGCGGCGCGCTGATCCTCGGCATCGCCTACAAGCCGCTGGACGCACTCGGCTTCGACCTGTTCGAGTCGGGCGCCGCCGCGCAGCTGTGGGACTGGGTCACCACCCGCCCGTGGCCGGTGATCCCGCTGCTCCTGGCGCTCAACGTCCTGGTCGGGCTGGCCGGCGCGGTGGTGACGTTCGCCACCGCCTGGGGGCGCTACCGGCTGGAACGCGAACCCGGCAGGTTGCGGTTGAGCAGGGGCCTGCTCACCGCCCGCTCGCTGACGCTGGAGGAGCGCCGCCTGCGGGGGGTGGAGCTCGTCGAGCCCCTCCTGCTGCGGCTGGGCGGCGGCGCACGGGTCAAGGCGGTGGCCGCAGGACTGCGGAAGAAGGAGGAGAACGAGGCCGACGAGGTCGCCATGCTCACTCCTCCGATGCCGCGGGCGACGGCCGGACGGGTGGCGGAGCAGGTCGCCGGAACGGCGTTCCCGGGCCTGGGCTCTCCCGGGCGCCCGGGCCTGCGCCCTCATCCCCGGGCCGCCAGGACCAGGCGGCTGCGCGCGACGGTCGTCTCCACCGCGGTCCTGGCGGCGGTGGCCGCGGCGGCGGCCCGGTCGTGGTCGTTGCCGGCCCCCTGGACCTGGTCGTGGGCGGTGCCGGTGCTCGCCCTGCCGGTCACGCTGTGGCTGGCGGCGGACGCCGCCCGGGGACTCGGCCACGCGCTGGGCGAGCGGCACCTGGTGACCCGCGCGGGCGCGATCGTACGGCGCACCGTCGCCCTCGACCGCGGCGGCGTCGTGGGCTGGACCGTCACCGAGTCGTACTTCCAGCGGAGACTCGGCCTCATCACGGTCTCGGCGACCACGGCGGCCGGCGACGGCCACTACGACGTACTGGACGTGGACCCCGGGGAGGGCCTCGACCTGGCGGCGCGAGCCGTACCGGGCCTGCTCGACCCCTTCCTCCGCACACCCGGGGCGGGCCCCGGAGCGCGGAGGCCGGCGCACGCCGACGCAGTCACCACCGCTGACCGCCCCGCCGGTCGCCTATGATCGCCATCGACGGAGCGCAGCCCGTCTCCAACGACGGATCGGAGGGCGGGGCACAGCGTGATCGGGGAACTGCTCCGGGACGTCATGACGACCGCGTACGGCGGGTGGACGCCGGAGAACGGGTGCACCGCCGCCGAGATCGCGACGGCCGAGGAGCGCCTCGGGACCGGCCTGCCGCAGGCCCTGCGCGACTACTACACGGCGGCCGGGCGGCACGCGGAGCTGATGGGCGCCGGCGGGCACGAGCACACCTTCCGGATGCACGCTCCCGGGCACCTGACGGCAGATGACGGGTGGCTCGTCTTCTGCGGGGAGAACCGGTGGAGTGCGCAGTGGAGCATACGCCCGGACGACGTGGACTGGTCCGACCCCCGTGTCCACGGCCGGGCCGAGCCCGGGCAGAAGTGGCACAGCGCGTTCCGCAGGTTGTCGGCTTTCCTGATCAACGTCGCCTGCGTGCAGACCGTGAGGTCGCTGCCGTACCAGGCCACCTGCCGGCTGCGGAAAGGGCAGCTGGAGACCGTCGAGTCGCTGATCGGCTACGTCGGCTCACGGGAGGCCTGCCGGGGCGGCGACTGGCTGAGTTTTATCGACCGGCCGGCCCGGATCCTGGCCAGTTACTCCTACGTCACCTCGACGGTGCACGTCGGAGCGGTGACGCCGGACGCGCTCGCCTCGCTCCGGGAGCGGTCGGGCCTGCCTGTGAAGACGGCCGGAGACCGATAGACGTCTCTTCCCGTACGGCACCGCCGCCCTCCGGATAATCGCGTGGATCGTCACGTCCCCGCGCTGGCACAATCGCCCGATGCGTTTGTGGACGGTTCAGCATCGAGCGGTGCTCGAGGCGCTGGAGGATACCGGCGAGCTGGTGGGGGACTGGGACCGGATCATGATCCGGAACTACCGGGCCTGCTACGAGGTGATGGTGGCGGAGATGGCGCGGCGCGGCCTCGACTGCGGAGGCCGGCCTCCGGTCTGGGCCTGGACCGGGCCGGACACCCGCGACAACGCCGTGGCGCTGACGGCGGAGCTGCTCCTGTGCCCGCAGACTCCCGAAGAGTACGCCCGCTATGCGGTGCTCGACCTGGACGTGCCGGACGACGCCGTCCTGCTCAGCTCGTACGGGCGCTGGAACGACTTCACGGAGTCGATCATCATGGGCGGGGGATCGCCGGAGATGGACTGGTCGATCGGCCGGGAGGAGCTCAGCGGGGTGCAGGCGTGCCTCGCGCGGGTCACCTCCGGATGGGTGCTCGGCGCCCGTCCGCTGGAGCCGTTCAAGCCCGCGGACGGATCATGAATATCAGGAGAAGGACATATGGAAGATCGTTAAGATTCTCGGATTCGTCCTGGGCGCGTATTCGATCGTCCGAGCCGTCGCGGAACCGTTCGTCATCGATATGTCCGACCCGGCGGCGTGCCGAGACCACTGGGGCGGTCCCGGCCTCGCCGGGGTGCTGGCGGTGCACTGCGGACCCGGCGTCGTGGCGGCCCGTCCTGCCCGTCGATGTCAAGCTTTCCCGGCTAGAGCGCTCAGGAGCGGTGGCGGGAGGCCGATAGGGGGCATACCGTCTCGACGCGGCAGGAAAGGAAAAGAGCATGATGAGCCGATGGGAGTCGGCGGCGCTTGTGCCGGCAGGCTCACGCCGTCGGCTCGCCCGTGATGCCTGGATGCTTTGCCTGCTGGCCGGTGCCGTGGTGGTCGCCGTCATGCCGCTGCTGATGCGCATGTCGCCGGTGCTGGAGGTGTCGGCCTGGGCGGTGGTGCAGGGGATGGCCGCGCTGGCCGTCGTGACCATGACCGGCCGTCACGGTCTGAGCGGCCTGTGGCCCTGGCGGCTGATGCGCCTGGGCGTGGTGATCATCTGGCTGTCGACCGCTCTGGCCTGGGGCGTGGGCTGGGTCGGGCTGCACAGCGAGGTGTCGCTGGCCGTCCACAACGTCGCCAAGCTCGCCGCCTACGGCCTGTCGCTGGTCGCGCTGATCATGTTCAGCCTGCGCAGTTCGGCCGGTCGCGGGGCGGCGTTGCTGGACGCCGGTCTCATCACCGTCGGTACGGCCATGCCGATGTGGACCTTCGTGATCGAGCCGGCCATCGACCGCAGCACCCACACGGGCGCCGATCTGATGTTCACGCTCGCCCTGCCGGTCATCGACCTGTTCTTCATCGGGCTGGTGATGCGCCTGGCCCTGGACAACGGCCGCGCCCCGTGGCTGGTGCTGCTCAGCGGCGCCTACGGCGCCATGTTCCTGGCCGACGGCGCCCACCTGATGAACAAGGCGGCCGGCCACCCCGCCGGCACGTTGTCCGTGATCGGATGGATGGCCTGGTCGGTGCTGATCGCCGCCGCCGCCCTGCACCCGTCCCTGGCCACCGGGGCGCGCCTGCAGGACCCCGTGGCGGCCAGCCGGGTCCGGGTGACGCTGTTCCTGTTCATGGCGCTGTTCAGCCCGCTGGTGTGCGTCATCGGCCAGATGACTCTTGATCTGGACACCGTGGTCCAGCCCCATGACGCCTTCGCGCTGATCGGGCTGACCGTGCTGCTGGCGGTGCTGCTGGTGGCGCGGCTGAGCGTCGTGGCGCGCCTGGCCGAGGAGCACCAGCGCAGCCTGACCCGGACCGCCTCCCAGGACCCCCTGACCGGCCTGGCCAACCGCAGCCTGCTGGGCGAGGCCTTGCAGCAGGCCATCACCGACACCGCTCCCGGCGCGCCCCCGCCGGCGTTGCTGCTGCTGGATCTGGACGGCTTCAAGGACGTCAACGACAGCTTCGGCCACCCGATCGGCGACGGGCTGCTCGTCCAGGTCGCAACCCGCCTGCGGGCCCTCAACGTCAACCAGCGGACGCTGGCGCGTCTGGGCGGCGACGAGTTCGCCCTGGTGCTGCCCGGCGCCGCGGTCGAGGAGGCGCTCACCACCGCCCGGCGTATCCTGACCGTGCTGCGGGCCCCCTACCGTCTGGCGGGCCACGAGATGCACCTGAGCGCCAGCGTCGGCGTGCTGGCCGGTGTGCCGGTGGAAAGCCCGACCGAGGCGCTGCGCGACGCGGACCTGGCGCTGTACGCGGCCAAGCACGCGGGCAAGGACCAGCTGGTGCTCTTCCACCCCGACCTGCGCAAGGATCGCCTGGAGCGCACCCGGCTCACCCTGGGCCTGCGCCAGGCCGTGACCCAGCGCGAGCTCACCCTGGTCTACCAGCCGGTGGTGGACCTCGACTCGGGCGAGATCTGCAAGGTCGAGGCCCTGGTGCGCTGGACCCCGACCGGCTCGCGGCCGGTGCCGCCGGATGTGTTCATCCCCATCGCCGAGGACAGCGGTCAGATCGTCGCCATCGGCACCTGGGTGCTGGAGCAGGCCTGCGCCGACGCCCGGCGCTGGCATGAGAGCCACGGCATCGCGGTGACCGTCAACGTCTCGGGCCGCCAGCTGCGCGAGCCCGACTTCGCCGAGAAGGTGCTGGACATCCTGGCCCGCCACGACCTGCCCGAGCGGGCACTGGTGCTGGAGATCACCGAGAGCATGCTGCTGGCCACCACCCCGGCCGAGACCGCCCGCATCATCGCCGCTTTGACCGGCCTGCGCGAGCACGGCGTGCGCATCGCCCTGGACGACTTCGGCACCGGATACTCGTCGCTGTCGTACCTGCGCACCCTCCCGGTGGACATCCTCAAGATCGACAAGTCGTTCACGCCCGCCCCGCAGCACCCCGACTACGAGCGGATGCGCGTCTTCACCAAGGCCATCACGGAGCTGTCGGCCGGGCTCGGGCTGAAGACCGTCATCGAAGGCGTCGAGACCCAGGAGCAGGCGGTCCTGCTGCAGCAGCTGGGCTGCCTGCTGGCCCAGGGATACCTGTTCTCACCACCGGTCGGCGCCGCGCAGATCGACGCCCTGCTCGATCAGGAGCCCCGGCGGCAGGTCGCCTGATCGCCCGGTCGCCGAGGTCGGTCGCCGGCCTGCAGTTCCCGATGGGCCCGTTCCAGGCGCACCCGGCGCAGATAGCCGCTCGGGGTGATGTCGCGGTGCCGGGCGAAGGCCGCCTGCAGGCCGCGTACCCCGATGCCCGCGGCGGCGGCGACGTCGGTCACGGTGATCGGCTCATCGGCGTGCGCGTCGATGTAGGCCACCGCGCGCCGTACCGCGGCCGGGGCCGCCCGGCCCGGGCCCGCGACGTAGTCCAGGGTCATCGTGGTGTTGGGGAACACCGCCAGTACGGCCGCCGCCGCGGCCTCGACCACGCCGGCCAGGATCAGCGGGTGGGCGATCGCGGGATCCGGGCCGGTGAAGCTGCGGCTCAGATAGGCGGCGGTGGCCCGCCAGTACCGGTTCATCGCCTGTGACACCGGGGCCGTCGCGTCGAACCGCAGGTCCGCGGACCCGACGCCGAGCCGGTCGGCGACCGGGGTCAGCGCGGCGGCCGGGAACTGCAGCAGGTGGTACGTGATCCGGTCGATCACGGCGGTGATCTGCGAGCCGGGGGCGAACAGCACCGACTCGCCGCGGGCGACGCGGCGCAGGTCCCGGCCGATGGCGCCGACGGCGTAGCGGCCGTCGAACAGGGACATCACCGTGACGCGGACGAACGGATCGGTGTCGAACTCCATCCGGGTCCAGAAGGTCAGGGAGTCGACGCTCAGCTCGCCGGCCGACGCCGAGGCCGGGCGGAACACGAAGCCGCGCCCGTCGTCGAGCAGGTGCGGCCGGACCGCGACGTAGCGGCGGCCGATGAGATCCTGCACCTCAGTCAGGTCGCGGGACTCGAAGCCGACCTGCCGGACCGGCACGCGGGCCGGGGAAGGCGCCATGGCGAACCCCCTGGTGCGTCGCTCGCCGCGACCGCCGGCCGTGCACGGCCGGCGGTGCGTACAACGCACGGTCTATCCGCGCCGGGCACCTCGCGCAAGCCACTGTTGCGGCACCGCTATTTCGCGATCGCCTCGCGGACGGCCGGGACGATCTCCTGGGCCCAGCGGGCCAGGACGGTGAGGTCGGCGGCCCCGTGGTCGGCGGAGAAGAGCATGAAGCCCGACGCGCCGTGCTCCAGTACGGCACCGGTCAGCTCCTCGGTCCACTGGCCGACGGAGCCGCCGATCCAGCGCCCCTCGCGGTCGCGGGTGGCGGGCAGCGGGCGTTCGGTGATGCGCCCGGGGAAGTTGAAGACCGTGCGGATCTCGCCCGGGTCGCGGCCGGTGGACGCCGCCGCCTCGTCGATGATCGGCCGCGACCACCGGTAGCGCTCGCTGAGCCAGTCGGCCGCGTGGCCGGGGATCCAGCCGTCGGCGACGCGGCCGGTGGCGGCCAGGGACTTGGGCCCGTTCGATCCCGTCCACACCTCGGGCGCGGCCACGGGGGCCGGCTCGATCCGGTTCACCTGATAGTGGCGGCCCCGGTGGGTGACCGGCGGGCCGCCGCCCGACAGCTTCCTGACCAGGACGATCGCCTCCTCGAAGGCGTCCACGGCCTCGCCGGGCGTCTGCCGGGGCACGCCCATGTCGGCGATGCGGTCCCACAGCCCGCCCGCGCCCATACCCAGCACGACGCGGCCGCCGGACAGCGCCGACAGCGACGTCACGGTCCGGGCGAGCAGGGGGGCGGGCCGGGTCGGCAGGTTGGTGACGTTGGCGAAGCCGGCGATGCGTCGCGTACCTCCCAGGATGAAGCCGAGCGCGGCATAGGCGTCCAGTCTCGCGCCGAGGTAGGGGTGGTCCGACAGCGAGAAGAGGTCGAGCCCGTCCCGGTCGGCCTGCCGGACCATGCGCAACAGCTGGGGTATGTCGTCGATGCCGGAATGCGCGCCGAAACCGAAGACGACGTCAGGAGTGGCCAAGGTGTGTGCCTTTCCGCATACGGAGAAGAGCAGTAGTTCGCACTACGAACCATATTGGTTCGTAGTGCGAACTTCAACCTCTCTCCGGGGCTCAGCGCGCGGCGTCCGGCTCCAGGAAGACGGCGGGCACCTTGTTGTCCGTCACGACGCGGCCGAGCAGGGCGGCGAGCGTGTCGCGCTCGGCGGGCGCGAACCCCGAGGTCAGCTCCTCGATCCGGCGGCAGGTCTCGGTGTAGAACTCGTCGGCGAGCCTGGCGCCGTGCCCGGTCAGCGACACCCGCACCGCCCGGGAGTCCCCGGGGTCGGGATCGCGCCGGACCAGGCCGTTGCGTTCGCTGCGGTCCACCAGGCCGGTCAGGCTCGACTTGGCCAGGCCGAGCACCGCGCCCAGTTCGCCCATGCCGTACGGCTGCGCCATCAGCACGCACAACAGCTGGCCCTGCTGCTGGGTGAGGCCGTACTCGCGGGCGGAGTCCGCGTACACGGCGTTCACCAGGAACGTGGACCGCACCAGGGCGGCCACCGTCCCGATCTGACCGTCACCATGCTTGCTCACCGGCCCAGGCTAACAGTTCGTGGAACGAACTACTGTCCCGCTTGCCTGGCCCGCAGTGAGAGCGCGTGGAAGGGGTCACAGCGCCAGGTCGACGACGAGCGGCCGGTGGTCGGAGACGGGCGTGGGTGGCGTGCCCGTCCCGCGTACCGCGCCGGGGGAGAGGCCGGTCGCCAGCACGTGGTCGAACTGCACCCGGGGGCGGTGCGCGGGATAGGTCGGCGTGCGGGCCAGGGCGCGCCAGCGGTGGGCCCCCGGCCGCCTCCTGCCGGTCAGGTCGTCCAGGCCGGTGGCCGTGGTGAGCACCATCCGGGGCAGGGGGCCCACCAGGTTGAGGTCGCCCAGCAGGACGTGGGGTGCGGGCAGATCGGCGATCCAGCGGCGGATCGCGGTCAGCTGGCCCGCGTTCCAGCCGGGGACGAACGACAGGTGCGCCGCCACCACGGTGAAGGGGCGGCGCCGGCCCTCCAGGACCGCGGCCAGTACGGCGCGCGGCTGGTCGGGCACCAGGGTGAGCCCCGGCCGCCCGGCCACCCGCAGCGGCAGGCGCACGGGAGCCGCGGGCAGCCGCCGTGCCCGCCAGGTGCGTACCGGGACCCGGCTGAGCAGGGCGATCCCGTGCGAGGGGCCGCCGGTGCGGGTCTCGGCGTCGTGCGGCCCGTACACCCGCAATCCCGGCTCGCCAGGGTCGAGCACCCAGCCCAGATCCGGCACGGAGCGGCCGTGCAGGGCCGAGGCGTAGCGCCAGTCGCACGCGCCGAGCCTCCGGGCGGCGAGCGCCGCCTGGTCGATCCGCCCGGACCGCTCCTGGAAACGGTCGACCTCCTGCAACGCCAGGACGTCGGCGTCCGTCGCCGCGACGGCCTCGGCGAGCGGCTCTCCGGCCGCCGCGGGGAAGGGCAGCGGCCGTCCGCCCCTGACCGGCCGGCCGTGCAGCACGTTGAAGGTCGCGAACCTCACCGGCCCGACGCTACAGCAGGCCGCCCGCCGGCCGGCGGTTCAGCGCCGGCGGACGAGGAGGGGCTGGGTGACCTCTCCCACGTAGCCGTCGGGGTCGAGGAGGGTGGCGCGGGCCAGGCCGAGGCCGTCGTCGGACAGGTGGGTGTCGCAGTCCATGTGGACCCACTCGCCGGTGGGCGGGCGCAGCAGGGTGGTGGTCATGGTGGGCGGGATGGACAGCCACTGCTCGGGCGGGAGGGCCAGGGACAGGCCGTTGGCGGAGTCGGCGACGACGAGGGTGCGGGCCAGGGCGGTGAGGGACTGTCCGGCGATGAGGGGGATGCGGACGCGGGTCCAGACCTGGGCGGTGCCTGAGTCGCGGTGGCTGAAGCGCCATTCGACGGCCTGGCCGTACCCCCAGTCGGACAGGCCGGGAAGGACGTGCCCGGCCGGGGCGGCGGCCAGGGGCGGGGGCAGGAGCGGCCGGCTGCCGGCCGGCGGGGTGGGGCCGGTGGCGATGTGCCAGGCGTGGGCGGTCACGGCCGCCCGCCCGTCGACGATCAGGTGGGCCTGGGCGAGGCGGATGCGGCGGCCCGGCCGCAGTTCGGCGACCTCGACGCGGGCGGGGCGGCGCGGGATGGGGCCCAGGAAGTCCACGCTGATGCGGGCCAGGCGCATCCCCGGTCCGGCGGAGGCGTCCAGGAGGTGGGCCAGCAGGGCGGTGGGCGGGCCGCCGTGCTGGGCGTCGGCGTCCCACGGGCTCTGGGTGGCGGGGGTGGGCTCGTACCCGCCGTCGGGGGTGGGCAGGTAGAACGCCTCGGGCAGATCATTCATGGATCGATCCTCGCGGAGGGGGTGCGGCCGGGCTCATGCGGGTTCGGGAGTCTCGTTCGGATTCGGGAGTCTCGTCCGGGCTCAGGGGTGCGGCGGGCCCGCATCGGCGCCGTGGTGGGGCCCGCCGTTCAGCACGTGCGCCTGCGCCGCCGGCCCGCCGGCGAACGCGCCGTCTGACCGCTCAGCGTCCGGGGGCCGGCGCCAGGGAGCGCAGGTAACCGCCGGCCGCGGTGAGGGCGACCCGCAGCCGCTCCGGATCGCGGGTCGTCTTGGCCAGCAGCAGGCCTCCCTGGATCGTGGCGAGTACGGCGTAGGCCGACTGCTCGGTGTCGGTGTCCGGACCGAGCAGGCCGCGCTCCCGGAGCCGGTCCAGCATCGTGCGCAGCTGCCCGGCCCAGGTGCCGAACGACAGGGCGAGGTCCTGCCGTGCCGTCTCGTCGGTGTCGGCGAGTTCGGCGGCGAGTGATCCGATCGGGCATCCGATGTGGCAGTCCATGCTCCGCTGGTAGGCCACGAGCGTGTCGAACCAGGCGTCCAGGCCCGTCCAGGAGTCGATCCGCGCCAGTTGCTCCGCCACGCCGTCGACGATCGAGGCGGTCTGCCAGGCGATGACCGCGCGGACGAGCGCCTGCTTGTCGGCGAAGTAGTGGTAGAGCTGGCTCTTGCTGGCCCCGGCCTCGGCCAGCACCTGGTCGAGGCCGGTGGCCTCGACGCCCTGGCGTTCGATCAGCCTGGCCGCGCTCGTCACGATGCGTTCCCGGGTGCGCCGCCCGCGTTCGGTCTTCGGTTCCTCCGGCACGCCACCACCGTACCACCGGATTGGACTGATCGGTCCAGTTGTGTTTAGAGTGGACCGATCAGTCCAATTCTTGTCGTGGAACGAGGTCCCCATGCGACTCACCGGTTCTCGCGCTCTCGTCACCGGAGCGACCTCCGGCATCGGCCGCGCCATCGCCGAGGCGTTCGGGCGCGAAGGCGTCCATGTGCTCGTCTCCGGGCGCGACCCGGCGCGCGCCGCCGAGGTCGTCGCAGGCATCACCGCCGCCGGCGGCACCGCCTCGCCGGTCATCGCCGATCTCGGCGCGCCGGACGGGGTCGCCGCGCTCCTGGAGGAGGCCAAGGCACACGGCTCGATCGACGTGCTCGTCAACAACGCCGGGGTCTATCCGATGGGCGGCACCGCGCAGACCGACGAGGAGACGTTCGAGGCCACCATGAGTCTCAACGTGCGGGCGCCGTTCTTCCTGACCGCCGCCCTCGCGCCCCTCATGGCCGCGCGCGGTCACGGGCGGGTCATCAACGTCAGCTCGATCGCGGCCCATCTCGGCACTCCGACCATGGCGCTGTACGGCGCCTCCAAGGCCGCCCTGGAACTGCTGACCAAGGCGTGGGCGGCCGAGTTCGGGCCGACCGGCGTCAACGTCAACGCGATCGCGCCCGGCCCGACCCGTACCCCCGGGACCGCGCCTCTGGGCGCCGGGCTGGACGAGTTCACCAGCACGTTCCCCGCGGGCCGGCCGGCCGCGCCGGAGGAGATCGCCGAGGCCGCCGTCTATCTCGCGGGCCCGGGCGCGACGTTCGTGCACGGCGCCACCATCGTCGTCGACGGCGGCCGGATGGCCGTCTGAGCCGGGGCGCGGACCCCGCTTCCCGCCTCGGAACGCGGTGACCGGCGGTTCAGGCCGGGCTCACGTCCTGCGCGCGAGGACGAGCCGGCAACGCGGGCCGCCGTCCTCGCGCCGGCCCAGGGCCGTCAGCGGAACCGTCGTCACGGCGAATCCGGCCGCTGTCAGGTCGTCGTGGACCGCGCTCAGCCGGCAGGTGCCGTAGTACATGACGAAGGCAGGACGCCACAGGGCGTTGCGTACCCGCATGGCCAGGTCGAAGCCGAGCAGCGTCCAGTAGCCGGGCGACGTGACGGGCGGCGGCGCACCGATCGGGAAGGCGAACAGCCCGCCGGGCCGTAGGGCGCGACGGACCCCGGCGAACAACGCCGGCCGTTCGGCGGGCAGGAAGTGCCCGAGCGCTCCGAAACTGACCGCGAGGTCGAAGGACCCGGTGAAGGGCAGGGCTCGAACGTCGGCCCGCACCCATCGGGCCTCCGGGTGCGCCCGGCGCGCCTGCTCCAGCATGCCCGCGCTGAAGTCGACGCCCGTGACCCGTCCCCGGCACAGGGGTCCGAGGACCCGCATGCCCGCGCCGGTGCCACAGCACACGTCCAGTCCCCGCCCGAACGGCCCGAGCGGGCGCAGGGCGCCGGCGGTCGCGTCGAGAACGTCGTCGGGGGTGCGGAACGGCGTGTGCTCGAACTTCGGGGCGAGCAGGTCGTAGCCGTGCTCGACCGAGGACAGCGCCTGGATCACCAGCTCCCGCAGCGACGGGCCTTGAGGCGAGAACACCAGCCAAGGCTACTGCCCGCCTCGAAGGCGGCGGCGGGCCGAATATTCAGATGTGGTCCGGCGGGCGGATCGCTACGGTGGGAACCACTTCAGGTGCGAAGGCTCCGGTTCCTTCTTTCCAAGAGAATCCGTCCCGGCGCCGTGTCCGTCCTCTGGAGCCCACAAACGAATATGCACCTTCCCGGTGCGCAGGCAACGGTTACTTCCTCTCTCAAAGGAGAGACGCGGGTTCGAATCCCGCCGCCCACGCATGTGGGCGTCGTCTAGTGGCCCAGGACGCTTATGTCACCGTCGCCGACTCGATCTCGGGAGGGGACTACTTCAGAGCACGCCCGGTGCGCAGGCAACGGTTACTTCGATTGGAGATCGAGTGGTCGCAGGTTCGAGTCCTGTCATTCCGCGTCATCGCGGGGTGTAGCTCAGTTGGCAGAGCGCTTATGTGCCCGTCGCCGACTCGATCTCGGGCGTGCTCTTTTGGAATGAGGCCCCTCTCGTCACATAGAGAGGGGCCTCATTCCATGTCGAAGTTCAACACCTCCACCACCCGCCCGGCGGTCTCCAGCCCGGTGACGACCGGGCGCGCGCCTTCCGGCCGCACCTACGAGGGCGCGCCCGGCTACGTCCGCGACGCGCGCGGCGAGCTGTTCCTGCTCGCCGTCAGCAACATGGTGGGCGAGGACACCTTCTACGAGAAGGCCCAGAACCGCGACGAGCGCTTCCGCTCCCTCGTCCACCGGGTCGCCGTCACCGACGGCGAGTGGCTGGCCCGTTTCCTGCCGTGGCTGCGCAACGTCGCCAACATGCGCAGCGCGCCGATCGTCGCCGCGCTGGAGGCCGTCAGGGCCCGTCTGGCCGCCGGCGAGCAGGGCATGAACCGGCAGCTGGTCGACAGCGTCCTGCAGCGTGCCGACGAGCCCGGCGAGGCCCTGGCGTACTGGACCTCCCGCTACGGCCGCGCGATCCCCAAGCCCGTCAAGCGGGGCGTCGCCGACGCCGTGGCCCGCCTGTACACCGAGCGCGGCCTGCTCAAGTACGACACCGACAGCAGGGGTTACCGGTTCGGCGACGTCATCGACCTCGTCCACCCGTCCCCGGACGCCGACAAGCGCCTGTGGCAGGGAGACCTGTTCGCCCACGCCCTCGACCGGCGGCACAAGCGGGACAATCCCATCCCGGACAGCCTGCGCATGCTCCGCGCGCGGGCCGAGCTGCTGGCCGTACCGGTCGCCGAGCGGCGCGCGGTCGTGGCCGCCGACCCGGCCCGGCTGCGTTCGGCGGGCATGACGTGGGAGGCGCTCGCCGGCTGGCTGCAGGGGTCGATGGACGCCCAGGCCTGGCAGTCGGTGATCCCGTCCATGGGCTACATGTCGCTGCTGCGCAACCTGCGCAACTTCGACGAGTCCGGTGTGCCCGACGAGATCGCCGAGCGGATCGTCGCCAAGCTCACCGACCCCGGCGAGGTGGCCCGGTCCCGGCAGCTGCCGTTCCGGTTCTACTCGGCCTACCGCAACGCGCCGTCCCTGCGCTGGGGCCACGCCCTGGACAGGGCGCTGACGACGGCGACCGCGAACGTGCCCTCCTTCGGGGGCCGCACGCTCGTCCTGGTCGACACCTCGGGGTCCATGACCTCCGGGGCGGTCTCCGCGCGCTCCACGGTCACGCCGGTCCAGGCCGCCGCGCTGTTCGGCGTCGCCCTGGCGGCCCGCGGTGAGCGGGTCGACCTGTACGGCTTCGCCGACGGGGTCTTCCGCCACGACGTTCGCAGGGGCGCCTCGGTGCTGAAGGAGATGGACCGGTTCTGCGCGCGGGTCGGCGAGGTCGGGCACGGCACGCAGATCGCCGACTCGGTCCGCCGTACCTACGCCGGGCACGACCGGGTCGTCATCCTGTCGGACATGCAGACCATGAGCGGCCACCACGCGGGCGGCGTCACCGGCGCCGTTCCCGCGCGCATCCCGATGTACGGCTTCAACCTGCAGGGTTACCGGCACGCGGCGATGCCGACCGGGTCGGGCGACAGGCACGAGTTCGGCGGCTTCTCCGACGCCGCCTTCCGGCTGATCCCGCTGCTGGAGGCCGGCCGCGACGCGGCGTGGCCGTTCTGAGCCGCGGGCCGTACGAGTGACCGTGGGCGGTGTCCACGCAGGTGAAGCCGGTGAACGCCGCCCGCGGTCCGCAGTGTGGCGCCGGTGCGGTGGGTAGGGAAGGTGGAGCGGCGGCACGGGACGGCTCGCCGCGGGCACGGATGCCGGGGAGACGGGGGGCGGCCGCACGCCGGGCGCCGGGGGATCGCGAAGGAGTGGACGGTGGCCGACGCCTGGGGGATCGAGGAGTACTACGACGACGTCGAGGGCCGTCGCCACCGGGTGTCACCGGACACCGTGGCGGCGTTGCGCGAGGTGATCGGCACCCCGCCGCAGGACGGTGACGGCCGGGACGATCCGCAGACGCTGGTACGGCGGCGCGGTGATCGCGTCGGCCCGGCCGAACTCGTCCTGGAGGACGGCGCCGAACTGCGGATCGGCGACGTCCTCCCGCCCGACCTGCCCTTCGGCTACCACATCCTGCGCAGAGGCGGTGAGGAGACCGCGCACCGGCTCATCGTCGGCCCCGGCCGGTGCCACCTGCCCGGACGGAGAGCCTGGGGCTGGGCCGCGCAGCTGTACGCCACGCGCTCGCGTGACAGCTGGGGCATCGGCGACCTGGCCGACCTGGGACGCCTGGCCCGCTGGGCGGCCGACGAGTGCCGGGCGGGATTCCTGCTCGTCAACCCGTTGCACGCCACGGCGCCGGTCGCACCGATCCAGGCCAGCCCCTACTTCCCGGCCAGCCGCCGCTTCCGCAACCCCGTCTACCTGCGGGTGGAGGAGGTGCCCGGCGCCGGCCGGGCGGGCGCCGACCTCCAGGAGGCGGCTGCCCGGGGACGGGAGCTCAACCGGCGGCGGCACATCGATCGCGACGCCGTATGGCGGCTGAAGCTGGCCGCGCTGGAGGCGATCTGGCGGTGCGCGCCGCCCGGCCCCGAGTTCGATCAGTGGCGGGCGCGGCAGGGCGACGGCCTGCGGGAGTTCGCTACCTGGTGCACGCTGGCCGAGCAGTACGGCGGGAACTGGCGGATCTGGCCGCAGGAGTATCGTCACCCGGCCGGTCCCGCGGTGGGCCGCTTCGCCCGCGAGCACGCGGACCGGGTCCGCTTCCACGCCTGGCTGCAGTGGCTCACCGAACGGCAGCTGACCGAGAACGCCTCCGGCGTCACGCTCATCCAGGATCTGCCGGTGGGCGTCGACCCCGGCGGAGCCGACGCCTGGTCCTGGCAGGACCTCCTGGCCCAGGGGGTCAGCGTCGGCGCACCCGCCGACGAGTTCAACACCGAGGGCCAGGACTGGGGCCTGCCGCCGTTCGTGCCATGGAAGCTGCGCCGGGCCGGATACCGGCCCTTCGCCGACAGCATCCGGGCCACCGTCGCGGCGGCCGGGGGCCTGCGCATCGACCACGTCATGGGACTGTTCCGCCTGTGGTGGGTCCCCTCCGGCGCGGGCGCCGGTCAGGGCGCCTACGTCCGTTACCCCGCGGCCGACCTGCTCGACATCGTGGCCCTGGAGAGCCACCGCGCCGGGGCCCTGGTGATCGGGGAGGACCTCGGGACGGTGGAGCCGGGTGTCCGCGAGACGCTGGCCGAGTACGGCGTGCTGTCCTACCGGCTGCTCTGGTTCGAGCAGGACGACCCGGCCACCTGGCCGGAGCACGCGATGGCCGCGGTCACCACCCACGACCTGCCGACGGTCGCCGGACTGTGGGACGGCAGCGACCTGGAGGCCCAGCGCCGCCTCGGGCTCGAGCCGAACGAGGAGAGCTCCGGGGCGGTGCGCCGCAGGCTGGCCCGCGGCGGCGGCCTCGACGCCGGGGCCGGCGGCGAGGAGGCGGTGCTCGCCGCCCACCAGCTGATGGCCCGGGCCCCCTCGGTGCTGTTGTCGGCCACGCTGGACGACGCCCTGGCCGAGCCCGAGCGTCCCAACATCCCCGGCGCCGACGATCAGCGTCCCAACTGGTGCCTGGCCCTGCCCGTCCCGCTTGAGGAACTGCAGAGTGCGCCGCTGCCCCGCAAACTCGCGGCGGTTCTCGCCGAGCCCCGCGCCCGGCCCCGCGACGGGCGGGAGCCGGGCGGAGAAGCGCCGTAGGTGCGCTCGGCGGGTTCAGCGGGTGCGGTGACTCAGTAGATGCGGTACTTCTTGCCGCAGTTGTCGAACTTGCCGGCCCAGCAGGTGTAGGTGTACACCTTCTTGATCCCGTGGCCGCTCCAGGTGCCGGTGGTCTTGCCGTCCCAGGACTTGTTGAACTTGTGCCACTCGCCGTTCCGGTAGACCTCGAACCACACCCAGCCCTTCTTGCCGCCGATCTTGTCCACGCCGTGCCACTTCGTGTAGACCTTGCCGTGCGACTTCCAGGTCTTGCCGAAGGTGTAGGCCTTGCGGTCGCTGGAGAAGAACTTGCCCCAGTGCGCGACGGTGGTCGCGGCGGAGGCGGTGGACTGCGTGGCCGGGTGCGTGGCGGCCTGGGCGGCGGGGGTGAGGGCGAGGCCGGTCAGGGCCATCGAGCCGGCCAGGGCGGCGATCGTGAGGGTCTTGCGCATCGGGTTCCTCCGTTGGTCGGTGCCGCCGGTCCCCCCGGCGACGACCTGAACGCTACGGAGGAGTCCGGAGATCAACTGTGCACAAATCCACACAGCCGCAGTGATCAGCGCCACAGGCCGCCCGCAGGTCAGTCACCCTTCGGGGTGACGAGGGGGACCATGGTGCGGTCGCCGAAGTCGGTCATGAAGGCCAGCGGCCTCACCGAGGCGCCGACGAACGCGGCCAGCGCCGGTCTGCCCGCGGCCCTGGCCAGGCCGGGCCCCAGCGCGGCCATCATCGCGGTGAGCGCGGGCAACGGCCGGATCCACAGGGTGACCTCCTCGATCAGGCCGTCGTCGCCGAGGCGGACCAGGGCGGCCTCCTCCAGCTCGTGACGGCCGAGCCGGGCGGTGGCGGCGAGCATGCGGGTGCGGTCGTCGCCGACGTCGGTGTGATAGCGGAGGTCCCGAAGGGCGCCCAGGGCGACGGTGAAGAGCTGCCGGACCTGGGCGTGCCCGGCGAAGCCGGCTCTGGCGCTGAGCGGGGAGCGGAAGACCACCGCAGGGGCGAGCGTGGACATCAGCATGTCGATGTCCTTGGCCTCACCGGCTTTGCGGTAGCGCTGGGTGGTGGCGTTCATCGGACCTCCAGTGAGTCCTGAAAGTGAACTGTAGAGGGTTCACTTTAGCAACTGACTATGCTGGGGGCATGAACAGGTTCGGGGAGATGCACTGCTCGATCGCCCAGGCCGTCGGCGTGGTGGCCGAGCCGTGGACGCCGCTGATCCTGCGGGACCTGTTCCTCGGGCTGCGCCGCTTCGACGAGCTGAGCGAGGACCTCGGGATCTCGCGGAACCTGCTCACCCAGCGGCTGGACCGCCTGCAGGCGGCGGGGGTGGTGGAGAAGGTGGTCTATCAGGAGCGGCCGGTCCGCCACGAGTACCACCTGACCGAGGCGGGGCGCGACATCGTGCCCGCGCTGATCACGCTGATGGCCTGGGGCGACCGGTGGTCCACGCCGCCCGGCGGGCCGCCGGCCGTGCTGGTCCACTCCTGCGGCGAGCGGTTCACGCCCCGGGTGACGTGCCCGCACTGCGGCGGCCCCGCCGACGCGGAGACGATCACGGTCGTCCCCGGCCCCGGTGCCGCGCAGGGCCCGGGGACGATGGTGCTGGCCAAGCCGGACTAGCGCCGCCTCTCACCGGCGGGCGGCGCCGTACGGGGTCATGATCCTGTACGGCGGGCCGGGGCGGGGTCCGGCAGGTCGGCGGGACGTCCGGGCTGCCTGGGAACCGGTGGCAGGGTGCGCACCTGGGGCGCGCAGACGGTGAGCGCGGCGGCGGCGCAGACGAGCGCGGCGCATCCCAGGAGGGTGGGCCGGAGGCCGAGCTCGCGCGCCCCGATGCCGGCCGCCGCCACCGCGACGGGGGCGAGCGCCAGCGATCCGAACCAGTCGTAGGCGCTCACTCTGGACATCGCGTGAGCCGGGACGTGCTGCTGGACGACCGTGTCCGCGAGGACCATCAGCAGGCCGGTTCCGGTTCCGGCGACGACGGCTCCGGCGACCACGACGGGCACGGGCGGTGCGGCCGCCAGCAACGCGATGGGGACGGCGCCTGCGGACAGGAGCAGCGCCGCGGCGAGGGCGGGACGGCGGGGCTGGATCCAGCGGGCGGCGACCGCGCCGGCCAGGGTGCCGAGAGCCTGACCGGCGAGGATCGCGGACCACGCCGCGGGCCCGCCCAGGTAGGACCGGGCGGCCGAGGGCCCGAGCACTCCGGCGACGGCGCCGGTGACGGCGTAGCTGACCGAGTAGCCCGTGACGAGGACCCACAGCCACTGGTGGCCGGTGAACTCCCGCCACCCGGCGGCGAGCTCCCCGGCGAGACCGGCCGCCGGGGCCGGAGCCGGGGCCGGAGTCGGGGCCGGGGCGGCCGGCCGCAGCGCGATGAGAAGCGCGGCGGCCAGCAGGTAGGTGGCGGCGTCGACTGCCAGCGCCCAGCCGGCGCCGGCCCACACCACCGCCGGGCCGGCGAGGGTGATCCCCGCGGTCCGCGCCGTGTAGGTGGCGGACCTCAGGACGGAGTTCGCCCGGCGCCGCTCCGGGGTGGGCACGATGTGCACCACCATCCCGCTCAGCGCCGGTCCCACCGGAGCGGCCGCCGCACCGGCGACGACCGCGCAGGCCAGGAGAAGGGGGAGGGGAGCGGCGCCGAGGCCTGTCATGACCGCCATGCCGCCCCACGCCAGGCCCGCGGTCGCCTCCGCGGCGGCCAGCAGGGCGGCTCTCGGAAGGCGGTCGGAGAGCACTCCGCCGAGGAGGACCAGGAGCAGTTGCGGAAGCGTCTGGCAGGCCACGACCAGCGACAACGTGCCGACGTCGGCGCCGGGGAGGCCGAGGACCCCGAACCCGAGCGCGACCGGCCCGAAGCCGGTACCCGCCGAGGAGACGACCCGCGCGGCGAGCAGCAGCCTGAAGTCGCGCCGCCACCTCGCCGTGCCCGGCTGCCCGCCGACGGCCATCCCTCGCCTCCATCCATGTATACGATGCCGTATAAAAGCAGGCTAGCCCATCTATACGGTGGCGTATATAGGGAGGTGGGCACGTGGTGGCCGTGACTCGCACACCGCGTGAGAGGTGGATCGAGCAGGGGTTGCAGGCGCTGGCCGTCGGCGGCCCGGACGCCGTCCGCGTCGAGGCGCTGGCCAAGGGGCTGGGCGTCACCAAGGGCGGGTTCTACGGGTTCTTCGCCGACCGCGAGGCGCTGCTGGAGGCGATGCTGGACACCTGGGAACGCGAGAGCACCGACGAGGTGCTCGACCGCATCGAGCGTGAGGGCGGCGACGCGAAGACCAAGATCCAGCGCGCGGGCGTGCTCACCTTCTCCAGTGACCGCCTGCTCCCGATCGATCTGGCGGTCCGGGACTGGGCCCGGCGCGACGAAGCGGTCGCCGAACGCCTGCGACGGGTGGACAACCGGCGCATGGAGCTGCTGCGCGAGATGATCGGCACCTTCTGTTCCGACGCCGACGAGGTCGAGGCCCGCAGCCTGCTCGCCTTCTGCGTGGCGATCGGCGCGCACTTCCTCGCGGCCGACCACGGCGACCGTACCCGCGCCCAGGTTCTCACCCGCGCCGCCGACCTGCTGCTCGATCGTCCGGCGAGGAGGCTCGGCGCTCCCGGAGAGGCTCGGTGACGCCCGGTGGTTCAGTCGTGTAAGCCCGGGTCGGCCGGGTTCGCCGCCCTCACGTGCCAGGAGCCGGTCGTCAGCCGGGCCGCGGCCTCGCGGAGCACCCGGGGGACCAGCAGACGATGGACGACGGCCAGCGGAGGCCACACCGCGTGGCCCGGCCACCGGTCGTAACGCAGGAAGGTCGTCAGCGACACCCGCCCGTCGGCTGTCTGGACCAGGAGATTGGCGCTCAGGAACCAGGAGGCCGCCTCCATCCGGATCCAGTCGTCTCCGCGGCCGCCGATCCGCCACCCGGCCACGGTGGCCGGCGACCGTCCCGGACTGAGCCGCAGGCCGAGGAGCCCGCGCCAGATCAGCATCTCCGCGGCGTCGGGGACGTCGCCGAACATCGCCCGGGCCCACCGCTCCGGCGACGCGTCCACGTCGGTGGAGAGGGTGAACCGGTCGGCGTAGTCGGCGTCGGGAAACGAGCCGAGCGCGTGGACGGACCGGGGGACGTTGGGCACTCCCACGGAGCTGCCGATGGAGCCGACGGCCATGTCGCTGCCTCCGTTCATCTATACGGCACCGTATAAAAGCAGGCTAGCTCATTTATACGGCGCCGTATAGATGAAGCGGGCGGATGGCCGGGAGCGGGCGCCAGGAGGCGGGGACCCCGCGCATGACGAGCGCGCAGTCCGGCTTCGCACTCCCTTCGGGGAGGCTCTCGAAGAACGACGAGCGCACCGAGACGATCCGGCAGGCGTCCAGCCGCCAGGCGGCCGTGTGCAACTCCATGCCGTCGAGCGTCCCCGTGGCCGCCGGGGAATAGCCTCTGGCCCCGCGCTCGAAGAAGCCCGATGCCTGGCGCAGATCGTCGAACAGCGCGCTGCCCCGCAGTTCGGGAGTCACCTCGACGGTGACGTCGACCGAGGTGCCGCCGTCGCGGGTGGTGTAGGCGACGCGCAGCTCGTCGGGCGTCTCGCGCACCTCGAAGTCGGCCCGGCCGTGCTCACCGGGGAACAGGCGCCCGCCCGCCCAGACGGTGAGCGCCGAGGCGGTGTCGCGGCGCGGGATGTAGACGCCGGTCTCGACGCCGCCGGGACCGTCCCACTCGACGGCGATACGGTGGGCGGCGTTCTCGCTGCGCAGCCCCACCGCCTTCGGCGCCCAGCTCGGCCGTACCTCTCCCAGGCGCAGCAGGCAGATGCCCGCCACGGCATGCCCGCGCACGAGCTGCGGGCGCAGCCCGTCAGGCAGCAGGCGGGCGGCGATCTCCGGCGCCAGCCGGTAGTTCACCAGCAGGCGCCGCTCGACGACGCTGGACAGACGGGGGTGCCTCATGCTTCCTCACCTTCCGGAAGGCCGCGCCATCCAGTGTGGCGCATGACGATCTGCCCGGGGCGGACGGCGCGCTGATGGAGAACCGCCCGGCGATCTGCCCGCCGGGCGTGGTTGGCTCTTCGGCGTGCGGGCATCGAACGGGTTCCGAGGGGGTGCTTTCGATGACCGGTACGGCGCCCGGGAAACGGCCGTTGACCAGGATCGCCGTCGCCGGCGCGGCCGCGCACGCGTTCTTCGAGCTGGCGGCCGGGGTCGGGATGCCCGGGGCGTCCCTCCTGGGGCCGGTGCCCGCCGCGACCGCGTGGGCGGCCGGGACGGGAGCCGCCTGGCGCGCCGCGGGCACCCGGCCGGCATCGGCCGACACCGCGCTGACCGTACTCGACACCGCCGTTCTGGCCGCGGTGATCGCGCATCTGGCGGGCTGGCCGAGGCGGCGGACCCGGCTGGGATCCCCTGGCTGCGGGACTGCGAGGGGCTGGGCCCGGAGCTCATGCGCTTCTACAACCCCGTGCTGTACGTCTCCGGCACGGCGGCGCTGGCCGCCCTCCTGCTGGAGAACCGGTCCGCGCCGCGCCCGCTGCCGTTGCTGGCGCTGCCGCTCGTACCGTTCCTCATCGTCAGTCAGCACGCGGAGCACCGCCGGCATAGGAGGCTCGCGGTCGAACGCCCCGGGTGGTGGAACCGCCGGCTGCGTCCCGGACGGCCGGGACCCGGCTGAGCTGCAGGAGGCTCAGGCCGAACAGCAGCACGCCCAACGGGACGTGCAGGGTCACCATCTGCGCGATGCCCAGCGCCACCTGCGCCAGTACGAGCGCCAGGAAGCCGGCCGCGTACAGGATGGGCCGGGGTGAGCCGCCGCCCGGCCGCCACACCAGGATCGCGACGATCAGGTGCAGCACCGCCACGGCGAACACCCCGTAGGCCGAAGCGCTGTGCAGCGTCCGCCCGCTGGGCGAGGTCAGCAGCAGGCCGGCGGTGATCGGCGCGGTGAAGAGGGCCACGGTCTGCAGGGTGATCGCGATACGCAGGAACACGGGTGACTCCTTGACGGATGTGAGGCTGGTCGGGTTGCTTCGACGGCCACGCGGCCGGGGGTCTACCGCTGCCGGCCCGCCGTCCAGGGCCGGAGCTTGTCGGGGTTGCGCACCACCCAGATGCGCGTGATCCGCTCACCGGCGGTCTCGAACGCGATCACCGCCGAGATGACGCCGTTCTGCTGGATCACCAGGCCGGGCTGGCCGTTGACGCTGCGCTCCAGGAGCGTCATGTCGGGCGCTATCTCGGCCAGGGTCATGGCGTGGCGGGCGATCTTCTCGCCGCCGTCGATCGGGTGCAGCACGGCGCTGACCCGGCCGCCGCCGTCGGCGATCAGCGTGGCGTCGGGGGCCAGCAGGCCGATGAGGGCGCCGATGTCCTTGGCCTGCCAGGCCTGCTTGAAGTCCCGGATGAGGCCGGCGTGCCGGGCCGCCGGAGTCGCGGGCGCCTGGGCGGTGCGGACACGTCGGCGGGCCGAGGAGGCCAGCTGGCGGCAGGCCGCCGGGCTGCGGCCGACGATGGCGGCCACGTCGGCGAAGGCGTAGCCGAAGACGTCGTGCAGGATGAAGGCCACGCGTTCGGCCGGGGTCATCGCCTCCAGCACGACCAGGAAGGCCATGGTGATCGACTCGTCCAGGGTGACCCGGTCGGCCGGATCGGCCGCGGCGCCGCCGGTCCGGCCGGTGAGCCACTCCGAGCGGTCGGGCAGCGGCTCGGGGATCCACTCGCCCACGTAGCGCTCGCGCCGGGCCCGGGCCGAGCCGAGCAGGTCCAGGCAGATCCGGCCGGCGACGGTGGTCAGCCAGGCGCCGGGGGAGGCGATGTCCTGTTGCCGCTCCCGGGACATGGCGTACCAGCGGGCGTAGGTCTCCTGGACGACGTCCTCGGCGTCGGCCAGGGAGCCCAGCAGCCGGTAGGCGAGGTTGATCAGGTGACGCCGCTCGCTGATGATCTCACTCAGCTGCGGATCGGGCCGGGTGTCTTCCGCCTCGGATGGGGTGGTCATATCGCTGCTTTCCTGGGGGTCGCGCCTGTTCTCACCAGATCGACGACGCAGCCCCGCGGAATGTGAGGCCGGTGCGCCCTCACATTTCCGGCGGCTGCGTCGTCGGACTCCGACAGACACCATCCAGCAAGCGGCGGAACCCGGCGACCCCGGGTCATTGACCGGGGCGCATGTTCTGGGAACGCCGCCGGACCGAGAAGGGAAGACCTCGCGATGTCCACACTCACGACGGCCGGGCAGGACGGCCTCCGGTCGCGTCTGCCCGACCCCCTCCAGTTCTTTCCCGAGGTGGCGGCGATCGCCGAAGTCATGACCAAGGCCACCAGGAACGGCGCGATCCCACCGGCCACCGTCAGCCTGGTGCAGCTCCGCGCCGGGCAGATCGTCGGCAGCACGTACCACACCGTCCGGCAGACCGGGCTTCTCCGCAAGGCCGGGGCGACGGAGGAGCAGATCACCGCCGTGGCGTCGTGGCGGGACGCCCCCTGCTTCACCGACGCCGAACGGGTCGCCCTGGAGCTCGTGGAGGCCGTACTCACCCCGAACCCGTCCGGGGAGCGCGTCCCCGACGAGATGTACGCCAGGGCGGCCGCCCACTACGACGACAAGGGGCTCTGGACGCTCATCATGGCGATCGGCCAGATCTGCTTCTTCATCCCCGTCGCCCTCATCGCCAAGCCGATCCCCGGCAAGGCCCCCGGGCAGAACTACAGCAGGTGACGCCGGCGAGATCCGCCGGGCTCGTCACAGCACCTTGTCGCCGTACATCTCGCCGAGAGGGTCGGCGATGAGCTCGACGCGGGCGCCGTCGGGGTCGCGGAAGTACACCGAGACACCGCTGTGGATCACGTACTCGACGCCCGCGTCGCCGAGGCGGCGCACGATCTCGTCCCAGCGCGCCGGCTCCACCGAGATCGCGATGTGGTGCAGGCCGCCGAGGACCTCGGCGTAGGGGCCGACGTCGAGGCCGGGGAAGTCGAAGAAGGCCAGGAGGTTGTCGTTGCCGATGTCGAAGAAGAAGTGCGAGGAGCCGGGGTAGTCGCGGTTCTCGATCAGCTCGGTGAGCGGGAAGCCGAGCAGGTCCTGATAGAAGCGGACGGTGCGCTCGACGTCGCTGCTGATCAGGGCGGTGTGGTGCAGGCCCCGCGCGGTCGACGGCCCGCGCTCGGCGGGCGGGCGGAGGTGGGCCTCTCGGATGCGGCGGCGCTCGGCTTCGAGTGAAGCCAGATCGGTCTCGGTCATGAGGTCCTCGTCTGCTGCTCTGTTATGGAAGGGGGTATGTACCCACTTGTAGTGCAGTGTCCGGTAAGTGAGTGATGGCGGGAAGGCGCTCGGGAGGCGCTGCCCATCGAAATAAATGATGTGTCATGTATGTTAGCCGGGAAGCACATGACAAGTCATCTATAAGTGGACGGGGAATGTCATGCAGTTCGGTGTCTTTTCGGTCAGTGACATCACCACCGACCCCACGAACGGGCGGGCGCCCAGTGAGGCCGAGCGGATCAAGGCGATCGTGACGATCGCCGAGAAGGCCGAGGAGGTCGGCCTGGACGTGTTCGCCCTCGGTGAGCACCACAACCCGCCGTTCTTCTCGTCCTCACCCACCACCACGCTGGG
>NZ_BOOJ01000059.1 GCF_016863175.1 Paraplanobispora siamensis
CGGGGGGTTCGAGCCGCCCAGCACCGGCCCTAACCGGCGACAAGGGGATGGGCCAGTGAGTGGCTACCGCCGAGCGCCTGAAGCCGGCCGGGGAGTCGTACGGCCTGGCCTCCCGCCTCGTCATCGGGAGGGCGGCCGACGGGCGGGCGCCCCGCCGGAGCAGGTGCCTCACGGGTGGGCCGGAGATGCCCGGCCCGGCGCAGCCCGGCACTCAACGGCCGGCCCGGCGCAGCCCGGTACGGGGTCACCCGGCCATGGACACGATCACGGCCAGGAGGAGTCCTGGTCCGGGTCGCCGCCCTCGGACAGGAGCTTGACGTCGGACTCCACCATCATCGCCACCAGCTCCTCGAAGGAGACCGACGGCTCCCAGCCGAGCTGGACGCGGGCCTTCTTGGGGTCGGCGCACAGCAGGTCGACCTCGGCCGGGCGGTGCAGGGCCTGGTCGCAGACCACGTACTGCTCCCAGTCGAGGCCGGCGGCGCCGAAGGCGGCCTCGACCAGCTCGCGCACCGACTGGGTGCGGCCGGTGCCGATCACGTAGTCCTCGGGGGTCTCGGCCTGGAGCATCAGGTGCATCGCGCGCACGTAGTCGCCCGCGTAGCCCCAGTCGCGGCGCGCCTCCAGGTTGCCCAGGCGCAGCTCCGAGGCCAGGCCGAGCTTGATGCGGGCCGCGCCCAGGGAGACCTTGCGGGTGACGAACTCGGCGCCGCGGCGCGGGGACTCGTGGTTGAACAGGATGCCCGAGACGGCGAACATCCCGTAGGACTCGCGGTAGTTCTGGGTCAGGAAGTGGCCGTAGGCCTTGGCCACGCCGTACGGCGAGCGGGGGTGGAAGGGAGTGGTCTCGGCCTGGGGGGTCTCGCGGACCTGGCCGAACATCTCCGAGGACGAGGCCTGGTAGAACCGGATCTGACCGGATCCGTTGGCCGTGCGGGTGGAGGAGATCCCCGAGCAGACCCGGATGGCCTCCAGCATGCGCAGCACGCCCATGCCGGTGACCTCGGCGGTGAGCTCGGCCTGCTCCCACGACATCGGCACGAACGAGATGGCGCCCAGGTTGTAGACCTCGTCCGGCTGGACCTTCTCCACGGCCGAGATCAGCGAGCCCTGGTCCAGCAGGTCGCCCCGGACGAGCTGGACGTCCTGCAGGAGCTTGCGCACCCGGGAGACGCGCGGATTGGCCTGTCCCCGTAGCAGGCCCCAGACCTCGTAGCCCTCGCTCAGCAGATGTTCGGCCAGGTAGGAACCGTCCTGTCCGGTGATGCCGGTGATCAGCGCGCGCCTGGCCAACGCGTCCTCCTCGCTCGTCGGGTGGAGCCCTACCCGAACGGTGTTCTACCCGAACAGTGTGCCGTGTGATTCGCGAATGTACCGCCCTGCCCCGATGTGAGCACCCCACCCGTCACAGCAGCGGTAGAACTTGTTCCATCAGGCGACGTCCGGCCAGGCTAACGCCGCAGTTCGCGACAGGTAGAAGTGGCATTGAGCACAATTCCACATTAGATAGGCGAGAACTACCGGATGGTAGGGTCCGAGGACTAAGGTCATCTTTCACGGTACCTGTCCTCATCCGGACAGGGTGAGGAAGGGGTTGCCGTGCCAGGTGAGCACTCGCTGCGGGTTGCGCTGCTGTCCTACCGCAGCAAGCCGACCTGCGGTGGCCAGGGCGTCTACCTGCGCCACCTCAGTCGTGAACTGGTCGCGCTCGGGCACCACGTCGAGGTGTTCTCCGGCCAGCCGTACCCCGAGCTCGACGAGGGCGTCGTCCTCAACAAGGTCCCCAGCCTGGACCTGTACCGCGACGAGGACCCCTTCAGGACCCCCCGGCTCGGCGAGTACCGCGACTGGATCGACCTGCTCGAGGTCGCGACCATGTGGACCGCCGGATTCCCCGAGCCGCTGACCTTCAGCCTGCGGGCCCGCCGCGAGCTGGCCAAGCGCGTCGGCGACTTCGACGTGGTCCAGGACAACCAGACGCTGGGGTACGGCCTGCTGGGCATCCAGAAGCTGTTCCCGGTCGTCGGCACCATCCACCACCCGATCAGCGTGGACCGGCGCATCGAGCTCAAGGCCGCGCCGCTGCGCAAGCAGTTCTCGATGCGGCGGTGGTACGGGTTCGTGCGGATGCAGGCCAAGGTCGCCCCGCGGCTGAACCCGATCCTGACCGTCAGCGAGTCCTCCCTGGCCGACATCCACCGCGACTTCAACGTGCCCCAGGCCAACATGCGGCTCATCCCGCTGGGCGTGGACACCCGTTACTTCCACCCGCGCCCGGAGCTGCCCAAGCGGCCGGGTTCGATCGTCGCCGTGGCCAGCGCCGACTCCCCGATGAAGGGCGTGGCGACGCTGCTGCGCGCGGTCGCCAAGCTCGCGACCGAGCGCGACGTCAACCTGACCGTGGTCAGCAAGCCGACCCCGGGTGGACCGACCGAGAAGCTGGTCGCCGAGCTGTCCCTGCACGACCGGGTGCGGTTCGTGCACGGCATCTCCGACGACGAACTGGGCGAGCTGATCGCCACCTCCGAGATCTCGGTCGTCCCCTCCCTCTACGAGGGCTTCTCCCTGCCGGCCGTCGAGCACATGGCCTGCGGGACCCCGCTGGTCGCCTCCAGGACCGGGGCCCTGCCCGAGGTCGTGGGCGACGCGGCGATCCAGGTCACCCCGGGCGACCCCGAGGAGCTGGCCGCCGTACTGCGCCGCCTGCACGACTCCCCCGAGGAGCGTGCGGCCGTCGGGCGCAAGGGCTACGACCGGGTGATGGAGCGCTTCACCTGGAACGTCGTCGCCCAGCGCACCGTGGAGGCCTACCGCGAGGCCATCGAGGCCCGGCGCGCAAAGTGATCACCACCACCCTCACGAGGAGCGGCACGTGCTGACTGTCGACTTCGGCCGGTTGCCCGTCGGGCCCGGCGACCGAGTTCTCGATCTTGGCTGCGGTGGCGGGAGGCACGCGTTCGAGGTGCTGCGCCGCGGCGCCGACGTGGTCGCCTTCGACATGGACGCCCAGGAGCTCGAGGGCGTGGCGAGCATGTTCACCGCGATGGACAAGGCCGGCGAGGTGCCCACGGGCGCGACGGCCGAGACCGTGACCGGGGACGCGCTCGACATGCCGTTCGAGGACGCGAGCTTCGACCGGGTGATCGCCGCCGAGGTGCTGGAGCACATCCCCGACGACATGACGGCGATGCGCGAGATCTTCCGGGTCCTCAAGCCGGGCGGCCAGGCCGCGATCACGGTGCCGAGCTTCCTGCCCGAGCGGATCTGCTGGGCGCTGGACGAGGCCTACCACACCGCCCCCGGCGGGCATGTGCGCATCTACACCCTCGCCGAGCTGAGCGCGAAGCTGAAGTCGACCGGGTTCGTCATCGGCCCGCACCACCACGCCCACGGGCTGCACGCGCCGTACTGGTGGATCAAGTGCGCGGTCGGCGTCGACAACGACGACCACCCGCTGGCCAAGGCGTACCACGAGATCCTGGTCTGGGACATCATGAAGCGCCCCGCCGCCACCCGCATCGCCGAGTCCCTGCTCAACCCGATCATCGGCAAGAGCGTGGTGCTCTACGTCCGGAAGCCCGCATGAGTCTCCCCCTCCCATGGGAGCGAACCCGACGCAGTGAGCGTAGCGGTCGGGCGAGGAACGAGGCCGCCCGCGCAGCGAATGAGGAGCGGTGAGCGACCCAATGGAATGGGACCAGATCGTCGAGACCGCCCGGAGCATCGCGGCCGTGCAGGAACCCGACGGGGGCGTCCCGTGGCCCGAGGGGCACGTGGACGCCTGGAACCACATCGAGTGCCTGATGGCGATGAGCGTGGCCGGGCTGTCCGAGCCGGTGCGCAGGGGCTACGACTGGCTGGTGCGCACCCAGCGGGCCGACGGCTCCTGGCCGATGAAGCTCGTCGGCGGCCAGGGGGTCGAGCACGGCGGGGAGTCCAACCACGCCGCCTACGTCGCCGTCGGCGTCTGGCACGAGCTGCTGGTCACCGGTGACGAGGACTTCGCCAGGCGGATGTGGCCGGTCGTCCGCTCCGCGCTGGACTTCGTGGTCGGGCTGCAGACCACCCGCGGCGAGATCGTCTGGGAGCGCGCGGCCGACGGGCGGCCGGCGCCGTACGCCCTGCTGACCGGCTGCTCCTCCGTCTACCAGGGACTGCGCTGCGGCGTGCTGCTCGGCGAGCACCTGGGCCACCCGCAGCCCGACTGGGAGCTCGCGGCCGACCAGCTCGGCCACGTGCTGACCGCCCACCCCGAGGCGTTCGCCGACAAGAGCCGCTTCTCGATGGACTGGTACTACCCCATCCTCGGCGGCGCGCTGCGCGGCCCGGCGGCCCTGGCCCGGCTGGCCGAGGAGTGGGACACCTTCGTCGAGCCCGGCCTGGGCATCCGCTGCGTCTCCGACCAGCCGTGGGTGACCGGCGCCGAGACGTGCGAGCTGGTGCTGGCGCTGGACGCGCTCGGCGACCGCGAGCGGGCGCTGAAGCTCTTCGCCGACATGCAGCACCTGCGGCACGACGACGGCTCGTACTGGACCGGCTGGCAGTTCGTGAACGAGAAGTGGTTCCCGTACGAGCGCTCGGCCTACACCGCCGCCGCCGTCATCCTGGCCGCCGACGCGCTGAGCGACCGCACCCCGGCCGCGGGCGTCTTCCGCGACGCGGGCGCGTACCGGACGGACCGCCCCACCGCCGCCTGCGGCTGCAGCCACGCCCACTCCCGCTGAGCGCGTCCCGCCCTCTCAGGAGTGCCGTACGGCCTCCGCCCGCCGGCGTTTTCCCAGCCCGGTTCCCAGCCCGGTTCCTTGTCCGGTTTCTCGGCCGGTTCCTTGCCCGGTTCTTTGCCCGGGCGGCCGGGAGCGGTGCTTGAGGGCCGGAGTACGGCTGGCTACGGTCGGCCCGTGAGCAACGCGGAGGGCACCCAGACAGTAGCTCAGCGCGACGGCGGCGAGCAGGCGCCGGCCGTCTCCGGCCCGGAGCGCACCGCATCCGAGGCCCTCGGAACGCCCGAGGCCCCCACGGCGGCGCGCCCGTCGCCCGGACCGGCCCACCCGTCGCCCGTGAGGGACCACGGAGCACCCGGACGGGGTCATGGAGCACCCGCGGGGGACCGTCAAGCATCCGGACAGCAGGACCGCCGGGCGCCCGAGGATCCCAAGGCGCCCGGAGGACAACACCGCGAGCCGTCCAAGTCCGAGCACCGGCCGGCAGATCCGGAGGCCGAGCCCGCAGAGGCGCAGGAGCGCCCCTCTCCGGCCGAGGCGGACACCGGCGGGCCCGGTCGCGCCGGAGCCCTGCGGGCGGCGCTGCGGGGGCTGAACGGCACGCTGCGCCAGGATGCGGACCGGGCCGACTTCGGCAGGCTCCGCTTCCGGCTGGGCCCCGCACGCGGGCATCTGGAGACCTCGCTCGTGGCGTTCCTCGCGGGGTTCAACGCGGTGGTCGGGGGCGAGACCGGGCGGATCGACGATCTCGACGAGGACGTGCGCGGATTCGCCTACGAGGGCGCGGGCATGGCCTGCGCGACGCTGGACCTGCTCACGATGACCGGCGGACGGCGGCTGCGGGAGCTGCTCAGCGGGCAGGGCGTGCGCTATCCGCACCTGATCCACTCCGGCGCGGGCTGCGCCTACGCCCGGATGCGGCTGCGCCCGACATGGGGCATCCGCGCCGTCCATCCGCTGCTGCGCTGGCTGGCCTTCGACGGCTTCGGCTTCCACCGGGGCGTGTTCACCGCCGACAGGACCGTGGGGCTGCAGCGCACGCCCCGGCTGATGGACCGGGCCCGCTGGGCGATCTTCGACCAGGGTCTGGGCCGGGCGCTCTGGCTGCACGAGTGCGCCGGGGTGGACGGCCTCGTGCTGCGCCTGGCCGAGTTCCCCGCCGGCCGCCGCGCCGACCTGTGGAGCGGCGTCGGCATGGCCGCGGCCTACACCGGGGGCGCGGCCCCCGACGACCTGGGACGCCTGGCCGAGGCTGCGGCCGCGGAGGGCTTCCGCGCCCACCTCGCCCAGGGCGGCGCGTTCGCCTGCGCCGTCCGGCTGATCTCCGGCGCCGTCCCGGCGCACACCGCCGCCGCGGCTCCCGTGCTGTGCGGGGCGGAGGTGGACGAGGCCGCGGGCTGGACCGACACCGCCCTCATCGCGCTGGGCCACAACGCGCACAGCGGCGAGCACTACCAGGCCTGGCGCGCCGGGATCCGCAAGGCCTGGGCCCGCCACGGCCGCGCCTCCTGAGGTCTCCCGCGCCGCCACGGCCGCACCTCCCGGAGTCGCGCCCCGCCCGGGCCGCGCCCCCTGGAATCGCCCCGCCCCGGCGCGCGGGTTCAGCCGATGCCGGGGCCGACGCGCTCCAGCACCCGCAGCGAACCTTCCTGCCTGACCTCCTTGAACGCGCCGGAGGCGAGGACCCGCCGGTAGACCCGGTACGGCGCCTGGCCGCCGTCGGCGGGGTCGGGGTAGATGTCGTGGAAGACCAGGGCGCCGCCGATCATCACGTGCGGGGCCCAGCCCTCGTAGTCCTGGGTCACCGGCTCCTCGGAGTGGCCGCCGTCGATGAACAGCATGGCCAGCGGGGTGTTCCAGAACCGGGCGACCCGCTCGGACCTGCCGACGATCGCGATGACCTCCTCCTCCAGCCCGGCGGAGGCGATCGTGGCGCGGAAGGTGGGCAGGGAGTCCATCTTGCCGAAGCGCGGGTCCACCAGGGTGGGGTCGTGGTGTGCCCAGCCCGGCTGGATCTCCTCCGAGCCCCGGTGGTGGTCCACGGTCAGGACCACCGAACCCGCCTGGCGGGCGCCGGCGCCGAGGTAGATCGCGGACTTCCCGCAGTAGGTCCCGATCTCGCAGATCGGCCCGCGCGGGCCGTACGCGACCGCCGTCTCGAACAGGGCGAGACCCTCGGCGTGGGGCATGAACCCCTTGGCCCGCTGCGCGGCGCCCAGCAGGTCGGGGGGCATGATGGCGTTGCTCATCGGAGCAGACTACCCATCCCGAACAACATTCCGTACGACCCTTGCCCGGCCTTATGGAACGTGTTCTACTTTGCACCGTGAACCAGCGCGCCCGCATCGTGATGTCCGACGACGAAGTCACCGCCTTCATCGGTGAGTCGCGGAAGCTCCAGCTCGGCACGATCAATCCGGACGGCACACCCCACCTGGTGACCATGTTCTACGGGGTGGCCGACGGAAAGATCGCATTCTGGACCTACGGCAAGGCCCAGAAGACGCGCAACATCGAGCGGGACGCCCGGGTGAGCTGCTTGATCGAGGCCGGGGAGGACTACTCCGACCTGCGCGGGGTCCTGGTGTACGGCGTGGCGCGCAGGATCGACGATCCCGCGGGCATCCTCGACGTCGGCATGAACGTGGCGAGACGGATGGCGGGCATGCCGGACTCCGACGAGCTCCTGACCGAGTACGTCACCTACACCGGCCGCAAGCGGGTCGCCTTCGTGGTGGAGCCGACTCGGGTGATCTCCTGGGATCACCGTAAGCTCGCCACTCAGGTCCAGCCCGGTTGAGGAGGCTCACATGAAAGTCAAAGTCGACTACCTGGTCTGCGAGGCCAACGCCGTCTGCACGGGTCTCGCTCCGGAGGTCTTCGAGCTCGACGACGACGACCAGCTGCACCTGCTGCTGCCTGAGCCGCCGCCCGAGATGATGGACCGCGTGCGGCACGCCGTCCGGTCCTGCCCCAAAGCCGCCCTCTCCCTGGAGGAGAACTAGAAGGGACCCCCCATGCGTGGTGCGCTTCTGCATGCCGTCGGCGACGACAAGCTCGACATCCGCGATGATTTCACCCTTGCCCCCATGGGCCCGACCGACGTCCGGATCAAGGTCAGGGCGACCGGTGTGTGTCACTCGGACCTGTCGGTGCTCAACGGCGTGCTGCCCATGCCCCTGCCGGTGATCCCCGGCCACGAGGGAGCCGGAGAGGTCCTCGAGGTCGGTGACCACGTGACCGGGCTCCAGCCGGGTGACCACGTCATCCTCAACTGGACGCCGGCGTGCGGTTCCTGCCCGAACTGCCTGGTGGGCCAGCCGTTCCTGTGCATGACCTACGTCATGGACAGCTTCGTCAACGCCCGCTTCCGGTTCGGCGGCGACACCCCCGCCTTCGGCATGGCCGGGTGCGGCACCTGGAGCGAGGAGATCATCGTGCCCTGGCAGGGCGCGATCAAGGTCGATCCGGAGGTGCCGTTCGAGGCGGCGGCGCTGATCGGCTGCGGCATCACCACCGGTGTCGGCGCGGCGCTCAACACCGCCAAGGTCCGCCCCGGCTCGACCGTGGCCGTGGTCGGCGCCGGCGGCATCGGCCTGTCGATCATCCAGGGCGCCCGGATCTCCGGCGCGACCACGATCCTGGCGATCGACCCGCTGGAGTCCAAGCACGAGCTGGCCAAGAAGGTGGGCGCGACCCACGCGATCACGCCCGACCAGCTCATGGACGCGCTCGGCACGCTGACCGGCGGCAAGGGCTTCGACTACGGCTTCGAGGCCGTGGGCAAGTCCGCGGCCATCATGACCGCCTGGCAGGCGACCCGCCGCGGCGGCGACGTGGTCATCGTCGGTGCGGGCGCCATGGACGACACCGTCCCGCTGACGGCCTTCCAGCTGCTGTTCGAGGGCAAGAACATCCTCAGCTCGCTGTACGGCGGGTCGGACGTCCGGCGGGACTTCCCGTTCTTCGCCGAGCTGTACAAGGCCGGGAAGCTCGATCTGGAGAGCATGATCAGTGCGCGGATCAAGCTCGCCGACCTCAACGACGCCGTGACGGCGCTGCGCAACGGCGAGGTTCTGCGTCAGGTCGTCGTCATGGACTGACGCGCGAGATACCGCCGGGCGGCCTGTACGGGTGGCCATCCGCCCGCGTCGGCATCCTCGCGTCCCGTACGGCCCGCGGATCCCGGATGACGGGCCCGCGGGCCGTACCCGACCGGCCGCCCCCCCGGCTGCTCCGGCCGGTCGCTTCCGGGAAGTCAGCCCCGGAGGTCAGCCCCGGTAGTCGCGCGGCGCCATCCCGTAGGCCCGGCGGAAGGCGCGGCTGAAGGAAGTGGCGTCGGCGAACCCCCAGCGGGCGGCGATCACGCCCACCCGGCCGGCCCGCGGATCCGCCGACAGCTCCCTGCGGCAGCGCTCCAGACGGCGGGCCCGCACGTGCGCGGCCACCGTCGTCCCCGCCGCCTGGAAGATCCGGTGGAGCTGGCGCACCGAGACGTGGTGGGCCCCGGCGATCACCGCCGGGGACAGGTCGGGGCGGTGCAGGTTCCGCTCGATCCAGTCCTCGATCAGCCCGAACAGCTCGGCGTGCGGGCCCGCCACCGGGGGCAGGCCGTCCAGCCGCTCCCGCATCGCCCCGGTCACCACGTTGACCAGCGCCTCCCCGACATGCGCGCCGTGCGGTCCCTCCGCGGCGTCGCCGTCGTCGGCCAGCGCGCTCAGGAACGACACGGCCAGCCTGCCCGGCCCCTGCCTGCTGCCCAGCACCGTGCCCACCAGGTCCGACACGTGGGCGGGCGGCAGCGGGATCATCGACCGGGGGATCGTGAGGGCCAGCAGGCGATGGTCCTCCAGCGCGAACCGGATCGGGCGGGCCAGGTCGTAGAGCACCAGGTCCCCGGCGCCGACCACGGCGTGCCTGCCCGCCTGCTCGACCACGCCCGATCCCCGCAGCACCAGGGAGAGCTTGTAGTGCTCCCGGCCGTCCCGCACGACGTGCCGCGCGGCCCGGCTGACCACGTGGGCCGGGGCGCGCACGTCGCTCACCTGGACCGGGCCGAGGGTGCGGCCGACGATCCGGCCGGCGAACCCCGCGCGGGCCTCCTCGGCCCGCAGCTCCAGCGGGCCGAAGGCCTGCGACACCAGGTGCCGCCAGAACGCGGCCTGATCCTCGGCCGGCTGTCCCGCCGTGCTGACGAACGTGGGCATGGCCGTCTCCTCGTCACGATGACGGCCCCAGCCTCCCCTCGCGGACGGACCCGGCGGAAATCCCATCCACGTCGTCGGCACCGTGTTATGCCCGCCCACCGCATCCGCCCACTTGGCGCTCCGGGCCGGGAGCCTGGCACGCGCGGCCAAGTCTCGGGCGGAGGGCGTGGATATACACGTCAGGACGGAACGGGCCGTGCCGATCCCCAGCGCGGCCGGCCGCCGCTGTCCGAAGGAGAGCACACGCATGCCCGAGAACTCTCATATGCCCGGCGAGACACCCGGCCTCAGCCGTAAGCAGTTCATCACCGCGGTCGGGGTGGGCGCCCTCGCCGTCCCGGCCGTGGCGGGAGCCACCGCGAACGCCTCGTCCGCCCCGCCCGGGAACGAGCTGCTGGCCTGCACCCCCGGCAGGACCACCGTCGCGCAGACGGAGGGGCCGTACTTCAAGCCCAACTCCCCCCGGCGCGACGACCTGACCGCCGGGGTGTCCGGCGTCCGCCTGGTCGTCACCGGCCACGTCTTCGACCGCGCCTGCCGCCCGCTGGACCGGGTGCTGATGGACTTCTGGCAGGCCGACGCCATGGGCGCCTACGACAACACCGGCTACCGGCTGCGCGGTCACCTGTACACCGGCGCCGACGGGTCCTACCGGCTGACCACCGTCGTCCCCGGCCTCTATCCCGGCCGGACCCGGCACATCCACGTCAAGCTCCAGGCCCCGGGCCAGCCGCGGATCCTGACCACGCAGCTGTACTTCCCGGGTGAGCCGCGCAACAGCACCGACACGATCTACGACCCGTCGCTGCTGATGAACGTGCGCACGGTCGGCTCCGGGCGGGAGGGGACGTTCGACTTCGTTCTCGACGTCGCCGGCACGGGCACGCCCTCACCGACGCCGACGCCCACCGGAGAGGGCGGCACCTGGCGGGCCGGGGCCTTCTACGCGGCCGGAGCCCAGGTCACCTACGGCGGCGCGGCCTACCGGTGCCTTCAGGCGCACACGTCGGCGGCCGGGTGGGAGCCCCCGAACGTCCCCGCCCTGTGGCAGCGCGTCTGACCTCCGGATCCCGCCGCCCGGCGCCTACTCGGACGGCGGGACGTCCGGCGTCCCCCTTGCAGGATCTCCCCCTGCACGATCTCCCCCTGCACGATCTCCCCCTGCACGATCTCCCTCGTACGGCCTCGGCCTCGGCCCTTCAGTGCCCGGAAGCGTTCACTCCCCGCCGAACGCGGCGTCGAAGGCCGCCGCCGGGGGCGTGATGGCGTTCAGCCTCCTGACGAACTGCAGCGCCTCCGGGGCGCCGTCGAGACGGTCCATCCCCGCGTCCTCCCACTCGATGGAGATGGGACCGTCGTAGCCGATGGAGTTCAGCGCGCGGAAGCAGTCCTCCCACGGCACGTCGCCGTGCCCGGTCGAGACGAAGTCCCAGCCGCGCCGCATGTCGGCCCAGGCCAGGTGGGAGGCGAGCCGCCCGCGCCGGCCGTCGCCGCAGCGCACCTTGGAGTCCTTGCAGTCCACGTGGTAGATCCGGTCGGCGAAGTCGAGGATGAACCCGACCGGGTCGAGGTCCTGCCAGACCATGTGGGAGGGGTCCCAGTTCAGCCCGAACGCCTCCCTGCGCCCGATCGCCTCCAGCGTCCGCACCGTCGTGTGGTAGTCGTAGGCGATCTCGCTCGGGTGCACCTCGTGCGCGAAGCGCACGCCGACCTCGTCGAACACGTCCAGGATCGGGTTCCACCGGTCGGCGAAGTCCTGGTAGCCGGCGTCGATCATCGAAGCCGGCACCGGCGGGAACATCGCGACCGTGTGCCAGATCGACGAGCCGGTGAACCCCACGACGGTGTCCACGCCCAGCTTGGCCGCGGCCCTGGCGGTGTCCTTCATCTCCTCGGCCGCCGCCCGCCGTACCTCCTCGGCGTCCCCGGAGCCCCAGATCCGGGCGGGGAGGATCCCCTTGTGCCGCTCGTCGATCGGGTGGTCGCAGACCGCCTGCCCGACGAGGTGGTTGGAGATCGTCCACACCTTCAGGTTGTGCTTGGCCAGCACCTCCAGCTTCCGCTCGACGTAGGAGTCGTCGGCCAGGGCCTTGTCGACCTCGAAGTGATCGCCCCAGCAGGCGATCTCCAGACCGTCGTAGCCCCACTCGGCGGCCAGCCGGCAGACCTCCTCGAACGGGAGGTCCGCCCACTGGCCCGTGAACAACGTGATCGGCCTGCTCATCACACCACCGTCCAGCGGCTCTCGTCGGCCGCGCTCGCCTCGACCGCCGCCAGGACCCGCTGCACCCGCAGACCGTCCTCGAAGGACGGCGACGGGGCGGTCCCGGCGGCAACCGCCTCCAGGAAGTCCTTCACCTCGTGGGTGAAGGTGTGCTCGTACCCCAGCCCGTGCCCCGGTGGCCACCAGGCCCCCGCGTACGGGTGGCCGGGCTCGGTGACGATGATCCGGCGGAAGCCCGCCTCGTCCCCGTCGAGCGTGTGGTCGTGGAACCACAGCTCGTTCATCGCCTCGAAGTCGAAGGCCAGGCTCCCCTTAGAGCCGTTGATCTCGATCCGCAGCGCGTTCTTGCGCCCCGCGGCGAACCGGGTCGCCTCGAAGGAGGCCAGCGCTCCTCCCTCGAAGCGCCCGATGAACAGCGCGGCGTCGTCGACGTCGACCGTCCCCTTCTCCCCGGTACGGCTCTCGCCGGCCAGCCCGGCCGATCCCTCGGCCAGGGGGCGCTCCTTGACGAAGGTCTCGGTGAGGGCCGAGACGCCCGTCAGGTTCTGCCCGGTGACGAACTGGGCGGTGTCCACGATGTGCGCCCCGATGTCGCCGAGCGCGCCCGAGCCCGCCTTGTCCTTGCGCAGCCGCCAGACCAGCGGGAACTCCGGATCGACGATCCAGTCCTGCAGGTACTGGGCCCGCACGTGGCGCAGCTCGCCCAGCCGGCCCTCGGCCACCAGCCGGCGGGCCAGGGCGATGGCCGGGACGCGGCGGTAGTTGAAGGCGACCATGGCCTGCACGCCCCGCTCCGCCGCCTCGCGCGCCGCCTCGGCCATCGCCTCCGCCTCGGCGACGGTGTTGGCCAGCGGCTTCTCGCACAGGACGTGCTTGCCCGCGGCGAGCGCGGCGACGGCGATCTCGGCGTGCGAGTCGCCGGGCGTGCAGATGTCCACGATCTGCACGTCGTCGCGTTTGACGAGCTGCTTCCAGTCCGTCTCGGCCGCGGCCCAGCCGAGCTCGCGGGCGGCCTGCGCCGTGCGATCCGGCGAACGGCCGCACAGCGCCGCCATGGACGGTACGACCGGCAGGTCGAAGAACGCGGAGACGCTCCGCCACGCCTGGGAGTGCGCGCGTCCCATGAAGGCGTGCCCGACCATGCCCACCCCGATGACCGGCTTCACGATTCGAACCCCAGCGGCAGGTACTGGGCGACGTTGTCCTTGGTGATGGTCTCCGAGGCCAGGGTGATCGACTGCGGCACCTGGTTCTCCACCAGGTCGCTCATGCCCTTGCCCTGAGCGATGAGCCGGCCGAGCCGGACGGCAGAGGAGGCCATCGTCGGGCTGTAGGTCACCGTGGCCTCCAGCACGCTGTTGCCGGACTGGATCTCGCGCATCGCGTTGGCCGAGCCCGCGCCGCCGACCATGAAGAACTCGTTGCGGCCCGCCTCCTTGATCGCGGCCAGCACGCCGACGCCCTGGTCGTCGTCGTGGTTCCACATGGCGTCGATCTTCTTGTGCGCCTGCAGCAGGTTGCTAGCGACCTCGTTGCCGGTCTCCACCGTGAACTGGGCGTCCTGCTGGGCCGTCACGCTGAAGCCGTAGGTCTTCAGCGCGTCGGCGAAGCCCTTGCTGCGGTCCTGGGTGAGCGGGAGCGTCGCGATGCCCTGGATCTCCACGATCACCGGGTTGGACACGCCCTTGTCCTTGAGCTTCTTGCCGATGTAGTGCCCGGCCGCTACTCCCATGCCGTAGTTGTCCCCGCCGATCCAGGTCCGGTAGGAGAGCTTGTCGGGGAAGATCCGGTCGAGGTTCACCACGGGGATGCCCGCTTCGGTGGCCTGGCGGGCGACCTGGTTGAGCTGCTGACCGTCGTTGGGCAGGATCACCAGGACGCCGACCTTGGCCGCGATGAGCGACTCGACCGCCGAGATCTGCGCGTTGATGTCGTTGGTCGGCTCGACCGGCTTGAACTCCACGTCGCTGTACTGCTTGGCGGTGGCCTCGGCGTTCTTGGCGATCGCGGCGATCCAGCCGTGGTCGGCCGCCGGGGCGGAGAAGCCCATGGTGATCTGCTTGCCCGGCTGGTCGTTGTCGCTTCCCGCCGCCGGCGGGCTGGCGGGCTGCGTTCCCGCGGCGGTGGGCTGGGCGGCCGGCTCGTTGCTCGTGCAGGCGGTGACCAGGGCCCCCGCCCCGATGACGGCGCCGCCGACGAGGAATCCCCGACGGGCGAGTGGGTTGGACATTGCCGTGCTCCTTCGGATGCCGTGAAGGGAGAGGTGAGGTGTCGTGAGGGGAGAGATGAGGTGTCGTGCGGGGCGGACGCGTCCCGCGGGCCCCTGACCGGTCCGCGGGACGCGGGTCTCAGGTTCTCGATTCGAGGCTGCGCCGCTGGAGCAGCACGGCCACGACGATGATCAGGCCCTTGGCGATCAGCTGGTCGCTGGTGTTGAGGCCGTTGAGGATGAAGAGGTTGGTGATCACGGTGAAGATCAGCAGGCCGAGGATGGACCCGATGATCGTGCCGCGTCCGCCGGTGAGCAGCGTGCCGCCGATGATGACGGCGGCGATCGCGTCCAGCTCGTACAGGTCTCCGTGGGTGGAGGAGCCGGTGGTGGTCCTGGCCATGATGAGCACGGCGGCGATGCCGCAGCACAGGCCGGACAGCGCGTACAGCATCAGGGTGTGGCGGCGCACGTCGATGCCGGCCAGCCGGGCCGCCTCGGGGTTGCCGCCGACCGCGTAGGTGCGGCGGCCGAAGGTCGTGCGGTTGAGCACGACCCAGCCGACGGCCACCACCAGGATGAAGATGTAGACCAGCACCGGCAGGCCGAGCACCCTGGTCGTGGACAGCTCCACGATCAGCTCGTTGCCCTGCTGGATGAGCTGGGTCTTACGGTCCGACATGCGCTGGGCCAGGCCGCGGGCGGCCACCAGCATGGCCAGCGTCGCGATGAACGGCACCATCCGCCCGTAGGAGATCAGCAGGCCGTTGACCAGTCCCGCGCCGGTGCCGACCAGCACCGCGCACAGGATCATCACGAACGGGCCGTAGGACTGGGTGGCCAGCGTCGTGGCCCAGACCGAGGCCAGCGCCATGAGCGCGCCGACCGACAGGTCGATGCCGCCACCGATGATCACGAAGGTCATGCCGACGGTGATCACACCGATGGTGGAGGCCAGCGACAGGATGTTGACCAGGTTGGAGGTGGTGGCGAAACTCTCCGGCTGGGTGATCAGGCCGACGATCGCCAGCAGCACCAGCGCCAGCACCAGGCCGAGGTGCCGGGCCTGGCCGAACCGGGCCAGCGGGCTCGGCGGCGCGGCGGGCTTGCGGGACTGCGCCTCGACGCGCAGGTGCTCGTCGGCGGGCGGTGCGTCGGGCGCCTCCGCGGAGGCCTGGTCGGCGGGGCGTGCCGGGTCCACCGGTTCCGCTCCCGCGGGAGATCTCTCGTGAGCCTTCGGCCCGCGGGCTTCGGTCACAGCGCGCTCCCCTCCATGATCATGTCGAGGACCTGGTGTTCGTCCAGGTCGTCGGCGGCGGACTGGTGGATGATCCGGCCCTCGCGGACGACCAGCACGCGGTCGGCCAGGCCGAGGACCTCGGGCACCTCACTGGAGACCAGCAGCACCCCGATGCCCTGGTCGGCCAGCTTTCTGATGACGGCGTACAGCTCCGCCCGCGCGCCCACGTCCACGCCGCGGGTGGGCTCGTCCAGCAGCAGCAGCTTGCGGTCGTCGACCAGCCACCGGGCCAGCACCGCCTTCTGCTGGTTGCCGCCGGACAGCGTCTTGACCGGGCGGTCGGGATCGCCGGGGCGGATGTCGAGGGTCTCGATCAGCGCGCGGGCCTCGGCGGCCTCGCGTCGCCGGTCGATCCAGCCGAACCGGGCGTACCTGCCGAGCCCGGCCAGAGTGATGTTGCGGGCGACGCTCTGGTCGAGCAGCAGCGCCTGCGCCTTGCGCTCCTCGGGGGCCAGGCCCATCCCGCGTCTGACCGTGTCCGCCGTGCCGCGCCGTACCGGGCGGCCTTCGAGCACGATCTTGCCGGAGGACCGGCGCGCGCCGTACACCGCCTCGATGATCTCCGAGCGGCCCGAGCCGACCAGCCCGGCCAGTCCCACGATCTCCCCCGCCCGGACCGTGAAGGAGACGTCACTGACGACTCCGGGCACGGTCAGCCCCTCCACCCGGAGCACCTCGGGCCCGGTGGCGGGTTCGGGGCGGCGGGGCGGGAAGACGTACTCGACGGTGCGGCCGGTCATCAGGGAGACGATCTCCGAGGTGGGCGTCTCCTTCGCCGGGAGGCCGACGGCGACGGTCCGGCCGTCCTTCAGGACGGTGACCCGGTCGCCGATCTCGCGGATCTCCTCCAGCCGGTGGGAGATGTAGACGACCGCGACCCCCTGGGCGGTCAGCTCGCGGACGATCCGGAAGAGGTTGGCGACCTCGTCGTGCGCCAGAGCGGCCGACGGCTCGTCCATGATGATCAGCCGGGTGTCGTGGGAGAGCGCCCTGGCCATGCTGACCACCTGCTTGGCGGCCGGCGACAGGCGGCCGACCTCGGTGGTCGGGCGGATCTCCGGGTGCCCGAGCCTGCCCATGAGCTCGCGGGTGGCCCGGTTGGCGTCGCTCTGGCGGATGAAGCCGAGCCGGCCGGGCTCGTGGCCGAGGAAGATGTTCTCGGCCACGCTCAGGCCGTCGACCAGGTCGAGCTCCTGGTAGATCGTGGAGACGCCGAGTTTGATCGCGGCGGTCGGGGTGACCAGGCGCACCTCCTCGCCGCCGAGGGTGATGACGCCCTCGTCGGGCTGGTGCGCACCGGCCAGGATCTTGATGAGCGTGGACTTGCCCGCGCCGTTCTGGCCGAGCAGGCAGTGCACCTCGCCGCGGCGCACCTCCAGGTCGACGCCGTCGAGCGCGCGGACGCCGGGGAACTGCTTGACGATCCCACGCATCAGCAGCAGAGGAGGGTCTGCGACCACGGAAGCCTCCGTCTCAACGTCCGGATTCGGAGCTGGTGATGCAGAAGCTAACTCTGTTCTGCCGCTTTGGGAAGACCTTTTATCGATGAGTCGACAGACTTTCGCCGAATTATGCAAAAGTCCTGGCCACGAAGAAGCCCCCCACCGCGTCGCGGTGAGGGGCTGGGCCGCGTGATCGGAACCCGCTGGTCAGCGCCCGGGAACCGGAACCGGGCGCTCAGGACCCGGGACCAGAACCCGGGGATCAGAACCCGGGGATCAGAACATCGCCTTCATGGACGCGCTCGCCTGCTCGCCGAGGGTCGTCGGGGTCAGGTACGGCTGCTCGGCCATGATGGCCTCCCAGTTGTCCCTGATGTCCTCGGCCGTGTGGCCCTCCTGCTTCCAGCCGGGCCCCTCGGCCACGAACACCCGCGCGACCCGGCCGGCGCCGACGCTGAAGACCTCGCCGGTGGTCTCGCAGGACTCGTGGGCCAGGAAGGTCACCAGGGTGCTGATCCGCTCGGGGGTGAACTTGGACTCGAACTCGGCCGGGAACAGCGCCTCGGTCATCCGGGTCCAGGCGATCGGGGCGATCGCGTTGGCCTTGATGCCCGCCCGTGCCCCCTCGATGGCCAGCGTCTTGGTCAGGCCGACCAGGCCCATCTTGGCCGTGGAGTAGTTGGCCTGGCCGAAGTTGCCGAACAGCCCGGCCGGCGAGGAGGTGTTGACGATCCGGCCGTAGCCCTGCTCCTTGAAGTAGGGGAAGGCCGCGTGGCTGACCAGGAACGAGCCGCGGACGTGCACCGCGAGGACGGCGTCGAACTCCTCGACCGTCATCTTGCCGAAGGACTTGTCACGCAGGATGCCCGCGTTGTTGATGACGATGTCGACCCGGCCGAAGGCGTCGATCGCGGACTGGACGATCGCCCGGGCGCCCTCGGGGGTGGCGACGTTGTCGGTGCTGGCGACCGCCTCGCCCCCGTTCTTGGTGATGAGCTCGACCACATCGGCGGCCGGTCCGGTGGACGCGCCGGTGCCGTCCAGGGCGCCCCCGAGGTCGTTGACGACCACCTTCGCCCCGCGCTCGGCCAGCGCCAGCGCGTGGGACCGGCCGAGACCGTGCCCGGCGCCGGTGACGACCGCGACCTTGCCGTCGAAACGCAGCTCTGACATCAGCGACCCTCTCCACGAGAATAAAGTTCTAGTCTGCTGAAGGATAACCTGCCCGCCCCTCCGAGGCCATGAGCCGGGGTGACGGGAGCCGCGATCGGACGCCAGGAGATTGGGACGTCGCGGATAGTGATCAGACGGGGATGTTCCTGCTAGGGTTTTTGACTCGCACCTGGCGTGGGTCCACGACGACGCACTTTCCAGTACGGCCCCGCCCACGATTCCGGGCTGGAGACCCCGCATGCCCCTTTCCCGACCGCTCCGCGTGGTTCAGTGGGCCACCGGCACCGTAGGCCGCTACGCGCTCCGCAACCTGATCACCCGGCCCGAGTTCGAGCTCGCCGGCGTGCTGGTCTACGACCCGGCCAAGGTGGGCAAGGACGCCGGGCAGATCGTCGGCCTGGCCGAGACCGGGGTGACCTGCACCGACGACGTCGAGCGGATCCTCGCCCTCGACGCCGACTGCGTGCTGCACATGCCCCTGCCTGCCTCCTACTTCGGCAACGACCACGCCAGCGACGTCGAGACGATCTGCTCCCTGCTCGCCTCGGGCAAGAACGTGATCACCACCACCGGCTTCGTCTATCCCAAGTGCTACGGCCCCGGCGTGGTGGAGCGCCTGGAGAGCGCCTGCCGGGCCGGGGGGACGTCCCTGCACGGCACCGGCATCAACCCCGGGTTCGTCAGCGACTTCCTCCCCCTCGCGCTGACCGGGCTGTCCAGCCGGATCGACCACCTGTACGTACGGGAGTCCTCCGACCTGAAGGGCCACCCCTCGCGGCAGATCGTGGTCGACCTGTTCGGCTTCACCCGCTCGGCCAAGGACTACGCCGCCGGCGTGCGCCCGTTCCGGGCCTTCCAGCGCTCGCTGTTCGCCGAGAGCGTCCAGTTCGTGGCCGACGCCCTCGGCGTCGCGCTGGACGAGGTCGAGGAGAGCGACGAGTTCGAGATCGCGTCCGAGGAGTTCGAGATCGCCGCGGGCGTGGTGCGTCCCGGCACGGTGTGCGCCTCCCGCTGGACGTTCTCCGGCCTGGTGCGCGGCCGGCCCTTCATGACCGTCGAGTGCGTCTACAAGGCCGACGCCACCAAGGTCCACCGCTGGACCGTCCCCGGCTTCACCATCCACATCGAGGGCGTCCCGGAGATGATGCTGAACATCCAGGAGATCTCCCATGGCCTGACCGGCGCCGCCTCCCACGCCGTCAACGCCATCCCCTCCGTCTGCGCCGCCCCGCCCGGCATCCGCACCCTCCTGGACCTGCCCCTGGCCACCGGCCGCGGCACCGTCCGCCTCGCCTGAAGGCCCCCGGGAGATGGTCTCCCGGGGGCCGGTGATCAGACGATCACGGGTGGGGCAGGAAGCGGCCGAAGCGGCCCCGGTGATAGAGGAGGGGACGGGTGGCGGGGCCGAGGCGGGTCTCGTTGACCAGGCCCACGACGAGGAAGTGGTCGCCGATCTCGATGGTGGAGTGGGGCGTGCAGACGAGGTTGGCGGACACGTCGCTCAGCAGGGGGGTGCCCAGGGTCCCCGGCCGCCAGCGGGTGGGGGCGGCGAAGCGGTCGACGCCCTTGCGGGCGAACCTCGCGGCCAGGTCGGCCTGGTCCGCGGTCAGGATGTTGACCGCGAAGCGGTCGGCCCGGCTCAGCCAGGGCCAGGTGGTCGAGCTCCGGTCGACGTAGAAGGAGACCAGGGGCGGATCCAGGCTGACCGAGGAGAACGAGGTGGCGGTCAGCCCGACCGGTACCCCCTCGGTCTGCGCTGTGACCACCACGACGCCCGCGGCGTGGACCGCGAGTGCGCGTCGATAGCCCTCGGCGTCCACCCCGGACGCGATCCCGCCACCCACCGTGCCGGCGTCCGCCCCGGACGCGATCCCGCCGCCCACCGTGCCGGCGTCCGCCCGGGACCGGATCGCACCGCCTGCCACGCCGTCGTCCGTCCCGGACCGGATCCTGCCGTCAACCGTGCCGTCGTCCGTCCCGGACCGGATCCCACCGGCTGCCAGGTCCGCCCTGCCGGGCAGGGTCTCCGTCATGTCCTCACCTTCGCCTTCTCCGACTCGCCGAGCACCGCGGCCACCTGCGGGGCGACCCTGTCGGCCCAGGCGGACAGGATCTGCTCCGGTTGCGGGATCTGGGATTCGAGCAGGACCAGGCCGGGGGTCGCCACGGTGGCGCCCAGCTCGACCAGGAGCGGCCGCAGGTGCACCTCGACCGCGAGCGAGTGGGCGGAGTCGCCCATGACCAGCAGCGGCAGCGCCACGATCCCGGTCAGCGCGCCGGAGGGCAGCCTGTCGAGGAAGACCTTGAGCAGGCCGGTGTAGGTGCCCTTGTAGGTGGGGCTGGCCACCACCAGGACGCCGGCCCCGGTGACCAGCTCCAGGGCCACCTCCACGCCCGCGGACGGGCCGGGGGCCAGCAGGTGCGGTCCGAGCGCCGCCAGGTCCACGATCTCGTGGGACCCGCCGTACCCGATCCGCCGCCCGACCTCCGCGGCCGCGGCCACGGCCGCGGTCCGCGTCCTGGAGCCCTCACGGGGGTTGCCGACCAGCGTCACGATGGAGCCGGCCGATCCGCCGCCCGTCGGAGCTCCGGCGTCCTGCCGCGCATCGTCCTGCCGTACATCGTCCTGTCGCGCGTCGTCCTGCCGCGCGTCGGTCACCGGAGTGCTCATGACGCCACCACCGCGTCCAGCTCCCCGTCCCGCGCGGACGCGGCGTAGCGGGAGGCCGGGCGGGCCAGCCCGTAGTTCTCGCGCAGCGTGCGGCCCTCGTACTCCCTCCGGAACAGGCCCCTGATCTGCAGTTCCGGCACGACGTGGTCGACGAAGTCCTCCAGTCCGCCCGGCAGGATCGGCGGCATGATGTTGAAGCCGTCGGCGGCGCCGTTCTCGAACCAGAACTGGATCTCGTCGGCGATCTGCTCGGGGGTGCCGGCCACGACCCGGTGCCCGCGTCCGCCGGCCAGGCGGCCGAGGAGCCGGCGCACGGTCAGGTTCTCCCGGCGGGCGAGGTCGATGACGAGCTTGCGGCGGCTCTGCGCCCCCTCCGTCTCGACGGAGACCTCGGGCAGCGGCCGGTCCAGGTCGTCGTGCGACAGCTCGATGCCGGTCATGTGGGACAGCTGGGCCAGGCCGTACGCCGGGATGATCAGGTCCTCCAGCTCCTTCTCCAGCCGGAGCGCCTCGCGCTCGGTGGAGCCGATGATCGGCGAGATGCCGGGCAGGACCAGCAGCTCATCGGGGTTCCTGCCGTACCGGGCCATGCGGCCCTTGAGGTCGGCGTAGAACTCCTGGCCCTCGGCCAGCGTCTGCTGCGCGGTGAAGACCGCCTCGGCGAAGCGGGCGGCGAACTCCTTGCCGTCCTCCGACGATCCGGCCTGCACCAGCAGCGGGTGGCCCTGCGGCGCGCGGGAGGTGTTGAGGGGCCCGCGGACCCGGAAGTGGGCGCCGTCGTGGTCGAGCGGGTGGATCCTTCCGGCGTCGGCGTACAGCCCCGCGCGGCGGTCGCCGACGACGGCGTCGTCCTCCCAGCTGTCCCAGAGCTTGGTGACGACCTCCAGGAACTCGGTGGCCCGCGCGTAGCGGTCGGCGTGCGCCGGGCGCTCGATGCCGAAGTTGCGGGCCTCGGCCTCGCTGGCGGAGGTGACGATGTTCCAGCCGGCCCGGCCGCCGCTGATGTGGTCCAGCGAGGCGAACTTGCGGGCGACGTGGAAGGGCTCGTTGTAGGTGGTGGAGACGGTGGCGATCAGGCCGATGTGGTCGGTGACCGTGGCCAGCGCCGACAGCAGGGTCAGCGGCTCCAGCCCGCCGAGCGCGTTGTGCCGGACGTCGCCCTGCAGGGCCAGGCCGTCGGCGAGGAAGAGCGAGTCGAGCCTGCCCCGCTCGGCGATCCTGGCCAGCTGCTGGTAGTGCCGCACGTCGGTGAGCCGGGCCGGCTCGGTGCGCGGGTGGCGCCAGGCGGCCTCGTGATGGCCGACGCCCATCAGGAAGGCGTTCAGGTGAAGGGTACGGGTGGTCATCAGGAGGTCCTCCACGTCGAGAAGCGGCGCTCCACGCTGAGCAGGAGCAGGTTGAACAGCAGGCCGAGAGCGGAGATCGTGATGATCCCGGCGTACATGTCGGGGATGCGGAAGCTGAACTGGGCGTCCTGGATGAGATAGCCGAGACCGGCCTTGGCCCCGACCATCTCGGCGAAGATCAGCACGAGGATCGAGTAGGCGCCGGCCAGCCGGATGCCGGTGAAGATGGTCGGCACCGCCGCCGGAAGGATCACCTTCTGGAACAGCCGGACGGGTCCGAGCCCCATCGACCGGGCCGACTTGATCAGCAGCGGCTCCACGGTCTTCACTCCGCTGACCGTGTTGAGCAGGATCGGCCAGGCGCAGGCGTAGAACACGAAGACGATCTTCGAGGTCTCCCCCAGGCCGAAGATCAGGATGAAGACCGGCAGCAGGGCCACCGCCGAGGTGTTGCGGAACAGCTCAAGCACCGGGCTGAGGAAGTCGGCCACCGGCCGGTACCAGCCGATGGCCAGGCCCAGCGGGATCGCCAGCACGATGGCCAGGCCGAAGCCGGACAGCGAGCGGATCAGCGAGGCCTGGAAGTGCTCCGGCAGCTGCCCGGCGAGCAGCATGTCGTACCAGGCGACCAGGATCTCCGACAGCGGCGGCACGAACACCGCGTCCACCGCCCCGACGCGGGGCAGCACCTCCCAGAGCCCGGCCAGCAGCACCAGCGCCAGCGACCGCTTGACCACCGTGGCCAGCCGCGAGGCGACCGGGGTCCGCCGCCTGCCGGCGACCTTGAAGAAGTTGGTGGCCCTGTCGTCGTCGGTGGGGGCGTCCCCCCGCGGCGCCGCCGAGGGCGCCGCCGCGGGCTTCGCCTCGCCCGCCTCCTCCCGGGCCGCGGTCAGGGTGGTCTCGTCAGCCAATGGTCCGCTCCTGCTCCTGAGCCGCGGCGACCTCGTCGCGCAGCAGGGTCCAGATGTGATGGCGGTACTCGCCGAAACGGGGGTCGGCGCGCAGGTCGCCCTCGCGCGAGTCGAACGCGATGTCCAGGACCCGCTTGATCCGGCCCGGCCGGGAGGTCATCACCGCGACCCGCTGGCCCAGATAGACGGCCTCGTCGATGCCGTGGGTGATGAACACGATCGTCTTGTTCGTCTTCTCCCAGATGCGCAGCAGCTCCTCCTGGAGGGACTCCCGGGTCTGGGCGTCGAGCGCGGCGAACGGCTCGTCCATCAGCAGCACGTCCGGGTCGAAGGCCAGGCTGCGGGCGATGGCCACGCGCTGGCGCATGCCGCCCGACAGCTCGTGCGGATAGCGGTGCTCGAAGCCGTCCAGCCCGACCAGGTCCAGGTAGTGGCGGGCCCGCTCGCGGCGCTCGCGCTTGGGTACGGCCTTCGCCTCCAGGCCGAACTCGATGTTGGCCAGGGCCGTGCGCCAGGGGAACAGGGCGTACTGCTGGAAGACGATCCCCCGGTCCAGGCCGGGGCCGTCGATCGGCGTGCCGTCGATGAGGAGTTCGCCGCTGGTCGGCGAGGTGAGGCCGGCGATCAGGTCGAGCAGGGTGGACTTGCCGCAGCCGCTGGGGCCGACCAGGGTGAGGAACTCCCCTTCGCGCACGTCCAGGCTGACGTCCTGGACCGCGGTGAACGGCCGGTCGGATCCCCGGATCTGGAAGACCTTGCCGACGTTGCGGATCCCGATCTTCACCGGCTTCGCGGAGGGTTCGCCGGCTTCGGCGACGCTCTCCTCCAGGAGGTTCTGTTCGGCGGTCTGCAGGCTCACGAGGTGCTCCCGTTCTTGAAGGGGTTGAACTCGTTGGTGAAGAGGTCCTCCGTCTTGACCTGGCCGGGCTTGATCTCGCCCTCGCCCTCCAGCCAGTCCACCCAGGTCTGGAACTCCTTGGCGTCGATCACGCCGCCCTTGTTGGCCACGCCGCTGCTCTTCCAGAACTCGATGGCCGAGGCGTCCTCGTTGCGCCCGCGCGCGGCGATGATCTTCTTGTACTCGGCGATCACTTCCTCGCGGGAGTGGGTCTGGGTCCACTCGATCGCCTTGGCGTAGGCCTCGACGAACTTCCCGGTCGTCTGCGGGTTCTCCTCGATGAACCGCTTGGTGAGCACGACGCTGCCGGCGGTGAAGGGGCCGAGCAGGTCGATGTCCTTGAACAGCGGGGTGATGCCGCCGCGCTCCAGCGCCTTGTCACGCAGGATGCCGGACAGCGCGGCCACGTCGATCTGCCCCTGCCGCAGGGCCTGCTCGGTGTTGACCGGCGGCACGACCACCAGCTCGACCTTCTCGATCTCCGCGGGCGTCAGGCCGCCGCGCTTGAGGTACTCCTTGAGCACGGCCTCCAGGTGGGCGCCGAGGGTGTTGACCCCGATCTTCTTGCCGATCAGGTCGCGCGGGCCCTTGATGGGCGAGCCCTCGGTGACGTAGTAGCCGATGTAGCTGTCCTCGTCACTGCCGTAGTAGCCGATCACGGCCCTGATCGGGGCCTTGGCCGCGGCGAGCTTGATGATGGCGCCGTTGAACGCGCCGCCGAAGTCGGTCTGGCCGGTGGCGGCGGCCTGGATGTCCTGCGGCCCGGAGATGGTGTTGCCGATCCACTTGAGCTTGATGGGCGCGAGATAGCCCAGGTGCTCGGCCAGCTCGGGGAAGGTGACGGCGCCGACGCTGCCCTGGTAGCGGAGTTCGGTGACCTCCGGGCCGTCCGGCTTCGCGGACCCGGAGGCCGAGCCGCACGCGGTGAGCGAACTCACCAGGAGCACGGAGAGGAGGGCATGTCTGATTCTGATCACGGAAGTGGTCCTCGTGGAGGCAGGGCATGCTCACGCGCCCCCTTGCCGGAGGCGGGCACACCGGAGATGAACGGTTTTTCGCGAAGGGAGCGTGGGCGCCGTCGGCCACGCGGAGAGAAGGCGCGAGGGTTCACGACGCGGCGGGAGTCCGGCCGCGCACCCTCGCCGGAGTACGGCGGAGGTCAGTGATCCGCGATCAACGACACTGAGCGCTGACGACGCGGCAGAAGTCCACGTGTGCGCACCGGGTCAGGTAAAGGCCCATGTCCATGAAGGTACGGCCGCCCGCCCACTAAGTCAATATTTCCTACTTGTTTTAAAGGAAAATGCCGCGCGAGCACCCCGGACCCCTTCCGGCGTCCGGGGTCCGGCGGCTACGCGGGGTACCAGAGGTCGGGCTCGCCCGGAATGCGGCGGAGGCGGTCGCGGGCCTCCAGCCAGACCAGGTGGGCCAGGGTCTCGTTGTTGGCCGCCCGGCGCATGAACGACGGGATGGTCTCCCACGGCCGCGACCACGTCAGCCTGGTCGCCGTGTCCCAGCAGGTGATCCCGTCCGCCGCCCGGACGGCCGTCTCGATCTCGGCCAGCCGTTCCTCGTGGTGGGCCATCACGTGGTCGACCCGCTCGGCCAGCTCCAGGAACCGGTACTCGTGGGCGGGCAGCACCTCGTCCACGTCGAACTTCCGCACCGCCGCCAGCGCGTCGAGATAGTCGGCCAGCGGGTTGGGCGCGGACTGCGGGTGCACGGCCACGATCGGCGTGATCTTCGCCAGCACGTGGTCTCCGGAGAACAGCAGGCGCCGTTCGGGCTCGACGAAGCACAGGTGACCCGGCGAGTGACCGGGCGTCCAGATCGCCCGCAGGTCCCAGCCCGGCAGGCCGAGACGGTCGCCGTCCTCGATGAGCCGGTCGGGCTTGGCCATGGTCACGTAGTGCCGGATCATCATCGAGGCCCCGGCCAGCTCGTCCAGCGTCTCCCGGGGGACTCCCGAGCGCACCAGCAGCGTGCGCTCCTGCGCCACCAGCGCGTCCACCGCGTCGTCGTCGTAGCGGTCGCGCAGCAGGCGCGAGTCGGCCGGGTGCAGCCCGATCCAGGCGCCGGAGACCTCGCGGATGCGTCCGGCCAGCCCGTAGTGGTCGGGGTGGATGTGGGTGACCAGGACCGCCTTGACGTCGGTCATCTCGTATCCGGCGATCTTCAGTCCCGCGGCCAGCGCGCCGTACGCCTCCTCGGTGTTCCAGCCGGCGTCCACGATCGCCACCCCGTCGGGCAACTCCAGGGCGTAGACCAGCACGTACCGCAGCGGGATGGCCGGCAGCGGCACCGGGATCGACCACAGACCGGGCCTGACCCGCTCCACTTCGGGGAACCCCCCGCTCCTCCAGGCCTCCCGCTGCGCCTCGCTGGCCGGCGTCACCATGGTCATCCCCGAACTCCCTTCGACGCCCCTGATTGTGCCCCCTGTACCGAATCATGTTCTACTCGGGGCCCGCGTACCGTGGGTTCATGAAGCTGGGAAACGAGATCGCCGGCGACGGACGTTTCGTCCGCCAGCCCAACCGGTTCACCGCCCGCATCGAGGACGGCGGCGAGCACCCGCCCGAGCCCGGCCGTTACCAGATATACGCCTCCTACGCCTGCCCGTGGGCGCAGCGCTCGCTGATCGTGCGCGAGCTGCTCGGCCTCCAGGACGTCATCGGGGTGACCATCGTCGACCCGATCAGGGACGAGCGGGGCTGGCGCATGCCCGGCGGCGACCCGGCGACCGGGGCGGAGTATCTCTCGGAGCTCTATCTGGCCAGCGATCCCGACTATCAGGGCCGCTACACCGTGCCCGCCGTCTGGGACCGTACGGCCAAGCGCCTGGCCACCAACGACTATCCGCAGATCACCCTCACCCTGGAGACCGCCTTCCGGCCCTGGCACGCCGAGGGCGCCCCCGACCTCTATCCGGCCGCGCTCCGCGAGGAGATCGACGAGCTGAACGACACCATCTTCCACGGGCTCAACAACGGGGTCTACAAGGCCGGGTTCGCCACCTCCCAGGACGCCTACGACGAGGCGGTGACCAGGGTCTTCGCGACGCTCGACATGCTGGAGGAGCGGCTCTCGGGCCGGGCCCGCCTGCACGGCGACGCGCTCACCGAGAGCGACGTGCGGCTCTACACCACGCTCGTCCGGTTCGACTCCGTCTACTACTCCCACTTCAAGTGCTCGATCCGCCGCCTGGTCGACTATCCGGCGCTGTGGGCCTACGCCCGGCGGCTGTACGCGATCCCCGGCTTCCGCGACACCACCGACTTCGACCAGATCAAACGGCACTACTTCATCACCCAGACCAACATCAACCCCACCGGGATCGTGCCAAAGGGCCCGGAGCTGGACTGGACGGCTCCCTGACCTCCGGGACATGAAAGTTTCATCGGACAAATCGGACATCCAGCTGGTCGAACGAGCAGCGTAGAGGTCGGATCGTTGACGGTTCGGCAACCCGCTGGAAACAATCGGCGCACTCAAGCGTGGGAGCGCTCCCACGTCCCGCGTCACCTTCCAGAAGGACCCCCCGTGCTCAGACCGCCCTCCTGGTTCAATCTGACCCTGGCGGCCGCCGTCTCGGCCGCCGCGGTCGCGCTGACCCCGTCCCCCGCCGTGGCGGAGGGACCCGAGCAGATCGTCAACGGCACCTTCGACACCGGTACGGCTCCGTGGTGGAGCACCGCCAACACCACGCTGGAGGTCGCCGACGGGCGGCTCTGCGCCGACGTGCCGGGCGGCACCGCCAACCCCTGGGACGTCATCGTCGGCCAGAACGACATCGCCCTGGTCAAGGACGAGACGTACGAGTTCTCGTTCTTCGGCGTCGCCAACCCCGGCCGGGTCGCCAGAGCGCTGATCCAGCTCCCGGTGGATCCGTGGACCCAGTTCCTGGCGGTCAACCCCGAGCTGAGCGTGTCCGGCAACGACTACTCGTACACGTTCACCTCTCCCGTGGACCTGCCGAACGCCCAGGTGGCCTTCCAGGTCGGCGGGAGCGCGACCCCCTGGAGGTTCTGCGTGGACAACGTCTCTCTCAAGGGAGGCGCCGAACCCGACGTCTACGTCCCCGACACCGGCCCCCGCGTCCGGGTGAACATGGTCGGCTATCTGCCGACCGGCCCGAAGAACGCCACCCTGGTGACGGAGAAGACCGACCCCGTCGCCTGGAAGCTCCAGCGCGAGGGGCAGACCGTCGCCAAGGGCGAGACCGTCCCGCGCGGCGTCGACGCCAGCTCCGGCCAGAACGTGCACTCGATCGACTTCGGCTCGGTCAAGGCCCCCGGGACCGGCTACACGCTGGAGGCCGACGGCGAGACCAGCCGTCCGTTCGACATCGGCGCCGACCTCTACGACGAGCTGAAGACCGACGCGCTGAAGTTCTACTACACCCAGCGCAGCGGCATCGAGATCCTCGACAGCCTGCGCCCGGGGTACGGCAGGCCCGCCGGCCACGTGGGCGTCGCGCCCAACCAGGGCGACATCGAGGTGCCGTGCCAGCCCGGTGTCTGCGACTACACGCTCGACGTCAGGGGCGGCTGGTACGACGCGGGCGACCACGGCAAGTACGTGGTCAACGGCGGCATCTCCGTCCACCAGGTCATGTCCACCTTCGAGCGCGCCAAGGCCGACGGCACGCACAAGGACGGGGACCTGAACATCCCCGAGAGCGGCAACGGCGTGCCCGACATCCTCGACGAGGCCCGCTGGGAGCAGGAGTTCCTGCTGAGCATGCAGGTCCCCGACGGCAGGCCGCACGCCGGGATGGTCCACCACAAGATCCACGACGCCGCGTGGACCGGGCTGCCGCTCATGCCGCACCTGGACCCGCAGAAGCGCGAGCTGCACCCGGTCTCCACCGCCGCCACCCTCAACCTGGCCGCCACCGCGGCCCAGGCGGCCCGGCTGTTCGCGCCCTACGACCCCGAGTTCGCCGCCAGGAACCTCGCGGCGGCGAAGAGGGCGTGGGCGGCGGCCAAGGCCGACCCGGCCCGCTACGCCGACCCGGCCGACGGCACGGGCGGCGGCGCCTACCCCGACAACGACGTGACCGACGAGTTCTACTGGGCCGCCGCGGAGCTCTACATCACCACCGGTGACAAGGAGTTCAGGGACTACGTCCTGGCCTCCCCGCACCACACCGCCGACATCTGGCGCGAGCGGGGCTTCGACTGGGGCAACACCGCCCAGCTGGGCCGGCTCCAGCTGGCGACCGTGCCCAACGCCCTGCCCGACCGGGCCCGGGTGCGGCAGTCGGTGCTGGAGGGCGCGGACAAGTACCTGGCGATCCAGCAGGCCCACCCGTACGGCCTGCCGTACAACCCGCCGGACTTCGACTGGGGCTCCAACAACCTGATCCTGAACAACATGGTCGTGATGGCCGTGGCGCACGACATCAGCGGCCAGGCCAAGTACCGCAACGGGGTGCTGGAGGGGCTCGACTACATCTTCGGCCGCAACGCGCTCAACCAGTCCTACGTGACCGGCTACGGCGAGGTCGCCTCGAAGAACCAGCACAGCCGCTGGTACGCCCGCCAGCTCGACCCCTCCCTGCCCAACCCCCCGAAGGGCACCCTGTCCGGCGGCCCCAACTCCGCCATCCAGGACCCGGTGGCCCAGGCCAAGCTCCGCGGCTGCGAGCCCCAGTTCTGCTACATCGACGACATCGAGTCGTGGTCGACCAACGAGCTGACCATCAACTGGAACTCCCCGCTGGCGTGGATCGCCTCCTTCGTCGCCGACCCGGTCCCCACGGGCGTGTGCAAGGTGACCTACACCAACCACGGCCAGTGGCCCGACGGGTTCAACACCCAGATCACCATCACCAACACCGGCAAGAAGCCCATCGAGGGCTGGACCCTGAAGTGGTCCTTCCTCGGCGGGCAGAAGGTCCGCAGGCACTGGAACGCCGAGCTGTCCCAGGACGGCGCGACCGTCACCGCCGAGAACCTGGGGTGGAACCGGGTCATCAAGCCCGGCGGCTCGGTCACCCTCGGCTTCCTGGGCTCCGAGGCCCCCGGCCCCAACCCCAAGCCGGAGCGCTTCCTGCTCAACGGCACCCTGTGCAAGTGACCCTGTGACCGGGGCGGCCGCTCTCCTCCAGTGGCCGCCCCTCCCGGCGCCGTCCCCCGTTCTCCTGTCGGGGGGCGGCGCCTTTCGCCTGACGCGTATATCTACCTAAGTCTGTAAATTTCCTGACTTGCTCATATGTCAGGCGCATCTGTAGCACCATGGCTGCCTTACTCGCACCTGTAACCGATGGGGCTGGAGGTTCCAATGGTGTGGAGAAGAACGAGCGCCGTACTGACCGCGGGTCTCGCGCTGGCGGCCGTCCTGCCGCCGGGACCGGCGGCGGGGGCGACGGGGACCGCCGCCGAGTTGCTGAAGAATCCCGGCTTCGAGGGTGAGCACAGCACCGTGGCCTCCGGCTGGCGGCCCAACTCCTGGGGCTCCCCCGCGCCCAAGGCGCGCTTCGCGCCGGAGACGGAGCAGGCGCACGGGGGCCGGCGGGCCCAGCGCTTCCAGGTCGAGGCCGAGCCCTCCCGGGTCCACCTCGTCCAGGCCCACCGGTTCACCGCCGGGCGGACCTACCGCGCCTCCGCGTGGGTGAAGGCCGTCTCCCCGGTCACCGTCACCCTTCAAGTGCGCAGCGACGACTTCAAGAAGGACTTCTACCAGGCCTTCGCAGTCCACACGACGCGGGTGGGCACGCAGTGGCAGCGGATCGAGGCCGTCGGGACGGCCCCGCACGACCTGTCCGGCTCCTTCCGGATCTTCCTCGGCGGGACCGGCACCGTCCTGGTGGACGACGCGAGCCTGACCGAGGTCTCCGCCGCCGGGTCCCCCGACCTGCGCCCCGCCTCCGGCCCGGTGCCGGCCGACTACTTCGGAATGCACCTGCTGTGCCGCGGCTGCTACGGCGACAGCTGGCCGTCGGTCGGGTTCGGCCTGTGGCGGATGTGGGACAACGGGGTGCGCTGGCGCGACCTCGAACCCCGCAGGGGCAAGTGGGACTTCAAGATGATGGACTACTTCGTGAAGTCCGCGACCGACAACCGCGTCTCCGTGCTGTACACCCTCGGCATGCCTCCCTCCTGGGCCGCCTCCAACCAGAAGGAGGGCGCCTACGGGCCGGGGAGCGCGGCGATGCCGGAGAAGATCGACGACTGGCGACGCTACGTCCGGACGGTGGCCGAGCGCTACAGGGGCCGCATCCAGATGTACGAGATGTGGAACGAGCCCGACTACGCCAAGTTCTGGAACGGCACCCCCGCCCAGCTCGCCGAGCTGACCAGGGTGGCCGCCGAGGAGATCGGCAGGGCCGACCCCGCCGCGAAGATCGTCTCTCCCGGCATCACGACCAACGGCCTGAACTGGCTCGACCAGTACCTCGCCGCCGGGGCCGGCGAGCACCTGGACGTCGTCGGCTCGCACATCTACTTCGGCCTGCGCCCGGAGAGCGTGCTGTCCCGGGTCAGGAACGTGCGCGGCGTCATGAAGGCGCACGGCCTGGACAAGCTGCCGCTGCGCGTCACCGAGGGAGCGCCGCTCGGCCGCGCCTCCTCCGGCACGGCCGCGGGCGCGGTCTCGCGCGCCCTGGTGCTGTTCTGGGCGTACGGCGTCTCCGGCTTCGACTGGTACACCTGGGACCGCCACGGGGAGCAGGTCCTCGACCTGGCAGAGGCGGACAACCGCACGCCCTCGGCGGCCGGCCGCGCCTACGCCAGGACCGCCACCTGGCTGCGCGGGGCCCGGATGACCGGCCACACGGTGGACGGCGCGGGCACGCACGTGGTCACGCTCACCCGCTCCGGCGGCTCCGCCGCGCGGCTGGTCTGGAACGAGCGCGCCGTCACGACCTTCAAGATCCCCGCGGACTGGCGCGTCACCCGCTGGCAGCCGCTGTCCGGGGGCTCCCGCACCGCCTCGCCCACCGCGATCAACGTGGACGGCAGGCCGGTCCTGCTGGAGAGCGCCGGGTAACGAGTCGGTTCCGGGACGCGCCCACCGTTGTCCTGTTGCGACATATACCTCTATAACCCTCTTTCAGAGCAAAAAGGGGGATGTCGTGCAGGAATCCGGAAAGTGGCGCAGAACCGTACGCCTGGTCGCGGCCGTGCTCGGCGGGGCCGTGATCGCCGGGATCGTCGTCGGCGTCGTGGCCCGTGTGCTGATGCGCGCCATCCTGCTCGTCCTCGACATGCCGACCTCCTTCACGGTGGGCGGCACGGTGGCGATCCTCGTCGCCTTCGCCGTGCTCGCCGTACCGGCCGCCGCGACCGCGACCGCACGGCCCGCGATCAGGCACGCGGGCCGGTGGGCGACGGCGGCGGTGACCGGATGGGGAGCCGCGCAGAACGGGATCGCCGACGCCAAGGCGCTGCTGCTGGCCGACGACAGCCAGCTGCCGCTCCTCGGGGTGCTGACCGTGGCCTTCGCGGCGGCGGTGGTGGCCCACGGCCGGCTCGCGCAGTACGTGACGGGCCGGCTCGCCGGCCCGGCCGCGACCGGCGCGCGGACGGCCCCGCTCGCGGAGACCGCCCCGGCCTCATGAGCGCCGGCTCCGCCGTACCCGGAGATCGAAAGGGCGCCGGGGCGGTCCGCGGGGAGCCATAAACTGGCGTCCGTGATCGAGGACATCTGGATCGACCCCGCCGTCAGCGCGCTCAGGCCGGACTTCGCGGTGCTGGCCATGGGGGTGTACGGCCTGCGCAACGGCCCGACCGACGACAGGTCCCGCGCCTGGCTGGCCGCCGCGGCGCAGGACGCCGTGGCGGGCGACCACCCGAAGGTCGAGGCGTGGCGGGAGGCCTACCGGGCGTTCGGGGCCAAGCCGCAGCGGACCAGGCCCTCGGTGGACGCGCTGGTGCGGCGGATGCCGCTGCCCGAGATCAACCTGGTGGTCGACGCCTACAACACGATCAGCGTCCGGCACGGGCTGCCGATCGGCGGCGAGGACCTGGCGCACTACGAGGGCACGGCCCGGCTGGTCCGCGCGGGCGGGGACGAGACGTTCGAGGTGATCGACAAGGGCGAGCCCGCGGTCGACCACCCGGAGATCGGCGAAGTGGTCTGGCGCGACGACCGGGGCGTCACCTGCCGCCGGTGGAACTGGCGGCAGTGCGTGCGGACCCGGATCACCGAGGAGACCGTGGACGCGCTGTTCCTGCTGGAGCGGCTGGAGCCCATGTCCCTTGAGGAGCTGAAGGCGGCCGGCGAGGAGCTGACCGCCCTGCTGGAGCAGATCACCCCCGGCATCCGGGTGGAGTCCGGGATCGTCTCCGCCTCCTGAGCGGGTCTGCGTGCCACCCGGGCAGACGGGCGGTCATTCCCCGGTCCGGGCGGATGATCACCCTGCCCGGTGTGCGATCGATCACATCTATCCGCGGTGACCGTGCCCTCACCCGCTGGATAGACCCCCGGGGGAGACCGTTTTGAGGGGTTCTGAGAGGATCGGGCGGTGAGCTGCGGCCAGACGGGCGCAGGTCCGGGTCCAGGAGAGTAGCCTTGGACAGGTTCTCTATCATCAACGCCGATCTGCGGAAGAGGGCGATTTCCGCCGTGTCGTCTGAGTCGTCGCGGACAAACCCGCTGGCAGCCTTTGGTCAAAACGAATGGCTTGTCGACGAGCTGTACCAGAAGTACCTCCAGGATCCCGAGTCCGTGGACCGCGCCTGGTGGAACTTCTTCGCTGATTACACCCCTGATTCCGGGTCCGGCAGAGCCGCGGCCCAGGGGGCGGCCACCGCCGCGCCCCCGACACCCGCCACGGCCCCGGCAACTCCGGACGCCGCGACGACCACCACCCCCGCGCCGAAGGCCGAGCAGGCCCCGGCGGACAAGCCCAAGCAGGAGACCCAGTTGCCCGCCGGTGCCGAGGAAGTCCGACTCCGAGGGGCGGCCGCCAGAACGGCCGCCAACATGGAGTCCAGCCTCGTGGTGCCGACGGCGACCAGCGTGCGCGCCGTCCCGGCGAAGCTGCTCATCGACAACCGCATCGTGATCAACAACCACCTGTCGCGCGGGCGCGGCGGGAAGGTGTCGTTCACCCACATCATCGGCTACGCGGTCGTCAAGGCCCTCAAGGCCCTGCCGGAGATGAACCACTCCTACGCCGAGATCGACGGCAAGCCCGTGCTGGTCAAGCCCGAGCACGTCAACCTCGGCCTGGCCATCGACATCCAGAAGGGCGACACCCGCCAGCTCCTGGTGCCCTCGATCAAGGCCACCGAGGAGATGGACTTCCGCCAGTTCTGGATCGCGTACGAGGACGTCGTGCGCAAGGCCAGGGGCGGCAAGCTCGGCGTCGACGACTTCTCCGGCACCACGATCTCCCTGACCAACCCGGGCACGATCGGCACCGTCCACTCGGTGCCGCGCCTGATGCAGGGCCAGGGCACGATCATCGGCGTCGGCGCGATGGAGTACCCCGCCGAGTACCAGGGCGCCTCCCCCGACACGCTCGCCCGCCTGGCGGTCAGCAAGGTCATGACGCTCACCAGCACCTACGACCACCGGATCATCCAGGGCGCCCAGTCGGGCGACTTCCTGCGCCAGATCCACCGGCTGCTGCTGGGTGAGGACGGCTTCTACGACGAGATCTTCGAAGCGCTCCGGATCCCCTACGAGCCGATCCGCTGGGTCCAGGACATCTCGACCACGCACGACGACGACGTGGCCAAGTCCGCCCGGGTGCTCGAGCTGATCCACGCCTTCCGGGTCCGCGGTCACCTGATGGCCGACACCGACCCGCTCGAGTACAAGCAGCGCAAGCACCCCGACCTCGACATCAAGTCGCACGGGCTGACCCTGTGGGACCTGGAGCGCGAGTTCGCCACCGGCGGCTTCGGCGGCCGCCCGCTGATGAAGCTGCGCGAGATCCTCGGCGTGCTGCGCGACTCCTACTGCCGCACCATCGGCGTGGAGTACATGCACATCCAGAACCCCGAGGAGCGGGCCTGGATCCAGGCGCGGGTGGAGCGCCCGCACGCCAAGCCCGACCGCGAGGAGCAGCTGCGCATCCTGGAGCGGCTCAACACCGCCGAGGCGTTCGAGACGTTCCTGCAGACCAAGTTCGTCGGCCAGAAGCGCTTCTCGCTGGAGGGCGGAGAGTCGCTGATCCCGTTGGTCGACTCGGTGCTGTGCGCCGCGGCCGAGGAGGATCTCGACGAGGCCGTCATCGGCATGGCCCACCGCGGCCGCCTCAACGTGCTGGCCAACATCGTGGGCAAGTCCTACGGCCAGATCTTCGGCGAGTTCGAGGGCAACATCGACCCGCGCACGGCGCACGGCTCCGGTGACGTGAAGTACCACCTGGGCGCCACCGGCGACTTCGTCTCGCCCAGCGGGTCCAAGCTCAAGGCGTCGGTCGTGGCCAACCCGTCCCACCTGGAGACGGTCGACCCGGTCCTGGAGGGCGTCGTCCGCGCCAAGCAGGACCTGCTGGAGCGCGGCGAGGAGGGCTTCTCGGTCCTGCCCGTGCTCATCCACGGCGACGCGGCCTTCGCCGGCCAGGGCGTGGTGGCCGAGACGCTGAACCTGTCGCAGCTGCGCGGCTACCGCACCGGCGGCACCGTGCACATCGTGGTCAACAACCAGGTCGGCTTCACCACCTCGCCGGCCTCCTCGCGCAGCTCCGTCTACGCCACCGACGTGGCCCGGATGATCCAGGCCCCGATCTTCCACGTCAACGGGGACGACCCCGAGGCCGTGGTCCGGGTCGGCCGCCTGGCCTTCGAGTACCGCCAGGCGTTCCGCAAGGACGTCGTGATCGACCTCATCTGCTACCGCCGCCGCGGTCACAACGAGGCCGACAACCCCAGCTTCACCCAGCCGCTGATGTACGACCTGATCGACGCCAAGCGGTCCACCCGCAAGCTCTACACCGAGGCGCTGATCGGCCGCGGCGACATCACGGTCGAGGAGGCCGAGAGCGCGCTGCGCGACTACCAGGCCAAGCTGGAGAACGCCTTCTCCGAGACCCGCGGGGCGACCAGGGAGCCGACCGGCGAGTTCCAGCGCCCGACCGACGCCGAGGTCGTGCCCTGGTCCCACGAGGACACCCCGACGGGCATCTCCGAGGAGACCATCAAGCGGATCGTGGAGACCCAGCTCAACCTGCCGGAGGGCTTCACCGTCCACCCGCGTCTGCTCCCGGTCATCCAGCGCCGCGGCCAGATGGTCACCGAGGACCGCATCGACTGGGGCATGGGCGAGACCCTGGCCTTCGGCTCGCTGCTGATCGACGGCCACCCGGTCCGCCTGGTCGGCCAGGACTCCCGGCGCGGCACCTTCGTCCAGCGGCACGCGGTGCTGGTCGACCGGGTCACCGGCGCCGAGCACACCCCGCTCAAGACCTTCAACCAGGGCACCACGAAGTTCTACGTCTACGACTCGCTGCTCAGCGAGTACGCCGCGCTCGGTTTCGAGTACGGCTACAGCGTGGAGCGCCCCGACGCCCTGGTCTGCTGGGAGGCGCAGTTCGGCGACTTCGTCAACGGCGCCCAGTCCGTCATCGACGAGTACATCACCGCGGGCGAGCAGAAGTGGGGCCAGCGCTCCGGCGTCACCCTGCTGCTGCCGCACGGCTACGAGGGCCAGGGCCCGGACCACTCCTCGGCCCGCATCGAGCGCTTCCTGCAGATGTGCGCCCAGGACAACATGACCGTGGCCCAGCCGACCCTGCCGGCGAACTACTTCCACCTGCTGCGCTGGCAGACCAAGTCCAACCGGCACCGTCCGCTGGTGGTCTTCACGCCCAAGTCGCTGCTGCGGCACAAGGCTGCGGTCTCGGCGGTCAGCGAGTTCACCTCGGGCTCGTTCAAGCCGATCATCGGTGACACCACGGTCAACCCGGCGGAGGTCCGCAAGGTCGTCCTGTGCTCCGGCAAGATCTACTACGATCTCGCCGCGGCCCGTGACGCCCGGGGCCGCACCGACGTGGCGATCGTCCGCCTGGAGCGGATCTACCCGTTCCCGGCCAACCCCCTGGCGGCCGAGCTGTCCCGCTACGGCGACGGCATCGAGCTGATCTGGGCGCAGGACGAGCCGGCCAACATGGGCCCGTGGCCGTTCCTGACGCTCAGGCTGGCCGAGAAGCCCGACAGCTTCGGCGGCCGTCCGATCAGGCGGGTCTCCCGCAAGGCCAACTCCTCGCCCGCGACGGGTTCGCACTCCGCGCACGAGGTCGAGCTGCAGCAGATCCTCGACGAGGTCTACGCCTGATCCCGTACCACCCCGGAAGTCCCCCACAGGAACATCTGTGGGGGACTTCCTCGTCATAAGGCATGAGGAGTAAGGAGAACGATGTACTTCACCGATCGGGGCATCGAGGAGCTCGTCACCCGCAGGGGCGAGGAGGAGGTCACCATCGCGTGGCTGGCCGAGCGCCTGCGCGAGTTCGTCGACCTGAACCCCGACTTCGAGACGCCGGTGGAGCGCCTGGCCACCTGGCTGGCGCGTCTCGACGACGAGGACGAGTGATCGTTCACACCTAGAACGCGATATATCTTGACCTTCCCGACGACGCGACATATCGTGTTCTCAGAGGAGGTCATGACATGCGTCAATGGACCATCGACAAACCCGAGCAGCTTGTCTTCGACGGGGTGAGCAGGCTGAACGTGCGGGTGGTGGCGGGCAGGCTGGCGGTGCTGGCCAGTGACGGCCCGGCGACCCTGGAGGTGACCGACATCAGCGAACCGCCGCTCGTGGTGACCCACGAGGACGACGGCACGCTCACCGTCGCCTACAAGGACCTGACCTGGGACGGCCTGCTCGGCTGGCTGCGCGCCGGGCGGCGCCGTACCACGCTCACGCTGACCGTCCCGAAGGACTGCCCGGTCAGCGCCGGGGTGGTCTCCGCTTCGGCCGTCGTCGCCGGGTTCGAGGGCAGCACCTCGGTCAAGAGCGTCTCCGGGGAGGTCGTGCTCGACGGGGTCAGCGGCGAGATCCAGGCCGACACCGTCTCCGGTGACGTGGAGAGCCGCGGCCTGGTCGGCGACCTGTCCTTCAAGAGCGTCTCGGGCGAGCTGACCGTGGCCAAGGGCACGCCCCGCCGGCTGAAGGCCTCCACCGTCTCCGGCCGGATCACCGCCGACCTGGAGCTGCCGCCGACCGGTCACGTCACGCTGAACAGCGTCTCGGGCGAGATCGTGGTACGGCTCCCGCACACGGTGGAGAGCGACGTGACCATCCGCTCCACCTCGGGAAGGGTCGGCTCGGCCTTCCCCGAACTGTCCATCGGCAGCCAGCCGGGGATGAAGACGATCTCCGGCCGGATCGGCGGCGGCATGGCCTCGCTGTCGGCCACCACCATCTCAGCCGACGTCACGCTTCTGAGAGGAGAACCGGCATGAGCCCGGTTTTCGGCCACGGACGCCTCCGCCTGTACCTCCTGAAGCTGCTGGAAGAGAGCCCGCGCCACGGTTACGAGGTCATCCGGCTGCTGCAGGACCGCTTCCTGGGCGTCTACTCGCCCTCGCCCGGCACGATCTACCCGCGCCTGGCCCGGCTGGAGGAGGAGGGCCTGGTCACCCACGAGGTCGTCGACGGCAAGAAGGTCTTCACCCTCACCGACCGGGGCCGCGCGGAGCTGAACGCGCGGATGGACGAGCTGGCCGACCTGGAGCAGGAGATCTCCGACTCCGTCCGCGACATCGCCCGCGAGGTCAAGGAGGACGTGCGCGACACGGTCAAGTCGCTGCGCGAGGAGCTCACCCAGATGGCCAGGGAGGTGCGCCAGGGCGCCAAGCACGACGAGCGCGAGACCAGGGAGGCCTTCCGGCGGGCCAAGCAGGAGCAGCGCGAGGCCTGGCGCGAGCACAAGGCCGACCGGAAGCGGCACCAGGCCGAGTGGAAGCAGGGCACCGGCCGCTGGAAGCAGGAGTGGAAGCGCATCTGGGCCGAGGGCTTCACCGGCGACTGGTCCCCCGAGGGCGACGCGCGGCTCGGGCAGATGCTGGCCGAGTTCGTCGAGGAGGTGCGCACGGACGCGGCGGGCGGACAGGTGACCGAGGAGACCCTCGCCACCGCCCAGGACGCGCTCTACGACGCCGCCCGCCGGATCAGGGAAGCCCTGCGATGATCGCCCTGTACGGCCAGCGTCCGCCCCTCCTCCGCCCGGGACCCCTGTCCCGCACGCCCGGGCCGGCCGTACCCCTCGTCCGTACACCGGAGCCGGAGGCACCCGTGCTCCTCGGGCCGGAGCCGGAGGCACCCGTGCTCCTCATGTCCGAGCGGGACGCGCCCGTGGTCCGCGCACGCGAGCCGGGCGCGCCCGGGGACCCGGACCGGCGGGAGTACGACCCGCCGGCCCCGGATCCCCGGGAGCGGAGCACCGTCACAGTGTGAAAACGATCTTTCCGAAGACGTCGCCCTCGTGCATGGCCGAGAACCCCTCGCGGGCCTCGGCCAGTGGGAGCGTCCGGTCGATCACCGGGCGCAGGCCGGTCTGCTCCAGGAAGCGGGCGAGCCTGCCCAGCTGGTCCCGGGTCCCCATGGTCGAGCCGACCACCGACAGCTGCAGGAAGAAGACGCGGTTGAGGTCGGCGGGGGGAACCGCCCCGCTGGTCGCGCCGGAGACCACGATCCGGCCGCCGGGGCGCAGCGACTTCAGCGAGTGGTCCCAGGTCGCCTGGCCGACGGTCTCCATCACCGCGTCCACCCGCTCGGGCAGCCGTGCGCCGGGCTCGAAGACCTGGTCGGCGCCGAGCTCCAGCGCCCGGGACCGCTTGGCCTCCGACCGGCTGGTGGCCCAGACCCGGTAGCCGCCGGCCCGGCCCAGCGCGATCAGCGCGGTGGCCACCCCGCCGCCGGCCCCCTGCACCAGCACGGTCGAGCCGGGCTCCAGCCCGGACTTCTCGAACAGCATGCGGTAGGCCGTCAGCCAGGCGGTGGGCAGGCAGGCCGCCTCCTCGAAGCTCAGCGCGGCGGGCTTAGGCACGAGATTGCGCCGGGGCACGGCCACCCGCTCGGCGAAGGTGCCGTCGTGCGTCTCCGACAGCAGGGACCGCTTCGGGTCGAGCGTCTCGTCGGCCCCGGTGCCGATCACCGAGTGCACGATGACCTCGTTGCCGTCCTCGTCGAGCCCGGCGGCGTCGCAGCCGAGCACGATGGGGAGCCGGTCCTGGCGGATGCCGACGCCCTTGAGGGTCCACAGGTCGTGGTGGTTGAGCGCGGCGGCCCTGACCGTGACGGTGGTCCAGCCGTCCGGCACCTTGGGCTCCGGGTGCTCCCCGAGGGTCAGCCCGGCCAGAGGGTTGTCGGGATCGGTCTGCGTTGCGGTTACGGCGAACATGGCCGCACCCTACGCCTGCCCCGCCCGCCCGCCGCTACCGCCCCGGCAGGCGAACCCCTCGGAGTCGCGATCACCCCGGCCCGTGAACCCCTCAGAAGAGCCGCACGCCCGCCGATGAGCACGAAGGTCGTCGAGGTTCGGCTTGATCGGCCATTCGATGACATCGCTCACGGAGGAGCCTGTTGTGAACCCGTCCCCCTCGAAGTCCGCCGGACGCCCCCTGCGCCGGCGCGCGGTGTCGCTGCTGGCCCTGTTCGCGCTGGCCTCCGGCACACTGGTGAGCACCCCCGCCCCGGCGCACGCCGCCCCCACCCTGTGCACGGGAGCCGGTTTCGCCGGCGCCGATGTGTACACGGTGGCGGTGAGCACATCCGAGCCCATGGGAATCGCCTATCAGTCGTGGACGGTGGGCGATGTCAACACCGACGGCCGCCAGGACGTGCTCGCCGCCAATGCTTCCAGCCGCATCATCATGATGATGGTGGCCGACTCCAACGGTGCCCTGTCCTGGTCCAACCACATCACTGTCGACCGCTCCCCCTCGGACATCGCCACCGCCGACTTCAACGGTGACACGATCACCGACCTGGCGATCACCAGCGACGACGGCAACAGCGTCTCCGTTCTCATCGGGATGTCCCGCAACGGCAAGGGCACCGGCCGGTTCCTGCCCTATGAGCGCTACATCCTCCCCGAGGCGCCCCGAGGGCTGGCGGTCGGCCACTTCGACGGCGACCGTGATCTCGACCTGGTGACGTCCTCTCCCAGCCGCACCATGCGAGTGCTGCGTGGTACGGGCGATGGCACCTTCCATCAGGCGGCCGCACCCCTTTCGCTGGACTACAGCGACGACATTCTGTGGCAGGGTGATCCGTGGGTGAGCACCGGTGACTTCAACGGCGACGGCAAAACCGACCTGGGATTCGGCGACTACAACGAAATCACGATGAAGGTGCAGCTCGGCAGGGGTGATGGCAGCTTCACCTCGGCCGGGATGATCGAGTCGGGCCTGTACTACGGGCATCCGACCCTGGCCGACTTCAATGGTGACGGCAAAACCGACCTGGCCTCGGTGGACCGCTACACCGGCCGGACCTTCACTCTGCTCGGCGACGGCCGCGGCGGGTTCGACCGCCGGGGCTACCACACCGCGGTGGGCGTGGTCGGTAGCGCGCTCTCCGGTGACTTCGACGGCGACGGCAGAATCGACCTGGTGGCGGCCAAGCCCACCGCGGGTGAGGTGGCGGTGGTGCTGAACGACTGCACCCCCGCCCCCGCGCTGACGGCCTCGCCGGTGACCTCCGCGGGAGACGGTCCCGTGCCCCAGACGGTGACGGTCGCCGTCCCGGACGGCGGATCGGTCGTGCTGCTGGACGGCGCCGGCTCCGTGCAGGAGACGGTCGGCGTCGACGGCCAGGGCACCTACACCCTCGCCCCGGCCACCGGTGTGATCACCTTCACCCCCGTACCGGAGTTCAGCGGCACGGCCACCCCGGTGACCTACCGGGTCGGCGACGCCTACGGGCAGCAGGCGACGGCGTCCTACACCCCCACCGTCACCGCCGTACCCCAGCCGTCACCCACGCCCACACCCACGAGCACGCCCGCACCGTCGAGCGCACCCACGCCCACGAGCACGCCCCAGTCATCGAGCGCGCCCCAGTCATCGAGCGCGCCCCAGCCCTCGGTGCCGTTGGCGTCGAAGGTCGCCGTCGGCGGCAGCGGACAGGTGCGGGTGCCGTGCCAGGTGAACACCGGTCTGCTCACCGAGTGCGCCGTCACCCTGTACAGCGCCGACAGCAGGGCGCTGCCCCTGGGGCAGGGCCGCAGCGTTCTGGACGCCCAGGACGCCGCGAAGACGACGACGGTCGATCTCACCCTGAACGCGACCGGCAGGTCCCTGGCCAACCGGCTGGGCGGGATCACCGCCCGTGCCCAGGTGAGCGTCCGCCCCCTGGGAGCCGAACAGAGCGTGACGGCGACGGCGACCACCCGGCTGCTGCCGTCCACACCGCCGATCGCGCTGCGCCCGGTCTACTTCGGCTCCGGGGCCACGACGATCGACGCCGCCGGCAAGCGGTACCTCGCGCAGGTGCGACGGTCTCTGGGCGAGGTGAAGCAGGTGCGCTGTGACGGCTACACCGACGACACCGGCAGCGCAAGCGCCAACCGCAAGCTCGCCGCCCGGTGGGCGGCAGCGGTGTGCCAGGTCCTGACCGCGGGGACGAAGGCCGAGCCCGTCGTCACCTCCTGGGGAGAGAGCCGTCCGAAGGCCTCCAACCGCACCGCCGCCGGCCGCGCCGCGAACCGGCGGGTCCAGATCAGTCTCACCTTCTGATCAGGCGGCGGGCAGACCGCCGGCCCACCGGGCGCATCGCAGGTACGGCAGGCGCATCGCGGGTACGGCAGGCGCATCGCGGGTACGGCAGGCGGCGGCTCACCGGGCGCGGCACGGGTAAGGCGGGCGGTCACTTCGCCGGGGCGACCCGCAGGCCGGCCATGATCTGCTCCACGCTCCCCCGGGAGCCGGAGGCCGCGACGTAGAACCCGTTCTGGCACATCTCCGCGGAGAACCGGCGGCGTTGCTCGATCATGGGAAGCTCGATCGACGTGATGTCGCAGCCGGGGATCGGGGCGAGCACGATCAGCGTCTCCCGGGCGCCGCCGAACCACAGCTGCGGCCCGACCAGCTCCTTGCCGAAGATCTGGCCGGGCGCGGCCAGCCGGACCGGGAGCCGGGGGGCGAGCACCAGATAGCCGTCCTTGGTGACCTTGCCCTTCAGGTTCTCGGCCCAGAGCATGCGCTGCTCGAAGGTCATGCCCTCCCGGCCGTCCTGGAGCGCCAGCGACCAGGGCGCGAAGTCGAACACCATGACCTGCCCGTCGTCCGGGTTCCTGGCGGGCCACAGGGTCACGTTGTCCCCCATCTCCCGGATCATCGGGCGCCTCCCGGACAGCTCGGCCGCCCCGCCGCCGGGCGTGGTCAGCCAGCGGAACAGGCCGAAGTAGCCCTCCAGCCAGCCGCCCTGGGCCGGTCGCACGCCCAGCTGGGCGATCCGCAGCTCGGCGGGATAGCGGAGCTCGGCCTTGCCGCCGTCGGGGAAGACCGCGCGCACGGTCTCCCAGCCGTCGCGGCGCCGTACGGGGGGATGCAGGACGTTGGGCACCTGCTCGCCCAGCGACGCCGACGGAACGGGCACCGAGGTCGGGAACGGCGTGGTCACCGCGGGCTGCCTGCTGGTCAGCATGCTGACCACAGGAATGGCCACGAGCGCGGCCAGCACCACGGCCCCGATCCAGCGCCGGGGCCCCTTCGGCTCCTCCGCCTCGATGATGTCGTACCGACCGCTGACCACGTCCCCGGCCGCCTCACACGGAAGTTGGGCTTTGGCCCATCTTGGGGTCTTCCCGGCCGGAGTATCCATGCCCCACCGGTCACGAATTCGGATCGGTCGGCCACGGAACCGCGACAGTCGCGTACGGCACGCCGGACGGTGAGGCGAATCCGGCGACGGACGGAGACGGCCGGAAAATGTCGGCATCCCATTGATCTTTAAAGGGCCGCCGCCCATGCGGTCGTCCGGCGGAAACACCGGGCCGCCCCATCGTCCAGAGTTTCCCGGGATACCCGAGAAACCATTGTTAGCGATTGTTACCCATGTTGCCCCAGGTGCCTCACAGCACGCCGTACAACCCGGGTGAGCTGCGGGGATACTTATTCGTTAAATAATAACCAGCGGTTATTTCAATAACGGGACGGCATCGAAGGGAACCGTCCCAGACTTTTTCACGTCGTTTCCTGGCCGAATGCATGATCCATTCAGTAGCGTTCCGATCGTTTTCCTGGCGACGGGAAGTCCCGCCCGGCGCCGAGGACGAAAGGAGCTCCATTGAATTCCCGAGCACGGCGCCTCACGATCCCCCTCACCGGCCTCCTCATGGTCGCCGGAGTGATCGGCGCCACCGGCGGCGGCGCGAGCGCCGCCGCACCGCCCGACGTGGTCACCTCGACCGCCTCGGAGACGCCCGCCGAGGCCACCTCCTTCTGGTCGCCGGAGCGGATGCGCAAGGCCACCGACGCGACCGGCGACATCGACCTGAGCGTCAAGGGCGGCAAGGCCTCCACGGCCGCCGGCCCCGACGGCAAGCCGGGATCGGTCCCGCCGATCGGCCAGGAAGGCGGCAAGTCTCCCAAGAGCAAGCAGGTCAACCTGCCCAACACGGTCGGCCGGGTCTTCTTCACCCTGCCCAAGTCCAACCCGATGGACCCGAAGAGCTGGAAGTACTGCTCCGGCAGCTCCGTGCAGGGCAAATACCGCAACGTCGTGGCCACCTCGGCCCACTGCGTCTACGACGTCAAGACCAACCAGTTCTACGACAACTGGGTCTTCATCCCCTCCTACTGGGACGGCGACCAGGTCTGGAACGGCAAGAACCCCTACGGCATCTACGCGGCCAAGTGGTTCAACGCCCACGACGACTTCGTCGTGAAGGAGGACTACGACTTCGACTACGCGTTCGTCAACGTCCACTCCGGCTTCAAGGTGACCTGGGAGAAGGACAAGGACGGCAAGTGGAAGCCCGTCTTCAAGAACGTCGGCCGGCTCGGTGACAACGTCGGCGGGCAGGGCTTCGCCTGGAACCAGAAGCTGAAGCAGAAGGTCTTCTCCTTCGGTTACCCGGCCGGCCCCCACCCCGACGGCGACAAGCCGTACACCGGCCGCACCATGAAGTGGTGCTACGGCACGACCGGCGCCATGCCGGCCGCCCCGCGCTACAACATCCAGGAGCACGTCGGCTTCAAGTGCGCCTTCACCGCCGGCGCCAGCGGCGGCCCCTGGCTGCTGAAGTACAAGAACTCCTCGCGCACCGGCTACCTCAACGGCGTCAACAGCGTCGCCTGGGACACCGACAAGAACGACCGCTACGACAGGATCTCCTCGCCGTACTTCAACAGCGACACCTACAAGGTGTACAAGGTCGCAGCCAACCGCTGGACCAAGTAGGAACATGCACAGGCAGTAGGGAATCGCCGGCTGTCAGGCCATTCGGTCGGCGCCCCGCCCAGGGGGCCCGGTCCACCGAGGACCGGGCCCCCGCCCATGCCCCCGGCCAGGCCGTACGGCCTTCCGCGTTCAATGGGTGAAGAGTCGATCGACATAGAAGCCGGAGAAGAGCTCCTCGAGTGACTCCTGAACAAACATGCGCAGCGGCCCCATCATGAGATCCATGCCACTCAAGTAAAGGATTTGCTACACTCCGTTGAGTGGAAGAGTGGGAGATCCGCGTCACCAATGAGTTTCGGCAGTGGATCCACGACTTGGAAGATCGTTCTAGGGTGCAGGTCATCGACGTCATCGACCGACTAGCTGAGATCGGCCCCGCCCTGGGGCGTCCGCTCGTCGACAAGGTCGAAGGATCGGAGATCCATAACCTCAAGGAACTACGCCCCGGCTCGGCCGGCCGTTCCGAACTCCGAATCTTGTTCGTGTTCGATCCATGGCGTTCAGCCATCCTGCTGGTCGGTGGCGATAAGTCCGGTGATTGGTCAGGGTGGTACCGCCAGGCCATACCTCATGCTGAGGAGCTATACAGGACATACCTGAAAGAACGAGAGGCCGAGGAGACGAGCTGATGACAGACTTCCCGAAGTGGTCGGATATTCGCGCTGATCTTGTTGAGCGTTCGGGCGGCGAGGAGGCCGTTGCCGCCGCCAAGCAGCGCAACCAGGCCTACATCGACGGCTACCGGCTGGCCGAACGTCGCAGGGAACGCGGTCTCACCCAGACTGAACTGGCCGAGCGCATGGGCGTCACCAAGAGCCGCGTGTCGCAGATCGAACGTGGCGAGGTGTCCACCATCGATGCCATTGCTCGTTATGTACAGGCGCTGGGCGGACACATCCAGGTGGCCGCCGTGTTCGGCGACGACTCGTACATTCTGCGCGGTGCCGACACGCACGCCGCGTAAGCACGGCTCCACACCAGTACGGCCTGTGACATCACGGCTGACGCATCCCGCCCCTGGTCGGTGACATGTCTGCGGACCGCTGTCGTAGGGATGCCGAACCGCTTCCCCAGGTGGTGTGCGATTTTCGTCGGACCCGCGTGCCAGGCTTCCTGCGATCCGTCCCCGCAGAGAGCAGGACTTCCATGAGTGACTACGACTGGCTCGACGACATGGCCTTCTGCGCCACCTTCGTACGTGACCTCACCCCGCACGAGGCGCTGGCCCGGCTGGGTGTCGAGGTGTTCGACGGAGACGACGAAGAAGGCGAGATCGACGAGGGCCTCGTCTGCGCCCGCCCGGCCGGGGGCGGCACCATCCTGAGCGAGGAGAACGGCTTCGCCGGCACCCTGGACGAGGTGCTGCGCCCTCTGTCGGCCGGGACGGTCACCGCCAGCGTCTTCGTCAACGTGAACAGGGTCTCCTCCTTCGTCCACTACGCCAACGGCCGCGAGATCCTGTCCTTCGACCCGCTGTTCCCCGATGACGAGGACGAGCTCCCCCAGGACTACCTGGCCGACCGGAAGGAGCTCGGCCTGGTCGGGCACGAGGCCGAAGGCGGTCTCGCCGCCGCGATGAAGCTGGCCGAGCGCATCACCGGCGTACGGCCGGACGCCTCCAGCGACGTCGTCGCCGCCCACGCCGTCCTCGAACACTACTGATCCGCCACCGGCCGGAGCGGACCGGCGTGATCCGCAGTCCGCATTTCGCTTGGTCGCCGGTCCTCTGGTCGCCGAGTGCCCTGGACAGGTAGGGCGGGGTGGGCGACAGACGCCCGGCCGGAGCACGCGCTCCACGGGTGGGCGGAAACGGCTCACCCGGCGCGCTGTGATGTCACACCTCGTCGAACGGCTGCCGCATGCCGTACATGAGGACTGAAGGATCAAATCACCGCCGAGCCGTTCACCGGCCGGCGAGGCGCGCTGAACCTTTCCGGGTGCCGTATCGCCTCTCCGGCCATGATCGGACTAGCTCTGCTCTGCCTCATATATCCACCGGCCGACATCTTCGGCCTCCGGAACGCCTGTGGAGGTAAAGATGTCGAGCGCGACCTTCCAGTGCGACACGGCCTCATCGATCCGACCGAGACGGTGCAGCGCCTGGCCGAGACCGCTGTTCGCGAATCCCTGCTGGTAGACCTCGTTGGCTTCATCTGCACAGGTCAAGGCCTCCCGATAGTGCCCGAGCGCGGCGTGCACGTCTCCGCTCGCCAGGCAGGTGGCGGCCAGTTCGTTCAGCACCTCGCTCTCCAACTGCCTGCTCCGCAGCTTCTTCACCAGGGCGAGCGCCTTCTCGTGGTGGTCCATGGCCTCGGGATAGCGTTCCTGGTACCGCAAAGCCATGCCGATGTTGCTGAAAACGTCCGCCTCGATGCGCGGGCTCTGCAGTTCCCGGGCCAGGCGAAGGGCTTGCTCAAGCAGATTCAGCGCGACTTCGGGTTCGCCCACCTTCATGCGAACCACAGCGATCTGGAGCAGGCCGTACGCCGCATCGTGTTTCCTTCCCTGCCCCTCCCAGAAACGCTGGCACTTCAGAAGCAGATCCAGCGCTTCGTCGAGGCGTCCCAGCCTCATGTAGATGAGCGCGATCGCGTCCATGGCTGCGTTCTCACCGACAGGCCGATCGAGCTCGCGGTAGAGCGCGATGCTCTGTTCTCCCGCCCCAGCCGCCTCACCGAGTCTTCCTGCCAGCTGCAGCCCGTAACTCAACATACGGAGGCACCTAGCTTCGGCATAAGTTTCCCCGATGCTGCGCCATATCTCGAGAGCCTCCTGCTGATACCTCACATTCTCGTCGTACCGGCCGGTGAACATCATCGCGAAGCCGCGATCGTTCAAGATGTGAGCCTCGGCTTCCCGGTCACCGACAAGCCTGGCCGAGTGCAGGGCTATCTCGGACGTCATCAACCAGTCGTCGAAATGCTCCCTGATATAGAAGAACTTTCTCAGCCGGTGAGCGAGGCGCCACGCGTAAACATGCCAACCCTCCTCAGCGGCATAAACGATCATGGCAACGAGCGTTCGCTGCTCGGCTTCCAGCCATTCCACGGCCCCGTCGAAGTCGTCGAAGTCCGGAGTGCCGTCGAGTGGGGTGAGCGTCATGAATTCGACATCGCTTCTCTCCACATGAAGCGCAGCCTTGTAAACGGTGCTCTCGTACCAGTCGAACATCCTGGTCAGAGCGCCGGCCCGGTCGGCCTCCGTGTCGCCCGTCTCCGCCCGCTCTCGAGCGTAGACACGCACGAGGTCGTGCATCGTTACTCTCCGGTCACTGGAGAGCTGGAGAAGATGAGCGTTGAACAAGGTGTCGACGGCTGCGCATGCTTCCTCGTTGGTCATGCCGGTGAGCACGGCCACCGCCTCAAGGCCGATGCTCGGCCCCGGTTGCAGTCCCAGCAGACGGAACGTCCGCTGTGCCGTCCCTGAAAGACTCCGGTAAGAAAGTTCCAGCGCGGAGCGGACCCCGATGTGTGGATCCTCCTCAAGCTCCAGCACGCTCAACTGGTTCTCGCGTTCCAGTCTCGCCGCGAAGTCAGCGATCCGCAGCGTCGGCCGGCTGGCGAGCTGCGCGGCGGCAAGCCGGAGCGCAAGCGGCAGATACCCGCATAACCGGGCCAGTTCAGCAACTGCGGAGCTCTCGTTCGCGACCCTCTCGGTTCCGAGAAGCGCCGTGAGCAACGCCAGCGCCTCCTCGGCGGGCAATACGTCGAGAGTGATCCTCTGGACATCGTGAGTGACGGAGAGCCCGCGCAAGGAATCCCGACTCGTGATGACGACTCTCGAAGGAGTGGATCCCGGCAGCAGAAGGCGGACCTGGTCTGAGGCCGCAGCATTGTCCAGGACGATGAGCAACCGCCTGCCGGCCAGGAGGGAACGGTAGAGAGCGGCACGCTCATCGATGTCGTGGGGGATCTCGTCACTGGCGACCCCGAGCGCGCGAAGAAGGTGACTCAGCGCCTGAGCTCCGGTGGTCGGCCTCCCCGAAGAGTAGCCCCGGAGATCGATATAAAGCTGTCCGTCCGGAAACCGAGCCGCCACACGGTGGCCCCAGTGTGTCGCCAAGGCCGTCTTGCCCACTCCCGCGGTGCCCGCGATGGCGGAGGTCACGACGGCGGTGGTCTCCCTGCCCGTGGAAAGAAGCAGGTCGAGCCGGCGCAGGCTCTCGGCCCGACCGGTGAAGCGGGAAATGTCAGCAGGCAGCTGCCGGGGAACGGGAGTGACGTATCCGGTCGACGGCTGCTCTGCGGCGACGGTTTCAGGAGTGGATTCCCCCGAAAGGATCACCTGATGAATCCGGACGAGTTCCTCTCCGGGATCCAGACCCAGATCATCGCGCAGCAGCAGCCGTATCGCCCTGAATTCATCCAGAGCCTCAGCCGTCCGGCCCGCTTTGTGGAGTACCCGCATCAACTGCCCGCGCAGCCCTTCGTTCAGCGGATGCCCGGTGACCAGCAGACGCAATTCTCCGATTGATTCGGCATGACGTCCCAGTGCGAGATCCGCCTCGATGCGTTGCATGAGAGCGGACAGACGCAATTCTTCCAGGGGCGCCCCTTCCGCCGTCTGGAATTCAGGTTGCGTACCGCCGAGGGCGGGCCCACGCCACAGCGACAGTGCCTCGCGAAACCGGTTGGAGGCCTCCAAGGGGTTTCCGGCGTCCAGGACCGATCGTGCCCGGGCCGTTTCGGCGAGGAAGACGTCCAGGTCGGAAGCGCCTGGCTGTAGCTTCAGCGAGTATCCCGTGGAGGAGCTCACCAGCGCCTGCGGGTCGGCGAGCAGCCGTCGCAAGGACCACAGATGATTGTGGATCAACCTCCGGCCGGTGGCGGGGACTTTCCCTCCCCACAGCGCCGTCAGCACCCGATCGTGGGATACCACCCGATTGGCCTGAAGAACGAGGAGCGCCAGAAGCGTTCGCTGTTTCGGCCCCACGACCGCGATCGAACGTCCGTCATGGCATATGTCTACCGGTCCGAGAACACGAAACTCCACAAAAACTCCTGCGAACCGTCACCGTCACGCTGCGGCGTCTTCCGGCTACCTGTCGCATGTTTACCGCTCTGCAGGCGCTGACCTGCACTTTGACTCGGCGAAACGCGCGAAGGAAACCCCAAAAACAAGATCGAGACATTATATCCGACAAGATCAACAGCACCGTCGGGAATCCTTGCCCTGATCATCTCCGGCCGGGTTCTCCCATTCCCAAAACCCCGGCCGGTCTGTCTTCCCTGACAACGGAGGTACCGGTGGGGTTCCCCTTACCGAACCACTCGACCGCGCCGCCGCCACGGCGTAGGTCATCCAGACGGACCACGCTCACGGTGGCGACCGTCTCGTCCCTGGCCGCATCCCTCTTGGTAGCCGGAAGTTCCCTGCCCGCGCAGGCAGACCCCGAGCCAGCGTCCGCTCCCGTCCCGGCGGTGACGGAGTTTCCGCGACCAGAGGATCCGGATGCGCCCCTGCGGGCCGCGATCGAAGAGGCCAGGAAACAGAACAAGCCGGTGGCGGTCGAGCAGGCCTACACCGAGACTTCGCGCACCTGGGCCTATCCCGACGGCCATCTGGCCATGGAGTCGTACGCAGGACCGGCCCAGCTGAAGCAGGCCGACGGATCCTGGGCCTGGATCGACACCACCCTCGTCGAGCAGGACGGAGTGCTACGGCCGAAGGTCGCCAAGGCCGACGTGGAGTTCTCCACCGGCGGCGAAGGCAAACCCTTCGCATCGATGGAGCGCGAGAAGAAGGATCAACGGTTCGCCATGGAATGGCCGACGCCGCTGCCCAAACCGGTGCTCAACGGCAACGTCGCCACTTACCCCGACGCCGCAGGTCCTGCCGCAGACTTGGTCGTGACCGCCCTGCCCACGGGTTTCCGGCACGACGTGGTCCTGCGGGAGAAGCCGTCCGGCCCGATGGAGCTCCGTATCCCGGTGCAGACCGAGAACCTGACGTTGAGCAAGACCAAGGACGGCGGGCTGAAGCTGGCCGACAAGGGCGGGAAAACCATCGCGCAGGCTCCCACGCCGGTGATGACCGACAGCAGCGACCGAGGACCTGCCGTCCAGCAGGACGGCAAGCCCGCCCCGGTCCAGCAACGCGTCGGGAAGATCACCACGCGGGTGGTCAAGGACGACGGAAAGAACCTGCTGGTGCTCACCCCGGACGCCGCCTGGCTGGCCGACCCGGCCACGAAGTATCCCGTGGTCGTGGATCCCACCACGACACTGACCCTGGAAACCGACGTGCAGGTCTATTCTCGGCCGTGCGGCGGTGACTCCAGTTCCTCCGGCTCCAGCGACCTGCTCAGAGTGGGCGGTCTGAACGACCCCTGCAAGGCCGTGAACAACGCTCGGGCCTACCTCAAGTTCGACACCGCTCCCCTGGTCGGTAGGTCGATCGGCTCGGCGCGTCTGGACATGCTGGCCCAGGCCGACCCGAGCTACAGCGGCAGCACTTTCAACGGCGGGATCAAGGTTTCCCGGATCACCTCGTCGTGGAACAGCTTCACCTGGTCCACCAAGCCGTCCGTCGTCGCCGCCGGCTCTCAGGTGCAGCAGTACCCGGGGGCGGGAGGTGGCACCCTGCCCACCTATCCCCGGCCGTTCACCTGGGACATCACCGCCATCGCGAACGCGTGGGCCGCGGGGGCGCCCTCCTATGGACTGGAACTGCGCGCGGTCAACGATTCGGCGATGACCTATCCGTACGCCGGATATGTAGAGTTCCACTCCATGGAGCGGGCCGGCGCCGAGGCCCGGCCGCCCAAGCTGACCGTGTCCTACATGCTGCCACCGGAGATCCCCACGGTGACCGCCGAGTCGATCGACTCGATCAGCGGCAACGACGCGATCGCCCGCAGCACCAGTGTGAAGGTCGGTTTCAAGTCCAGTGTGGCCGAGACCGCGAACCTGGACTACACCGTCACGATCAATGACTCCACCATGATTCCCCCGCCGGTCCTGCCGACCGGGGAGCTTGCGCACTGGAAGTTCGACGAGGAGGCGGGAGCCACCACGGCAGCCGACGCCACCGGACACGGCCACACGCTCGCTTTGCAGAACGGCGCGTTCACCGGTCTGGGGCAGATCGGTCGTGCGCTCTACCTGAACTCCACCGTCGGTTCCACCTCCCCTCCGACACCGACCCCGACTCCCACCCCGACACGGACTGCCACCCCCACGCCGACACCGACGCGGTCTTCCACCCCCACACCGACCCCGACCCCGACCTCTACGGCCTGCGCCTACCCGGCGTGGTCAGAAGACGGTGAATACGAACCCGGTGATCGGGTCAGCCACGAGGGACACGCCTGGGAAGCTCTCGACACCGACTTCCCGTGGCGAGGAATGCCGGGAGACGAGGACTGGCCGAGCTGGCGAGACCTCGGTTCCTGCACCGGTGGCACACCCACCACCCCCACGCCGACCCCCACGCCGACCTCTACGCAGGCCTGTCCTTACCCGGCATGGTCGGAAGATGCGATGTACGAGCCCGGTGATCGGGTCAGCCACGAGGGACACGCCTGGGAAGCTCTCGACATCGACCTCCCCTGGCCGGGAGTACCGGGAGACGAAGACTGGCCGGCCTGGAAAGATCTCGGCCCCTGCCCCGGCAGCGCACTCTCCGCTCCGTCGAAAGCCGACGCCACGACCAAGAGCGCGCAGACAGCTGTGAGCACGGGCAACGCCTATGCCGCGACCAACGGCCCGCTGCTGCGCACCAACGCCAGCTTCACCGTCGCCACCTGGATCCGCCTCCAGGAGGGCGGAAGCATCCAACCCGTCTTCAGCCAGAGGAACGACCAGGGGAACGGCCTCCTTCTGTACTACTTGGGCGATTCGGGGGGCAACTTCCAGGACTGGCGTCTGGATATGACGAGTGAGGACGGCTACAACAGCACCTGGGTGGTATCCAGCAAGCCGGCCAAGGTCGGTTTCTGGACGCATGTGGTGGCTCAGTACGACGCCGGAGCGGGCAAGCTCCGACTGTACGTCGACGGCACCCTCGCCGGGGAGAAGGACCACCGCATCACCTGGGACGCCCGCGGCGCCTTCCGCATCGGTCACGCCCTGAGCAAGAACGGTTCCTTCGGCTACATGCAGGGCGCCGTGGACGACATGCGCGTCTACGACCGCGTCCTGACCGCCGACGAGGTCAAGGCCCTCAACGGCATCGTCACCGCCACCAGCTACAACAACATTCCCTCCGGCCAGGTCACCAACGAGACCTTCAAGCTGGACAACCCGGCCAGCTTCAAGTTCGTCGTCAAGGCCTGCCGCACCGGCGTCACCCCGCCCTCGTGCAACGAGAGCCCGGCTTACCGCATCACCAGCGACGCGCCGGTACTGCCGACCGACACCGAGACCGGCATGGCCGACCCGACCCAGCCGATCCTGTCGGGTATGGTCAACCGCCCCTCCGGCGGACCGGTCACCGCCAAGTACTACCTGTACGACAACAGCGGTGCCCCAGTCGGCTCCAGCCCGCTCGGGCAGCGTACGGTCAACGGCGGCGAGCGCGCGTCCTTCCAAATCGCCGAGAATGTCGTGCAGGCAGGTCGGACCTACACCTGGCAGATGGAGACCTGTGTCAGCGGCGCAGACGGTTCAGGCGAGATCTGCACCCCCAAGAGCGCAGCGGTCAACTTCACCACCCCGGGTACCCCTAGCGAGCCGCCCGCCGAAGAGGTCCGGAGCCTGACGCTGGGCAAGGACAGCTTCGTCATCAAGACCGCCAAGACCGACCCGACGGCCTGTGATGGCAACCCGTGCACTGTGACCGACTCCGCCACCATGCAGATCGGCGGTGCCGGCGCGGACAAGACCGTCACCGTCATAGGGCTCAAGCTCGACGGGCTTCCCAATGGCGCCAGTGTGTCCGAGGCCATCATAAAACTCGGTACGCCGACCTGCCCAGCGGGGACCTGTCCCACAGATGCCGTCATCACCGCGGCACCATTGAAGAGCGCGGTAACCGGCGATACCAAGGGGTCAGACCTGGCCGGTGACGTCGATACCAACGGCGCCGCCCACCTCTTCCCGATCACCACGCCGCAGGCAAATATCGCCGGCAGCGAATATCAGTGGTTGATGCTCACCTCCAACAAGGACGAGGTCATCGCTTTCGGGAATGCCACAGCTGCTGATCAGCCCTCTGCCACATTGACCTACTTGCCCGCCGGGCCTCCCGGCAAGGTACTCAACCTGACTGCCTCGCCCGGGGATAGCGGCACCGTTGCAAGTTGGGGCCTGCCGGAAACTAACGGCGGCGTCGCGTTGCTAGACGGCTACGACGTTGAGGTGTCCGATGACAATGGTGTAGTGACCACACTGCAGGTCACTGAACCGATGGCGGCGATTTCCGAACTGACCAACGAAATCACCTACACCGTCAAGGTTCGCGCCAAGACCCACTTCGGTGTCAGCGACTGGGAGTCGACCACGGTCACCCCCAAAGCCGTACCGCCACCACCTCCGCCGTCACAGCCGTGTTCTCCCCGTGGCGGTTACAATGGCGGAGCGCGAACTATGAGTGTGCAGGCTGCATCCTCCACTCACGAATACGCGGATCGCATCAAGAGCTACTACCAGGCCCAGGACGCGGTCCTGGAGGGCCGCGCCGCAACCGTGTGGCAGGCGCCCGGAGTAACTCCTGAGGCCCCAATCACCGCGAAGGCTTCGCTTCTCAACAATGAGCTAGTGCAGCAGAAGAAAAAATTGGACACTGCTGGCATTACTCGCATAAATTCGACAGTCACCGTTGAAAACGTGATCCCGCAAATCGCGTCCGACGGCACAGTTCAGGTAACCGCCGTGGTAAAGCGTTCCTGGGAGGAGAGACCCACTCCGCTAACCGAAGCACAGACGCTCACCGCGAAAAATGTCGTGACGGCCCAAGGGCAAGTTGAGCCAAGCGATCCCACTATCGAAGCACATGTCTTCGACAGCTGCGGCGGAATGACCATCGTGGTAATTCCGATAGAGTCAAATGAGGACTCGACAGATCATCACGACGGCATAGCCGGTTGTGGGACGAACGCGTCAGCCCGAGCTTCCGCGTTGGCAGCTCCACTGGAAGATCCTTGCGCCGGCCCTGCTGCTGGCCCATGTCACGCTAAGTGGGGCGGAGACAAAGACAGAAATGCCGATGGGTACGGGGACGACCCGAGTTCTCTACGGTGCGATCTTGTAGTATCTCTAGGGAAGAAGGGGTGGTACTTCAAAACCTCCATCTACTCTACGTGGCATCCTAGCCGACCCGCAGGAAATATGGAGAAGGATGATAGGTGGGTAATTGACGAGCTCCGAAACCATGTCCAGCTTTACCCGAGCAGCAAGACCGCCTGGGGCTGGGGCACGTCATTTGCCAAGGCCCTTACCAAAAGCGCAAAAATCGGAGCAACATCGAAAGCTTGTTTCGGTTGGGACAAGCTCAACTTCGAGCCGAACTTCGGCTTGGACGTCACCCCCAAGTCAGGCGGCTTCCCCACTCTTGCTCTTGGTCTAACTCTATCCGCCGAAGCCGTAGAGGACTGTGGCGACTACAACCCTACCGAGGTTAAAGGAAACAAGATCTACGACGCCTATCCGGGAATAGCCAGCCGATGCAATTCCAGCATTCTTAGCTCATGCGATATCACGACATATCGCCACGCTCTGACGAGTTCCCTTACATTCGACTTCAAATATTCGGAGCGGAATTCGCTTGGACAAGTATATGAAAAGAGGTACACAACTCCTACTATCAGGTCTACCGTCTGGGTCGCCGTGGAGCGCGATTGGATAATAGACCACACGTTGGGCGGGAAGTGGGAGCACATTAAACCAATCGAGAGATACAGGAACTGCACACTCCATAATCAGCCACTCTAAGTAACACTTAATCCTGGTGTCCGGAGAGATTCACTCTCCGGACACCAAGCCGTCTTACAGAGTCACAAGAATCGGGACAGAAATGAATTACCCTGTCACATCAAAAGCGAAAATTTTCATAGCATTTCTCTTGAGTCTTTTATTCTTCCTGAGCGCATGCGATTACACAACACATCCGACCCCAATTAAGCTTGGCAGCAATGACCGGTCAATTTGGGTCATTTTAAATGGATTTGCAGTAGCAAATCCCGACTATCAGGTAAATTTTTTCCAAATGAAAGCCGCGGGTCTGCTCGATCAAAAAGCCACGAGAGCGGGCTCGAATATTGAAATCCCTGTTCTCCTAGAGGCGCGGCCAGCACAATCTTTCTCGTGGGGGAAATGGGTTCAATCGAAAATTGTTATCGAGCAATCTGGGAAAATTAATACACCCGCACTCGGCGCTTGGGATCTAACTAAATTAATAGAAAATACGGACGTCATCTCGGGGAAGATTGATGATGCCGTACTCGGGCATCGATCACCCATCCGATCTATGCAAGCGGTTATTTGGCTACAAGAACCGATCAGTGAATCTAGGCTTTCAGAAATCACTCCCAACTCCGCCCACTTGGACCTAGTTTTCCTATCCCCCGGCCTAAAAGGCAGGAAGCCTATTGGATGGGATGCACAAGAGGACTGCACCCTTAGGGGAATGGAGGTCTGCCAATCCGATCGAACATTAACCGGTCAATTCAGGCAATGGACATCCATGCTAGAAGGGGTCGATGAACAGATACTTAAATGGCTTGGACTAAATCTATCTGAATTGCAACTGCGCGCCACAGAAGGCAAGATATACGGTGCAGTTTTAACTCTTCCTCCTGCAGATCTTATTGACATTCAATCGAGGCCGGAAGTCGCCTGGGCGCAAATCATTGGCATGCGAATGTAATTTTCAAAGCTTCTGGAAATGTCTTTCTCGAATCCCTGTTCTGGCTCGAGAGGGATCGGGTTTATGCAACATTCTCATCATCGGCGCCCTGAGCGACGGGTCCCACAACGGCACCGGTCAGCCGTGCACTTACAGCGTGTCCTATATGGTGGGTGCGTCGTTGGACCCCCATGGACAGCAGGCAATGGGACTGGATCGTCCCGAAGGGCTTGTGGGAGATCGCACGGCCGTTGCTGCCGATGCCGCGAATACGTCCACAGGGCGGCGGAATCACCGGTATCGCTGATGAGGCGGTGTTCGCCACCATCGTCTACGTGCTGGTCAGCGGATGCGCCTGGCAGGCTCTGCCACCGTGCTTCGGCGCCTCGAAATCGACCGTGTACCGCCGCTTTGTGATCTGGTCGCGGGCCGGTGTGGGAGCGGCTGCACCAGGGGTGTCCTGGGCCGGCTGGCCGCCGAGGATCTGCTGGATGTATCGCGCGTGGTGCTCGATTCGGCGCATGTACGTGCCAAAAAGGGGCGAATATACCGGTCCATCACCCGTGGACCGGGGTAAATCCGGTTCCAAGCTGCACATCCTGCCGGATGCAGCCGGACTGCCGTTGGTCGTCGAGTTGTCCGCGGCCAATACCCCCGATGGTCACCGGCTGAAGCCGATGGTGACCCGTCTCCAATTGAGTCATGAACCGGTTCGCGGTGAGTACCGCAAGCCCGGCAAGCTCCACGCCGACAAGGCGTACGACCATCCCGAGCTGCAGCGACGGCTGGGCAGCAAGCGCATCGAGGTACGCATCGCCCGCGAGGTCAAGTCCAGCACCCGGCTGGGCCGCCATCGGTGGGTGATCGAACGAACGATCGCCTGGCTGTTCGGCTACCGACGCCTATCACCCCGCTACGAGCGGCATCCCGACGCCTACCTGGCCTTCCTCACTTTGGCTGCAGTCGTCACCTGCTACAAGCGCTACCTCAAGCTCACCATCTAGGACACCGTCTAAGACGTGCTCTTAGAGCGCCTAACATAATGATCTTTGTTGTGCTTTGATCTCTCGCTGTAGCCGAGTGAGAGGAGCGCGGATGGCCAAACTGAAGCCGTGGGAGGTCAGCGAGGAGCTGTGGGCGGTGATCGAGCCCTTGTTGCCACAGCGTCGACGGCGGTTTCGGCATCCGGGACGCAAGCGGCTGGATGACCGGCTGGCGTTACAAGGCATCTTGTTCGTGCTGCACACCGGGATTGCCTAGGAGCACCTGCCGCAGGAGCTCGGCTACGGCTCGGGCATGACGTGCTGGCGGCGGCTGGCCGAGTGGAACAAGGCCAGTGTGTGGCAGCGGTTGCACGAGGTGCTGCTCGATCGGCTGCGGGCGGCCGACGCGCTGGACTTTTCCCGGGCTGCTGTGGACTCCTCGCAGATCAGAGCGTTAAAAGACATCCCAGGGGCTATGAGCGTCAAGCGGCAAGGCGATTGGCGTGGTGGTGCCAGGCGGTCGCCTCGTCATAGACGGTGCCGGTTTTGAGACATCCATGCAGGATGCCGACGAGCCGGTTGGCGAGCTGACGCAAAGCAGCGTGGTGGCCGAGGTCACGGGCGCGCTGGCGGTCGTAGTAGGCACGGGCTCCAGGCGAGGCGCTCAGCGCGGCAAAGGCCTGGGCATCAAGGGCGTCGATGAGCCGGTCGTTATGCACAAACCGGGCCAGGACCACCTTCTTCTTGCCGGAGGCGCGGGTGATCGGCGAGGTGGCGGCGTAGTTCTTGCGCGCCTTGGCCGAGGCGTAGCGCAGCGGATCATCGCCGAACTCAGCAAGCACCCGGGCACCGAGGATCGGCCCCAGCCCGGGCTGGGAGGTGAGGATCTCAGCGGCCGGGTGTGCCCCAAAATGCTCCCGCACCCCTCCTTCCAGGACCGTGATCTGCTCGTTGAGCACGGTGAGGATCGCCACCGTCGAACGGACGGTGGCGGCATAGGCCGCACTCACGACCACAGGCTGGCCCAGATGCCTCTCGCGCAGTGCGGCGTGGATCACGGTGGCCTTCTGGCGCAGGTCACCACGGCGGTGGGCGCGTTTGAGGGCGGCGCTGATCTGGGCGATGGTCAGCTGCTTCGCCTCGGCCGGAGTGGGAGCCGTGGCCAGCAGGTGCAAAGCATCGGCGGCGGCCAGGTCCGCAAAGGCGATCAGGGCGGCCGGGAAGTAGTCGCGTAATGCGTGCCGCAGCCGCTGGGTATGGCGGGTGCGTTCCCAGATCAAGGTTTTGTGCGCTCGCGCGAGCACTTTGACGGCCTCGGCTTCGGCGCTGTCGCCTGCGACGGGACGCAGTTGATGGGCATCGGTGCGGACCATGTCGGGGGAGCATGTGCGCATCGGCGGCATCGCTCTTGGCCCCCGACACGCTCAACCGCTCGCGATAGCGCGATGCCTGCAGCGGGTTGACCCCGAACACCTGGTAGCCGGCGGCCAGCAGCGCCGCCACCCATGGGCCCCGGTCGGTCTCGATCCCGATGACGACCTCAACATCGTCGGCGTCATCGGCTATATGTTCGCCGATCATCGCATGCAGCCGGGCCATCCCGGCCAGGCCCTCGGACAGACGCGCTTTGGCCAGGGTCTGGCCTGAGCCGTCCATCAGCTCGACGTCGTGATGCGCCTCGGCCCAGTCGTCTCCGACAAACAGTCGCATCGCTTCTCCCGTCTTCGGTATCGCTCATCAGCAGCCCGCGGGAGAGGCATCGGCGACCTAATCAAGCAGTGCTCACACCGCATGCGGCAGGCACGACATCCCAGCAGCGATCGACTCTCCCGGCCGACCGACAGGGGCACGATCTTTTTCAGGACTCCTTGAGGGGTCCAAGGGGGCGCAGTGCTCACCTGCCAGCGGCCACCAGGCCCGAGTCTGCCCGATGGCGGACCCGTTAGGAATGATTAGGGGGGCGCAGACCGGCCCGTCCCCGGTCGATCGAGGACGGGCCGGCAGCAAGCACCACTTGATCACCGAGGCCACCGGCATCCCCCTTGCGGTGATCTTGACCGGCGCCAACCGCAACGACGTCACCCAGCTACGCCCGCTGCTGGAGGCCATCCCCAAGGTGCGCGGCAAGCGTGGCCGGCCCCGGCAGCGTCCCGACGTGGTGCTCGCCGACCGCGGCTACGACCACGACAAGTACCGCGCCTTGGTACGCGAGTTGCAGATCCGTCCCCTGATCGCTCGGCGCGGCACTGAACACGGCTCCGGCCTGGGCAAACAACGTTGGGTCGTCGAACAGACCTTCGCCCTGCTGCACGCCTTCAGACGCCTGCGCATCCGCTGGGAAGTCCGCGCCGACATCCACGAGGCCTTCCTCAAGCTCGCCTGCGCGCTCATCTGCTGGCGGCGCCTCACTTCATTGCGTTAGCAGCTCTTATCGGAGGACAGGACATCAGAGACGGGCTTGTCAGAACGCGAAGACGTTGCCGGTGTGGGAGTACATCGCGCAGGGGTTGCCGAACGTCTCCTCGTAACGGAACGCCTGACCGTCCCAGGTGCCGACCGCCAGCACGGTGACCGGGTCGTACTCCATGGTGCACGACATCACGGAGGTCGGGTCCAGGGCCGAGGGGTCGCCGCCGACCCGCTCCAGCTCGCCGCAGGCCGAGGCCGCCCGCGGGTGGGTGCCGCCGTGCGGATAGCAGCGCAGGACGGCCTGCCTCATCGAGGACAGGGACGTCATCGAGGACAGGCGCGTCGCGCCCTCGGCGACGGAGAGGGTGAAGGCCCTCATCCGAGTGGCCGACCGGTCCGCGCCGAGCAGGGACTCCCAGGAGTCCGGATGATCCGCGCGGACGGTCGCATCCGACAGGAGCGCGGCCGAGGCCGTACCCGACAGGAGTGCCGTACCGGCGAGCAGGACGGGCCCGGCGGTGAGCAGGGCGAAAAGACGTCGCATGGAACCCCCCAGATTTCGCATGACGTCGACCGTTCCAATGGTTCACCGGCAGGGACGAAGGGGCAATCACCCGCTGCGGCGTTTCCCCAGGTCAACATGGCAATCTCGAGGCATGATCAAGTTAAGGTAGATCAGACGTCGGCCAAACCGTTCCGGTTCCATCAACTTGGTAACGGGTTTGTAACGGTATTCATGGATGTCTGATTTATGCCTCTTTAGGGGTTCTTTACCGGCTACGGTCTCCTCTTGTCTCTTTACGCATGCGTGAGTTGCGTCCCGAGTGACTCATGACAAAGAAGGAGCTCCATTGAACTCCCGAGCCAAGCGCCTCACCCTCCCCCTCGGTGGCGCCCTCGTGGCCTCTTCCATGATCGGCGCCTCCCTCGCCGGCACCGCCGAGGCCGCCCAGCAGAGCGCCCCGGACCGCAAGTCGGTCACCCTCGCCTCGTCCGGTAACGCGAAGGCCATCGCGGGCTACTGGACCCCCTCGAAGCTGAAGTCGGCGAAGACCTACGTCACCGAGTCGACCGCCTCCGGCGAGTTCCGCTCCGGTGCCTCGCGCGCCTCCGCCGACGGCAAGCCCGGCGCCGTCGCCCCGACCGGCGAGGGCGGCAAGTCCGCCGGCAAGTCCCGCAACGTCAACCTGCCGATCACCGTCGGCAAGGTCTTCTTCCTCGACGACAAGGGCCAGGAGCGCTGGTGCTCCGGCAGCGCGGTCCAGTCGAACTACCGCAACCTGGTCGCCACCGCCGGCCACTGCGTCTACGACACCGACACGAACAAGCCCTACAGCAACTTCGTGTTCATCCCCGGCTACTACCAGGGCAAGGCTCCCTGGGGCATCTACGTCGGCGCCAAGGTCAACATGCACTACGACTTCGACGTCTACGAGGACTACGACCGCGACTACGCCTTCGTCAACGTCTACAACGGCATCAAGCAGACGGGCGTCAAGGAGATCACCGGTCCGGAGTACGAGAAGGCCAAGGGCTTCAAGTACACCGAGGACGACCCGATCACCAAGGACGAGTTCGAGAAGGGCTTCGACAAGTACGGCCAGCTCGGCCCGTACTGGAAGAAGCTGTCCGACCCGACGGTGGAGACCATCGGCAAGCCGGATGACGCCGAGAAGTACATCGAGGACTACATCAAGGACGGCCGAGGCGGCATCAAGCTGACCGCCGTCGAGGTCACCTCTCTCGACTACGCCAAGGCCCCCACCGGCCTGGACAACGGCGCCAAGTTCGAGCGCTTCAGCGACGACAAGGGCAAGGTCGCCATCAGCGAGGAGCAGTACAAGACGCTCCTCAAGGAGAAGGCCGCCGGGAAGTTCCTCGGCAAGCTCGAGGCCGTCAAGGACGTCAACGGCACCGAGATCGCCTGGTACAAGACCCAGTACTTCATCAAGAAGTGGGTCAAGACCACGGTGAAGGAGCTGTACTTCCTCACTCACTACTATGTGGTGCTGCTGGCCGACGTCGGCCGCCTGGGCGACAACGTCGGCGGCCAGGGCTTCGCGTGGAACCAGAGGACCGGCAAGAAGGTCTTCGCGTTCGGCTACCCCGCCTCCGCTCACCTGGACGGCGACAAGGTCTACAGCGGCCACACCATGAAGTGGTGCTACGGCGCCACCTCCAACGCCCCGGACGTTGCGGCCTACAAGGCGCAGGAGCACCAGGCGATCAAGTGCGCCTTCACCCCGGGCGCCAGCGGCGGCCCGTTCCTGCTGCAGTACAAGAACAGCAAGCGGACCGGTTACCTCAACGGCGTCGTGAGCCTCACGATCGACAGCGACGGCAACAACCGCTACGACCGGGTCACCACGCCGTACTTCGACGGTGAGACCTACGGCATCTACAAGTACGCTGCCAACCTCTGGACCGGGAAGTTCCCCGTCTCCTAGGGCACAGTCTCCCGGTCGGCGGCCCGGCCCCGCCGGGTCACCGGCCTCTGAGTGACGTTGAAGGACCCGAGATTCCTCTCGGGTCCTTCAACCTCTTGACGGGGTGCTTACGTATCTCAAGACATGATGGACCGGACAATGCCGTCAGAGCAGTTCGTACGGCAAGCTGCCTAAAACTAAGTTGATCTGGAAAAATCACCCCTTGCAACTATCTATAGCCTTCCAATCCTGAGAGGAATCTCCCCATGTCCCCCCGCGCACGGCGCCTCGCGGCCGCATTCGCCGCGGTGGTCGCTGCCTGCGTGACGACGGTGTCCGGGTTCACGGGGAGCGCCGCTGCCAGCCCTTACTACGTGCCGGGCAGCGTCACCTCCATCCAGCTGACCAAGAACAGCGCGGACATGAAGAGGATCGCGGAGTACTGGAGCCCGGCCCGGCTCCAGAAGGCCCAGGACAACACCCCGGCCACCCCTCAGGTCAAGCCGACCGACGGCGGCGCCTCCACGGCCTCGGCCACACCCACGAGCGGGGGCACCGCCACCACGGCCTCCGGCGGCAAGGACACCACGACGACAACGACGGCCGCCCCTGCGAAGACCGGCCTGCAGACCGTCCGGCCCACACTTCCCACCAAGCGGGCCCCGGGCACCGGCACCCTCCCCATCACCGTCGGGAAGGTGTTCTTCCGGATCGGCGACGCCGACTACTGGTGCTCCGCCTCCTCGGTGGCCTCCTCCGGCCGCAACCTGGTCGCCACGGCCGGCCACTGCGCCTACGACCCCAAGCAGGGCAAGGCGGCCGAGTACTGGATCTTCATCCCCGGCTACGACAAGGGCGCCACGCCGTACGGGATCTACGTCGGGCACTCGATCAACCTGCACGACCGTTTCCCCGGCTGGGGCGACTACGACTACGACTACGCCTTCGTCTCGGTGCACAACGGCTTCCGGTGGAAGCCGGGCAAGACCGCCGGCACCTACGAGATGGAGAGCGTCGGCAACCTGGAGGACAACGTCGGCGGGCAGGGCCTGACGACCAGGCGCGGCGTGGGCCTGCTCACCTTCGCCTTCGGCTATCCGGCCTCCGCCAACGTCGACGGCACCCGGCCCTACAACGGCCAGGAGCTCAAGCGCTGCGACGACCGCACGACCAAGCGCCCGGCGCCCACCCGCCTGGTGGAGTACGGCCTGGCGATCAGGTGCACCTTCACCGCCGGGGCGAGCGGCGGCCCCTGGCTGGTCGACTACGACTTCAAGAACGCGCTCGGCTATCTGAACGGCGTCAACAGCTTCACCTGGGACGTCAACACCGACAAGAAGTACGATCTGCTCTCCTCGCCGTACTTCGTCGCCTCGACCTACACGGTGTACCAGTGGGCGTCTACCCGTCGCGCTCCATGATCTTTCGGTTTACCGCCGAACCTTAGCCAGACCTTAAAAGAACCTTAAATGCACCTTAAGGCAGCCTTAGACAACGTTTGACCCCCCGTCCCGCTGCGTAGGTTCGTTCCTTGTTCTCCCCGCGATCTCCCGATTGATCGGGAAATATTGCTGTGCAAGGAGCACCTCGTGAAGCACTCCCTTCTTCCCCTCGGCGGCGCCGTACTCGCCACCGGTCTTCTGGCGGCGGGCCTGGCCGGCACCGCCCAGGCCGCCCCCGACAGCGCCACCGACCCGATGGCCAGGAACAACGCCGACGCGGTATCCGTCGTCGACTTCTGGGCCTCCTCCAACTTCGCGGCCCTGAAGCGGGCCACGGCCTTCTACCCCGACATCGACGGGCCGAAGCTGAACTCCGGCGGCAAGCCCTCCACCGACGGCCGCGCGGGCACGGTCGCGCCGACCGGCGCCGAGAAGCCGACCCCGAGCCTGGCCAAGAACGTCAACCTGCCCAAGACCATCGGCAAGGTGTTCTTCGTCGTCAACGGCGAGTACCGGTGGTGCTCGGCCACCTCGGTCCAGTCGAAGTACCGCAACCTGGTCGCCACGGCCGGTCACTGCGTCTACGACCCGGACAGCAACGGCCACGTCATGGACAAGTGGGTCTTCGTCCCGGGTTACTACCAGGGCAAGGCCCCGTGGGGCATCTACGTCGGCAAGCAGGCCTGGACGCACTACGACTTCGACGTCTACGAGGACTACGACAAGGACTACGCCTTCGTCACCGTCTACAACGGCGTGCTGTTCAACGGCGTCAAGCAGGTCACCCCGTCGGAGTACAAGTCCTTCACCGGGCCCAAGTGGACCAGCAAGGGCCACTACTACATCGCCCTGTCCAAGGACGCCGGCCGCCTCGGCGACAACGTCGGCGGGCTGGGCTTCAGCTGGAACCAGCCGACCGGCAAGCCGGTCTACGTCTTCGGCTACCCGCAGGCCCCGCACCCCGACGGCGACAAGCCCTACACCGGCGTGACGCCCAAGTACCTGTACGGCAAGCCGTCCGGCAAGGTCTACGTCTCCGCGGCCCACAAGGTCGAGGAGCACGTCGGTCTCAAGGGCTCCTTCACGCCGGGCGCCGACGGCGGCCCGTGGGTGACGCAGTACAGCAGCAGCCGGCGCCTGGGCTACGTCAACGGCGTGACCAGCCTCTTCGGCGACCAGGACCAGAACAACCGCTACGACCTGGTCACCTCGGCGTACTTCGACGGCGAGACGGCCGACATCTACAAGAAGGCGGCCAACGTCTGGTCCGGCCGCATCGTCGGCCCGAACGGCGAGCTGTACAAGTAGGAGCGCCCTTCAGGTTCTTCGAGCAACACGCGGGACCCGGCTTACGCCGCCGGGTCCCGTTTGCGTTTTCCGGAGCCTCAAAGCCGTTCTCCGGAAGCCTGAGACCGTTTTCCGGACTCTCCCGGGCATGGATCCCCGGATTGATCGCCCGCGTTAGACGTGGCTCGGCCCCAATCGGTGCCATCAGTCTTATGTGATGTGCGTCACACTACCGTTGTCACTGATAGCAATCATTCGATCACGTCACATCCGTCACACCCGGCACAAGCTCACCCCTATCTGCGAAAACGCCGCCCATTCACCCCACATGCAACACGAGTGTCAAACCTTAATTCATGTTACGGAATGGTATCGGCACACCGGGGTCGATCTTCGGTTCCCCGATCGGCTTCCACTTTTCAAGATCCGGGCTGTATGTTCCTGGCTATCCCTTTACTGACGCATGGGACGCAAGATGCGTTCCACGACAGACCAAGGAGTTCCCTTGAAGCGCATCCTCCTCCCCGCCGGTGGTGCCGTGCTCGCCACCGGTCTGCTGGCCGCTGGTCTGGCCGGCGCCGCTCAGGCTGACCCGGTTTCCGCCACCGACCCGATGGCCAAGAACACCGCTGAGGCCAAGTCCGTTGCCAGCTTCTGGACCGCCTCCAACAACGAGGCCCTGAAGCAGGCCACGGCGTACTACTGGGACGCCAAGGAGCTGCCCAAGCTGGTCTCCGGTGGCAAGCCCTCCGCCGACGGCAAGGCCGGCTCGGTCCTGCCCACCGGTGAGGCCAAGGTCGTCACCCCCAAGGTGAAGAACATCAACCTGCCGAAGACCATCGGCAAGGTGTTCTTCGTCAACAAGAAGGGCGAGTACAAGTGGTGCTCGGCCACCTCCATCCACGCTAAGTACCGCAACCTGGTCGCCACGGCCGGCCACTGCGTCTACGACGTGGAGAACAACGGCCACACCCTCGACAACTGGGTGTTCGTCCCCGGTTACTACCAGGGCAAGGCTCCGTGGGGCATCTACGTCGGCAAGCAGGCGTGGACGCACTACGACTTCGACGTCTACGAGGACTACGACCGCGACTACGCGTTCGTGACCGTTTACAACGGTATCCACGAGAACGGCGAGAAGCAGGTCACGGGCGACGAGTTCGCCAAGTTCACCGGTCCGAAGTGGACCAAGGACGCCTGGATCACCGAGGCCGAGTACAAGACCCTGCTGGACAAGTACGGCCCCAACGGCCCGCAGTTCACCGTCCCGGAGAGCAACACCTCCGAGAAGGTCGGCCACGACTACCCGGGCAAGAAGACCCTCGGCACCGTCGAGGTCACCGAGCTCGGCTGGGAAGCGGCCAAGAAGAACACCGTTATCGACAACATCTTCAAGAACGGTGAGATCGCTCCCGGTGGCAAGGACAGGGTCGTCAAGGTCCTGACCGAGTCCGAGTACAAGGAGCTCCTCGCCAAGAAGGCTGCTGGCGGTTTCCTCGGCAAGCTCGAGGAAGTCAAGCAGGGCGACCTCGTTGTCGGCTGGCGTTCGATCCAGTACTACGTCAACCAGTGGTACAAGATCGACGACGTCAAGTTCGGCGTTCGTAGCTTCTTCATCGGCCTGTCCAAGGACGCCGGTCGTCTGGGCGACAACGTCGGTGGCCAGGGCTTCGCCTGGAACCAGAAGACCGGCCAGCCGGTCTACATCTTCGGCTACCCGGCGGCTGCCCACGGTGACGGCAACAAGCCGTTCACCGGTGTCACGCCGAAGTGGTGCTACGGCAAGCCCACGGGCAAGGTGTACGTCTCTGCGGCCCACAAGGTCGAGGAGCACGTGGGTCTGAAGTGCTCGATGACCCCGGGTGCCGACGGCTCCCCGTGGCTCATCAAGTACAACAACAGCAAGCGTCTGGGCCTCGTCAACGGTGTCACCAGCCTGTTCGGTGACCAGGACGGCAACAGCCGCTACGACCTCAGCACCTCCGCCTACTTCGACGGCGAGACCGCTGAGATCTACAACAAGGCCGCCAACGTCTGGTCCGGCCGCATCGTTGGCCCGAACGGCGAGCTGTACAAGTAAGCCGTACGGATCTGACGATCCCGAGCTAGAGGGTCCAAACCTCTAGTTCACCCCAGCTCTAAACGGAGGGACCTGGTCTTCGGACCGGGTCCCTTCGTCGTTGTCCGGACCTTGTCGAGACTCGTGACCGAATTCCCAGGTAACGCCTCTACCAGGGACGATGCATGGTCGCTACGGTTGCTGGAACCCCTCTTGTGTGACGTCTGAGACGTATGAGGCGTCACCCCACCCTGGAGTCATCGTGAACCCCCGCGCAAAGCACCTCCTCATCCCCTTGACGATCGCCGGTCTGTCCGCTGCGGCTCTGACCTCCCCCGCCCACGCGGCCGCACCGGAGTTCGACCGTGCCCCTCTCGCACCCGGCGCACCTGGCGCCTACGCGGTCGCCAGGTTCTGGCTTGACGCCAACGGCGCCGCGCTGAAGAAGGCCACCCAGTACAACTGGGACGCCAAGGAGGTCACCAAGCTGGTGGCCACCCAGGGCGACACCAGTGACGGCAAGGCCGGCAGCGTGGCCCCCACCGGCGGCGAGAGCGGCCCCTCCGCCAAGGTGAAGAACGTCAATCTGCCCAGGACCATCGGCAAGGTGTTCTTCCTCGACCACAAGGGCCAGCCCCGCTGGTGCTCGGGCACCTCGATCCAGTCGACCTACCGCAACCTCGTCGCCACCGCCGGCCACTGCGCCTACGACGTCGAGGGCAACAAGGAGGTCGTGAGCAACTGGGTCTTCATCCCGGGCTACTACCAGGGCAAGGCCCCCTGGGGTGTCTACGTCGGCCAGGCCGCCTTCACTCACTACAACTTCTCCGCCTACGAGGACTTCGACCACGACTACGCCTTCGTCGCGGTCTACAACGGCTTCGTGTTCAACGGCGAGAAGGAGGTCACCAAGGGTGAGTTCTCCGAGTGGGCCGGTGGCAGGTGGATCGAACACGAGGAACTGAAGGACGTCTCCGGCAAGACCGCCAAGCAGCAGTTCGAGGAGGGATTCTCCAAGTACGGTCCGCTCGGCCCCTACTGGTCCAAGGACTTCGACGCCACTCCGGACAAGGTCGGACACGACTACAAGGGCGAGAAGACTCTGACCAAGATCGAGGTCACCGAGAAGGCGTACGAGGAGGCTCCGAGACACTCCGAAGCCAGAGTCAACGGTGAGCGCTATGACTCCACCGCGCCGGTGACCGTACCGATCACGGAGACCGAGTACAAGGAGCTGGCGAAGGCCAAGAGCGAGGGCAAGTTCCTCGGCAAGGTCGAGGCCAGAGACGGTGGCTGGAACAAGACCCAGTACTACATCAAGCAGTGGGTCAAGAGCGGCAAGACGATCAAGTACTTCCGCGACCACTACGTCATCGGCCTGGCCAAGGAGACCGGCCGTCTCGGTGAGGTCGTCGGCGGGCAGGGCTTCGCGTGGAACCAGAAGGTCGGCCAGCCGGTCTTCGCCTTCGGCTACCCCGCCGCCCCGCACCCCGACGGTGACAAGCCCTACACCGGCCTGACGCCGAAGTACTGCTACGGCAAGACCGGCACCCGCACCTACGGGGTCAGCGACTACAAGGTCGAGGACCAGATCGCGCTGAAGTGCTCGATGACCCCGGGCGCCGACGGCGGCCCGTGGATCCTCAAGTACAACAACACCAAGCGCCTGGGCTTCGTCAACGGTGTGACCAGCCTCTTCCACGACCAGGACGGCAACGAGCGCATCGACTTCGTCAGCTCGCCGTACTTCGACGGCGACGCCGCCGGGGTCTACGACGAGGCCAACGTGGTCAGGAACACCAGGATCGTCAGCGACAAGGGTGAGCTCCTCCGCTAGGAGCCTCCCGCCTGCGGCGTCGAGGGGCCCGGTCTTCGGACCGGGCCCCTTTCACGTGTCCTAGGCCGGGACGAGCTGGCGCATCCGCTCGCCCAGCGCCGCCACCGGCGACTCGGCGGAGTGCGGGCGCAGGCGCCGCCACAGGTCCCTGAGGTAGGAGCGGGTCCTGGCCGACTGGAGCCCGCCGGCCAGATCCAGCGCCTCGCCCGCCGCCGCGCACGCCTCCTCCACCCGCCCGCGGCGCAGCAGGCCCGCGGCCAGCAGCGACAGGTTGAACATGCGCCCGCGCACGAACCGCCCGTCCATCTGCAGCGACCGCCGCGCGTGCCGTACGGCCTGCTCCCCGTCGCCCAGGTCGCGGAAGCAGTGGGCGAACTTGGCCGACATGTAGGCCTCGTCGAAGTAGGCGATCCAGCCGGGCTCCTGGCCCGCCTTCCTGCGGTCGAAGGCCTCCTCGGCGCGGTGCAGCGCCTTGGCGCAGGCCGCGCCGTCCTCGCGCAGGGCGTGGGAGTGGGCCTCCAGGACGTAGGCTTCGGCGAGCAGCGCGGGGATGCCCGCGCGCTGGGCCGACAGCTGGGCCGCCCTGGCGAGGTCGAGGGCGTGGACGGGCTGGCCGAGGTAGACGGCCTGGTGGCTCATCCCGGCGAGGATCTCCCCGCCGAGACCGTGGTCGCCCGCTCCCCTGGCCAGGTGCAGCGCCTGGATGAGATAGCGCTGCGCCACGCCGTGGTGCTCCAGGTCGTAGGCCATCCAGCCGGCCAGTCTGGTCAGCTCCGCCGCGGCCGAGGCGAGCTCCTTGCCGGTGGCCTCGGCGTAGGAGCCGTCGTTGAGCAGCGGCGCGACGGCGGTGTCCAGGTATTTCACGACCGCCGAGCGGATCCGCCCGCCGCCGAACCTGTTGTCCAGCTCGCCGAAGGACCGGGTCACCTCCCGGATCGCGGCGATGTCGGCCATGCCCACCCTCCGGGAGCCTCCCGCCACGGGACGCGTCTGCGCCGGGAGGGCGAGCCATTTCACGGCGCCGACGGAACCGGCTCCGATCACGAAGGTGGAGTCGAGCAGGAACCTGCGCCTCTCGACGTCGGCTCGCCACAGTGCTGTCACGCTTGCAACCCCCTCATGCCAGGTGTGATTGAACTCCTGCCCGAGATCGAGGGGGGATGACGCGGGCAGTCCCAGATCCTCCGGGGTGACCGTACGGCCGAGCCGGAGGGTGAAGATCTCGGACAGCAGGCCCGGGACGGGCTCCCTGGGCCGCTGGCCACCGAGCCAGCGCATGACCGAGCTGTGGTCGTACCGCAACCCGGTCAGGCCGCGGATCCTGCCGAGATCGTTGAGCCTTCTGGCCACTCCGTTGTAGGTGAAGCCGGCCTCGGCCATGAGCCGTTTGAGCAGTCGGTTGGGCTCGCGTTCCATCGCTCTCCTCGACGGTGGGGAAATGCGGGGGAGCGCGACGGACGCATCCGGCGTCCGGTCGCGCGCACATCCGTTCCTCGTGCGCGCCCTGCCCGAGAAGATAACGGAGGGCTCTTTTTATAGCACACTCCGTAACGGTTCTTTGCATCGACATGACACAGGACGCCCCGCCGGTCGGGCGGAAGGCGTCCTGTGGAATGGGTCAGGAAGGTGCGGGGCCCACGGGTGGACGGGCCCCGCACGGGTCGCAGTCGGACAGTCCCCTGGGTCCCCGGGTCAGAGCCGGGCGACCCCGTCGGCGCGGGCCTGGCCGGCGACCGCGGCGATGACCGCGGGCGCGACGCGCTCGTCGAACGGGCTCGGGATGACGTAGTCGGCCGACAGGTCGTCGCCGACCACGGCGGCCAGCGCCTCGGCCGCGGCGACCTTCATGTTCTCGGTGATGGTGGTGGCGCGCACGTCCAGCGCCCCGCGGAAGACGCCGGGGAAGGCCAGCACGTTGTTGATCTGGTTGGGGAAGTCGGAGCGGCCGGTGGCCACCACCCGCGCGTGCCGGCGGGCGACGTCGGGGTGGACCTCCGGCGTCGGGTTGGACAGCGCGAAGACGATGGCCTCGGGCGCCATCGACGCGATGGCCTCCTCCGAGACCGTCGAGCCCGACAGGCCGATGAACACGTCGGCGCCGGCCAGCGCCTCCTCGGTGGAGCCGCGCAGGCCCGCCCGGTTGGTGTCGCGCGCCAGGGCCTCCTTGAACGGGTTGAGACCCTCGCGGCCCTCGTAGATGATCCCGCGGGAGTCGGAGACCGCGATGTCGCCGATGCCGGCGTTGAGCAGGATGCGGCTGACCGCGACGCCGGAGGCGCCGGCCCCGGCGACCACGGCCCGCAGGTCTCCCAGGGAGCGGCCGGTCAGCCTGGCCGCGTTCTTCAGCGCGGCCAGCGCGACGATCGCGGTGCCGTGCTGGTCGTCGTGGAAGACGGGGATGTCCAGGCGCTCGCGCAGCCGGTCCTCGACCTCGAAGCAGCGGGGGGCGCTGATGTCCTCCAGGTTGATGCCGCCGAACGAGGGCGCCAGCCGCGCCACGGTCTCGACCAGGGCGTCCACGTCGGTGCAGTCGAGGCAGATGGGCACGGCGTCGACGTTGGCGAACTGCTTGAACAGCAGTGCCTTGCCCTCCATGACGGGCATGGCGGCGGCCGGGCCGATGTCCCCCAGGCCGAGCACGGCGGTGCCGTCGGAGACGACGGCCACGACGTTGGAGACCCAGGTGTAGTCGTTGACGAGCTCCGGCTCCTCGGCGATCGCGGTGCAGACCTTGGCCACGCCCGGCGTGTAGGCCAGGGACAGGTCGTCGGCGTTGCGGACCGGGACGGTGGAGCGGATCTCCAGCTTGCCGCCGCGGTGCAGGGCGAAGGCGGGATCCAGATCGAGGGATTCGAGGGAAATGGAGGATGGCGTGACGGCCACAGCGACCCCTGTAGTTCAGTCAGACAGACGGATGTTTCCTTCGTCGACGCCGTGGGAAGCGTGGCCCGGCTTCGGTAGCCGCTCAGGTCTTACACGCTGAGAACGGTCGTCAGAGAGGGGGTACGGGGGTCACCCGTTTTTTGATTGTGCCACATGGTGAGACTGCGGTGGATAACAGGGATTGCTCACTTTCGTTGACAGCGTGTTAACCGCGTCACTCATGTAATACTCGGCCTAGCCATCCATCGCTTACATCGACGGAATCTCCCCGTGGACCTGACCTCCTATGCCGAGCTGGCCGTGCTGCTCGTCAACAGCCCCGACCGCCTCACCGGACTGGAGGGCCTGCGCGCCCTCCTGGAGGACGGCGGGCGCCCGCGGCAGGCCTCCCGGCTGGACCGCGACGACCTGGCCGCCCTGCGCGAGCTGCGCGAGGAGCTGGTGGCGGTCTTCGAGGCCGCGGCCGAGGGCGACGAGCGCGAGGTGGTCGACCGGCTCAACGCGCTGCTGCGCCGCCACCCGGTCCACCCGCAGATCTCCGACCACGACGGCGAGGCCTGGCACATGCACCTCACCGAGGGCGGCCGCTTCTCCGACCAGTACATCGTGGGCGCGGTGATGGGCCTGGCCGCCATCGTCACCGACCTGGGCGCCGACCGGCTCGGCCTGTGCCGGGCCTCCCCCTGCCGCCGCGCCTATCTCGACACCTCCTCCAACCGCTCGCGCCGTTACTGCTCGGAGCGGTGCGCCAGCCGGGCGAACGTGGCCGCCTACCGCGCCAGGAAGAAGACCGGCAAGGAGAGGACGGGCCTGTAGCGCGCGACCACCCGGCCCACCACCGGGACGGCGCCGAAGTCCCAGCTGTCCCTGCGGCCGCCGGCCCGCTGGTTGTCGCTCTCCAGCCACCAGCCGTCGCCCTGCGGCCAGGCGGCGCGTTTGACTATCAGCTGGGAGGGGTTCCCCGGGAGCCTGGCGAGGACCAGATCACCGGCCCGGACCCGCGCGCCGCGCCGTACCCACAACCAGTCCCCGGGGCGCAGGACGGGCAGCATGGAATCCCCCTCGACACGGACTCTCACGAGGCGCACACCCCTCCAGGCACGGGTTTTCGAAGGCGAGTAAGGTCGGATCCAGACCATGCTGATCTCAGCATCAAGGAAGGATTTTCCGATGCTCGCACGACTTCTGCGCCCCCGGCACGTCGCCTCGGCGCACTGCGACCTGCCCTGCGGTGTCTACGACCCGGCCCAGGCCCGCATCGAAGCCGAGTCCGTGAAGGCCATCATGGAGAAGTACGCCGCGAACGAGGACCCGGTCTTCCGTTCCCGCGCGCTCGGCATCAAGGAGGAGCGGGCCGACCTGGTCAAGCACCACCTGTGGGTGCTGTGGACCGACTACTTCAAGCCCCCGCACCTGGAGGCCTACCCCCAGCTCCACCAGCTGTTCTGGGACGCCACCAAGCTGGCGGGCGCCGCCGGTGCCAAGGGCACCGTCGACGTCGCCAAGGCCGACGAGCTCCTGGCCAAGATCGACGAGATTTCCAAGATCTTCTGGGAGACCAAGGCCGCCTGATCCCTCCGGCCCACCGGTCGCCGGCCCCCGCGCCGCCCCATCCGGCGGCGCGGGGGCCGGCGCCGTGACCTCGTTTGCACCACCGTCCAATACTGCCTCATAGACAGGGCAAATCCTCCTCATCGCGCGTCCAACCGGGCCATGTACCGTTGCATGGCGGTAGGTTGCAGTGAGCGACTCTGCAAGGAGGAATGTGACCGAGCACACTGAGGCGCCTACGGTCGGTATGGGCGGGATCCGTGATGTGGTGACCGTCCGGCTCCCTGCCGTGAGTGCCTATCTGTCCGTGTTACGTACGGCCACTGCCGGTTTGGCCGCACGGCTGGACTTCACGCTTGACGAGATCGAGGATCTGCGGATCGCGGTCGACGAGGCGTGTGCGATGTTGTTGACCCAGGCCGTCCCGGGCACCGACCTGATCGCGGAGTTCGAGCTCACGGGTCAGGAGATGCAGGTCCGGGTCGAGGTCAGCACGGTGGGAACCACCCTGCCCAAGCGCGACGAGTTCGCGTGGATGGTGCTCACCGCCTTGGCCGACGACGTCGACGCGGTGACCGACTCCCCGGACCGTATGGCGATCGTGCTCCGCAAGCGCCGAGGCGCGGCGAGGCCGGCGTGACGGAAAGGACTCGTGCCATGGCCACCAGCGACCACGCGGTGCCCGACAGGGTTCGCGCGCGCACGCTCTTCGGCGAACTGGCGGAGTTGACCCCCGACGACCCGCGACGCCAGCGCATCCGTGACGAGCTCGTCGAGCTTCACCTGCCTCTGGTCGAGTACCTCGCCCGCCGGTTCCGCAACCGCGGCGAGTGGCTCGACGACCTGACCCAGGTCGCCACCATCGGCCTCATCAAGTCCATCGACCGCTTCGACCTCAGCCGCGGCGTGGAGTTCTCCACCTACGCCACGCCGACGATCGTGGGCGAGATCAAACGTCACTTCCGCGACAAGGGCTGGGCGGTCCGCGTGCCGCGCCGCCTGCAGGAGCTGAAGCTCTCGCTCACCAAGGCGATAAGCGAGCTGTCGCAGCGCGAGGGCCGGGCGCCCACCGTCGCCGAGCTGGCCGCGTTCCTGAAGATGAGCGAGGAGGAGGTGCTCGAAGGACTGGAGTCGGCCAACGCCTACTCCACGGTCTCCCTCGACGCCCCCGACTCCGGCGACGACGACGCGCCCGCGGTGGCCGACTCCCTGGGCATCGTGGACGACTCCCTGGAGGGCGTCGAGTACCGCGAGTCGCTCAAGCCGCTGCTCGAACGGCTCCCGCCGCGTGAGAAGCGGATCCTGCTGCTGCGGTTCTTCGGCAACATGACGCAGTCGCAGATCGCCACGGAGCTGGGCATCTCGCAGATGCACGTCTCCCGGCTGCTGGCCAGGACCCTGACCCAGCTCCGCGAGGGCCTCACGGCCGACGACTAGGCCCTCGCGCCTACGCCTCGCGCGGCGGATCGTCCCCGTAGAGCACGCGGGTCGTCGGCGGGGACAGCAGCGCGACCAGTCCGGCCACGGCCGCGGCGGCGAGGGGGACGCCGAGCAGCGTCTGGCCGGACTGGAACAGCGTCACGCAGACCGGGATCATGAAGATCTGGGTCAGCACCCCGGGGCTGCGGGTCCAGCGCTCCATCCGGAGCAACCCCCAGGCGACCCTGAGCAGGGCCCCGCCGATGACCAGGCCGAACGCGGCGACGAAGACCGAGCTCATGACGTCGTCCGGTCGGCCGATCACCGTCTCGACGCCGACGTAGCCGCCCAGCAGCACGGCGGCCAGGCCCTCCAGGCCCAGGATTGCGGCGGCGACGGTCAAGGTCATCGGACGGTTCGGCACGGGGTCAACCTTATAGCCGTTACGGGCCGATCGGTCGTGCGCCGCGTATGTACCGTTATCGATGGATACGCTGGCCTTATGCGTGCGATGCTCCTGGTGAACCCCAAGGCCACGACGACCAACCAGCGGACGCAGGACGTCCTCATCAGGGCACTGGGCGCGACGGTGGACCTCACCGTCGAGGAGACCGGATACCGGGGACACGCCGCCCACCTGGCCCGTACGGCGCACGCGGCCGGGTTCGACGTGATGGCGGTGCTCGGCGGCGACGGCACCATCAACGAGACCGTCAACGGCCTGCTCGAGGCCGACGACGGGGAGGCGGCGACCGACCGGCCGGCGCTGCTGGTGATCCCCGGAGGGAGCGCGAACGTCTTCGCGCGGGCGCTCGGCTTGCCCAACGACCCGGTGGAGGCCACCGGCGTGGTGCTGGAGGCGGTGGGCCGGGACCGCCGGCGGACGGTCGGGCTCGGCCAGGCCCTGTGGGACGGGCAGAGCCGCTACTTCACCTTCTGCGGCGGCCTGGGCTACGACGCCGAGGTCATCCGGGCGGTCGAGGGGATGCGCGGCACCGGACTGAAGGCCACCCCCGCCCGCTACGTGAACACGGCGCTGCGCCACTATCTGTCGACCGACAAGCGCCACCCCGCGATGACCCTGGAGGGTCCCGGCATCCCCCCGGCCGAGGGCATCTTCATGGCGGTGATCTCCAACACCTCCCCCTGGTCCTATGTGGGGCCCCGGCCGGTCTGCCCGACCCCGTGGGCGAGCTTCGAGACCGGCCTGGACCTGCTGGGCCTGCAGCGCCTGGGCCCGGCGGCCATGGTCCACCTGCTGTCGCAGATCATCGGCACCCGGGAGACCCTGCCCAGCGGCAGGCACCTGGCGCAGCTGCACGACGAGAAGGAGTTCACCCTGACCGCCGAGCGGCCGGTGGCCTACCAGCTCGACGGCGACTACCTCGGAGAGGTGGAAAAGGTGACTTTCCGGTCTATCCCTAACGCGTTACAGATCGTGGTCTAGCTTGTTACAACCAGTCATCGTGTGACGCATCCGACATTCCTACCGGGAAAACGTTCTTCCAAAACCCTTGCGTGCGCTGACCTCGGCTGACAATCTCAACATTGACGTCGGAACGTAGGACCTTTGACCGCACCTCGCTCTCAGGCCACCGGCGATCACCGCAGACCTCTCCGGACCGAACCCGGTCCGGACGATGTCCGCGCTAGCTAGTGAAAGTCTTCACAAAGTGAGCCGACGGAGCCACGCAAAGGGCTCCTCACACGAAGGAGTGGACGCATGGACTGGCGCCACCGAGCTGCCTGCCGTGACGTGGACCCCGAGCTGTTCTTCCCGATCGGCAACACCGGCCCAGCCCTGATGCAGATCGAAGAGGCCAAGCAGGTCTGCCGTACGTGCACCGTGAGCGAGTCCTGCCTGAAGTGGGCCCTGGAGTCCGGCCAGGACGCCGGCGTGTGGGGCGGCCTCAGCGAGGACGAGCGCCGCGCCTTCAAGCGCCGCACCGCCCGGGCCCGCGCCCGCGCCGCCGTCTGACGCACCCGCTCCCGGAGACTCCCCGCCCGGCCCGTCAGGCGGCCGGGAGGGGGATGGCCAGGGTGACCTCGGTGCCCCCCTCCGCGCGGGGCTCGATGGCCAGGCGCCCGGCCAGCTCCCCCACGACCAGCGTCCGCACGATCTGCAGCCCGAGGCTGGTGGACGACTCCAGGTCGAACCCCTCGGGCAGACCGGCCCCGTCGTCGGAGACGACCACGTCGAGCCGGTCGCAACCCCGCGAGACGATCACCTGAAGCCGGCCCGGCCGGTTCGCCAGCCCGTGCTGGACGGCGTTCTGCAGCAACTCGGTGAGGACCATCGCCAGCGGCGTCGCGATCTCCGAGCGCAGCACCCCGAAGGTCCCGACCCGGCGCGGCGCCACCTGCGCCTCGGGGGCCGACACCTCGCTGGCCATCGCGATGACCCGGTCGGCGATGTCGTCGAAGTCCACCTGCTCCTCGGGCGTGTGCGACAGCGTCTCGTGCACGATCGCGATCGACCCGACCCTGCGCACCGCCTCCTCCAGCGCCTCGCGCCCCTCCGGCACCCGCAGCCGCCTGGCCTGCAGCCGCAGCAGCGCCGCCACCGTCTGCAGGTTGTTCTTCACCCGGTGATGGATCTCCCGGATGGTGGCGTCTTTGGTCATCAGCTCGCGCTCGCGGCGCCGCAATTCGGTCACGTCGCGGATGAGCACCAGCGCGCCGATCCGGCCGCCCCCGACGACCAGCGGGATCGCCCGCAGCTGCACGACCGTGCCGCCCGCCTCCACCTCGGTCTCGCGCGGCTCCTTGCCGCTGGCCACGACCATCAGGTTCTCGTTGATGGGCTCGTCGGAGTAGCAGAGCGTGGCGGTCGTACGGCCCAGCTCCGCGCCGACCAGGTCGGCGGTGAGCCCCAGCCGCCGGTAGGCCGACAGGGCGTTCGGCGAGGCGTAGGTGACCCGGCCCGCCCGGTCGAGCCGGAGCAGTCCGTCGCCGACCCGGGGCGAGCGGACCAGGATCGGCTCGGCCCCGGAGAAGGGGAAGCGTCCCTCGGCCACCATCTGGGCCAGGTCGGAGGCGCTCTGCAGGTAGGTGAGCTCCAGCCGGGACGGCGTGCGCGCCGACGACAGGTTCGTCGAGCGCTGGATCACCCCGAGATAGCGCTGCACGGGCGGGTCGCCGGGGGCGGCGCTGGTGTCGGCCCGCCGTACCGGGATGGTCTCCTCGCGGACCGGGACGCCGCTGGACCAGTCGGGATCGCCCTCCCGGCAGATCCGCCGCTCGTTCCAGGCTGTGTCGATGAGCTCTCGCTCGCCCTTGGCGATGACCGTCCCGACGACGTCGTCGTGGTAGACGGTGGGCCCGGTCGTGGGCCGCATCTGCGCGATCGCGATCCACCCCGTGCCCTCTCTGAGCGGGATCCACAGGATGAGGTCGGCGAAGGACAGGTCCGCCAGCAGCTGCCAGTCGGAGACCAGCGAGTGCATCCACTCGAGGTCCGCTTCGTCGAGCGCGGTGTGGCGGACGGCCAGGTCGCTAAGAGTCGGCACCCGTGCATCATGCGTTCTTTGCTGGCCCGAACGCGAATCGGGCCGCCGCGACTGTCAAAATTCCCCGTATGGAGCACACCCGGGATCCGCTGGCGCGTCTGCGCGCGGCGACGGCCAGGCGCGGCGCGGCGGGTCTGAGGAGGACGCTGCGGGCGCGCACGCCCGACGACGGCGGTCTGATCGACCTGGCCTCCAACGACTATCTCGGCCTGGCCAGGAACGGGCGGCTGGCCGAGGCGGCGGTCGAGGCCACCCGCACGTGGGGCACCGGCTCCACCGGCTCGCGCCTGGTCACCGGGTCCACCGCGCTGCACGCCCGGCTGGAGGCGGCGCTGTGCGCCTTCGCCGGGGCCGAGAGCGCCCTGGTCTTCTCCTCCGGCTATCTGGCCAACCTGTCGGCCGTGGCGGCCCTGGGCGCCGGCGGGCTGGTGGTCTCCGACGCGGGCAACCACGCCTCGATCGTGGACGCCTGCCGGCTGTCGCGCGCCCGTGTGGTGGTCACCCCGCACAAGGACGTCGTCGCCGTGGAGAAGGCGCTGGCCGACCGGGACGAGGAGCACGCGCTCGTGGTCACCGACGCGGTCTTCTCCGTCGACGGGGACCTCGCGCCGCTGGAGGAGCTGCACGCGGCGGCCGTACGGCAGGGCGCCCTGCTGGTCGTCGACGAGGCGCACGCGCTCGGCGTGATCGGCCCCGGCGGGCGCGGCGCGGTGTACGGGGCGGGTCTGGCCGGTGAACGGACGATTGTGAGAACCGTCACACTGTCGAAGTCGCTCGGTGCCCAGGGAGGGGCCGTCCTCGGGGCGTCCGAGGTGATCGAAACCCTTGTGGACACGGGCCGTTCGTTCATCTTCGACACCGGTCTGGCCCCGGGCAGCGTGGCCGCGGCACTCGCCGCTGTGGATATCCTTCGAACTCAGCCCGAACTGCCCGGATTAGTACGGACCAGGGCGAGAGAGCTGGCCTCCGTGGCCCGCGAACTCGGCCTGGAGACCGGCGAACCGGCGGGTGCGGTCGTCCCCGTCGTTCTCGGCGCACCCGAGGCCGCACTCAGGGCCGCCCTCATCTGTGCGGAACACGGGGTGCGCGCCGGATGCTTCCGGCCGCCTTCGGTGCCGGTCGGCCGCTCTTGCCTGCGGTTGACCGCGCGGGCCAATCTGAGTTCCGATGATCTCGCGGTGATCCGGGCTGCGCTCACCGCTGTGGCCGAGATGAAGGTGAGCATGTGAGCGGACGCGGCGACGCGGGCGGGCGCGGCACAGCGTGTCCGCGGGCCTCGGCCCCGTCGGGTGAGGAGCTTCCATGACCGACGAGTCACCCCGGATCCCGAAGTACTACGACGTCAAGCGGAGCCTGCTGGCGCTCACCAAGAGCCTGCCCGCCGGCAGCGCGCTGCCTCCGGAGCGCACTCTCGCGGTCCGCTTCGAGACGTCGCGGACCACGGTGCGCCAGGCGCTGTCGGAGCTCGTGGTCGAGGGGCGCCTGGTGCGCATCCAGGGCAAGGGGACCTTCGTCGCGCAGCCCAAGGTCGCCCAGGTCCTCCAGCTCACCTCCTACACCGGTGACCTGCGGACCGTCGGCCTCGAACCCGACACCAAGATCCTCGACATCAGCTACGTGACCGCCGACGAGCCCCTGGCCCGCCGCCTGGCCATCAACCCGGGCGGGCGCGTGCTGCGCATCCACCGGCTCCGCCTGGCCAACGGCGAGCCGATGTCGATCGACACCACCCACCTGTCGGCCCGCCGCTTCCCCCGGCTCCGGCGGGAGCTGGAGGTGCACTCCTCTCTGTACGAGACGCTGCACAACGCCTACAACGTGCGGCTGATGGACGCCGAGGAGATCATCGAGACCGTGCTCGCGACGCCGTACGACGCCCAGATCCTGAGCGTCGACGTGGGCCTGCCGATGCTGCTGCTGACCCGCCACGCCTTCGACGCCGACGGCAACCCCGTCGAGTGGGCCCAGTCCCTCTACCGCGGCGACCGCTACAAGTTCGTCACCCGCCTGCGGCGTCCCTGAGGCGCTCCGCGTCCTCGGTGCCGTTGTCCCAAGTCGCAGACTTCGGCGCATGTGTCGGCCTAGCCTGGAGTGAACGCTGGTTTGGCCAGAGTCGTCGTATCGGCCGGGAGACGGATGCTTGGTGGTCATTACAGGCATCTGCGGGCGCGGCGTCACCGGCCGTCCGGTCCGTGTCCCGGGGTGGCAACCTCTCACCCCGGGGCATGCGAAAGGTGGATATGAGCACGGACACCCTGAGCGGCACCGGCGGCGGCGCGACGGCCGAAGAAGCCCGGCTGGCGGCGGTTCACCGCTATCGCATCCTCGACACCCCGCCCGACGACGCCTTCGACCGGCTGGCGGCGCTGGCCGCGCTGGTCTTCGAGACGCCGATGGCCGCGATCACCATCGTGGACGAGGACCGGATCTGGTTCAAGGCCAGGCAGGGACTGCCCGCCGGGCCGCGGCAGATCCACCGCGACGCCGGCCTGTGCGGGGAGGCGATCCTCCAGGACGGTCCGTACATCGTCACCGACGCGGCCGGCGACTCACGGGCCTCCCGCGACCCGCTGGTCCACGGCGAGCCCGGGGTCCGCTTCTACGCCGCCGTGCCGCTGACCACCTCCGACGGGCACCGGCTGGGCACGATCAGCGTCCTGGACACCGCGCCCCGCACGGCCGCGGGCAAACAGCTGCGGGCGTTACGCGACCTGGCCGCGGTGGTCGTCGACGAGCTCGACCTGCGCGTCTCCGCGCTCTCCACCGTGATGCGGGAGCGGCGGATGCGCCGGGAGCTGGAGGCTGAGAAACAGCGGCTGGAGACGCTCTCCAGCGCCCTGCAGCGCTCCCTGCTGCCGCCCCTGCTCCCCAGGGTGCCGGGTCTGGAGCTGGCGGCCTGCTACCACTCGGCCTCCTGCGACCGGGTGGGCGGTGACTTCTACGACGCCTTCCCGATGGAGGGCGGGCGGCTGGGGTTCTTCCTGGGCGACGTGTGCGGCAAGGGCGCCGAGGCCGCCGCGCTGACCTCGCTGACCCGCTACACGCTGCGGGCCGCGGCCACCTATGACCCTGATCCGGTCGGCGTGCTGACCAACCTCAACACGGTGCTGCTGCAGGAGCAGCAGCCGGACGAGCCGCGTTACTGCACCGTCCAGTTCGGGCTGCTCACCCCCGACGGCGACGGCTTCGACCTGGTGCTGGCCGCCGGCGGCCATCCCCCCGCCCAGCTCGTCCGCGCCGACGGCCGGGTCGAGGCGCTGCACCCGCCCAACGGCTCGCTGGTGGGCATCTTCCCCCGTCCCACCATCACCGCCGTGCGGGCGCGGCTGGAGCCCGGAGACGGGCTGCTGCTGCACAGCGACGGCCTGACCGAGTCGTACGTCTCCGTCGACGGCGACCCCGCCGGCCGGGAGATGTTCGGCGACGAACGGCTGACCGCGCTGGCCCGGAGCCTGGCGGGCCTGCCCGCCGCCGCGATGATCGACACGGTGGACGAGGTCGTCCGCCGCCTCGGCGGCGGCATGAACGACGACACCGCCGTCCTGGCGATCACCGTGCCCCGGCCGGGCGGCTCAGGACGGCAGGTCGAAGACCTTGTCCAGAGCGGTGACCTGGAACAGATGGCCGAGGTAGGGGGTCAGGGCGACGATCCTGAACTTCCCGCGGGCCTCCTCCGCGGCGTTGTACACGTGGATCAGGGCCGCCATCCCTGATGAGTCGATGAACGTCACGCCGGCCAGGTCCAGCTCGGCCACCTCGACGTTCTCGGTGAACAACTTCGGCGCCATGGCCGACAGCTCCGCAGCCGTGTCGTAGTCGAGGTGCCCCGTGACCACCACGCGGGTCACGCCCGGTTCAGGAGCCAGCACCTCGGTACGGAACGGGATCCTCTCCAGCATCTAACGTTCGTTCTCCCAATCGGCGTCGTCGGTCTCGGCGGCGTGCGCCGAACGGATGCCCTCGGCCAGCAGACGGCGGGCTCTGGGAAATTCTCGCAGCTGATCCCGGAAGACGCGAAGCCCTCTCACGAGCGCCTCGGGCGGCACCCCCCGCGCCTGGAGCACGCCGCACGTCCAGGTGACGAAGTCCGTGAACACGGCGACGTCGTCGACGTAGAGCGCGGCGGCGAGGAAGTCGGCGACGTGGGCCATGTCCTCGGCGGTGGACTCCATCTGCCGCTCGTCGTACAGGGCCATGGGCGGGTAGGCGTCGGCGAGGGCGTCCATCGCGCCGGTCAGGATGGCCGGGCGGCGCCTGACCAGCTGGGTGTACTCCTCGTCGGCCAGGTGGGCCATGGCGTCCATCGACGCCGGGGACGACGGCAGGCCGCCGGCCTGGAGGTGGTCGGCGGCGGCGTCGGCGCTGGGAGCCCACCCGTCGGCGCCCAGGAGCCGGGCCAGGCGGCCGTCGGAGCCGAACCCGGGGCCTCCGGCCAGGACGGGGACGCCGACGGCCTGGCAGGCGGTGAGCGTGGCGTGCGCGCGGGGCAGCCGGGTGGGCAGCGTGCAGCTGAGGGCGACCGCGTCGGGCCCCTTCTGGTGCAGGTGGGTGATCAGGTGGGTGCCGGGGACGCTGGCGCCCAGGAAGTCGACCCGCCACCCGCGCAGGCGGAGCACCTCGGCCAGCAGCCGGGTGGACAGGGCGTGGTACTCGCCGTCGGTGCAGGCGACGACGACCCGGCCGAGGACGGGCTCGGACCGCACCCGGGAGGCGATGGCCGCCACGACCCGATCGCTCACCGCGGTGGCCCCGTGCTCCCGGGCCACCGACCAGCGGTTGGCGGCCCACAGTTCGCCGACGCGGCGCTGGGCGGGGGCGATGAGGTCCAGCAGCAGGGTCTCGGCGGGCACCCCGTCGTCCAGCAGGTTCAGGGCCAGGTCGACCGCGCCGAACTCGTCGGCGTGGCCGATGCGCTCGAGGTATTGCTCGGCGGCCGCCTCCAGGTCGTGGGCCAGGGCGAGCTTGTTCATCGCTCCCACCCTCCCGTGGCCGGAACGAGACGGGTCATCGCTCCTCCCCTCCGCTCCCTCCGCCGGCCGGGACGCGGGCCGCCGGCGGCGCCGCCTGTACGGCCAGCAGCGCGCGGTCGTCCTGCTCCACGCCATCGGCCAGCCAGCCGGTGTTGAGCTGCTCCAGGCGCTCGACCAGGGCGGCGACCGGCATGCCCGCGCAGGTGGCCAGGTCGGCCTTCAGGCGGGCCGTGCCGTACATCTCCCCGCCCGTGGGACCGCCGAAGGCCTCGGTGATGCCGTCGCTGTAGAACAGGCACACATCACCCGGGGCCAGGTCGACGGTGGCGAGGGCGGGGGCGATGGTCCTCAGCGCGCCGAGGAGGGTGCCGCGGTCGGTGATCTCCTCCACGGCGCCGTCGGCCCGCAGGACCAGCGGGGCCGGGTGCCCGGCGATGGCCAGCTCCAGCCGCGTGTGGCCGTCGGGGGCGGAGTGCACGGCCCCCAGCACCATGGTGACGAAGGGGCTCTTGGCCGGGGAGGCCAGCAGGGACCGGTTCAGCAGCCTGACGATCCGCTCGGGACGGCCCTCCACCAGCAGCAGGGTGCGCAGGCTGTGCCGGACCTGCCCGGCCAGCACCGCGGCCCTGGCGCCCTTGCCGCACACGTCGCCCAGCGTCACCAGCGGCCTGCGCCCGGGGTCCTCCCGCAGGGCGTCGGCGTCGGGCAGGTAGAAGTCGTAGAAGTCGCCGCCGATCAGCCCGGCCTGCTGGGAGGCGCGCAGCGACCCGGCCATCCGCACCCCCTCCAGCCCGGTCAGCGGGGGCGGCAGCAGGTCACCGGTCAGGATCGCGTTGGTGGCGCTCTGCTCCTGGTACAGCACGGCCGCGGAGATGGCCGCGCCGGCCCTGGCGGCGAAGACCCGCACCAGGGCCTCGGTCTTGTCGTCGAAGGGCTCGGCGCCCTCGCGGCGGGCGAGCACGAGCGCCCCGGCCGGGACGCCGTTGCCCGGCAGCGGCGTCACCAGCAGGTGACCGACCGGGCCGAACCCCTCGGGCAGCAGCCACACGGGGGTCTGCGTGGAGTCCAGCCAGCGGCTGGGCACCGGCGGGAAGCCCGCCAGCGCCTCGGCGAGCCCCGGCACCTCGGCGGCGGCGGCGAGGTCGATCTCCCCCTCCTCCAGACCGGTCTGCCCGGCCACGCCGCGCAGCCAGCCCGCCCGGCGCCGGGTGGGCGGCAGCACCACCATGGCGACGTCGGCAAGGAAGGCCGCGGCCAGCTCGGTGGTGGTCCGCGCGCAGCGGCGGGTGTTGAGTGAGGCGGACAACCGGCGACCGGCCTCCACCAGGAACTCCGTGTCGTTTCGCCAAGCCGGGCGTATGCCCTGGGAAACGACTTCGGTTTCCTCGCCTGCCGGCCGTACTGTCGTCATCACCGGGCCTTCCACATAGGGCGTCCGACCACCATACCTGTCTCTCCCGGCATGCTCCGGGTCAACACGACTCCGGGCCCTCTCCATCACTCTTCTCTGAGAGTGCGACAAACTTCCCGCAAACACCATCACCAGGCCATAGAGGGGAACTACCGTATGACCATCGCCTTCGGCGCCCGGCAGGACCAGGGCGATGGATCCGGTCCCGGAACCTCACTCTGAAAGGAGCGCGAGTGGGCACCCCCCAGCACCACCGATGGGACATCGACACCGATCTGCCCACCCTGCGCGAGCGGATCGCCGGACTGGCGGCCGAGGCGGGGCTGAGCGGCCACCGCCTGATGGACTTCGTGGTGGCGGCCAACGAGGCGGTCATCAACGTCCGCGAGCACGGCGGCGGCGCCGGAACCCTCGAGCTCTGGTGCGACGACGACTGCCTGACCGTCGAGATCACCGACTCCTCCGGGACGCTGCAGGCCCACGACGTCCACCGCCCCACCCCGGAGGCCGACAGCCCGCGCGGGTTCGGCCTGTGGCTCATGGGCCGGCTGTGCGACGAGTTCAGCATCTCCCAGATGGTCGGCCGCTCCCGCGTCCGGCTCCGGATGCGCCTGACCCCCCTGTCCCTGCCCGGCACCGGGTGAGCTCGCCTCTAGGGTGGTGCGGGTGAGCATCCTCGTGGTCACCGGGACCGACACCGGAGTGGGCAAGACGATCGTGACGGCCGCGGTGGCGGCCCTCGCGCGTGAACGGGGGTCGTCGGTCGCGGTGGTCAAGCCCGCGCAGACCGGGGTCGGGCCGGACGAGCCCGGCGACCTGGACGACGTCATCCGGCTGTCGGGCGTGACGACCACCTTCGAGTTCGCCCGCTTCCCCGACCCGCTGGCCCCGGCCGCCGCGGCCCGGGTCTCGGGCACCGATGCGGTGTCGCTGTCCGGGGCCGCCGAGCGGATCGAGGAGCTGGCGGAGTCGCACCGGCTGGTGATCGTGGAGGGCGCGGGGGGCCTGCTCGTCCGCTTCGACGACGAGGGCGCCACGATCGCCGACCTCGCCCGCAGGCTCGGGGCCCCGGTGCTCGTGGTCGCCAGGGCGGGGCTGGGCACGCTCAACCACACCGCGCTGACGCTGGAGGCGATGGCCGGGCGGGGGCTGCGGCCCGCCGGGGTGGTGATCGGGTCGTGGCCGGCCGAGCCCGGCCTGGCCGAGCGGTGCAACGTGGCGGACCTGGAGATGCTGGCCGCCCGCCCGCTGACCGGCGTCCTGCCGGAGGGGGCCGGCGCGATGGACCGCGAGAGCTTCGCCCGCGCGGCCCGGGCCGGCCTGGGCCCGTCACTCGGCGGCGCCTTCGACGCGGCGGCCTTCCGCACGGCGTTCACGATCGCCTCGTGATCACGACCCGCCCCCGCCGTGCGGAGCGCACATCTAGGCTGGCTCCGTAGCCGACCCCCGCAGAGCGGAGCCATCAGTTGAGCGACATCCTTGAGATCGCCCGGGTCCAGGTCCTCCAGGAAGGCCGCGGCCTGGACGCCGCCCAGGCGCTGCAGTGCCTCAGCCTGCCCGATGAGCGCCTGCCCGACCTGCTGTCCCTGGCCCACGAGGTGCGCATGGCCTGGTGCGGCCCGGAGGTCGAGGTCGAGGGCATCGTCTCCCTCAAAACCGGCGGCTGCCCCGAGGACTGCCACTTCTGCTCCCAGTCCGGCCAGTTCTCCTCCCCGGTCCGCGCCGCCTGGCTGGACATCCCCTCCCTGGTCAAGGCCGCCGAGGAGACCGCCGCCACCGGCGCTACCGAGTTCTGCATCGTGGCCGCCGTACGGGGACCCGACCGCCGGCTGATGGACCAGGTCCGCGAAGGCGTCAAGGCGATCCGCGAGGCGGTGGACATCAACGTCGCCTGCTCGCTCGGCATGCTCACCCAGGCCCAGGTCGACGAGCTGGCCGCCATGGGGGTGCACCGCTACAACCACAACCTGGAGACCGCGCGCTCGCACTTCGGCAAGGTCGTCACCACCCATACCTGGCAGGAGCGCTGGGACACCTGCCTGATGGTCCGCGAAGCCGGGATGGAGCTGTGCTGCGGCGGCATCGTCGGCATGGGCGAGAGCCTGGAGCAGCGCGCCGAGTTCGCCGGGCAGCTGGGCGAGCTGGCGCCCGACGAGGTGCCGCTGAACTTCCTCAACCCGCGCCCCGGCACGCCGTTCGAGTCCTTCCCGCTGCTGGAGGGCGCCGAGGCGCTCAAGACGATCGCCGCCTTCCGGCTGGCGCTGCCGCGCACGATCCTGCGCTACGCCGGCGGCCGGGAGCTGACCCTGGGCGATCTGGGCACCCGTGAGGGCATGCTGGGCGGGATCAACGCGATCATCGTCGGCAACTACCTGACCACCTTGGGCCGCACCGCGGACAAGGACCTGGAGCTGCTGGCCGACCTGAAGATGCCGATCAAGGCGCTCTCCGACACGCTGTGAGCCGCGTTCTCCGGTCCCGGAGCCGTATTCGGGACCGGCGACCCTCCTGACGGGCCGCGAACGGGCGTTCATCATGTGGAACATGGCGAAAGCGATCGAACAGCCCGTTCCCGGCATCACCGTCGGACACGCACTCCTCGCACGCTCCAGAGGCGCGCCCCAGCCCGTCGACAAGATCGTCCATGACGGCGACACCATCAACATCGCGGCCGACGGCAACTTCGGCGTGCGCCTGCTCGGCGTGGACGCCCCCGAGGTCAGCTTCGAGCTGCCCCGCAACACCACCTTCCCCGACTGGCCCAAGAGCTTCGTCAAGATCTCGAATCCTGCCTGGACGCAGTTCCTGACCGACCCGTTCGCGCCCGGCCTCGAACCGCTGCCGCTGCGCGCGTCGCTCCACGCCTACCTGCTGACGAAGCTGGACGCCGGCACGGCCGCCAACCACGCCGCCCACGGCGGCCCGCCCACGCAGGCGCTCAAGGACATGATCAGCTCGGACATCGCCGAGCAGGGCCTGACCCCGGAGACCTTCAAGCTGCGGCTGGCCTTCGCCCACGAGATCCTCGACCGGTACGGCAGGCTGCTGTGCTACGTCAACCGCGACCAGAAGGCCAAGCCGCGGCCGGCGCCGTACAACGAGCGGCTGCTGGCCGGCGGGCACGTCATGCCGTACCTCATCTGGCCCAACGTCGACCCCTTCGTCCGCCAGGAGAACAGGGTGGCGCAGGCCGTACCGGCGCCGGGATCGGCCAGGGAGCTGGCCGAGCGGGGCGCGCTCGGCCAGGCCCGCGACTCGGTGCGGCGGGCGCGCCAGGCGGGCGCCGGGCTCTGGAACCCGGCCGACCCGCTGAAGCTGCACGCCTTCGAGCTGCGCTTCCTGGCCGGGCGGCGGGCCCCCGACCGCTACGTCCTGGACCTGTCCGACAGCTCGCGTGAGCTGCTGCACCCGCAGAGCTACCACCGGGTCCCCAACCCCGAGGACCGGTTGTACGTCAACGCCGAGCACGCGCCCCTGTGGGCGGAGAAGGGCTGGTCGGTCCCCCCGCTGTGAACACCCCGCCGGAGCCGGGCGGCGTGGGGCCCCGCAGCCCCGTCACAGCTCCGCGGCGACCTCGCGGGCCACGGCCTGCAGGGCGGGGTCCAGCTGCCCGAGCCGGTCGTCGAGGTCGTCGGCGAAGCGGAGCCGTTCGACGGAGGGGTCGGCGGGCCCGGCCTCCGGCATCCAGGCCGCGTGGATCATGAAAGGGACGACCGTGCCGGGGTCCGGGGCCAGCGTGGCCACCGGGCCGCGCGAGACGGCGGCGGCGTCGAAGACCTCGATCCGGAAGCGGGCGTCGTTGTGCACGACCACGACGAGGTGACCGTCGTGTCCGCCGGGCTCGGCGCCCGCGTAGCGGCTGCGCCCGGGCCCGCCGGGGTTCCTGGGCACGAACGCCGGAGCGGTCGGATAGTCGTCCAGGGACCAGGCCCACTCCGACAGCGGCTTGAGCGAGTCGTGCTCCAGGGAGGCGAGCACCGCCGGGGTCTGCTCGCCGGGGAACAGCGAGCGGTCCACCCGCGAGCCGTAGTTGCGCAGCGCCCGCTGGTTGATCCCCTCGGGGTGGAATCCCTGGAAGATCAGATGGTGGCGGGTCGGGGCGAGCCGGCCTTCCAGGGACCAGTCGACGGCCGACAGCTCGGCCTGCCAGTAGCGGCCCGGGTCGTACAGCCGGGCGAGGTCGGTGACCGTCCCGCGGCCGGGGTCGAACTCCAGGAGCGTGGTGACGGCCGGGGTCATCCCGTGGCAGTACATGCCGCGCAGGGCCGGGTCGATCGGGCGGCCGTGGACGTCGAGGTCGCCCTCCCTGAGGTACATGCCGATGTCCACGCCCGGCGTGTGCTCCATGACGACGCGGATCCCGGCGGAGTCGTCGTAGACGGCGTAGAAGTGGTTGACCTCGGGAGCGATCCGGAAGACGGCGCCGCGCACCGGCGTGCCCGGCGGCGCGGCGTCGAGGGCGTCCTTGCGGACGAGCACCAGCGGGCCGTCGGGGTTGTTGGCCACCCGGCGGTCGCCCGCCCCGAGGACCTCCTCGAGGTCGACCTTGTAGGCGGTGTCGGCGAGCACCAGCCAGTCGCGCGTCTGGGTGATGGTGTGGGTGGCCTGCGGGAACACCGCTCCTTCGACGGGATGACGCCGCACGTGTTTGCCCGTGCCGTCGTAGCGCACCACCGACAGCCCGCCGGTGAGCGGGTCGCGGGTCACCGACCACAGGCAGCCGCGGTCGGGGTCGATCACGGGGTGCGCGGTGGACAGGATCGCGGGCAGGGCCGGGGCGTCGAGGACCGGGGCCCAGTCGTCGCGGTGGCCGACCTCGCCGAGGAAGGCGAGGCTGACCGGGTCGACCTCGACGGGGCGGCCGGCGTCCCAGGTGGCGAAGAGCCGGTCGCCCCAGGGCAGCGGGGCGGTGTTGGCGGCGTTGAGGCTGCCGAACGGCGAGGACGTGCCGACCGGTCCGGCCGTGAACAGCTCGGGGCGCCGGCGGCGCAGCCGTACGGAAGGAGAGTCGATGACCCGCGGCCGCCAGGCGAACCGGCCGGCGGGGGCGCCGTCGGTGCCCGGGGTCAGGGAGAGGCGGACGAGGATGCCGTCGCCGAAGAACGCGTGGACCGGGTTGCTGCGCTGGTCGGAGCTGCTGATCAGGAAATGTCCTGAGACATCGCTGGGCCAGCTCCCGCCGACGACGGCGAGATCCAGGTCCGGGAGGTCTCCCTTGGTCAGGATCGAGCGCGGAATCGGCATGGCGGCCCCTCCTGCGAAAACCGAATTGGATTCGCTGTCCATCCAGCTCCCTTCCCCCGCCGGAGTCAAGGCCGCGGTCCGGCGGGAGATGTCCGGTCAAGGTTCGGTCGTCGGCCGGTCACGCGCCGTAGGAGACCGGTTATGGTGCGCGCGTGTGACGAGGGGAAATCGGGGGAGGGTATGAGGCCCATGAGTCCCCCCGAGCCCCCCGCCCACTCCTCTGTCCGGCTAAGTGACTGACTGGTAGGTTTCGCGCATGGAGTCTCCGAAGCACGCGGGCGACGTCGCGGTCGCCGTCTCCAAGGCCTACGGCATCGAGACGATGTTCACCCTGTCCGGCGGGCATGTCTTCCCCCTGTACGACGGAGCGGTCCATGAGGGCGTCTCCATCCTCGACGTGCGGCACGAGCAGAGCGCCGTCTTCGCCGCCGAGGCGACCGCCCGGCTGACCCGCAAGCCGGGCCTGGCCGTGCTCACCGCCGGTCCCGGCATCACCAACGGCGTCAGCGGCGTGGCCACCGCCCACTTCAACGGCTCCCCCGTCGTGGTCATGGGAGGCAGGGCACCGCGCTCGCGCTGGGGGTCCGGCGCCCTGCAGGAGATGGACCACCCGCCGCTGCTCACCCCGATCACCAAGCTCGCCTTCACCGGCTCGGGCGCCGACTCCGTCGGCCAGGACGTCGAGATGGCCTTCCGCACCGCCATCGCCCCGCACCGCGGCCCGGTCTTCCTCGACTTCTACATGGACGACCTGTTCGCCCCCGCCGCCCCGCACGCCACCGAGACGCTGACCCCCTCCCCCCTCGAACCCGACGCCGACGCCCTGGCCTCGATCGCCCGGCTGCTGGCCGAGGCCGAGCGGCCCGTGCTGGTCCTGGGCTCCGACGTGTGGATGGACCGCGCCGAGGAGGTCGCCCGGGGCTTCGCCGAGGAGTACCGCCTGCCGGTCATCCCCAACGGCCAGGGCCGGGGCATCCTGCCCGCCGGGCACGAGCTGCTGGTCAACCGGGCCAGGAGCCTGGCCTTCTCCCAGGCCGACCTGGTGATCGTGGCCGGCACCCCGCTGGACTTCCGGCTCGGCTACGGCTGGTTCGGCGGCAAGGACGGGGCCCCGCTGGCCAAGGTCGTGCACCTGGTGGACGCTCCGTCGCAGCTGGCCACGCACATGCAGCCGGCCGGCTCCGCCGCGGGCGACCTGTCCCTGCTGTTCTGGGGGCTGGGCACGGCCTGCACCGAGGCGGGCGTGTCCCCCGGCAGGTACGCCCCGTGGCTGGCGAAGCTGGCCGAGGCCTCGGCCGCGGCCATCGCCGGGGACGCCGAGCTGCTCGCGGCCGAGGCCGACCCCATCCACCCGATGCGCATCTACGGCGAGCTGGGCAGGGTCCTCGCCGACGACGCGGTGGTGATCGGCGACGGCGGCGACTTCGTCTCCTACGCCGGCAAGTACGTCGAGCCCCGCCAGCCCGGCAACTGGCTCGACCCGGGCCCGTACGGCTGCCTGGGCACCGGGCTGGGCTACGCCATCGCCGCCCGCCTGGCCCGTCCCTCCTCCCAGGTGGTGCTGCTGCTGGGCGACGGCGCGGCGGGCTTCTCGCTGATGGACGTGGACACGCTGGTACGGCACCGCCTGCCGGTGGTGATGATCTGCGGCAACAACGGCATGTGGGGCCTGGAGAAGCACCCGATGCAGATGCTCTACGGCTACGACGTGGCCGCCGAGCTCCAGCCGCAGTGCCGCTACGACCAGGTGGTTACCGCCCTCGGCGGCGGCGGCGAACTGGTCACCGACCCCGTCGAGATCGGCCCGGCGCTGCGCCGCGCGTTCGACTCGGGCGTGCCGTACATGGTGAACATCGCCACCGACCCGTCCGTCGCCTACCCGCGCACCACCACGGGGGTCTAGCAGACGGGACTGCGGCGCCGGGACCGGGAGGTCCCGGCGCCGGGGTTCCTAGGACGTGGGCTTCGCCGTCGGGGTCCCGCTGGGCGACGGGGGGCACGGCACGTTGACCGCGATGACCTCCACCGGCTTCCTGACGTCCTGCATCGCCCCCGCGCCCGGCCGCTGCTCGACCACCTCGGTGCACTGGTCGGGGTCGGCGTCGCCGCTGTAGGTGACCGTCACCTTCAGACCGGCCTTCGCCAGCACGTCCTTGGCCTGTTCCGGGGTCAGGTCGAGCACGCTCGGGACCTTCTTCTTCACCGCGGGCGTCGGAGTGGGCGTCGGGGTCGGCTTCTTGGTGGGCTTCGGCGTCGGAGTGGGCGTCGGCGTCGGCTCCTCGGTCGGTTCCTCCGTCGGCGTCGGCTCCTCGGTGGGCGTCGGCTTGGTCAGGCGATCCCTCGTCGGCGTCGGCGTGGGCTTCGGCGGGCGCGAGGTGGTCTTGGAGGGCTTCGGCGACTCGGCGCCCGCGTGCAGCGTCTCGGCGCTGTTCGGCTGGGTGACGCGCGTGTCCCCGTCGGAGGCCGCCACCACGTTGACCGCCACGGTGGCGAGCCCGACGCCGAGCACGAGCGCCCCGGCGGTGACCGCCAGCAGGCTGCCCTTGCGCCTGGGCCGCTGCGCGCCGCGGCGGCCCCTGCCACGGGGACCGGGATCGACCGGCGGCATGCCGGGCGGCGGCGAGGTCGGCGCGTCCGCCCGCCAGCCGGTCGTCGGCTGCGCGGCGACGTGCCGCACGCCGGTCGGCGGGGCCGCCTCGGCCCATCCGGTCGGTCCGGCGCTCTCCTGGTGGGCCTGGCCGGTCTCGGGCCGGGCGGCGTCGTGCCACCCCGTCTGCGCCCATCCGGCCTGCTGCGCGGTGACGCCCGCGTCGTAACCGGCCGGAGCCGGGTCGTATCCGGCGGGGGCCTGCTGGGCCGCCTCGGCGCCCGTCTCCGCGGCCAGCACCGCCTGCCTGGCGGCGGTGCTCATCGCCGCGGCGCTGGGAAACCGCCGGGCCGGATCCTTGGACAGCGCCCGCTCCACCAGGGCGCGGACCGCGGGCGGGATCGCGGGCGGAAGCGGCGGCGGGGCCTCGCGGATGTGCTTGAGCGCGATCGTGACCGGGCTGTCGCCGTCGAAGGGCCGCTGACCGGCCAGGCACTCGTAGGCGACCACGCCGAGGGCGTAGATGTCGACCAGCGGGGTGACCGGCGCGCCCTCGGCCTGCTCGGGCGCGCAGTAGGCGGCGGTGCCCAGCACCATGCCGGCGTCGGTCAGCCGGCTGGCCGCGTCGGACCTGGCGATGCCGAAGTCGGTGAGCACGAGCGTGCCGTCGGGCCGGACCATCAGGTTGCCCGGCTTGACGTCCCGGTGGACGATGCCCTGGTCGTGCACGGCCTGCAGGGCCGAGGCCGCCTGGGCGATGAGCTCCATCGCCGCGCCGGGGGCGATGCTCCCCAGCCGGGCGAGCAGCCGGTCGAGCGGCTCGCCGTCCACGAACTTCATCACCAGGTAGACGGTCGCCCCCGCGCCCGGTACCTCGTGAGCCCCGTAGTCGTAGACGTCGACGACCCCCGGATGGTTGATCGTCGCCATAGCCCGGGCCTCGCCCTGGAAGCGGACCAGGAATCCCGGGTCCTCCATCCGTCCCGGGAGCAGCACCTTGACGGCGACGGTGCGGGCCAACACGATGTCCTCACCGCGCCAAACCTCGCCCATGCCGCCTGCGCCGATGCGGGTATCTAAGCGATACCGCCCGGCCAGCATCGTGCCTTGGGCCACCATGACTCCCCCGTAACCCTCTCCACTTCCACCCCAGGGTTCTCCAACAAAGCGGATTTGTATCGCGACGATGTCACGGCGACATAACGAAGCTCTGCGTGCCGCCCGATCTGCAAACTGGGGACGTGCGGCAGCATGACACAAAATCTGGAGCTATGGACGTTTTTGTATAGCTTGCCGTACGAACTCCATTATCACCGAACCCGATCATCCACTCCCGTCTCTTGGGTCAACCGGTACGCACGCCGTGCTCCACGCACGTCGCCGACCATCCCGCCGGTGTCACCTGGACCACCATCCGGCGGCGGCAGCGGGCGCAGTAGCGCGGCGGCTCCATCTCCCTGGCGGTGCGGCAGGTCCCGTGATCGCCTTCGCCGGCCGGGCCGCCGCAGTGGTCGCAGTAGGACGTCACAGAAGCAGACCCTATGCTGACGCGCATGACGCTCGCTCCAGGTCTGCGCGCCAGGCTCCTCATCATGGTCGAGAGGGAGGACACCGCGGTGAAGGTCGGCAGCGGGGACGTCCCCGTGCTGGCCACCCCCCGTCTGCTGGCCCTCGCCGAACAGGCGACCGTCCAGGCGGTCGCCGGGGAGCTGGACCCGGGCCAGACGTCCGTGGGCACCAAGGTCGCCCTGGAGCACCTGGCCGCCAGCCCCGTCGGCACCCACGTCGAGATCGCCGCCGAGCTCACCGAGGTCGACGGCCGTCGCCTGGTCTTCGCCTTCACAGCCCTGGACGGTGACACGCTCGTCGGAACCGGCACGATCGAGCGCGTGCTCGTCGACCGCGAACGCTTCCTCGCCAAACTCGCCCGCTGACCTCGCCGTACCGGCGCCCCGGTACGGCGGACGGCTACTCGATGACCGCGATCAGGTCGCCCTCCTGGACGACGTCGCCCTCGGCGACCTTGAGCTGGACCACCACGCCGTCGTCCTCGGTGATGACCGGGATCTCCATCTTCATCGACTCGAGGATGACCAGCGTGTCGCCGTCCTCGACGGTGTCGCCCTCGGAGACGAGGACCTTCCACACGTTCGCCACCATCTCCGCGCGTACTTCAGCCACCGGGAACTCCCATCATCATTCGCCTGCCAATGTCACGCCCGGCCGGGCCCGCGGCCCGGCCGTCCAACTCGTCCCACCGTCCAACCGTGCCAGACGACACGCCTGGTCAGGACCGCATGCGGGCCACCAGTCCCGTGTCGTAGTCACCGGTCGCGAACTCCGGGTTCTCCAGCAGTTCCGCGCAGAACGGCAGGTTGTTCTTGGGCCCCTCGATCCGGAACGCGGCCACCGCCTCACGTGCGCGGTCGAGAGCCTCGGCCCGAGTCTGACCGAACACGCACAGCTTGGCCATGAGCGGATCGTAGAACGGCGTGACCGTGGTGCCCTCGGCGTAGCCGGAGTCGACCCGGACGCCCTCGCCGGACGGCTCGCTCCACACGTCGATCTTCCCGGGACCGGGGAAGAAGCGCTTGGGGTCCTCGGCGTAGACCCGGAACTCGATCGCGTGGCCGTTCACGGCCGCCGCGACGTCGGTCTTCTCTCCGGCGGCGATGCGCAGCTGCTGCTCCACCAGGTCGATGCCGGTCACCAGCTCGGTCACCGGGTGCTCAACCTGGAGCCGGGTGTTCATCTCCAGGAAGACGAAGTCCTGCTTGTCGGCGTCGACCAGGCACTCCACGGTCCCCGCCCCGCGGTAGCCCACCGCCTCACCCGCCCGTACGGCCGCCGCCAGCATGCGCTCGCGCAGCTCCGGCGAGATGCCGGGCGAGGGCGTCTCCTCCACGACCTTCTGGTGACGGCGCTGCACCGAGCAGTCGCGCTCGCCCAGCGCGACGACCGTGCCGTCCGCGAGGCCGAGGATCTGCACCTCGACGTGGCGGGCGCGCTCGATGTAGCGCTCGAGCAGGATCGCGGGCCCCTCGCCGTTCCCGCCGAAGCGCGCCGCGGCCCGCGCGGCGGTCTCGAACGCCTTGGCCAGCCCGGCCTCGTCGTGGGCGACGCCCATGCCGATGCCGCCGCCACCGCCCGCCGTCTTCACCATGACCGGGTATCCGATCTCGGCGGCGGCCGCCACGGCCTTCTCCACGTCGGTGACCGGCTCCCGGGTGCCCGCGGCGACGGGCACGCCCGCGACCTCCATCAGGTTGCGGGCATTGATCTTGTCGCCCATCTGCTCGATCGACTCGGGCGAGGGCCCGATCCAGACGAGTCCGGCCCCGATCACCGCGCGGGCGAACTCCGCGTTCTCGGAGAAGAAGCCGTAGCCCGGGTGCACCGCCTGCGCGCCCGACGCGCGGGCCGCCTCGAGGACCTTCCCGGCGTCGAGGTAGCTCTGCGCCGGATTGGCGGGACCCAACAGGATCGCCTCGTCGGCCTCCTTCACGAAGGGCAGATCGGCGTCGGCTTCGGAGTACACCGCCACGGCCCGCAGCCCCATGCGCTGGACCGTACGGATGATTCGCCGGGCGATTTCGCCGCGGTTTGCGACCAGAACGGACTCGAACACGTCGTGGACCCCTTTCGACCGCTCCACCATATGACCGGGGTCTCGGCGTAGCCTTTCGCCCTAAACCACCGATCGCGGCGACACGATCTGTAGGAACCCCACAACCACCGCCGGATCAGTAGCGCGCCAGACGGTCGACGACGCGGGCCAGCGCCTCCACGACGTCCGGGTCGTACTCGGCCCCGATCCCGCCGCGGAGCCGCTCCATCGAGGCCCCCGCCCGGTCGCGGTCGGTGGAGGCGCCGACCAGGTCGTCGTAGGCGTTGACGGCCTTGATGATGCGGCTGGGCAGCGGCGGCATCTCGATGCACGGGTCGCACTGGCGGCGCACGATCTCGGCCACCCGGTCCAGCACCCCCGTCTGCCGGATGACCTCCGCGCCCAGCTCGGCGATGCGCCGCGCCTGCGCGGAGTCGACGAGCACGGTCGCGCCCCCCGGGATCGGGTCGCGCAGCGAGAGCTGCCCGATGTCGTGCATGAGCGCGGCGTACTCCAGCTCCAGCAGCTCCGGCTCGGCCATCCCCAGCTCCCGGCCCACCGCGACCGACAGCCGGCTCACCCGGCGCGAGTGCCCGGGCTCGACGTAGCCGGCGACCTCGGTGACCTGCGACAGCGCCCGGACCGTCTGCAGGTAGGTGGCCCGGATCCCGGCGTATTTACGGAAGGCGACCTGCGTGACCAGCAGCGGGGCCGCGAAGACCAGCAGCGCCGCCATGTCCATGCTGTGCGAGGCCAGGGCCAGCAGGATGCCCGAGGACCCCACCGCCACCCCCAGCGGGGCCGCCATCCGCACCTCGTCGCGCAGCGCCACGCCGAAGGCGGCGCGCACCTGCTCGGCCCGCAGCACCGAGGCCAGCAGCACGTCCAGCGTCAACGTCACCATGACCAGCAGGGCCATCACGCCCAGCACGGACGTCCAGCTCCCGCCGGGCCCCAGGGTCATCCCGTGCAGCGAGTCGGCCAGCGGCCGGTAGGCGAAGGCCAGCAGGGCCCCGGTCAGCAGCCGCCGGGCCGTCGCGTCGAGCTGGGGTGGGCGCCCGACCGCCAGGTGCGGCAGCACTCCGGCGGCCATCCCGACCGCCATCACCGCGACGACCTGGAGCGGCGAGTGCAGGGCCTTCGTCGCGCCCACGTCGAGCAGCAACGTGTAACCCAGCGCGGCGGCCGCCCCGATGGGGGCCACCTCCCGGTTGCCGGGCATGGTCAGCCTGGCCAGCTCCCCCGCGGCGATCAGGGCTCCGAATCCGATCGCGAACTCCGGCTGGACCAGCCCCACCGCCGCGGTGTGCACCACCCCGGCCACCGCCAGCAGCCCCGCCACGGAGATGAGCAGGAGCTGCCCGGAGTCCAGCCGCTGGAAGGCACGCGTGGTCGGAACGACCGTGCTGCTCACCGCTCTGCACTCCCGGTCGCGTTCGCCTTCTCACTCGCTGCGCTCGCTCGGCGGCTCACCGCTC
>NZ_BOOJ01000060.1 GCF_016863175.1 Paraplanobispora siamensis
GACACCACCTGGATGGGCATGGTCGGGTCGTCATGATCCTTGGTGGTGGTCTCCGCCGCGTCCTCCGGGGGCGGGGTGACCTTACGGGTCGGCTGCCAGCCGTCGCGGTCGAGGGCCTTGACGAAGGCGTTGACCATGACCGGGTCGAACTGGGTGCCCGCGCCCTTGCGCAGCTCGGCGGTGGCGACCTCGACCGAGCGGGCGTTGCGGTAGGAGCGGTCGGAGGTCATCGCGTCGAAGGCGTCGGCCACCGCGATGATCCGGGCGAACTCCGGGATCTCGTCGCCGGCCAGTCCCATCGGGTAGCCCTTGCCGTCCTGCCGCTCGTGGTGGTGCATGATCCCGGCGAAGGCCTCGTCGAGGAAGTCGATGCCGCGCACGATCTCCAGCCCGCGCATCGGGTGGAGCTGGATGGCCGCGAACTCCTCCTCGGTCAGCGGTCCCTCCTTCTGCAGCACCTTCGTCGGCACGCCCAGCTTGCCGACGTCGTGCAGCATGCCGGCGTAGCGGATCGCCCGCAGCCGCTCCGGGCCCATCCCGATCTCCTCGGCGATCATGCCGGAGGCCAGGGAGACGCGCGTGCAGTGGCCGCGGGTGTAGTAGTCCTTGGTCTCCACGGCCTGGCAGAGCGCGGCGATCGTGGCGTCGTAGGAGCGCTGCTGGGCGAGGTACTGGCCGAAGCCCCAGCGGGCCACGAACAGCGGGATCAGCACCAGCACCGCGGAGATCGAGTTGACCGTCGCCCAGAGCCCGGCGATCAGCAGCCCGAAAGTGGCGTATCCGAGATAGGAGACCAGGAACTGGGCCAGCCCGCGCAGCGGCACCTGGTCGGCCTGGCCGCTCAGGACCAGGATGAACGCGATCAGGAGGAAGTTCAGCGGCACGAACACCGCCGCCGCCCCGGCGTAGGGGAGGATCAGGTCGTTGAACCCGGCGATGTCCGGGATATCGGCCTTACCGCCCAGGTGCTGGTAGACCATGCCCGCGACGTAGCCGCAGACGGCGAACTGCGCGCCGTTGAACAGCCGCTTGACCAGCGGCAGGCCCGGGTGCACGCTGAGCGCCGCCGTCATGCCGACCAGCGCCGCGCCCTCCGGCCCGACGAGCACCACCGCGGCCAGCGCCGCCGAGAAGCTGACCGACACCGCGGCCCGCTTGACGCTGAGCAGCGTCGGCATCGACTCGCACACCAGGAACAGCAGGGCCAGCACCAGCAGCGTGGGCCAGTCGAGCGGCGCGAGACGGCCGCCTGCCACGCTGTGCCCGAACAGCCCGACAGCGACTCCGATGACGACGACGAGGTAGGCCTTGGCAGGCCATGGCAGTCCACGCAATGCGGCCACCTAGGGGTCCTAAGGGCGCGTGCTCATGTCCAGGAGATCCCCGAGTGCCCCCGGCCGACCGTTTCCTTCGACATGCGCTGCCTCCACGGTGATGTCGCAACTCAGGCTACAGAAATGCGGCCCACCCGGGAGGACAGACTGACAATCGCAAGCAAAGCGTAACCATGCAAGCACGTTAAGTGTGGCTATCGGGCGGCGGAACGCGCCCTCGCCCACTCGACGGTGGCCTTCAGCCCGGTGGCCAGCTCGGTGCGCGGCCGCCAGCCCAGCGCCTCGAACGCCGGAGCCGGGTCGACGGCCATCGCCGGCAGGTCCCCCAGGCGGGCCGGGGCGGTGCCGGGCCGGTCGGGCGCCCCGGCCGCCTCGGCGACGAGGGTGTGCAGCCGCCGGTCGGTCGTCTCCACCCCGGTGCCCAGGTTGAACCGGCCGCCGCCGCCCGCCTCGCCGCAGGCGCGGACGAAGCCGTCCACCACGTCCTCGACGAACACGTAGTCGCGGGTCTGGGTGCCCTCGCCGTACACCACGGTGGGCGTGCCGTTGAGCAGCGCGTCGGTGAAGATGGCCACCACCCCGGCCTCGCCGTCGGGAGACTGGCGCGGGCCGTAGACGTTGGAGAGCACGAGCGTGGTGTAGTCGATGCCGTACAGCGCCTTGAAGGTCGCCAGATAGGTCTCCCCGCTCAGCTTCGAGGCCGCGTACGGCGAGCGCGGGTCGGTGGCCGCGCCCCCGGGGACCGGGATGACCGCGGGCCTGCCGTACACCGCGACGGAGGAGGCGAAGACGACCTTGCGTGTGCCGCCGCGCTGGGCGGCGGTCAGCACCGAGGCGGTGCCCTCCACGTTGAGCCGGGCGTCGTGGACCGGGTCGGCCACGCTCTTGCGCACGCTGATCTGCGCGGCGAGGTGGCAGACGACCTCCGGCCGCCAGTCGGCCGCCAGCTCGACCAGCGCGGGGTCGCGGATGTCCATCACGTGCATGGTGAAGCGCGGACTCTCCCCTGCGCGGGCGAGGTTCGCCCGGTCGCCGGAGGACAGGTCGTCCACGACCGCGACCTCGTGACCGTCCTCCAGCAACCGGTCCACCAGGTTGGACCCGATGAATCCGGCTCCTCCGGTGACGAGCACCCGCATGCCGACCCCCCGTTCGTATGGCATCGCCTTACGGGAGATCCTAGAAGGTCCGGGGAGGTCAGGTCGCCAGCTCGCCCCGGACCTGTTCGATGCGCTGCAGGACCTTGGCGCGAAGATCGTCGGGGACGGGGTCGCATCCGCAGTGCTTGGCCACCAGCTGCTTGACGACCTGCTCCAGGCCGTACTCCTTCAGGCAGGGGCTGCACTCGTCCAGGTGGTGCCGGACGTCGACGGAGTTGTCCTGGTCCAGCTCACCGTCGAGGTAGGCGTAGACCTTGTCCAGGACCTCACGGCAGTCCGTGTCGTGCGGATCTCCACAGCTCATACGATCACCTCGCCCAGGAGCGCGGAACCCGTCGTCGCGGGCTCGCGGTGCATATCGGCTCGCCCGTTCACTTCGCACCCTCCGCGGGGGTCAGACCACGCTCGCGGGCGTAGTCCTCCAGCTGCGTGCGCAGCTGCCGCCTACCGCGGTGGAGTCGTGACATCACGGTCCCGATGGGGGTTCCCATGATCTCCGCGATCTCCTTGTAGGGGAATCCCTCGACGTCGGCGAGGTAGACCGCGATGCGGAACTCCTCGGGAAGCGCGGCGAGCGCCTCCTTGACGTCGCTGTCGGGGAGGTGTTCGAGCGCCTCGATCTCCGCCGACTTCAGGCCGCCCGAGGTGTGCGACTCGGCCCTGGCGAGCTGCCAGTCCTCGATCTCCTCGGTGCCGGCCTGCTTGGGCTCCCGCTGCTTCTTGCGGTAGCTGTTGATGAAGGTGTTGGTGAGGATGCGGTAGAGCCAGGCCTTGAGGTTCGTGCCTTCCTGGAACTGGTGGAAGGACGCGAACGCCTTGGCGAACGTCTCCTGGAGAAGGTCTTCGGCGTCCGCGGGGTTCCGGGTCATCCGGAGTGCGGCGGAGTAGAGCTGCTCGAGATAGGGCATGACGTCCCGCTCGAACCGTGCACTCCTCTGCTCCAGAGTCTCCGCATCTGTCGCAGGAACCGGACCCACCCCCTTAGGATCTCCGGAGTCCTGCTGGCGCGGGACACCGTACAGAGCGGAGAATACCCGCTCGGCGGGCAGGGACCGATCACCGGGGTGGGCGACGGGTTCGACTAACGCGAGCATTCGCTTGCCAACCTCCTGAAAGGATCGTTCGCTGTCCGTTGGCAACACCCGCGACCGGTCGTCTGTTCCCACAAGATAGAAGGTGACGAGCAGGCCGGTACGGGGAAAAAGATATGTACCGGCAGGTAGCAACAGACCACCGGAAACCCGACGCCAGGAGCCGCTTGTGCTGCCCATCCCGGCCGAAGAGCTGAACGGCTCAGGAACGCTCGGGCCGTACTGGACCTTTTACCGGGCGGTCGCCGCCGAGCAGCTGAGCCGGTGGCTTCCCTCCGAGCCGTCCACGATCCTGGACCTGTCCCGCGGCCACGGGCGGTGGTCGGCGCAGGCGGCGCGCGGCGGGCACCGGGTGATCGAGATGATCGACTTCCGCAAGACGCTGGAGGACGGCCAGCCCCCGCTGCGCGACGCCGGCAAGACCCGCCGGGTCCGCGCCGACGACCTGCGCTTCCTGCCCGACGGCAGCGTGGACGCCGTGATGGCCGAGGACCGGGCCATGTCGCTGGAGCTCATGGCCGAGTCCGCGGTCTCCGACATCGCCCGGGTGCTGCGTCCCGGCGGGCGGGCGCTGATCTGCGTCGACTCGCTGGTGCTGGGCATGGCGATCCTGGCCGAGCAGAACTACTGGGCGCACCTGCGCCAGACCACCGGCGAGGTCATGCTCGTGCCGTGGCCCGACGGCAGCATCACGCGCTGCTTCAGCGGCGCCCAGCTCCGCGAGCTGCTCACCGACGCCGGCCTGGAGGTCGAGTGGGTACGGCCCCGCACCGTGCTGTCCCCCTCGACGGTCGACCACGTGCTCGCCTCGGACCCCCGCGCGCTGAACTGGCTGGTCCGCACCGAGCTCGAGGCCCATCCCGACGACGACGACACCGTGGGCATCCACCTGGTCGCCAGCGCCCGGCGGCCGTAGCCTCCCGCGAGGGCGATCCAGGCGGTCAGCGACGGCGCTCCCTCCTGGACTGGCACTCCACGCACCGGGAAGCCTCGGGCCGCGCCTCCAGCCTGCCCTCCGGAACGGGCCTGCCGCAGTCGACGCACAGGCCGTACAACCCCTCGTCGAGCCGTTTGAGCGCCTCGACCACCGACCGGCGGTGCTGGACGGCCACATCGAGCATGGCCCGGTTGCGGTCGGCGTCGGTCAGGTCGGATCCCGCGTCGGCCGCCGACCTCTCCCGCTCGGCCGCGGGGCCGCCGCTCAGGACCCCGATGGACCGGTCGAGCTCGGCCAGAATGCTCTCCAGGCGCATACGCGCGGTCGCGTCGTTCACGGATCCGCACCTCCGGGACGATGTGGGGGGCCTTCGGCGGGACTCCCCGGACGTCCCGTCGGGCATGGAAAGAGCGAGTTTTGTGGCGTGACCTCCCGGAAGAGGTTCCGCTTTCCTCAGCGGATGCCCGCTCTGCGTGGTTTTTACACGGATTTTCGAGTCTTTTTAGAAAAGCGGCCGGTCCCCGCCCGCCCCTGCCGTCACCGGCGCGATGAGCTCCGGCCCGTTGTTGCGCACCGAGTTCACCGCCGTGGAGACGGGGTGCAGGGTCAGGCCGGTCGAACCGGCCGGGACCAGGAACTCCCGCGCGTCGGCGACGCCGGGGTCGAGCCAGTCGGCCCACCGGTCGCGCTCGATCAGCATCGGCATGCGGTCGTGGACCTTGCCCGCCTCGTCGACGGCGGAGGTCGTGATGATCGTGCAGGTGACCAGCCAGGCCAGCGGGTCGTCCTCGGGCCGGCCCTTGTCACGCCAGAACTCGTACAGCCCCGCCATGGCCATGCTCCCCCCGTCGGCCGGGTGGATGTAGTAGGGCTGCTTCTTCGGCTTGCCCTTCGCGCCGGTCTCCTCCTGCACGGCCCACTCGTAGTAACCGTCGGCCGGCAGCAGGCACCTGCGCTCGGCGAACGCCTTGCGGAAGGAGGGCTTCTCCGCCACGGTCTCCACCCGCGCATTGATCATCTTGGACCCGATCGAAGGATCCTTCGCCCATCCGGGCACCAGCCCCCACCGCATGACGCGGAGCTGGCGCACCGGCCTCGCCCCGGACCCGGTCTCAGCCGCCGGCTCGATCTTCGGCACCCTGCTGAGCACCGCGTAGACCCGCTTGGTCGGCGCGACGTTGTAGTCGGGCCCGAGCTCCTCGTCAGGGGCTCCGTCGAGCTCGACCTCGAACTCCTCGATCAGCTCCTGCTTGGCGCGCGCAGACGCGTATCTTCCGCACATGTCCCCACTCTGCCACCTCCGAATACGGATGTCGTCTCTCATCCCGGACGGCCCGTCCACATCCCGGTCGGGCGCTTCCCGTACGGCGAGACGGTCTCGATAGGCTTCGGGCATGTCCGCTCCGCTGTGGCCCGCCCCTACCGCGACCGATCCCGTGCGCGCGACCGTCCCCCTGCCGGGCTCGAAGTCCGTGACCAACCGCGCGCTGCTGCTGGCCGCGCTGGCCGACGGTCCCGGCACGGTACGGCTGGCGCTGCGCAGCCGCGACTCCGACCTGATGGCCGACGCCCTGCGCGCCCTCGGCGCCACGATGACCCCCTCCAACGAGAGCGCCTCCAGCCTCGACTGGACGATCACCCCCGGGCCGGTCGCCGCCGGGGCGCACATCGACGTCGGCCTGGCCGGCACGGTCATGCGCTTCGTGCCCCCGATGGCCGCCCTGGCCGACGGCGAGGTGTCCTTCGACGGCGACCCGCACGCGCGCAAGCGCCCGATGGGCGTGATCCTGCGGGCCCTGCGCGCGCTGGGCGCCGAGGTGACGGGCGAGGCGCTGCCCTTCACCGTCCGCGGCCCGGTCGCCGGAGGGGAGGTCACGCTCGACGCCTCCGGCTCCTCCCAGTTCCTGTCGGGCCTGCTGCTGACCGCCGCCCGCTTCCCCAAGGGCGTGACGGTCCGGCACGAGGGCCCGCCCGTGCCCTCGCAGCCGCACATCCGGATGACGGTCCAGATGCTCCGCGAGTTCGGCGTCCAGGTCGACGACTCCGGGCGCGACGTCTGGCGGGTCGAGCCGGGCGCCATCCGGGCCAGGGACTTCACCGTGGAGCCCGACCTGTCCAACGCGGCGCCGTTCCTGTCGGCCGCCATGGTCACCGGCGGCACGGTCGTCATCCCCGGCTGGCCGGACGAGACCACCCAGCCGGGCGACCAGCTCCGGGAGCTGCTGTCCGCCATGGGCGCCTCCGTGGAGCGCACGCCCGAGGGGCTGTCGGTCACCGGCACCGGCCGGATCTCCGGCATCGAGGCCGACCTGCGCGACGTCGCCGAGCTGACCCCGACCATCGCCGCCCTGGCCGCCCTGGCCGACTCCCCCAGCCGGATCAGCGGTGTCGCCCACATCCGCGGGCACGAGACCGACCGGCTGGCCGCGCTGGTCAACGAGATCAACGGCCTCGGCGGCGATGCCAACGAGACCGAGGACGGCCTGGAGATCCGCCCGCGCCCGCTCACCGGCGGGGTGTTCCACTCCTACGCCGACCACCGCATGGCCACGGCCGGCGCGGTGATCGGCCTGGCCGTGCCCGGTGTCGAGGTGGAGGACATCGCCACGACGGGTAAGACCCTGCCGGAGTTCGCCTCGATGTGGGCGCGGATGTTGGGGGGAGACCGCTGAGGAAGCGGGAGTACGACGAGGACGACGTCAGGATCCGGCCGGGGAAGGGTTCCCGGCCGCGGACCCGCATTCGTCCCGCGCACGAGGAGGCCGTCGAGGGCTTCGTCGTGACCGTCGACCGCGGCCGCTACACCTGCCTGGTCGGCGCCGGCGAGGAGCGGGGACGCCGCAGGAAGGACCGCGCGGCGGGCCGCCGCGTCGTGGTCGCGATGAAGGCCCGCGAGCTGGGCCGCAAGGGGATCGTGGTCGGCGACCGGGTGGCCCTGGTGGGCGACGTCTCCGGCAGGCCCGACACGCTGGCCCGGGTCGTGCGCGTGGAGCCCCGAGTCTCGATGCTGCGCCGCTCCGCGGACGACACCGACAACACCGACGGCATCGAGCGCCCGGTGGTCGCCAACGCCGACCAGCTGGTGATCGTCACGGCCCTGGCCGACCCGCCGCCCCGGCCCCGCATGATCGACCGGATGCTCGTCGCGGCCTTCGACGCCGACATCGAGCCGCTGCTGTGCCTGACCAAGTCCGACCTGGCCTCGCCGGAGGAGCTGGTCGCGCTCTACGCCCCCCTCGGCGTGCCGTACGTCGTGATCCGCAAGGGCGGCGACCTGGAGGAGCTGAGGCAGCGGCTGAAGGGCCGGATCAGCGTCCTGGTCGGGCACTCGGGAGTGGGCAAGTCGACCCTGGTCAACGCGCTGGTCCCGGACGCCAACCGGGCCGTCTCGCACGTCAACGCGGTCACCGGCCGGGGACGCCACACCTCCACCTCCGCCATCGCCCTGGAACTGCCCGAGGGCGGCTGGATCATCGACACCCCGGGCGTGCGCAGCTTCGGCCTGGCCCACGTCTCGGTCGAGACCGTCCTGGCCGGCTTCCCCGACCTGGTCGAGGGCACGGTCGAGTGCCCGAAGGGCTGCACCCACCTTGGCGAGGAGTGCGCCCTGGGCGCCTGGGTCGCCGCAGGCCACGCCGACCCCGCCCGCCTGGTCTCCCTGCGGCGCCTGCTCGCCAGCCGCGAGGGCACCCCCGACGACGACCGCCCGGAGACCGCCGCCCCCTAGGGTGTGGGCGCCCAGGCAGCGGGCGCGGGTACGGCGGTGCGCGCCGGGCGGGTGCGGTGGCGCGTGCCGGGCGGGTGAGCCCACCCGTGGAGCGCGTCCGCGGCGGGCCGGGTGTCGCCCACCCAGGCTGCGCCGCACGACAACCGAGCCCGTTCATGCCACCAGGACCCCGGCCACCCCGGATCGGACAAGCCGGTCACGGACTCCGGGTATTGAGACCCGGCCTCGACCATGATCCCGGCCATCCCGAGAGCGACGAGCCGGTCACGGACCCCGGGTATGCCGGTCACGGACCCCGGGTATGCCGGTCACGGACCCCGGGTATGCCGGTCACGGACCCCGGGTATGCCGGTC
>NZ_BOOJ01000061.1 GCF_016863175.1 Paraplanobispora siamensis
TATGCCGGTCACGGACCCCGGGTATGCCGGTCACGGACCCCGGGTATGCCGGTCACGGACCCCGGGTATGCCGGTCACGGACCCCGGGTATTGAGAGCCGGCCTCGACCACGGCCTCGGCCGAAGGACCGGCTCACTCCCGGAACCACCCGGCCACGGGGCGTCGACGACGGTCGGAGGTCAGCGGTTGGGGCGCAGGGTCCAGGCGACGGTCATCTGCGACACCAGCGTGCCGTCGGCGGTCTTGATGTCGACGGCGACGTCGAACTCGGGGCGCTCGCCGGCGTCCAGCTTGGCCACGACCTCCTCGCGCGACGCCTGCAGGCGGGCCTCGGCGACGACCTCGCCCATCGCGAGCTTCACGTAGCGGATCGCCGCGTTCGCGGCCAGCGGGGTCGCCCGCGACAGCTGGTCGCCGAAGGTCGCCAGCATCGCCGCGCCCGAGGCGGACTCGGCCAGGGTGAACAGCGCCCCGGCGTGCGGGCCGCCCACGTGGTTGTGCAGGTCGGCGCGGTCGGGCATGCGGCAGACCGCGGTGCCCGGCTCCACCTTCTCGAAGGAGATGTCCAGCGTCCGCGCGAACGGCACGCTCTGCAGCATGAAAGCACCCACGTCAAAGGTCATGCCCCAGATGCTACTCGCCAGTAACACGGGTTCCAACGGTGATCGCGGTCATTCCCGGCCGGCCATCGGGCGGGACGCCGTCTTCCGCGGTTTGCCCACCGCTCTCCTATAACCGGCCACTGACGCGATAGCGTTTCCCCCCGTGACCGGTTACAACGACGACCTCCGCCTCGCGCACGTCATGGCCGACGCCGCCGACGATCTGACCATGCGCCGGTTCAAGGCGGTGGACCTGCGCGTCGAGACCAAGCCCGACCTCACCCCGGTCAGCGACGCCGACCGGGCCGTGGAGGAGTCGATCCGCGGGACCCTCCGCCGCGCCCGGCCCCGCGACGCCGTCATCGGCGAGGAGTTCGGCGAGACCGGCTACGGCGCGCGCTCGTGGATCATCGACCCGATCGACGGCACCAAGAACTACGTGCGCGGCGTCCCGGTGTGGGCCACCCTCATCGCACTGATGGACCGCGGCCGTGTCGTCGTCGGCCTGGTCTCCGCTCCGGCCCTGGGCCGCCGCTGGTGGGCCGCCCGCGAGACCGGCGCCTGGACCGGCAGGAGCCTGTCCAAGGCCACCCGATGCCAGGTCTCCTCCGTCACCCGCCTGGAGGACGCCTCCTTCTCCTACTCCAGCCTCGGCGGCTGGGAGGAGGCCGGGAAGCTCGACAGCTTCCTCGACCTGAACCGGGCCGTCTGGCGCAGCCGCGCCTACGGCGACTTCTGGTCCCACATGATGGTGGCCGAGGGCGCGGTGGACCTGTCGGCCGAACCCGAGCTCTCCCCCTGGGACATCGCGGCCCTGACCGTGATCGTCGAGGAGGCCGGCGGCATCTGGACCGACCTGTCCGGCGTGCCGGGGCTCGACGGGGGCAGCCTGATCTGCAGCAACGGCGCCCTGCACAACGAGGCCCTCAAGCGGCTCGGCGACGGCCCGCTGACCCTGCCCGTCTAAAGGCCCCTCAAGGCCCCGCCCGAGGGCCCACGAAGTCTTTCCGAGGCCCCCTCAAGACCCCCTCAAGGTCTGTCCGAGCGCCCGCCCGAGGGCCTGTCTGAGCACCCGCCCCCGGAAGCGCCTTCGGGTTACGCGCGTGCCGGAGTGTCGTAAAAAATAGACATACATCTATAAACTTCACAAAAGTCACCCCAGCCGGGGAAAGACGCAGGAATGACGAGACGTCAGGCTTCAGCGTCGCCCGCAGACCGGCCACCCGGTTCCCGCCTCGGGCGGTTCGTCCCGCAGTGGACCGTGAGCCGGCTGCTCACCCTCGGCTACGCGATCGCCTTCGGCGCGCTCACCCTGATCGGCGCCAGCGCCTTCCTGCGCATCGGCACCCTGCTGCAGGAACGCGCCGCAGTCGAGCACTCCTACCAGGTCATCAACCTCACCAAAGACCTCAACAACCTGCTCAAGGACACCGAGCGCAGCCAGCGCGGCTTCGTCCTCACCGGAGAGGAGCGCTATCTCGAGCCCTACAGACGCGCCCTCCCCGCCATCGACAGCACCATCGACCGGCTGCGCCGGATGACCGCCGACAATCCCCGCCAGCAGGAGGCCGTCACCCGGCTCGAGGAACCCGTCGACGACAAGCTCGCCGAGCTGGCCGAGACGATCTGGCTGCGCCGGGATCAGGGGTTCGAGGAGGCCAGAGCGGTCGTCCTGACCGATCGCGGGGCATGGAGCATGACCGAGGCGGAGTCCGTGCTGATGGAAATGATCAAGGAGGAGGAGCGCCTGCTGGAGCTGCGCCAGCGCAACAGCGACGAGAGCGCCGCCGACACCCGCGACTTCATCCTGTGGGGATCCCTGCTGGCGGCCCTGCTGGTCGCCGCGGGCGCGTGGTGGGCCACGCGCAAGGTGACCGTCCCCCTGCAGAAGGTGGCGGCCGACGCCGACCGGGTCACCTCCGGCGACCTCACGCCCCCCGCCCCGGTGTCGGGGCCGAAGGAAGTGGTCACCATGGCCAGGGCCGTGGAGACCTCGGTGCAGACCATCGCGCGAGCCAGGGACGAGGCCCTGGCCGCGAACGCGGCCAAGTCCGCCTTCCTGGCGACCATGAGCCACGAGATCCGTACCCCCATGAACGCCGTCATCGGGATGACCGACCTGCTGCTGGACACCCGCCTGGACACCGAGCAGCGTGAGCTCGCCGAGACCGTCCGCGACAGCGGCGAGGCGCTGCTCGTCATCATCAACGACATCCTGGACTTCTCCAAGATCGAAGCCGGCGAGCTGGAGCTGGACCACCAGCCGTTCAACGTCAGGGAGTGCATGGAGAGCGCGCTCGCCCTGGTGGCCATCGGCGCCGCAGAAAAAGGGCTCGAACTCGTCGGGGACTTCGAGCCGGGCAGCCCGGAGGTGCTGCGCGGCGACGTCACCCGGCTCCGGCAGGTGCTGGTGAACCTGCTCAGCAACGCCGTGAAGTTCACCGCGGAGGGCGAGGTCGTGGCGACCATGAGCGCCCGCCCGCTGTCCGACCGCCAGGACGGCTCCGTCCGCCTCCAGGTGGCCGTCAGGGACACCGGGATCGGCATCCCCGCCGACCGCATGGACCGGCTGTTCCGCTCGTTCAGCCAGGTGGACTCCTCCACCACGCGGCTGTACGGCGGCACCGGCCTCGGTCTGGCGATCAGCCGGAGACTCGCCCGCGCCATGGGCGGTGACCTGGAGGTCGCCAGCGAGGTCGGCGTCGGGTCCACCTTCACGATGACCGTGGTGCTGGAGGGCTGCGACGCCTGTGAGCTTCCCCAGGCCGCGGCCGAGACCGCCATGGTGGCGCTCACCGGCAGATCCGCGCTGATCGTGGACGACAACGCCACCAACCGGCGTGTCCTGGGCCTGCAGCTCACCGGCTGGGGGATGACCTGCGTCGACGTCGGCGCGCCGGTCAAGGCCGTCGAACTGGTCGCCTCCGGCAACACCTACGACGTGGCGATCCTGGACATGCACATGCCGGAGATGGACGGCGAGCAGCTCGCCGGCGTCCTGCGCCGCCTGCCCGGGGGCCAGGACATGCCCATCGTGCTGCTGACGAGCGTGCAGTGGCGCCTGGGGCCCGGCCGGGACGCGCTGTTCGACGCCGTGCTCACCAAGCCGGTCCGCAGCGCCGTCCTGCGGGAGAAGCTGGCGACCGTGATGGCCGGTAAGGGCTCCGGGACGCGGGAGAGCGGCGCCCGGCCGGAGCGCGGGCAGGAAGGCGGCGACCGCCCGGAGCGGGCACGAGAGGACGATCGCCGGCCTGGGCGGGCACGAGACGGCGACGACCGGCGCCCTGATCGGGCGCGGGACGGCGACGACCGGCGGGCGGCGGGACCCGGGCGCGGCCGGTCCGGCCTCCCCGACCGGACCGCCGGGCACGACGGCCTGCGGATCCTCCTCGCCGAGGACAACGAGGTCAACCAGCGGGTCGCCCAGCTCACCCTGGCCAAGTCCGGATACCGCGTCGACACGGTCTCCAACGGCGTGGAAGCGGTCGAGGCGGTACGGCGGACGCCGTACGACGTGATCCTCATGGACATGCACATGCCGGTGATGGACGGGCTGGAGGCGACGCGGCGGATCCGCAGCGAGCCCCTGGCGGCGCAGCCGTACATCGTCGCGCTGACCGCCAGCGTCCTCGACCAGGACCGGGAGGCCTGCCGCGAGGCCGGGATGAACGACTATCTCGCCAAACCGGTACGTGCTCCCGACCTGAACGCGATCCTGGGGAAACTGGCTCGTGAGCCGGGACGGGGAACGCCGCCGCCGGAACCAGATCCTGAACCGGAACCGGAACCGGAACCGGAACCGGAACCGGAGCCGGAACCGGAGCCGGAACAGGCGCGGGCGCCGCGGCAGAGGCCTGAGCCGCGCCGGCGGGGCGCCGATGGAGTCTCCGGCGCCGGAGAACCCTCCTCCCGCGAGGCCGGCATCCGCGACCGCCTGGAGGAGCTCGCCGGACCGGACGCCATGGACGAGGAGCGCGCCATCGTCGGCCGAATGATCACCTCGTTCCGGGAGCACGTCCCCGACCTCGCCGACGGCCTCAGGAACGCCGTCCGCCGCGGCGACGCCGGGGAGGTGGAACGCCGCGCGCACACCCTGCGGGGCACGGCCGCCAACCTCGGCGCCACGGCGCTGGCGGCCCTGTGCGAGGAACTGGAGCGCCAGGGGGAGACCGGCGACCTGGCGGCCGCGACGGAGACGGCCGAACGGGTGCTGCGAGAGCTCGACCTGGTACGTGAGGTCCTCGGCCCCGTCTCCGCCGACCTCGGCAGGTGAACGCCCGGCCGACTGCGGGGCGGCCGATCCCCCCATCGGGCGACCGGTAGGTGAACAGCACACCTGCTCGTGGATCGCGGAGGTCCTCCCCCGGCTTCCGGGCGCTCCGCGCGACCCCTCGGAGCGGGGATCCGCAACCCCCTTCTGTCACGTTCCAGACACGCAAAGCCGCATGTGACAGCGGTGATCATGCCGTTCGGTGCGGCATTCACACGAACATGCCCACTCTTCCGGCTCCGGTCATGGCTTGTTTCATTTCCGTTCACTTTGGCCCGATTGCATCAGGGTCATCGAGAACGGATCTCACGACGGAGAAGGAACATACCGTGACCAGTGGACAGCGCCGCCTCAGCGCGGTTGCGACGGCCGCGCTCGTCGTCTCGCTCGCGGCGGCCTGCGGCGGCGACGCCAAGCCCGGCAGCAGTGAAAGCACCTCTTCTGCCGCCGCCTCCGCCGGGTCCGAAGGCGGTCAGCTGAGCGGCGAGATCAAGGTGGACGGCTCCAGCACCGTCGCCCCCCTCACCCAGGCCGCGGCCGAGCTGTTCGGCGAGGAGCAGGCGCAGGTGAAGATCCCGGTCGGCACCTCCGGAACCGGTGGCGGTTTCGAGAAGTTCTGTGCCGGCGAGACCGACATCTCCAACGCCTCCCGCCCGATCAAGGACGAGGAGAAGGCGGCCTGCGAGGCCAAGGGCATCAAGTTCACCGAGCTCACGGTGGCCACCGACGCCCTGACCGTGGTGGTCCCCAAGGAGAACGACTGGGCCACCTGCCTGACCACCGACCAGCTCAAGAAGATGTGGGAGCCGGCGGCCGAGGGCAAGGTCAAGACCTGGAAGGACGTCGACGCCAAGTTCCCCGCCGAGGAGCTCAAGCTCTACGGTCCGGGCACCGACTCCGGCACGTTCGACTACTTCACCGACGAGATCAACGGTGAGGAGGGCGCGAGCCGCAAGGACTACAGCCCCTCCGAGAACGACAACGACATCGTCACCGGTGTCGCGGGCGCCAAGGGCGGCCTGGGCTACTTCGGCTTCACCTACTTCGAGGAGAACGCCGACAAGCTGAAGGCCGTCGAGATCGACTCCGGCAACGGCTGCACCGCCCCGAGCGTCGAGGCCGCCCAGAACGGCACCTACACCCCGCTCGCCCGCCCGCTGTTCGTCTACGTGTCGGCCACCGCGGCCAAGCGGCCCGAGGTCTCGGCCTTCCTCGACTACTACGCGACCAACATCAGCACCATCGCCAAGGACGCGAAGTACATCCCGCTCAACTCCGAGCAGGAGGCCAAGCTCAAGGCGGACATCACGACCCTGAAGAGCCAGGGCTGATGTCGGCACAGCACCTCAAGACCGCGTCAGGGGCCTCCCGGTCCCTGGCGCGGTCGCGCCCGCGTTACGGAGAGTTCGCCGTCAAGACGATCCTCCTCATGGCCGCCATGGTGTCGATCGCCACCACGGTCGGCATCGTCGCGGCCCTGCTGGAGCCGACCATCGAGTTCTTCGGCGAGGTCAGCCTCGGCGAGTTCTTCGGCTCCACCACCTGGGGACCGCTGTTCAACCCGCCGTCGTTCGGCGTGTGGCCGGTCATCGTGGCGACCGTCGAGATCACGCTGATCGCGATCATCGTCGCCGTGCCGCTCGGCCTGGCCGCCGCGATCTACCTGTCGGAGTACGCCACCCCGCGCGTCCGCAAGACCTTCAAGCCGGTGCTGGAGGTCCTGGCGGGCGTGCCCACCGTGGTCTTCGGCTTCTTCGCCCTCACCTTCGTCACCCCGGTGCTGCAGGACGTCTTCCCGTTCCTGGAGCTGGAGGCCAAGAACGCGCTCAGCGCCGGCCTCCTCGTCGGTGTGATGATCATCCCGATCGTCGCGTCGCTGTCGGAGGACTCGATGGCCGCGGTCCCCAACGGCCTGCGCGAGGGCTCCTACGCGCTGGGCGCCTCCAAGATGCTCACCTCGGTACGGGTGGTCGTCCCGGCGGCGTTCTCCGGCATCGTCGCCGCCATCATCCTGGCCATCTCCCGGGCCGCGGGCGAGACGATGATCGTCGCGATCGCGGGCGGCTTCAAGTCCGTCTTCACGCTCTACCCGGGTGACGAGATGGCCACCATGGCGGCCTTCATCGCCCAGGCGGGATCCGGCGACGCGTCGGTCGGCTCGATCGCCTACAAGACCATCTTCGCGGTCGGTTCGCTTCTGTTCATCATGACCTTCGCCATGAACTACGTCAGCGCCCGCCTGGTCCAGAAGTATCGCGAGGTCTACGACTGATGGCCATCCTGTCCACGCCCCGCTCCGCCGTACAGCTCGCGAGCAAGGGACGCCCGCTCAAGGAGCACCTGTTCCGCATCGCGCTGATGGCCAGCCTGGCGATCGCGCTCGTCTTCCTCGCCCTGCTGATCGTGTACGTGGTGGAGGAGGGCTGGCCCCGGCTCGACTCCACGCTGTGGGAGAACCAGCCCTCGATCCGCCGCCCGGAGACCGCCGGCATCCAGTCCGGCATCTTCGGCACCCTGTGGATCATCGGTCTGACCGCGCTCATGGCACTGCCCACCGGGATCCTGGCCGCGATCTACCTTGAGGAGTACGCGGACAGGACCAAGTGGTACAACCGGCTGCTGGAGCTGAACATCTCCAACCTCGCCGCGGTGCCCTCGATCGTCTACGGCATCCTCGGCCTGGGCATCATCGCCCGCTGGATGGCGTTCGGCTTCACCATCATGACCGGCGCGATCACCATCTCGCTGCTGGTGCTGCCCATCGTGATCATCTCCGCCCGGGAGGCCATCCGCGCGGTGCCCCCGTCGATCCGCGAGGGTTCGCTGGCGCTGGGGGCGACCCAGTGGCAGACGATCTACCGCCAGGTGCTCCCGGCCTCGATCCCCGGTATCGCGACCGGCTCGATCCTGGCACTCTCCCGCGCGATCGGTGAGGCCGCGCCCTTCCTGATGCTCGGCGCCGCGACGCTGGTCCGGTTCAACCCGGAAGGCGTCTGGAGCAGCTTCAGCGTGCTGCCCCTGCAGATCTACAGCTTCATCAGCCGTCCCCAGGAGGAGTTCGCCATCCTCGCCGCGGCGGCGATCGTGGTCCTGCTGGCGATCCTGCTGCTCATGAACTCCGTCGCCATCTGGCTCCGTAACCGCTACCAGAAGCGCTGGTGAGGAACGTAATGACCGACCCCCGCAATCTCACGCCGACCACCACCGGAACGGCTCAGATTGGACTTTCCGTGCCGAACGTAACCGTGCGCGGCCCCGAAGTGCCCCGCAACATCGAAGCCCTCGACCCGGTCTTCACCGTCTCCGGTCTCAGCGTCTTCTACGGCGACTACGAGGCGGTGCGGGGGGTCGACATGACCATCGGCAACCGTGAGATCACGGCCATGATCGGCCCGTCGGGTTGCGGCAAGAGCACCGTGCTGCGCTGCTTCAACCGGATGAACGACCTCATCCCGGGCGCCCGCGCGGCCGGCAAGATCCTCTACCACGACGAGGACCTGTACGGCGACCACGTCGACCCGATCGAGGTCCGCCGCCGGATCGGCATGGTCTTCCAGAAGCCCAATCCCTTCCCCAAGTCGATCTACGACAACATCGCCTACGGCCCCCGGGTCAACGGCGTGAAGGGGAAGATGGACGACATCGTCGAGGAGGCGCTCACCAAGGCCGCCCTGTGGGACGAGGTCAAGGACAAGATCAAGCAGAACGCCCTGTCCCTGTCCGGCGGTCAGCAGCAGCGTCTGTGCATCGCCCGGGCGATCGCGGTGAAGCCCGACGTGATCCTGATGGACGAGCCCTGCTCGGCCCTGGACCCGATCGCGACCACCAAGATCGAGGACCTGATGCAGGAGCTGTCGCGTGACTACACGATCGTCATCGTCACGCACAACATGCAGCAGGCCGCCCGCGTCTCCGACCGCACCGCCTTCTTCACCGCCGAGGTGGACTCGGCCGGCGTACGGCACGGCCGCCTGGTGGAGTTCGACGAGACCAGCCGCATCTTCACCAACCCGAGCGACAAGCGAACCGAGGACTACATCACCGGCCGTTTCGGCTGAGATCGAGGTTTCCGTCCTCACGAACCCCACACATTCCTACTTGGAGGATCCGGGTGATCCAGCCGCAGACGGCACCCGAAGTGGACGGGGAAACACGGACGGCGCCCAGGCTGCTGGTCGCCGATCCGGAGTCCGCCCTGGTCGAGGAGCTCGCTGTGATCCTCGAACGCGAGGGGGTGGAGGTCATGGGCGTCGGCGACGGCGCCCAGGCCCTGTTGCAGGCCGGGGCGCTGCAGCCTGACGTCGTGCTCGTCAGCGCCTCGCTGCCGGTCATCGGCGCCGTGGAGTTCATCCGCGCCGTACGGCTGACTCGTGCGGTGCCCGTCCTGCTCGGCGTAGGCGAGGGCCATGCCGAGCAGGCCGTCCAGGCGCTCTCCGCCGGGGCCACCGCCTGCGTGGCCCGGCCGTACCGGGTGCCCGAGCTCCTGCCGCTCGTGCAGGCCGCGATCGCCGGCGACTCGGGGGCTCGCCGGACGCTCGTGGTCGGCAACGTCGAGCTCGACGTCAACGCCTACCAGGTCAAGGTGGACGGCCGGATCGTCCACCTCCCGCTGCGCGAGTTCGAGCTGCTGCACTATCTGATGCGCAACGCGCACCGCACGGTCACCCGCGAGCAGATCATGCGGAACGTGTGGAACTCCACCGGCGCCGCCTCGACCAACACGATCGCGGTGCACGTCAAGCGCCTGCGCGCCCGCCTCGGCGACAGCGACGACCAGCTCATCCAGACCGTGCGCGGCGTGGGATACCGCCTGGTGGGCTCCTCCTGACGAGGTCTCTCCGGCCGGGCTCCACACGGGCTCCGGCCGGTCAAGGTTTTCCGATGGCCCCGGCCGGCGCCTCCCAGCCGGCCGGGGCCGCTCCATGAACGGCGAACGAGAATCCGTACGTGAAATCCGGTGAAAAGGATCTCGTTAATACCCTGAAAGGGTCGCACGACATACCATTGCCGGAAGCATTGGTCACCGGCGACGAATGGGACTTCATCCCCAAAGGAGCGCCACGAGCCTTTGACCGAAACCTGGCCTGACTGCGTTGAATCGGCGGCCTCGGATACGACATTGTTATTCGCGACGACGAGCAGTCAGCCGATAACGGCTAACAGCTGGAGTCTCCAGAAGTTCCCCGTTTCGTTTCATGGAGGAAGCATCATGATCCGTCGTATTCTCGCCGGCGTCGCCATCGCAGGTTTCCTGGGTGCCGCGGGCATGGCCACCGCCGCCGCCGCCTCGGCCGACAACTGGGACAAGCCCGGCACCACCTACGTCGAGAACCACGAGAACAACGTTCTCAACGACCTCATCGACCTCGCCCTCCTTGGCTTCATCGAGAACGACTGACACGTCTCTCCGAGGAACGGCGACACGCGTTCCGGCACACTGCCGAACTGCGTCGTCCGGGAACCGATTCGTGTAGGCGCTTTTCCAGTGAATGGAACAAGGCATAACACGAATCGGCCATGAGGCAAAAAAAAGCCCCTGGTGTGAGTGTTGGTCGGCCGACGACTCACACACCAGGGGCTTCTCGCTGTGCCTGTACTTCTCAGGCCGCTTTTACCTGTACTTCTCAGGCCGAATCTGACGTTATCCGGAGAATCGCCTCATCGTCGCAATCCTCCCAGAAGCTTCCGACCACGTCTTCCAGGTGCTCGAGCGAGTCCGCCCGGAATAGCACATCCTGATATTTCGTGATGTCGTACTGGGTGGTGCCCATCGCGACGATGTCCAGCGGACGGATGTCCATCCCCCGGAACTCCTCGATCTCCCCGTAGGAGGACAGGATGCCGGCGCCGTACGCCCGCAGCTCCCCCTGGTCGGTCATCACGCCGAACTCCAGCGTGAACCAGAAGATCTTGGAGATGAACTCCAGCGCCTCCTCGCTCTCCACCCGCCGCGCCGCGCTCCCCGCCAGCCGGTAGAGACGCGCGTAACGGTCGGAGGCCAGGGCGTTGGCGTGCCCGATCACCTCGTGGATCACGTCCGGCTCGGGCGTGTAGAGCGGCGTGGAGTGGTGACGGATGTACTGCGTCGAGTAGAAGAGCCCGTCAGCCAGGACCCCGTAGAAGTCGCGCAGCGGCACCAGGCCGGCCGCGGGGAGATACCGGAAGCCGGTCAGGGGCTCCAGCAGGTCGCCGACCTCCTGCAGCTGCGGGATGCGCTCGGCGGGCAGCCTGAGACGCTCGGCCGCCTGCTGATACTCGGCGGTCGCATACTTGCGGTGCTTGACCGCCAGCTCCCGGCTGACGATGGCCCACACCTCGTGTTCCTGTTCGGTGTACTCGGCCGTCGGGATCGGCGTGCCGGGCACGTACCCGACGGCGAGAGCCGCGATGGCGTTGCGGCGCGCCCGGTAGACGGGGTCGGCGAAACCGGGGTGACTCGCAGCGAGCTCGACCTCGACCGTGCCGTCGTCACGGGTCGCCACCGGCGCGAAGTACTGTGCTTCCTCGAACATGTATGAGATGACAGCAATTTCCCGTTTCGCTGGCAAGAGCGGGCAGTACGGCTAGGCGAATCGTCCAAGATCGTATGGTTGGATCTATTCTCGACTGGTCGAATCGCCTAGTCTGAGGACGTGCCCGTCGACGAGCTGGACAGCCGCCTCCTGGTGACCATGCGCGCCCATCCGCGCATCGGCCTGACCGAACTCGCGCGCCTGCTCGGCGTGGCCCGCGGCACCGTGCAGGCCCGTGTCGAGAAACTCACCGCCCGGGGCGTCATCGCCGACTTCGGCCCGACCGTCACCCCCGAGGGCGTCGGCTACCCGATCCTTGCCTTCGTCTCCCTGCAGATCGCCCAGGGCCGGCTGGCCGAGGCCGTCCAGGCCCTGGAGGCACTTCCCGAGATCCTGGAGGTGTACGGCACCAGCGGCCAGGCCGACCTGCTCTGCCGCGTGGTGGCCCGCAGCACCCCCGATCTCCAGGAGATCATCGCCCGCATCCTCACCTCCCCGGCAGTCCAGCGCACCGACACCACGATCGCCCTGTCCGTCCAGGTGCCGTACCGGATCGAGCCCCTGCTGCGCACCGCCCCGAGCCGTGAACCCGAGCCGTGAACCCGAACCGAC
>NZ_BOOJ01000062.1 GCF_016863175.1 Paraplanobispora siamensis
GGAGGACGTGTCGGTGGTGGGGTTCGACGACTCGCCGCTGATCGCGTTCACCGACCCGCCGCTGACCACCGTGCGCAAGCCGATCGGCGCCATGGCCTCGGCTGCCGTGGAGACCCTCCTGGAGGAGATCAACGGCGCGCCGGGCAAGCACGTCGAGCTGATGTTCCAGCCCGAACTGGTCGTCCGCCGCTCCACCGGCTCCGGCCCCCTGGTCAACCGCTGACCCCTCCGGCCCCGGTCCCTGCTGTCCCGGTCCCTGCTGTCCTGGTCCCTGCTGTCCTGGTCCCTGCTGTCCTGGTCCCTGCTGTCCTGGTCCCTCCGGCCGCCGGCGACCCGTCAGGCTCCTCGGCCGGCACCTGACCACCCGGCCCGGCCGCCGGTCCAGCGGCCCCCGACTCCGGCGCTCCGGCCGGTGTCCCGCAGTGCCCCGACGCCCCGGCGCGGGCCCGACAGAGCCCTGCCCGGGCTCGGCGAGGATGTGCATCCATGACCCACGATGTGACCCACGACGTCGTCGTGATCGGCGGAACCGGTGTCGACACCACGGTCTACGTGCCCGAGCTGCCGCTGCCGTACGCCGACACCTACGCCGTCCCGCCGGTGGTCGACCGGATCGGCAACACCGGCAGCGGCGTCGCGCTGGGCTGCCACGCCCTCGGCCTGCGGGTCAGGCTGGTGGACCTGGTCGGCGACGACCCCCAGGGCCGGTTCATCCGGGCCCACATGGAGGAGCGCGGCGTCGAGGCGGGCTGGGCCCTCGCCCCCCAGGGCACCCGGCGCAGCGTCCTGCTCGTCGGCCCCGACGGGCGGCGCACCTCGCTGTTCGACCCCCGCGTCGTCCCGGACGAGCGGCTGCCCCGCGAGCTGTACCTGGACGCGGTCCGCGACGCCCGGCACGTCCACGTGTCGATCACCGACTTCTCCCGGCACGTCTATCCCGACCTGGCCGGCCGCCCCGCCGCCACGGTCTCCACCGACCTGCACGACTGGGACGGCGACAACGACCACCACCGGGACTTCGCCTACTCCTCCGGCCTGGTCTTCCTCTCGGAGACCGCCCTGGGATCGCGGCGGGAGGAGGTCATGCGCCACATCCTCGACGCCGGCCGCGCGCAGACCGTCGTGTGCACGGCGGGCGCCGAGGGCTGCCACGTCCTGGACGCCGACGGACTGCGGCACTTCCCGGCCGCGCCGCTGCCCGGCCCGGTGGCCGACAGCAACGGCGCGGGGGACGCCTTCGTCAGCGGCTTCCTGTACGGCAGGCTGCACGGCCGCCCGGTCGAGGAGTGCGTGCGACTGGGCGCCGTCGCCGGCGCCCACGCCTGCACCGTCCAGGGCACCCACGAGGACCCCATCACCGAGAAGACCCTCCTCGACCGCGTATGAAACGGTCACCGTCCGGAACGGCGACCGCCTCCCCGAAGGCCGCCCCCCGCCTCCCGGCATGACGACGCCGGTACGGCGAGGGGCCGTACCGGCGCTTCCGGCGTCGCCGTACGGCGCGCGGGGGTGTCAGCGGGCGGACTCCAACCCGGCCAGCAGGGCGGCGGCCCGCTCGCGGTAGGCGGCCACGTTGTCGAGCTTCACGTGCTCGTAGCCGCGGATCATCTCGGGCAGGTCGGCCAGCTCGCGGATCCGGCCCTCGGTCTCCGGTGTCAGGTGCTCCAGGGCGCGCCGGACGTCGCGGGTGTACTCCTCGACGAGCCGGCGCTCGACCCTGCGCACCCCGGCCATCCCGAACGGGTCCAGCCGGGTGCCGCGCACCTTGCGCATGCCGTACAGCAGGCGGAAGGCCGGGTCGAACCAGGTGCCCAGGCGGATCTTGCGCTTCATGCCCATGGCGCGCAGGACGGGCGGGTGCAGGTTGTAGGAGATCTTCGCGCCGGGGCCGAACTCGGCGGCGATCCTGGCCCGCTCGGCCGGGTCGAGGTGCAGGCGGGCGACCTCGTACTCGTCCTTGTAGGCCATCAGCCGGTACAGCTGGCGGGCGTAGGCCTCAGTGATGGGAGTTCCGGCGGCCGGGCGGGCCTCCGGCTCCTCCTTGGCCAGGACCTCCCGGACCGCCTCGGCGTAGCGGGCGGCGTAACGCAGGTCCTGGTAGGCCACCAGGTCCGGGATCCGCACCTCCAGCAGCCGGCGCAGCTCGCTGCCCTCGGCCGCGCCCACCGACTCGATCAGCCGCAGCACCTCGCCCGCCGGGCGCGGGGCCGGCACGTCGGGCGAGCCGGTCGCCGCCGCCACGGCCTCGGGGGCGGCCACGACCGCCCGGCCCCAGTGGAAGGCGGCCACCGTCTTCTCGGCGGACTTGCCGCCGCCCAGCCGGATGGCGCCCTCGATCGCCTCCAGGCTGAGCGGGATGAGCCCGCGCTGCCAGGCGGCGCCGACCACGATCGTGTTGGCCGGCATGTGGTCGCCGAACAGCGCCTGGGCCACCGCCTCGGCGTCGAGGTAGACGTTCAGCTCGCGCCGGGTCCGGGCCTCCAGCGCGCCGATCGGCGAGCCGAGCTCGGTCAGGTGGGTCGACGGGTCGAGCACCATCGAGCCGGTCGGGACCAGGCTGGTGGAGACCACCGCGACGGTGCGGTCGCGGTCGGCGGTGCGCAGGTGCTTGGGGTCGGTGGCGCCGATCAGGTCCAGCGCCAGGTAGGCGTCCACGCTGGCCGAGCTGGCCTGCCCGGACCTGTCGTCCTCACCCTCGAAGATCAGGATGTCGGAGACGACGGTGCCGCCCTTCTGCGCCAGACCGGTCTGGTCGAGCCCGCGCGAGCGCTTGCCGTCGAGCAGGGCGGCGGTGCCCAGGATCTGGGCGACCGAGACCACGCCGGTCCCGCCGATGCCGACCAGCCGGATCGTCGCCTCCCCGCCGGGCAGCTCACGCCGCTCGGCCGCGGGCAGCTCCGGAAGAGCCGGTACGGCGCGCCCGGCCTTGCCCTTCGCCGCCCCCTTGGCCTTCGCCTTGCCCGGGACCACGGTGACGAAGGACGGGCAGTCGCCCTCCACGCAGGAGTAGTCCTTGTTGCAGGACGACTGGTGGATCTCGGTCTTACGGCCGAACTCGGTCTCCACCGGCAGCACCGACAGGCACTCGGACTTCTTGGCGCAGTCGCCGCAGCCTTCGCAGACCCGCTGGTTGATCGCCACCCGCCTGACCGGGTCGGGCAGCGCGCCCTTCTTGCGCAGCCGCCGCTTCTCGGCCGCGCACTGCTGGTCGTGGACCAGCACGGTCACGCCGGGGATCGCCGCGAGCTCGCGCTGGGCGTCCTCCAGGGCGGAGCGGTCGCGGACCTCGGCGATCCGGGCGAGCTTGACGCCCCGGTAGCGCGCGGGCTCGTCGGTGGTGACGATCACCCGGCGCACGCCCTCGACCTCCAGCCAGCGGGTCAGGTCGGCCACGGCCAGCGACGGCTGGATCGTCTGACCGCCGGTCATCGCGACCGCGCTGTTGTAGAGGATCTTGTAGGTGATGTTGACCCCGGCGCCGACCGCCGCGCGGACCGCCAGCGAGCCGGAGTGGTGGAAGGTGCCGTCGCCGAGGTTCTGGAAGATGTGCGGGGTGTCGGTGAACGGCGCCTGGCCGATCCACTGGGTGCCCTCGCCGCCCATCTGGGTCAGGCCGGTGAGCGTGCCCTTGCCCTCGGGGTTGATGACCACCATCGTGTGACAGCCGATCCCGGCGCCGACCGGCGCGCCGTCCGGGACGGCGGTGGAGCGGTTGTGCGGGCAGCCCGAGCAGAAGAACGGGGTGCGCTGGGCGGTGAGCAGCTTCAGCGGCTCGGGACGGGAGATGACGGCCAGGTTCCTGGAGACGCGGTCGCCGAGGCCGGAGGGGGCCTGGTCCGTCGCGATGCCCTTGCGGCGCAGGCGGAAGGCGATGGCCTTGGCCGCCAGGTCGGCGTCCACGCCGCCCGCCTGCGGGATCAGCCGGGCGCCGTTCTCATCCAGCTTGCCCAGGACGCGCGGGGCGTTCGCGGTGCCGTACAGGACGTCCTTGACCAGGCCCTCCAGCAGCGGCGCCTTCTCCTCCACGACCATGATCTCTTCCAGGCCGCGGGCGAAGGTCCGCACGATCTCCGGCTCCAGCGGCCAGATCATGCCGATCTTCAGCAGGCGCACGCCCGCCTCCTCGGGCGTGATGCCGAGCTTGCGGAAGCCCTCGCGCACGTCGTAGTAGGCGGTCCCGGAGGCCACGATGCCCAGCCAGGCGTCCCGCGGGTCGGCGGTGATCCGGTTGAGGCCGTTCTCGCGGGCGTAGGCGCGGGCCAACTCGGTACGCGGGCCGACGAGCGTGCGCTCCATCTCCAGCGACCACGGGGTCAGCAGGGTGGCGTTGGGCATGTGCCGGTACGGCCGGCCCTCGTACTCGACGTCGTATCCGGCGCCGGGCATGACCGGGACGACCCGGTCATGCCCGACGCTCACGGTGCCGGTGCCGTCCACGACGTTGGAGACGGCCTTCACCGCGACCCACAGTCCGCTCGCCCGGGACGCCGCGATCGCATGGCGGCCCAGGTCGAGCAGTTCCTGGACGCTGCCAGGGTGGACGATCGGCATGCCGAGCGCGGCGAGCGCGCTCTCGGTGGCCGAGGGAAGCGTGGAGGACTTGCACGTCGGGTCGTCGCCGCAGAAGGCGATCATGCCGCCCTGCGGGTGGGCGCCGACGAAGTTGCCGTGCCGGAAGGCGTCGGCCGCCCGGTCCACGCCGGGGGCCTTGCCGTACCAGACGCCCAGCACACCGGTCTTGCGCGGCCGGGGGAGGGTGGGCACGAGCTGGCTGCCCCAGACGGCGGTGGCGCCCAGCTCCTCGTTCTGGCCGGGGCGGTGCACGACGTCGAGCGGCTCGGCGTGCTTGCGGGCACGGGCCAGCTCCAGGTCGAAGCCGCCCAGCGGGGAGCCCGGATAGCCGGACACCATCGTGCCCGTGTCGAGCCCGGTGCGGCGGTCGGCGCGCATCTGGTCGAGGATCACCCGCACCAGGGCCTGCGTGCCGTTCATGAAGACGCGGCCCTCTTCGAGGAGGTACCGGTCGTCGGGAGAGATCTCGCGGGATTCGGCGAAGATCGTCATGCTGGTGGTCCCGTCTGTCGGTCCCGCTTGGATTGCGGCAAGGTTATGCCAGAGGGGCCGATATCCGATGTCAATGTTCCCGTCACCTGCTGTTCGTTCTAGCATCTGATGCCATGGACGCCACCGATCGCGCAATTCTCAGCCTCCTGCAGGTGGAGGGGCGGCTGAGCAACCAGGAACTGGCCGAGCGGGTAAGGCTGACCCCCTCGCCGTGCCTGCGCCGGGTCCGCAACCTGGAGGAGTCCGGGGTGATCAGCGGTTACCGGGCCGTGATCGACCCGGCCGCCGTCGGGCGCGGGTTCCAGGTGCTGGCCTACGTCGAGCTGAAGGGCCAGGACGCCGAGACCGTCACCGCCTTCGAGGAGGCCGTGATGGAGATCGACGACGTGATCGAGTGCCTGCGCATGTTCGGCCATCCCGACTACGTGCTGCGGGTCGCGGTGCCGGACATGGAGGCCTACAGCCAGCTCCGCCTGGAGCGGCTCGGCCGCCTGCCCGGCCTGGACAAGCTGACCTCCCAGATCGCCATGAAGGCGCTCAAGCCCGGCGGCGTGCTTCCCCTCTGAGGGGCCCGGCGGGGAGCCTCGCAGTTTTTCTCCGCGGTTTTCCTCAGTGGGCCTCCGTGATTACCGATGAGAACCCAGTCATTACTCTCGGCAACTGCAAGGAAGCACAATGTCAGACAAGAGGAAGACCTGGACCGCGCTGCTGCTGGCCGCCGCGGTGAGCGTGAGCGTCCCCGTGACCGCCGAGGCGGCCAACGCGGCGCCGAAGAAGCCGGCCAAGACCTCGTCGACCAAGCTGACCGCCGCCGCTCGCGCCGCGGCGGCCAAGCAGGCGGCGGCCGCCAAGGCCGCGGCGGCGAAGGCGGAGGCGGCCAGGAAGGCAGCCGCCGCCAAGGCGGCGGCGGCTGCGAAGGCCGCGGCCGCCAAGAAGGCGGCGGAGGCCAAGGCCGCGGCCCTGCACTTCGCCGCGGTGGGCACCGTCACCGCCGTGGACGTCGAGGCGGGCACCGTCACGGTGACGGTGGCCAGCGGCTCGAAGACGGTGGTGGGCACGGACGTCGTGTTCACGGTGAACGCCGTCACCAAGATCACCCGGGATGACGTCAAGGTGACCCTCGACGCGGTGCTCCCCGGTGACGCCGTGACCGTGAACGGCGTCAGGACCGTCACCGGCCTGGTCGCCGCGCACGTCAACGCCACCAGCCCGGAGCCGGTCGTCGAGCCGGAGCCCGAGCCCGAGCCCGAGCCCGAGCCGGAGCCGATCGTTGAGCCCGAGCCCGAGGTGTGATGCCGGAGGGAGCCCTCCCGCCCGGCGGGAGGGCTCCCGTAGAAGGCCGGGATTCGCGGCCAGGATCGTCACGGGGGTCGTGCTCGGCGTTCTGACGCTGGGCACGGCCCTCGTGACGCCCGCGCCGGCCTCGGCCGCGGCGGGGCTGAAGCCCGCTCCGGCGGGGACGCGCGCGATGTGGCTGTGGCACACCGCCACGGCCAAGCCGTCCGACGTCCTGTCCTGGGCCCGCGCCCGGGGTGTGAAGGAGATCTTCGTCTACGTCGACGCCGAGCTGCCCTCGACCCCCGCCACGCTCGCGCGGGTGCGGGAGCTGAAGCGGGGCGCGGACGTGTCGAAGATCCGCCTGACGGCGCTGGGCGGTGAGCCGGAGTGGGCCACCGACCACGCCTCGGCGCTGGCCTGGCAGCGCGCGGTCCTGGGCACCAGGCTGTTCACCGGCAGCCACGTCGACGTGGAGCCCTACGTCCTGCCGCAGTGGCAGGCGAACCGGGCCGGGCTGGTCTCGGGCCTGGTCAAGCTGCTGGAGCGGCTGCAGGCCGCCGACCCCCGCCCCCTGGAGGCCGACGTGCCGGCCTGGTACGGGATCATCCCGGCCGGGACCGGGATCACGCTGGCCGACGCGGTGCTGGCACGGGTGAACGCGATCACCGTGATGAGCTACCGCGACACCGCCAAGGGCCCCAACTCGATGATGGACATCAGCACCGACTTGCTCACCCGCGGCTCCAGGGCGGGCAGGCCGGTACGGCTGGGCGCGGAGACCGCCCCGCTGTCCGACTGCGTGTACTGCACCTTCCACGAGGAGGGCCGGACGCGGATGACCACGGTGCTGTCCCAGGTCGACGCGGCGGCCCGAGCCCACCCGGCCTTCGCCGGCATCGCGATCCACCACTACACGTCCTGGCGGACGATGCGTTCTTGAGGTGCGCGTCTTCGGGCGGCCCTTCAGAACGGTCGCAGGCCTTCGGGCCACCCCGAGATCACTCGCCTCCCGCGGAGCCCCGCGGGAGGCGAGTGGCGTTGGAGGGCGTCACCCGCCGCCGGGCGCGGGAAGTGTGAGGCGGCTCGCCCCTGGGGGAACCGTGACGGGACTCACCCGCACGACCTCTTTTCCCGGCCGCTCGCGGGCCGATCTCCCGAAACGGGCCCCATGTCTTGTCAGTGAGGTTCCGTGCCCACCGGGGGAGCGGCCTCCCGCGGGGCCGTATCCCAGAAGATCATTTTCATGTCGTCAACGACCGACATCGCCGCCGCGGCCCACGCCACCAGCGAGGGCATCGGCCGGGCCCAGCAGGCCGCCGGCGAGCTGTCCCGGATGTCCGGCGAACTGCGCGAGCTGGTCGCCGCTTCCGCTACTGAGAAATCTCCCGGCTGCCGGGGGATCCCGGAGGAGACCGGGATACGAGGCGCCCCCGCCCCCTGCGCCGGAGGCGGCCGCCGGGGCGGGACCACAGAGGAGACCGGGGCCCGGTCGCGCGAACCTCTCGCGCGGCCGGGTCGCGGGCCGTCGGCGGGAACCTCTCGCGTGGCCGGGTCGCGGGCCGTCGGCGGGAACCTCTCGCGTGGCCGGGTCGCGGGCCGTCGGTGAGGTCGTTCATGGTGCCGGGCCCCGGATCGTCCGTGGAGGGCGGTCGTTCCTCGTGGTGAGGACGGGGAGAGCCCGGTTCCTCAGGCGAGGAAACGGCGCAGTTCGGCGGCGAGCTCGGCGGGGGCGTCCTCGGCGAGGTGGTGGCCCGACTCGATGGCGGCGCCCCGCACGTCCGGGGCCCAGTCGCGCCAGATCGCCAGGGGGTCGCCGTACAGTTCCTCCATGTCGTCGCGGGTGGCCCACAGGAACAGGGTCGGGCAGGAGACCACCCGGCCCGCGCGGCGGTCGGCGTCGTCGGCCTCCCGGTCGAGGCCGAGCCCCGCCCGGTAGTCCTCGCACATCGCGTGGACCGTGCGCGGGTCGTGGATCGCGCGCCGGTAGTCCTCGTAGGCCTCGGCGCCCATCTGCCCGGCGGTGGCGCGGTACCACGCGTCCGGGTCGGCGTTGATCACCCGTTCGGCGGGCTTGGCGGTCTGCCCCAGGAAGAACCAGTGCCACCAGCTCGCCGCGAAGCGCGCGTCGGCGCGGGCCAGCGCCTCGCCGATCGGGATCCCCTCCATGACCACGAGCCGGGTGACGGCCCGCGGATGATCCAGCGCCAGCCGCTGGGCCACGTAGCAGCCCCGGTCGTGCCCGGCCACGGCGAAGCGCTCGTGGCCCAGCTCCCGCATCAGGGCCACGCAGTCGCGGGCCATCGCCCGCTTGGAGTAGGGCTCGTGGTCGGCGGTGGTCTCCGGTTTCGACGAGCGGCCGTAGCCTCGCAGATCCGGGCAGACCACCGTGAAGTCCCCGGCCAGCAGCGGGGCGACCCGGTGCCAGGTGGCGTGGGTACGGGGATGGCCGTGCAGCAGCAGCACGGGCGGCCCGTCGCCGCCGTACCGGACGAAGAGCTCGGCCTCCCCGGTCGCCACCCGCTCCTGCGCGAATCCCTCGAACACCTCGTCACTCCCGTCCGTACGGCCCCGCGGGCGTGGCCGCCCGCCGCGGAGACGATTCCTCATCCGGGGCGGCCGAATCCCGCGGGCCGTTTGACCTGCCGCGGACGGGGGAGGCGACCCGCGCGGAGACGAGTGCGAAGGAGGAACCCGCCATGATCGGTGATCTCGTACGGGGCGGCCTGGGCGGGCTGTTCGCCACTGCCGCGATGAGCGCGGTGATGGTCGCCGGGGACCGCGCCGGGCTGATGTGCGACCAGCCGCCCAAGCGCATCACCCGCGCGTTCATGCCCGGCCACCGGCACCGGCCCAAGAAGGGGGAGGGAGTGCTCGGCGCGGTGGCGCACCTGGGCTTCGGCGCCGCGTCCGGCGCCCTGTTCGGCGTGCTGACGGGCGGGCGGCGCCCTCCGGTCCCGGCCGGAGTCGCCTACGCCCTGGGGATATGGCTGGTCAGCTACCAGGGATGGGTCCCCGGCCTGGGCATCCTGCCGCCGATCTCCCGTGACCGGCCGGGCCGCGTCGCGGTGATGGGCACCGGCCACGTGGTGTACGGCGCCGCCCTGGCCGCCGCTCTCAGGAAGCTGAACGGTCCCGCCGCCTCAGAGAAGTGACGGGACACCCCGGCGGGCACGCGGCGCGGGTCGTGCCGTCGGCCCTACCGCTTCCCGAAGGTGATCGTCTGGAGCAGGTCGGCGGAGGACCGGTCCAGGACCGTGACGCTCGCCGCCGGGGGGAGGGCGCCGGTGCGGGCGCGGGAGACCAGCCTGTCCCAGCGGCGGCAGTGCCGGGCGAAGAGCACGGTGCTCACGACCCGGCCCCGGGAGATCTGCCCCTTGCGGGCGATCTCGGGGTCGACGTCGAGCATGACCAGGTGCATCTGCGTGCCGCGCAGCCGGGCGAACCAGGCCAGGCCGTACAGGATGTGCGGCCAGGTGCCCCGGCTGTGCGCCACGACCGTGTGACCGCGCAGCACGGCGCCGACGATGCGGGCCATGTGGGTGGTGTGCACGATCGGGGTGCGCAGGCGCGGGTGGAGCGCGACGAGGCGGGGCGACCACCAGGCGCGCGACTGCCGTGAGTCGATGATCAAGACGCCGTCCGCGTTCACCGGGGCGGTCTCGTCGCCGCGCAGGCCGTACAGCCGGTCCAGCAGCGTGCTCTTGCCCGCACCGGGGAGGCCGGTGAGCAGGACCAGGGACCCGGCCGGATAGGTCAGGTCGTCGGCGGACCGCCGGGCGGCCGGTGTGACGGCGGCCATCACGCGCACCTCGCAGGGGGAAGGGGAAGTTCCTCCATATCATCCTGTGTCGCGAGGTGTGTTCCGTGCATCGGCCGGGGCCGTCGGAGAAGTGCGGGGGCCGGAACTCCGCCCCCGGGCTCCGTGGGAGGGCGCGGGCAGGGGGAGGCCCGCGCCCCGTGGGCGGCCGGATGGGTGTGGTGGGGCACCTCCGGACCGGCCGCCCGGCTCTCAGGGATGACCCGGAGCCGTCAGGCTCCGGAGTGGATCAGGATGGATCGGGGAGATGGCCGGGGACGCTCACGAGGGCGGCCCCCGGTGCCGATCGGCGTCCGCGGTTCCCGGTGCGCCGATGAGCCTCCGCGCGCTCCGGTGTGCCGGGCGGCATCCGGATCTCCGGCGTCATGGGTCAGTACCCGCCTCCCCCTCCGCCGCCGTTGTTGTTGCCGTTGTTGTTCTGTGAGGGGCTCGCGCTCGGGCTGCCGCTGGGCGCCGGGGGCGGGGCGGACATGGCGGGCTTGGCTCCGGCCGCGTGGATCAGGCCGACCATGCCGTGCGTGCCGCCGTCGGTCCCCGCACTGAACCACAGGGTGTTCGTGCCGCCCACGGTGGCGGTGCCGGGCTCCAGGTCCCACAGGCCGCCCAGGGCGATCGGCTGTCCGTTGGATCCGCGCAGCGCTCCCAGCGGGCGGCCGGTGCGCGGGTTGTAGGCCAGGATCCGGCCGTCGCCGAAGTTGCCCACCAGCAGCGCCCCCGACATCCGGCCGAAGCCGCGCGGGGCCAGCGTCATCGCCCACGGGGCGTTCAGCTGGCCGCGGGCGGCGAAGCGGCCGAGGAAGCGGCCGTCGCCGTCGAACTGGCTGACGAAGCCCTTGCCGACCCCCGCCACGGCCTTGCCGGTCTGGGGGTCGCGCTTGGCGTAGGCCACGAGGATGGAGCGGCCCACGACCTCGACGTTGAAGGCCGAGTAGTTCTCGGGAAGCCGCGGGTCGAGGAACGCGCGGCTGTGCGTCCGCAGGCGGTTGAAGTCCCCGTCGAAGACGTGGACGCGGTTGTTGGCGAAGTCGGCGGCCAGCAACCGGGGGCCCCTGTTGGTCTGGGCCAGGGCCAGGCCCTTGAAGTCGGCGTTGCGCACGAACGCGCCGATGACGGCGTCGTCGGCGTCGGCCTGGGCGTTCCATCCGGTGATCGCGCCGCTGGGGCTGGCGAAGATGAAGGTCGCGGGCCCGGACCCGCCGGGGCCCTTCACCACGAACTCCTCGCCCGGGTTGACCACCTGTCCGGTGGGCCTGCCGCCGGGGATGCGGACCCGGGTCTGCTCCTGCTTGACCCCGTTGTGGCCGCCGGAGTAGACGGTGGCCAGGTCGCCGCCGGTGGCCGAGACCCACAGGGTCTTGCCCATGGCCATGCCCCACGGGTTGATCAGCGCGGGATCGGTGATCGCGGCCCGGCCCTTGACGTCCGAGACCAGGTTGACGACCGTGTACCGGTTGGGGGTCTGGGAAGCGCCGGGGGTCTGCTGGATCCCGGCATGCGCCGTACCGGCTCCTAGAGCCATCAGTGCCGTGCATACCGTGACGATGCGAAAACGCATCGCGTGCCTCCTCTGCTCGGGAGTGCTGTCGCCGCGAGATACGCGTGTGACACGTGCCCGGTTCAGAGGAGGCGCCGATGTGTTGGAGCGACGGAGGCTCAGACCTGCGGGCGCAGGGCGGCCGCCTCGGCGGCCAGCTTCTCGACGCGGGCGTAGTCGCCCGTGGCCAGGGCGTCGGCCGGGGTCAGCCAGGTCCCGCCCACGCAGCCGACGTTCGGCAGCGCGAGATAGTCGGGGGCCGTGGCGAGCCTGATCCCGCCGGTCGGGCAGAAGCGCACGTCGGGCAGGGGCCCGGCCAGCGACTTCAGGTACGGCAGGCCGCCGGCGGCCTCGGCGGGGAAGAACTTCATCTCGGTCAGCCCGCGCTCGGCCAGCGTCATGACCTCCGAGGCCGTCGCCACACCCGCCAGGAACGGCAGGCCGCTGTCCTGCATGGCGTCCACCAGGGCCGCCGTGCTGCCCGGGCTCACCAGGAACTTCGCGCCCGCCTGCGCGGAGGCGCGCACGTCGTCGGCGGTCCGGACGGTGCCGGTGCCGATCACCGCCTCGGGGACCTCGGCGGCGATGCGCCGCACGGCCTCCAGCGCGGGGGCGGTGCGCAGGGTCACCTCGATGACCGGCAGGCCACCGGCCACCAGGGCCCGGGCCAGGGGTACGGCGGTCTCCGCGTCGTCGATGACGACGACCGGGACCACCGGGGCGATGTCGAGAAGGCTCATGCGTACTCCATCGGGGAGGTGATCGGGGAGGCGCCCGCCAGGCGCTGGTTCAGCCAGGCCGCCGCGCCGGTGAGCGCGGGCTGCGGCGCCACGATCAACGTGGTGGCGATGGCGGCCAGATAGTCGCCGAGCGTCGGGGTGGCCTCGAAGCGGCGGCGGAAGTCGCTGGTGCGCACCCGCTCCACGATACGGGGCAGCACGCCGCCGCCCAGATAGACGCCGCCCCGGGCGCCCAGGGTCAGCGCGACGTTCCCGGCGAAGGTGCCGAGCATGCCGCAGAAGACCTCGACGGTCTCGGCGCACAGCGAGTCGTCCATCCGGGCCACGACGTCGGCCGGGGACAGTTGCGGCGCGTCCACGCCGTTGACCAGCGCCAGGGCGCGGTGGAGCCGGCTCAGCCCCGGCCCCGACAGCAGGTGCTCGGCCACCACGTGCTCCATGCCCTCCGAGCGCAGCGCCCGGACGACCTGGTGGTCGCGCTCGTCGAGCACCGGGGCGGTCACGTGACCGCCCTCGCAGGGGATCGGCACCCAGCCCTCGGCGGCGGGCACCAGGCCCGCCACGCCCATGCCGGTTCCGGGACCCAGGACCGCCTTGACCCCGTACCCGGGCTCCGGCCCGCCCAGGGAGGCCAGATCGTCCCCGGCCAGGTGCGGCAGGGACGCGGCGAGCGCCTCGAAGTCGTTGAGGAGCTCGACGTGCTCGATCCCCAGGTCGCGCACCGAACCCGACCAGCCCGCGTTGGTCAGCCGGTAGCGGTCCCCGTCGATCGGGCCGGCGATCGCGATGCAGGCCGCTCCCGGCTGAACTCCGCCCGCGTGCTCCGCGAGATAGGCGGCTACGGCTTCGGGAAGACCGTCGTGATCCTTTCCGGCCAGTACGGCGACGGCCCCGGGGCTGCCACCGGGCTCGGTGACCAGGCCGAACCGGGCGTTGGTGCCGCCGACGTCGGCGACGAGCCAGGGAAGCGTCACCGCTCGCCTCCGCCGGCGGCGCGGGCGGCGACGCTCTCGGCGTGGCCGTTCAGGGCGAAGATGCCGGCGCCGCGCTCGGCGGGACCCGCCGCGCCGCGGAAGGCGGCGAACAGCTCGCGGCCGGTGCCCACCCACTGGGCGTCGGTGAGCGGGGCCCCCTGCGGGGTGCGGGCGGCCAGCTCCTCGGCCGGGACCAGCAGCTCCAGCGTGCCGGCCGCGGAGTCGAGGCGGATCGGGTCGCCGTCCTGGACCAGCGCGATCGGGCCGCCGTGGGCGGCCTCCGGCGACAGGTGGATGGCCGCGGGGACCTTGCCCGAGGCGCCGGACATGCGGCCGTCGGTGACGATGGCCACCCGCTGGCCGCGGTCCAGCAGGACCGCCAGCGGCGGGGTGAGCTTGTGCAGCTCGGGCATGCCGTTCGCGCTCGGTCCCTGGTAGCGGATGACCGCCACGAAGTCCTGCCCGTCCAGCTCGCCCGCCTCGAAGGCGCGCAGCAGCTCCAGCTGGTCGTCGAAGACCTTGGCCGGGGCCTCGATCACCAGGTGCTCCTCCTTGACGGCGGAGACCTTGCTGACCGCGCGGCCCAGGTTGCCGTCGAGCATGTGGATGCCGCCGTCGGGGGAGAACGGCTCGCGCGCCGGGCGGAGCACGTCGAGGTCGGCGCTGCCCTCGGTCCGCTCGGTCCAGACCACCTCGCCGTCCTTCAGCTCGGCCGCCGACCGGTAGTGGTCGAGGCCCTGCCCGGCGATCGTGAGCACGTCGTTGTGGAGCAGGCCGGTGTCCAGCAGGTCCCCGATGAGCACCTGCATGCCGCCCGCGGCCTGGAAGTGGTTCACGTCGGCCTGGCCGTTGGGGTACATCCGGGTCAGCAGCGGCACGACCTTCGACAGCGCGGCCAGGTCGTCCCAGAGCAGCTCGATGCCGGCCGCCGCGGCGATGGCGACCAGGTGCATGGTGTGGTTGGTCGAGCCGCCGGTGGCCAGCAGCGCCACGCAGGCGTTGACGATCGCCTTCTCGTCGACCACCCGGCCCACGGGGGTGTACTCGGCGCCGTGCGCGGTGATCTCCACAGCCCGGCGGCCCGCGGCCCTGGTCAGGGCCTCACGCAGCTCGGTGCGCGGGTTGACGAACGTCGAGCCCGGCAGGTGCAGGCCCATGACCTCGACCATGACCTGGTTGGAGTTGGCGGTGCCGTAGAAGGTGCAGGTGCCGGGGGAGTGGTAGGACTGCATCTCGGAGTCCAGCAGTTCGGCCTTGCCGACCTTGCCCTCGGCGAACAGCTGCCGGGTGCGGGCCTTGGCCTTGTTGGGCAGGCCGGAGGTCATCGGCCCGGCGGGCACGAACACCGCGGGCAGGTGGCCGAAGTGCAGCGCGCCGATCAGCAGGCCCGGCACGATCTTGTCGCAGACGCCCAGCATGAGCGAGGAGTCGAACATGTCGTGGGAGAGCGCGATCGCGGTGGCCATCGCGATGACCTCACGGCTGTAGAGCGACAGCTCCATGCCGGCCCGGCCCTGCGTGATGCCGTCGCACATCGCGGGCACGCCGCCGGCGAACTGGGCGACGCCGCCCGCGGCGCGGACCGCGGCCTTCAGGATCGGCGGGTAGGTCTCGTACGGCTGGTGCGCCGAGAGCATGTCGTTGTAGCTGGACACGATCGCCACACCCGGCCTGACGAAGGCGCGCAGGTCGCGCTTGTCGGCCTCCGGGGCGCCGGCGAAGCCGTGCGCCAGGTTGGCGCAGCCCAGGGCGGAGCGGGCGGGGCCGCGCTCGCGGGCCGCCTCGGCCTCGGCGTCCAGCCGGGCCAGGTAGGCGGTACGGCTGGCGCGGCTGCGCTCGATCAGGCGGTCGGTGACCTCTTGGACGACGGGGTGCATCCGGCCTCCTCCAATGGTGTCGGGACGGTCGTTTCCGGTCTGGGCGGGACTCATGCGAGGTCCTCCTCGTGCCAGGCGCGGCCGCTGCGACCGACGAGTTCGTGTGCTCCGGCGGGACCGGCGGTGCCCGCGGGGTAGGGCTCGGGCAGCATGCTCTGCGACTCCCACTCGGCGAGGATCGGGTCGATCCACCGCCAGGCCGCCTCGACCTCGTCACGCCGCATGAACAGCGTCGGGTTGCCGGTCAGGACGTCCATGAGCAGGCGCTCGTAGGCGTCGGGCACCCGGGAGGTGAAGGTCTCGGCGAAGCTCAGGCTCAGCGGGACGGGCTTGAGAGCGACCTCGCCCGCGCCCGGCTCCTTGGCCATCAGGTGCAGCCGGATGCCCTCGCTCGGCTGCAGGCGCAGCACCAGCCGGTTGGGGGCGCTGCCCGCGAAGATCGAGTGGGGCACGTCCTTGAACTGCACCACGATCTCCGAGGACCGGTACGGCATGCGCTTGCCGGTGCGCAGATAGAAGGGCACGCCCGCCCAGCGCCAGTTCTTCACCTCGGCGCGGATGGCCGCGAAGGTCTCCACCCGGTGCGAGGCCTCGGTGGGCGCGGTGCTGTCGGGTTCGTCGAGATAGCCGGGGACCTCGACCCCGCCGCACACGCCCGCGGTGTACTGGCCGCGGACGGTGAAGCGGTCCACCTCGCCGCCGACGATCGGCCGCAGCGACTCCAGGACCTTGACCTTCTCGTCGCGGATCGACTCACGGTCGTTGCGCGAGGGCGGCTCCATGGCCACCAGGCACAGCAGCTGGAGCAGGTGGTTCTGGACCATGTCGCGCAGCGCGCCGGCGTGGTCGTAGTAGCCGCGGCGGCCGGGGGTGCCGACGGTCTCGGCGGCGGTGATCTGGACGTGGTCGATCCACAGGGAGTTCCAGATGGGCTCCAGGAACGCGTTGGCGAAGCGGAGCACCAGCAGGTTCTGGACCGTCTCCTTGCCCAGGTAGTGGTCGATGCGGAAGATCTGCCGCTCGTGGAAGATGGCGCCGACCTCGTCGTTGATGCGCTGGGCGCTGGCCAGGTCGCGGCCGAGGGGCTTCTCCAGCACCACCCGTGAGGCGGGGGTGACCAGCCCGGCGCGGTTGGCCTCCCGGCAGAACGGGCCGAAGGTCATGGGCGGGCTGGCCAGGTAGAACACCCGGTCCCGCTGCTCGTGCCCGGCGAGCATGGCGGTGAGCCTGGCCCAGCCGGTGGGGTCCTCACCGCCGATGTCGACGGTGACGTGGTGCAGGCGGTTGAGGAAGCGCTGCCAGAGGGCGAGGTCGTCCACCGGCACCGAACTGCGTACCTCGGCGTCCACCTTGCCGCGGAAGTCGGCGTCGTCGAGGCCGCCGCGGGACATCGCGATGATCCGGGTCTCCGGGGCGAGACGGCCGTCGCGGTCGCAGTGGTAGAGGGCGGGCAGGAGTTTCCGCATGGAGAGGTCGCCTGTGCCGCCGAAGACGATCAGATCGGCGGACTGCGGGGTCTCGGACATGGGGGAGCTCCGTACTTGATCTTCCGGTTCAGGGATAGATCGGACACTAGCCATGTCTTGCGCTTCACACAAGCAGAGTTTTGTCATTTGAGATGAGAAAGTTTGAACTTTTCATTTCGTAACCGGGTGTGATTCACTTGGCCGATGCCTCGTCGTCCCGCCACCGCGCTCGCCACGACCGGTGAGGTGCTCCGCCTCATCCGGACGGGCGAGGCCGTCACGCGCGCGGACATCGGGCGGGTGACCGGTCTGTCCCGGCCGGCGGTCTCCCTGCGGGTCACCGAGCTGCTGGACCGCGGCCTGGTCGTGGAGGACACCGAGGGGCCCTCCACCGGGGGACGTCCCCCGACCCGCCTGGCCTTCAACGGCGCGGGCGGGGTCGTGCTGGTGGGGGCGCTGGGCGCCAGCCGTACGCAGATCGCCGTGTGCGACCTCGCGGGGGACGTGCTGGCCCGCGCCGATCTCGGCATCGACGTCGAGGACGGGCCCGGCGTCGTGCTGCCCCTGGTCATGCAGACCTGGAACGAGCTGCTGGGCGACCGCCCCGTCTCACAGGTGCGCGGCGTCGGCCTGGGCGTGCCGGCCACCGTGGAGTTCGCGGCCCGGCGCACGGAGAGCGCCCGCATCATGGCGAACTGGACCGGGGTGGCCATCCCCCCGATCATCGAGGAGCGCTTCCCGGCCCCCGTCTTCCTCGACAACGACGTCAACGTCATCGCCATCGGCGAGCACCGAGCGGTCTACGCGGGCGAGGCCGACGACCTGCTGTTCATCAAGGTCTCCACCCGGATCGGCGCCGGCGTCATCGCGGGCGGCGAGATCCTGCGCGGGGCGCTGGGCGCGGCCGGGGAGATCGGCCACATCCCGGTCCGGCACGGCGGGGGAGTGCTGTGCCGCTGCGGCAACACCGACTGCCTCGACTCGGTCGCCAGCGCGACCTCCATCCTGCGCACGCTCCGGGAGCGGGGCCACGAGGTCAAGACCCTGGCCGACGTGGTCGCGCTGGTCCGGGGGGGCGACGCCGGGACGATGACGGTGATCCGTGACGCCGCCCGGATGCTGGGCGAGGTGATCGCCACCGCCGTCAACCTCCTCAACCCCGCCGTGGTGGTCCTGGGCGGCGATGTGGCCGAGACCTTCCAGCCCCTGGTCTCCGGTGTCCGCGAGGTCGTCTACCGCCGTTCCACGGCTCTGTCCACCCGGAACCTGCGCATAGAGCGCAGCCGCCTGGGCCCCGGCGCGGGCATCACCGGCTGCGCCCACATGGTCCTCGACCACATCCTCGCCCCAGAGGCGATCGACTCCCCCGCCTGAAACCCGAAATCCGAAACCGCCCGGAGTCTGTCACCGGGCGGCTCTGTCACGACCGGGTCACCCCGCCTCCGTCATGCCGCCGCGTGTTCTGCGGTTCTGGTTCTGGCGGCGGATCGCCAGGGCCATGTCCACGGCCGCCGCGACGGCGAGCACGAGCATCACTATGGTCAGCCACGTCATGCCTCCGGCGAAGGCGAGCGCGCCGATGGCGATGGCGGCGATCAGAGCGAAGGAGCCCAGGCGGATGTGGACGACGTCACGGGGCGTCGCCGGGACCATGGGCTTGCCGGTCCTGGACGTCTGTTCCGGCTGCTGTGGTTCGGAAGTCATGCTTTCCTCCTCAGTTCAGGCCTCACCTACCCCTTCGGATCTGCCCCATGCACGGGTGCATGATCCGGAAGGGAAAGGGCAGAGAGCGCTGACGAGCGGAAACGAGGTGATTTTGATATGCCTGCACGTGAAGAGCTGCCGTCGACCCTGCGTCGCTCCCCCAAGAAGGCGCAGGAGACCTGGATCAAGGCCCATGACTCCGCGGTGGAGACCTACGGAGAGGGCGAGCGGGCGCACCGTACGGCATTCGCCGCGCTGAAGCACTCCTTCGAGAAGGTGGGCGACCACTGGGAGGAGAAGAAGGCCAAGGGCCCCTCCGACAGGCAGGCGGCGAAGAGCACCCCCAAGCAGGGCAAGACCGCGGAGGGCGTGGACGCCAACGCCTCCAAGGAGCACCTGTACGACCTGGCCAGGCGGCTGGAGGTCAGGGGGCGTTCCAGCATGACCAAGGGACAGCTCGTCGAGGCCATCAAGAAGGCCAACCAGCGGGCCACGGCCAAGGCCAGGTGAGTCGGGACCGGGTGGGCCGAAGCCGGGAAGCATGTCCGTTTTGATGAAAATTCTTTCCCCGTGAGCTATAAGCGGCGCCCTCCCGGATAAGGAACGGCCGGAAGCGAACGCCGCACGGAGGGAGACGTCACTGTGACGGATGTGTCGAGCAAGGGCCCGCAGCCGGGCGACGAGCGCCCGGTGCTGACCAACCGGCAGGGACACCCGGTCTACGACAACCAGAACCAGCGCACGGTGGGCGCCCGGGGCCCGGCCACGCTGGAGAACTACCAGTTCCTGGAGAAGATCAGCCACTTCGACCGCGAGCGCATCCCCGAGCGGGTGGTCCACGCCCGGGGCGCGACCGCCTACGGCTACTTCGAGGCCACCGGCATGCTGGGCGACGAGCCGATCAGCCGCTACACCCGGGCGAAGCTGTTCCAGGAGGCGGGCAAGCGCACCGACGTGGCCCTGCGCTTCTCCACCGTGATCGGCGGCCGCGACTCCTCGGAGGCGGCGCGCGACCCGCGCGGGTTCGCGGTGAAGTTCTACACCGAGGACGGCAACTGGGACCTGGTCGGCAACAACCTGGCCGTCTTCTTCATCAGGGACGCCATCAAGTTCCCCGACGTGATCCACGCCCTCAAGCCCGACCCGGTGACGTTCCGCCAGGAGCCCAACCGGATCTTCGACTTCATGTCGCAGACGCCCGAGGCCATGCACATGCTGGTCAACCTGTTCAGCCCGCGCGGCATCCCCGCCGACTACCGGCACCAGCAGGGCTTCGGGGTGAACACCTACAAGTGGGTCAACGAACAGGGCGAGACCCACCTGGTGAAGTACCACTGGATGCCCAAGCAGGGCGTGCGCAGCATGACGGCCGCGGACGCGGCGGCCGTGCAGGCCGACGACCTCGGGCACGCCACCAAGGACCTGCGCGATGCCATCGACCGCGGCGACTACCCGGAGTGGGAGCTGCTGGTCCAGATCATGACCGACGAGGAGCACCCCGAGCTGGACTTCGACCCGCTGGACGACACCAAGGTCTGGCCCGAGGACCAGTTCCCGGCCCGGTCGGTCGGCAGGCTCGTCCTCGACCGCAACGTCGAGAACAACTTCGCCGAGAACGAGCAGATCTCCTTCGGTACCGGCGTCCTGGTCGACGGGCTGGACTTCTCCGACGACAAGATGCTGGTCGGCCGCACCTTCTCCTACAGCGACACCCAGCGCTACCGGGTCGGCCCCAACTATCTGCAGTTGCCGGTGAACCAGGCCAAGAACGCCAACGTGCGCACCAACCAGCGCGACGGCCAGATGACCTACTTCGTGGACGGCGCGGGGGAGAACCCGCACGTCAACTACGAGCCCTCGATCACCGGCGGTCTGCGCGAGGGCCAGTACCCCACGCACGACGAGCAGGGACCGGTGATCAGCGGGCGGCTCACCCGCAAGCGCATCCCGCGCACCAACGACTACAAGCAGGCCGGGCAGCGCTTCCGGCTGATGGAGCAGTGGGAGCGCGACGACCTCGTGCACAACTTCGTCACGATGCTGTCGCAGTGCGACCGGCCCATCCAGGAGCGCATGGTCTGGCACTTCCTGCTGGTGGAGGACGAGCTCGGGCTGCGCGTGGGGGAGGGCCTCGGCATCGCCCCCGAGGACGTCGCCCACCTGGAGCCGCTGGCCAGTCAGGACCTGACCGACGAGGACCGCGAGCGCCTGTCCCAGCTGGGCAAGAACGGGCCGCGCGACGTCACCGGCCTGAAGATGACCCACTGCGTGCCCAACGAGCGGGCCGTGATGGCTTCGTGAGCGGCGGGCGGCCGCGGCCTGACGGCTGAACGGCTGAACGGCTGACCGCTGACCGGCTCACTGAACTGACCGGCTGAACGGCTGACCGGACTGAACGTCTGAAGGGCGGCGAGGCCGCCCGGCACGGCGCCCGCGCGGCGGACCCCACCGCGCGGGCGCCGCCGTTTTCCGCGCCCCCGCACCCTCGCGCCCCTACACCCTCGCGCCCCTACACCCACGCGTTCCCACGCCCTCGTGTCCTCGTGCCTCCACGCCTCCACGCCTCCACGCCCCCACGCCCCCACGCCCCCACGCCCCCACGCCCCCGCAGCCTCGCGGCTCGCCGAGGGCGCCTCTCCTCGTACGGCTTCGCACGCCGTCCTGTCCTGACAGCAAGCTTTAACTCGTCTTGACGGGAAGCGGTTCTCCGGAAAACGTGGATTCAACCGCCCCCAACGGGGAAGTCGGGTGCTCCCAGCACGACTGATCCGCCGGGAAGGGCGGCCCTGCGGCGCTCTCTCCGCGACGGCCCCCGCGCGAGATCGAGCCCCCGGCGGGCTGGGTGGACGAGGTGGAGGAGAGGAACGACCATGCCCAGACGCCTGGTGGACGCGCGCCGTACCGCGAAGGTGGGCGGGGGTGCCGCGAGAAGCCGATCGGGCCGCGCCGCGACGGCGGCCCTGGCCACCGTGCTGACCGCTACCGTCGCCGCGTGCGGCGGGGTCGGCTCGGGAGGCGGGGGCGGAGGAGGGGGCGGCACGACGGGGGGCCAGTCGTCGCTGACCACCATGGGCTTCGGACTGCCGGACGAGATCGCCACCGTCCGCGTCGACGCGTTCAAGAAGGCGCGCCCCGACGTCACCCTGCGGATCAACGAGGGACAGTTCGACGAGCAGGCGTTCCTGTCGGCGGTGGCCAGCGGCAACGCGCCGGACGTCGTCTATCTCAGCCGTGACCGCATCGGCAGCTACGCGGCGCGTGGGGCGATCCAGCCGCTGGACGGGTGCGTCTCGGAGCAGAACATCCCGACCGGGGACTTCTACCCGGCCGCGCAGCAGCAGGTGAAGTACGACGGCAAGTGGTACGGCATCCCGGAGTTCTACAACTCGATCGTCCTGGTGGTGAACGACAAGGCCGCCAAGGACGCGGGCGTCGATCCGGCGGCCGTCGACACCTCCGACTGGGACGAGCTGGCCAAGCTGGCCGAGAAGATGACGCGGACCGAGGGCGGGAAGATCGAGCGCTTCGGCTTCTATCCCAAGCTCCCGGAGTTCCTCCCGCTGTGGGCCAAGGCCAACGGCGCCGACATCCTGTCGGAGGACGGGCGCACCTCGAAGCTGAACGACCCGAAGGTCGCCGAGGCGCTGGACTACGCGAGTCGCCTGGTGGAGTCGCAGGGCGGCTGGACCAAGCTCAAGGCCTTCACCGAGACCTTCGACTACTTCGGCGAGGGCAACCCGTTCGTCAAGGACCAGATCGGCGCGATGCTCACCGAGCAGTTCGTGGTCACCGCGATGGCCGGGACCACGCCGGACGCCGAGATCACCGTGCTGCCGTTCAAGGACCGGCAGGGCAACCCGGTCAACAACGTGGGCGGCAACGCCTGGGTGATCCCGAAGGGGGCCAAGAACCCCGACGCCGCGTGCACGTGGATCAAGACCATGACCGCGGCCGACACCTGGGTCGCGGCGGCGCGGGCGCGGGCCGAAAAGCGCGCCCAGGAGGGCAAGGCCTACACCGGCACCTACACCGGCAACGCCAAGGCCGATGAGGTGATCTTCTCCGAGCTCGTGAAGCCGAGCGGGAAGAAGGCGTTCGACGACGCGGTCAAGGTGATCCGCTCGGTGCAGGAGGCGGGCTTCGTGGTGCCGCAGTCCGCGGCGGCGGCGGAGTTCAAGAAGGCCTGGGAGGATGCCGGCACCAGGGTGCTGCAGGGATCACAGGACGCCGCCGAGTCCCTGTCCCGGGCGCACACCGAGGCGCAGAAGGCCATCGACGAGGCGACGTCGTGACCCGCACGCCGTACGACGCCGTCGTCGTGACGGGCGGGATCGGCGGGCCGCTGTGAAGAGGACCGCCGGGGAGAAGAGCGCTGCGGGAGGCGCCGCCGGGGGAAAGACCGTCACGGGAAAGGCCGCCGGAGAGGGCGGGGGACGGGCCGGGCGGGTCGGGAGGCTGCGGCCCGAGACCCGCTGGGCGTACGTCTTCCTGCTGCCGTGGCTCATCGGCCTGGTCCTCTTCCAGGCCGGGCCGATGCTCGCCAGCCTGGTGCTGTCGTTCACCGACTACGACCTGATCGGCGCACCGGAGTTCGCCGGGACGGCCAACTACGCGCGGATGATGGAGGATCCCAAGGTCGCCCGCGCGATCGGCAACACCGTCCTGTACACGCTGCTGCACGTGCCGCTGGCGATCATCCTCGCGCTCGCGCTGGCGCTGGTGCTCAACCGGATCACCGGCCGCGCGGCCGGGGTGTTCCGGACGATCTTCTATCTGCCCTCCATGACGCCCTACGTCGCGGTGGGCGTGCTCTTCCTGTTCCTGCTCAACGGGCAGGCGGGGGTGGTCAACGCCTTCCTGGGGCTGTTCGGGATCGAGGGTCCGCAGTGGACCACCGACCCCGACTGGATCCTGATGGGCATCGTGCTGATGTCGCTGTGGAACCTGGGCTCGACGACGATCATCCTGTTCGCGGCCCTGCGCAACGTGCCGCGCGAGCTGACCGAGGCCGCGATGATCGACGGGGCGGGGCCGTGGCAGCGCTTCCGCGCGGTGACCCTGCCGATGATCAGCTCGGCGCTCTTCTTCGTGGTGATCATCAACACGATCAGCTCGCTGCAGATGTTCGACCAGGTCTACACGATGTTCTTCGGCAACCAGATCGCCCAGCAGTCGTACGGCGACGCGGCGCTGTTCTATGTGATCTATCTCTTCCAGCAGGCGTTCCAGTTCCTGCACATGGGCTACGCCTCGGCGCTGGCCTGGGTGCTGTTCATCGTGATCGCGATCATCACGCTGATCCAGGTGAGGGTGGGCAACCGGATGGTCTACTACGAGGCCGAGGAGCACGCCGGATGATGGCCGTCGAACCGATCACCTCCGCGGTCCGGCCGGAGACCGCCCGGCCCGCGCAGGGCGCGGCCCCGGACCCGGCGGGCAGGGGGACGGGGAAGGTCTTCTTCCTGACCGTCCTGGCCGCCGCCTCAGTGATCTTCCTCTATCCGTTCGTCTGGCTCGTGGTGGCCTCCCTCAAGCCCCGCGACCGGACGTTCAGCGACCCGTTCCTGCCCTGGCCGGTCCCCTTCCGGCCGGAGAACTACGTGGCCGTCTGGGATGCGGCCCCCATGCTGACCTGGCTGGTCAACACGGTGGTGGTGGGCGTCGCGGCCGCGCTGGCGGTCACGCTGTCCAGCGCCTTCGTGGCCTTCGGCTTCGCCTACTTCCGCTTCCCGGGCCGGGGGATCATCTTCGGCAGCGTGCTGGCGACGATGATGCTGCCGGCGGCGGTGACCCTGGTGCCGACCTTCCTGATCTGGAACGCCGCGGGGCTGACCGGCACGCAGGTGCCGCTGTGGGCGGGCAACCTGTTCGGTTCGGCGTTCTACATCTTCCTGCTGCGCCAGTTCCTGCTCGGTGTGCCGCGCTACGTCTTCGAGGCCGCGCGCGTCGACGGCGCGTCGTACTTCGACCTGTTCTGGCGGATCGCGCTGCCGCTGTCGCGCCCGGCGCTGATCATCGCCTTCATCTTCGAGCTCAAGGCGAGCTGGTTCGACCTGATGAAGCCGCTGATCTATCTGCAGGATCCGGCGCTCTACACGCTGCCGCGCGGCCTGAAGGCCGTCGTCGACCAGTTCTACCAGGGCGGCGACCCCAAGTGGGAGATCGTCCTCGCGGCGAGCGTGGTGACCACGCTCCCGCTGATCGTGATCTTCTTCCTCGGTCAGCGCTACTTCGTCCAGGGCATCGCCACCACCGGCCGCCGCTGACGGCCGGCCGGACGCGGAGCCCGGACGCGGAGTCCGGACGCGGAGTCCGGACGCAGGCCCGATGCGGAGTTCGGACGCGGGGCCCGGAAAGCGCCCGGGGCCGCCTCCCCGAAGGGAGACGGCCCCGGGTGTGCGGGGGACGGAGACTCAGGCCGCGCTGATCGCGTCGAGCAGGTCACCGACCGGCCGGTCGGGCAGCGCCCTGGCCACGTCGGCCAGCGCCACGATTCCGACCAGCTTGTGACCGTCGATCACCGGCAGCCTGCGCACCTGGTGCGAGGCCATCGTCCGGAGGATCTCCGCGGCGTCGTCGTCGGCGCCGATGGTCACGGCCTCGCCCTGGGCCAGCTCACCGGCCAGGCAGGAGTTCGGGTCCTTGCCCTCGGCCAGGACCTTGATCACGATGTCGCGGTCGGTCAGCATGCCCTTCAGCCGGTCGTCCGTGCCGCAGATGGGCAGGGATCCCACCCCCAGGCGCGCCATCTTCCTGGCCGCGTCGAGAACCGTCTCGTCGGCGTTCACGCATTCCGCGTTCGACGTCATGATGTCGCGTGCGGTCGGCATTCTCGCTCCTTTCGGTGGTTGCGGACTTCTGCGGCTGCCCGCGCAGAAGGGAACGAAACCGGTCGGACATGAACCGGGATCAACGGGAAACGGGAGGTGTATGGGGACTACCGCGTTGATCGTTGTGGACATGCTGAACCCGTACGACCACCAGGACGCCGAGCCGCTGGCCGAGAGCGCGGAGCGGATGGTGGGGCCGCTGGCCGACCTCGTCGAGCGGGCGCACGGGAGGCGGGACGTCGAGCTGATCTACGTCAACGACAACCACGGCGACTTCGCGGCGGCCCGGCCGGAGATCGAGGAGGCGGCGCTCGGCGGCCGGCGGCCCGACCTGGTGCGGCCGGTGCTGCCCCCGCCCGGAAGCGCCTTCCTGACCAAGGTGCGCCACAGCGCCTTCTACGGCACCTCGCTGGAGTACCTGCTGCGCCGCCAGGAGGTGGAGACGGTCATCCTGACCGGCCAGGTGACCGAGCAGTGCATCCTGTACAGCGCGCTCGACGCCTACATCCGGCACTTCGCGATCCGCGTCCCGCACGACTGCGTGGCGCACATCCACGCCGACCTCTCCGAGGCCGCGCTGCGGATGATGGAGCGCAACATGGGGGCGGAGATCATCGCCGGGAAGCAGTGCCTGGAGGGCTGACCAGCGATGATCGAATGAACCGTTTGCCCGGTGGGGCGGGGGGTAGCGGGCGGCGTGTCAGAAATATCGCGATTACGGCGTTATGTACCTGAGCGTCAGGATCTCCGGGTCCGCTGGCGGCTTTCGGTCACCGAGTTCCTCTTCACCCCCCTGCTCATGGTCCTGGGGTCGGTCGCGCTCGCGGTGGGAGCGGTCCTGATCGACCTGTCCTCGCCGGAGTGGCCGGCCGGGCTCCGCGAGACCTTCGTACGGCTGTTCCCGCACGAGAACCTCATCAGCACGCTGCGGGTGATCGCCACCGGCCTGGTGACGGTCACCACCCTCACCCTGTCGGCGCTGATGGTGGCGATCTCGCACACCGCCACGACCGTCGCCCCCGTGGTGTTCGACCAGTTCCTGCGGCGCCGGGCCAACCAGGCCTACTTCGGGTACGTCGCGGGCTGCGCCACCTACACCTACCTGGTGATGGCCGTCATGCGCCCGCACTGGGCCGGGGTGGGGGCGCTGCTGGCGCTGGTCCTGGCCGCCGGGGCGCTGGTCCTGCTGGTCTTCATGGGGTACGCCATGATCGACCAGATGCGCCCCACCTCGGTGGTGCGCTCGATCCAGGAGCTCGCCTTCCGGGCCCGGCTGCGCCAGCTGCCCCTGCTGGCGCGCTCGCGCACCAGGCCCCGTCTCACCGGGGACTCCGTCCCGGTGACCACCCAGGCGACCGGCTACGTGGTCGACATCAGCACCGCCCGCCTGCAGGAGCTGCTGGCCCCCACGGGCGAGGAGGTCGAGGTCGCCTTCCAGGTGCGGATCGGGGACCTGCTGGCCTACGGCGACACCGTCGCGCGCATCCACGGCGGCACCGAGCAGCAGCGCCGGCACGTCGCCGACCGGGTGCTAGGCTGCGTGACGATCGACCGCATCCGCAACGCCGACGTCGACCCCGACCACGCCGTCGAACAGCTGGGCAACGTCGCCTGGGCGGCCACCTCCACCCGGCAGAACCCGGACGTGGCCCTGGCCTCCGTCGGCGCCCTGCGCGACCTGTCGGCGCGCTGCGCCGCGGCGGGGGTCCCCGACGCCGAGGTGTACGGCGGGCCGCTGCCGGTGGTCTACGACGACGCCATGCAGCGGCGGATCGTGGCGGCCCTGGTCGACCTCGTGGTGGTCAGCACCTCCTCGCGCCAGCACCAGACCTGCGCCGTGGCGCTGTCCACCCTGGCCGAGATCCTGCCCCAGCTCGACGACCGGGACCGGGACGTGGCGGTCCTGAGCCTGCAGCGGGCGCTGCCGGCGACGCTGTCGCACGTGGCGAGTGTGGAGATGGGCCGCGGCCTGGCCCGGCTGCGCGCCGCCTTCGACGCGATCGGCCGGGAGGACATGGCCGACCAGGTCCGCGACATGGGTCCCCGGCTGGTCAGGGAGAACGGCCTGGGCGACGGCGACCTCATCGACCACCTCGACGACCTCGACATCACCGGCCCCCGTCCCTTCCGCTACCGCTGAACCCTCACCCGTACGGCCGGCCCCGAAAAACCACCCGGCCGTACGGGGCAGCTGCTCCTTCCCCGTTGCGACGCTGCCCGTAATGGGAAGCCTGGGGAAGGCCGGGCGATTCGGCTCCGGTCCGGCTGCGCGAACTGATCATTTTGGCCCGCGCCATGCCGCCGACCGGGGGAGCGGTCACCTGGGGCCGTGGGGAGCGGTTCGGGTTCACCGCGATGGCGGATGGGCGGGTGTACTGCTTCGCCGCCGCCGTGACGACCGAGGGTCGCGCCGCTCCGGACGGTGGGTGCGCCGGGCTGCGCCGTCGCTTCGGCACCTGGCCGGATCCGATTCCCGCCCTGCCGGCGGCGACGGCGCCGCAGCGGGTGCTCCGGCAGGACCTCTACGACCTGCCGCCCGACCGGCGTGGCCGCCGGCGGTGTTCCTGCGCGACGCCGGGGCCCGGCTGGTTCCGGCGCGGGCGGCGCTGCGCGGGATGGTGCCGGTCCTGGGCCGGCGGGCCGGTATGGAACGCTGAAAGCGTGCCGGACTGGACATATCATCCTTTGCGCCCTCTGGCGGCGGCCGTCCTGGGGCGGCGACGGTCGCAGCGGGCGGCGCTGCGGGCCCTGGCCACGCTGACCTCGTTGCCCGGAGGCGCCAAGCTCGTCTCCGGGTTGTTCGACCACCCCCGCCCGCCCGCGGACGTGGCGCAACGACTCGGCGCGGTGGTCCCGGTCGCGTTCGCCCGGGACGCGATCCGGGCGCTGCCGGTCCAGGGCGCCGGGGTCATCGAGATCGGGCCGGTCACCCCGGCGGACGTGCCGCAGGTACGGCGGGCCGTCGCCGACCGTACCTGCCGGGTGATCGTCCGGACGTCCACGCCAGAGGCCGCGGCGCAGCTCGCGCCGTACGTCGACGGGGTGATCACCGGGGACGAACCGGATCTGATCCGCCTGACCGATCCCGCCGTGGCGCCTGCCGCGGCGGCGCTGGCCGACCCGGGCGTGACGGTGCTGGCCACGCCCGCGGTGCTGGTGGCCGCGGGACCCGGCTGGTTCCAGCGGGTCATCGAGGCGGTGACCCCGACCGAGCCGCCGCCCGGGCTGCGCGAGATCACCGCCGATCCGCGGCGCTGGCCGCAGTGGTGGTGGGGCCTGCTCGTCGGCCTCGGCATGATCGGTGCCGGGCTCGGCGCCGCCCTGATCACGATCGGGCCGCTGCTGCTCTGGTACGACAAGGGGTACCTCGGCGTCGACCGTCACCACCTCGACGCCGTCAACCGCCACCTGGTGCCCTTCCTGCAGCACGACCGGATCACGATGGCCGGCACCATGGTGGCGATCGGCGTGCTGTACGCCGGGCTGGCGTGGGGCGGCCTGCGACAGGGCCGGCGGTGGGCCCGCAGGGCGTACCTCGTCTCCGGCCTGATCGGCTTCTCCACCCTGTTCTACTTCCTGAACACCGGCTTCGTGGAGCCCCTGCACACCGCGGTCACGGTGGTGCTGTTCCCGATGTTCCTGGCGGCCACCTGGCGCCGGCCGATGCGACCCCGGTGGAGGGCCCGCCCGGAAGGACCGGAACGGCTGCGGCGGCGCGCCCTCGTCGGGCAGCTCCTGATGGTCGCGGTCGGCCTCGGGCTGTTCGCCGGAGGAATCGTCGTCTCCGTCGTGGGACTCACCGAGGTCTTCGTGCCCACCGACCTGACGTTCCTGGGCACCGACGCCGACCGGCTGCACGCGGCCAATCCCCGGCTGGTGCCGTTCATCGCCCACGACCGGGCCGGGTTCGGCGGCGCCCTCATGGCCGCCGCGCTGGCGGTCATCCTGCTCAGCCTGTGGGGCTGGCGCCGCGGCGAGTCGTGGGTCTGGTGGTCGCTGGCCCTGGCCGCGGCCGCCGGGTTCCTGCCCGCCGTCATCGTGCACCTGATCATCGGTTATACGAGCTTCGTGCACCTGGCCCCGGTGTACCTGGGAATCGGCCTCACCGCGCTCGCCCTCACCCTGGCCAGGCCCTACCTGCGCGCCCGGGAGCAGGGGGCCGGCGCGTCGCCGGAGGCGGGGTGAGGTCAGCCCTCGACGCCGGTGGCCTTGTGCGCCGCGCCGATCGGCTTGGACTCGGGTGACCCCCGCTGGCGCAGGTAGATGGCGAGCACCACCATCGACAGCACCGCGAGGAACTCCGACTGCCAGTTCTGCAGGGTGCGGTTCCAGAAGTCGGCCGATGCGACGTACTCGCCCCAGCTCACCGGATCCTGGAGCTGGGACAGCTGCTCGGCGTTGTAGGCCGCCCGGCCCGCCACCGACTGGGCCAGCCACGACAGGACGAAGATCAGTCCCATCAGCAGGCCGAGGGAGTTGCCGTACAGCTTCAGCCGCCACCCGCCCGCCTTGGCCCAGGACGGGCTGTCCGGCTCGATGTACCGGCCCACCTGCTGGTCGTGGTCGCTCTCCCGGCCCTCCTTGCCCGGCTCCTTCGACTCCGGCGAGCCGCGCTGCACCAGCCAGACCGTGGCCAGGATGAACAGCAGGAACTGGAGGTACTCCGACTGCCAGTTCTCGGCCACGTCGACGGCGAAGTCGGAGGAGGTGACGTACTCCGCCCAGGAGACCGTCGAGCCGCCCTCCGCCAGCAGGCGCGCGTTGTAGTCCGCGGTGCCCGCCACCGACTGACCGGCCAGCGAGAGCAGGAACAGCACCAGGAAGAACAGACTCAGCGCGTTGTCCTTGACGAAACCTCTCACGGTTCCCCCTAGCGGCCGATCAGGCCGATGGTCAGCACATAGGCCAGGCCGGTCACCACGATGACGAGCGTGGTGATGAACATGACGCGCATGTCAGCCCTCCACTTCGCAGTCGTAGGGCAGCTCGCCGTGCGGGCGGCAGCCCGCCGCCCGCACCAGCCAGCCCTGCGGGAACCGGTGGAGGAAGACGGTGTCGCGCACCAGCCGCACCTGGGCCTCGTCCCCCCAGACCTCCGCCCCGCGGACCTCGCCGCCGGGCATGACGAGCGTGGTGACGGCCCGGGCGCACGCCTCGCCACCGGACTCCACGCTCTCGGCGGCCCGGGGCGTCAGCAGCGCACAGGCCCGATCACCCTGGCCCGCCGATATCGCCGAGTAGAACCGCTGCGCCGCCTGCCCGGCGGCGCCCTCCTCGGCAGATGCGCACCCTGTCAGCCCGGTGATCAGGGCCACCGCCGCAGCGCACATCATTCGTCTCCTCATCGGCACCTCCTACCCCGGTGGCCTCGAAAGTCACATGGGAGATCGTTGAAGCGTTCTCAGCCTCCGGTGAGCTCGGCGATCAGACGGTCCCAGTCCGCCAGGAACCGGTCCAGGCCGTAGCGGGCGAGCGCGGCGGCCCGGGCGGTCTTGCCGACCTGCCGGGCCAGCTCCGGCTCGCCGACGAAGGCGTCCAGCGCGGCGGTCAGGACGCCCACCCGGGTGGAGACCACGCCCGCCTCCGGCGGCACCGCCTCCACGGCCTCGGTCGCCGCCAGCGCCACCACCGGCATGCCGATCATCATGGCCTCGATCAGCGACAGGCCCAGCGAGGTCCACCGGTAGGGGTGCACGTAGACGCGCCGCCGGGCCAGCTCGGCGTGCATCGCCGCCTGCGGCAGGTCCTCGAAGACGCCCACCGGGATGCCGAGGTGGCCGGGCAGGCCGGTGACCCGCATGCCGAACACGTCCAGCGGGGCCTCCTCGGCGAAGCGGGGCAGCAGGTCGGTGCCCGCGACCCGCTCGCGCCGGATCGGCTCGTTGACCACCACGGCGGCCCGGGGGAGCTCGCCGGTGTAGAGGTGACCGGGGTCGACGACGCCGTGCTCGATCACCCGGGTGGGCGCCCGGCCGCAGTCCCAGAACAGGCTGTTGAAGTGGGTCACGTGGACCACGGGGATGTCGTCGCGCTCGGCCAGCGGGTGCAGGGTGGCCGGGACGTCGCCCTTGGGGGTGTTGTGCTCGACGTAGACGGCGGGCACGTCCTTGCCGGGACGGCGGCCCAGCCACTCGGCGGCCAGCTCTATCTCGTCGGGGCGTTGCAGTACGACCAGGTCCACGTCCTCGTCGCGGAGCCGGTCGGCGGGCACCTCGCGCGCCGCCTGCGGCCACGGGTAGGTCTGCGCCCGCCCGCGCCCGTCGGGGCCCCTGTCCGGGGTGAGCGGGACCAGATAGTCGTGGGCGCCGTGCACGAACGACGTCATCCAGGAGCCGTGCACGTGCCAGGCCAGGATCCTCACGACGACACCTCCCCGGCGGGGACGGCGGCGGGGACTGCCGGGACCTCGCCGAGCGCCATGGAGACCGCGGCGGCCAGGTCGGGGGCGACCTCGGCGGCGGCGGCCACCTCCTCGGGCAGCGTCACCTCCGTGGGCACCAGGATGCCCCGGGCCCCGGCCGCGCGGGCGGCCTCGACGTCCCTGCCGATGTCGCCGATCACCACGCAGTCACCGGGATCCACGCCGAGGGTCCGCGCCGCGTGCAGGACGAGGCCGGGGGCGGGCTTGCGGCACCCGCAGCCGTCGGCGTCGCCGTGCGTGCAGACCGCCCACACGTCGAAGGGACCGAGCAGCTCCTCGACGCGGGCGTTGACCTCCTCCAGCTCGGCCGCGGCGATCAGGCCCCTGGCCACCCCGGACTGGTTGGTGACGATCCCTACCGGTATGCCCGCCCGGCGGACCCGGTCGAGCGCCTCGCGGCTTCCCAGCAGGGGTTTTACCCTGTCTGCCTGGTTGTTGTATGGGACGTCGTAAATGAGAGTCCCATCCCTGTCGAAAAGCACCGCCGCGGGCTTTCCCATGTATGGCACATGCACCTCCGGAGCGATTGTTCGCCGACCTTTCCAGCTACCCGGGCATCCGTAAGTTAACCCTTAAAAAAACTACTTAGAGTGACAACCTGCACTACAGAGGGCCTTCTAGCTGCACTTCTATCGGACCGGTGTGTTTGAGAAGCGCTTCTCTCGGTAGTGATGAGAAGTCTGCGGGAGGCGAATGCATGAAATTCCTAGGGTTAAACGCGATTTTCCATGACCCGGCGGCGGCCCTCGTGGTCGACGGCCATGTGGTGGCGGCCGCCGAAGAGGAGAGGTTCAGCCGCCGTAAGCACGGAAAACGTCCTGTCCCCTTCTCCGCATGGGAGCTGCCCGAGCAGGCCGCCGCCTGGTGTCTGGAACAGGCCGGCCTCAAACCGGAGGACCTCGACGCCGTCGCCTACTCCTACGATCCCGCGCTCGTACGGCCCGGACAGAAGGGCCTGGACGAGCGATGGGAGGACCTGCGCACCACCTACGCCCACCGGGCCCCGGCCTTCCTGGCCACCGCCCTGCCCGGTCTGGACCCCGCCCAGGTCCGTTACGTCCCCCACCACGTGGCGCACGCCGCCTCGGCCGGGCTCGCGGCGCCGTACCGGAACTCGGCGGTCCTGGTGTGCGACGGCCGCGGTGAGGCGGTCTCGCACCTGGCCGGCCACTACCGCGACGGCGAGCTGACCGTCCTGGCCACCCAGGAGCTGCCGCACTCCCTCGGGCTGATGTACGAGGAGGTCACCGAGCACCTGGGCTTCATGCGCTCCAGCGACGAGTACAAGGTCATGGCGCTGGCCTCCTACGGCGAGCCCCGTTTCCTGGGCGAGCTGCGCGAGCTCATCTACGCCACCGGCGACGGCGGGTTCCGCGTCGAGCCCGTCGACTGGGGCGGCTACGCCAAGGCCCTGGGCAAGGGCGAGGCCTGGTCGGCCGACCACGCCGACCTCGCCGCCAGCGTGCAGAAGCGGCTGGAGGAGGTCCTGCTCGACCTCGCCCGCTGGCTGCACGAGCGCACCGGCGAGCGCTACCTGACCATGGCCGGGGGAGTGGCGCTCAACTGCGTCGCCAACACCCGCCTGCTGGCCGAGGGGCCCTTCGAGGAGATCTGGGTGCAGCCCGCCGCGGGCGACTCCGGGACCGCGCTCGGCGGGGCGCTGCACCTGGCCCATGCCTTCGGGGAGCCGGCCGCGCCGATGCCCGGCGCCGACCTCGGCCGGGGCTGGACCGACGAGGAGCTGGCCGCCTGGCTGGACGTGGCGCGGGTGCCGTATGAACGCCCCCGCGACCTGGCCGCCGCGGTCGCCGCCGAGCTGGCCGCCGACCGGATCATCGCCTGGTTCCAGGGGCGCAGCGAGTACGGCCCACGCGCCCTCGGGCGCCGTTCGCTGCTGGCCCACCCCGGCCGGGCGGACAACACCGAGCGGCTCAACGACGTCAAGGGCCGCGAGCAGTTCCGCCCGATCGCCCCCATGGTGCTGGCCGAGCGCGCCGGTGAGATCTTCGAACGCGGCCCGATGCCCAGCCCCTACATGCTTTTCGTCCACGACGTGCGGCCCGAGTGGCGCGAGCGCATCCCCGCCGTCGTGCACGTCGACGGCACCGCCAGGATCCAGACCGTGGACCGGGCCGACCACCCGCTGATGGCCAGGACCCTGGAGGAGTTCGAGGCCAGGACCGGGATCCCGGTGGTGGTCAACACCAGCCTCAACACGGCCGGACGGCCCATGGTCGACGACCCCCGCGACGCCCTGGAGTGCTTCGGGTCGGCCCCGGTGGACGTCCTCGTGCTCGGCCCGTACCTGATCCGGCGGGGGCAGGTGTTCGCATCATGATCACCGTGGTCATCCCGACGATCGGCCGTCCCACCCTGGCCGCGACCCTCGCGGCGCTGGATCCCGCGACCGAGGTCATCGTGGTCGACGACCGCCCCGAGGCGGTCATCGACCCGCTGCCCGAGCCCGCGGTGCCGGAAGGCCCGCCCGTGGTGTCCCCCGCGGCGGTGGAGGACGACGCCGACCTGCTGGGCGTGGTCGGCGCGGCCGGCGGCCGGGTGCGGATCCTGCGCTCCGGCGGCCGGGGACCCGCCGCCGCCAGGAACACCGGGTGGCGTGCGGCGCAGACGCCGTGGATCGTCTTCCTCGACGACGACGTGATCCCCGAGCCCGGCTGGGACAAGGCGGTCCGCGCCGACCTGGAGGACCTGCCCGCCGACGTGGGCGGCAGCCAGGGGCGCATCGAGGTCCCCCTCCCGCTCGACCGCAGGCCCACCGACGCCGAGCGCAACACCGCCGGCCTGGCGACCGCCGAGTGGATCACCGCCGACATGGCCTACCGCCGCGCCGCGCTGGAGCGGGTCGGCGGGTTCGACGAGCGCTTCCCGCGGGCCTACCGGGAGGACGCCGACCTCGCGCTGCGGGTGCAGGCGGCGGGCTACCGGCTGGTCAGGGGCGAGCGCGTCACCCGGCACCCGGTCCGCGACGACGGGTTCTGGGCCAGCGTACGGTTCCAGCGCGGCAACGCCGACGACGCGCTGATGCGGCGCGTCCACGGCCCCGACTGGCGGGCCGCCCTGGGCGGTGCGCCCGGCCGGTTGCGCCGCCACGCGCTCGTCACCGCCTCGGGCCTGCTCGCCATCGGGGCGGGCCTGACGGGCAGGCGACGGGTCGCCGCCGCCGCGGGGACGGCGTGGGCACTGCTCACGGCCGAGTTCGCCTGGGCGCGCATCGCCCCGGGGCCGCGCACGAAGGAGGAGATCCGGCGGATGATCGCCACGAGCGCACTCATTCCGCCGGTGGCCTGTGCGCACCGCCTCCGCGGGGAAATGCGGGTCCGCAGGTGATCGGCACCGTCCTCGTGGCGCGCGTCGACAACGCCGGCGACGTGCTGCTGGCGGGGCCGGCGATCCGGGCGGTGGCCGCCGGGGCACGGGAGGTCGTGCTGCTGGCGGGGCCGCACGGCCGGGCGGCGGGCGAACTGCTGCCGGGCGTGTCCCGCGTGCTGGAATGGCGCACGCCGTGGATCGACCCCGAACCGCCCCCGGTGAACGAGGCGCACACCGCGCGCCTCGTCGAGGACGTGCGGCGGCTGGCTCCGGAGCAGGCGCTGATCCTGACCTCCTTCCACCAGTCGCCGCTCCCGCTCGCCCTGCTGCTGCGGCTGGCGGGCGTGCCCAGGATCAGTGCGATCAGCACCGACTATCCCGGCTCGCTGCTCGACGTGCGCCGCGTCGTCGACGAGGACGTGGACGTCCCGGAGGCCGAGCGCATGCTCGGCCTGGCAAGGCAGGCCGGGTTCGACTTGCCGCCGGGCGACGACGGCCGCCTGGCCGTACGGCGCCCGCTGCCCGAGGTGGGGCACCTGACCGGCCCGCCCGGCTACGTGGCCCTCCACCCCGGCGTGTCGGCGCCCGCCAGAGCCTGGCCCGCCGAGAGCTGGGTCCGGCTGGCCGCGGACCTGTCGGCCGCGGGGGAGCGGGTCGTGGTGACCGGCGGCCGCGGTGAGCGCGAGCTGACCGCGCGGATCGCCGCGGCCGGGGACGCGCCCGACCTGGGCGGCGGCACGACCATGGCGGAGCTGGCGGCGGTGCTCGACGGGGCGGGCGCGGTCGTGGCGGCCAACACCGGCCCCGCGCACCTGGCCGCCGCGGTCGGCACCCCGGTGGTCAGTCTCTTCGCCCCGGTCGTCCCCGCCGCCCGCTGGGCGCCGTACGGCGTGCGCTCCGTGCTCCTGGGAGACCAGAACGCCCCGTGCCGGGGCACCCGGGCCCGGGTCTGCCCGGTGCCCGGCCATCCCTGTCTGTCGTCGGTGTCCAGTCAACGGGTCGTCGAGGAGGTCCGTCGCGTGGCCGCACCAAAGGAGGCAGTCGTATGAGGATCGCTCTGATATCCGAGCACGCCAACCCGCTGGCCGCCGTCGGCGGGGTCGACGCCGGCGGGCAGAACGTGCACGTCGCGGCTCTGGCCGCGGGGCTGGCCGACCGGGGGCACGAGGTCGTGGTCTACACCCGGCGTGACAACCGCGACGTGCCCGACACCGTGGAGATGCATCCCGGCGTGACCGTCGAGCACGTCCCGGCGGGACCGGCCGTGCCGGTCTCCAAGGACATGCTGCTGCCGTACATGCCCGCCTTCGCCGATCACCTGCGGCGGCGCTGGGCCCGGTGGCGCCCCGCCGTCGCGCACGCCCACTTCTGGATGAGCGGCGTGGCCGCGCTCGGGGCCGCGCGCCACCTCGGGGTGCCGGTGCTGCAGACCTTCCACGCCCTGGGCACGGTCAAGCGCCGCTGGCAGGGGTCGGCCGACACCAGCCCGCGCGAGCGGATCGACATGGAGACCAGGATCGGCCGGCAGGCCCGGGCCGTCGTGGCCACCTGCAGCGACGAGGTGGACGAGCTGCTGGCCATGGGCGTGCCGGGCGAGCAGATCGCGGTCGTGCCGTGCGGCGTCGACCTCGACCACTTCCGCCCGGACGGTCCCGTCGCCCCCCGCGGGCAGCGCCACCGCATCCTCAGCATCGGCCGCATGGTCCCCCGAAAGGGGGTCGGCACGGTCGTGGAGGCCCTGCGCCACCTGCCCGGGGCCGAGCTGGTCATCGCCGGAGGCGCCCAGGACGACGAGGAGAGCCGGCGCCTGACCGCCCTGGCCGCCTCGCACGGACTGTCGGACCGGGTCAGCCTGGTGGGCAGCGTCGGCCGCGCCGACGTGCCCGCCCTCATGCGCTCGGCCGACGTGGTGGTCACCGTGCCCTGGTACGAGCCGTTCGGCATCGTGCCGGTGGAGGCCATGGCCTGCGGCGTGCCCGTGGTGGCCTCCGCCGTCGGCGGCCACCTCGACACGGTCGCGGGCTGGGGCACGCTGGTCCCGCCCCGCCGCCCGCGGGCCCTGGCCCGGGCGCTGCGCGACCTGCTGGACCGCCCGGACCTGCGGGCCTCCATCGGGGCCGCGGGGGAGCGCCGCGCCAGGAACCTGTACGGCTGGCCCCGAATCGCCGAGCGAACCGAGGCCGTCTATCTCGACGTGATCGCCGGCCGACGCGATCACGACCGCAACCGCATCATCGTCACGGCCGGAGGCTGAACCATGCATCCGCACCTGTCACGCCTGCGCGCCGCGCTCGCCGCGGTCGACGCCGACACTCCGACGATCTCCGCCTGGGGCCGCAAACTCGCGGCCGTGCTGGCCGGCGGGGGAAGGTTGCTCGCCTGCGGCAACGGCGGCTCGGCCGCCGAGGCCCAGCACCTGACCGCGGAGCTGGTCGGCCGTTTCCGCGACGACCGCCGCCCGTACGCCGCCATCCCGCTGCACGCCGACACCTCGACCGTCTCCGCCATCGGCAACGACTTCGGCGTCGAGGAGATCTACGCCCGCCAGGTGCGGGCGCACGGCAGGCCGGGCGACGTCCTGCTGTGCCTGTCGACCAGCGGGACCAGCCCCAACGTGCTGGCCGCGGCGATGGCCGCCCGCGAGGTCGGCGTCACGACCTGGGCGCTGACCGGCCCGGCGCCCAACCCGCTGGCCGAGCTGTGCGACGACGCCCTGCCGATCGACGCCGGGGAGACCGCGACCGTGCAGGAGGTCCACCTCGCCGTGATCCACATGCTCTGCGCCGCGCTCGAGGCCGCGTGCGGGCACGCGCCGGAGGAGACGGAGCAGCTGACGCCGATGCCCCGCAAGCAACGGCGGGAGACACGGCAGGAGACACGGCAGGAGCAGCTGGAACGAGCGCGCGACGGCGCGCTGGAAGGAGTGCGCGGATGAGGCCGGGCCCCCTGGTGGTCGTCGGCGACACCCTGCTCGACGTGGACGTCGAGGGGGAGGCGGATCGCCTCTGCCCGGACGCGCCCGTCCCCGTCGTGGCCGGAGCCAGGGAGAACAGCCGCCCCGGCGGGGCGGGCCTGGCCGCCCTGCTGGCCGCCTCCGCCGGCGCCGAGGTGGTCCTGATCACCGCCGCCGGCGACGACGAGTCGGGACGGCGCCTGCGGGAGCTGCTGTCCGGCCGGGTGGAGGTGGTGCGGCTGCCGCTGAGCGGCGGCACCCCCACCAAGACCCGCATCCGGGCACGCGGCCAGACGCTGCTGCGGCTCGACACCGGTGAGGGCCGGGCCGTGACCGGCCCGGACGGCCACCGGCCGCGCGGGGCCGCGTCACGCTTATCCGGGTCCGCGCCGTACGTGCCCGGAGCCCGCGGGAGCGGTTCCGAGCTGCGGCGGGCGATCGCGGCGATCCGGGGCGCGGGCGCGATCCTGGCCTCCGACTACGGCCTGGGCACGGTGGAGGTCATGCGCGGCGTGCTGGCCGAGGCGACCGCTCCGCTGGTGTGGGACCCGCACCCGCGCGGCCGGGCCCCGCTGCCCGGCTGCGCGCTTGTCACCCCCAGCGAGGCCGAGGCCCGGCTGCTGTGCGCCGGATCGTACGGCTCGCCCGACCAGGCGGCCCGCCGCCTGCTGCACGACCTGGACGTCGAGGCCGTGGCCATCACCCTGGGCGCCCGCGGCGCCGTGCTCGCGCGGCGGGGGGAGCGGCTCCTGGAGATCGCCCCGCCCTTCCCCGTGTCGGGCGCGGACCCGTGCGGGGCGGGCGACCGCTTCGCCGGGGCCGCCGCCCTGGCGCTGGGCGGGGGCGCCGGGGCCGAGGAGGCCGTCAGGCACGCGGTCGAGGCGGCCACCCGCTTCGTGGGGGACGGCGGAGCCGCCGCCGTCCGGCTGTCGGCCTCCGGGCCGCGGGAGCGCTTCCCGCTGGAGGAGGGCGGGCGGCCGGCCGCCGGGGCGGACGGCGAGCGGTTCCTCCCGCCGGAGCTGGGCGACCGCCCGCGCACGCCCCTGGAGCTGGCCGAGGCCGTCCGCGCCGCGGGGGGCCGGCTGGTCGCCACCGGCGGCTGCTTCGACCTGCTGCACGCCGGTCACGTCAGCCTGCTGCGCCGGGCCAGGGCCCTGGGGGACGCGCTCATCGTCTGCGTCAACTCCGACGACTCCGTCCGGGGGCTGAAGGGGCCCGGACGTCCCGTGGTGAACGAGGAGGACCGGGTCGAGGTGCTGCGCGCGCTGGAGTGCGTGGACGGCGTCGCGGTCTTCGACGAGAGCACGCCGGTCTCGCTGATCGAGCGCCTGCGGCCCGATGTGTGGGTCAAGGGCGGCGACTACGCCGAATCGGACCTGCCGGAGGCCGAGACGGTGCGCCGGGCCGGCGGCGAGGTCGTGATCCTGCCGCTCGTCCCCGGCCGCTCCACCACCGATCTGATCGCCGCCGCCCGTGCGGCGCTGTGAGGGGAGCGCGATGAACAGCTCCCGCCGCCGGGACGGCGCCCCGCCGCGTCCCCGTCTCCCGCACGACCCCGAAAGGACATCATGCTCGGAAACATCCTGATCACCGGTGGTGCGTCCGGTCTGGGCCTGGCCACCGCCGAGGCCGTGGCCAAGGCCGGTGGGCGGCCCCTGGTGATCGACGTCAACGCCCCCGCCGCCGAGATGGACCACGTCGTCGCCGACCTGGCCGACCGGGAGCAGGCCGAACGGGCGGTGACCGAGCTGGCCGGGCGGGCCGGCGGGCTGGACGGCGTCGTCACCGCCGCGGGCATCGACGCCTGCGGCCGTCTGGAGGACGTCGCCGCCGACCGGTGGGAGCGGGTGGTCCAGGTCAACCTGTTCGGCACCGTCTCGGTGGTCCGCGCGGCCCTGCCGTACCTGACCGCCTCCCGGGGCAGGGTCGTGACCTGCGCCTCGACCCTCGGCCTGCGGGCGGTCAGCGACGCCACCGCCTACTGCGCCTCCAAGTTCGGCGTGGTCGGCTTCACCAGGGCGCTGGCGACCGAGCTGGCCGGTCAGGTGGGGGTGACGCTGCTGGTCCCCGGCGGCATGCACACCCACTTCTTCGACGACCGCGACGAACAGTACAAGCCGGGCCCAGACGCCAAGCTCAACAAGCCCGAGGACGTGGCCGCGACCGTCGTGTTCGCGCTCAGCCAGCCGGCCGGCTGCGAGATCAGGGAGCTGCTGGTCTGCTCCTCCACGGAGACGTCGTGGCCCTGACCGGGACGGCGGTGGCGCGGTGAGGACCGGCGGGGACGGGCGGCCCGCGGTGCTGGCCCTGCGCGGGCTGGCACTGGGGGACCTGCTCACCGCGGTGCCCGCGCTGCGGGCGCTGCGGCGGGCCTTCCCCGGGCACCGGCTCGTGCTGGCGGCCCCGTCCGCGCTGGCCGACCTGCTGCCGCTGATCGGCGGGGTCGACGAGCTGCTGGACGTCTCCGGGCCGGGGCCCGTGCCGTTCGACGCACCCGAGGTCGCGGTCAACCTGCACGGCCGCGGCCCGCAGAGCGTCGACGCGCTGCGCCGTACCCGCCCGGGAAGGCTCATCACCCACGCCCACCCCGGCTTCCCCGAGGTGTCCGGCCCGCCGTGGCGGCAGGACGCGCACGAGGTCCGGCGCTGGTGCGACCTGCTCGGCTGGTACGGCATCCCGGCCGACCCCGCCGACCTGAGGCTGTCGGAGCCCGCGGGAGCGGAGGGCGGCGCCGGGCGCACCGGTCCCGTGGTGGTGCATCCCGGGGCCGCCTACCCGGCCAGGCGCTGGCCGCCGGAGCGGTTCGCCCAGGTGATCGACGGGCTGCGCCGGGCAGGACACGAGGTGGTGGTCACCGGAGGGCCGGCCGAGCGCGACCTCGCCGCGACCGTGGCGACCCTGGCCGGCCTGCCCGGTGAGCGCGTGCTGGCCGGGCGCACCCGGCTGCGGGAGCTGGCCGCGCTGGTGGCCCGCGCCCGGCTGGTCGTCTGCGGCGACACCGGGGTGGCCCATCTGGCCAGCGCGTACGGCACGCCGTCGGTGGTGCTGTTCGGACCGGTCGCGCCCGCCCTGTGGGGACCGCCCCCGGCGGGCCCGCACATCGCCCTGTGGGCGGGGATGTCAGGAGACCCCCATGGAGGAGAGACCGACCCCGGCCTGCTGCGGATCGGCGTGCCGGAGGTTCTCGAGGCAGCACTGAGATCGCTGGAGGTGAAGGTGTGATGGAGGCACGACGCGCGGTGGTGACCGGAGGAGCCGGATTCCTGGGCTCCTATCTGTGTGAGCGCCTGGTGGAACGGGGGACGGAGGTGATCTGCATGGACAACTTCCTCACCGGTTCGCCCGACAACGTGGCGCATCTGATGGGGAACTCCGCCTTCAGGCTCGTCGAGTGCGACCTCACCGGCTTCGTCCACGTGTCCGGCGACGTCGATCTGGTGCTCCACTTCGCCTCGGCGGCGTCCCCCGTCGACTATCTGCGGCACCCGATCGAGACGCTCAAGGTGGGCAGCCTGGGGACGTTGCACGCCCTGGGCCTGGCCCGGGAGAAGGGCGCGCGCTTCGTGCTGGCCTCCACCAGCGAGGTGTACGGCGACCCGCTGGAGCACCCGCAGAAGGAGGGCTACTGGGGCAACGTCAACCCGGTCGGGCCGCGCAGCGTCTACGACGAGGCCAAGCGCTTCGCCGAGTCGCTGACCACGGCCTACCGCAACTCGCACGGCACCGACACCGGGATCGTGCGGATCTTCAACACCTACGGGCCGAGGATGCGCCCCCACGACGGCCGGGCCATCCCCACCTTCATCCGCCAGGCGCTGTCCGGCGAGCCGATCACCGTGACCGGGGACGGCACCCAGACCCGCTCCATCTGCTACGTGACCGACACGGTCGAGGGCATCCTCGCCATGGCCGACAGCGACTTCGAGGGCCCGGTCAACATCGGCAACCCCGCGGAGCTGACCATGCTGGAACTGGCCGAGACCATCCGCGGCCTGACCGGCTCGTCCTCGCCGATCGAGTTCATCGACCGTCCCGCCGACGACCCGGCCGTACGGCGCCCGGACACCTCGCTGGCGGCCTCCCGGCTGGGCTGGAAGGCCCAGGTGGAGGCCGGCGATGGCCTGCGCCGCACGATCGAGTGGTTCGCCGACAAGCTCAGCGAGACGCCGAAGGCCGTGGCCGGCCGATGAGGTCGGTCCGCGGGCGGCGGCGAGGCCCCGTCCGCGGACCTACCCGGACGACGTGGCGGCCTCAGGAGGACCGGGCCGCGACGGTGAGGTCGCTGAGGATCTCCGCCATCCGGGCGGCGTTGCGCTGGGCGTTGTCGCGGCAGCAGTTGTTCATCAGGACGTGCACGGTCTCCGCCTCCCGGGAGAACTCGCCGATCCTGGCCGCCCAGCGCCCCAGCTCGGCCTCCGAGTAGAGATAGGCGAACCTCTCCTCGATCTTCTTGCTGGCCCACTTCTCCGAATGACCGTGGAAGCGGATCACCGCCAGGTCGGCGGTGGCGGCCAGGACGGGCGGGATCGAGGAGGGGTGGCCCTGCGGCATGTCCACGCTGACGTAGGGGATGCCGTTGGAGGCCAGGAAGTCCAGCGTGCGGGCGCGCTCGCCCTCCTCCATCCAGGTCCGGTTGCGGAACTCCACGCACGCGCGCATCGGGGCGCAGCGCCGTACGCACTCCAGCACGTGACGCCGGTTGCGCTCCCCGGCCGGCAGCCACGGGGGGAACTGCAGGAGCACCGCGCCGAGCTTGCCCGCCTCGTGCAGGGGCGTGAGCGTGCCGAGGAAGCGCCGCCACACCTCCTCGAGGATCTCCGGGCCGACGTCGCGGGCGTACAGGGAGCCGTCCGGGTCGCCGAGCGCCGTGCGCAGGTCCTTGTACAGCGACCGCGCGCGGGTGGGGTGCCCGGTCAGCAGGGAGAACGCCTTGACATTGAAGGTGAAGCCGGGAGGCGTGCGGTCCCGCCAGGCCTGCACGGTCTTGAGCGAGGGGGGATGGTAGTAGGTGGCGTCCACCTCCACCAGCGGGAACCGCTGCGCGTAGTAGGCCAGCCGGTCGGCGGGGGTCGACGCCTCCGCGGGATACCAGCCCGAGTCGAGCAGGGACCGGTCGGTCCATGAGGCCGTGCCCACGAGGATGTTCGCCATGCCCCGCCCCCTGCCCCGGCGGGCGGGACCCTCACCTACCGATCGTTTTCACGGCCCCGCCGATCACTTTCACGGCACGGGTGAAGGCGGGAGCGATTACCCCTTTCCGCGACGGGTAGCGGAGGTGACCACAGTCGAATCGAATATTGGGAGGCGTCATGAACGCAGCGCACCCCCGTACCGCACGCACGCCGGTGCAGCTCGCTGCGCTGGTCGTCGGGGTCGTATTCCTGCTCGTCGGCATCCTGGGGTTCATCCCCGGCATCACCACCAATGTCGACCAGCTCGAGTTCGCCGGACACCAGTCGGACGCGATGCTGCTCGGAATCTTCGAGGTCTCGATCCTGCACAACATCGTCCACCTCCTGTTCGGAGTGGCGGGCGTCGCGCTCGCGCGGACGTGGTCGGGAGCCCGTAGCTACCTGATCGGCGGCGGGGTCGTCTACGTGCTGCTCTGGCTGTACGGCATGCTCGTCGGCCACGACACCGCGGCCAACTTCGTCCCGGTCAACAACGCGGACAACTGGCTGCACCTGGTGCTCGGGGTGGGCATGCTCGCCTTGGGCTTCCTGCTCAGCCGCCGTTCCGTCGCCTCGCGGATCTGACGGGCGACCGGCGGAAACAGCGGAGACAGCGGAGACAGCGGAAACACTGAAGGGGCCCGGCCGCCTGATCGGCCGGGCCCCTTCGCGGGTCCCACAGGCGTTCGCGGGTCACGCGTCCGCCGGATTCACGGGCGCCTGCCCACTCCGGTCGCCAGCTCGCCGATCCGCAGCGGGCCTCCGGTGTCGGCCGACAGCGGCGGGGTGGCCATGCCCGAGGTGGTGCGCAGGCCCTCCAGCAGATCGCGCAGCGCGTCGACCGCGGAGTACCGGGGCTGCCAGCCGAGCTCGGCGCGCGCCCGGGAGACGTCCATGATCGGTACGGCGAGCAGCATGTCGAACAGGTCCGGGGCGGCCGGCACCAGGCGCGCGTGCCAGGCGGCCGAGGCCGCGCCCCGCAGCAGCCCGGCGGGGACGCGCACCCGGCGGGCGCCGAGCAGCTCGGCCAGGACCGCGGGGTCGATCACCGGGTCGGCGGCGATGTTGAAGGCGCCCGACACCTGCGAGGTCACCGCCCGGTGGAAGGCCTGGCCGATGTCGTCACCGTGCACCGCCTGGAAGCGGAGGCCGGGGACGTCGGGGACGACGGGGATCAGGCTGGGCCGGATCAGCCGCTGGGGCAGGAAGGGGCCGCCGAACAGCCGCCGCTGCTCGGTCGCGGCCTCCCGCTTGAAGACGAAGCCGGGGCGCAGCCGTACCACTCTGATCTCCGGGTGCTCGTGCTCGAAGATGTCGAGCGCCCGCTCCACGTAGGCCTTCTCCCGCCCGTAGGCGGCTCCGGGCCAGCCGTGGGTGGGCCAGTCCTCGGAGACGGGGCGGTCCTTCGGGCCGGGGGAGTAGGCGCCCACGGAGGAGGAGTACACCAGGGCGGGCACCTTGGCGCGGGCCGCGGCCGCGAAGACCCGCATGCTGCCCAGCGCGTTGACGTGCCAGGTCGTGATCGGGTCGCGGGTCGGCTGGAACAGCCAGGCCAGGTGCACGACCGCGTCCGAGCCCTCGAAGTGCGGGGCCAGATCGCCGGTGGAGACGTCCACGGAGCGCCATTCGGTCTTCTCCGGACGCCAGTCGGGCGGCCTGCGGGCCAGGCCGAGAACGGATGTGACGCTGCTGTCGACCACCAGGGAGGACACCACGCTGGTGCCGAGGTTTCCGGTGGCGCCGACCACTGTTACACGCATAACTCCCGGATGCCCTCACATCCGGGGGTGAACCTGCGGGCGCGTGATTTTCGGCGTATGCGGTTCTCCCGGGCACACAGGCGGTGCGGCGGGCGGACGTACGCGGGCGGTCAGACGAGCTTGACCGAGGCGATGCTCTCGGGCCGACCGTGGAGGAGTGCCTCCTGGAGTGTCGGGTAGACGTCGAAGGCGGCGTCGAGTCCGGTCAGCCGCATGATGCGGCGGGGCACGGGGTTCAGGCAGCACAGGGCGCAGGTGCCGCCGCAGCGGTGGGCCCTGCTGGATGCCTGGACGAGAAGCCTCAGCCCCGAGGAGTCGATGAAGTTCATAGAGGAGAGATCGAACAGCAGCCGAGGCCGGGTGGTCGTGAGCGCCTCGTTTATCTGCTCGCTGAGCAGCGCCTCCTCCGTTTTGTCGACCTCACCGATGATCGTGATGATGGTGAAGTCGTCGTGGCGCTCCCTGTTGATCTCCAGCGGCATAGGTGACTCCAGACCAGCGCATGATGGCAGCGGTCCTGGAATCTCCTGGTCCGCTCATGCGCCTGGTCCCCTCAGTCTCGCCCCTCGGGAGGCGAACACACAAGGTGGGTGCCGGTTGTGAGGTGATCCGGCTGATTTGTTATGCGCTTTTGCGGGGGGCCGGAGGGGGAAGAGTGTCGGGCCGAGCTCCTGCGTGAGCGGTTCGGCGGCGAGTGCCCTGTTTGGCCTTTACGCCATGGGTATGGAGAAGTCCATGCAGCTCACGCCAGGGAGGCAACATGGCTAAATTCGGATATTTCCTGTCGAGTGAGGAGCACGGGCCCAAGGAGCTGGTGCGCCAGGCCAAGCTCGCCGAGCAGGCGGGGTTCGAGGCCCTGTGGATCTCCGACCACTTCCACCCCTGGCTGGACGAGCAGGGCCAGAGCCCGTTCGTCTGGTCGGTGATCGGCGCCGTCGCCGAGGCGACGTCGCTGCCGATCACCACGGCGGTGACCTGCCCGCTGGTCCGCATCCACCCGGCGATCATCGCCCAGGCCGCCGCGACCACCGCGGCGCTGACCGACGGCCGCTTCCGGCTCGGCGTCGGCACCGGTGAGGCGCTCAACGAACACATCATCGACTCGCGCTGGCCTCCGGCCGAGGAACGGCTGGAGATGCTGGAAGAGGCGATCGAGGTGATGCGCGAGCTGTGGAGCGGCAAGCTGGTGACCCACCGCGGCACGCACTACGACGTGGACACCGCCCGCCTCTACACGCTGCCCGACGAGCCGCCGCCGGTCTACATCTCCGGCTTCGGTGAGAAGTCGGTGCAGCTGGCCGGGCGCATCGGCGACGGCTACATCTCCACCGGCCCCTCCGCCGACATGGTGAGCATGTTCCGCACCTCCGGCGGCGGGGACAAGACCGTGCAGGGCGGCCTGAAGGTCTGCTACGCCGCCGACGAGGACACGGCGCGCAAGACCGTGCACCGGCTCTGGCCGACCCAGGGCATCCAGGGCGAGGCGGCCCAGCTCCTGCCGCTGCCCCGGCACTTCGAGCAGCTGTCGCAGATGGTCTCGGTGGAGGACGCCAGCCAGGGCTCGCCGTGCGGTCCCGACCCCGAGGTCCACGTCAAGGTGATCAAGGAATACCTCGACGCCGGTTTCGACGAGGTCTACATCAGCCAGATCGGCCAGGAGCAGGACGCCTTCTTCGACTTCTACGCCAAGGAGGTCCTGCCCCGCCTGCGCTGACCGTTCGCCCCGCCCGCAGACGGGTAGGCGCCCCCACGTCGGATCGGAGAGGAGACAACGGACTATGAAGGCCGTCACCTGGCACGGTAAGCGCGACGTACGGGTCGAGGAGGTCTCCGACCCCGCGATCAAGGAACCCACCGACGCGATCATCAAGGTCACCACGACTGCGATCTGCGGCTCCGACCTGCACCTGTACGAGGTCCTCGGCCCCTTCATCGAGCCGGGCGACGTGCTCGGCCACGAACCGATGGGCGTCGTGGAGGAGGTGGGCGCCGACGTCGAGCACATCAAGCCGGGCGATCGGGTCGTCATCCCCTTCAACATCTCCTGCGGCCACTGCCACATGTGCGGCATGAACCTGTTCGCCCAGTGCGAGACCACCCAGGTCCGCGAGCACGGCATGGGCGCCGCGCTGTTCGGCTACACCAAGCTGTACGGCGAGGTCCCCGGCGGCCAGGCGGAGTACCTGCGCGTCCCGCAGGCCCACTTCGGCCCGATCAAGGTCCCGGAGGGCCCGGCGGACGAGCGCTTCGTCTACCTGTCGGACGTGCTGCCGACCTCCTGGCAGGCCGTGGACTACGCCGAGGTCCCCGAGGGCGGCAGCGTCACGGTCTTCGGCCTGGGCCCGATCGGCCAGATGAGCGCCCGCATCGCCAGGCACCGCGGATACCGCGTGATCGGCGTCGACGGGGTGCCCGAACGGCTGGAGATGGCCCGCCGGAACGGGATCGAGGTGCTGGACACCGAGGTGACCGACGACATCTCCGAGGCGGTCCGCGAGCTGACCGGCGGGCGCGGCACCGACTCGGTCATCGACGCCGTCGGCATGGAGGCGCACGGCTCGCCGGTCGCGAAGTTCGCCCACACGCTCACCGGCATGCTGCCCGACGCGATCGCGGCCCCGCTGATGACCAACGCGGGCGTGGACCGGCTGGCCGCCCTCTACCAGGCCATCGAGACGGTGCGGCGCGGCGGGACGATCTCCGTCAGCGGCGTCTACGGCGGCATGGCCGACCCGATGCCGATGCTGAGGATGTTCGACAAGGGCGTCACCCTGCGCATGGGCCAGGCCCACGTCAAGCGCTGGATCGACGAGCTGATGCCGCTGGTCACCGATGACGCCGACCCCCTGGGCGTCATGGACCTGGCCACCCACAGGATGCCGCTGGACCGGGCCCCGCACGCCTACGAGATCTTCCAGAAGAAGCAGGACGGAGCCATCAAGGTCCTGCTCAATCCCTGAAGACCCCTGAGCCGGGGCCGTCGGACCCCGGCTCGGCTTCCAGAACCACTCCATCGATAGAAAGGGAACCAGTGGACGCCATCGTTCTCCTGAGGGAAGACCACAAGACGGTCGAGAAGCTGTTCAAGCAGTTCGAGAAGGCCGGTGAGGACGCCTACGACGAGAAGCGCAAGCTCGTCGACCAGATGATCGAGGAACTCACCGCCCACGCGTACATCGAGGAGGAGATCTTCTATCCCGCCGCCCGCGCCGCCGCGCCGGACACCGTGGACCACGTCCTGGAGAGCGTCGAGGAGCACCACGTGGTGGTCTGGATGCTCTCGGAGCTCAAGAACATGGACCCCCGGGACGAGCGCTTCGACGCCAAGGTGACCGTTCTCATGGAGAACGTCCGCCACCACGTCGAGGAGGAGGAGAACGAGTGGTTCCCCGAGGTGCGTAAGGCGATGGGCCGCAACAAGCTCCAGGAGCTCTGCGACGAGATGGTCAAGGCCAAGGGCAGGGCGCCGAGCGAGCCGCTGGCCGTCTCCAGCGCCCGGCAGTAGGCCGGGAGCCTCATCACGGGCGCGCCGCCGTACCGGAGGGCGCGCCGTACCCCGGGAGCCCGTACGCCGGGAGCCCAGACGTCGAGAGCCCGGACGTCGAGAGCCCGGACGTCGAGAGCCCGGACGTCGAGAGCCCGGACGCCCGCCGTACCCCGGCGGCCGTCCGGGCTCTCGGCGTGGTGGGAGGGGGAGGGGGCAGGCGGGTCCTCTAGGAGAGGGCGGCGCCCTCAGGCCGGTCGTGATCTTCCGGCGGACCGGAGGGCGGTGCCGCGGGGAGGGTGACCCGGACGCAGGTCCCCTCGTGCAGCCTGCTGTGCAGGTCGACGGATCCCCCGTGCAACTCGATGATCTTCCTGACGATGGACAGGCCCACGCCGGTCCCGCCGATCGCCTGCTCCTCGGCCTCCCGGGAGCGGTAGAAGTCCTCGAAGACGTGCTCCACGTCCGCCTCCCCGATCCCGATCCCGGCGTCGTGGATCTCCACGGCCGGGGGGACGGCGGTGACGGCGACGTCGATGGCACTCGCGGCGGGCGTGAACTTGATCGCGTTGTCCAGCAGGTGGACCAGCGCGTACCGCAGCCGCTCCGGATCGGCCCACACCGGCACCTCCCCCGCGATGTGCAGGCGCATGTCGTGGTCGCGTCCGGCGCCCTTGGCGACGGCCTCCTCGACCGCGCGGCGGGTGAGGCCGGCCAGGTCGACCCGCTCGGGGGAGAAGGCGGCGGTGTGTGCGCTGAGGCTGGCCATCAGCAGCAGCTCGTCCAGCCGCTCCAGCAGGCGGTCGCTGTTGCGCTCGATCACCTGCAGGAACTCCCGCTCGGTGTCCTCGTCCAGTCCGCCGTCCTGGATCAGCTGCAGATAGCTGCGGATCGAGGTCAGCGGGGTGCGCAGCTCGTGGTTGATGTTGCGCAGGAACTGGTGCTTGAGCTCCGCCACCTCCTCCAGGTGCCGGGCGACCTTCTCGCCCTGCCGGACGTGGTGGCGCAGCTCCAGCAGCGCGGCGGCGTGGGAGGCCAGCAGGCGCAGGGCGCGTCTCTGCTCGTCGGCCAGGAGCCGGGGCCGGTGGTCCATCGCGCACACCGTGCCCAGGACGTGCCCGTGCCCGCCGATCATCGGCGCGCCCGCGTAGAAGCGCAGGTACGGTTCCCCGGCGACCAGGGGATCGTCCCGGAAGCGCGGGTCGGCCAGCGCGTCGCGGACCTCCAGCAGTTCGCGCCGGGAGACGACGTGGGGACAGAAGCCCGTCCGCCGGTCCGCGACGACGTCCCCCGCGATGCCGACGCGGCCCCTCAGGTGCTGCCGGTCGCCGCCCACCAGGTTGACCAGGGCGACCGGCGTCCGGCAGATGAAGGCGGCGAACTCGGCGACGCTCTGGAAGTCCTTGTCCAGCGGGGCGTCCAGCGCCTCCAACTCGTGCAGTTCCCGCAGCCGGTCGTTCTCGTCGGGCGGTACCGGGCCCTGCGTCATGGCCACCCATCCGTCAGCTCACCGAAGTTCTAGGCCACTTGTATCCGCTGGACGGGCCGCCATGCCCGGCAAGCGGGTAAACGACCGGTCAGGAGAAGGGAATTCCCGCCGCCCCGGCGGGTGGGAAAGGTCTTTCCTGATACGCCGCGGATGAGAATTCCTCCCGGCGGGCTGTCAGTGGAAAGCGGCACGTCCTGTCGCGGGCCGGGTACTGCGGATTCGCCGACCACGTCATCCGGAGCACGCGGGAGGCGCGCCGGGAGAACGGGAATTCCGGTTCCGGGACAACGCGTTTCACTGGAAACTCCGCCCGCCGGCGGCCGGGTAATGCGCGGATTTTTCCGGAATGCGCCTGTTGATTCTCCCGTCCCGCCGTTCCGGTGACATGTTCCGGATTCCATCGGTCCCCGCGATTCTCGCGATTCCCGCCGTCAGCGGTGTCGCCGGCGTGGCGGCGTCAGTGGTGGCACAGCAGGCAGTGCAGGGCCGCCTCCAGGGAGCCCGCGTCGGCGACGGGAGCGGGCCAGGGCAGGCGGATCAGGGCGGGCCGGTCGAGGCCGCCCGAGCGCACGGTGACGCCGAAGCGGTCCAGCTCCCAGAGCCAGGGGTCGACGACCCCGGAGGGCAGCAGGGAGCACAGGGCCCTCTCCAGGCGGTCGCGGTGGGCCTCGTTGACGTGGTGGACGATGCGCTCGGCCTCGGCCGTCAGCGGGTCGGGGGCCGCGTCGAGATACTCCTCGGCGTCCAGGACGCCCGACTCGGGGCCGGTGAGATAGATCACCTGACCGACGTCCACGCGCAGCAGCCGCGGCCCGTCCGGATTCGCGGGGCCCTCCACCGCCTCGAACAGCGCCTCGTCGGGGCAGCGCTCGGCGATGGCGACCGCGGTCCCGCGCAGCTCGCCGGCCGGTACGGCCTGCAGCCAGCCCTGCACCTTGAGCAGGCCCCGGGACAGCTCGAGGCCGCCCAGCGAGCGGCTCGCGGTCAGGTCCACCGTGACCACCGGCTCGTGCCCGTCCGCGCCGTGCAGCGGCTCACCGGGCTTGACCAGCAGGACCGGGCGGCCCGAGCCGTCCACCCCGCCCTTGACGGGCATGGCGGGCTCGGTCGTGCCGGCGAGGGAGAGGTGGGTGGGGGCGGCGGTCGCGGCGAGGGTGCGGACCCGCTCGGGAACGGGCGGGGCGGTGACGGGGCGCTGCATGAGCCGGCTCTCCTTGAGATCGGGCGGTCATTGCGTCTAAGGTAAGCCTTACCTCAGTAAGGCAAACCTAACCACAAGGGAGCGACTGTGCGCTACACCGGACCCAAGGTGCGGCTCTCCCGCCGCGCCGGAGTCCCGCTCACCCGCAAGGCCGTGCGCTACTTCGAGCAGCGCCCCTACCCGCCGGGCGAGCACGGCCGCAAGACCAACCGTCGCCAGACCGGCGACTACGGCCTGCGGCTGATGGAGAAGCAGAAGCTGCGCTGGTACTACGACGTCTCCGAGCGGCAGATGCGCCGCTACTGGGACATGGCGCTGCGCAGCCCGGGCCGCTCCGGCGCCGAACTGCTGGTGCTGCTGGAGAGCCGCCTGGCCTCCCTGGTCCTGCGCGCCGGTCTCGCCCCGTCGATCTACGCCGCCCGCCAGTACATCTCGCACGGGCACATCACCGTCGACGGCCGCAAGGTGGACATCCCCAGCTACCTGGTCAAGCCCGGCCAGGTGATCGCGGTGCGCGAGAGGTCGCGCCGGATGCAGCCGTTCGTCGCCGCCGAGGGCGTCTACGCCGACGAGCGCATCGCCTCCTATCTGGACGTCAGCCACGCCGACCTGCGCTTCACGGTGGTCAGCCGGCCGCTGCGCGAGCAGATCGCGGTCCCGGTGGACGAGCAGATGGTCGTGGAGTTCTACTCCCGCTGACGCGACGCCGTCCGGCCGCCGGAGCGCCGCTTGCGGCCCGGCCGGACGTCGGAGGGCCGGTCCGGTGCGGGCCGGTCGCCGTTGGGCGCTGCGGCGACGCGGTCCCGCAGTTCCCGTACCTCGGCCCGGAGGGCGGCCAGCTCGGCCAGGACCACCGTGCCGAGCTCCTCGGTCGCCTGCACCGACTCCTCGGCGTGCTCCTCCTCCATCGCGCTGACCACCACGGCGATGAACAGGTTGAGCACGACGAAGGTGCACACCAGCATGAACAGCACGAAGAACACCCACGCCCACGGATGCTCGTCCATCACCTCGCGGGTGATGTCCGACCACCCGTCCCCCGTCATCATCTGGAACAGGGTGAACAGCGAGGTGGGCAGGTCGCCGAAGTACGCCGGCGCCGTGCTCTGGTACAGCTTGGTGCTCATCACGGCCGCGACGTAGAGCACCAGGCCGAGCAGCAGCACGATCGAGGTCATCCCGGGCACCGCGGTCAGGAGCGCGGTGACGACCCTGCGCAGGCTCGGCACCACCGAGATCAGCCGCAGCGCCCGCAGGATCCGCAGCGCCCGCAGCACCGACAGGCCGCCCGCGGTGGGCAGCAGGGAGACCAGCACGATCGAGGCGTCGAAGAGGTTCCACGGATCCCGGAAGAACCGGCCGCGGTAGACGTAGACCTTGGCCGCCAGCTCCGCCACGAAGACGTAGAGCGCGATGTGGTCGACGATCGTGAGCGCCGTGCCGTACCGCCCGACGACGTCGGCGGAGGTCTCCAGCCCCAGGGTCGCCGCGTTGATCACGATGACGGTGATGATCATCTGCTGGAAGCGTGAGGTCTCCAGGACGGCGCGAACGCGCTCACGCACCGGAACTCCCGGGGGCGGAGGATCGTGGACAGCGCAAGATCATAACGGATGCCCGGGACCCCGGCCGCCGGGGGAGAGGCCGGTGCCCGGCAGATGGAAAGCCCCGGCTCCCGGGATGCGGCCGAGCGGGGACGAGGTCCGTGGTTCTCGCCGAGCAGGGGCGGGTTCGTGGTTCCGGCCGCCCGTGGCGGCGGTCAGGGTTCGGGGGACAGGCGGAAGACGCGCAGCTCGCGGCCGGACTTCTCGGTGTAGCGGTCGTAGACCGGCCACATCCGCACCAGGCGGGGCCAGACCTCGGCCCGCTCGCCGCCCTCCAGGAGGCGGCCGGTGACCGGGACCTGCCGGCCGCGGAAGGAGACCGCGGCCCGGGGGTTCTTGAGCAGGTTGCCGCTCCAGGCCGGGTGGTGCTCGCGGCCGAAGTTGGATCCGACGACCAGGAAGGACCCGTCCCTCTCCGGCAGGCAGGCCAGCGGGGTCGGGCGCGGCAGGCCGCTCTTGGCGCCGGTCGTGGTGAGCACGAGCGTGGGGAGCATCTGATCGCTCATGACGCTCTTTCCGCCGGTGAGGCGGTGGATCGCCCGGTCGAGACGGGGGACGATCACCGGTCCGGCCTTCATGAACGCGTCGGTCGCCGCCAGCCACTGGAAGAACGGCTTGAGCCGCGCGATGAGACGGGCACCCACGGTGGACTCCTGGTGTGCTTGCGGTGTGCGGGACTCCCGCGGCCGGAGGGCCGCTCGACGTTGATCGTAGCAAGCGCTAGGTAGAATCCCACGCACTCACCCGCTCTCGCACCCACCCGCCCTCCGCCTACCGGCCCGCGCGCTCACCCGCCCGCGCACCCACCGGCTCGCTCACTCACCCGCTCTCGCGCTCGCCCGTGACTCCTCGGCCGCCCTGCGATCCGTGCCGCCTCTCCCGGCGGGCCCCGTAGTCGCCGATCCCCCTCTCCAGCAGCGCGAAGGCCTGCTCGGCCCGCCGCCGCAGGTCCGGGGTGATGGCCTCGACGGTCTCTCCGGCCAGCATGCGCCGTACGGCATGGCCTACGACCGTGCGGAGCGTGGCGCCGATCTGCGCGGCGACCACGGCGGGGGTGAGATCGTCGGGGTCGGCGCCGAGATCCTCGGCGATGGCCTCGGCGAGCATGCGTTCCCGGGTCTCGTTCATCTCCCGGATCCGGGCGCTGAGGGACGGGCTGGTCTCGATCATCCGGATGAAGACGTCGCCCCCCTCGTGGAACCCGTAGCGGTAGTGGCCGCTCCCCAGGGCCTGCAGGAAGTCGCGGCGCACCGCCTCCAGCACGCTCTCGCCCGGCCCGCGCTCCCGGAAGACCCGCACGAGCAGCTCCTCCACCTCCGAGGTCCGGTCGAGGAGCAGGTCCTCCTTGGTGGCGAAGTAGTTGAAGACGGTGTTGACCGAGACGTCGGCCGCCCTGGCGACCTCGGCCACGGTCACGTTGTCGAAGCCCTTGGCCAGGAACAGGCCTGTCGCGATGTCGGAGATGCGCAGGCGGGTCTCTCTCTTCTTGCGTTCCCGCAGGCCTTCGCTCATGCCTCCATCCTAGTGCCGGACAAATTTTACAGTCACTCTAAAATTAGTGTTACTCTAAAAATGGAGGCGGTGAAATGATCAAGACATCGGGTCTGGCCAAGACCTTCAAAGGCGGCGTCGAGGCCGTCAGGAGCATCGACCTGACCGTGCGGGCGGGAGAGATCGTGGGCTTCCTCGGCCCCAACGGCGCGGGCAAGACGACCACCATGCGGATGCTGACCACTCTGCTGCGCCCCACCGCGGGCACCGCCGTGATCGCCGGGCACGACCTCGTGACCGACCCGCAGGGCGTGCGCCGGCGCATCGGTTACGTGTCCCAGGGCGGCGGGGTCGGCCCGTCCGCCCCGGTGGGAGAGGAGATCGAGCTGCACGCCAGGCTGTACGGCATGGGCGCCGCCGAGGCGCGCGAGCGGGTCGCCGGGACGCTGGAGCGCCTGGGGCTGACGGCCCTGGCCGCGCGGCCAGGCGGTGCGCTCTCCGGCGGTCAGCGCCGCCGCTTCGACCTGGCGTTCGGCCTGGTCCACCGGCCGTCGCTGCTCTTCCTCGACGAGCCGACCACCGGCCTCGACCCGCAGAGCCGGGCGAACCTGTGGGGGCACATCCGCCGCCTGCGCGACGAGGACGGGCTCACGGTCTTCCTGAGCACCCACTATCTCGACGAGGCCGACACGCTGGCCGACCGGCTGGTCGTCATCGACCACGGCACGGTCGTCGCCGAGGGCACCCCCGCCGAGCTCAAGGGTGGCGCCGGCACCCTCGACGACGCCTTCCTCGCCATCACCGGCCGCTCCCTGAGAGAGGACGGCGAGGCGGCGGAACCGGGCGCGCCGCCCGGAGGGCCCCACGGGGACCCCGGTCCCCCGGACGGGCAGGCCGACGACGTCCCGGCGGCCGGAGGCGCCCTTGCGCGATCGGCCGGGCAGGCCGCCGCGGCGGGGAAGCGGGGGGCGCGATGAACGCCGTCCGCGACACCTGGCTCGTCACGCGGCACAACGTCCGCATCGTCCTGCGGCAGAAGGCCGGGATCGTCTTCGGGGTCCTGCAGCCGATGCTCTACCTGGCGCTGTTCGGCCCGCTGTTCGCCACGATCGGCACCTGGGAGACGCTGGTCCCCGGCCTACTGGCCCAGGTCGGCCTGTTCAGCGCGGGCCTGTCCGGGGTGGGCATCGTCTTCGACGCGCGCTCCGGGGTGCTGGAGCGGCTGCGGGTCACCCCGGCGCGCCGTACGGCACTGCTGCTCGGCCGGGTCCTGGGCAGCTCCCTCACCGTGCTGATCCAGTCGGTCATCCTGATAGCGGCCGGCTACGCCTTCGGCCTGCGCGCGCCGCTGCCCGGCGTGCTGGCCGGGCTGGCCCTCATGACGCTGCTCGGAGTCGGCCTGGCCGCGTTGTCCAACGCGATCGCGCTGGTCATGGATCCGGACGCCTTCGCTCCGATCGTGAGCACCGCGGTCATCCCGCTGGTCCTGCTCTCCGGGGCGTTCCTGCCGATGTCCATGGCCCCCGCCTGGCTCGACGCGATCTCCCGCCTCACCCCGTTCCGGCACGTGGTGGAGGCGATCCGCGACCTGTTCGCCGGTCACTACGCGACCTGGACGGTGGCGACGGGCGTCGCGGTGACCGCGGTCCTCGCGGTGGCCTGCGTGGCCGTCGGAACGCGCATCTTCAGCCGCGAGAACGCCTGAGACCCGAACCGCGGGAGAACGCCTGACACCCGAACGCGGGAGCGCACGGCACCTGCCGCGGACCCGGCGGAGGCGGGCCTGCGGAGTGAACCGGCTCTATACGTACAGACTGCATGTATGTATATTCGTGCCCACACCCGCAGGCCCGCCACCCGGCAGGAGAGGACAAGGGCATGGAACTCACCCCCACGCAGACGATCGACGGGCTCATCGCCGAATACGAGGACTTCGCCGACCTGGTCGGCGGCCTGTCCCCGCAGGAGCTCGACACGCCCACCCGGTGCGCCGGCTGGGCCGTACGGGATGTGGCCGGCCACGTCACCGGCGGGGCGCTGGACACCGTCGCGCTGACCATCGGCGCGCGCAGTCCCGACCAGCAGGCCGCGGACCTCCGTGACCACGACCACGCCGCCGAGCTGCGCAAGGCGGCGGCCGAGCTGCGGGCGCTGCTGGAGGCGGCCGTCTCCGCCTGGGACCGGCCCAGCATGGCCCCCGACCGGACGATCGGGAACGGCGTCCTGACCCTCTGGTACGACACCTACATGCACGCCGACGACGTCCGCTCCGCTCTGGGCCGGCCGAGTGAGCGCGGTCCGGGGCTGGCGGCGTCGGTGCGGTGGATGCTGGAGGAGCTGGGCCGCAAGGGATGGGGACCCGCGCGGGTCAGCCTCACCGGTCTCCGGGAGCGCGGGGCCGGAGAAGCGGAGATCGGCGGCGGGGGACCGCTCGTGCGCGCCGACGCCCTGCGGTTCATGCTGGCCGCCACCGGGCGGATCGATCCCGCCGAGGTGGGTCTCGACGAGAGCGTGAACATCTACCGCTGACCCCTACGATGAGCGTGTGCGCAACCGGAAGGTGGAACAGGGCGAGGCGACGCGCGGCGCGCTCATCAAGGCGGCCGTCGCCCTGTTCGCCGACAGGGGCTACGCCGACACCCCGACCGCGGAGATCGTGGCCCGCGCGGAGGTCACCCGCGGGGCGCTGTACCACCACTTCGCGGACAAGGAGCAGCTCTTCCTCGCCGTCCTGGAGACGATCGAGGAGGACATCTTCCACCGCGTGCTCGCCGCCACCGCCACGGCCGGCGACGACCCGGCCGCCCGGCTCCGCACCGGGACCGACGTCTTCCTCGACGCCTGTCTCGAACGGCCCGTCCAGCGGATCCTCCTGCAGGAAGGCCCGTCGGTGCTGGGCTGGGACCGCTGGCATCGGTTCGACAACCCCCGCTGTTCACGGCACCTGCTGGCCCGCGGCCTGGCCGACGCGATCGCGGCCGGCGTGATCGAGGAACAGCCCGCCGAGCCGCTGGCGCACCTGCTGTACGGCTCGCTGGTCCAGGCCGGCATGGTCATCGCCGGAGCGGACGACCCCGCCGCCGCCCGCGCCACCATGGGGGCGGCGGCCCAGCGCCTGCTGACCTCCCTGCTGCGTCACTGACGCGGCCGCCTCACCGTCTGACACCCTGACACTCCATCCCGAAGAGACACTCCATCCCGGAGCGGGAAACTTCAGGACGGAACAGGGCCGGTCACTGTCAACCGGACGCCCTCACGCACCGTCTCTCCTGTGCCACCATCTGTCGCACCAGGAGCAGCCTTGCGGGTCCGCCTCATCCTCCCGGCCGTCACCTTGGCCCTTCTCCCGCACCAGCAGGCGCCCGCCGCCGGCGCCGCGGTCATCACCCAGGTCGTCGAATACGAGTGCACCGCGAAGGCCACGGGGGAGAGGCAGAACGTCGACGTCACGATCCAGCTGACGATGCCGACCGGCGCCACGGCGGGCGAGCAGCTGAGCATCGGCTGGCGCGGCACGTACGTCCGGGGCTCCGAGCTGCTGGCGCCCGCCGGAGGGCTGACCGCGGGCACCAAGCTGTACGCCTACGCCTCCATCAGCGACTTCCCCGGCCTGACCTCCGCCACCGGGGTGGGGGAACTGGGCACGCCGGAGGCGGGCGAGATCATCCCCCTGCCGTCGGGCGTGGTCCCCCTGCGGACCACCCCGAACAGCGCGGGCACCGGGACGGTACGGCCGGCCGCGATCAACTTCGGGCCCCGGCCCACAGAACCGGAGATCGAGTGCGAGGTGCTCAACGAAGAGGCTCTGACGACCTACCCCCTGACGGTGACCGCCGGGACCGGCGGGCCGGATGACGACCCGGGCGGCGCCCCGGACGACGACTCAGACCCGGCACCCGTGAACCCGCAGCCCACCCGTACCGTCACCGCGACCGCGACCGCGACCGCGGTGGAAACGGTGGAGGCGGAGGAGGACACGCCCCGGGACGGGGTGGTCAGAACCCCGAAGGGCGGGGCCGCCACCGGAGGCGGCGGCGAGGCCGGTCCCGACGGGCGGACGTTCGTGGCGACCGGACTCCTGCTCGTCCTGGCCGCCGGCGCCGGCCTCCTCCTGCGCCGGCGGCGCGGCGTCCGCTCCCGGCCGGGCTCGGCCTCCGCGCGGTGAGGGCCGGAACGGCCGGGAGAACCCGGCCTGGAGCGTCCGACGGCCCGCCGCAGGAGTCACGGCGCCGACGGCGGGTAGGCCGGAGGTACCCCCGGCTCTGACGAACGCGGAGGAGGGGGACGATGACCGCGACCGGCTCCAGGACGCGCCAGGCCGCGCTGCGCGACCCCATGCGCAGCGCGGGAGGGCTGCACGTGACCGGCCGCCTGCGCCGGGGCGTGGCCGAGTTCCTCAGGCTGCCCCTGCTGATGATCTTCGCCTTCTGCGTGGCCGGCGTGCTCGTGGCGCTCCTCGACGCCTCGGCGGACGAGCGGGCGCCGTTGCGGGAGATCGCCGCGGCCCTGGTGCCCGACGAGGGCTCGATCGAGTTCGTCTCGGCGGTGGCGACGAGCGTGGTGACGGTCACCTCGATCACGTTCTCGGTGCTCCTGCTGGCCGTGCAGCAGACCTCGCAGGCGCTGACGGCCGTGGTCTTCGACCAGTTCCTGCGCCGCACCGCCAACCAGGTCTACTTCGGCTTCTTCGTCGGCACGTCCGCGTTCTGCTTCCTGATCCTGGGGCCGGCCAGGCGCGATCCCGCGCCGGTGTACGGCGCCGCGATCACCCTCGTGCTCGCCGTCGTCGCGCTGGTCATCCTGCTGCTGCTGATCCACGGCACCATCGACCAGATGCGCCCGCAGTCGGTGGTGCGCTCCATCCACGAGCTGGCGCTGCGCGCCCGCGAGCGGGAGCTCGTCCTGTTGTGCCGTACCCGGGCCGAACGGACCAGCGAACCGAGCGGACGCGAGCGCGGCGTCACGGTGTACGACAGCGGATACGTCGTCTCGGTCGATGTGGACGCGCTGGCCCGCGTGGCCGCCGAGGCCGGGGACGACGTGGAGATCATCGTCCGGGGCGCGCTGGGCGACTATCTCGTCTTCGGCGACGTGACGGCCCTGATCGCCGGCGTCGACGCCGATGACGACTCCTGGGACGACGCGGTGCGCGAGGCCTTCGAGCTGAACGACATCCGCGACGTCGACGTGGAGATGGGATACGCGACCGGCCAGCTGAACAACATCGCCTGGGCCGCCTCGTCCAGTTCCCAGCAGAGCCCGCAGACCGCGATCACCGCGGTGCGCGCGCTGCGCGACCTGCTGGCGCGCTGCCTGGCCGGCGGGGAACGCGACCGTGTGTCACGCGAGGACCTGGAAGACGGGGAGGACTGGCAGGATCGGGAGGGAGGCGCCGGTCGCCCCGGGGAGCCGTCCGTGGTCCCCGTGGTCTACGTCGACGGTGCGGCCTCCCGCATCGTGGGCGCGCTGGCCGCCGTCGTCATCGCCACCGCCGAGTCGCGGCAGGTGCACACCTGCGCCGAGACGCTGCGCGCCTTCACCGGCACCATCGCGCGCCTGCGGACCGAGCGGGACCGGGCCGTGGTGGGCACCGCCCTGGACAGCGTCCTGCCGGCCGTCATCCAGCACGCGGAGGCGCCGGAGCTGGCCGAGACGCTGCGGGAGCTGGAACGCGTCCTGCGCGAGCACGACTACGACGTCTCCCGCGTCGCGCAGGTGCGGGACCTGCTGTCGCAGGCCACCGCCCGGCTCCTGCCCAAGGCGTCCGACGAGCCCCAGGCGGCCCACCCCCGGTGAGGCGCTCCCGGCTGTCCGGGCCGGGTTCCTAGCGGGGCGGGCCGAAGGGCTCGATGGGCGGGTCGGAGTAGACGCCGGTGCCCGTCGCCGGATCGATGCGCCGGGCGGCGGCCTCGGAGACCCGCAGGACGTACAGGCCGTGCGCGGGGTCGATCGACACCAGGCCGTAGCCGATGTCGACCTCCTCCTGCGACAGCCCGAGGATCTCCATGGCGTCCGTCAACGTCGCCTCGGGCGGGAGCCGTACCGTCACGAGAAGCATGCACCCTACGCTACGCGCACGCTTTCCGGCGCAGAGCGTCGCGTATCCCCTTCGTGGCGACGATGCCGTACCCGTAGTCGTAGTCGAAGCCGACGGTGCTGCGGTCCTCGGCGGTACGGCGCAGCAGCACGCGCAGCTGGCCTGGGGTCAGGCGGGTGGCGGGCCAGCGGGTGCGGACGGCCGCGACCACGCCGGCGGCGACCGGGCAGGCCGCGGAGGTGCCGGAGTCGGGCGCGTCGTCGCCGAAGGCCTTGGAGCCGGAGAAGTGCGTGTAGGCGCACAGGTCGGGCTTGCGCTGGGACAGGCGGCCGGGGCCCTGGGAGGAGTAGCCCACCCGCTCGTTGCGGACGTCGACGCCGCCGACGGACAGCACCCGGGAGTGGGAGTTGGCGCCCACGATCGGCCGGTCGGGGTAGGCGCACCGGCCGTCGCGGCAGTCGCGCCCGCAGTTGCCCGCCGCGAACAGGATGTCGGCGCCGTCCTGCTCCAGGCTGGCCACGATCACGTTGAACGGGTGGGCGGGGTTGTCGGAGTAGTTGCCGGGGTGGCCCACCGGGAAGTCCCAGCGCGGGGAGAACGAGCCCCAGCTGTTGCTGACGACCAGGGCCCGGCTCTCCTCGGGCTGGGCGGTCAGCACGTCGCGCAGATGGGCGAAGGCCGCCACCGCGTCGGAGAGCAGGCCGTCCAGGGCCGAGCCGCCCTGACGCCGGGACAGCAGCACCGGCAGGTCGAGCAGCGTCGCCCGCGGCGCGGCGACGAGCGTGTCGAAGGCGCACATCGTGCCGTGGTCGACCTCGAAGGCCCCCGGTGTGCCGTCCACGCTGCCCGGCATCCAGCTGCGCTCCTTGTCCAGGACCGCCTCCCGGCCGAGGTGGCGCACGACGTGTTCGAGGTTGATCCCGGTGTCCAGCACCGCGAGCGCCACCCCGGCGCCGTCCAGGCCGTCCTCGGCCAGTCCCCCGACGTCCAGCAGCCGTTCGACGTCGTGCCAGTCGCCCACCGGCGGATCGCCGCCGCAGGTGATGTTGGGCTCGATCACCGGGTCGGAGAAGACGCCGACGACGTCGCGCCGGTACGCCGACAGCAGGGGCAGGCGGGCGGCCAGCTCGTCGTCGGCGATCTCGCCCCGGACCAGGACCGACGCGTCCTCGGCGGCCAGCGAGAACGTCATGGACTGGTTCATCGACAGCGGGTCGCCCCCGGCGGGCGGGACCGGGCGCGGCACCGCCACCGGGGTGAAGGAGGGGTCGAGGACGACTCCGGGCAGGCCGTCGGCGACGTCGGCCGGGGTCGTGGTCACGCCGGGATCGAGCACTGCGGCGACGATCTCGGCTGAAGGGCGGAGCTGGATCAGAACGCGCATGATGCACCACCGGGGTCGGAGGGAAACGACCTCCACCACATTCCTGCATCCCAGCGATCACGTCCACCCCTGCAAACCCGCCCCGACCAGGCCGCATGTCCGCAAATCCCCGCGAACCGTCGATGCTGGTTTTTCCTTCCCCACACGGGCAGGGATCACTAGCTTGGACGCCATGACCGCAGCGGCGCAGACCACGCCTCCTCCCCGTCCCGACGCCCCGTCCGCGCACTGGCTGAGCACCCGGCCGAGACTGGTCGTCGCCAGCGCGTTCATGCTCTTCCTGGAGCTGGCGCTGATCCGGTGGACCGGCTCGAACATCGTGCATCTGAGCTACTTCACCAACTTCGTGCTGCTCGGCTCGTTCCTGGGCATCGGGCTGGGGTTCCTGCGGGTGGGCCGGACCACCCGCCAGCCGTACTACTCGCCGGTCACGCTGGCCGTCCTGGTGATGGTCGTCCTGATGTTCCCGGTCACCGTCGACCGGCAGACCGAGGGCGTGCTGTACTGGACCAGCCTCAGCACCGCCGGGCCGCCGCCCTGGGTGATCCTGCCGGTGATCTTCATCGCCGCGGCGCTCGTGCTGATGGGCCCGGCCGAGCTGGTCGGGCGCTGCTTCCCCGAGCTGGACCGGCTGGAGGCCTACCGCTACGACCTGATCGGCAGCCTCACCGGCATCGCCCTGTTCACCGCCCTGTCGTTCCTCGGCGCGCCCCCGGTGGTGTGGGGCGTGATCACCGCGATCTCCTACGCCGTCCTGCTCCAGCCGAAGCAGGCCTGGTCGCGGGTGGCGGTGGCGATACCGTCGCTGGTGGTCGTCGCGGCGCTGGCCACCGAGACGCTGACCGCCGGGGCGCTGTGGTCGCCGTACTACAAGGTGACCCACACCCACTTCGACCAGGAGGGGGTGCGGGTGATGGACATCCAGGTCAACGGGATCCCGCACCAGCGGGCCGTCCCCGCGGCCAACCGGCTGGAGTGGGAGCGGCAGTACGCCCTGCCCTACGAGCGCTCGGCCGCCGGGCGGCTGGACGACGTGCTGATCGTGGGCGCGGGCAGCGGCACCGACGTGGCGATCGCGCTGTCGAAGGGCGCCGGGCGGGTGGACGCGGTGGAGATCGACCCCAAGCTGCGCGAGCTGGGCGGGACCTACCACCCGGACCGGCCCTACGCCGACCCCCGGGTGACCACGCACGTCACCGACGGCCGCGCGTTCCTGGAGCAGACCGACCGCAAGTACGACCTGATCCTGTTCGCGCTGCCCGACTCGCTCACCCTGGTCTCCGGCGCCAGCTCGCTGCGGCTGGAAAGCTATCTGTTCACGCGGGAGGCGATGGAGGCGGCCAGGGACCACCTCAAGCCCGGCGGCACCTTCTCGATGTACAACTACTACCGCGAGAGCTGGCTGGTGGACCGGCTCGCCTCCACCATGCAGGCCGCCTTCGGCCACAAGCCCTGCGTGGACGTGGTCAGCCGGCAGGGCCAGCAGGCCGTGATCACCGCGGGGCTCGCCGCCGCCGACCAGGCCTGCGGAGGCGGGTGGGCGGGCGCGACCGCGCAGACTCCGCCGCCCTCCGGCGACGACCGGCCCTTCCTCTATCTGAAGGACCGGACGATCCCGGAGATCTACGTCATCACCCTGGGCCTGATCCTGCTGGTCAGCATGCTCGCGGTGCGCGCGGTGGCCGGGCCGTACACGCGCATGCGCCCCTACGCCGACCTGTTCCTGCTGGGCGTGGCGTTCCTGCTGCTGGAGACCAAGAGCGTGACCGGGTTCGCGCTGCTGTTCGGCACCACCTGGGTGGTCAACGCGATCGTGTTCGCCGGGGTGCTGGTCGCGGTGCTGGCCGCGGTGGAGGTGACGCGCCGCTTCCGGACCCCGTCGCTGCCCGTGATGTACGGCGTGCTGCTGGCCGGCCTGGTGCTGGCCTGGCTGGTGCCGGCCTCCTGGCTGCTGGGCCTGCCGGTGCCGCTGCGGGCGGTGGTCGCGGTGGTCGTGGCCTTCCTGCCGATCTTCGCGGCCAACGTGGTGTTCGCCAAGCGGTTCGCCGACTCCGCCGACGGGACCACGGCCTTCGGCGCGAACCTGCTGGGCGCGATGGTGGGCGGCTGCCTTGAGTACCTGGCGCTGCTCGTCGGCTACCAGGCCCTGCTGGTCATCGCCGGGCTGCTCTATCTGGGGGCGTTCGCCCTGCTGCCCAGGGCCGCCCGGCCCGCGGCCTGAGCCGCGGCCCTGTGACGGCGCGAGGGTGCCGCTGCCGCCGGGGGAGGGCGTGGCCCGGCCGGCCAGGGCGCGGCGGGTGGGCCGGGTCGACTGGCTCAGGGCCCGGGCGGTCGCGGTGCGGATCTTCTGCCAGTCGGGGGAGCCGGTGTAGAACTCCGGCGGCACGAACTGCAGGCTGGTGATCCTGGCGTCCTTGACCTTCAGGGCCAGCTCGGTCAGGTGCTCCAGCAGGTCGCGGGGGATGTTGGTCTGGGCCGCCCGCTTGGCCACGCCCGCGATCTTGGTGAAGTTCGTCAGGACGACGCCGGGGGTGGCCTGCTGGGCGAAGGCGCCGATCACGCAGCGCTGGCGGGCCATCCGGGAGAAGTCGTCGCTGCCGACGCGGGAGCGGCCGTACCACAGGGCCTCCTCGCCGGAGAGCGTGCGGTGGCCGGCCTTGATCGTGCCGGCGGTGCCGAAGCTGCCGCCGTACTTCACGTCCTGCTCCACCTTGATCTTGAGTCCGCCGATGGCGTCCACCAGGTGGGCGAAGCCGTACATGTTGATCAGGGCGTAGTAGTCGATGTCCAGGTTGAGCGTGTAGCCGATGGCGTCCATCAGCGCCCGGGGCCCCTGGTGCTTGCGGCCGCCCATGACCTCGGGGTGGTCCTCGGCGTACTGCCAGACCTCGTTGAGCAGGCCGCCGTTGGGCAGCTCCCGCATGAAGCCGTTGGGGAACTGCTTGGCCAGCGGGCTGCCGGGCGGGAAGCGCACGTGCTGGAGGTTGCGCGGGAGGCTGAACATGACCGTGTTGCCGGTCTTGATGTGGATGCTGGCCACGTTCATGCTGTCGGTCCGGATGCCCTCGCGGTTGCCCGCGCCGTCACCGCCGATGAGCAGGAAGTTGACCCGATCGCGCCCGCCCCAGGGATCCTCGGCCTTGATCGGTGTGGCCGCCGAGTCGTCCGGGGTGCTCGGGAAGATCTCGTTGACCGTGTCCTTGGCGGTCAGCACCGTGCTCGCCGTGAGCGCGAAGGGGGTCATCACGGCCACGCACAGCACGCCGACGACGATGCCGGAGACGACCTGGCCCGCGCCGTTGAGCCGGTTGGGCCCGAGCGTGATGTAGGAGGAGAGCACCAGCAGGAACCAGCCGAGCGCGCCGAGGGCGGCCAGGCCGATCCCCAGCGTCAGCGTGCTGTCGCGGGTGGCGAAGCCGACGTTGTCCTTCAGCAGGAATCCGGCGACCGCCGCGGAGATCAGCAGCAGGACGAAGACGCCGAGCAGGATGGAGCCCGCGCGCCTGCGCCCGGCCCGCAGGTGCGCGGCACCGGGCAGGATCGCCGACAGGGCGGTCCAGCCGATGAGCGCGCCGGCGGTCAGCGGCCGGGCGAACCGCGGCCGCTTCGGGGAGTCGTGATCCCCGCCGGAACCCGGCGGGTCGCCGGCCGGCCGGGGGCTCGGCACCAGGGCGGGAGTCTCGCGCTCGCGCGGGGACCTGTTCTCCGGCGCCGCCCCGCGCTGCTGCGGGGGCCGTCCGCTGCCGGAGGTGTGCGGGGGCCGTCCGTCCCCGGAGGCCACCATGCGCTCATGCGGGTCCCCGGCGGGGGCGACCTTGCGCTCGCGCACCGCCTCCCGCTCCCGGCCGGCGCCCGCCGCCATGATCTGGGCGACGGCCATCTGGCCGGTCTGGGGGCCGTCCACGGGCTCGGCCGGGGCGGACGCCTGCCCCGCCGGGGGCCCCGCCGCGGGGTCCGCGGGGATGGCGGCCATCTGCCCGGTGTGGGGACCCGTCTCGTCCTCTTCCGGCAGGCTCGGGGTGCGGCCGGCGTTGCGGTCCGGCTTGTCGCCCGGACGGGGTGCGCGGCCACCGCGCCGCCGGGGGCGTCGTTTCCCGCCCCCGCCGGTGGGATCCCCCGAGTCCTGCCCAAGGTGCATCGTCACACCGCTTCCTACTTCGTCTTCGTCCCGGTCCACCTGGCAAAATGGCCGAGGTCCCCCGATTGCACAGAATTGCCCTGGATTCTAGCCCCCATACCTGGACATGACAGACAGATGGCCAAGGTCACATGAACGGGGGCTGAACCTAGGAGGTCGTGGAGGACGAGGCCCGCCAGGTGTTGCACTGGAAGGTCTTGTTCTTCTCGAACCCTTGGCGGAACCAGCGGTTGTTGTTGATCGGTTTGCCGTGGTCGCGGGGATAGCCCGGGTGGTCGCCGACGCGCGAGTAGAAGTAGTAGAGCGTGTTGCGCTGCGCGGGGGTGACCGGGTAGCTGGCCGAGGCCGCGCGCATGAACATCCCGCCGAAGCAGGTGGCCTGGAGCTCGAACCTGCGGCTCAGCGCGAGCTTGCCGCTCTGGCTGGTGGAGCGCAGCGTCTGCTCCCACCAGGTGTTGGACAGGCCGGTCAGCTGCTGGACGTGGTGGCCGTACTCATGGGCCATCATGCTGATGATCCCGCCGTGCCAGCTGGTGAGCTGGCCGTAGCCCAGCGAGTTGCCCGACCCCTTGGCCATGGCCGTGGTCGAGGCGTAGATCGTGGTGTTGCGCGGGCAGTAGTACGGCACGATGCTGCCGGCCTGGGGGAAGTCCCCGCAGGCGCCGCGACCCCTGGTGGCCGTGATGGCGTATCCCGGCCGGTGCCACTCGATGCCCCGATCGCGCAGCACCCGCGACCACGCCTTGTCCATGCACCGCGAGGTCTTCAGGATCAGGGCCTTGAGCTGGCTGTGGCTGTAGATGCTGGTCCCGCCTCCGGGACAGTGCACCCGGGGCAGGCCCTGGGCGGCGTAGAGGGAGTTGTCCTTCAGGGACGTGTTGAGGGTCTTGGCCTTGCTCGTCTGCGGGTTGGAGGTGTCGCTGCTCTCCCTGTCGGAGCTCTGCTCCCTTCCGGACTCGCCGCTGGAGCGGTACGTCGGCCTGGAGGTGGGCAGGTCGGACGGGCTGTAGGTGGGCAGCGCGACCGGCGAGACGGTGTCCGAGAGGCGGTTGGAGTTGAGCACGGAGGCGACGAGCACGAGACCGAGGAAGGTCAGCGCGAGCACGCCGAAGACCGTGCCGACGATCACACCCGCGCCGCCTCCCTGGCGGGGCCGAGGAGGCTGCCAGGCGGGCGGCGGGTAGGCGGGCGGCCGCGGCGGGGCGGGCGGCGGGGGCGGCTGGCCGTACGGCATGCCCGTCTGCGGCGGGATC
>NZ_BOOJ01000063.1 GCF_016863175.1 Paraplanobispora siamensis
CGGTGGAGGCCGATAACCCCGGCCGGGCGGCGCGGGGGGATGGCCCTGGTTCGGCGGCGGGGCCGGGTGGCCCTGCGGGGGTGCGGGCGGGTACGGCTGAGCGGCGCCCTGCGGGTGTGCGGGCGGATAGGGGGTGGCGGTGCCCGGGGGAGGGGCGGGCGGGTACGGATGAGCGGCGCTCGGCGGAGGGGCGGGCGGGTACGGATGACCGGAGGCGCTCTGCGCGGGAGACCAGGCCCCATGGCCCCCCTCGGGCGCGGCGTCCGGCGCCGGCATGTGACGGGTGAACCCGTCGCTGGCCCCGTCCGGCGGCACCGGACGCGGGTATCCCTGAGGCGGTGGTGGCGGTGGAGGATATTGCCCGTTGGCTGTCACGCTGTCTCCCCGTAGGCCTTGGCGTCCGATATGGCCGATAGGCCCGGACGTTTGCCAAATTTGGGGCGTAAGCATACTGATTTATCACCCGTCACGGATGTGACCGCATTCGACTACGTTCCGAAATCACCCGAGGTGATCTCCGCGATGTGCCGGACCAGGCGGGGCACGGTGTCTTAGCTTCAAGCCATGAATCTGCAGCAGCTCCGCTACGTGGTAGCGACGGCGGAGCACCGCACCATGACCGACGCGGCCAGGTCTCTCTACATCGCACAACCGGCGCTTTCCCGTGCGATCAGGGACCTGGAACGAGAGCTCGGGATGACGTTGTTCGCCCGTTCCGGGCGCGGCGTGGTCGTCACGGCGCAGGGGCGCCGGGTGGTCAAGCTGGCCCGGGAGGCGCTCGACGCCGTTCATGAGATCGAGGCTCTGTCGACCCATGGCCATCCGTCCGAGGCGGAGCTCCGCATCGCCTCGACACCCAGCCTCGAGCCGGGACTGGCCGGTCGCATCCTCCCCGCCTACACCGCCGAACATCCGGGGGTGCGTGTGCACATCGTCCGCTGTGACGGACGGGACGGCGTGGTGAGCGCCATCAGGAGCCAGAGGGCCGATCTCGGCCTGACGGACCTGCCCGTCCCCACCGACCTCATCAGCCATCCGCTGGAGCGTCAGGAGATCGTGCTGATCTCCCCGCCCGGCCTCGACCTGCCCGATCCGGTGCCGATGAGCAGGCTCAACGGCATGCGGCTGGTGCTGCCGACCCCCGGCAGCGCCCGGCGCAGGGAGTTCGACTCGCTGTTCGCCAAGTACGGCGTCGCCCCCGTGGCGGCACTGGAGGCCGAAGAGCGCGGAAACTGGCTGGGGCCGGTCCGCGCGGGCACGGCCTCCCTGTTGTGGTACCGCGGGATGGCCGAGCAGGCCGCCCGGGCCGGCCTGGTGGTCCGGCCGCTCGATCCCTCGGTGCGCCGGGTGATCGCCATCGTCCACGCGAGGCGGCGTCTGCCCGCCATCGCGCAGGAGTTCCTGACCGTGGCCGAGGGTGGGTCGGCCGCGTAGTCAAGCACGTCTTCCAGCGAAACCCAGAGGCGGCGCAGGTGGGAGCGCCGGCCTCTCCGACACCGGGCGATAGGCTCGGTCTCGATGACTATCTTGCGCCTTCGCGGCCGTGAGTTCCGGCCGGGCGAGTTCGCGATCATGGCGGTGGTCAACCGCACTCCCGACTCCTTCTTCGACAGGGGGAGAACCTACGGCTTCGACGCCGCCCTGGAGGCGGTGGACGGGGCGGTCGGCGCCGGTGCGGACATCGTCGACATCGGCGGCGTCAAGGCCGGTCCCGGTGACGAGGTGGATCCGGCAGAGGAGATCCGCAGGGTGGCCGATCTGGTCGCCGCGGTCCGCGAGCGCCATCCCCGTCTGATCATCAGCGTCGACACCTGGCGGGCCGAGGTCGGCGAGGTCGTGGCCGCCGCGGGCGCCGACCTGCTCAACGACACCTGGGGAGGGGTCGATCCCGATCTCGCCGGGGTCGCCGCCGCGCACGGCATCGGCCTGGTCTGCGCGCACGCCGGCCGCGTCGCCCCCCGCACCCGCCCGCACCGCATCGCCTACGCCGACGTGACGGCCGACGTCATCGCCTACACCACCGAGCTGGCCGAGCGGGCGGTGGCCGCCGGCGTCCCCCGCGAGTCGATCCTCATCGACCCGGCGCACGACTTCGGCAAGAACACCTACCATTCACTGGAGGTCAGCCGCCGTCTCGACGAGATGGTGGCCACCGGCTGGCCGGTGCTGGTCGCGGTCTCCAACAAGGACTTCGTGGGGGAGACGCTGGGCGGACTTCCCGTGGAGGAGCGCCGCGCGGGTACCATGGCCACCCTCGCCGTCTCCGCCTGGCAGGGCGCCCGTGTCTTCCGCGTCCACGACGCGGCCTCGGCCCGCGCGGCCCTGGCTGTGATCACCCGCCTGCGCGGTCACGGGCTCGCACAGGAAAGGACGACCGTTGCCTGACGCCAGGAACGACCCGGTCGTGGTGATCGGGCTCGGCCGGTTCGGCAGCTCGCTGGCCGCGGAGCTGGTGCGCCGGGGCACCGAGGTGCTGGCGATCGACAGCCGCCCCAAGGTGGTGCAGAGCATGGCGGGCAAGCTCACCCACGTCGTCGCCGCCGACTCCACCGACCTGGAGGCGCTGCGCCAGCTCGGCGTGCCGGACTTCTACCGGGCCGTGGTGGCCATCGGCACCGACATCGAGGCCAGCATCCTGACCACCTCCCTGCTGGTGGAGCTGGAGATCGAGGACGTCTGGGCCAAGGCGATCAGCCGCGAGCACGGCCGGATCCTGGACCGGGTCGGCGCCCACCACGTGATCCTGCCCGAGCACGACATGGGCGAGCGGGTGGCGCACCTGCTCAACGGGCGGATGCTCGACTACATGGAGGTCGACGCCAACTACGCGCTGGTCAAGACCCGTCCGCCCCGCGACTACATCGGCGTCCCGCTCGGGGAGACCAACGTGCGCCGCAAGTACGGCGTGACGGTGGTCTGCGTCAAGGGCCAGGACGAGGAGTTCACCTACGCGGGTGCGGACACCGTCCTCGGCTACGGCGATGTGATCATCATCGCGGGGAAGATCAAGGACGTGGAGCGCTTCGCCGAGCTCCCCTGACCCGCGCCGCGCCCCGTGATCGGCCCGCCCGGATCCCGTGGTCGGCCCGCCCGGATCCCGCGGTCGGCCCGCCCGGATCCCGCGGTCGGCCGTCCGGGGCGTGTGATCGCCGGAGGCCGTGCGGTACGGCGCCGCCCCGGGAAAGGACCGGGCCACCCGTGGGGGGAACGGGTGGCCCGATCGTGAGGCGGGAGTGAAGCGCCTCACCTGTTTTCCGAAGGTCCTTGTCTGCTGCGGCGGTCCTTTCCCGAGGGGTCTCCCGCGCCTACCCGGCGGTGATCCTGACGTCGTCGATCCCGGCCTCGACCAGGCTGGCGCCGGAGGCGTCGGCGGCCTCCACCAGGATGCGGACGGTCTGCCCGGCGTGGGCGGAGACGTCGAAGCTTGCGGTGGCGTAGGCGGCGGCGCGGTTGGCGGCCGCTCCGGGCTGGTTCAGCACGGTCGTGGTGGTCGAGCCGACCACGTGGACCCGGATGTAGTCGGAGCTGCTGGCGTTGCTGAGGTGACCGAGGTACCAGGAGAACGACAGGGTCAGCGTGCCGCTCGCGGGAAGCGCGATGGCCGGTGACCGGGCGCTCGTCACGCCGCCGTCGATGTCGTTCTCGCCCGCGCTCGCTCCGGCCGCGGCCCCGCTGACCAGGGCGTTGCTACCGCTGGGCGTCGTGCCCGGCTGCGTGACCGTGCCGCCGCTGCTCGTCTGCCCGGGGTCGCCGCGCTGGAGGCGGCCGGTGGTCGCGGTGTCGGAGCCGCCCGGGTTGATCGTCCAGCCGCGCTCGGCCTCGAAGTCGTCGGAGTAGACCACGACCGGGTCGGGACCGCCGCCGCCGGCGCCGGTGAACAGCAGCCGGTTGGGGGATCCGGTGCCCGGGTTGCCCACCACGCCGGTGGTCGCCGCGTTGACCATCGTGTCGCGGACCTGCGCCGGGGTGGCGGTCGGGGCGGCGCTCAGCAGCAACGCCGCGGCCCCCGCGACGTGCGGGGAGGCCATCGAGGTGCCGCTGATGGTGTTGGAGGCCGTGTCGCTCGTGTGCCAGGCCGAGGTGATGGACGAGCCGGGCGCGAACAGGTCCAGGCAGGTGCCGTAGTTGGAGAAGGAGGAGCGGGCGTCGCTGCTGGTGGTGGCGCCCACGGTGATCGCCTCGGCGACCCGGGCGGGGGAGCGGTTGCAGGCGTTGGTGCTCTCGTTGCCCGCGGCCAGCGCGTAGACGACGCCGGAGTTGATGGAGTTGCGCACGGAGGTGTCCAGCGCGGTGCTCGCGCTGCCGCCCAGGCTCATGTTGGCCACGGCGGGCTCGACCGCGTTGGCCGTCACCCAGTCCACGCCCGCGATGATGATCGAGGTGGAGGTGGTGCTGCCGCAGCCGAACACCCGGACGCCGACGAGCGAGACGCCCTTGGCGATGCCGTACTGGGTGCCGCCGACCGTGCCCGAGACGTGGGTGCCGTGGCCGTTGCAGTCGGCCACGTCGTTGTCGTTGTCGTAGAGGTCGCGCCCGCTGGACGCGCGCCCCCGGATGTCGGCGTGGTTGATCCGGATGCCGGTGTCGATGATGTAGGCGCGCACGCCCGAGCCGTTGTTCGGCGGGGTGTAGGCGCCGTCCAGCGGCAGGTTGCGCTGGTCGACCCGGTCCAGGCCCCACGACGCCACGGCCTGCCGGGTCGCGGCGAGGTCCTGCTCCACCAGGGTGAACTCCTGGTCCTGCTCGACGTAGGCCACATCGGAACGGGCCGCGACGGCCCTGGCCTGGGCCTCGGTGGCCTTCATCGCGAAGCCGTTGAGCGCGCTCTGGTAGACGGCGCTCACCGAGGCGCCCTGGGCGGCGGCGGCCTCACGCGCTCTGCGGTCCCGGCCGAAGCGGGTGACCTGGTCCTTGAAGACCACGATGTAGCTGCCCGTGATCGCGGTGGGACTTCCGGCGGCGGTGATCGCGGCCGGTGGGGACTCCTCGGAGGACGGCGGGGCCGGATCGGCCGAGGAGGGCGAGGCCGTCCCGAGGACGAGGGCCAGTGCGGCGGCGGTGAGTCCGGTTAATCGGATGGTGGAGGTGGTGCTCATGGCGGTCCTCCTGGTGGGGGGTGAACCCGGCGCCCTCGTGGGGCTGCGCGGGCGGAGGGCGAGCGCCCCCATCGTGAACCGCCATCATGTTTACTGCAATATTCTTACTGGCGTAAATTGATTTGTTACATACTCTCCTCCGGACAGAACCGCCGGTGCCCTAGCTGTAGATCACCGACAGGAAGCGGATGAGGACCGCCTCCCGCTTGTCGGCGGGCAGGGCGTCGAGCACCGCGTTGACGACGGCCATCTCCGGCTGCCCCGAGCCGCCCAGGTCCACCCCGACGGCAGCCGCCAGCTCGCCGAAGGCCGCGTCGTCCAGCGCCTCCAGGTCCAGCCCGGCCACCAGCTCCACCAGTCCCCCGGGCAGCTCCACGGGCCCCCGCTCCCGCGCCGCCGCGGCCGACTCGGCGATCACCTCCAGCATCGCGTCCACACCCCGCAGGGTCACCCCCGTGACGGTGATGTGGATGTTGGCCGGGATGCCCGCGTAGGACAGCTGCGGCTGCAGGAACCAGCCGCGCCTCCTGGCCTCGTCGGACAGCACGAACACGTCGGCCTCGTCGGAGGTGAAGGCGACCAGCGACGACTCGGGATCGCCGAGCACCCGCAGGCCGGGGATCCGGGCCAGGCCCTCGCGCAGGCGGCGGGTCGCGGCCAGGGTGGTACGGCCCAGCTCCAGATAGCCCTCCCGGCCCAGGGACTGCAGGGTGGCCCAGGCGCCGCCGAGCGGCCCGGCGGACTTCGAGCTCTGCACGGTGGCGTTGATGACGGTGTAGCCGGGCCAGGACGCCGAGGCGAAGTAGGCCCTGCGGCGCATCGCCGGGTCGGCGAACAGCACGACCGAGGCGCCCTTGGGGGAGTAGCCGAACTTGTGCAGGTCGCACGAGAGCGAGGTGACCCCGGGCACCGACAGGTCGAAGGGCGGGATCTCGGCCCCGGCCTCGCGCAGCCAGGGCAGCAGCCAGCCGCCCACGCACGCGTCCACGTGGCACGGCACGCCGCGCGCGGCGGCGATCCCCGCGATCCGCCCGACCGGGTCGATCACGCCCTGCGGGTAGGAGGGCGCCGAGACGACCACCAGCACCGTGTCCCCGGTGATCGCCGCCTCCACCGCCGCGGCGTCCGCCCGGAACGTCACCGGGTCCACCGGCACCGCGTCCACCGCCACTCCCAGATAGTGCGCGGCCTTGTGGAAGGCCGGGTGCGCGGTGACCGGCACGACCATCCGGGGACGGCCCGCGACCCGCCGGAAGTCGCGCGCCGCCTTCACCGCCAGCATGATCGACTCGGTGCCGCCGCTGGTGAAGATCCCGGTGCCGCCGCCGAGCAGCTCCGCGACCGCGCCGACCACCTGCCTCTCCATCTCCACCACGCTCGGGAACGCCGTGGGGTCGAGGGTGTTGACCTCCAGCATCTCGACGTAGGCCCGGGTCGCCGCCTCGTGCACCTCCGGCCGGCCGGTGTCGTACACGTACGCGGTCACCTTCCCGCCCCGCACGGGCAGGTCGCCCTCCCTGAGCCGGGCGATCTCGGCCACCAGCTCGTCGATGTCGCGGCCCTTCTCAGGCAGGCTCATGGAACTCCTTCGGGGTACGGCTCCCGCGGGCCGGTGGAGCCGGTGACGCGGAGCCCGGCGGCGGAGACCGGACCCGGCCAGTCAACCACCCCGGCCGGAAAAGAACGAGCCCTGCTCATAAAAGCGACCCGGCGGAGCCGTACCACCGGATCAGGCGGATCAGGACAGCGGGAGCCGCGCCGCCGGGCCAGGGCGACAGGGCCCGTACCGCCGGACCGGGTCGGACCGGAGGCGGGCCGGGCCGGGTCAGGACAGCGGGAGCCGTACCACCGCGCGCAGGCCGGGGCGGGCGTCCTCCAGATGGACCGCGCCGCCGTGGGCGTTGACCGTCTCGCGGACGATCGCCAGGCCCAGCCCGGCCCCGCCCTCGTCACGGCTGCGCGCGCTGTCCAGCCGGGTGAACCGGTCGAAGACCCGCTCCCGGTCCTCCTCGGGGATGCCGGGCCCGTCGTCGGTCACGGTCAGCACCGCGTCCGCGCCCTCGGCCCGCAGTTCCACCGCCACCGGAGCGACGGTGTGCCGCAGCGCGTTGTCGACCAGGTTGACCAGGACGCGGCCCAGGTCCAGCGCGTCCCCGGAGACCACGACCGGCGCTCCCGGTTCGAACGTGACGGCCGGGCCGTACCGTTCCAGGGTCTGGGCGACCAGCTCGTCCAGCTCGACCGGCTCCCTGCGCGCGAGCGCGCCCCCGCGCTCGTCCAGCCGGGCCAGGGCCAGCAGGTCCTCGGCCAGCCGGGTCAGGCGGGTGGTGTCCTCCAGCACGCCCTCGGCGGTCTCCCGCCAGTCGTCCTGGCCGCCCGGATGGCCGAGCGCCACCTCCAGCTGGAGCCGGATGCTGGCCAGCGGGCTGCGCAGCTCGTGGGCGGCGTCCGACACCAGCGCGCGCTGGCGGGCGTCGGCCCGCTCCAGCCGGTCCAGCATGGCGTTGAGCGTGGTGGCCAGGTGGTGCACCTCGTCGCGCGACTCGGGGACCGGCAGGCGGCGGGAGCGGGCGGTACCGGTGATCACCTCGGCGCCCCGGCGCAGTTCGGTGATGGGCCGCAGGGTCCGGCCGATGATCACCCAGCTGGCCCCGGCCAGCAGCACGAGCAGCAGCGGCGTGCCGATGACCAGCACGTGACCGGCGGTGCTGATGCTCGTCTCGACCTCGCTGAAGGGCCGGGCCGCGATCACCGTCTGCCCCCGGTCGGCGCTGAGCACGCGCACGCGCAGCAGGTGCGGGATCCCGTACGGCGCGCCGTCCAGGAAGCGCGCCCGCCGCTGCGAGATCGCCGCCGAGCGATCCGCCGCGTTCAGCAGCGGGACCAGCCGGTCGGTTCCGGCGGTGGCGTGGGTGATGCGCCCGGCCGAGTCGATCACCTGGATCAGGGTGCCGTCAGGCGAGGTCAGCTCGTCGGGCAGCTGCCCGGAGTCGGCCTGCGAGACGGTCCCCCGGGCCCGCTGGTAGATCGACTCGTCGATCGTGGCGATCAGCGTCCTGCCCAGCACCCCGACCATCACGTAGGCCGACAGGCCCAGCGCCACCGCCAGCACCGCCGAGGCGACCGCGACCAGCCGGAAGCGCAGGCTCTTGCGCCGCCACCACCCGGCCGTACGGCGGGCGCCCGCGGTGACCGGCTCAGCCGCCATCGCCGGCCAGCCGGTACCCGGCGCCCCGGACGGTCTGCAGCGCGTTGCGGGCGAACGGCACGTCGATCTTGCGGCGCAGGTAGCCGACGTAGACCTCGACCACGTTGGGATCGGTGTCGAAGGTGTCCCAGACGTGCTCCAGGATCTCGGCCTTGGACACCACCTCGTCGTGGCGCCTGAGCAGGTACTCCAGCAGGGCGAACTCCCTGGGCGTCAGCTCCACCGGGGTCTCGCCCCTGCTCACCTTCCGCCGGGCCGGGTCCAGGGACAGGTCCCCGGCCCGCAGCACGGCGGGCCGGCGGCTCGCGCCGCGCCGCAGCAGCGCCCGGAGCCTGGCCACCAGCACCACGTAGGAGAACGGCTTGGTGAGGTAGTCGTCGGCGCCCAGGTCGAGCCCGTCGGCCATGTCGTACTCGCCGTCCTTGGCCGACAGCATCAGGACCGGCACCCAGTTCTCCTCGGCGCGCAGCTGCTTGCAGACGTTGTAGCCCGACAGCCTGGGCAACATGATGTCCAGCACGACCACGTCGTAGTCGCCGTGCCTGGCCAGGTGCAGGCCCTCCTCGCCGTCGTGCGCGAGATCGACCGCGAACCCCTCGGCCTGCAACCCGCGCTGCAGCGCCGCGGCCATCCGCCGCTCGTCCTCCACGACGAGAACCCGCATCGTGCGCCCCCTCTTCTCCGGTCGTCACCATATCTTCGGGCAGCGCGGCTGAGACCCGGCTGAGAAGCCTGTGAGCACTCTCAGCCTGTCTCAGCGTCGGCACAGGACCTCTCACGCAGGCTGCGAGAAGAAGGGATGCACGCAATACCGTTAAGGAGTGACATGTCAGAGGGAACACCACAACCGACCCGGCAGCCGACGCGGAGAGGCCGCGCCGTGAGGTGGGGTGTGCCGATCGCCGTGACCGCGCTGGTCGCCGGGGCCATCGGGGCCGGTCCCGTCATCGCGGCGGTCCAGGGCGGCCCGGCGCTGCCCGAGCGCACCGCCGAGCAGCTGCTCGCCGACGCGCTGCGGGCCGCCGAGACGGGTCCCCGGCCCATGTCGGGCACGCTGCTGCAGACCGCCTCCTTCGGCCTGCCGGGGTTGCCGCAGACCGCCGCGCCCGGTGGGAGCACCTCCCCGGCGGCCCTGCTGGCGGGCTCCCACGAGCTGAAGGTCTGGTACGGCGGTGAGAACAAGATCCGCCTGGCCCTGGCCGGCCGGATGAGCGAGACCGACCTGATCGTCAGCGGTGACCAGGCGTGGCTGTGGGAGAGCGCCGGTAACACGGCCACCCGGATCAAGGGCGACCTCACGCCGGACAAGCACGCCACCGAGGCGCCGAAGGCGCTGCCCACGGCGACCACGCCGCAGCAGCTGGCCCAGGAGGTGCTGGAGCGGGTCGAGGACGGCACCGCCATCGGCGTGACCGCCAACGAGAAGGTCGCCGGACGGGACGCCTACCAGCTCACCCTCGCTCCCAAGGACGCCTCGTCCCTGGTCAAGGAGGTCAAGGTGGCGCTCGACGGGGAGACCTTCGTCCCGTTGCGGGTCCAGGTCTACGCCAAGAGCGCGGCGGAGCCGGCCTTCGAGGTCGGTTTCACCTCGGTCGCCTTCACCCCGCCCGCTCCGGAGAACTTCACCTTCACCCCGCCGCCCGGAGCCACGGTTAAGGAGCAGTCGCTCAACGAGCTCGGGCGCGAGATGGGGGCCGACCCGCAGGAGCGGCGTGAGAAGGGCGAGGAGCTGAAGGGAGACGTCAAGACCGTCGGCGAGGGCTGGACCACGGTCGCGGTGGTGCCCTTCTCCGTCGAGGACCTCACGGCGAAGCCCGCCGAGGGCGACGGGGCGGAGTCCGAGACCGCCGCCGCGACGGCCGAGGCCCTGCTGAAGTCCGCCACCCCGATCAGCGGGCCGTGGGGGAGCGGCAAGGTGATCCAGACCAAGCTGGTGTCGGCTCTGCTGACCGATGACGGGCGCCTGCTCGTCGGCGCGGTCACCCCCGAGAAGCTGGCCGAGGCGGCCGGACGGAAGTGAGCGAGATGCCGGGAGACAACACCCGGCTCCTGGCAGGGAGCCGCGAGGGCCGCGACGCCGGCCCTCGCGGCGCCGCGGGGCTCGCCGAGAGCCCCGCCTCCCCGGCCCGGGAGCGGACGACCGAAGGAGCCCTCGAGGCGACCGCCCGGGAGCGGGCGACTGAAGGAACTCCCGAGGCGACCGCCCGGGAGCGGACGGCTGAAGGAGCGCCCGAAGTGACCGTCCTGGAGCGGGCGAGCGGACGAGGACCCGAGGTGACCGTCCTGGAGCGGGCCGGCGGAGGAGGGCCCGGGACGACCGCCGCGCAGGGGCAGGCGATCGTCACCCGGGGGCTGACCAAGCGCTTCCGCGGCGGCCAGGTGGCCGTGGACGGCCTCGACCTGGCGGTGCCCCGCGGCTCGGTCTTCGGCTTCCTCGGCCCGAACGGCTCGGGGAAGACCACGACCATCCGCATGCTGCTCGGCCTCGTCACGCCGACGGAGGGCACCTGGGAGATGCTCGGCAGGCCGATGCCGGGTGCGATCCCCGCCGTGCTGCCCCGGGTGGGGGCGCTGGTCGAGGGGCCGGCGTTCTATCCCTACCTGTCGGGCGAGGCCAACCTGCGGCGCTACGACGCCGCCGACCCGGCCGCCGACCCGCGCACCGCCTCCCGGCGGATCGGGCTCGCGCTGGAACGGGTCGGGCTGACCGCCGCGGCGCGCAAGCGCTACCGCGCCTACTCGCTGGGAATGCGCCAGCGCCTGGCCATCGCCGCCGCGCTGCTGGGCCCCAGGGAGCTGCTGGTCCTCGACGAACCGACCAACGGCCTGGACCCGCAGGGCACCCGCGAGGTCCGGGCGCTGGTCAAGGAGATCGCCGCCGACGGGACGACGGTGTTCGTCTCCTCGCACCTGCTGGCGGAGGTGGAGCAGATGTGCACCCACGTCGGCGTCATGCGGACCGGGCGGCTGGTCGCCCAGGGACCCATCGACGAGTTCCGCCGGCTGAGCGCGGGGGAGACGGTCATGATCCGGGTGGAGACCCCGGACACCGCCGTGGCGGCCGCCGTACTGACCGGACTCGGGCTGGCCGGGGTCCGGACCGGTGACGGGGAGACCGTCGCTGAACTGGGGGCGCTGGCCCCCGAGACGGTCACCGCCGAGCTGGTGACCGCAGGAGTGGCCGTACGCGGGCTGGCCGTGCAGCGGCCGAGCCTGGAGGACGTGTTCGTGCGCCTGACCGGGGAGGGCTTCGATGTCGACGGTTGAGAGAGTACGGCCCGCCGCGGAGCACGCCCCCACGGAGGACTCCGCCTCCGGCACGGCGCCGGAGCCCGCGTCTGTCTCCGGGACGGCGCCGGAATCCGCTCCCGCCTCCACGGGCTCGTCCGGGACGGCACCGGGGCCCGTCCCCACCTCCCCTGACGCCTCCGGGACGGCGCCCGGGGCGGTGCGGTCCTGGCTGCGGCTGTTCGGCTCGGAGGCCGGGCTGACCTTCCGCCGGCCGCGCAACATCGCCATGCTGGCCGTGCTCGCGGCCATCCCGGTGGTGATCGGCGTCGTGATGCGCCTGTTCGCCGAGCCGATCTCCGCCGAGGCCCAGGCCGAGGGCGGCGGGGGGATCTTCACGCAGATCACCGGGAACGGGCTGTTCCTGACCTTCGCCGCGCTGTCCGTGCTGGTGCAGCTGCTGCTGCCGGTCGCCGTCGCGGTGGTGGCCGGCGACGCGGTCGCGGGCGAGGCGGGCGGCGGGACCCTGCGCTACCTGCTCACGGCCCCGGCCGGCCGGACCCGCCTGCTGGCCGCCAAGTACGGCAACGCGGTCGTCTTCGGCCTGGCGGCCGTCAGCCTCATCGCCGTGTCGGCCCTGGTGACCGGGCTGGTGCTGTTCCCGGCCGGACCGATCACCCTGCTGTCGGGGACGACGATCCCCTTCGCCGAAGGGCTGCTCAGGATCGGCCTGGTGGTCCTGTACGTCGCCGCCGGGATGGCCGCGCTGGCCGCCGTCGCGCTGGCGCTGTCCACGCTGACGGAGGTGGCGATCGGCGCCATCGCCGCGACCGTGGTGACGGTCATCGTCGTGCAGGTCATCGGTGTGATCCCGCAGCTGTCCTGGCTCCAGCCGTACCTGCTGACGCACTGGTGGAACGGATTCGACGGGGTCCTGCGCGACCCGATCGCCACCGCGGAGATGGGCCGGGGCCTGCTGGTCTTCGCCGCCTACACGGCGATCTTCGGCTCGGTCGCCTGGGCCCGCTTCACCGGCAAGGACATCACCTCCTGACCTCCTGACCTCCTGAGATCCGGGCGGCCGGAGGCGGTTCCCACCGCCCCCGGCCGCCCGGTTTCCGCGGAGGCCGGCCGATCAGGAGGCCGTACGGCTCCCGCCGGGTGAACCGGTCAGGAGGTCGTACGGCTCTCGCGAGGATGTGCCGGTCAGGAGGTCGTACGGCTCCCACGACGCAGGCCGACCACGCCGATCACGGTCCCGACGAGCCCGACGAGCAGGCCGCCGATGCCGAGCAGGCGGGCGGTGCCGTCGGCGGGCGCCTCGTGCACGACGGCGACCGGCGACACCGACGGCGCCGCGTCGGCCGCGGCGGGGGCCGGTGAGGCGGACGAACCGCCGTGGCCGTGGCCGTCGCCCTCCGCGGAGGCGGGGGTGAGCTTCAGGACCGGGGCCGGGCGCTCGGGCTCGGAGCCGTCGGCGGCGGGCTCCTGGTCCCACTTCACGACCTCGCCGCCGCTGTAGGTCTGGGTCGCCGGGAAGACCAGCCGGTCGGTGTCCTCGGGCAGCATGCCCATCGACACCTCGAACTCCTGGAACTGGCCGGGCCCGATCTCCCCGCCCGACCAGGTGATCTTCGTGACCGCCTCGGTCATCTCGCCGTACTCCGTGGCGACGGGCTTGTCGAGCTTGCCCTCGGTGACCTCGACCTTCCAGCCGGGCACCGGCTTGACCGAGACGAACGCCAGCGGGTGGTCGGTGGGGAAGGCGACCTCGACCTTGTTCGTCGAGGCGTCGTCACGCTCGTTGGGCACCCGGAAGGCGACCTTGGTGAAGCCGCCCTGCTCGGCGCTGCCGGGGTTGACGGTGACGTGTGCCAGGGCGGGGAGGGCCAGACCGAGGGTGAGCGCGGCGGCGCCGGCGGCGACGGCCGCCGTACGACGGCACGCCGAAGAGAACGCTGAAGAAAGGGGCACGGAAATCTCCACTTGATGGCTGAGACGGGAAAAGGCGAGGTCAGGCGGCGGGAAGCGGAGGACCGCGCCGGCTGACGGTGTGCCGGAGAAGGACGGGGACACGGACGGGCCCGGCTGCGGACGGGGCCGTGGGCGCCGGGGCGGCCGGACGCGCGGGGACCGCCAGGAGGCGGAAGGCCGCGGCCAGGCGGTGCCCGGCCGATCCCAGGTGGCGGCCGGCCGCGTGCAGCAGGGACCACAGGGCGGTTTCGCCGCGGGCCAGCCACCAGCCGGTGATCACCGTGGCGGTGAGGTGGGCCAGGAGCATGCCCAGGTCCTCGCCCAGCCCGCGCTCGTGGGGATGCAGGGCGAGAGAGATCCCAGCGGGGTCGCCGAAGGCGAACAGCTCGTGCAGGAGCAGCTGGGCGGTGCCGAGCACGACGCCGACCGCGGTGGCGGACCGCTCGCGCCCGGCGAGCGCGGCCGCCGCGGTCATGGTCGCCGACACACCGGCGGCCACGGCCCACGCCTCGGGGCCCGAACCGCCCGCGGCCACGTGGCCGAGGACGGCGAGCGTCACACAGACGGCCGAGAAGGCGGCCGCCCGCAGGAGGCGTAAGGGGAGACGGGCGCGCATGACGGCAGACATGCTCTCACGGCCTGCCGCCGGTCCTCGATCCGGTTGACCAAAGGTGCGCGATGCCTCACACTTTGCCACTTTTGTGGCTAGGGTTGCCGCGACCGTGAAAGCACATGGAGCCGAGGTGATGGCGATGCGGCACGTCGTCGGGCTGCTCATCGGATTGCTGATGACGGCGGTCCTTCTTCTCGGCGGGGGATGGGCCGCGGCGACGGCTCTGACGCGGCCCGCGCCCACCCCGGGCGGGACGCCCCTTCCCCCGGGCGACACGAAGCTCTGGATCGCCCTGGGCGTCATGGCCGGGATCGGGCTGCTGCTCGGCCTGATCATCGCCGGCCGGGTCTCCCCGCTGGCCGGGTTCGTCCCGTCGATGGTCCTGCTGGCCTGGACCGTGATCTACATCCTCGACGCCGGGCGCGCACTGAGCCTGCTGCCCGAGGTGCCCATCTTCCACGAGTCCCTCGCCCAGGCGCCCGCGGGCATGGGCGCCCTGCTCAGCAGCGGGATCTACGCCATGCTCGGCGTCGCACTCTTCGTGCCCGTCCTGATCCCCTCCCGCTGGAGCGGGCCTGCCCGGCGGGAGTCCGAGGAGTACGAGGAGAGCGCCGGAGACCCGGCCTACTTCTGAGCGCCCGTCCCCGGGCACCGGCGGGTCTCTGCTTCACGGGCAGGGAGCCTTCACGGGCGGGGCAGGGAGACGGTGAAGACCGTGCCGCCCCCTGTCCGGGACAAGCGGTGACGGTGCCGCCGTGCGCGGTCACGATGGCCTTGGTGATCGACAGTCCGAGGCCGGTGCCCTTGATCCCGGCCTCGGTGGCGGTGGAGGCGCGGAAGAACCTGGTGAACAGGCGGTCGTACTGCTCGGCCGGGATGCCGATGCCGGAGTCGGCGACACGCAGCACCACGCGCCCGTGATCGCCTGCGGCGCCGGGGACGTCCTCGCCCGTCTCCGCCGCATCGCCACCCGTGTCACCGTCCGTGTCACCGTCCGCATCGCCACCTGTGCCGCCACCCGTGTCGCCGTGAGTGTCGCCGGGACCGACGGAGATCGTGACCGTTCCCCCGGCGGGGGTGTACTTGATCGCGTTCGACAGCAGGTTGTCGAGCACCTGGCGCAGCCGTACCGGATCGCCGTGCACCTCGGTGCATCCGGCGGCGTCGACGGTGACGGTGAGCTGTTTGTCCTCTGCGGCGGGCCGGTGCTCGACGACGGCCTCGGCGACCAGCTCGTCCAGCGCCACCGGCTGCGGGGTGACGGCGAGGCGGCCGGACTCGAAGCGGGCCAGCTCCAGCAGGTCGTCGACCAGGCGCTGCAGGTGGGTGCCCTTGCGGTCGATGACCTCGACGCAGTGCCGCTGCTCGTCCGACAGGTGCGGGTCGTCGGTGAGCATCTCGGCGTAGCCGCGCACGGCGCCGATGGGGTTGCGCAGCTCATGGGTGACCAGGGCCATCAGCTCGTCCTTCATGGCGTCCAGCTCACGCAGCCGCCGTACCTGTTCCTGCTGCTGGGCCAGCAGGTGCTCACGCTCTTCCATGATCTGGCGGCGTGAGGTGATGTCGGTGGACACCCCGTCGACGAACAGCCGCTCGCCCTCGCGGCGGGGCAGGGCGCGGGTCCAGATCCACCGGGTACGGCCGTCCAGCCCGGTGAGCCGGTACTCCAGCTGGGCCGTCTCCCCGCTGATCAGCCGGGCGCAGAAGGCGTCGAAGGCGGGCCGGTCGTCGGGATGGATCCGGCGGGCCAGGAAGGCGATCATGTCTCCGGACTCGCCGGCGGCCCGCTGCCCCAGCACGCCCACCCCGGCGGAGCTGAGATAGACCGGCCGGGCCCTGCCGTCGGCCATGATCTCCACGCTCCAGATGTTGTCGTTGACCTGGGCGACGAGACGTTCGAACTGGCGGCGGCTCTCGGCCAGGGCGACGGCGAGCTCCTCGGCGTGGCGCCGTTCCAGATAGCGGCCGACCTGCGCGCACATTCCCTGCAGCATGTCCATCAGAGCGGCGCCGGGTTCCTGGATGGCGTCAGATCCCTGGACGGTGCCGGATCCCTGGACGGTGCCGGATCCCTGGACGGTGCCGGATCCCTGGACGGTGCCGGGCTCGTGGACGGTACCGGCGAAGAACGTCAGCACGCCCAGGACCCGCTGGTCGCCGCCGAAGACGGGCAGGCCCACCTGCGGCGCCCGCACCCCACCGGGGAGGTCCTGCGGACCGGTCCTCCACATCGCCTCCCCGCTCTCCCACACCTGCGAGGCCAGCCCGTGCCCGAGGACGAGCGGCTCGTCCCCGGTGGAGTCCGGCGCGTCCCGGCTGAGCGCGCTCCGGGAGGCGGGGGCGAGCGGCACGTCCTGGCCGGGCGCGCTCCAGGAGGCGATCCGGGTGATGCCCTCGCCGCCGGGTTCGACCTGCCAGTACTCGCCGCAGGCCCAGCCCAGCGCGCCGGTGATGGCGGACAGCACGCCGGTGGCGGCCTGCGTGCTGTCCGCGGCCTCGGCCAGCGCCCGGGTCACCGCGTGCCGGGCGGCGCGCAGGTCGTCGGCGCGGTGACGGTCGGTGACGTCGGTGGAGATACCGTCGAAGAACAGCCGGTTCCCCTCCCGGCGGGGCAGGGCGCGGTTCCAGATCCACCGGGTGACGCCGTCCAGGCCGCGCAGGCGGAACTCGGCCTGTACGGGCCGGCCGGACACCGAGGCGGTGTGGTAGTCGCGGAGGATCTGCAGGTCGTCGGGATGGACGCGCTCGGCCAGGAACGCGGCCATGTCGATCCGGTCGGGCAGCGGCCCGCCGAATATCTTCACCTCGCCGGGGCTGCGGTACACCGGCAGGATCCGGCCGTCGGCGGTGACCTCCGTACTCCAGACGTTGTCGCTGAGGTGGGAGACGATCAGCTCCAGCTGGCGGCGGCTCTCGGCCAGGGCGGCGCCGAGTTCCTCGGCGCGGCGCCGTTCCAGATAGCGGCCGACCTGCGCGCACACCCCGTCCAGCAGGGTGGCCAGATCGCTGTCGGGTTCCGGACCGGCGTCGGTGAACAGCGCCAGCACGCCCAGGACCCGCTGGTCGCCGCTGCAGACGGGCAGGCCGATCGCGCCGCGCACCCCGGCCTTCCGGGCCTCGGCGATGCGGGCGCTGTCACGCCGGTCGACCGGTACGGTGCCGGACCACAGCGCCTCCCCGCTCTCCCACACCAGCCCGGCCAGTCCGTGCCCGCGGCCGAAGGTGAGCGGTTCGTCCCCGGTGAAGGCCGACATGTCCCGGCCGGGCGCGCTCCAGGAGGCGATCCGGGTGATGCCCTCGCCGCCGGGTTCGACCTGCCAGTACTCGGCGCACAGGCAGTCCAGCGTGCCGGCGACGGCGGCCAGCACACCGGTGGCGGCCTGCCGTACGTCCGCCGCCTCGCCCAGCGCCCGGGTCACCGCGTGCTGGGCGGCGCGCAGGATCTGCGTGCGGTGCCGGGCGGTGATGTCGTGTACGGCGACCACCGCGCCCAGGGTGCGGCCGTCGTCGCCGACGATGGGACAGGCGTTGGCCGACAGGTGGCGGGCGGCCTGGCCAGGTGGACGGGTGACCAGGTGGCGGCCCTGGACGTACTGCCCGGCCAGCGCGCGGGCCAGGGGAGTGTCCTCGTCGCGCAGCGGGGTGTGGCCGTCGGCCTCGAACAGGTGCAGGGTCTCGGCCATCCCCTCCAGCGCGGAGCCCGGCGTTTCCCCGGGGTGTATCCGCCGCATGCTCTCGCTGGTGAACACCGGCCGCCCGTCCGGGGTGACGGCGACCACCGCCGCGTCCAGGTTGTCGAGCAGCGCCCGCAGGAAGGTGTGCTCCTCCCGCAGCCGCTCGGCGGCCCGCCGGTCACCGATGTCGCGCACCAGCACCGACACCGCCGCCTGCTGGGGCCGGCTGCGTTCCCCGGCAGTGGGCCCGCCGTGTTCCCCGGTCGTGGACCTGCCGTGCGCCTCGGGCATGGGCCCGCCGTGTTCCTCGGCCGCCGGTGCGGATCGCGGCACGGGCCGCAGGCCCACCTCGGCGGGGAAGGCGCGGCCGGTGCGGTCGCGCAGCCTCAGCTCCAGGAATTCCCCCGTCGGCTCCGGGCGTTCCCCCTCGTCACCGCCGTGGCGGACACATTCCAGCGCGTCCCGCCATACGGAGTGCGAGGAGGGATCGACGATCAGCTCCTGCAACGGCCGGCCACGCGCCTCGGAGGCGGTGTACCCGAAGGCCCGCTCGGCGGTGGTGCTCCACTCGCCGACCCGCCCGTCGGCGTCGATGTCGATCACCGCGTCGTAGGCCTGCTCCAGCAGGGCCCGAAGCCACCTCTCCCGATCCCGTTCCTGCCGCCGGGCGGCGATCTCGTGTTCGGCCAGGCGGGCCAGGTCGCCGACGAGCGCCAGCTCGGCGTCCTGCCATTCGCGTGGCCGGGTGTCGAGCGCGCACAGGGTTCCCACGACCCGGCCGTCGTCGGCGTGCAGCGGCGCACCCGCCCAGGCGCCGGCCCGCCCGTCGTTCCGCGCACGGCCGTCGTTCCTGCCGTCGCCCGCGCGGATGTCGTACTGATCGTCGCCTGCGCGGATGTCGTACCGACTGCCGTCCGCACGGACGTCGTCGACGGCCAGGAGGTGGTCGTCGGCCGCGACGTGCTCGCACACCGCCCCCATCATCGCCTCGGCCGCCCCGGACCGGCAGGTGATCCTCTGATGGCCGTCGACGCCCAGAGAGATGACCGCGGCCGAAGCGTGCAGCGACACCGCGGCCAGGTGGGTCAGCCGCTGCAACACCCCGTCCGCCGACCCGTCCCGCGATTCGGCGGACGGCTCGTTCGGCCGTCCGGCGGCATGTCCGTCCTGTCGTCCGGTGGCCTGTCCGCTCTGCGGTCCGGCGGCCGGCCCGTGCCGGTACCGCCTCTGATCACTGGTTCCCACAGCGCTTCACTCCCCCGTGCGCCACCCGTCCCCGGTGACTCGTGCGCGCTCACCGGTAGCTCTACCCACCTGCGGCGCTCTCACGTGGCCGGTCCCGAGCTTCCGAAAACCCGCGGCGCGGGACGGCTCCGCCGTACGGCCGCCGCACCGCTCGCGCCGGGGCGGTTTCGTCCGGCACGGACGTGGCAGGTTCCGGGTCATGGCGGGCACGTGGGATGTGATCATCGTCGGCGGCGGACCCGCCGGTTCGGCTGCGGCGCTGCGCGTCAGGCAGCTGCGGCCGCAGGCACGGGTGCTCCTGCTCGACAGGGCGGACTTCCCCAGGGACAAGGCCTGCGGGGACGGCATCGCCGCCCACGGCGTGGACGAGCTCGCCCTGCTCGGCGTGCCCGACCTGGTCGCCGACTACCGGCCGATCCAGCGCCTGTCGGTGATCTCGCCCGGCGGGGCGCGCGTCGCCGCCACCGCGGCGCGGCCCAACCGCGTCGTGCCCCGCAAGGTCTTCGACGCCCGGCTCGTACGGGCCGCCGAGGAGCGCGGCGTCCGTGTCATGCGCCATCCGGTCCGCGCGCTCAGCGCCCACGACGGCCACGTGACGGTCGACGGCCGCTTCACCGCGCGCGTCGTCATCGCCGCCGACGGGGCCAACTCCACCGTGCGCCGCCTCATCGGCGCCGCCGCGACCCCCGAACGGCACACCGCCATAGCCGTACGCGGCTACGCCGACGTGCCCGAGGACGACGACGTCCAGCTCATCGCGATGCAGCGCGACGGCTGGCCCGCCTACACCTGGTCGTTCCCGGTCGGCGACGGCACCGCCAACATCGGGTTCGGAATGCTGCTGCCCCGCCTGCGCGCCACCGGCCGGCCCGGCCGCCAGGTCCTGCACGGCCGTCTGGCGGAGCTCCTGCCCCACCTGAGGGCCCGGGACCTGCGCGCCCACCACCTGCCGCTGTCACCCGGCCGGCCCGTTCCCGGCGCCGGCCGGGTCCTGCTGGCCGGCGACGCCGCCAGCCTCATCAACCCCCTCACCGGCGAGGGCATCTACTACGCGCTGCTGTCCGGCCGCCTCGCCGGCGAGGCCGCGGTGCACGCCGCGGCCGACCCCCTGCCCGCCTACCGGCGCGCCCTGCGCGCGGCCCTGGGACGGCACCTGCTCACCACCGACGTCCTCGCCCGCCTCGCCCAGTTCCCCGGTTTCATCGACACCGCGATCGACGTGGCCGCCCGGCGCTCCGAGGTCTTCGACCTGCTGGTCGAGGTCGGCCTGGGCGCGGGCACGGTCCCCCCGCCTCTGGCCCGCGCCGTGGCGGCCCGCTGGTTCCTGAACGCCTGGAGACGGTGAACGGCACCCCGGCGCCCGTTCCGGGAGTCCCAGAGATTTGCCAGAAAGCCCCGGTTGACTGGCGGCCGCCGTCCTCCCGGCAAGGGGAGGACCACTCGCGGAGAGCCACCGGAGGGCTCATGGGGAGAAGGCCTGGCATGCGGATGATCCGTACACGTATCCGTGCCAGCGCGCAGATGACGCTGCATGCGCCTGCGCTGCGGGTGCCGTCTGTGTCGCCTGTACTACGGCTGTGCGCGGCGGTGGTGCTGGCCGTACCGGCGGTGGCGTCCGCCGCAGTTGACAGGTCGGCGGCGAGCGCGTGGGGACGGGGCACGACCACCGTGCACACGATCACCGTCGACGACCGGGAACGCTCCTACCGGCTCTACCGGCCCGCGTCACTTCCGGCGAACGCGCCACTGGTGGTGATGCTGCACGGCGGGTTCGGCTCGGCCCGGCAGGCCGAGAGGTCCTACGGCTGGAACGCCGAGGCCGATCGGGGTCGCTTCGCCGTCGCCTACCCCGACGGGTCCGGCAGAGCCTGGAACGCCGGTGACGGCTGCTGTGGCCGGCCGGGCCGGCAGGGCGTCGACGACGTCGCCTTCATCAGCCGGATGGTCACGCGGATCACCCGCGAACTGAGGACGGACCCCGCCCGGGTGTACGCGACGGGAATGTCCAACGGCGGAATGATGGCCTACCGGCTGGCCTGCGACACCGGGCTCTTCGCGGCGATCGGGCCGGTGGCCGCGACCCGGCTCGGCCACTGCCCCGCGCCGGCGCCGCTGTCGGTCCTGCACATCCACGGTACGGCCGACCGCAACGTCCCCTTCGACGGCTCACCCGGCACCGGAGCCGCCCGGATCGACGGCCCACCCGTGCCCGAGGTCCTCGCCGGCTGGCGCACGGCCGCCCGCTGCGACCGGCCCGCCGTCTCCGGCTCGGGCCCGGTCACCACCGCGCTCGCCCGATGCCGGCACGGCCGCGCCGTCGAGCTGATCACCATCGAGGGCACGGGCCACCAGTGGCCGGGCGGCAAGGTGGTCCGCGACCGCGCCGACCCCCCGTCCACCGCTCTGAACGCCACCACGACCCTCTGGCGCTTCTTCGCCGCCCACCCCAAGCCCTGAGTCTCCACCCTGTCCTGAAGGGCGTCTGTCCTGAGCGAAACGCCATCTTCCTAGAACGGAACGCCATCTGTCCTGAGCGGGGCGGCATCGCGACGTGGTGCGCCGCCGGCCCTCTGGGGGTGTGGGCAGGCCCGTCCGTGGTGGGGCGCAGTTTGGGTGGGCGACACCCGGTCAACTGCGGACGTGTCTCACGGGTGGGCGTCAGGCGGTCCACCGCGGACAGGTCTCATGGCCTGGCTCGCCGGCCGGGACGGGGCGCCGTACGACATTCAGGTTGAGGACTACTCGTCCGGCGGGGTCAGGACGGCGGACAGGGCGGACAGGGCGCCTACGGCCTGGGAGGCGTCGGGGACGGCCAGGGGGTCGAGGAGCCACTGCAGCATCAGGCCGTCGCACAGGGCGATGAGCACCGAGGCCGTGGTCTGCGGTGGGCCGGGAGGCTGCAGGCCGAGTTCGGCGCAGGAGCGTGTGATCATTCCGGCGGTGGTCGTGCGGATGTCGGCGTAGGCGTCGGCGAGCTGGCGGCGCAGCTGCTCGGAGTGCAGGGCGGCGGGGAAGGCCTCGACGCAGGCGGCGATGAGGGGCCGCAGCTCGTCGAAGCTGCCGAGCATCACGGTCAGGGCCCGCTCCAGGCGCTCGCGCGGTCCCGAGCCGGCCGTGGCGAACACGGCCTCCTCCAGCCTGGCGGTCCAGATGCGGAAGCACTCGGCCACGGCCGCGTTCAGCAGGGCCTCCTTGCCCCCGAAGTGGTAGCCGATGGAGGCCAGGTTGGTCCCGGAGGCGGCCACCAGGTCGCGGGCGGTGGTCCGGGCGTAACCCTTGTGCTGCAGGCATGTCATCGCCGCGGCCAGCAACCGGTCCCGGTGTCCGGGGGAGGGGTCTTTACGCGTCACGCCGACCATGTTAAGCACATATACGAGCGTCTTATACGTACGTATAGATCCGCCTGTGCAGGTTCGAACGGGCAGAACGGGAGCCGCGATGCCGTCCAGCCAGCCGTCTTCACCGCCACCCGGCCACGAGGCGACCGGGGAGATCGCAGGGCCGGGAGCGGGAGGGCCCACTGGAGCGGGAGACAGGAGCACCGGATCCCGGGCGCACGGTCCGGTGAGGAGACCGCCGGGGCCGCGGATCCCGGTGCTGCCGGCCCTGCGCCTGCTGCACGACCCCATCGCCTACCTGGAGGCCCAGCGGCGCCGCTACGGGCCGGTCTTCGCGATCCGCTTCCCCGGGCTGCCGCCCGAGGTGTTCGTGACCACCGCCGAGCTCGCCGAACGGGTCTACGCGCTCGACGCCGAAGGCGGGCGGGCGGGGGAGGTACGGCGCCGCTTCCTGGAGCCGATGGTCGGCCACCACTCGCTGCTCACCCTGGACCATGAGCCGTGGTGGCGGCACCGCAGGCTGCTCACCCCGCCGCTGCACGGCCGGGCCATCTCCGGCTACCGGGACGACATCGCCCGCATCGCCGCCGAGGAGATCGAGACCTGGCCGCTGGGCACCCCCTTCGCGCTGCGCGAGCGGGTGCAGCGCATCACGCTGGAGGTGATCCTGCGGCTGGTGTTCGGCATCGACGACGCGCGGCGGCTGGCGCGGCTGCGGGTGCTGATCCCGCGGATGCTGGAGGCCGCGGGCACGGTGGTGCTGATGCTCCCGCCGAACCTGCGCGAGCGCGCCGCCTCCTCGCCGCTGCGGCGGGTGCCGTTCCTCGGCCGTTTCGCGGCGCTGCGGGCCGAGGTGGACGGGATCCTGTACGAGGAGATCGCCCGCCGCCGCGCCCTGACGGAGAACGGGACCGACGGCGGGACCGGCACGGACGTGCTGTCGCGGCTGATGGCGGCCCGCGACGAGGACGGGCGGCCGATGCCGGACCGGGAGCTGCGCGACGAGCTGATCACCATGCTGCAGGCCGGGCACGAGACCACCGCGACCGGCCTGGCGTGGGCCTTCGAGCGGCTGACGCGCGCCCCGCAGGCGCTGGCACGGCTGAGGCGGGAGCTGGCCGCCGGGGACGACGACCAGTACCTGCAGGCCGTGGTCAAGGAGACGCTGCGCTGCCGCCCGGTGGTGTGGGACGTGTCCCGGCTGGTGGACGTCCCGCTGCGGCTGGGCGGCTACGAGGTGCCGGCCGGCTGGTTCGCCTCACCGCTGATCGCCCTGATCCACCGCGACCCCGAGGCCTTCCCGCAGCCGGACGCCTTCCGCCCCGAACGCTTCCTCGGTCCCGAGGCGGCGCGGGCCAACCGGGCCTGGCAGCCGTTCGGGGGCGGGCGGCGCTACTGCGTGGGCGCGCAGCTGGCGTTGCTGGAGATGCGGGTCATCATCGCCGAAGTGCTGCGCCGGGTGGAGCCGCTGCCCGCCGACCCCGGCCGCCCGGAGCGTCAGCGCATGCAGCACGTCACCCTCGTGCCGTCGCGGCGCGCCCGCGTCGTCGTGCGCGCCCGGACCGCGAGCCCCCAGGAGACCCCGCCGCGCTAACGGCACGCCGGCCGGGACGGGCGCCCAAGCGGTCACCCGGGACGGGTGCCCGGTCGGTGTACCGGGACGGGTGCTCAGGCGGTGTAGAGGTGGGCGACGACCTCTTCGAGGGACTCCCGTCCCGGGGCCGTGGCGCGCAGGTCGTCGACGGTGCCGTCGAAGCCGAGGCGGCCGTGGTCGATGAGCATGACCCGGCGGCAGAGTTTCTCGATGTCGCCCAGGTCGTGGGTGGTCAGCAGCACGGTGGTGCCGTGCTCGGCGTTGAGGCGGCGCAGGAACGCGCGCATGGCCACCTTGCTCACCACGTCCAGGCCGATGGTCGGCTCGTCGAGGATCAGGACGGCCGGTTCGTGCAGGAGCGCGGCGGTGACGTCGCCGCGCATGCGCTGGCCGAGGCTGAGCTGGCGGACCGGGGTGTGCAGGAACCCCCCGAGGTCGAGGAGGTCGGCCAGCTCGTCGAGTCTGCGGCGGAAATCAACACGATCTACTTTGTAAAGGTGGCGGATCAGTTCGAAGCTGTCCTTCAGCGGCAGGTCCCACCACAAGGTGGTCCGCTGCCCGAAGACCACGCCGATCCTGCGGGCGAGGGCCGTACGGCGGCGCGTCGGGTCGAGCCCGGCCACCCGGATGCGGCCGGAGGTCGGCGCGAGGATGCCGGTGAGCATCTTGATGGTGGTGGACTTGCCCGCCCCGTTGGGGCCGAGATAGCCGACGAACTCCCCGGATCCGACGGTGAACGACAGGTCCCGTACGGCGTGCACGGTCCTGCGGGCCCGCCCGCGGCCGACGGTGAAGGAACGGCCGACGCGGTCGACTTCGATCATGTGGCGATCAACTCCCCGTGGAGCGGTAGCGGCGGATGCCCGCCCGCCAGGCCAGGGCGGCGGCGACGGCGAGGAGGACGGCGGCGACGGGCGCGACGAAGCGGAGCCAGTACGGCAGGCCGAAGGGATCCTCTCTGTCCAGCACGTACAGGGCGGGCTGCCAGTTGACGAACGCCAGCGGGACGATGAACGTCACGCCTTTGACGAGTTCGCCGCCGTAGATGCTCAGCGGGTACTGGGTGAGCGTGCTGCCGCCGTAGGTGAAGGCGTTGGCGACCTCGGGGGCGTCGGTCAGCAGGAACTGCAGGGCCCCGCCGAGCGCGAAGATCGAGGTGAAGATGACGAGCCCGCACGCGACCATCAGCGGGACCATCCACATCCGGCTCCAGGACAGGTCGAGCCGGGGCAGGGAGATGCCGAGCACCAGCGCGGCCTGGGCGATCCGGCCCAGGCGCTGCACGCCGAACCGGTCGGTGGCCATCTGGACGAACGCGCCGGTCGGGCGGATGAGCATGGTGTCGAAGCTCCCGGCCCTGACGTGCTGGCTGAGCCGTTCGACGTTGCCGAAGAGCATGTCCGCCAGGGCGAACGACAGACCCGAGGTGCCGTACAGGAACATGACCTCGAACAGGCCGAACCCGCCCAGCGACTCGGTGTGCTCGAAGATGATCCAGATCCCCGCCACGTCGAGCCCGGTGAGCGTGAACGAGCCGAGCGTCATCAGGGCGAACGACACCGGATACTGCGCCGAGGCGCGCATCCACGTCCAGGCGAGCAGCAGATAGGTCCTAACCACGGCCGTGCGCCTCCGGGGTAGTCGCGCGGTCATCCACCCTGGATCACCACCTTGCGGCGGGCGGCGCGGGTGGCCAGGGCGCCCAGGGCGAACAGCGCGACCGCCCACAGCAGCTGGAAGCCGAGCGCCTGGGCGACGTCCTGCTTGCCGAGGTAGACGTCGGCGGGCACCTGGACGACGGCCGCCCAGGGCAGGGCCCGCACGATGTCGCCGAGCAGGCCCGGATAGAGGTTGAGCGGAAGGATCATGCCGCTGAAGACATCATCATGACGACGGACAGCGACTGCATCCCCCGCTCGTCGAGGATCCAGCAGGACGACAGCGCGATCAGGTACCGCCAGCCGAAGCTGACCACCACGGCCAGCAGGAAGCTGACGGTGAAGGCGGCCCAGGTCGCCGGGTCGTCCGGCATGACGAGGCCGAACAGCACCGCCCCGACGACGGTGGGCGGCAGGCTGCGCAGCAGCATCAGATAGCCGGCCCGGCCCAGGTCGTCGGCGAGGGTCCACACCTGCAGGGAGGCCGGGCGCAGCAGGTCGACGGCGATGTCGCCGCTGCGCACGCGCTCCGACAGCTGCATGCCGCCGCCGAACAGCTGCATCGGGCCGATGAAGGCCTGGCTCAGGAAGCAGAAGGTGACGGCGTCGGCCACGTCGTAACCGGCCAGGCCGGGACGGGCCTGCCACAGGGCGATCAGGACGTAGGCGCGCAGGATGCCGAAGACGGTGTTGGTGAAGGCTCCGGCCAGGGCTGCGGCGCGATAGGCGGAGTGGCGGCGGAAGCCGTACCCGGCGATGCGCAGATAGAGCAGCAGCGGGGGCCTCCTCGGCTGGCGTCCGGGCAACCCTCCGATTTTCCTCGGCCCGCAGAACCGGGGCAACGGATTATCCGGCGGCCGGGAGCGGGGCGGAAGCGTGCCCTCCGGGCGGGAGGCTCTCCTGGCGGGCCGGAGGACCGCATGGGGCGGTACGACACATAGTGGTAACCCCGGCGATATGCCTGTTACATGATAGAAGGAAGTTCTGGCAGGGAACCTTCTTTGCAGGAGGTTTCCGCATGCGCCATGAGATCGACGTGGACGTCTGTCCCGGGTACCCCGTCAGCTGGCAGGCTTCGGCTCTCAACACGATCATGAGAAGCACGGTCAAACCTCTCTCCGAGCTCCTGCTGCGCTCGGGCTTCAGCGTTCTCGCCGCCTCGCACATCGTCGGGCTCGCCGGGAAGGTGCCGCTCCGCCTGCCCGCGCACGTGACGCTCGTGCACGACCGCGTCGGGGCCTGCGCGGGGGAGTGGGTCCGCGCCGGGCAGGGGCTCGACGAGAGCAAGGTGCTGCTCTACCTGCACGGCGGCGGGTACTTCGTCTGCTCCCCGGCCACCCACCGCCCGATCACCTGGCGCCTTTCGGTCGCCACCCGCCGCCCGGTGCTGGCCGTCGACTACCGCCAGGGCCCGGCGCACACGCTGGCCCAGTCGCTCGACGACGCCGTCGCGGCCTACCGGTGCCTGCTGGAGAAGGGCTACGACCCCGCCGACGTCCTGATCGCCGGGGACTCCGCCGGAGGCCACCTGACCCTGGCCACCCTGCTGGCGCTGCGCGACCGGGGGATCGAACTGCCCGCGGGCGCGGTGTGCATGTCACCGTGGACAGACCTGTCCGACACCCCGCGCCGGACCAACCGCCTGGTCGACCCGATGATCTCGGCCGGCCGCGTCGACTGGCTCGCCCGCCGCTGGACCGCCGGCCTGGACGCCCGCGACCCGCTGGTCTCGCCGGTGTTCGGCGACTACGCCGGGCTGCCGCCGCTGATGCTCATCACCGGATCGACGGAGGTCCTGCGGGACGAGGGCCGCCGCGTGGCCGAGCGGGCCCGTGCGGCCGGGGTCCCGGTCACCTACGAGGAGTGGCGGCGGATGCCGCACGTCTTCCCGATCCTCGCCGACATCCTGCCCGAGGCCCGCCTGGTCTTCCAGCACATCGCCCGCTTCGTCGCCGCAGCCCAGCGCCTGCGCGACGGGGGCCTCCCCGTGCGGGCCGCGCCCGCGCAGGACGGCCCGGCGGACGAGGCTCCGGCCGGCGACCACGCGATCGAAGCCGACTCGGCCGCCGCCTGACATCCCGGCGCGGCGATCCCGCAGGTCACACCCATATGTCCAGTCCCTCGGATCCCAGTGGTTCCTTACCTTGAGGGATCATTGGCCTTACCCGTCATATCCCTTATGACCAGTCAGGAGCGAACAGCACTCGAATCCCGTCACAGTGTGCTTGCCGTAGCCCGTACAGAGAGGCTCGATCCGGATGGCACGTGGCGGAACTGGCCCCATGAACGGCATGCCGCCTGGCGTGCGGCCGCTGACCGTCGGGGACCCGGTCATCATCGGCCGTTATCTCCTGCTGGGCCGCCTGGGAACCGGCGGTATGGGAGTGGTCTATCTGGCCGAGCATCCGCAGGGCGGAGTGGTGGCTCTGAAGACGCCCCATCCGGTGCATCTCAACGATCCCACGCTCCGGGCCCGTTTCGCTGAGGAAGTGGAATTCTCGCGGCGGGTGGTCCCGTTCTGCACCGCCGCGGTGGTGGAGGACGGCACCGACCGGGAGCGGCCCTACCTGGTCTCGGAGTACATCCCCGGCCCCGCGCTGTCGCAGGTGGTCGCCGCCCGGGGCCCGCTCACCCCGGACCTGGCGTACGGCGTCGCCCTGGGCCTGGCCGGCGCGCTGACCGCGGTGCACGAGGCCGGGCTGGTCCACCGCGACCTGAAGCCGGGCAACGTGCTGCTGTCGGAGACCGGTCCCCGGCTGATCGACTTCGGGATCGCCAGGGACGTGGACGCCCTGGCCGTGCACACCCAGGCCGGCCAGGTCATGGGCAGCCCCGGCTGGGTGGCCCCGGAACGGCTCACCGGCGGTCCGGCCCTGCCCGCCTCGGACGTCTTCTCCTGGGGCTGCCTGATCGCCTACGCGGCCACCGGTCACCACCCGTTCGGCGCGGCCGAGCCCGACCTGATGACCCGCAGGATCCTGATCGAGCCGCCCCGCCTGTCGGCCGTCCCCGAACTGCTGCGCCCGGCGGTGGAGGCGGCCCTGGCCAAGGAGCCCGTCCGCCGGCCGCGGGCGGCCGACCTGCTCGGCGCGCTGCTGGCCGTCGGCGGGATCGGCGATCCGTGGGACCTGCGCGAGGCGGTCGCCGAGGTGCTCGGGGAGATCTGGACGACCGTGCCCTACCCGCCGGGCGGGGGACACCTGCGGCTGGCGTCCGCCGGGCCCCCCGCGGCCCCGCAGGCCGGACCCGGTGAGGCTCCCGGGCAGGTCCCCGGACAGGCCCATGGACAGGCGGGACCGTTGCGGGACGACTCGCCCGACACCTCGGCCAGGCCGTCGCGCCGTGCCGCGCCGCGCCGTACCGCGTTGCCCCAGGCGGGGTTCGCGGCCCTGGCCACCATCTCCCTGGTGGCGCTCACCGTGGTCGCCGCGGGCAACGGCAGCGCGCGCGGCGGCGGCATCGGGCTGCCCGAGTATGAGAACGTGCCAATGGTGATCCCCACGGCGGGCACCACCATCGGCGCGACCTTCCGCGCCACCCGGCCACCGGCCGGCCGGGTGGACGCGCCGCTCCCGGTCACGCCCTCCACCATCATGATCACCACCACGCGGACCGTCCCGGTGCCCGACGCGACGGGCCATCGGTGGCCCCCCTCCGCGAACGCTCCGAACGACCGGCCCGGTGACGACCCCGGACGGCCGGACGCCCCGGACGACCGGCCGGACGACGACCCCGGAGAGCCGCAGACCTGCGCGGACACCAGCGCCAAGGGGAAGGGGAAGGCGCGCAACCGCGGCGGGAACTGCCCCACGCCCACGAGCGGTCCCAAACCCTCCTTCACCCAGATCCCGCAGACCGGCGACGGCGAGAGCCCGACCCCGACACCGGCCACCTCCACCCCGGTCGCCACGCCCTCTCCCTCATCCGGTCAGTCGTTCCAGCTCGGCGACTGAGCGGTGGAGGCACTGTGCACCGTGCACCGGCCCCGGCGGCGCGGTCCAGGGCCGGTGACGCGGTCCGGGGCCGGTGATGCGGCGCGGGATCGGGGGAACTCCCGGGGACGGGGCCGGTTCATCCGTTAAGGTGAACCGCGCTAACCGAGTCAGAGGGGGGCATCCGTGCCGGGGGCGGTCGAACTGAGCGGCGTCGGGGTCCGGGTCGTCGGCCGGACGCTGCTGGCGGACATCGACTGGCGGGTGGAGTACGGCCAGCACTGGGTGGTGCTCGGGCCCAACGGGGCCGGCAAGACCACGCTGCTGTCGCTGGCGGCGGCCGTACGGCATCCCAGTCAGGGCACGGCCGTCGTGCTCGGCCAGCGGCTGGGCCGCGTCGACCTGCGCGAGCTGCGCCGCCGCATCGGCCTGGTCGCCGCCAGCCAGCGGCTGGTGGACGAGGAGCTGCTGGAGGAGGAGGGCGCCACCGCGCACACGGTCGTCCTGACCGGCCACACCGGCACCAGCGCCCCGCTCTGGGACCGGTACGGCCCGGCCGAGCACGAGCGCGCCCACCGGCTGCTGGACGACATGGGCTGCAAGGAGCTGGGCGACCGGCTGTTCCGCGTCTGCTCCCAGGGCGAGCGGGCCCGGATCCGGGTCGCCAGGGCGCTGATGGCCGATCCGGTGATCCTGCTGCTGGACGAGCCGTTCGCCGGGCTCGACCTGCCGGCCAGGGAGGACCTCATCACCGCCGTGGAGGAACTGGCCGGGACCCGCCCGGCGCTGACCACCGTCACGGTCACGCATCATCTGGAGGAGGTCCCGGCCACGACGACGCACGCCCTGCTGATGCGCGACACCCGGGTGATGGCCGCGGGGCCGGTGGGGGACGTCCTGACGAGCGAGAACCTGTCGGAGTGCTTCGGCCGTGCGCTGCGGATCGACCACCTGGACGGCCGCTGGTCGGCCCGTGCGCTGCGCGGGTCCGGCGCCCGGAGCGTGTGATCCCGGGATCCCCGGGTGACCGGCCTCTGGGACGGGCCCCGGTCAGTCCTTCTTCCGCTGGCGGATCAGCCCCATGAACCCCGGGCTCGGCTTGAACTTGGCCGTCCAGGTCTCGTCGATCTCCAGTGGTTCGCCGGTCTGCGGGTTGCGCCCCGTGCGCGCGGGCTTGTGCACGATCTCGAAGGAGCCGAAGCCGGGGATCGCGACCTTCTCCTCGCTGGCGACGGCGTGCTGGATGGTGTCGAGGATCGCGTCCAGCGCCGCGGCGGTCTGCCTCCGGGTGAGGCCCGCCTCCGCCGCGGCCTTCTCGATCAGCTCGCGCTTGTTCATGTTCTTTCCTCGTGTGTGCCCGGGAGAGCCCACACTACGGGCAAGGATCGTGCCTGAGAACTCCACCGGCGAACACGTGCCCGCCACCGGGGGAGGCGGCGGGCAGGTGCCGTTCGCTCAGAGGCGGGGAGACTGGGCGGCCAGCCGTTCCGCCTCCAGGTAAAGGGCCTCGACGAGCACGAGCTCCAGACGGAGGTCTTCGTCGGCGAGGCCGTCCAGGACTTCCATTCGGGCCTCCCTGCCTACACCGACGCCCAGGTGGGCGCGGAGGTTCACCTTCCGGCCCGATCGGGACTGGGCCCGGCCCGATCAGGCCTGGGCGCGCCCCGCGCCCGACGGCTCGCTCGGCTCCGCCGCGACCAGCTCGGCCAGGTCCACGTACTTGCCCACCTCGGTCACGTCGGCGCAGTACGCCAACAGCGTCCGCTCCCGGCCGATCGTTCGCGTGACACGCAGGCACGGGCGATCGTCGCGGACGATCGCCTCGACCTCGATGCCCTCCGGTCCCAGCCAGATCCCCATGAGATCGAGACTACGGAGGGCGAAGTAAGCGTAGGGTAACTATCCGGACATATCAGCATGGAACGTGGATGACGGCTATTTGAGCGTCCACTCGGCCTTCTGCTCCCCCAGAATGGTCCCGAACTGGAACTTCGCGGGTGCAGCCGAGGTGGGAACCTCGAAGACGATCACTCCTTTACGGGAGTCGCCTTTGCTCACGGTCACCGCTCCGCCGAACGACACGCCCTCCTTCACCTCGGCGAACGTCGCCTGGTACTGCCGTCCCTCGGAGTCGATCAGCGTCGAGCCGAACATCGGCGAGTCGCTGTAGACCTCCTGGCCGACGTTCTCCAGGGTGAGCTCGACCGCGACGTACCTGGAGCCTTCCGAGGGCTTGAGGAACTGGTTGGCCGGTGTGGCCTCGTCGACGACCCGGGTGAGGGTCGCGGCCACCCGGACACCGGGCTGCAGGCCCTGGACGGTGACGGTCTGTCCCACCTTCGCCGCCTCCGGTGAGGCGGCCCGGCTCGGCCGGGTCTCGGCCGTGGGCGGGGCGGCGGTGCCCGGAAGGGTGATGTCGATGTCGTACGGCGACGCACCCCCGGCGTCGGTGGAGCCGCCCACGGCGACGACGACGGCGATGGCCCCGGCGACCAGCACGAGGGACAGCCCGGCGACGAGGGCGACGATCACGCCGGTGTTGCTCCTGGGCGGCGGTCCCGGCCTCGGGGGGGCGTAGGGGTGACCCTGCGGCGGAGGGTACGGCGGGCCCTGCGGAGGCCGGCCGTACGGCTGCTGCGGCTGTTGCGGCGGCTGTCCGTGGGACTGCCAGGGGTGCATGGGCTGAGTCTGCGGAGGCGGGCCCTGCTGCGGGCCTTGCGGGGGCGGAGGGTACGGCGGGCCCTGGGCAGGCCCGCCGTACGGCTGCTGGGGGTGGCCTTGCGGAGGCCGGCCGTACGGCTGCTGGGAGCGGTCTTGCGGAGGACCCTGGGGCGGGACGTGCGGGGGGTGGCTCACGGCATCTCCGAGGTGTGGCAGTGCGTGTGTGACGCGGCTGCCACCGGCGCGGTTGTCAGCGTGACCGGATCCGGTCACGGGCACCGCCCGCCTCCGCGAGGGGGAGGAGGCTCGTCGTGCGAACCCGGACGGCAGCGCCATCTGGCTGTCGAGGCCATAGCGCACAGCAGCCTTTCGGTTACGTTGAAGTGGTGGACGTCCCTGACCCTGACGCCCTGGCCGAGCTCATGACGCGCGTGCGCCGCCTGCTGGCCCAGACCGGCCTCGCCGATGAGCGGGGGGAGGGCGGCGAGGGCTACGGCGTCCGAGTCCGCCACGACCCCGACAGGGGGGTGGTGGTGGACTGGAGCCCCGCCGACCCCGAAGGGAAGTCGATCACCGGCGTCGGCAGCCGCTATCCCGCCGTCCGCATGGCCGTGTACGCCGCCGTGACGGGCGTGCTGACCGAGGCCGGCTACCGCGTCGTCCACGACACCGGGCAGAGCGGCGTGTGCGTCCTGGGATGATCCGGACCCTGCGGCCGTCGGGAAACGGTGCCGGACACCAGGAGACCCCGCCTCTCCGGGGGGAAGAGCGGCGGGGTCTTTTCGGCCTGGTCGAAGAGTCCGAGTCCGGGGGGAGCCGGAGCGGAGATCCGAGTGCAGGGTCGGGTCAGAAGGGGACGGGCGGGCTCTGCATGCCCTGAGAGCTGCCGTCGGTCCGCGGTCTGACGCCGGAGGATCTCCGCTCCGATCCGTTCTCCGGGCTTAGTGAGCCTCGAACTGCTCCTCCTCGGTGGAGCCCTTCAGGGCCGTGGTGGAGGAGTCCGGCGCGATGGCCGTGCTGACCAGGTCGAAGTAACCGGTGCCGACCTCGCGCTGGTGGCGGGTGGCGGTGTAGCCGCGCGACTCGGCGGCGAACTCGGCCTCCTGGAGCTCGACGTAGGCGGTCATGCCGTCGCCCGCGTAGCCCTGCGCCAGGTTGAACATCGAGTAGTTGAGCGAGTGGAAGCCCGCCAGCGTGATGAACTGGAACTTGTAGCCCATGTGGCCGAGCTCGCGCTGGAACTTGGCGATGGTGGAGTCGTCCAGGTGCTTCTTCCAGTTGAAGGACGGCGAGCAGTTGTAGGCCAGCATCTGGTCCGGGTACTGCGCCTTGATCGCCTCGGCGAACTCGCGGGCCACGTCCAGGTCCGGGGTGGAGGTCTCCATCCACAGCAGGTCGGAGTGGGGCGCGTAGGCCAGGCCGCGGGCGATGCAGGCGTCGACGCCGTTGCGCACGCGGTAGAAGCCCTCGGCCGTACGGTCGCCGGTGACGAACTGCTGGTCGCGGGGGTCGACGTCGCTGGTCAGCAGGGTCGCGGCCTGAGCGTCGGTCCGCGCGATGATCAGAGACGGGACACCCAGGACGTCGGCCGCGAGGCGGGCCGCGTTGAGGGTCTTGATGTGCTGGCCGGTCGGGATCAGCACCTTGCCGCCGAGGTGGCCGCACTTCTTCTCGGAGGCCAGCTGGTCCTCCCAGTGCACGCCCGCCGCACCCGCGGCGATCATGCCCTTCATCAGCTCGAAGGCGTTGAGCACGCCGCCGAAGCCGGCCTCGGCGTCGGCCACGATCGGGGCCAGCCAGTGCGGCGCGTTCTCGTCACCCTCGGACCAGGTGATCTGGTCGGCGCGGAGCAGCGCGTTGTTGATGCGGCGCACGACGGCCGGGACCGAGTTGGCCGGGTAGAGGCTCTGGTCCGGGTAGGTCTGCGCGCCGAGGTTGGCGTCGGCCGCCACCTGCCAGCCGGACAGGTAAATCGCCTTCAGGCCCGCCTTGACCTGCTGAACGGCCTGGTTGCCGGTCAGCGCACCGAGCGCGTGCACATAGTCCTCGGTGTGCAGCAGGTTCCACAGGCGCTCGGCGCCGAGCCGGGCGAGGGTGTGCTCCTCCTGGACCGAACCCCGCAGCCGGATCACGTCCTCGGCGGTGTAGGACCGCTCGATGCCCTTCCAGCGGGGGTTGGTCTCCCACTCGCGCCGCAGTTCCTCTGCGGCTCCCTTGAGGCGATCGTTCATTTTTTCACTCCTTGTCGTCCCCTGGGTGCCTTGCACTGAGTGTGTGCCCGGCTGAAACGGTCAAACAAGGTCGATTTATCGGAAAGAACAACGCTTCTTCTGTTTCAGTCAATACTGATGAGTATTCAGAAGAGAAGAAGTTCAGAGTTTTCGCTATGGACTAGACCAATCGACTGTGTGGTCCAGACCACAATCAGTGCTCTACGGGAAGATCATCGGGGTGGGGTCGAGTCCGGGGAGTGATCCGTGTCTTGTGCCCCCATGAGTGCCCGAGGACACGGTCTCCAGCTGGAAAATAAGAGGAAATTTCGCCTAGGATCGATGTCATGGGATCCTTGGTGGGGGAAGAACCGCTTTCTTTGACGCATGAGCTCGATCTCATCGCCTTCGGGCAGCGTCTGCGGCACCTGCGCAAGCAGCGTGGACTCACCCTTTCCGACCTGGGCGAGCGCGTCGGCCGCGCGCCGAGCCAGCTCTCCCTGCTGGAGAACGGCAAGCGCGAGCCCAAGCTGTCGCTGCTGAAGTCGCTCGCCTCCGCGCTGGGCGTCCCGGTGGAGGAACTGCTGCGCCGCCAGCCCCCCAACCGGCGGGCCCAGCTCGAGATGGCCCTGGAGGAGGCGCAGCGCGACCCCCTCTACGCCGCGCTGGGACTGGCCAAGCTCAAGGTCTCCGCCCGCGTGCCCAACGACGTGCTCGAACACATCCTCGGCCTGTACGGCGAGCTGCGCTCACGCGAGACCAAGGGCACCGCCACCCCCGAGGAGGCCAGGGCCGCCAACGCCGAGCTGCGCCGCAAGCAGCGCGAGCAGGGCAACTACTTCGCCGAGATCGAGCAGGCGGCGGCCGAGGCGCTGTCCGCGGTCGGCTACCGGAGCGGGGCGCTGTCCCAGAGCACCGTCCAGGCGCTGGTCACCCACTTCGGCTACACCGTGCAGACGGTGCAGGACCTGCCCCGCACGGTCCGCTCGATCACCGACCTGCGCAACCGGCGCATCTACGTCAAACACGAGCAGCTGGGCATGCACACCCCCCGCACGATCCTGCTGCAGACCATCGGCCACCTGGCCCTCGGCCACCACAAGCCCCGCGACTTCGCCGACTTCCTGCGCCAGCGGACCGAGGCCAACTACTTCGCCGCCGCGGTCCTCGTGCCCGAGGCCGCCGCGGTGCCGTACCTGCGGGAGGCCAAGCAGGACCGGGCGCTGAGCGTGGAGGACCTGCGCGACGTGTTCGCCGTCTCCTACGAGATGGCCGCCCACCGCTTCACCAACCTGGCCACCCACTTCCTGGACCTGGTCTGCCACTTCGTCCGCAACGACGCCGGCGGGATCATCTACAAGGCCTACGAGAACGACGGCATCGTCTTCCCGGCCGACGAGCAGGGCGCGATCGAGGGCCAGCGCATGTGCCTGCAGTGGTCGGGACGCCAGGTCTTCGCCTCGCCCGACCGCTTCTCCGTCTTCTACCAGTACTCCGACTCGCCCACCGGCACCTACTTCTGCGTCGCCCACGTGGACCCGAGCCGCGAGCGGGACTTCGCCATCACCCTCGGGGTGCCGTACCGCGAGTCGCGCTGGTTCCGCGGCCGGGAGACGACCAACCGCACCAGGTCCAACTGCCCGACGGGCGAGTGCTGCCGCCGCCCGCCCGCCGAGCTGACCGAGCGCTGGGAGGGCTACGCCTGGCCCTCGGCCCGCGCCAACTCCCACGTGCTCGCCGCCCTGCCGCCCGGTTCCTTCCCCGGCGTGGACGAGGCCGACGTCTACACCTTCCTGGAGCGTCACGCCACCGACTGACTTCCGGGGCCTCAGGCCTCCGGCTGGTTCCCGGGGGCGTCAGGCCTTCGGCTGGGGCGGCAGCACGGCCGACGGATGACCGGAGAACCGGTAGGCCGTCGCCGCGGCCGACCCCGCGCAGCGCAGTGAGCGCAGGACCTCCGCGGGCGGCTCGCCGGCCAGGCAGCGCCGGTAGAACTCCATCGCCATGTCCTGCACGGCCCCGTCCGGGACGGGCCAGAGCGGGGCGGCCACCCCGCCCGCGCCCGCGAGCAGGAACGCCTGGGCCACATCGGGGCCGCCGTCCCCGGCCAGGAACACGAACGGCGCGCCGCCCAGCCGGAGGCCGGCGACCAGGCGCGGAGGGAGCGCCGGCCGGTCGGCCCTGATCAGGATGCCGGTCCCGCCGGGCACGGTCAGGCCGAGTACCCGGGGCTGCTCCCCGGAGGCGGCCAGGGCCTCGCGGAGCCGGGCGACGTCACTGCCCGCCACCGGGGGCGGCGGCAGCTCCGGCAGTCGCCCGCCCAGGGCCCAGCGGCCCACCGCCGCCTGGCAGTCGAGGAACGCCGGCGCCGACGGGTCGATCGGCCGTTCCAGCGTCGCCAGCTCCCACGGGACGTACGGCTCCTGCGACAGCAGCAGCACCGTCGGGGGACGCGGCGCGATCCGCGCGCTCACCGCCTCCAGCAGCTCCCAGAACCCGGGCGGGACCTTCAGCGCGAGCCGGCGGCCGGCGCTGCGCAGGTACAGGGACATGTCCGCGTGGCCGGTCCGCGCGGTGACCTCCCCGACCAGCTCCCGGCCGAACGCCGAGGCCCGCGTGCCCAGCTCGCACGCCTCGGCCTGGTCCGGGGTGACGAAGTGCGGCGACAGGTAGGACCACCACAGCCGTCCGGGACGGTCGCCGTGGACGATGACGGCCGTGACGTCCGCGGAGAACCCGCCCGGCTCGCCTCCCTCCCCGTGCGGCTCCCCGTACCGTTCTTCGTGCCGTCCGCTGTGCCGGCCGCCGGACCGTCCCCGCGCGGGAGGCTGGACCCGGGTGCCGGCGATCTCCGCCGGGGCGGTCTCCCGGCCGATCAGGCCGGGGGAGACGAGGACCGTGACCGCGCGCGTACCGAAGCCGACAGCCTGGCCGCCCACCGAGTAGACCACCTGGATCCGCCGGCCCGCCGTCTGCGCGTCCTGCCCGGACTCCCCGGCCTCCTGCGGCGCGGGCTCCTGGAAGTGACGGCGGTCCAGGGGCAGGGCGCGCAGGCGCAGGACCGCGGCGGGGTACGGCGAGCCCTCCTCCACGCGCAACCGCACCCGCCAGCCGTCCGGCGCCTCGAATCCCTCAGCGATCACCTGGACGTCCAGGTCGAACGGCTCGCTGATCGAGACGGACTCCGCCTCCCGCCCCGCGGCGCCGGTGATCCCGACCCGGACCTCCAGGCCCCAGCCCGCCACGACCTCCTCGGGGGCCTCGATCAGCGGGAATGCCTCCCACTCCGCGGTGCCCGCCGGCTTCTTGTGCCGCCGGCGCAGGGCACCGGTCAGGCGTTGCAGCGGGCCCCTGCCGGAGGACTGGGAGCGGGACCGCGCCTGAGGCTGGGACTGGGACTGGGATTGGGATTGGGATTGGGACTGGGGTGGAGCCTGCGGTGAGGCTTGCGGCGGGGCCTGGTCGGGCGGCGGGGTGGGCGCCGGGCCCGGGGAGGGGGAGGGAACGGGCGGCGGGGAGTCCGGCGGGGGAGTGTACCGCTCGGCCTGCCACTGCTCGGCCTGCCACTGCTCGGCCTGCCACTGCTCGGCCGCGCCGGCGGCCTGCCAATGCTCGGGCGCCTGCCACGACTCCGGAACCCGCCACTGCTCCGGCTCCTGCCACGGCTCCTGCGTGTGCCACGGCTCTTGGGCGTACCGCTGCTCCGGGACCTTCGACTCCGGTGCCTCCTCCCACGGTTCGGGCACCTCCCACGGTTCCAGCGGGGGAGAGGGGCGTTCCCCGCGGTGCGGGGGGTCCGGGGACTCCGGTGGCCTCCAGGCCGCGAAGCTCGGGACGCCCGCGGGTCCGGAATCCGGGGCGGCGGGCCGTCCGGCGGGGTCGTGGGCGGGCTCATGGGTGGAGTCGTGGACGGCCGGAGGGCCGGGTGCGGGGGCCGCCGCGGGTCCGTCCAGGTGCAGCAGCACGGTCAGCCGTTCCCAGGCGGGGCCGTACTGGGCGATCAGCATCACGGCGGCGTGCGAGAGCCCTTCGGGGTCCCGTCTGCCCTCCTCGGCCAGGATCGGGTCGAGCCGGTCGCGCAGTTCACCGGCCGAGTCGCCCAGCAGCCCGTCGAGCTCGGCGCGGACGGTCCGAGCCGCCCGTAGTACGGCCACCGGGTCCATGCCGTCTCCTCCCGCTCGCCCCTTGAACCGATCTTCCCACCTGACGGCCGGGGACGGGAGGCGGTGCTCGGCCCGAATCAACGCACCATAGGGTGATACCTGTGAATTCCGGGGTGATGGGAAGGATGGTCTGTGCTGCCTGAAGTGGAGGCATGGCTGCGCGGCCGTACATCATCATCGGATGACTGGCCCCTGCCCGGATTGCTGAAGGCCAAGGGCGGCACGACGGTCAGCGTGGTGCTGCCGGCCAGGGACGAGGGCGAGACGGTCGGGGAGATCGTCACCGCGATCCGGAGCGAGCTGGTGGAGGCGGTCCCGCTCGTCGACGAGCTGGTGGTCATCGACTCCCGCTCGACCGACGACACCGCGGCCCGCGCCGCGGAGGCCGGGGCCACGGTGATCGCGCAGGACGAGATCCTCCCCGACCTGAAGCCCTTCGACGGCAAGGGCGAGGCGCTGTGGAAGTCCCTGGCCGTGACCTCCGGTGACCTGCTGGTCTTCATCGACGCCGACCTGCGCGAGTTCCGCACGTCGTTCGTGACCGGTCTGCTCGGCCCGCTGCTGGCCGATCCGGGCGTCGTCTACGTCAAGGGCTGCTACGACCGGCCGCTGCGCGACGCGCAGAACGGCGGCGGCCGGGTCACCGAGCTGGTCGCCCGACCCTTGCTGAACCTGCACTGGCCCCGGCTGGCCGGATTCGTCCAGCCCCTGGCGGGGGAGTACGCCGGACGGCGTTCGGCGCTGGAGCGGGTCCCGTTCGTCACCGGGTACGGCGTGGAGCTGGGCCTGCTGATCGACCTGCTGGAGCTGTCGGGCCTGGACGCCCTGGCCCAGGTGGACCTGGGCCGCCGGGTGCACTCCCACCAGTCCACCGAGGCCCTGGGCGGGATGGCCGCGCAGATCCTGCAGACCGCCTGGTCCCGGCTGGAGCGCCAGGACATGATGATCCCCCTGCACGAGCCGTCCGCCACCCTGGCCCAGTTCCGCCGCGGGGCGTCCGGCCACCAGGCGACGGTGCGGGACGTGGCCGTGGCCGAACGCCCCCCGATGATCACCGTCCCCGGCTACCGGTCCGGCCCCGCCCGCTGACCGCGGGCCGTGGCCGTGCGGTCATGGCAGGCCGTACGTGTCACCGATGTCTGGGCCGTCGGCCGTGCGCCTCAGCCGCCGTGCGCCTCAGCCGCCGAGCGCCTCAGCCGCCGAGCGCCTCAGCCGCCGAGCGCCGCCCGCACGAACGCGGTGAGGTGCTCGCGCATCGCGGCGCTGTCCTCCTCGCTCACGGCCCGGCCGTCCGCGCTCTCCCCGCCCATGTTCTCCCCGCCCATGTTCTCCCCGCCGAGCGCGAGACGGCGGAGCCGGGGCATGGCCGCCGGCCACATCGCCAGGCCGACCAGCGTCAGCATCGTGCGCGCCGCGTCGCGCGAGGACCCCGCGGGACCGGGGACGAGCGACTCGGCCTTCCGGCGCCAGGAGGCCGTGCGCGCCCGCTGCCCGTCCAGTTCGCCGTCGCGGTGGTGCAGCGACTCCCACATCAGCAACCGGGTCAGGTCGGGGTGGGCGAGGCAGAAGTCGTACAGCCTGCCGACGTACTCCGCCGGGTCGTCGCCGGGCGTCGTCACGGCCTCCACGACCTCGTCCAGGGCGGCGGCCACGACCTGGTCGAACAGCTTCTCCTTGCTGCCGAAGTAGCCGTAGATGCGCTCCTTGTTCACCCCGGCGCGGTCGGCGATGCGGTCGACGCGCGCTCCCGCGATGCCGTACGCGGCGAACTCGCTGCGGGCGGCGGCGAGTAAGGCGTCCTTGGTGGCTTCCCGCGACATGCACCGAGTGTAGGGGACCAACCGGTTGGTAGATGAGAATCATTCATGGTTCCGCCGCCCGGCGGCGGGCCGCCGGAAATGACCGGCGCCGCCTTGCGCCGGAGGCCGTACCGCCCAGTAAGGTAAGGGTGTTACCGTTGGTAACGCATCTCGGAGGAGTGGACGAATGAGCGACACCGGCTTCTGCCCGGAGCTGAGCGGCGACGTGCGCGAGGTGCGCGACTGGGTGCACGAGTTCGCCCGCACCGTCGTCCGCCCGGCCGGCGCCGAATGGGACGAGCGGGAGGAGACTCCCTGGCCGGTCATCCAGGAGGCCGCCAAGATCGGCCTGTACTCGCTCGACTTCTTCGCCCAGCAGTGGTTCGAGCCCAGCGGCCTGGGCCTGATCGTGGCGTTCGAGGAGCTCTTCTGGGGTGACGCCGGGATCGGCCTGTCCATCGTCGGCACCGGCCTGGCCGCCGCGGCCCTGTCGGCCAGCGGCACCTCCGAGCAGATGGGCACGTGGCTCCCGGAGATGTTCGGCACCCCCGACGACGTCAAGCTCGGCGCGTTCTGCGCCTCCGAGCCCGACGCCGGCTCCGACGTGGGCTCCATCCGCACCCGCGCCGTCTACGACGAGGCGTCCGGCGACTGGATCCTCAACGGGGTCAAGACCTGGGCCACCAACGGCGGCATCGCCAACGTGCACGTCGTGGTCGCCTCCGTCGACCCCGCCCTCGGCACCCGCGGCCAGGCCTCCTTCGTCGTCCCGCCGGGCACGCCCGGCCTGTCGATGGGCCAGAAGTTCAAGAAGCACGGCATCCGCGCCTCCCACACCGCCGAGGTGGTCCTCGACAACGTCCGCCTGCCCGGATCGTGCCTGCTCGGCGGCAAGGAGAAGCTCGACGCCCGCCTGGCCCGGGTGCGCGAGGGCGGACGCTCCGGGGAGCAGGCCGCCATGCGCACCTTCGAGACGACCCGCCCCTCGGTGGCCGCCATGGCCGTCGGCATCGCCCGCGCCGCCTTCGAGTACGCCCGCGACTACGCCCGCGAACGCGAGCAGTTCGGCCGCAAGATCGGCGAGAACCAGGCCATCGCCTTCCTCCTGGCCGACATGGCCACCCGCGTCGACATCGCCCGCCTGATGACCTGGCGCGCGGCCTGGATGGCCCGCAACGGCAGGTCCTTCGACCAGGCCGAGGGTTCGATGTGCAAGCTGGTGGCGGGCGAGACCGCGGTCTGGGTGACCGAACAGGCCATCCAGATCCTCGGCGGAGCCGGCTACACCCGCGAACACCCGGTCGAGCGCTTCCACCGCGACGCCAAGATCTACACCATCTTCGAGGGCACCTCCGAGATCCAGCGCCTCATCATCGGCCGAGCGGTCACCGGCCTGCCCGTCCGCTGAGAACGCCCGATTCTGCAAACCGGCTCTGAGGCACGTTTCGGATCTCTGGTCCGTCACCGGTCCGTGAGAGTCCGTGCAGGTCCGGGCCATCATGCTCGACCCGGACCTGAGCTGAAGGCAGTGTCGGGCTTCGGCCGGACGGTCTGGTCCGGCATGAGGGACCAGCTTGCGGTCTCGACGGTGATTCGGCGCCCGGCGGTTTTCTCCTCGGCGAGCGCGATGCTCACCTCGAGCACCCCGTTGTCGTAGGTGGCCTTTGGCGCCGACCGGGAGCGGGGCCGTCGCGTCAACGGCGCGCGCCGGCACGTGCTCGCAGCAGGGACCACAACGGCCCGGAAGTCCACGGTCCGTTGCCTTCGTTCGAAGCCGAGCCATCCTCGGAAAAACTCCCTGAGTGCGGTAGCTTGGGGGTACCGAGGACATTTCGTGCGTTGGCATTCGGGTCGGCGTCGCCCACGGCGATAGAGCGTTTTCGGCCCGCGCAGGGCCCGGATAGGCCAGGCGATCATGACGCCGACACCGCTTTCTCCTCCGGCGCCGCTCAGCACCACTGCCGGCAGAGTCCCCACCGTCGATTCACCGGTTCGGATCAGCCTGAACACCCGTCCGGGCCGGCGAGGTGCTGTGGACGGAGCCCGGTGGCCCTGCTCCTGTGATGCCGCCGGCGAACTGCCCAGGCTCATCGCCGCCGTCGGCCGGCGGCTCGGCCGCAACACCCTGCGCGTCGGCCGGCGGCTCGGCCGCAACACCCTGCGCGTCGGCCTGCGTTTGACCGCCTGGGAACACATCCGGCGCCGCATGCATCCGGTCGGCCGGAAGAACAAGGGTGGATATACCGCCGATCATCCGGCCACGTTCGGACTACCCAGGACTTCCCCCGCCTGACCACGCAGCCGGCTCCAGCGGCTTCGATGTCGCGACTGGGCGCCCCAGTCGGCGGCTGCCCGATGTCTCTTTCTTCTCTTCTCCGATCGGAGAACCCATGACCGTCATCACCACCGCCCCGCCCCGCCGGCTCGGCTCGCCGGCTCCCACCACCATCCGCCTGTCCGGGGAGATCGACATTCTCACCCGCACAGCGCTTCGCCGCCGTCTGCTCAGCGCCCTGCACTACAGCACCGACCTGCTCATCGTGGATCTGTCGGAGGTGTCCTTCTGCGACGCCTGCGGGCTGTCGCTCCTGGTCGACATCCAGCAGCACGCCCAGGCACGAGGCATCACCCTGGTGCTGAGGGCACCGCGCCCGAACATGGCCCGGATCCTGCGCATCACCGGCCTGGATCACAGCATCCTGATGGCGGCGTGATCACATGCGCCCCTCCCCCCACGTACCGGCCTACGACGGGCACTCCCCGTTCCCCCAGGCCGCCCAGCACCCCGCCGTCCACACCAGGCAGGTGGTGGTCACGGCCACGATCGTGCTGATCCCGTTTGCGGCATTGGCCGCGGGGGCCTGGCTGGCCTGGGGGAACGGGATCACTCTGACCGACCTGCTACTGGCCGCCGGCTTCTACATCATCACCGGGTTCGGGGTCACGGTCGGCTTCCACCGGCTGCTGACCCATCGGTCCTTCACCGCCCGCCCCTGGCTGCGCGCCACGCTGGCGGTGGCCGGATCGATGAGTTTTCAAGGCAACGTCATCGACTGGGTGGCCGTACACCGCCGCCATCACGCCTTCACCGACCGTCCCGGCGATCCGCACTCGCCCTACCGCTACGGCGCCCACCTCGGCGGGCAGTTGCGCGGCCTGCTCCATGCCCACCTCGGCTGGTTGTTCACCGGCCCGCCCGTCCCGGCTGAGCGTTATGCCCCCGACCTGCTCGACGACCCGATGATGGTACGCATCACGCGGGCCTTCCCCGCGCTGTGCGCGGCCTCCCTGCTCCTGCCGTTCGTGGCCGGATGGGCGATCAGCGGCAGCCTGTACGGCGGGCTGACCGCACTGGTGTGGGCCGGCCCGGTCCGCATCGCCCTGCTGCAGCACGTACCTGGAGCGTCAACTCCCTGTGCCACCTGATCGGTGACCGGCCCCACGCCACCCGCGCGCACGACCGCTCGACCAACCTGTGGCCGCTGGCCGTGCTGTCCTTCGGAGAAAGCTGGCACAACGGTCACCACAGCCGGCCCAACTGCGCCCGTCACGGTCGAGGCCGACACCAGATCGACCCCTCGGCCGCTCTCATCGGCCTGTTCGAACGCCTGCGCTGGGCCGACAATGTGCACTGGCACCCTGCTGCGCGCCTGCAGCACTATCGGGTCGTGGCGAGCATCCACTCCCTTCGCGCCGGCACGGACGCGGCCGGCGCTGCTCCCGGCGCAACCGGCCGTCGCAACGGTGCCCGCCACGGCGACCGGCGCCGGCCTGCCCCGTACCGGCGCCCGTGAGTCAACCCGCCGGACCTCACAGGGATTCAGAGTGCGTGCAGGGTGATCGTGGTTCCGGCGGCGCCGGTGTGCAGGGTGAAGCGGCCGACGTTGTGCCGGGCCAGCCACAGTCCGCGGCCGCCCACCTGGTCGGGCGGTGCGAGCACCTGGTCGCCGGGGGCGGAGATGCCGCCTCCCCGGTCGGTGATGCGGCAGGACAACTGCCCACTGGCCTGCCACAGCTGCAGGTGTCCGCTGCCGCCGCCGTACCGGACCGCGTTGGTGGTGATCTCGTTGACGGCCACGATGAAGCGGTACAAGGCCAGGTCGGTCAGGCCATGGCGTTGACACAGGCGCTCGAGGTGGTGTCTGAGGACCACCAGGGTGGACAGATCGAAATCGCACTGGAGAAGAGTTTCGGCAGGCGGTGTGGACGGCGCATGCGGTGGCGGTGAAGAGGCGGGACGGGAAGGCTCACTCATCACGGTCCTCCTGCCCGGACACTGTGGCGGTCGCGGTGCTGGAGACGGTGGCCGGCGCGCTGGCGGGGGCGGTGGCGGAAAGTACGCGGGCGGCCAGGACGCAGGTGTCGTCATCGGGGTTGGCCCGGTGCAGCCGACCGAGCAGGTCGGCCAAGGGCTGCGGGGCGGGCGCGGCGGTGATGCGGTTCAGGGCGGTCAGCACGGGCGCCAGTCCTTCTTCCAGGCTGTGCCGGCGGTTTTCGATGAGCCCGTCGGTGTACAGCAGCAGCAGGTCGCCCGGGTGCAGGCGGACGGTGGCGGTTGGGTAGGCCGCGGTGGCGAACGCGCCGAGCAAGGGGCCCTCGGGCGGCTCCAACTGGACGGTGCTGCCGTCGCGGGCCAGCAGCGGTGCCGGATGTCCGGCCTGGGCCCACACCAATCTGCCGGTGGCCGGCTCATAGCGGGCCACCACCGCGGTCGCGGTCACGGGCAGTCGATCGCCGCCTGGAGCGGAGGCGACGGTGCCGGTGCACAGCAGCCGGTTGAGGTGGCCGAGCAGCCGGCCCGGATCGTTGGTGGTGGTCAGACAGATCGCCGCCATGGCGTGGCGCAGCTGTGCCATGGCGGCGGCGGCCTGCAGGCCGTGCCCGGCCACATCGCCCACGGCCAGCAGGACGGTGCCGTCACCGGCGGGCGCGGCGTGATACCAGTCCCCGCCGACCCGGCTGGCCTGCTCGGCCGGGAGATAGCGGACTGCGGCGCGCAGCCCCGGCAGGTCGATCGGCTGCTGCGGAACGGGCAGCACGATCTGCTGGAGCTGGATGGCCAGCCGATGTTCGGCCGCCAGGCGGTGCTGGTGTTCGCGCAGCTGCCGTTCCACCTCATCGAATTTGACCCGGCTGATTTCCCGGGCGGTGACGTCCTGGATGATGCCGTAGATCTTGATCGGCTGGCCGTTGCCGTCGCGAGCCGCGTCGATGATGGCGCGGATGTGCTTGATCCGCTCGCCCAGACGAATCCGGTAGGTGATGTCGACGGGCTGGCCACGCCCGAAGGTCTCGGTCGCCTGCTGCACCACCGGCAGGTCTTCGGCCACGGTGAGGGCCTCGCTGTCGTGCCGGGGCAGTGGCCCGTCGGCCGGATCACGTTCGTAGATGCGATACAGCTCCGGCGACCAGATGATCTGCCCGGTGACCAGATCCCATTCGCCCCAGCCGAGATTGCCCAGCCGTTCGGTGTGGGCGAGGCGTTCGGCCAGCCGGGTCTCTTCATCGTGGCGGATCCAGCTGTTGAACAGCCCCGAGCCGACCGGCCACATCTTGACGGTCAGCATCGCCTCCGCGGACGCCCGCTCCGCGGCGCTGGTGTAGGCGATCGGTCCCACCTCGCGAGGGCGGCCGTCGCTGAGGGTCTGGCTCCACGCCTGCCAGATCGAGCCGTCCACGACGGCGGGATACAGCTCGCTCACCCGCCGCCCCACCAGCTGGGCCCCGCGGCGCCCGGACAGATCCACTACACCGGGGCTGGCTGCGGCGACGATGTAGTCCTCGACCCGGCCGCCGTCGCCGTAGTGCGGCAGCAGCAGCATGTGCGGCTCGGCCAGCGCGCCCAGCAGCTGCTGCACGACTCCCACCCACTCCTCGGCGACCGGCGCAGAGCCGGTCATGGGCACCTTGGCGGCGGCGACGCCTGTGCCGGGCGCGGCCGCCTGAACCGCCGAGGAGATCGATGAGACCGGGCCTGTCGCCTGCCCCTCCACCGCCGTCAGCAGTTCGGCGGCCAGCTCGTAGACCGAGCGGTGCTGCGCGGACGCCAACCGCGTCAAGTAGGCGTGAGCCTCGCTGATCCGGCAACCCGTCTGCCCGGCCAGCAACCCGCACGCCCGCCCGAGCACGACCTCGGGAGCAGGCCTGGCCTGGTCGACTTGGGCGTTGAGGTCGGCCAGACGGTCCCGATAGTCCTGCACGGGGTCCATGGGTTCAACCGCTCATCTCAGCAGGGGGTGTTGACACGGCGCTCACCTCATCGGCTCGTCAGGCCAGGCCGAACGCGGCCGCCAGCCCGGTGGTGCGCAGCTGATCCAGCACCCGGCCGGTCGGGTTCTCCACCTGGAAGCGCGCATGCCCGGCCGTGGCCGTCTGCATCGCGTGCACCAGCACGCCGATCCCGGTGGAGTCGATGAAGGTGACCGCGGCCAGGTCCACGCACACCATCTGCGGGCGCTGCTCGGCCACGCCGGCCCGGATCACGTCATCCACGTAGGCGGCGTTGGTGAAGTCGATCTCGCCGCGCAGCACCACCCGCAGCGTTCCGTCGTTCCTCGCCTCGACCGACACCACGTCCATGCGTGCTTCCTTCCCGTGCCGTCAAGGACGGCATGCCACCGTTCCAGGCCGAGGAGACTCCGGCGGCCTGCACGTCACACGGCGGACGCCCTCCATCCTTGCGTAGTGCCGCTGTGATGTCAGGCCGTACGGGCCGACATTGCGCGAGCAGATACTTCCCGGAGCACCTCCCGCCCGCGGACGGGAGCGGCCGGCGAGACCGCCGCCACGCCGCCCGGTCTCTCCGGCGCAGCCGGGCGGGCACCCGACCCGGCGTGTCCGGCGATTTCGCATCGGTTGCCGGCGGCGAGCTAGGGTCCGCGGGATCGTTTCGCTCGGATGGTCTCCAGCGCGTCGGTGAGGGTGGCGAACACCGGCAGGGCATCGACTACGCCGGTCACGTGCATTATGCGTGCCGGCATGGCGTGCAGGGCAGCCAGGTGAACGGTGCCGCCACGCGCGGTGACGGTTGTGTGGGCCCTTCGTTCTGTGACGCTCAGTGTACATATGGATACTCATGGTGTCCGGCTGTGGGTTCAGGAGGTTTTCCG
>NZ_BOOJ01000064.1 GCF_016863175.1 Paraplanobispora siamensis
GCGGGAGGTCACCTCGGCGTTGTGGGTCAGGTCGCCGCTGGCGGTGGCGTCCAGCGTCCGGTGCAGCGCGTTCATCGAACGAGTCATCTGGCGGGAGAAGATCTGCGCCAGCGCGAGGGCGAGCAGCAGGCCGGCGACGAGCAGCACGATGATCAGGGTGCGGGCGGACTCGTAGCGGTCGGTGGCGGCGGCGGTCATCGCCCCGGTGGCCGTCTGCTCGTAGTCCGCCAGCCGCTTGAGCGCGTCCTTGAACTCGGTGGTGACGGTGGTGAACTCGTCGACCAGCTTCTTGATCTCGGCGGGGGAGACGGTCGCCGTCGCCGCGTTCTGGCCGAAGGTGACGGCGTCACGCAGGGTCTGGAACCGCTTCCACGCGTCGTCGAAGTCCGTCATGGCCTTCTGCCGCGCGGAGTCCGCCGGGGCGGCGGTCCGGTAGGCCTCGAACTCGCTGGTCACGCCCGCGGTGGCGTCCTCGACGCTCTTCTTGAAGACGGCCTTGAGCTGGGGGTCGGGGACGCTGGTGTAGCCGAGGGTGGCGTCGACCATGTCGGCCATGTTGCCGCGCATGTTGCTGAGGTGCACCAGGCGCTCGACGTTGCCCTCCTTGACGGCGGTCAGGTCGTCGTTCAGCGCGCTCATGCGGGTGAGCGCCACCGTGCCGACGCCCGCGGCCATGGCGGCCATGAGCAGGACGGTGATGAGGATCTTGGTGTTGATGCGGCGGTCGGCGAACCACCCCAGCACGGGGTTGCGCCGCACGGTTATCACGGGGCCCGGGGTGCGGGCAGCAGGGGCGGTCAAGGTCTGATCCTTTCCGGCACACGATCGATGAGCCGCGAAGATGCCGGGTGGCAGAGGCGGCCGGAACACCTCATCGACAGTGGCTGACGCCATATGAGCCGTTCGGGGCGGTGATGTTCGGAAGCGTCCCCCGGTATCACCGCGCGCCGGAAGGGTACGGAAAGTAGCTGTAGTGCTACTTAGCGTGCTGAATGCGAATTCCCGCCGACCATTCAGCCAGACGAGGACGACATGAGCGAACAATACGATCGAAAAACCGACAATCTGGCCCGGATGCTCGGCGTGGCCAGCCTGGGGCTGGGCGCGATGGAGATCATCCGACCGGGAGCCGTCAGCCGGCTCGGCGGCGTCGACGACTCGGGCCTGGCCCGCGCCGTGATGCCGGCGTTCGGGGCGCGGGAGCTGCTGCACGCGGCGCTCCTGCTGGGCGGGCGCAGGCCGGCCTCCCGGGTGTGGACCCGCGTCGCGGGCGACGCCCTGGACCTGGGCGCGCTGGGCAGGGCGATCGCCGCCCGCGACGGCCGGCGGCGCCGCCGAGCCCTGATCGCCATGGCGGCGGTCCTCGGCATCACCGCCCTCGACGTCTACACCATGGTCCGCGCGGGCCGGCGCCGGTCGAAGCCCGGCAGCGCGCAGGGCGAGCACGCCGCGGTCCTGCAGGCGGCCCGGCGCGACGACACCCTCCACGCGGCGATCACCATCGACCGCCCGCGCGAGGAGGTCTACCGCTTCTGGCACGAGTTCGAGAACCTGCCCCGCTTCATGATCCATCTGGAGTCGGTGGAGACGGTCGGCGACGGGCTCTCGCACTGGAGGGCCGCCGGTCCGGCCGGGACGAGCGTCGCGTGGGACGCCGAGGTCGTCGAGGACCGCCCGGGCGAGCTGATCGCCTGGTGCGCCGTCGGCGGCCCCGTGAACGCCGGCGGTCGCGTGCGCTTCGCCGACGCGCCCGGCGGCCGCGGCACCGAGGTGCGGGTGGAGCTCTCCTACCATCCGCCGGGCGGCAAGGTCGGCCTGGCCGTCGCCAAGCTGGCCGGCGAGCACCCCGAGCAGCAGGTCAGAGACGATCTGCGCCGCCTCAAGCAGATCATGGAGGTCGGACAGGTGGTCCGTTCCGAAGGCAGCCCGGAGGGCACCCGCGCGCTGCGGCAGGCCGCCCAGCGCCCAGCCCAGCCCACGAGATGAGGAGAGACCGGTGAAAGCCAACTGCTGGATGGGCCGTACCACCGTCGAGGTCCGTGAGGTCCCCGACCCGAAGATCCTGAACTCCCGTGACGCGATCATCCGCATCACCGCCTCCGCGATCTGCGGCTCCGACCTGCACCTGTACAACGGTTACGTCCCCACCATGAAGAAGGGCGACATCCTCGGCCACGAGTTCATGGGCGAGGTGGTGGAGCTGGGCTCGGAGGTGCGCAACCTCAAGATCGGCGACCGGGTGGTCGTGCCGTTCCCGATCTCCTGCGGCAGGTGCGCCTCCTGCCGCGCAGGGCTGTACTCGGTGTGCGAGAACTCCAACCCCAACGCGGGCATGGCGGAGAAGCTCATGGGCCACTCGCCCAGCGGCATCTTCGGCTACTCCCACATGCTGGGCGGCTACCCGGGAGGCCAGGCGCAGTACGCGCGCGTGCCGTTCGCGGACGTGGGACCGGTCAAGGTCGACGACGACCTGTCCGACGAGCAGGCGCTGTTCCTGTCCGACATCCTGCCCACCGGCTGGATGGGCGCGGAGATGTGCGACATCAAGCCCGGCGACACGATCGCCGTCTGGGGCGCGGGGCCGGTCGGCCAGTTCGCGATGGCCAGCGCCTTCCTGATGGGCGCCGAGCGGGTCATCGCCATCGACCGCTTCCCCTACCGGCTGAGGAGGGCCGAGCGCGCGGGGGCCGAGACGCTGGACTACGAGGAGGTCAACGTCCTGGAGGCGCTGCGTGACATGACCGCCGGGCGCGGCCCGGACGCGTGCATCGACGCCGTGGGCATGGAGGCCCACCACCCCGTCGCCGTCATGCACGCCTACGACCGGGCCCGGCAGGCGACCCGGATGGAGACCGAGCGGCCGCACGCCCTGCGGGAGGCGATCATGTCCTGCCGCAACGGCGGCATCGTCTCGGTGATCGGCGTGTACGGCGGGCTGCTGGACAAGTTCCCGATGGGCGCGCTGATGAACCGGTCGCTGACGCTGAGGGCCGGCCAGTGTCACGTGCAGCGGTACATGGAACCCCTGATGGGCCGGATCCGCAACGGCGACATTGACCCCACCATGGTCATCAGCCACCGGATGCGGCTGGAGGACGCCCCGGAGGGGTTCGCGATGTTCAGGGACAAGCAGGACGACTGCAACAAGATCGTCCTGCGCCCGTAGCCGCGACGGTGAGCCTCCGGACCCCGACGGGCCCGGGGGCTCACCGGTTCAGGTGGCGGGCAGTGCGGTGGCCAGCAGGACCACGCCCACCGAGCCCACCAGCGAGGCCACCGCCGCCGCCCGCGCCAGCGCCGGGCGCCCGCCGCTCGAGGCCCACCCGTGCAGGGCCGCCGTCGCCATCACCGCGCAGAACAACGCCAGCTTGGCCGCCAGGATCCGCCCGTATCCCGGGTCGGCGAGCGAGGCCCAGGTGACGCCCTTGTGCCAGGCCAGCGCGACACCGGTGCCCAGCTGCACCGGCAGGAACACCGCCGCGGTGAACAGCCCGAAGCGGCGCCCGACCGCGCGCATCACCGTCGCGCGCCGCTCGTCGTCCAGCAGCCGCCGCGCCAGCGGCATCACCACCAGCGACACCGTCAGCTGCCCGCCTACCCACAGCGCCGCCCCCATCACGTGCGCGAAGCGCACCACCGACCACCACGTCACGCCAGACTCACCTTTCCCACCACGCTCGCGTCGTCATCATCGCGCGCCCCCCTGGAGCACCGCGCGGTGCCCTCGGAGCATCGCGCGCTCCCGTGGGCACCGCGCGGTGGTCTCGAAGCACTGCGCGTCCTCGTGGATCACGACGCGGTGGCCTCGAAGCACCGCGCGTTCCCCTCAATCACCGTGCGGCATCACCGCGCGGCGACCTCGAACAGGCCGTGCGCGCCGGCCTCGGCGCGGCGCATCGCGTGGTCGACCACCGGATAGCGGCCCGGCTCGGGGAAGACCAGCTCCGCGAAGCCGCCCTGGGCCGGGGCCAGGTCCAGCACCTGCGCCCCGCCCGGATCGCCGGAACGCAGCAGGTAGGCGCCCTCCTCGTAGACGGTGTCGAAGGGCGCGCCCACCATGTGCAGCGCGGTGCCCGAGCTCGGTCCCGCGGCCACCGCCCAGATCCGCACCCGCTCGCCAGCCTTCGCCTTCAGCGGCGCGTGGTCGTAGCCGGCCGCGGCGCCGTTGAACATCCACCCGTCGGGGCGGTCCTCGCGCAGCCTGGCGACCTGGCCGTCGCTGCCGGGCTCACCGAGGTACAGCTCCCCGGAGACCAGCAGGTACTCGCGGTCGGCCCGGGGCAGGCCCGGTGGGTCGATGATCACCGCTCCGTACATGCCGGCGGCGATGTGCAGGCTCATCGGCATGGTCGAGCAGTGGTACAGCCACGCCCCCGCGTGCTCGGCGCGGAACCGGTAGGTCAGCCGCTGCCCCGGGTCGATGGTGCGCATCACCGTGTCGGGGGCGTTGGCGCCGGCGTGGAAGTCGATGCCGTGCCCCACGGTGCCGCCGTTGACGAAGGTGACGGTGAACACGTCACCGACCTTGCCGCGCAGCACCGGGCCGGGCACGGTCCCGTTGAACGTCCACACCCGCTGCCGCACGCCGGGAGCGACCTCCAGCACGGTGCGGTCGTCGACGCGGATCTCCACGGCGTGCTCGGTGCCGCCGGGCGCGGGCTTCAGCGTCGCGTCGTACGGCTTCCACCCGGGCGAGAAGGGCGCGGCCAGGTCCAGCCCCGGCGCGCCGGGATCCGCGCTGCCGGTGCCGCTGCCGGGCGTCGTGTCGCCTGAGCCCGTGCCGCCCGTCCCGGTCGCCGTGTCACCCGGGTCCGTGCTGTCCGCGCCGCCCGCCGTACCGCCGGAATCCGTGCCGCCCGCCGTACCGCCGTCGGAAGACCGCGCCTGCCCGGCCGGGTCGTGCGTTCCGTGTCCGGTGCCGGCCCCGGCGAGCGCGGCGGTGGGCACGATGCGCATCGTCATGCCCGCGGCCCTGTGCCCGGCCACGGTGCACCAGCCCTCGACCGTCTCACCGAGCGGCTCCAGCCTCAGGGTGGCGCTCTGCCCGGCCGCCAGCATCGGCGTGCGCTCGCCGGTGGCCAGGCGCAGGTCGTGCCGCTGGGCGTCGGCGTTGGTGACGCGCAGCGTCAGCACCGTGCCCGGCGCGGCCTCGATCACCGACGGCCGCACCCGCATGCCCGACAGGGTCACCTCGACCGTCCTGGCGCCCGTGGCGGTCACCGAGGCGGCCGGGCCCGGATCCCCGGTGACGGCGACGACGACCGCGGCGGCCGTCAGCAGGCAGCCGGCGACCACCCCGGCCAGCGCGGGGGAGGCCGCCGCCCGGCGTGCGGGATGCTCCTCCGCCGCCGACCGCACCAGGGCGGCCACGGCCAGGACGACGAAGGCCGCGACCGACGCCAATACCAGCGCCCAGCCCAGCAGCGTCAGCGGCTCCGGCACGGGCAGCGCCAGCAGCGGCACACCGGCGTTCAGCGCCGCCAGCCGGACCGGCCAGCCGCGCTCCAGCAGGGCCGCGTTCTGCTTGAACCGGGCCGGACCGCCGCCCAGTACGGCCGGCAGCAGGTGCAGCAGCGAGCCCAGCAGAATCTGCGCGACGAACCCGGCCAGCACCAGCGGTACCAGCGGCTCCAGCGCGGCGGCGACCTGCTCCGTCGGCCGGCCGGCGACGATCACCAGGTCGGCGATGAGGGAGATCTCGAACCAGGCGACACCCGCGGCCAGCATCCAGGAGGCCCCGGTGTGCGGGCGGCGGGCGCGCACCGCCTCCGCCAGCGGTACCAGCGCCGCGCCCGCCCCGGCCGCGTACACCGCCAGGCCCGCGGCGGCGAGGACGCGCAGGTCCGCCAGGAGGCCGCCGGTCAACAGCACCAGGCCGGAGGCGGCCAGCCGCAGCCCGGCCCGCGAGGCCCGCCGGGTCCGCTCCGACATGCGGGTGCGCAGCACCGTCGGCCAGAGCGTGAACAGCGTGCCGAGCACGGTCAGGCCGACCCAGCCGAGCAGGTTCACCTGGGCGTGCGCGGCGTGCAGCCGCTCGTGCAGGCCGCCGTGGGCGACGTGGGCGGCCATCAGCCCGCCGAGGGTGCCGCCGACGGCCAGCGCCCCGGCCGCGGCCGCGTACCAGCCGATGACGTGGCCGAACCGGCCCGGCAGCGCCCGCCGTACCATGCCGACCAGGACGGCGGCGTGCCAGAGCACGACCGCCACCACCGCGGCCGCCCCGGCCGCCGCCACCGGCCACGGCCCGGCCGTCATGCCGTACAGCACGGCCACCGCGCCGGCGTTCAGCACGCCGAGGCGGATCAGGCTCCCGCGCGGCTCGGGGGTGCGGGCGCGCAGCAGCGCGACGGTGAAGTGCTCGCTCCAGATCAGGATGGCGGTGCTGACCGCGCCCAGCAGGAAGAGGTGGATCAGCAGCCAGCGGGGCGCGGGCAGCCCGTCACCGGCCAGCGCGGCCGCGACCGTCGCCGCCAGCCAGGCCACCACGAGCGCGTTGGCCCGCAGATGCCAGGAGGCGCGGTGGCGCACCGGTCCCGGCGGCGGTCCGGGCGGAGCCTTCTCGATGCGGATCTCGGATGTCACCTCGGTGCCTTCCCGGTCGCGGGTCCGGCTTCACGCTAGTGAGCACCGGTGCGCCCGGGACAGGACTCAAGGACCGTCCTGACAGGGGCCAAAGTCCCCGGTCCGGTACGGCCCGCGTGCCGGCGCCGGCGGCGATGCCGGTCGCCCGCCTGGGAGGAGGCGTCGGCTGGGTCATCGTCGCGATCCACGGTCTGTCCGACCTCGTCTACGTGGACCTGCTGCTGCAGGGCCGCTGAGAGGCGGCCGGCGGCGACCGATTCCTGCAAGACCGGAACGCCGCCGCCGGGGAAGGATGGCCCCATGAACGTCGACCTGTCCGCGGCCACCGCCTTCATGGCGACCCATGCCCGCATCCTGGACCGCCGCCGCTTCCGGCTGCTGACGGGTGAGAGCGACGATCCCGCCGCCGTGCTGGCGGCGCTGGACGGCTACCGCAACCCGGACGGCGGCTACGGCTGGGGCCTGGAGCCCGACCTGCGCTCCCCCGAGAGCCAGCCGGGGGCCGCCCTGCACGCCTTCGAGGTGTTCGGCGACGTCGGCCCGGCCGTCTCCCCGCGGGCGGCCGGGCTGTGCGAGTGGCTGGACTCGGTCAGCCTGCCGGACGGCGGCCTGCCGTTCGCGCTGCCGTCCGCGACCACCGCGGGCAACGCCCCCTGGTGGGCGGGCGCAGACCCGTCGGTCTCGTCGTTGCAGATCACCTCCGTGACCGCGGCCGCCGCCCTCCAGGTCGCCGCCCACGATCCGGCCGTGGCCACGCACCCCTGGCTCGAACGGGCCGTCCGCTACTGCCTGACCGCGATCGAGGCGATCGAGGAGACGCCGCACGCGTACGTCCTGGCCTTCGCGGTGCGCTTCCTCGACGCGGTGCACGACACCCGTCCCGAGGCCGCCGGTCTCCTCGCCGTCCTGGGCAAGCACATCCCCGCCGACGGCAGGGTCCGCGTCGAGGGCGGCACCGAGGAGGAGACACTCCACCCCCTGGACTTCGCGCCGTACCCCGACCGCCCCGTCCGGGCCCTGTTCGCGTCCGAGGTGATCTCCGCCGATCTGGACCGCCTGGCCGGCATGCAGGAGGCCGACGGCGGGTGGACGGTCGACTACGCCGTGATCTCGCCCGCGGGCAGCATGGACTGGCGCGGCTACACCACGGTGCGCGCCGTCGACATCCTGCGCCGCAACCTCAGGATCTGATCTCGGGCCGGTCCGCGATCCAGGCGGCGCGCTGCGCCATGCCCTCGGCCAGCAGGTGCCGCAGCTCGGGGCCTTCGACGAGGGCGGAGTCCGGCGCGGAGCTGTACCGCAGCCGGGTGAGCACCCAGATCTCCGTACGGCCCACCTCGGCGGCCTCCTCGGCCAGCTCCGGGGGGATGTCGTCCGGCTCCTCGGCGCGGTAGGCCGCGAAGACGTCGGGAAGCCGCATCCCCCGCCCGGTGGGGGAGAAACGCTCGGCCAGCTCCTCGGCGGGAGGGCGTCCGGACAGCGCGCGCAGCGACAGGGCGTAACCCAGGAAGTCGCCGATGACCTGGTCCGGATCGTCGGTGACGTTGTAGGACGGGCTCTGGAGGCGGACGGTGCGCATGCCGCAGAGTACCCGGCCCGCGGCCCGGACGGATCGACGCCTGTGGAGAGGCGGGGAGCCGGACCCGCGCGGGCGGGCAAGGGCCGGGACGGGGTAGTTTGCAGAGGCCCGACCCCGTCAGGAGGACCATGCCGCCCGCCCGTCCCCGCATCCTGTTCGTCACAGACCTGGCCTACGAGGCGCGCGGGCGCCGCTACTGCGACGAGGACATCTTCCTGACCTCCCGGCTGCGCGAGGACTTCGACCTGGCCCTGTGCCATCCGCTGGAGGCGGCCGCGCTGATGGACGCCTTCGAGATGGTCGTGGTGCGCAACAGCGGCCCGGTCCTGCACTATCGGGCCGGTTACGAGGACTTCCGCGCCCGCGCGCTGAAGGACGGCGTGCGCGTCTACAACGAGCTGACCGGCAAGGGCGACATGGCGGGCAAGGGGTATCTCCTCGACCTGAGCGCCGCCGGATACCCGGTGATCCCGACCGCCGGGCGGCGCGAGGACCTGGGCCGTCTGCCGGAGGCGCGGGAGTACGTGGTCAAGCCCGTGCTGGGCGCCGACTCCATCGGCCTGGAGTTCGTCTCCCGGGACCGGCTGGAGGACAGCGCCCTGGACGGCGTGCTCGTCCAGCCGCGCGTCGACTTCCGCTACGAGGTCTCCTTCTACTTCGTCGACCACGCCTTCCAGTACGCCCTGTACGCCCCCCGGCCCGACCGGCGCTGGGTGCTGGAACCGTACGACCCCACCCCGGCCGACCTGGCCTTCGCGCAGCGCTTCGTCGACTGGAACGCCATCGACCACGGCATCCAGCGCGTGGACGCCTGCCGCACCCCCGGCGGGGAACTGCTGCTGGTGGAGCTGGAGGACCTCAACCCCTATCTGTCCCTGGACCTGCTGTCCGACCGGACCCGGGAGTCCTTCGTCGCGGCGATGAAGGACTCGCTGCGCCGCCTGCTGGCCCGGTAGGACCGGCGGCTCGAAAATCTACGACGTAAAGGCGCTGTCCCTGGTGACACTCCTGGTGACGACTGAGGGGGCCAGCTCACCCAGGCCGCGCACGGTGAGGCGGTCCATCGAGCGCAGCGTGAACGCCCCCTCGCCCGCCAGCTCCTCGGCCATAGCGGGGTCGACCAGCACGGCGCCGGTGGGGGCCAGGGCGGTGAGCCTGCTGGCCAGGTTGACCGTGGTGCCGAACACGTCGCCCATGCGGCCGATCACCTGGCCGACCGCGAGGCCCACCCGCAGCGCCGGCATGCCCTTGGAGCGGGAGTGGACCTCCACCAGCCGCAGGGCGATGTCGGCCGCGGTGGCCGCGGTGTCGGTGACGAACAGCACCGAGTCGCCGAGCGTCTTGACCACCCGGCCCTGCGCGGAGGTGACGACGTCGGCCGAGCGGCTCTCGAACCGCTCGACGAGGGCGGCCAGCTCCTTCTCGGAGATCTGGCGGCTCAGCCGGGTGAACCCGACCAGGTCGGCGAAGCCCACGGCCAGCCGTACGGTGCCCGTCTCCTCCTGGTACACCACGCGCCCCGCGGCGGCGGCCAGCTGCCGCCGCCAGGCGTAGACCAGCAGCCGTTCCAGGTCCGGCACCACCCGGTCGGCCCGCGTGCGCCAGATGTCCGCGCGTTCCTCGCGGGGGACCCCGGCCTGGTCGAGCACCTCGACGCCGATCACGGCCTGGGACTCCGCCAGCCGGGCGGTGGCCCTGCCCAGCGACCGGGTCACCAGGAGCGCGTGCTCCTCGTCGTAGGTGCCGTCGCGGACCAGGGCGATCAGCGTCAGGAGCGCCTCGACGTCGGAGTCGGTGAACTCCACCTCGTCGTCGGCGACGTTGGCGAAGCCGAAGGCACGCCAGAACCGCCGCGCGCGATACATCGGTATGCCGGCCATGGCGGCCACCTGGCGGCTCGTGTAGCGGCGATGCTGTCGGAGGAACGCCCCCGCCAGTTCGTCGGTCACCGTCTCCTCGACCGTCGTCGGCTCTTTCTTATGACCCTATAAGGGGGATTGGCACCATACATCGCGGGGGCCGCGAGATGCCAGAGCGGCGTTGCCGCTACCCTGCGCAGGGTGTATGTGAAGATCTGCGGGCTGCGTGAGCCCGAGCATGTGGCGGCCGCCGTCGAGGCGGGCGCGGACGCGATCGGTTTCGTCCTGACCCGGAGCTCCCGGCGCGTCACCCCCGAGCGGGCGCGCGAGCTGGCCGCGCAGGTGCCCGAGCACGTGCTGACCGTGGCGGTCTTCGCCGGGGAGGGCCCCGAGCAGGTGCGGGCGGCCACGCTGGCCTCGGGCGTGCGCGCCGTCCAGCTGCACGGCGACCACCCGCACGGGGACTTCACCGCGCTGCGCGACCTCGGCCTCACCCTGGTGCGGGCCGGGGCGGCGGGTGTGGACCTGCGCTGCGGCGCCTTCGACGAGGACCTGCTGATCGTCGACGCGCCCCGGCCCGGCTCGGGCGAGCCGTGGGACTGGGCGGCGGTGCGCGGCCGTCCGTCGGGCCGCTGGATGCTCGCCGGGGGACTGGACGCCTCGAACGTGGCCGCGGCGATCGACGCGGCCCGCCCGTGGGGGGTGGACGTCTCCAGCGGGGTGGAGAGCGCGCCCGGGGTCAAGGACACCGGGCGCATCAGGGACTTCGTCACCGCCGCCCGCGAGGCCGCCGCCGGCTGATCCCCGCCGGAGGCACGGCGGCCGGGGCGGGCCGATCGCCGCGAGTGGCGTGGCGGCCGGGGCGGACGCTAGCGGTGCGTCCACTCCGGCTGGAGGAAGTCGGCCACCCGGGCGGTGCGCCCGAGCAGCACGATCTCGCGGAACTGCCACAGCAGCGCCCCGGTGGGGGCGTGGATCACCATCTGCGGGCCCAGGTGCATCTGCAGCAGCTGCCCGCCGTCCGGATGCGGCACCCAGCGCACCACGTCGGGCGCGGCCAGCCGGTGCAGCGGCACGTGGTGCACCGAGTGGACCTCCTCGGCGCTGGGGGTCAGCGGTCCGGGATCGGTCACCGCCACGACGATGGGGGTGATCGTGAAGTTCGACGCGGCGGGGAAGTCGTCGAGCCGCCCCAGTACGGCCTCCGGCGCGGCGCTCAGGCCGATCTCCTCGTGCAGTTCGCGCAGCGCCGCGTGCAGCGGGCTCTCGCCCGGCTCCAGGCGTCCGCCCGGCAGCGCCCACTGGCCCGCGTTGCGGCCCCGGTAGGCCCGCTTGATGACGATCACCGAGGGGAGCCCCTCGCGCTCCACGACGCACAGCGCCACCGCCGCCCGCCGTACCCCCGGCGCGTCGGGGAGCGTCGTGTGCCGGTGCGCCGCCAGCCGGTCGGCGGCGCACGCCCGCAACGCCGCCAGGTCGCCGAGGGGATCGTTCATGGACGCATCATGCCAGACCGTCATCCGCCCTCCGGCGAGGGCGAGCGTGGTCCGGCCGGAGGACCGTGATGCTTAGGTTTGACATAGATATGTGCCAAGGAGAAATTTCGGTCGAGTACATGTATGGTGACGGCATGAGCGAGCAGGCCGTCGGGCTGAGAGAACTGAAGAAGCGTCAGACCAGGGAGAACATCTCGAACCAGGCCACCAGGCTGTTCCTGGAACGGGGCTTCGACAACGTCACGATCGCCGAGGTGGCCGCCGCCGCGCAGGTCGCCAAGATGACCGTCACCAACTACTTCCCCCGCAAGGAGGACCTCGCCCTCGACACGCACGAGCTCTTCGTGCAGTCGCCCGCCAGGACCGTCCGGGAGCGCCGGCCCGGCGAGTCCGCGCTCGCCGCGCTCCGGGACGCCTACCTGGCCGCGGTGGCCGGGCACGACCCGATCATCGGCTTCTCCGGCCCGCGGTTCGCCCGCATGATCGTCGAGAGTCCCGCCCTGGTGGCCCGGCTGCGGGAGTTCCACGACGACCGTGAGAAGGCGCTGGCCGCCGTGCTGGCCGAGGAGACCGGCGCCGGGCCGGACGACATCACCCCCCGCGTGGCGGCGGTCCAGTTGAGCGGCGTCCTCCGGCTGCTGTTCGAGGAGACGCTGCGCCGCACTCTCGACGGGCACGATGACGAGGAGATCGCACAGGTCATCGCCGGCTACGCCCGCACCGCCTTCGGCGCCCTGGAGCCCTCACTCGCCGGCTACGCCGCCCGCCCCGCCCGATAGCCCCGGAGAAGGCCGGAGAAAGGCCGTACGGCGCCGCTTCGCGGCATGCATGACAGGGGCGGAGCGGGGTAGCGACGGCCCATGGCGTGCCGGATCAGTGGACCGGACGATCGGCCGGGGGGTGGATGCTGACCGTGATCGACTGGATGACCCGGTGCGTGCGCCGGTACCGGCTGGACGGCAACGAGCTGCGCCGCCGCTCCGACCGCCTGGAGACGGCGGCGCTGCTGGTGGCCTTGAGCGTGATCGCGCTCAGTGTGTGGCCCGCGGCGGCGCTGGGCCGGCTGGCCTACGCCGACGGGCTGGCCGCCGAGCGCACCGGTCCCGGCGTCAGGGAGCTGGTGACGGCGACGCTGGTGCAGGACGCGCCCGCTTCGGGGGCCGTCATGGGGGAGGGGGCGCCGAAGGTGACGGCGATGGCCCGGTGGAGGACCTCCGCCGGCGCGCAGGTGACCGGTGAGGTGAGCGTCCTGCCCGGAGCCGGGGCGGGCGCCGTGACCCGAGTGTGGGTGGGCGGCGACGGGCGCGTCACCGCGGCGCCCAAGCACCGGCTGGAGAGCGTGACCCGCGCCGTCGCCGCGGGCGCCGCCGTACTGGCCGGGGTGACGGGGGTGATGACGCTGTGCCTGCTGAGCTGCCGCGTGGTGCTGGATCGCGGGCGCTACGCCGAGTGGGAGGCCGCCTGGATCCGGGAGTTCGAGCGAGGCCCTCACCAGGGAGAGCCCAGTTAATCTGCAACCTGGTTAATCTACATCGTAAAGGCGACGGGTCGTTTCGAACCCGTTTCGAACCCGGCAAGGCACCCCGGAAAACGACGAGAGCGGAGGGCGTCCCCGGCTCAGTGGCCGTGCAGCACCTCGATGACCTGGACGCGGGTCTGGTCGAGACCGATGCCCAGGGCCTCGGGGCCCTCCTCGTGGACGAGGGCGAGCAGCAGGTGCTCGGTCCCGATGTAGCCGTGGCCGAGCCCGGCGGCCTGGTGGCGGGCCTGTGCGACGATGCCGTGCAGATCCGCCCCCGGCGCCCGGATGCGCGCGCCGCCGGCGTCGACGCCCAGGCGGGTGAGCACTGCGACGGCGACGTTGTCGTCGCGGGCCAGCGCCGCCAGGAGGTGCTGCGAGGTGGGACGATCGTCACCCCGGGTGCGGGCCTCGCGCTCCGCCGCCTCCAGCGCCTCCCGGGCGCGGTTGGTCAGCAGTCGCTCCAGTGAGCCGTGCAGGACCTTCCTGTGCCGTATGAGTCCGCGCAACATGGCGCCTCCTTGTGAGGAGAGTGCCCCGATTCTCTCACCGCGGCCGGGCGGCCGGTGCTCAGAAGCGGAACATCTCGGCGAACCGGTCGAGGTGGGCCGGGTCGCCGTGCAGGCGCAGGCTTCCCTCGGCCAGCACCTCTTCGGGGGTTCTGTCGCCGCTCATCAGCGCGGATCGGGTGGCCGGCGAGTCTTTCGATGACGAGGTCGGGCCGGGGATGAGGGCCGATGCCGACGGTGAGCCGTCCGTCGGTGACCTGCGCGTTGAGGGTGAAGTCGCCCATGCGGATCTCGTAGCCGGCGGTGAGGCCCCGGGCCGCGTCCGGCCGGTGGGCGGTGCGGAAGGACATGGCGACCGACTCGGCGGTGACGACCTCGCCGGGGCGGGGCTCGGCCAGCGTCCGGGCGCCCCAGCGGCCGAGCGCGATCAGCGCGGGTTCCAGGTCGCGGCCGTGGTCGGTGAGCTCGTAGACGGCCGCCCGCTCGGGATGCGGCAGCGCCCGGCGGTTGGCCAGGCCCGCCTCCAGCTACTTCCCGTCCATCGAGAAGAAGTACGGCCGCCCCGTCCGGGAGCGGATCGACCCGATCGGCTCCTCCGACCTGACCAGGCACTCCGAACTCGTCGCGTGGCTCAAGAGCGAACACGGCCTCGGTCACGGCCACGCCACGGCACTCGTCGCCCGCACTCTCGCCGGCCGCAAGTAGGCCGGGCTCCCCTCAGCAGCGGAACGAGGAGGTCAGGCGGTTCAGTTCGGCGGACATCGAGGCGAGTTCCACGGCGGCCTCGCGGGTCTGCCGGCTGGCCTGGCCGGCGTGGGAGGCGGCTTCGCGGACGTTGGTGATCGCCTCGGTGATCGCGGTGGAGCTCCGCGACACCTCGTCGGCGCCACCGGCCATCGCGCCGGTGACGGCGGTCTGCTCCTCCACGGCCGCGGCGATCACGCCCTGGTGGGAGGCGACCGACTGGATGACCGAGCCGATGCCGGAGACCGCCTCCACGACGCGTTCGGTGCCGGCCTGGATGTCGCCGATCCGCTGAGTGATCTCGTCGGTCGCCGTGGCGGTGGCCTGCGCCAGCTCCTTGACCTCGCCCGCGACGATGGCGAAGCCGCGACCGGCCTCTCCGGCGCGGGCCGCCTCGATGGTGGCGTTGAGGGCGAGCAGGTTGGTCTGCGAGGCGATGGCGGTGATGGAGCGCACGACCTCGCCGATGCGCTGACCGGCCTCCCGCAGCAGGTCGACGTCGGCGGTGGCCCGGTCGGTGTTGACGACCGCCTCGGCGGCCACCGTGGAGACCGCCGAGGTGTTCGTGCTGATCTCCCTGATCGCGCCCTGCATCTCCTCGGTGGCGGTGGCGATGCCCGCCAGGTCGTGGGCCGAGGACTGGACCGCGCGGTAGACCGTCTCCAGTTCCGTCGCCGTCTGCCCGACCGAGTCCGCCATCGCGGCGCTGGCGCCGTCCAGTCCGGCGGCGGCGTGCGAGAGGCGTTCGGCGGCCTCCCTGATGCCTCGGACGGTGCCGCCGACCTGGGTGGTCATCGTGTTGAACGAGCCGGCCAGCAGCGCGAGCTCGTCCTTGCCCATGATCTCCATGCGCTGCGTCATGTCGCCCTCGGCGGCCGCCATGGCCACCTTCGCGGCGTGCTTGAGGCCCTTGACGACGGTGAGCTGTACCGACAGCTGAATGTAGACGGCCAGGGGGATCAGCACGATCGGCAGCCAGAGCGCCACCGTGGAGAAGGTCTCCAGCCTGTCCCGGGCCGGTGCGCCGGCCGGCAGCAGTGCCGCCGCCTCATCGGCCGCACCGCTGCCCATCACGCTCAGCGTGACGATGCCGCCGATGTATCCGAGCAGTGCCATGGCGTTCCGGGCCTTGGCCGGAATCCGTTCTACCAAGCGGTACATATGATGCTCCCTACCTCGATCGGCTCCATCGGCGAGGCGGGGGAGGAGCTGAGGGTTTCCGGGAGTGGAAACCCTCAGGGACGGCAGGAGGCGGTGAAGCGTCGGTCCAGCCGGGTGATGCGCAGCAGCCGGGCGACGGGGCAGGAGACTCCGGCCAGCCGGATCCCGTGGCCGTTGCGGCGGGCGTGGTCGTCGATGTGGACCAGGGCGGTCAGGCCGGAGGCGTCCATGAAGGTGACGCCGCGCAGGTCCAGCACGATGTCCGCCGGGCGCCGCCGGGTGAGCAGCGTTCTGCGGATGTGCGCCTCGAGCAGGGGAGCGGTGGTGATGTCGATCTCGCCCCGGACCGTGACGACGGCGTCGCCGGTGGTGTCGGCGTGATCGGACATCATCAGGGGAACGTGCTGCGGGATCGATCGTGTATGTCTGAGTTTCATTTCCTTCTCCGCGGCGGGAGATCGGCCGGATCGGCCGGTGGTGGGCGGCGCCGTCGGCGGGCTGGGCCTCCTTCGGCGGATGTCCTCCGATGGTGGCTCCCACGGGACACGCAACTGTAGGGCCGAAGGTCCCCGAGCCGACCGGCCGACAGGAGCGTGTCTTTCTAGGACTTTGTGAATCTACAGCGTAAAGGAGGCTGTTTCTGAAAATCCAAGGGATAAAAACAAGACAACCACAACAATGGGAAAAGAGCGAAACGGGCGCCGGCGATGAAGACGGCCGTGACGCCGTGCGGGACGCCCTGCGGCAGGTCCCCGGCGTCGGCCCGGGCCATGCGGTCGTGGATCACCTCGGCGATGCGGCGGCGGATGTGGGCGACGCTGATGCGGGACGGGTCCCGTTCCCCGACCAGCCGGATCAGCGCCCGCGCCAGGGCGGACCGGCTGTCGGCCACCGGCGACGGCGGGCTGTTCAACAGCGAGATGACGCAGCTCATCCTCGACGGCGGGAGGCGCACCGGCACTGGCGGCGCCTGGTCGGCAGGTGGTTCACCGCCAGGCGGATGACCGCCCTGCGGCCCGCGATGGCCCGGATCGCCGAGGACCTCGTCGACGACATGGTCAAGCGCGGCTCGCCCGCCGGTCTGCGGGCGGGCCCGGGCTTCCCGCTGCCGGTGTACGTCATCTGCGACATGCTCGGCGTGCCGGCCGCTTCTCCTACTGGTCCGACACCCTGCTCAACCTCACCGAGTACGGCCAGGCCGAGATCGAGGCCGCCCAGGGCGCGTTCTTCCAGTACATGTCCGACCACCTCGCCGCCGGGCGCGCCGGGCCGGTCAGCCGGTCACCCGGCGGCGGGAGCGGGCCAGGGCCAGTGCGCCGAGGGTCATGGCGATCACTCCGAGGACCAGGTCCAGGTAGCCTCCGACTATTCCGTATCCGGTGCCGGGACCGCCCTCGGCGGCGGCCACGACCAGCCCGCCGACGGCCGCGCAGAGCAGTCCCGCCGCCAGGGCCACGACGGCGCCCCTGCGCCCGGTGCCGGAGCCGATCCGGCCCGCCGCGCGGGCCAGGGCCAGCCCGCCGACGATCACGCCGGTCAGTCCCGGCAGCGCGGCCACCAGGGACCACAGCCGCCCGGAGGTCAGGACGTAGGAACCGACGGGGTCCGGCTGGAGCAGGACGTGCAGGGCCGCCGGTGCGGTCGCGGCGGCGGTGAGCAGGCGATGGACTGACATGAGGTGCTCCTTACTCCTCCTGCGGATGGCGTCACTCCTGCGAGTGGCGTCACTCCTGCGAGTGGCGTCACCTGATCCTGTCGGCCGGACCCGCCGCCGGTCGTCCGGCGGACGCAGGCAATCCGCGATGCCGCCGATGCCGTAGCCGGCCGCCGCGGGCACCGCGGAGGCGGCAGGGGTACCGCGGATGCGGTAGGCGGGCGATCATCCGGGCGCATGAGCCGCCCGTGCGGGCATCCGGTTAAGGTGCGCCCATGGGTACAGAACGGTCCGGTCCGCGGGACGGTGTCGTGGACTGGGCGATCGCCGTCTGCGTGGCGGCGGCGCTGCTGGTGACCGGGCTGTCCGGGCAGGACTCCGCCACCGGTCTCGACCTGCTCGGCTGCGCGCTGCTGGTGACCGGCGGCCTGGCGCTGGCCGCGCGCCGCCGGGCCCCGGTTCCCGTCCTGGTCGTCACCGGAGCGTGCGCGGTGGGTTACCAGGCGGCCGGGTTCGACGTGCCCGCCGTGGCGTACCTGTTCGCGGTGTACGCCGCCGTGCGGGCGGGCCACCGTACCGTCACGGTGGTGGCGAGCACGGCCATGCTGGCCGCGCTCCCCGTCGCGGCCCTGGCCTCGGGTCTGCACGACACGGGCGAGGCGTTCGCGCAGGCCCGCGGCGCTCTGGAGCTGGCCTGGCTGGTCGCGGCCGGCGCCGCGGGTGAGGCGCTGCGCCAGGCCGAGCGGCGGGCCGAGGAGGCCGAGCGGACCCGTGAGGAGACCGCGCGGCGCCGGGCCGACGAGGAGCGGCTGCACATCGCGCGGGAGCTGCACGATTCGCTCACCCACCAGATCTCGATCATCAAGGTGCAGAGCGAGGTGGCCGTGCACCTGGCCCGCAGGCGCGGCGAGCAGGTGCCGGAGGCCCTGCTGGCGATCCAGGAGGCCGGGCGTGAGGCGACGCGCGAGCTGCGCGCGACCCTTCAGGCGCTGCGCGACGACGACACGAGCCCGCCGCGCGGCCTCGACCACCTCCCGGAACTGGTGGAGAAGGCCCGCACCATCGGCCTGGAGACGACGCTGACGATCGAGGGGCGGCGCCACGACGTGCCGGTCGCGGTGAGCCGTACCGTCTACCGGATCGTCCAGGAGTCGCTGACCAACGTCGCCCGGCACGCGGCCGCCGCCACCGCGTCGGTGCGGATCGACTATCGTCCCGACGCCCTGGCGATACGCATCGACGACGACGGCAGGGCCACGCCCGGCACCGCTCCGGTGCCCGGCGTCGGGCTGCTGGGGATGCGCGAGCGCGTCACCGCGCTCGGCGGCCGCCTGCGCGCGGAGCCGCGCAGCGGGGGAGGGTTCACCGTCCAGGCCGAGCTTCCGGTGGAGCAGGCGTCGTGATCCGTGTCCTGCTGGTCGACGACCAGCCGCTCATCCGCAGCGGGTTCCGCGCGATCCTCGATCTCGAGGACGACATCGAGGTGGTGGCCGAGGCCGGTGACGGGCTGCGGGGCGTGGCCCTGGCCCGGGAGCACCTGCCCGACATCGCGCTCGTCGACATCCAGATGCCGGTCGCCGACGGCATCGAGGCGACCCGGCGCATCGCCGCGGATCCGGCCCTGGCCGGGGTGCACGTCGTGATCCTGACCAACTACGGCCTGGACGAGTACGTCTTCGAGGCGCTGCGCGCCGGCGCGGCCGGGTTCCTGGTCAAGGACATCGTGCCCGAGGACTTCCTGCACGCCGTGCGCGTGGCCGCGCGCGGTGACGCGCTGCTCGCCCCGTCGATCACCCGCAAGCTCATCAACAGGTACGTCGCCCAGCCGCTCGGGACCGGCACGGGCACGGGACTGGAGGAGCTGACCAACCGGGAGCGCGAGGCCGTGGCCCTGGTCGCGCGGGGCCTGTCCAACGACGAGATCGCGGACCGCATGGTGATCAGTCCGCTGACCGCGAAGACCCACGTCAACCGGGCCATGACCAAGCTGCGGGCCCGCGACCGCGCCCAGCTGGTCGTCTTCGCCTACGAGTCCGGCCTGGTGGTCCCGGGCGGTTCCTGAGACCGCCCGGCGGCCTCCTGCGCGGCCAGGAAGCCGGCGATCCGGGCGGCTCCGGTCCGCTCCAGCCAGGTGCGCAGATCCATCAGGCCGGGATGCAGCGCGCGGGTGAAGGCGACGTCGGCGCGGTAGCCGCGTTCGTTGAGCCAGGTGTAGGCGTAGGCGAACTCCTCGCCGGCCGCGGCGATCGCCTCGATCGGGATCTGCACGTACGGCAGCCGCCGTCCGACGGCCCCGGAGATGGCCGCGGCGATCTGGCGCGGGGTCAGTTCGTCCCCGGCCAGGTCCACCGCGCGCCCGATCCACTGGCCCGGCCGGGCGAAGGCCAGGGCGGCGAAGGCGCCGACGTCGTCGACGGCCATGATCTGCTGCGGCACGTCGGCGGCGAACGCGGTGGCCACGGCGCCGTCGTGCAGGTGGTAGGCGCCGGTGTAGTTCTCCATGAAGGAGACCGGGCGCAGGAAGGTCGCGGGCAGGCCCAGCCGGGTGATGTGCCGCTCGATCCGCCATTTGCTGACCGTGTTCTGCGGCAGCACCTCGGTGTCGTGGCGGCCGGCGCCCGCGAGCGAGGCGTAGACCAGGTGCCGTATCCCGGCGGTGTGCGCCGCGTCGGCGACGTTGCGGCCCCAGCGGACCTCGTCCTCGGCGGAGAAGCCCGCCGGGGTGCCGGGGGAGCCGACGGTGGGCTGCACGCTGAACAGGCCGTGGGCGCCTTCGGCCGTGGCGGTGAGCGAGGCGGTGTCGTCCATGTCGGCGCGGACGGGCTCGGCGCCCGCCCGGGCCAGCTCCCGGGCCGCCGCGCCGTCCGGATCGCGTGTCACCGCCCGTACCTTCCAGCCGTCGGCCAGCAGGTGCGCCGTCACGGCGCGGCCCTGCGGTCCGGTGGCTCCCATCACCACGATGGTCTTCACGATGTGTCTCCGTTCCGGTGGGCGTGCGGGACGTCCGCATAAGTGGGGTGCCCTTCCGTTTATGGATGGGTACGATATGGAGGGCCACCCCGGTTTTGCAAGCCCCTCGGAGAGCCCATGCCGAAGGACAGCCGTCCCCCCTCGTCCCCACGGCCGATGCGCGCGGACGCGCGCCGTAACTACGAGCGCATCCTGGCCGCCGCGGCCGACGCCGTCGCCGAGCACGGCGCCGAGGCGTCCCTGGAGGAGGTCGCCCGGCGCGCGGGCGTCGGCTCGGCCACGCTGCACCGGCACTTCCCCTCACGCCAGCTGCTGCTGGAGGCCGTCTTCCGCGACAAGGTCGAGGTCCTGTGCGTCACCGCCGGTGACCTGGCAGCCGACCCCGATCCCGCGCACGCGCTGACGGCCTGGCTGCGTGCCGTCGCCGCGCACGCCGTGTCCAACCGCGGCCTGGCCGCCTCGCTGATGCGCGGCGCCCGCGACGGCGACCCCGCCCTGGGCGCCACCTGCCACGCGATGATCGTCGATGCGGGGACCGGCCTGCTGGTCCGCGCCCGCCGGGCGAAGGCCGTACGGCCCGACGTCTCGATCATCGACCTGCTCAAACTCGTCAACGCCATCTGCCTGGCCGTCGAGCGGGAGTCCGACGGCGCGGCCCAGGCCGACCGGCTGCTCGGCCTCGCGCTCGACGGGGTGTACCCCGGGCGGGGGAAGGCGGGGGACGCCCGGGATGCGCGATCCGCGACGGAGTGAGCGGAGGAATCACTCGGGGAGATTTCCTTCACATTCGTCATCGGAGACCGAACGGAGCATGGTCGGGCATATCGAGTCGCCCGGCTGGAAGGAGAGCGATGTTCGGCCTATCGCGTCAGCGCGCCACGCGTCCGCTGCCGCCGGTGCCCCGTGATGTCGAGGCACTCGAGCAGTTGCTGGCGGACATGGAGGCGGCCACCGACGAGAGCAGCATGCTCCGCATCGCGGTCGAGAGCCTGGTGCGCTCGGCCGGCTTCGACTACGGGGCGGCCTGGGTGCCCGATGGCCAGGCGGGACTGCGGCGGTGCATGGCCCTCGGACCGCTGGCCGCGTCGCTGGAGAAGGCCACCTCCGATCACCGGACGACCGCGACCGGGCCGGTCGCCGAGGTGATGCGCTCGCGCCGCCCGTTCGTGGTCAACGAGTTGGAGTCCTGCGGCGACGAGCACGCCGCGGCCGCGGTCCGGCACGGCATGAAGGCCGCCCTCTATCTGCCGGTCACCGAGGCCGAGCGGGTCGTCGCGGTGCTGATGTACCTGCATTCGCAGCACGTCCACATCGACGAGGGCCGCATGGGCAAACTGGTGGCCATCTCCCGCATCGCCAACCAGGCGCGTCAGCGGGCGATCGCCGTCGCGGCGCTGCGTCAGGAGGCCGACGACCGGCTGGCGGTGACCACCGTGGTCAGCAAGGTGGGCCAGGCTCTGACCGCTGACGCGGCGCTGCGCACCGCGCTGGAGTCGGTGCGCACCGCGTTCGGCTGGCAGTACGGCTCGTACTGGCAGATCGACCCGGTCGAGCGGGTGCTGAGGTTCGGCGTCGAGTCCGGTTCGGCCGGACAGGAGTTCCGGGAGGTCACGCTGGCGGCCACGTTCGCCGAGGGGGTGGGCCTGTCCGGGCGGGCGTGGCGCTCGCGCGACCTGGTGTTCGTGCCTGATCTGGCCGAGGTGACCGACTGCGTGCGCGCTCCGGCCGCCCGGCGCGCCGGGGTCCGCTCCGGAGTGTGCTTCCCGATCATGGATGGCGACCGGGTGGTCGGGACGATGGACTTCTTCACCACCGAGAGGATCGAGCTGAGCCCGTCGCGGGCCTCGGCCCTGCGCAACGTGCAGCAGCTGGTCAGCCAGCGTCTTTCGGTACTGCGGCGCGCCGACGACGACGAGGCCAAGGCGCGGGCGTTGCTGGACACCGTGGAGCGGCTGCGGGCCGCCAGCCAGGACGCCGCCGCCGTGGCGCGGGAGGCGGCCACGCGGTCGGAGACGACGACCGGGGAGGTCGACTCGCTGGGTGCGGCGTCGGCGGCGATCGGCGACATCATCAAGATCATTTCCGGGATCGCCGAGCAGACCAACCTGCTGGCGCTCAACGCCACCATCGAGGCCGCCCGCGCGGGCGAGTCCGGCAAGGGGTTCGCGGTGGTGGCCGGGGAGGTCAAGGAACTGGCCCGGGAGACGGCCGAGGCGACCGGCAAGGTCGCCGAGCAGATCGCCGGCATCCAGGCCAGCGCCCGGTCGGTGGCCGCGGGCATCCACACCACCGGCGAGATCATCGGCCGGATGGACGCGGTGCAGGTGCGCATCGGCGAGGTGCTGGAGGAGCAGGCCGACATGGCCCGCGCGTTCGACCGGGGCCTCCAGCGGGGCATCGAGCGGGGCTGAGGCGGAAGCACGCGGTCCGGGATGCGGCGGGCGGCCCTCCGATCGGGGAGCCGGTCAGGGCGCGTCGAACAGGGCGCTGACCGACTCGCCGTCGTGGATGCGGCGCATGGCCTCGGCGAGCGCCGGGGCGATCGACAGGACGTGCAGCTTGGAGTCCGGTTTGGCCTCGGGGACGGGCACGGTGTTGGTGCAGACGATCTCCTCCACCTCGGGCCGGTCGCCGAGCCGGTCGACGGCCCCGTCCGCGAACAGGCCGTGGGTGCAGGCGATGCGCACCGAGTTGACGCCCCGCTCGCGCAGCCGGTCGAGCAGCTCGATGACCGTCGTGCCCTTGGCGATCTCGTCGTCCAGGATGATGACGTCCTTGCCCTCGACCTCGCCGATCACCGAGCTGATGGTGACGCGGTCGTCGCTGAAGCGCTGCTTGGCGCCCACGGCGACCCCGGCTCCCAGCAGGCGCGCGAAGGCCGCCGCCTCCTTGGCGTTGCCCAGGTCGGGTGAGACGACGACGGTCTTGGACAGGTCGTAGCGGCGGAAGTAGGCGGCCAGCTCGCGCAGGGCGTGCAGGTGGTCGACCGGGACGCTGAAGAACCCGTGCACCTGGGGCGAGTGCAGGGTCATGGTCAGCACCCGGCCGGCCCCGGCGGCCACCAGCAGGTCGGCGACCAGGCGCGCCCCGATGGAGATGCGCGGGGCGTCCTTCTTGTCGGAGCGGGCGTAGGCGTAGTGCGGCATCACCACGGTCGTCCTGGCGGCTGAGGCGCCCCTGGCGGCGTCCAGCATCAGCAGCAGCTCGACGAGGTTCTCCTGCACCGGGGGGACGAGCGGCTGGATGAGGTACACGTCGCGTTCGCGGCAGTTGGCCTGCAGCTGCACCTCCAGGCAGTCGTTGGCGAAGCGTTTGACCTGGACCGGGTGGAGCGGGGTCCCCAGATGGGAGCAGATCTCGGCGGCCAGTTCGGGGTGGGCACTACCGCTGAACACGGTGATGTCTCGCACGGGGCGCTCCTTCGGTGAACCGGTGCCGGGGATCGACCAGCCGAGCCGCATGCTACAGGGCCGCCGGGCGGCCGCCTCCTCCGCCTCCTCAGGGCTTGGCCGGGGGCTGCTGCGCCGGCGGCTCCTGCTGCGCCGGCGGTTCCCGGTGTGCTGTCGGTGCCTGCCGCGCCTGCGGCTCCTGCGGTGCAGCCGGCGTCTCCGGTCCCCGGGGCGCTTCGCCCGGCGGCTCCTGGCGCGCCGTCCCCACCTGCTGCTTCAGCGGCACCGTCTCCGCCTGGGGCTCCTGCCGCGCTTCGCTGAGCTGCTCGCGCAGGTAGTTCCACATCACGGCCAGCAGCGCGGCCGCCGGCACCGCGAGCAGGCTGCCGACGATGCCCGCCAGGCTGCCGCCGAGCGCGACCGCGAGCAGGACCACCGCCGCGTGCAGGCCCAGGCCGCGGCTCTGCAGCATGGGCTGGAAGACGTTGCCCTCGAGCTGCTGCACCAGGATGATGATGGCCAGCACGATGAGGGCGTCGGTCGGGCCGTTGGACACCAGGGCGATGAGCACGGCCACGAAGCCCGCGAACAGGGCGCCGATGATCGGCACGAACGCCGACACGAACGTCAGCACGGCCAGCGGGAGCACCAGGGGCACGCCCACGATCCACAGGCCCAGCCCGATGAAGATCGCGTCGAGCAGGCCGACGAAGGCCTGGGAACGGACGAAGGCCTCCAGGGTGTTCCAGCCGCGCGCGGCCAGGGCCGGGACGTGGACCGCGAGCCGGCCGGGCAGCTGGCGGGTCAGCCAGGGCAGGAAGCGGGGTCCGTCCTTCAGGAAGAAGAACATCAGGAACAGGGCCAGCACCGCGGTGACGAGGCCGTTGGCCACCGTGCCCACGCCGGTGAAGGTGGCGGTGACGATGCTGCCGACGCTGCCCTGGATGCGTGCGACCGCCGCGTCGAACGCCCGGGTGATCTCGTCGTCGCCGATGTTCAACGGCGGGCCGGCGGCCCACTGCCGGATCTGCTCGATGCCCTCGACCACACCCCTGCCGAGCTCGCCGGACTGGGAGGCGACCGGTACGGCGATCAGCACCACGATGCCCGCCGCCACCAGGAAGAACAGTATGGTCGACACCGAGGCGGCCAGGGCCGGGGGCCATCCGCGCCGGCGCAGGAAGGCCGTGGGCGGCCACGTCAGGGTGGTCAGCAGCAGTGCGACGACCACCGGCCACACGATCGGCCACATCCGGCCCAGCACCCACAGCGCCGCGACGACCATCAGCAGGATCGAGAGCAGTTCCAGGCAGATGCGGGCCGATGTGCGCAGTGCCGATCGGGTCTTCGCGGAGCTCAGCGTGGCAGGCATGGGATCACCTTAAGGCGCGCGATGTGGATCACGGCTCGCGGCATGCGCGGAGGGTGATGTCGGTTCCGTATCGGGTGTCATGGGGGGAGGCTGGGGTGATCGGGGCCTCTGTCGGCCGATCATCGGGAGGATGCGATGACCGAGGTGACGATCCGCACGCCGTACGGGCAGATGCCCGCCTACGCGGCGGTGCCCTCCGGGCCGGGACCGTGGCCCGGGGTGGTGGTGATCCACGACTTCACCGGGATGAGCCACGACCTGCGTCACCAGGCCGACTGGCTGGCCGGCGAGGGTTACCTGGCGGTGGCGCCCGACCTGTACTACTGGGGAAGCAGGCTGTCGTGCCTGCGCACCATCGTCCGCGACATCGGCGCCCGCCGGGGCCGGACCTTCGACGACATCGAGGCCGCACGCGCCTGGCTGGCCGTACGGCACGACTGCACCGGCGACATCGGCGTGATCGGGTTCTGCATGGGCGGCGGATACGCGCTGCTGCTGGCTCCGGGGCACGGGTTCTCCGCCGCGAGCGTCAATTACGGCGGCTGCCCCGAGGACGCCGTGCGGATCCTGCGCGGCGCCTGCCCGATCGTCGGCAGCTTCGGCGGCCGGGACCGCTCACCGATGGGCCGATCGGCGGCGGTACGGCTGGTGCGGGCCCTGTCGGAGCTGGGTGTGGACTATGACGTGAAGGTGTATCCGGAGGCGGGGCACGGGTTCATGAACGACCACGACCCGGCCGATGCGACCCTCCTGCTGGTGACCCTGGCGAAGCTGTCGGGAACCCGCTATCACGAGCCCTCGGCCCGCGACGCCCGCGAGCGCATCGTCGCCTTCTTCGACCACCACCTCAAAGGAGCCGGCAAAGGAGCCGATGAGGAGGCCGGCGAAGAGGCCGGTGAAGGAGCCGATCCGCCGTGAGGCGCGCGGCCCGCTGGGCTCTCAGGCCCGCGCCGGGGTGCGGGCGGGCTCGAAGAGCTCGATGAGGTTGCCGGCGGGGTCGGCGAGCAGGATCTGGCGTCCGCCGGGACCGGCGACCACGTCGCTGTGGAAGGGCAGCCCGGCGCCGCGCAGCCGGTCGATCTCGCCGTCGAGGTCGTCGACGACGAGGTGGATGCGGTTGCGGCCGGCGGGTGTGTCCCGGGGCGTGGCCCGGGCGCCGGAGCTGGCCGGTCCGGACAGCAGCAGCCGCAGCGGCCCGCGGACCACGTCGGCGAAGGCGGGCGCGGCGTCGGTGCTCAGGGTGAAGCCGAGGTGGGTGGTGTAGAAGCCGACGGCCGCGTTCACGTCGTCGACGAGGTAACGGACACTCGCCAGCCGGTCGGATGCGTTCATGTCGAAGCCTCCTGTGAGGTCAGGACGGGCAGCAGGTGCCCGATGCGGGTGTCGATCTCGGCCGCGGTGCGGACGAAGGCGGGATAGCCGGCCCCGTCCGCGGCGGGATCGGGGATGCTCCAGTGGATGCGCCGAGGGTGACCGCCGATGCCGGAGCACACTTCCCGGACCTTGTCGCACAGGCTGATCACGTAGTCGAAGCGGCGGCCCGCCGTACTGTCCAGGTGGCGTGGGCGCAGGTCCCGCAGGTCGATGCCGTAGCCCTCGCGCAGGGCCCGTACGGCGTCGAGGTGCAGGCGCGGCCGGGGACGGCTGCCCGCGCTGGTCACCTCGACGTGGCCGCCGGCGCGATGGCGCAGCAGGGCCTCGGCGATGGGTGAGCGGGCGCTGTTGCCGGTGCAGGTGAACAGCACCGCGGGCCGGTGCCCGGACGCGGGCGCCGGCGGTGGGACCGGGCCGGGCCGCAGCGCGGGGTGCAGCGCGGCGCCGGTGGCGGCCAGGGCCCGGGCGCAGCGGTCCAGGTCCAGGTGGTAGTAGCCGTCGCGGGCGTCGAAGGTGCTGCGCCTCATGGTGACCAGCCCGCCCTCGCGCAGCAGCCGCAGATGGTAGGAGACCAGGTTCTGCGGCTGCCCGAGGAGGTCCACCAGTTCGCGCACCCGGTAGTCGCTCACGGCCAGCTCGCTCAGCAGCCGCCACCGCAGCGGATGGGCGGCCAGTCGCAGGAAGGCCGGAGCGGCGTGAGCCGAGGACGCCATACCCCGATGATACATCAAACTGTTTTGATGTATCATCGGGGTCGCGGGTCTCAGCCCCGTCCCGGATTGGCCTTGATGACCTTCTTCGCCTTCGTCTGCGCGGCCTTCTGCTTGGCCTGCAGCTTCGGGTTCGCCTTCGGCTTGGGCGCCGGCTTCGGTGCGGGCTTGGGCGCGGGCTTGACCGGCGGCTTGGGCTTGGCCGGGGGGACCGGCTTCTGCGTGGGCGTGGGCGTGGTCGGCGTGGGCGTCGGCGTCGTGGGAGCCGGGTCGCAGGCGTTCAGCAGGACCGACACGGCGTTGGCGGAGATGTTCGCGACGGCCACGTCCTTGTGGCCGTCGCCGTCGAAGTCACCGGTCACGATCTTCTGGGGCACGTTCCCCGGCTCGTAGGTGACGGCGCTCTGGAAGGTGCCGTCGCCGTTGCCCGGCAGCACCAGCAGGTGGCCCGGATCGAACATGCCCGGAGGCTGCGTCGTCACCAGGAGGTCGGCGGCCCCGTCGCCGTTGACGTCCTCGGCCAGGACGTCTTCGAGCATCGCCCCCGGCACGAGGTCGGCGCCCGGCTGGAAGGTGCCGTCGCCGTTGCCGTTCAGCACCGACACCGTACCGTAGAGCGACGTCGCGACCAGGTCGGTGATGTCGTCACCGTCGACGTCGGCCGTGCTGAGGAGCTGGTACTGCCCGCTCCCGTTGTGGTAGGTGACCACCGGGTGGAAGGTGCCGTCGCCGGCGCCGCGCCGTACCCCGATGTACTGGCTGCTGTTGGCCGCCATGCCGTCGAGGGTGAACGCCAGATCGACGTGGCCGTCGGCGTCGAAGTCGCCGGTCACGATCGCCTTGGCGCTGGGCCCGGCCTGGTTGACGGCCGGCTGGAAGGTGCCGTCGCCGTTGCCGGACATGACCCACAGGCCGGTGGTGTGGGCCGCGACGGCCAGATCGGCGCGGCCGTCGCCGTTGAAGTCGGCGGCGGCGATGTCGTCGACGGGCGTGCCGCTCAGCGAGATGGAGGCGGGCGCCTGGAAGGTGCCGTCGCCGTTGCCCGGCAGGATGTGGACGCGGGAGTTGTAGCCGTCGGTCACGGCCAGGTCGAGGTGGCCGTCGGAGTCGAGATCGTGCACGACGATGTCCCACGGATACTGCGCGACGGTGGTGCTGACGGCCGGCTGGAAGGTGCCGTCGCCCCTGCCCAGCAGGACCGAGACGGAGTTGCCGTTGTGGTCGGAGGTGACGACGTCGGTGCGGCCGTCCTCGTTGATGTCGGCGGTGGCCAGGGACTGGGGGCCGGTTCCGACGGCGTAGTCGACCGGGGAGGCGAAGTCCACCGGGCACTGGGCGGGGCCGGCGGCCTGGACGGGAAGGGCGGCTCCCGCCAGCGCGCCGGTGCTGAGCACGACCGCGGTGAGCAGGGAGACCGTACGGCGCCGACCGGCCCTGCCGGACGACACGCGCTGAGACGGATGCAAGGGAAAGCTCCTCCATGAGCCGGTGATGCCCGGCGTGCGGCCTGCCGAGGCCGTGACGTGCACGCCGAATCTGATGACTCCTCATCGGCGGACGGAGGCGATATATGAGCCCTTCTCACGCATCCGGGTACGGCCGGCCCGCGGTGACGCGGGGCGCGTCTGGATAACGCCCGTGTCCCCGGGCACGCTTGCCCCATGTGCCATTCCACCGACAGCCGGCCGCCCGCGCCTCCGGTCCGGGGCGAGGTCGCCTCCCACCGGCAGATCGAGCTGACCGCCGCCGACGGCAACCGTTTCCTGGCCTACCAGGCCGAGCCCGCCGAGCCGAGCGGCCGCGGCATGGTGATCCTGCCGGACGTGCGGGGGCTGCATCCGTACTACCGGGACCTGGCCGTCAGGTTCGCCGAGGCCGGGTTCCGCACGATCGCGATCGACTACTTCGGCCGGACGGAGGGGCTGGGCGGGCGCGATGACGACTTCGACTTCATGACGCACGTCAAGCAGGTCACCACCGAGGGCGTGCGGGCCGACGTGCGGGCGGCCACCGACCGGCTCGCCGCCCACGGGCCGGTGTTCACGGTGGGCTTCTGCCTGGGCGGCGCGCACTCCTGGCGCCAGGCCGCAGAGGGCAACGGCCTGGCGGGCGGCATCGGCTTCTACGGGGCGCTGCGCGCGATCGAGCCGCCGGCGACGGGGCCGGGCGCCCCGCTGCTCCTGCTGCGCGCCGGCGCCGACACGGCCTCGACGCCGGAGGACTTCGCCGCCTACGAGGCCGCTCTCGAACGCGTCGGCACGCCGTACGAGAGCCACGTGTACGAGGGCGCCCCGCACTCGTTCTTCGACCGTTCGTACGCGCAGTGGGCCGAGGCCTGTCAGGACGCCTGGCAGCGCATGCTGTCCTTCACCGAGCGCCACGCGTGATCGCCGTCACGGGCTGGTCAGGATGACGAGCCGCTGGGTCGCCCGGGTCATCGCGACATAGCGGTCGACGGCTCCCTCGATGCCCTCGCCGAAGGTCTCCGGGTCGATGAGGACGACCAGGTCGAACTCCAGGCCCTTGGCCAGCTCCGGGGTCAGCGACCGGACGCGCGACGTCGGCGGGAACGCCGGGTCGCCGATGACGCAGGCGACCCCGTCGGCGTTCTCGGCGAGCCAGGACCGCAGGACCGCCTCCAGCTCCGAAACGGAGCCGTGCAGGACGGGCACGCCGCTGCTGCGGATGGAGGTCGGCACGTTGGCGTCCGGGAGCGCGGCCCGGATGACCGGCTCGGCCTGCGTCATGACCTCCTCCGGGGTCCGGTAGTTGATGCTCAGGGAGGCCAGGGCGATCCGGTCGAGCCCGATCCGCTCGAGCCGTTCCCGCCACGACTCGGTGAACCCGTGCCTGGCCTGCGCGCGGTCCCCGACGACGGTGAAGCTCCGCGACGGGCAGCGCAGCAGCAGCATCTGCCACTGCGCGTCGGTGAGCTCCTGCGCCTCGTCCACGACGATGTGCGCGAACGGACCGGCGAGCAGGTCCGGGTCGGCGGTGGGCAGCTCGGACTCGTCGACCAGGTTGCGCTGCAGGTCCGCCCGGCGCAGCTGGGTCACCAGGCCCTCGCCGTCGTCGTCGGCCTCGATCAGGTTGTCGATGACCTGCGCCATGCGCTCGCGCTGGACCGCCAGGGCGGCTTCCTGCCGGCGCCTGCTCCGCGACGCCTCGGGGTCGCCGAGCCGCTGCCGGGCCGCGTCCAGCAGCGGCAGGTCGGAGACCGTCCAGGCCTGGGCGTCCTCGCGCTGCAGTTTCCGGATCTCCTCGGGGCTGAGCCAGGGGGCGCACATCCGCAGGTAGGCCGGTACCGTCCACAGGTCGCCGACCAGGTCGGCCGCCTCGATCAGCGGCCAGGCCCGGTTGAAGGTCGTCAGCAGCTCCCTGTTCTGCAGCAGCGACCTGCGCAGCAGATGCTCGGGCGCGTCGCCGTCGTGCTTGTCCACCAGGATCGTCAGCAGCTCCTCCCAGATCCGGTCACGTGCCTCGTTGTGCGGGATGCCGGGCTCGGCCGCCTGGAACGCCTCGGCCCAGTCGTCGGCGCCCAGCCAGATGTCGGACCAGTGCGTCGTGACCGTCATCCCCCCGGCCGGCGGGTTCTCGTAGAACCTGACGGCCGGTTCGATCGCCTTGACCATGTCCGCCGAGGACTTCAGGCGCTCCACCTGCGGGTCGGCCTCGATCACCGCCGCGGCCCCCTCGGGCACGAGGTCCCGCAGGGTGCAGGTCTGCACGCCCTCCTCTCCGAGGCTGGGCAGGACGTCGGCGACGTAGGCCAGGTACGGCTGGTGCGGGCCGACGAACAGCACGCCGCCCCGGTGGTGGCCGAGACGGGGGTCGGAGTACAGCAGGTAGGCCGAGCGGTGCAGGGCGACGACGGTCTTGCCCGTGCCCGGACCGCCGTCGACGACGAGGGCACCGCGGGAGCTCGCGCGGATGATGGCGTCCTGGTCGGCCTGGATGGTGCCGAGCACGTCCCGCATCCGGCCCGACCGGCTGCCGCCCAGGCTGGCGATGAAGGCGGACTGGTCGTCGAGCGCGGCGTGCCCCTCCAGCCCGTCCGGTGTGAACACCTCGTCCCAGTAGTCGCTGATCCGGCCGCGGGTCCAGCGGTACCTGCGGCGGCTGGCCAGCCCCATCGGGTTGGCGTGGGTGGCGCCGAAGAACGGCTCGGCGGCCGGGGAGCGCCAGTCGAGCAGCAGCCGGCGGCCCTGGCCGTCGGTGAGGCCGAGCCGTCCGACGTACACCGGCTCGGCGTCGTCCGCGCCGACCATGCGTCCCAGGCACAGGTCCAGGCCGAAACGGCGCAGCGCGCGCAGGCGGGCGGTCAGCCGGTGGACCTCCAGGTCCCGCTCCAGCGCCGCCCGGCCCCGGCCGCCGGGCGCCCTGCGCTCGGCGTCGAGGCGGTCGGACAACTCGGCGATCGCCTGCTCGAGGCTGTCGGCGATGGCCGCGAAATGCCGCTCGTCACCGGCGATCAGCGCCGGGTCGGCCTTGGGAGCCAGATGGTCGGGAAGGTCGAACGCGCTGGTGGCCAAAGGGTTCACGGCATCGGCTCCGATCTCAGATGAACGAGGCACCGCCAGACGATCCCGCGTGGTCCCCGCGGGAGCCGGCGGCTCCCGGCTGATCGCGCCGGTCCCCGCGCGGCCCGTGCGCCGTCACCGGCACACGCACGTCGCGTCCCCGTTTCCGCAGGCAGTGGCCTCGGCTGACGATTGTGCGGCACGACGGGGGTCTTGCCGCAAGCCCCCCGGTGCGCTATAGGTTGATAGTGGAAAGGAGTGGACACTCCCCTTTCCCCTCTCCCTTCGCGAAGCGGCGGCGCGCCGTACCCCTCAGACGGCCGTATCCCTCGAATGAGCGCCATGCCCTCAGGTGAGGACAGGCGGCGCCGATGGAGTGACGTATGTCTCATCGCTTCGAAGAAGGTCTCTGATGCGTCGCTTCATGCGGGATCTGTCCCTCGGCTGGAAGTTCCGGGCCGGGTTCGGCATCGTCTTGATGCTGCTGGTCATAGTGGTCGCCGACGGGTTCGCGGTCCGCCGCGACCTCGACGGGCAGGCCCGCCGGGTGGCCGAGGAGATCGACCCCAAGGCCCGGATGGTGGCGCTGCTGCAGTTCCGCTTCTCCGACATGTACGGCCTGCAGACCGCCTACACGGCCTCCGAGGCGTCCCGGGACGCCAAGCGCGAGTTCTTCCTCGGCGCCCGGGACAAGGTCGCCGGCCTGGTGGGTCAGGCCGAGGCGACGGCCTCGGCCGGGGAGCAGCGTACGGCCGTCGCCACGATCCGCGAGGGCCTGGAGGAGTTCCTCCGCATCGACGAGCAGGTGTGGGCGGCCATGCGGGCCGGTGACCGCGAGGAGGCCGTCCGGCTGAGCAACGTCGCCGAGGCCCCCGTCTACGTCAAGGCCATGGACGCCGCGGCGGCCTTCGACGCCTCGGTCCTGGCCGAGCGCAACACCCACCTCGCCGCCCTGGCCGGCAGCCGCGACGCGGCCGACCGGCGTGCCGCTCTGCTGGCCGGTGCCGCGATCCTGCTCGGGATCGCGTGCGCCGTCCTGCTCACCCGCTCGGTGCGCAGGCCCGCCGAGCGCATCGTCGGCGTCCTGGAGAAGGTCGCCGCCGGGGACCTGACCCCGCGCCTGGGCATCGGCCGCGGCGACGAGATCGGCCGGATGAGCGCGGCGCTGGACGGGGCGCTGGAGCGGATCTCCGGCACCCTGCGCGGCATCGTCGGCAACATCGACGAGGTCGCGCACGCGGCCGACGGCCTGAACGGGTTGTCCGAGAGCCTCAACGGCGACTCCGCCCAGGCCTCCGCCCAGGTCCAGTCGGTCGCCTCGGCCGCCGACGACGTCTCCCGTCACCTGGAGAGCGTGGCCGGGGGTTCGGAGGAGATGGGGGCCTCGATCGGCGAGATCGCCCGCAACACCTCCGCCGCCGCGGTCGTCGCCGACGCGACGGTCGCCAAGGTGGGCGAGGCGACCCGGACCGTGGCCCGCCTCGGGGAGTCCTCCGCGCAGATCGGCAACGTGGTCAAGCTGATCACCTCGATCGCCGAGCAGACCAACCTGCTGGCCCTCAACGCCACCATCGAGGCCGCCCGCGCCGGGGACGCCGGCAAGGGCTTCGCGGTGGTCGCCTCCGAGGTCAAGGACCTGGCCCAGGAGACCGCCAAGGCCACCGGGGACATCGCCGCCCGGGTGCAGGCCATCCAGGCCGACACCGCCGACGCGGTGACCGCGATCGACCAGATCGCCGAGGTGATCGGCAAGATCAGCGAGGCGCAGCAGACCATCGCCAGCGCGGTGGAGGAGCAGACCGCCACCACCGAGGAGATGAACCGCGGCGTCTCCAGCGCCGCCGGCGGCAGCTCCCAGATCGCCGTGAGCATCTCCGGGGTCTCGGCCGTCGTGGAGCGCACCCGCCTGGGCGCCGAGCAGTCGCGCCGGTCCGCCGACGCGCTGGCCACGATGAGCGGGGAGCTGCGGCGGCTGGTCGGCCGGTTCCGCTTCTGACGACGGCCTGCGGCCGGAACGTCCCGGTCGCGTGGACGGCACGGCATCCCGGCCGCGTGGATAGGGCCGGAAGTCATCCGCCGCCGGGCCGTCGCGCCCCCTTCCGGGGTCCTTGGCCTCTACTGCGCCCGGCGGCCGCGCCCGACGATGGGGTCACAGCCCCGTGTCGGAAGGGAACCATCATGAAGATCGGTATCAACGGGTTCGGCCGGATCGGCCGGGCCTTCCTGCGGCGTGCGCTGCCCATGGGCCTGGAGGTCGTCGCGATCAACGACGTCACCGACGCCCCGACCCTGGCGCACCTGCTGGCCTTCGACTCCACCTACGGTCCCTTCGGCCTGGCGGTCACCTCCTCGGCCTCGCGCATCGACGTCGACGGCCGCAGCATCCCGGTCACCGCCCACCCCGACCCGGCCGGCATCGACTGGGCCGCCTACGGGGCCGACCTCGTCGTCGAGGCCACCGGCCGGTTCCGCACCCGCGACCAGGCGGCCGCGCATCTCAAGGGCGGCGCCCGCCGGGTGCTCATCTCCGCCCCGGGCAAGAGCGTCGACGTCAGCATCGTGCCCGGCGTCAACGATGACGCCTACGACCCGCTCCGCCACGAGATCGTCTCGCTGGCCTCCTGCACCACCAACTGCGTCGCGCCGATGGTCAAGGTGCTGCACGAGAACTTCGGCCTGGTCAAGGGATTCATGACGACGGTGCACGCCTACACCGGTGACCAGCGGCTGCTGGACTCCCCGCACAAGGACCTGCGCCGGGCCCGGTCGGCGGCGGTCAACATCATCCCCACCACCACCGGTGCGGCCCGCATGGTGGGCCAGGTCCTGCCCGAGCTGGCCGGCCGGCTGGACGGCATCGCGTTGCGGGTGCCGGTGGAGGACGGCTCCCTGACCGACCTGGCGGCCGTGCTGGCCCGCCCGGTCACCGCCGAGGAGGTCAACCGGGCCTTCGCCGAGGCGGCCGGGGGAGAGCTGGAGGGAATCCTGCGCTACAGCGTCGCGCCGCTGGTCTCCCGCGACATCATCGGCGACCCCGCCTCCTGCGTCTTCGACTCCGCGCTGACCCAGGCCAGCGGCGAGCTGGTCAAGATCTTCGGCTGGTACGACAACGAGTGGGGGTACGCCAGCCGGCTGGCGGAGACGGCCGCCCGCATGACCGAGGCGGAATAGCCGGCCGCCGGGGATCCGCAAGCCGCCGGAGGATCCGGTACGGGCCCAACGTCCTCGTACCCGAGGGACATCGCGCTCTGTCCTGAAACGCTGTCGTCTCCGACGATGAAGGCGAGGTGAGAACGATGACCGATCCGCGCACACCCGCTCCCGGCGCCGTCGTCGTCGGCTATGACGGCTCGGACTTCTCCATGCAGGCCCTGGACTGGGCGATGGACGAGGCCGAGCTGCGCCGGGCACCGCTGACGATCACCCATGCCTGGCGCTGGCCGTACGGCCGGGCCACCGAGGAGGCCCGTCTGCACCTGCGCAAGGCCGCCGAGCACGTGCTCTACCACGGGGTCGACTGCGCCCGATCGACCAGCACGCTCACCGACGTGCGGGCCGACCTGCACGAGGGCGCGGCCGCCGAACGCCTGGTGGAGCTGTCGGACGGCGCGCAGCTGGTGGTGGTCGGCTCCCGGGGCCTGGACGCCCTGGCCCGTTCGGTGGTCGGTTCGGTGGCCGGCTACACCGCCACCCACTCGCACGCCCCGGTGATCATCGTACGGGGACCGGGGCCGATTCCCGCGCCGGTGGATCCCGGGCCGCTGGTGCTGGGGCTGGGCGCCTCCACCGCCGACGCGGTGGTGGACTTCGCCTTCACCGAGGCCGCCCTGCGGCAGCTGAGGCTGGTGGCCGTACACGCCTCCTACCCCCAGCCCATGGCCTGGGGGGTGGCGATGGCGCCGCTGCCGGATCCGGAGGCCGCCCTCGCCGCGGAACGGGATCGCATGCGGGAGCGGCTGGCGCCGTGGCGTGAGCGCCATCCCGGCGTTCCGGTCGAGTACCGGTCCGTGACCGTCTCGGCCGGGGACGCCCTGGAGGCGGCCGGCGCCGAGGCGGTCCTGCTCGTCGTGGGCGCGGGCCGTTCGTGGGGCCGGGGCCGGCTGGGCACGGTCGCCCGGGCGATGACCGAGCACGCGCCCTGCCCCGTGGCCGTCGTCCCCGATCGCGCCGGTCGCCCGCCTGGGTGAAGTGCGGGCCCCATGAGCCACATCATGTCCTCCGCGGGTACGGGGCTCACCTCGGCCGAGGCGGCCGCGCGCCTGGTCGCCGACGGCCCCAACGCCCTGCCGGAGCCCCGCCGCGCGCCCGCGGCGGTACTGCTGCTGCGGGAGATGACGCACTTCTTCGCGCTGCTGCTGTGGGGCGCCGCCGCCTTGGCCCTGCTGGCCGGGATGCCGCAGCTGACGGTGGCGATCGTCGTGGTGATCGTGCTCAACGGGGCGTTCGCCTTCGCCCAGGAGTACCGGGCCGACAGGGCCGGGCAGCGGCTGCGGGAGCTGATCCCGGCCGCCGTCACGGTCCGCAGGGACGGCCGCGTCACCCAGGTCGAGGCCGCCGACCTGGTGAGCGGGGACGTGGTCCTGCTGGAGGCGGGCGACCGGATCTCCGCCGATCTGGAGGCGGTCGAGACGCACGCCCTGGCGGTCAACGAGTCCATGCTCACCGGTGAGAGCGTGCCGGCGCGGCCCCGGGCGGGGGACCGGCTGTCGGCGGGGACCTTCGTGGTGGAGGGTCAGGCCGAGGCCCTGGTGGTGGCGACCGGCGCGCGGACCCGGCTGGCCGAGATCGCGGCCCTCACCCGGGAGGCCCGGCGCCCGCCCAGCCCGCTCGCCCGCCAGCTCGGCAAGGTCGTGCGGACCGTCGCACTGATCGCCCTGGGCGTCGGCGCGGCCTTCTTCGGCCTGGCCGTCCTGCTGGGCATGGAGCCCGCCCAGGGCTTCCTGTTCGCCCTCGGCGTCACCGTCGCGCTGGTCCCCGAAGGGCTGCTGCCCACGGTGACGCTCTCACTGGCCCGGGCCGCGCAGCGGATGGCCTCCCGCAACGCCCTGGTCCGCCACCTCGAGGCGGTCGAGACGCTGGGGTCGGCCACCTTCATCTGCACCGACAAGACCGGCACGCTGACCCGCAACGAGATGACGGTGGCCGAGATCTGGGCCCCCGGCCACCCGCAGGACGAGGTGCTGCGCTCGGCCGTGCTGAGCTCCACCGGCCACGTCGCCGCCGACGGCCGGGCGGTGGGCGACCCGATGGAGGTCGCCCTGCACGTGGCCGCCCTGCGAGGCGGCGTCGAGACGGACACGCCCGTCACCCGGCGCTTCCCGTTCGACCCGGTCCGCCGCCGGGCCTCCGTCGTGGCCGGCGGCGAGCTGCACCTCAAGGGGGCGCCGGACAGCGTGCTGCCGCTGTGCGCGGCCGTACCGGGCGCGGCCGAGGAGCTGGCGCGGATGAGCGGGCGCGGGCTGCGCGTGCTGGCCGTCGCCCGGGGCGCCGGGGAGGCCGAGCGGGATCTGACGCTGCTCGGGCTCGTGGCGCTGGAGGATCCGCCGCGCGAGGACGTGGCCGGGGCGATCGCCACCTGCCGGCGCGCCGGGATCAAGCTGGCCATGATCACCGGTGACCATCCCGCCACGGCCCGCGCCATCGCGGCCGAGGTCGGCCTGCTGGGCCCGGACGCGCTCGTGCTCACCGGTGCGCGGCTGCCGTCCGGCGACGAGGAACTGGGTAGGATGCTGGACCGCGACGGCGTCGTGGTGGCCCGGGTGACCCCGGAGGACAAACTGCGCATCGCCCGGGCGCTGCGCGGGCGCGGTCACGTCGTGGCGATGACCGGCGACGGCGTCAACGACGGCCCCGCCCTGCGCGAGGCCGACATCGGCATCGCCATGGGCGCCTCCGGCACCGACGTCGCCCGCGAGGCCGCCGACCTGGTGCTGCTGGACGACCACTTCGCCACCATCGTCACCGCGGTCGAGCTGGGCCGGGCCACCTACGCCAACATCCGCCGCTTCCTGACCTACCACCTGACCGACAACGTCGCCGAGCTCACCCCGTTCGCCGTCTGGGCGCTGTCGGGCGGCACGATCCCGCTGGCGCTGAGCGTGCTGCAGGTGCTCGCCCTGGACATCGGCACCGACCTGCTGCCCGCGCTCGCCCTGGGCGCCGAACCCGCCAACCCGCGCACCATGGACGGTCCCGCCCGCACCGGCAACCTGGTCGACCGGCGGCTGGTGCGCCGCGTCTTCGGTGTGCTCGGACCCGCGCAGGCGCTGGCCGAGATGGCGGCCTTCATCGGCGTCCTGCTGCTGGGCGGCTGGGTGCCGGGCGCCGATCCGGAGCCCGCGCTGCTGGCCACCGCCTCCGGCACGGCCTTCGCCGCGGTGGTGCTGGGCCAGTTCGCCAACGCCTTCGCCTGCCGCAGCGAGTCGCGCTGGATCGGCCGGCTGCACTGGCGGGACAACCCGCTGCTGCTGTGGGCGGTCGCCTCCGAGATCGTGATGCTGCTGGCCTTCCTCGGCCTGCCCGCGCTGGCGGACCTGCTGGGCGGGACGTTCCCGGACGCGGCGGGCTGGGCGCTGGCCGTCCTGGCGGTTCCCGTCATGGTCCTGGCCGACACCGCGCACAAGGCGTGGCGGGCCCGGCGGGTCACCGCTCGTTCTCGGCCTTCAGCCGCGTAGCCAGCGCCGCGGCCTGGGTACGGCGCTGCACGCCGAGCTTGGCCAGCAGGTTGGAGACGTAGTTCTTGACCGTCTTCTCCGCCAGGTGCAGCCGCTCGCCGACCTGCCGGTTGGTCAGCCCCTCGCTGACCAGCTCCAGGATGTGCCGCTCCTGCTCGGTCAGGCGGGCCAGCGGATCCTTGCGGGCGGACTGCTCGCGCAGCCGGGCCAGCATGGCGGTGGTGGTCTGCGGGTCCAGCAGGGACTGCCCCGAGGCCACGGTGCGCACGGCGCCGACCAGGTCGGAGCCGTGGATCTGCTTGAGCACGTAGCCGGAGGCGCCGGCCATGACGGCGTTGAACAGCGCGTCGTCGTCGGAGAAGGAGGTCAGCATCAGGCAGGCCAGGCCGGGCAGGGCCGAGCGCACCTCCCGGCAGACGTCCACGCCGTTGCCGTCGGGCAGGCGCACGTCCAGCACCGCCACGTCGGGCCTCAGCGCCAGGATGCGGGCGACGGCCGACTCGGCGCTCTCGGCCTCGCCGATGACCTCGATGTCATCCTCGGAGTCCAGCAGCGTCGCCACGCCGCGCCGTACGACCTCGTGATCGTCCACGAGGAACACACGAATCATGACCTCGACGCTAGACCTTCCGGCCCTGTGTGAACAGAAGCATGAATGGAAGCCCATCACGTCCGGCCGCACACGGGACCAGGGACCGACGCCGCGTCACCGGGGACCTTCGGCACTGCCCGGGCCCCGTCCCCGGCGGGAGTCTGAAGGCAGGAACCTCCTCGTCAGAGAGCCCTCATCGGGAACGGGAGGGGGTGAGCATGATGAGGCTGACATGGAAGGACGCGGTCGCCACGGTGGTCGCGGGTGTCATCGTCGCGGTCTACGTGGCGTTCCTGCAGGGGGTGGATATGGCGATCATCTCCAGTGTGCGGGGCGTGGCCACCACCATCCTGGTGCTCGGGTTCGTCGGCGGGTGCGCGCTCAGCTCGGCCGACGAGCTGTACGCCGGCCGCAGGACGCCGATGACACAGCTGTTCACAGCGGTCGCGAGCCTGCTCGGCGTCACGGCGCTCGTCGCCGGGATCATCGCGCTGGCTGCCGAGAGCGAGGTCGCACTGGCGGTTCTGTTCGCCGCCACGATCGCGCTGTGGTTCGTCTCGACGCTGCGGCACGCGCTTCGCGCTCCCGCCGCCGCACCGGCCGGGCGTGACGTGCACGAGGTCATCGAGCCGGAGAGGACGGCACGGGAATGACCATACCGATCGAGGGGCCGGCGGACGCGGTGAGCGTCCGCCGGCCCCTCGCCTGTCCGGACCCGCCGGGCCGGTGAAGCTCTCCAGGCCGGTGACCGCCCGCAGAAGGCGTTGGTCCCTGCAGGAGATGACGTTCGGCCGGTGCCGGAACCCGCGCGCGAGTGTGCGATGGGGGTGAAGGACACCGAAGCTCTTCTCCGGAAGGGAGGCCGGCCGTGACCGGACTGATCGTCGTCGGCGTCGACGGGTCCGCCCCCGCGACGGCGGCGCTGGACTGGGCGAGTGAGGAGGCCGCGCGCCGCGGCGCGGCACTGAAGATCGTGCATGTGCACGAGCCGTGGGCCGCCGCCACTCCCTTCTTCCGGGCGGGAGTGGCGGACGACCCGGCGGCCGGATACGGCCGGGAGACGCTGGAGGCGGCCGAGCGACGGGCCTGTGAACGTGCCCCCGCCATCGAGATCACCACCGACCTGGCGACCGGGGCGGTGGTCGAGCGGCTCAAGGCCGAGTCAGAAGGAGCCGACGAACTGGTGATCGGGAGCAGAGGGCTGGGGGGCTTCGCCGGCCTGGTACTCGGCTCGGTCGGCCTGGCCCTGGCCGGGCACGCGGCCGTCCCCGTCGTGGTGGTGCGTACGGCGGCCCGGACCGCGCACGGCGTGATCGTGGCCGGGTTCGACGGCTCCGAGCATTCGGAGGCCGCGCTGGAGTACGCCTTCACCCAGGCCCGGCTGCGGGGCTGCCGGCTGCGGGCGGTCCACGCCTGGCAGATGCCCATGGTCTCGCCCTACGCGCTGGGCTACAGCCCGGTGGTGAAGGGCCTCTACCGGGACGAGGCCGAGGTGGTCCGGCAGTACCTGGCGCCCTGGCGGGAGAAATACCCCGACATCGAGGTGGAGGAGGCGGCCGTGTGCGACCACCCGGTCCGCGCGCTGTCGGACGCCTCGCGCCGGGCGGACCTGGTCGTGGTGGGCTCGCGCGGGCTGGGCGGATTCGGCGCGGCCGTACTGGGCTCGGTCGGCCATGGCGTGCTGCACCGCGCACACTGCCCGGTCGCCGTGGTGCGACCGCGTGAGGAGGAACGATGAACAACCGGGCGCTGACCGCCGGACAGGTGATGAACCGTGTCCTGGTCACGATCACCCCTGAGGAGTCGCCGCTGATGGCCTGGGAGCTGATGCGCCGGGCGGAGGTCCACCACCTTCCGGTGCTCGACGCCCACGGCCGGCTGCTGGGCATCCTCACCCGCCAGGACCTGTCCGACCACTGGTCCGGCGGCCCCGCCCAGCAGGCCCACCGCCCGATCCGCGACCTGCTCGGCCGGCGCAGGACGCCGCGGGCCCATCCGGACCAGCCGCTGTCGGAGGTGGCCGCGATGATGCTCGACGCCGGCTGTGACGCGGTACCGGTTCTCGGCGACCGCGCCCGCCTGGTCGGGATGATCACCACCGTGGACGTGCTGAAGGCCGTGGCCGGGCGCGCCCCCGACACCGAGCAGGAGGGGGAGGTGCGGACTGCACTGTTCCGCATCGAGCCCGTGGCGCTCTCACCGCAGGATCCCGCCTGACCCCGCCGGCGGGCCGGTGCCGGCCTCTGCGGTGCTCCCCCCCCGCCGGTGCGGCCGCCGTACGAAGCATGAAGGGAGAGCGTGATGCGTCAGCTGAGCGCTCTGGACGAGCAGTTCCTCGACTTCGAGACGGAGGCGGACGTCGCCAACGTCGCGGGGCTGGCGATCCTGGAACGCGAGGTGTCCAGGGACGAGCTGTTCGTCCTGCTGAAGGATCGGCTGGGGCGCGTGGAACAACTGCGGCAGCGGTTGAAAGGCGTCCCGTTCCGGCTCGACCGGCCCTACTGGGTGGCCGACGCCGAAGTCGACCTGGACTATCACCTGCGTGAGCTGGCCCTGCCCTCGCCCGGGAACGACGCCCAGCTGGGCGAGCAGGTCGCCCGGCTGCACGAGCGGCGGCTGGACCGCACCAGGCCGCTGTGGGAGATGTACCTGATCCAGAGCCTGGCCGGTGGCCGCTCGGCGGTCTACACGAAGCTGCACCACGCCGCGATCGACGGCCTGGGCGGCGCCGACGTGCTCGCCTCGCTCATGGACCCGTCCGCCGAACCGGAGCGCGATCACGCGGGGGAACCGCCTCCCTCCGGCCCCGACGGGCCGCTGCACGTGCCGTGGATGCTGGCGCGCGGCGCCCTGCACGCGCTGACCGGCCCCACCCACGTCCTCCGCTTCCTCGCCGAGGCGATACCCCATCTGGACGAGATCCCGGTCGTCTCCCGCATCCCCGGCACCGGGCAGGTGTCCCGGGTCACGAGATGGCTGAGCGGGCGGTCGCGGCCGGAGCTGCCCCACCTGCCCACCCCGCGCACACCGCTGAGCGGGCCGGTCTCCGCCCACCGCCGCTTCGCCTTCGCCGAGCTCCCGCTCGACGAGGTCAAACGCGTCAAGAACGCGTTCGGCGTCACGGTCAACGACGTGGTCCTGGCGCTGGCGGCCACCGCGGTCCGGCGCTGGCTGGCCGGGCACGCGATGCTCCCCGCCGAGCCGCTGATCGTGGGAGTGCCCTTCGCGCTGAGGCGACCCGGTGAAGGCGGACGCGGCAACCAGGTCACGATCATGACCGTGCCGCTGCCGACCCACGTCGCCGACGTCCGGCGGAGGCTGCAGGAGGTGCACGCGTCCATGGAACGGCTCAAGGCCCGGCTCGATCCGGTGCCCGCGAGCTGGATGCGGGAGTTCACCGAGAGCCTGCCGGCCGCTCTGACCGGACTGGCCGACCGGGCCGCGTTCGCGCTGCTCGGGCAGGCGGCGCCGCCGATGAACCTGATCGTCTCGAACGTCCCCGGCCCGCAGGTGCCCCTGTTCGTCGCCGGAGCCCGCCTGCTGGCGCACTATCCGGTCTCGGTGGTGACCGGCGTCAGCGGCGGGCTCAACATCACGGTCTTCTCCTACGACGGCCGCCTGGATGTCGGGATCACCGCCTGCCGGGACATGGTGCCCGACGTGTGGGCCGTCCCCGGCTACCTGAAGGAGGCGCTGGAGGAGCTCACGGCGCTGCTGGACGCCCCCTAGCGCCGTGACGGCGAGCGGCGCCGCCCGACCCGCCCCGGCGGGACGGCGCGCCCGCGTCCCGGCCGGCGGGAGAAGGACGGAGTCATGCTGGGTGCGCTGAACGACCTGCTTGCCGGGCTGCTCGACCTGCTGGCCGGGCAGGGCTTCCTGGTGGTCGGCGCCGCCCTCCTGGCGCTGCTGGCGATGGAGGGTTCGCTGCTGATCGGCCTGCTGGTGCCCGCGGACGCGGCCATCTTGATGGCGGGCATCGCTTCGGAGGGTCCCGCCGAGGTCGCCGGCGTGGTCGTGGCGGGGGTGGCCGGGTGCTATCTGGGCGCCTCCGGCGGTTACCTGATCGGCAGGATGTACGGCACGCGGCTGCGGCGCGGCCGCGCCGGCCGCTGGGTCGGTGCACGGCGCTGGGAGCGCGCCGAGCGCCTCATGGGCGGGACCGACGGCGGGGTGACCCTCGCGGTGGCCTACTTCCTGCCGGTCGCCCACGCCCTCACCCCGGTGCTGGCCGGCACGCTGAACATGCCCTACCGGCGTTTCGTCGGCTGGGCGATGACCGGCGCGGCCGCCTGGGTGACGTTCTACGTGGTGATCGGCGCGGTCGCCGGGAGCGCCGCCAGGCAGCACCAGGATCTGCTGGTCCCGCTGACCGCCGCGGTGGCGGTCCTGGTCGGCGGCACGGTGCTGGCGATCAGGCGGTTCACCGCCGCGCGCCTGTCGCGCGGTCGCGAGCACGCCCTCTCCGGGCCGTTCAGCCGGGACCATGGACTCTGGTGAGCCGCGCCCGCCGGGCGCGCCCCCGACACCGAGCAGGAGGCGGAGGTGCGGACCGCGCCGTTCCGCATCGAACCCGTGGCGCTATCGCCGCAGGAACCCGCCTGACATCCCACCGGACGGCGCTCTGCACGGCGGGTTCCTGGAACGCGCCATAACGAAATTGCAGGTTCGCCTCCGACCGGACGCTGACCAGCGCATCGCTTCCGGGTGCCCGGCTCATCTGTTCCCGTGGCGGGAACGCGGCGTTTTCCGGTGTCCGAAGCGGGTAACCGTACGCCGCCTGGCCGGGCGATCAGAGTGTCGCAGGAGGCGACACTCCGAGCCAAGGAGGCATCAGCCCGATGCAGTTACGAATCGGCATCATCGCAATACTCTCGGCGATAGTCGCCGTGCTCGTACCGAGTACGAGTCACGCCACGTCCTCGTCAGCACCGGGGAACACCTTCGCAGCAGACCCAGGGGGCACCCTCACGGTCGAACAGGTCACCGGAACCGTCGCCGGCGGCGGCAGCGCCGTCGGCACATTCACCCCGACCGCTTTCACCCAGGTCGGCGACACGCTCACGGCGACCGGCACTCTGAACGCCACCCTCACCGACGCGGCCGGTGCCGTCATCGGCACGACCACCCGCACGATCACCCTCGACGTCCAGAGCGCCAACCAGGCGACCTGCACGATCCTCGACCTCACGCTCGGGCCGCTGGACCTCGACCTGCTGGGTCTGGAGGTCCACCTGAACCGGGTTCACCTGGTCATCGAGGCGGACCCGGGACCGGGCAACCTGCTGGGCAACCTGCTGTGCGCCATAGCCAACCTGCTCAACGGCGGTAGCCCGCTGGGTAGCATCGCGGATCTGCTCAACCAGATCCTGCGGCTGTTCGGCTAGCGCCGCTCCGGAACGGCGCTGATCCAGCGCGTCCGTCCGGGGCCGCCGCCACAGCAGGCGGCCCCGGACGCACCTTCCCGTGCGCGAAGCTCATCTCGTCGCTCATCTCGTCTCATCCGATCTGATGCGAGGCACGGTACCGGCGATCAAGCGGTTCACCGCCGCGCGCCTGTCGCGCGTTTCCGGGACCTTCGCCTCTACACGGCGGCCGCACCACCGGCGAGCATGACGGTAGACGGTCCGGGACCCCCGTGCGGGCGTGTCCCCGAGCCGGTGAGGAGGCTGTGAGATGACCGGTAGATCGATCCGGCGTGCGCGCAGGATGCGGTGGGACGACATGTCGCCGCGTCAGCGTGGCGCCGTCATCGCGCTGGCGTCGATCGAGTTCGCGCTCACCTCCGCCGCCGCGGTGGACCTGTGGCTGCGGCCGCAGTCCGGTGTGCGGGGACACAAGGCACTGTGGTGGCCGGTGATCTTCGTCCAGCCGGTCGGCCCGATCCTGTACCTGCTGCTGGGCCGTCACCCCGGCGACACCGGCACCGCGCCGTCGCCGCCGGCCCCCGAGCCGGCACCGGCCGAGCGGCGCGCGGTCGCCCCTTCCCCATGAGGTGACGGTCATGACCCGGGCCGCCGCGCCGAGCGCCCGCCGCCCGCGCCGGGTCTTGGACCGGGTGCAGACGCGCCTGGTCAACCCGGTGGTACGGCGGCTGCTGGGCACCCCCTGGCACGATCTGGTGTCCCGGTGGGTCGTCCTGCTGACGCTCACCGGCCGCCGCAGCGGTGCCGCGATCACGGTGCCTGTCCAGTACGCCCAGGACGGCGACGTGCTCACCCTGGTCAGCAGGCGCTCCCGGAACTGGTGGCGCAACCTGGAGGGCGGCGCCGCGCTCCGGCTCGTCCTGCGCGGCGCCGGGCGCACCGGCCGGGCGGTCGTCAGCCGGGACCCCGAGCGGGTCCGCGCGGCGCTGTCGGCCGTGGGGCGCACCGTCGGCAGGGAGGGGAACCTCATGCCGGTGGAGGAGGCCGTGGCCGTCACCGTGCGCCTGGACCCCCTCGACCCGGCGGACGCCCCGCGGCCGTGGCCCGCGGACCGCAGGTGGCTGCGGCGCTGGATCGTCGCGGTCACCGCGGGGGAGATCCTCGGCTTCTCGGTGCCCGCGCTGACCGGTCCCGCGGTGGCCGACCCCGGGTGGGCCGTACTGGGCGTCGCGCCGCTGCTCCAGGCCGCCGCGATCCTGATGGCCGGCCTGGTCGAGGGGACCGTCCTGGGACTGGCCCAGGCCTACGCGCTGCGGACGGCGCTGCCCTCGGTGGGCACCGGCTCCTGGGTGCGGGCGACCGCGGCCGGGGCGGCCGTCGCCTGGGCCATCGGCGCCGTCCCGATCGTCCTCGGCGAGGGGATCACGAAATGGCCGGTCGCGGTGGTCGTGCTGCTGGGGCTGGTCTTGCTGGCGGCCATGGGCTTGTTCCAGTGGCGGGTGCTGCGCCGCCGGGTGGCCGGGGCCGCGTGGTGGATCGCCGCCAGCGCGGGCGCCTGGCTGGTCGCCCTGGGCGTGTTCTTCGCGGTGGCCTCGCCGCTGTGGCAGGAGGGCCAGCCCGGCTGGCTGACCGCGGTCATCGGGCTCTTCGGCGGCCTGCTCATGGCGGCCACCGCCGCCGTCCTCACCGGCCTGGCGATGCGGCGGCTGCTGCGCCGGCCCGTCGCGGGCCGGTGAAGGCGGCAAGAGCCCGGATCGATAAGAGTCCAAGGTCCCGGTCCGTCCGCCCCGTACGGCCCTGCCGGGCACGCCGGCGATGCCGGACATTGAAGGCCCGGAGCCGGAAGGGCGGGCCTCGGGAGGGCGGCCTTACGGGAGGTGCGAGATGCGGACCGTGACCGACTGGATGACCCGGTGCGTGCGCCGGTACCGGCTGGACGGCAACGAGTTGCGCCGCCGCTCCGACCGCCTGGAGACGGCGGCCGTGCTGACGGCGCTGGCCCTGGTCCTGCTCAGCGTGTGGCCCGCGATCGCCCTGGGGCAGCTGGTCTACGCCGACGGCCTGGCCGCCGAGCGCACCGGTCCCGGGGTGCGGGAGCTGGTGACGGCGACGCTGACGCAGGACGCGCCCGCCCCGGGGTTCGCCGGGGGAGAGAGGGTGCCGGAGCTGACGGTCGCGGCCCGCTGGACGACGGCCGCCGGCCAGGAGACGACCGGCCGGGTGGGTGTCTGGCCGGGGGCCAGGACGGGCGCCGTGACCCAGGTGTGGGTTGACGGAGACGGACGCGTCACCACCCCGCCCAAGCACCGGCTGGAGAGCGTGACCCGCGCCGTCGCCGCGGGCGCCGCCGTGCTGGCCGGGGCGGCGGGTACGGCGGCGCTGTGCCTGCTGGGTTTGCGATGGCTGCTGGACCGCGGGCGCTACGCCGAGTGGGAGGCCGCCTGGATCCGGGAGGTCGAGCGCGGTCACGGCCCCAGCCGGACCTGAGCCTTAGAGCTCCTAACAGAATGTGAGTCAGTGCTGGAGCCGCCGCCAGCAGATAATGGCGGCGGCCAGGATCATGAACGCCTCGTGGATGTCGTCGCGGATCTCCCAGCGGATCCGCAGTCGGCGGAAGTGGTGCAGCAAGGCCAGCGTCTGCTCCACCACCCAGCGATGTGTGCCCAGCCCGGAGCCGTGGCCGGTGCCGCGCCGGGCGAAGATCGGCTCGATCCGGCGCCTTCGCACCTGCCGCCGGTAGATCTCGTGGTCATAGGCCCGGTCGGCATAGATCACCGCGGGTCGGCGCCGGGGCCGGCCACGCTTGCCGCGGACCGGCGGGATCGCATCGATCAACGGAATCAGCTGCAGGATGTCGTTGCGGTTGCCGCCGCCCAAGCCCATGGCCAGCGGGATGCCGCTCCCATCGGTGATCACATGGTGCTTGGAGCCCGTCTTGCCCCGGTCAACCGGGCTCGGGCCGGTTTTGGGCCGCCCTTGAGCGCCCGCACCTGCGCACTGTCGATCACCGCCTTGGACCAATCCAGCCGATCAGCGGCATGCAACTGCGCCAAGAGCAGCTCGTGCAGGGCCTGCCAGACCCCGGCCTGGTGCCAGTCGCGCAGCCGCCGCCAGCACGTCATCCCCGAGCCAAAGCCCAGTTCCTGGGGCAGGAACTCCCAGGGGATCCCGGTGTAGAGCACGAACAAGATCCCGCACAGTACCTTGCGGTCATCCAGGCGGCGACGCCCCGGATGGCGATAGCGCCGCTCGGCCGCCGGCAGCAGCGGCTCAATGCGCTGCCACAGCTCATCGGGCACCACCCACGGTGGCGGCTGGCCCTTCCTCACATTCCCTGGCTACACCGGCCAAGCCGCCTACGCCATACCCCATTTTGTTAGGAATTCTTAAGCCCGGCTGTGCCCTCTCGGCGGTCAAGCTCGGTGGTCAAGCTCGGTGGTCGGGCGGGGATCAGACCCGCTTGGCGAGGAACTCCACTCCGGAGGCCACGGTCGCGAACTCGGGATAGTCGTCCTCGTCGATCCGGTATCCGCTGGCGTCGCTCAGCGTCTCGACGAAGTTGAGGAAGTCGAGGGAGTCCAGTTCGAGGACGTCGCGGAAGTCGGCGTCCGGGGCGAGGGCGCCGATGTCGGCGTCCGGGGCGACCTGGCTGAGGGCGTCCGTGATGAGTTCTCGGGCCTGTTGCGGGGTCATAGCTCCTCCGGGTGGTTGAGCAGCCGGTCGACGGCGGACAGGAAACGGCTGCCGGTGTAGCCGTCGGTGGCGCGGTGGTCGGCGGCGAGGGTGACCTCGACCAGTGGGCGGACGCCGAGCAGGCCGTCCACCGCCCACGGGCGGTCCACGATCTTGCCGAAGCCGACGAGGGCGACCTGGGGCGGGTAGATGACGCCGTGGACGGTCTGCACGCCCTGGTCGCCGAGATTGGTGACGGTGATGGTGGCCTCGGTCATCTCGGCCTGCCGCAGCCGTCCGGCGCGGGAACGGGCGACGAGGTCCTTCAGCCCGGCCATGAGATCGTCCAGGGCGAGGTCCGCCGCCCCGTGCAGCGCCGGGGCGATGAGGCCGCCGCCCTTGAGCGAGACCGCCACACCGAGGTGCACGGCCCGGCCGGGGGCGAAGGCGTCGTCGATCCAGAAGCCGTTGAGCGCCGGGACCTCCCGGGCGGCCAGGGCGGACGCCTTCAGCAGCAGGGCCGCGGGCAGCAGGCGCCGGGCGACGGGCAGGTCGCGGTTGCGCTCCCGCAGCCACGCCAGGGCCGTGCTCATGTCCACGGTGGTGGCGAGGTAGTAGTGCGGGATCTCCCGCTTGGAGCGGGCCATCGCCCGGGCGATGGCCTGCCGCATCGCCCTCTGCCGCCGCGCCGCCTCCGGTCTCGCCCGGCCCTTCGCGACCCGGTCCGGCGCGGCCTTCGCGCTTTTCTCCGGCATGGCCCGCGATTTCTCCGGTACGGCCCGCGCCGGCTCGCCCGTCCGGGAGGCCGCCCGCCGTACGTCATCGGCGCGGATCGCCCCGGTACGGCCGGTGCCGGGCACATCGGCGAGGTCGACGCCGAGATCGCGGGCGAGCCGGCGGGCCAGCGGGGAGGCCTTCGGCCGGGACGGCCGCCCGGCGTGCTCGACGTCGGATCTGGTGATTCTCCCGCCCGGGCCCGTGCCGTGCAGGGCGGCGAGGTCGACGTGGCGCTCCTCGGCCAGGTGCCGCACCAGGGGGGAGGTGACCGGCGGCGCGGGAACGGGCGGGGCCGGGGTCTCCGGGACGGACATCACCGGGACGGGTGTCTCCGGAACGGGCGGAGCCGACGTCTCCGGAGCCGGAACTTCCGCGGCGGGCGGTTCCGGAGCCTCCGCGGCCGGTGGTTCCGGGGTGGGCTTCTCCCGGACGGGCAAGGCCGGGGTCTCCACGGCCGATGCCTCCGGGGTCTCCGCGGACGGCGGTTCCGGGGTGGGCCCCTCCTGGACGGACGGGGCGGCCTGCCGGCCGTCGCCGATGAGGGCGAGCGGGGTGCCGACGGGGACCCGGGACCCGGCCTCGACCAGGACGGCCTCGATGACGCCGCTCTGGAAGGACTCGACCTCGATGACGGCCTTGTCGGTGTCGATGAGAGCGATGGGCTCACCCCTGCCGATCCGGTCACCGGGCTTGACCAGCCATTCGATGACGGTGCCGGACTCCATGTCGGCGCCCAGGGAGGGCATGAGGAACTCCTGGCCGCTCATGACGCGATCACCCGGCGGGCGGCGGCGACGATGGCGGGGACCTGTGGGAGCGCCGCCTCTTCCAGGTGACGGGCGTAGGGGATGGGCACCTCCGCGGTGCAGACCCGCTCGACCGGCGCGTCGAGCTCGTAGAAGGCGTGCTCGACGATGCGCGCGCTGACCTCGGCGGACAGGCTGCCGGAGCGCCAGCCCTCATCGACGATCACCGCCCGGTGGGTGCGGGTCACCGACTCGACGATCAGGGAGTCGTCGAGCGGGCGCAGGACGCGGAGGTCGATCACGTCGGCCTCGACGCCGCCGGAGGCCAGCTCCTCGGCGGCCTTCATGGCCTTGTGCAGGGTGCCTCCGTAGGCGATGAGCGTGATGTCCCGGCCGGAGCGGCGCAGCGCGGAACGGGTGATGCCGACCGGTCCGGGCCGGAGCACGCCGGAGGTGTTGTAGAGCGACCCGTGTTCGAAGATCAGGACGGGGTCGGGGTCCTCCAGCGCGGGCCAGAGCATGCCGCGGGCGTCCTCCAGCGTCGCCGGGGCCAGGATGCGCAGCCCGGGGATATGGGCGTACCAGCCCTCGAGGCTGTGGGAGTGCTGGGCCGCGAGCTGCCGTCCGGCGCCGGTGGTCATCCGGATCACCAACGGGATGTTGAGCTGGCCGCCGGACATGTGCAGCAGCGTGGCGGCGTTGTTGAGGATCTGGTCCAGGGCCAGCAGGCTGAAGTTGACCGTCATGATCTCTACGATCGGCCGCATGCCGCCGAGGGCGGCGCCGATGCCCGCGCCGACGAACGCCGACTCCGACAGCGGTGTGTCGCGGATCCGCTCGGGCCCGAACTCCTCCAGCAGGCCCAGGCTGACGGCGAAGCAGCCACCGTAGGCGCCCACGTCCTCGCCCATGAGGAAGACGCGCTCGTCGCGGTGCATCGCCTCGCGGATCGACTCCCGTACGGCCTCGCGGTAGGTGATGGCGGCCTGGTCCTCGCGCCTGGCGGGCCGGGCTGTCCTGGTGCTCATGACGTCACCTCGCTGTAGACGAACCGGGTGAGGTCCTCGACCGGCTCCAGGGGCGCCCGCTCGGCGAAGGCGACCGCCCGGTCGATCTCCTCGGTGATCTCCTTGTCCATGACCCTGACGTCGTCGTCGGTGAGGTCGCCGGCCGCCTTCATCCGCTCGGCCAGTGAGCTGACCGGGTCGCGGTGCTTCCACTCCTCGATCTCGGTCTTGGTCCGGTAGCGGTCGGGGTCGTACATCGAGTGGGCGCGGAAGCGGTAGGTGCGCAGCTCCAGGAAGTGCGGCCCGGCCCCGGCGCGGATCGACTCGGTGGCCCGTGCCGCCGCGTCCGCGACGGCCGCCGCATCCATGCCGTCCACCGGCCAGGCCACCACGTCGTAGGCGGCCGCGCGCAGCGCCAGGTCGGTCTCGGCCTGTGAGCGGGCCAGCGCGGTGCCCATCGCGTACCGGTTGTTCTCGCAGGCGAACAGCACCGGCAGCCGCCACAGCGAGGCGAGGTTGAGGCACTCGTGGAACTCGCCCTCGGCCATCGCGCCCTCGCCGAAGAAGCACACGGTCACCCGGCTGCGGCCCTGGCACCGGTCGGCCAGGGCGAGGCCGACGGCGATCGGCAGGCCGCCGCCGACGACCGCGTTGCCGCCGTAGAAACGGCGGGAGGCGTCGAAGATGTGCATCGAGCCGCCGCGGCCCCGGCTGCAACCGGCCGCCCTGCCGTACATCTCCGCCATGATCTCGGTCATCGGCAGGCCGCGCGCCAGCGCGTGGCCGTGCTCGCGGTAGGTGGACACGACCGCGTCGTCCGCGGTCAGGACGTGACAGACGCCGGCGGCGACCGCCTCCTCGCCGATGTACAGGTGCATGAACCCGCGGATCTTCTCGGTGCTGTACAGCTCCACGCACCGCTCCTCGAAGCGGCGGATGCGCAGCATCTGGCGGAGCAACTCCGTTTCCCGATGGGGGGATGTTCTCTTCTCGGACATCGGCTCGATCCGTCCTTGCGACGACTTCCAATTTCACCTTGCGACGGGCCCGGCACCGCAGACAGAGACGAAAGTCCCTCTCCACGAGGCAGTTCGGCCGTGGACGTGGAGTCCTGCGGCATGGTGGGCCCGGGGTGCGGCGAGACCGCCGCGCCGGTCGCCGCCGGTCAGGCCCGGTCCTCCCGCGCGGCCGGGCCGCCGCGCACGATCATCGTGATGGCGGCGGGTACCAGCCAGACGACGAGCGCGGGGTACAGCAGGTAGCTCAGCGCGCCGCCGGGCGCCAGCGGACCGTTGTAGGCGAAGGCGCTGACGGACAAGAGCGCGTGCGCCACGGCGGCGGCGGCGCCCAGCCACCCCAGCCAGGGCGGGAAGGCCCCGTGGCGCAGGGAGACCGCCGCGACGGCCGCGAGCATCACCGCCACCGGCACGTTGGCCAGGGTGAAGACGGCGTTCGTCAGCGCCACCAGCCCGGCCGACACCTGCTCCGGAGGTGCCGTGGCCAGCCCGACCTGGAACGCCTGGGCCACGAGGTTGATCGTGACCTGGGCGACGCCCGCGCCGAAGGCCAGCGTGGACAGTCGTTGCGAGCCGCCCTCGGCCGCGGCCAGGAAGGCGCGCAGACCGGCGAGGAACCACAGCAGCGCCGCCGCTCCGATCACGAACAGCGCGCTCTGGGCCAGCATCGCCGATCCGTTGGCGGCGAAAAACGCGGTGATCTGCCCGGCCGGGGCGTCGGGGCTCACCCCGCCCCGCTCGAAGACCGCCGCCGCGGCTCCGGCCGCGACGGCGACCAGGCCCCCGGTGGCTCCCCACCGCTCCCGGGTCGTGATGTTCACTGTTGTCGTGGTGTTCACGGTGACCACCTCCTCGTGGACGGGGTCGTCCGGACTATGCGCCGCTCAGGGGGGAACCTCCCGGCGGGCGCGGCGGACGCGGATGCCGTCCGCACGTTCCAGCTCGTCGAGGGCCGTCTCCAGCTCGGCGAGCGCGGTCTCCAGCGCGGGCACCCAGCGCTCCCGAAGGGCGTGGATGCGGCGGCGGGTGGCGTCCACCTCGGCTCCGACGATGCGGGCGGCCGCCAGCGCGGCGGCGTGCCGCGCCGCGGCCTGCAGCGCCGTACGGCAGGCGGCCCGGGCCGGAACCAGCGCCGCGGTGAGCGGCAGGGATTCCGGTGGCGGGGGGAAGGCGCAGGTGACCCGGGCCGGGTAGCTCGTGCCCATGACGTCGGCCCACTCCAGGCGGACATCGGTGAGCTCGCCGGCGGCAGGCCGCAGGGCCCGCTCACCGCCCAGCAGCGCGGCGCGCAGGGTCCACGCGTCGGCCTCGGCGGCGGCCCGCGCCCACTCCCGTCCGGTCTCCCGGCTGAGCAGGACCAGCCTGTCGTGCTCGCGCCGCAGGATGCGCAGCTTGCGGTCCAGCAGGTCCAGACCGCGGCGGGCGGTGCCGAGCCGGCGTCGCAGCCACAGCTTCCCGGAGCGGCCCGGGGGCAGGCGCAGTCTCATGGCTCCTCCCCGTCTGCGGAGGGCTGACCTTCGCCGCCCGCGCCGGCCGGCCGGTAGCCGGCGTCGAGCGCCTCGCGGCCGAGCATGGTCAGCTCCCGGCGCGGGAGCACCGAGACCACGCACCAGGCCCGACGGAAGGTCTCCTCCAGCGACCGCGTCTCGTCCCCGCGCTGGTCGGCCAGCTCCCTGGTGAAGGCGGCGGCGAAATCGAGATAGCGGCGGTCGGCGAGGCTGAGCGCGCTCGCTCCGACCAGCTCGGCCAGCTCGCCCGCCTGCCGGGCGCGGGCCAGCGCGGCCAGGAGCTGGGCGGCCAAGTCCATGTGCTCGGGCCGGGTACGGCCCGCGCCGACCCCGCCGCGCATCAGCCGCGACAGCGAGGCCAGCGGATCGATGGGCGGGTAGCCCGGAATCTCGGGGGACAGGACGATCTGACCTTCGGTGATGTAGCCGGTGAGATCGGGCACGGGGTGGGTCACGTCCCCGGCGGGCATGGTCAGCACGGGCAGCAGGGTCAGCGAGCCCGGCAGGCCGCGCACGCGCCCGCAGCGCTCGTAGAGGCAGGCCAGGTCGCTGTAGAGGTAGCCGGGGTAGGCGCGGCGGGCCGGGATCTCGCCGCGCACCGCCGAGACCTCGCGCAGCGCCTCGCAGTAGCTGGTCATGTCGGCCATCACCACCAGCACGTGCCGGCCCATGGAGAAGGCCAGGTGCTCGGCGACCGTCAACGCGATGCGCGGCGTCAGCAGCCGCTCGATCACGGGGTCGTCGGCCAGGTTCAGCAGGAGCACCAGCTCACCGGCGGCCGAGCGCGTCTCCAGGGTGTCGCGCACCGCGGCGGCGTCGGCGTGGGTCAGCCCCATAGCGGCGAAGACCACGCTGAACGGCTCTCCGGCGGCGTGCGCCTGCGCGGCGATCTGCGCGGCCAGCTCCAGGTGCGGCAGGCCGGCCGAGGAGAACAGCGCGATCTTCTGGCCGCGCACCAGCGTGGTCAGCAGGTCGATGGCCGACACCCCGGTGAGCACCGGTTCCGCCGGCGGCATCCGCCGGGTGGGGTTGAGCGCAAGACCGTTCACCGGAGCGGTGAGCGTGCCGGACACCGCGGGGCCCCCGTCCAGGGGCTGCCCGCGTCCGCCGCAGACCCTGCCCAGCCAGCCGGGTCCGACGGGGACGCGCAGCGGCGACCCGGTGAAGGTCACCCTGCTCCCTCCGGGGGCCATGCCCGCGGTGCCCTCCAGGACCTGCACCACGGCCAGGTCGCGGTCGGCCTCCAGGACCAGGCCGTGCCGCACCCCGCCGGAGGCCGGCCGGATGACGGCGAACTCGTCCCAGCCCACGCCGGACACGCCGCGGACCACGGCCAGCGGCCCGCGCAGCTCGGCGACGTCGGTGTACTCCAGCTCGATCAGGCTCATGGCGCCTCCTTGGCGCGCAGGACGGGGGAGAAGTCGCGCTCCTCGATCTCGCCGACCGGCACGCCGCGCTCGGTCAGGGCCAGGCACTCGTCGATCGTCTCCAGCACCCGTACGGCCAGCGCGGCCGTGCGCCCGGGGGAGCAGTAGGCGTCGACAGGGCTCAGCGAGCTCTGCTGCAGGAACCCCTCGCGCAGCAACCGCCCGCCCAGCAGGATCACCCTCTCCCTGGCCGGGAGGGTGCCGGTGCCGACCAGCTCGGCCAGCGCGGCCAGCCGGTCGGCCTCGCCCAGCAGGGAGGCGACCCGCGCCCGGGTCGCGCTCCAGCCGTCGCGGCCGTGGCGGGCGTGCCAGCGGGCCAGGGCGTCGCCGTCCCGGGAGAACGACCCGGCCCACGACACCGCCGGGTAGTGGCGCGCGTAGGCCAGGTCGCGCTCCAGGCTCCACAGGGTGCGCACGAAGCGCTGGGTGTGCGTGGTGACGGGCTCGGTCAGGTCCCCGCCCGGCGGCGAGACCGCACCGATGATCGTCACCGAGCCGGTCCTGCCGCCGAGCGTGGTGACGCGTCCGGCCCGCTCGTAGAAGGCGGCCAGCGCCGAGGCGAGGTCGGCCGGGTAGCCCTCCTCGGCGGGCAGGGCCCCGCCGCGCGAGGCGAACTCGCGGCGGGCCTCGGCCCAGCGGGAGGTGGAGTCGGCGATGACGACCGCGTCGTAGCCCATGTCGCGGAAGTGCTCGGCGACCGTGATCCCGGTGTAGACGCTGGCCTCGCGCGCCATCATGGGCATGTTGGAGGTGTTGGCGATCACCACGGTCCGCTCACTCAGCCGCCCGCCGGTGCGGGGGTCGGTCAGCTCGGCCAGCGCGGCGACCACGTCGGCCATCTCGTTGCCGCGTTCGCCGCAGCCGATGTAGACGACCACGTCGGCGTCGCACCACTTGGCGATCTGCTGCAGCAGGACGGTCTTGCCGGTGCCGAAGCCGCCGGGCACGGCGACCGTGCCGCCCTTGCGCACCGGCAGCAGCAGATCGACCACGCGCTGCCCGGTGATCAGCGGGACCTGTTCGCCGAGGCGTTCGCGGTGCGGCAGCGCCCGCCGTACCGGCCAGTGCCAGACCATGGTCACCCGGTGCCCGCCGACCGTGGCGACCGGCGCGTCGGCGGGGTAGGCGCCGGGCGGGCGGATCGAGGAGACGGTCCCCCCGGGCGCCAGGACCAGGTACGGCACCGCCCCGGCGCCCTCCACGGTGCCGACCGGGGTGCCGGGCGCGATGGTCTGTCCCGGTTCGGCCAGCGGGGTGAACCGCCAGGTGCGCCCCTCGCGGGTCCGCGCGGCGCGCGGGTCCAGCCAGACGCCCGCCCCGTCGAGCGGGCGCAGCAGCCCGTCGAAGATCCCGCCCAGCAGGTGCGGGCCCAGCCGCGCCGACAGCGGGACGCCCATGCGTTCGACGGGCCGGCCCGGAGCCAGCCCGCCGGTGTACTCATACGCTTGAACGGTGGCGTGCGCCCCCTTCAGCGCGACGATCTCTCCCGGTACCCCGCCCGCGTCCACCAGTTCGAACATCGACGCTCCGGCCATCCCGTCCACCTCGACGAGCGGCCCGTTCACCCGCGTCACGACAGCCATGACCGCTCGGCCTCCCCCTGCGCGGCGTCGACGGCCCGCTCGGCCAGGGCGGGCAGCGAGGCGTCGACGCGCCGCCCCGGCGCCTCCCCGACGACACCGCCCTCGGGATGCTCGGCCAAGACGAGGTCGCCGCCGCCCCGTCGCCGGGCCATCCGGCCCAGGGACTTCAGCAGCGCAGGGTAACAGGGATCCTCGCGCAGGCCGGTCACCGCCGTTCGCGCCCGCCGCCGGAAGTCCTCGAGGATCTCCCGCCGAGCGGTCAGCTCGATCGTCCGCACCCGTCGCGTGGTCGCGACGCGTTCGGCGGCGGCCTCGGTGTCCGCCTCCCGCTCTCCGCGCGCCCGCGCGTCGGCGAGCACTGCCCGCGCCCCCTCCTCGGCCTCCGCGACCGTCTGCGCCGCCTGACGGCCGGCCCGCTCGCGGGTCTGTTCCGCCTCCCGCTCGGTCCGCCGCAGCAGCGCGGCCGTCAGCGGGGCCAGCGCCTCACCGATCCTGTCGCTCATCGTCGTCCACCTCCGGCAGCACCACCGTGACCGGGCCGCTCACCGGCCCGAGGACCGCGGCCGCGGCGGAGCTGAGGATCACCACCGAGACGTCGTCGCCGAGCCCCGCCCAGGCGGACCTGACCGCCTCGGCGTCCCCGGCGGGCAGCACGAGCGCTCCGGCCAGCCGGAGCCACTCCATCCGGCCGGGCTCGCCGATGACCGCAACCGTGCCCATCACGCTCGTCTCCCCTCACGCCCGGCCGATCAGGATGATGCCGACGACCAGGCCGTAGATGGCGATGCCCTCGGCCAGCCCGACGATCACGATGGCCCGGCCGAACAGCTCGGGCCGTTCGCTCATCGCCGCCAGGGCCGCGGCGCCGGTGTAGGCGACGGCCACGCCCGCGCCGATGGACGAGCCGGCCACGGCGACGGCCGCGCCGAGCAGCGCGGCCCAGTCCCCCTCCGTCTGAGCGGCGGCCGCCGTCTGCGCGCCGGCCGCGTCACCGGTCAGGACGACGACGATGAGGGAGAGTGCGACGAGGATGAGGACGATGTTGAAGGCGAGAAGTCCCCGCCTGATCCAGACGGACATGTGGGTACCTCCTCAAGGGGGATGTGCCAAGGGCGGAACGGCCGTCCCTCGGCCTGGAAAACCCGGGAGAACAGCTCGTAGTACTCCAGCCGCAGCGCCTGTACGGCCACCACGAGCCCTTCCAGGGCGAAGGCGAGCGCGTTGCCCGCCAGGAACACCGCGGCCGCGGCGACGGGGGAGCGCGGCCACAGGCCGGTGGTCCCCTGCCACACGATCGAGCCGATCGCGGCGTGGGTGAGGCCGAAGGCGGCCAGCCGCGCGAACGAGGCGACGTTCGAGCCCAGGCTCACCACGAGGTCGAACAGCCGCATCACGGCCTGGGCGGTCCCGCCGCCCTCGGCGGCGAAGCCGGCGAAGGCCAAGATCAGGCCGGCGGCGCCGGCGGCGAGCCCGGCGGCGGTGAGCCAGCCCCAGCCGAGATACCAGCCGGCGACCGACAGGCCCAGCCCGGTGAACACGGCCGCGCCCGCCACCCCGGCGGGGGAGTACAGCGCCAGCGGCCAGCCGCCCTCCCGCCAGCGGTTGACGCTGCCCAGCAGGTAGGCGCAGCCCAGCAGCACGGCCCCGACGCCCAGAGCGGCCAGCAGCAGCGGGATCGGCTCGGCCAGCGGTTCCAGCCACACCACGGGGATCACTCCGGTCGGTCCGAAGAACTCGCCGTACAGCACCCCGAACACGATGCTCGTCAGGCCCGCCCCGGCGGCGAACGGCCAAGCCCGGCGCAGGCGCGCCAGCCGCCGCGGCCACCGCAGGAACAGCAGCGCGGCCAGCCCGAGCAGCAGCAGGCCGTGCCCGGCGTCGCCGAACATCATCCCGAACATGAGCACGTAGGCGGCCATCGCCAGCGGGGCCGGGTCGATGTCGGCGTACGGAACGGCGCCGTAGGTCTCCACCAGCGGATTGATCGAGCCCCGGATGCCCTCCGAGCGCAGCAGCGAGGGCACCTCGGCCCCGCGTGGGCGGGCCAGGGGGACCACCGCCCCGCCCACCGGCGCGAGCCGCCCGGCCAGCGCCGCGACCGCGGGAGCCGGCGCCCACCCGGCGAGCGCGGCGACGCCGTCCTTGACGATCGCGCCGGCCGCGTACTGGTCCAGGTCGCCCGGGCCGTTCAGCTCGACGCAGCCCGCGTCGGCGACCAGGGCGAGCACCTCGCGCAGGCTCTCCTCGGGGGCGGCGATCGCGATCCGTTCCATGCGGACGGGCCGCAGCCTCTCGCGCCACCGCTCACGCCACGTCATCGCCCCTCCCTCCGCGTACGGCCAGCTCGACGGCGGCGCGGGCGCGCCGTGCGTCGGCGGTGAGCACGGCCAACGCTCCCAGCACCGCCGCCGGGCCGAACCGGGAGTCGGACAGGTGGGAGAAGCCCTCCCGCTCCAGCCGCCGCCACCAGCGCACCTCGCCGAGCCACAGGTCCTCGGGCCGGTCGAGACCCTCCAGCGCCCAGCGCGCGCCGGCGGGCAGCACGGCCGCCGTCGCGGGCAGCGAACCGGCCGCGAGCGCCGGTTCGCCCAGCAGCGCCTCCGCCCGCCGCCGCGCGCCGCCGGTGAGGTCGCGGCCCTGCAGGTGCCGCTCACGGGCGACCAGCAGGGCGGCCGCGCCCGCGGCCAGCGGGGCGGCCGGATCGATCCGGTCGGCGACGGTCACCGCCCATGACAGGCGCATGCCGAGCTGGATCTGCCGTGGCAGGTCTCCTCCGGGATCGCCCCAGGCGGACGTGCCGAGCACGGAGCGGATCTCCGCGGGGGCAGAGAGGCCTCTGAGGCGGGGCCAGGCGGTGCTCAGTGCGCCGAGCGCGAACTCCGGCCCCGCGTCCACGGGGGGTGTCAGCAGCTCGTCGACGTTGGCGATCTCGAACCATCGCGCCAGCAGGCGCAGATCGCCGCCGCCCTCCCGGGGCAGCCATCCCGCCAGCACGCGCAGGTGCCACAGCAGGGTCGCCAGTACGGCGTGCCGGGCCTCGGCGGGGCTGTGCCCGGCCCTGACGTCGTGCCCGTAGGGGGTGGCGGCCAGCGCGGCGACGGCCGCCTCGCCGGAGCCGGCCGCGGCGATCCGGCGCGCCCCCTCCGGGCCCAGGCGCCGCCGTACCAGCCCACGCGCCCGGGTCGTCCCGGCCACCCATGCGGCGGTCATGGCCCGTTCGCCCGTTTCCCGGCGTCCGGGTCCACGGCCGTCGTCACGGCGGTTCCCACGGCGTCCGGGTTCGCAGTCGGTTGCGTGGCGCCCGGGTCCGTCGCGAGGGACCGGACGCGGGCGACGACGCGCTCCACCTCGCCGGGGACGAGCGATGCGGCCCGGGCCCGCAGCGCCTCGGCCTGCCGCCGTGCGGTCTCGGTGGCGGTGCGGCTCTCGGCGCTCATGCGGTCGCGGGTGACGGCGGCGGCCTGCGCCCGTTCGGCGTCCGCCCGCGACCGGGCCGTGGCCAGTACGGCGGCGGCCCGGTCATCGGCCGCGGCGAGCGTGTCACGCGCGTCCGCCTCCGCCAGCGCCCGGATGCCGGCGCACCGGGCGTGCACACCGGTCAGGGCCGCGAAGACCGGTTCGAGTTCGGCGGTGGGGCCGGTCGCCCGGTCGGCGGGCACGCCGGCCGGAGCGGCCGCGCCCGGCACGCCCGCAGGACGGAAGCGTCCGGCGAAGTCACGCAGCCGTACCATGGTCAGTCCCGCTCGTCCGCGTGGGGGAAGCGGGGGAAGCCGCCGTCCTTCAGCCAGGTGTCGATGAGCACGACGCACCTCCAGCGGTCGGCCCGGCAGCGGCCTCCCGCTGCCGCGACCACAGCCTGCCAGGACGCGGCCGCGCCGGACAGAGCCTTAGGTCCCGCCCCGGGCGGCCCAACAGCCCTGCCCCCGGCGGGCGGCCGGGACTTGACTGATGGTGCGGACTTCCGGCCCGTGAGGGCCGGGCGGGTGAGGAGGTGCGGTGATGAGCGCGGTTGAGGAGGTTACGCGGGGACAGCCATACGGGGGCGACCCGCTCGGCCGGTACCTGCGGCGGATCGGCCGGATACCGTTGCTGACGGCCGAGGAGGAGGTCGAGCTGAGCAAACGGATCGAGGCGGGGCTGTACGCGCGGCACCTGCTCGAGACCGATCCGGAGCTGTCTCCGCAGCGGAGGGCCGAGCTGGAGGCGGTGGCGCGCGAGGCGTCGGAGGCAAGAGACCACATGATCCGTGCCAACCTGCGCCTGGTGGTGTCGGTGGCCAGACGGTACGCCCGCCAGGGCCTGCCGCTGCTCGACGTCATCCAGGAGGGCAACATCGGCCTGATCAAGGCGGTGGACAAGTTCGACTACACCCGCGGCTTCAAGTTCTCCACCTGCGCGATGTGGTGGATCCGCCAGGCGATCCAGCGGGGGCTGGCCCAGAAGGGCCGGATGATCCGGCTGCCGGCGCGCGTCGCGGACGACGTCGCCCGGCTCACCCGGATCGAGGGCGAGCTGACGGCGGAGCTGGGACACGAGCCGAGCATCGGGGAACTGGCCGCCGGAGCCGGTCAGCCGGTCGAGAGGGTGGCCGCCGTCAAGCGGCTGCCGTCGGAGCCGGTCAGCCTGGACGCCCTGGTGGGGGATGAGGAGGACACCCCGCTGGGGGAGTTCGTCGCGGGTGGGGAGGACTCTCCCGTGGAGGAGGCCGTGGAGCGGCGCGAGCTGGTGGCCGGGGTGCGATCGCTGATCGACGACGTGCTGCCCCCGCGCCAGGCTCTGATCATCCGGCTGCGGTACGGCATGCAGGACGGGCGCGTGCACACGCCCCGGCAGATCGCCGAGAGGCTGGGGCTCAGCCGCGCCTGGGTGCGGGCGCTGGAGCGGGAGTCGCTGGCACGGCTGCGCGACAGGAAGCGGGCCGGGGCGCTGCCCGCGCGCTCGGGCCGCGTGAAGACGGAACGCGTGAAGACGGAACGCATGGAGCCGAAAGGAGAGCGGTCATGGTGATCAAGGTCGAAGACGTGATGGGAGGCGTCGCGGTCGCGGTCCGGCCGGACACCCCCTTCAGCGGGATCATCGATGCGATGAGGCGCTTCGAGGTGAGCGCGGTCGCGGTGCTCGACGCCGACGGGCGGCCGGTGGGCATCGTGTCCGAGGACGACCTCCTGCTCAAGGAGACCGACACGGTACGGCACGGCGTCCCGCTCTTCGAGAGCGGCAGACGCCGCAGGGAGCACCGCAAGGCCGCGGGAGTGACCGCCGCCGAGCTGATGACCAGCCCGGTCATCACCGTGACCCCGGCCACGCCGGCCCGTGAGGCCGCCCGGCTGATGCACGAGCGGCGGATCAAGCAGTTGCCGGTGGTCGACCCGGGTACCGGCCGGATCACCGGCACGGTGCACCAGCACGACCTGCTGCGGGTCTTCGCCCGCCCGCCGGACGAACTGCACGCCGAGATCGAGGAGGTCGTGCGCGAGCAGGCCGGTCGTGACGCCGGTTCGCTGTCGATCGTCGTGCGGGACGGAGCGGTGACCATCGGCGGCACCGTCGGGCACAGATCCCAGATCACCTACCTGGTCGAGGCTCTGCGCGCGGTGGAGGGCGTCGTCGCCGTCACCTCCGAGATGACCTTCATCAGAGACGACGTCGTCGCCCCTCCGTTCTACTGATCCTGCGGCGATCATCCGGTGAAGGGGCCGACCGGGAGCGGATCGGAGGGCTTTGGTCCCTACACCGGGCGAGCGCCGGACCGTACCTCTGAGGTATGACGACTGCCGGACGCACCTTCGCACTGATCGCGCTGTCCGCCGTGCTGACCCTCGTCGCGGTGGTGGACGCGGCCCGGGACGGATCCTGGGACCTTCTCGCCGTACTGGCACTCGTACTGGTCCTGCAGGCCGCGGTGCTGACCGGTGCCCGCGCGCGCCGTCCGTCCGTCTCGCTCCGCGGTGACCTGCACCGGTGGGTGACGGGCCGCTCGGCCGCCACCGGCGAACCGCTGGAGCGGGTGGTCGACCGCTGCGTCGCCGCCTACCGGGACGGGATCACCCGGGAACCGGGTGAAGGACGATGACCACGACGCGGACCGCCGCCCCGGTCGTCGTCCGGCTCCCGGCCGACCGGCCCGACCTCGGCGGCAAGGGCGAAGGGCTGAACCGGCTGATGGCGGCCGGACTCCCGGTCCCGCCCACCGCGGTGGTCACCGCCGCCGCCTATCGTGACGTCGCCGCCGACCCCAGGGTGCGAGAGCTCACCGAGGCGGCGAGGGCCGGATCGACGGTCGCGGACACGGCGGACGAGGTGTTCCTGAACGCGCCGCTGGACTGCGCGGTGGAGGCCGAGATCGTGGCCGCCGCCCGCGCGGTGGGCGCCGGAGGCCGGCTGGCGGTGCGGTCGTCGGCCGGCGCGGAGGACACCGCCGACTTCTCCTTCGCCGGCCAGTACCGCTCGGTCCTGGACGTGCCCGCTGACGATCCCGGCGCCGTGCTGCGCGCCGTACGCCTGGTCTGGGCGTCGCTGTGGCATCCCGCTCCCTGTGCCTACCGCCGGGCGTGGGGAGTCTCCGAAGAGCAGGCCGTGATGTCGGTGGTGCTCATGCGCATGGTCCCCGCCGTGCTGTCCGGCGTGGTGTTCACCCGAGATCCGGGTGGTGAGACGGGGCGGATGCGGGCGGAGACGGTCACCGGCCTGGCGGAGGGACTGGTCTCGGGCACGCGCACACCGGAGGTCTGGTCCCTGCCGCGCGAACCCGACACCGTACTGCCGTCCCCGCGAGGGGAACTGGCCGCGCTGGCGCTGGCCGCCGAGCGGCTGTTCGGCCGGCCCCAGGACATCGAGTGGGCCTGGGACGGGCAGCGGGTGTGGCTGGTGCAGAGCCGCGCCATCACCACCGTGCCCGGGGACGGCTGCGACACCCCGCAGGATGACGCCGAACTGATGTCCACCGGGGTGGACGAGATGCTGCCCGGCGTGCTGCCGCCGCTGTTGTGGGAGATCAACGCGTTCCTGGTGGAAGAGGCGCTGCGCGCCGTCTTCGACGAGGTGGGGGCCAATCCCGCGCACCGCGACGGCGCCCACGAGCTGCTGCGCAGGGTCCGCGGTCGCGCGGCCCTCGATCTCAGCCTGCTGAAAGAGGTCGCCGCGGCCATTCCGGGAGCGTCCGAGCGCGATCTGGAACGCGAGTACTTCGGTCACCAGGCCCATGACGACGGACCACCGGCACGGCGGCGCCGATCCCCCCTGCAGGACCTGCGCGTCTTCGCCAGCCGCCGCCGGGCGCTGATCGAGGCGGCCACGGTGCTGGTCGCCGTGGATGACCTGGCCGGACCCGGCCTCGAACTGGGGGACCTGGACGACCGCGCGCTGCTGGCCTACCGGCTGCGCCTGCTCGACCTGGGGGCGCGGGCCATGAGCGCGGAGTTCGCCGCAGCGGCCTCGGCCGTGGCCGCTTACCGGCAGCTCGAAGTGATCCTCACGCGCTACCTGGGCGAGGCCGAGGCCGCCGGAGCGGCCCAGCTCCTGACGGCCGGAGCGGGCATGGCGGCCCCGAAGTCCCCCTGGTCGTCGATGGCGGTGTTTGCCGGACCCACCTGGGACGAGCAGGCGACGACACCCCCCGACCGGGTGCCCCGCGCCGCCGAGCGGCGGCGCAGCCGCGCCGGAATCGAGGAGCGGCTGCGCCGCAATCCGCGCTGGCGCCGGATGCGGATCCTCACCGGGCAGGTCGTCGACGTGCGCCTGCACCTGCTGCGGCGGGTCGCGGACGAGGCGACCGAGGGCCTGACCCGGCGCGAGCGGGTCAAGGCCGCGGTGCTGGCCGTGGGAGGGCTCGTGCGCCGGGCACATCTCGAACTCGGGCGGCGGTTGTGCGAGCGCGGGTGGCTCGCCGATCCCGCGGACGTCGACCTGCTCACCGAGACCGAACTGCGGGCCGCGCTGGCCGGGTCCGGCCCGCCCTCCGGCACCTTGGCCGTACGGCGCCGCTGGCTGGAGCGCTACCGTGACGACGGCCCCTGCCCGTGCGGTTCACCGGAGTCCCGGCCGAGCCTCCGCCGCCGGTCTCCGGGGGCGAGACCCTGCGCGGCTGGGCGGCCGGCGTCGGCCGGTCCACCGGCCGGGCCCGGGCGCTGACCGAACCCGACCCCGGCGCGATCGCCGAAGGAGAGGTGCTGGTGGCGCGGGCGACCGACTCGTCCTGGACGCCGGTCTTCCTGCGCGCCGGAGGCATCGTGGTCGAGCGCGGCGGCCCGCTCTCCCACGCCGCCGTGGTCGCGCGCGAGCTCGGCGTGCCCGCGGTGCTCAACGTGCCCGCCGCCACGGCCGCCCTGGACGGGCGGCTGGTGACCGTCGACGGCGACCGCGGCGAGGTCGTGATCCACCGGGAGCCGTCATGACCGTCCAGCCCGATCTGCAGATCTTCGTACCGGCCATCATGAGCGCCGGGCTGCTGTTCTCGATCGCCGCCGTGCTGCGCGACGTGCTGCGCTCGGCGCGGGGCCGGGCCCCGGGCCTGGACCGCCGCCTGGACGTGGCAGGGCACGCGACCGCCCGGCACGTGATCACCGGTGAGCCGCCCGGGGCGGCGCTGGGCCAGGCGCTCAGACGGCCCCTGTTCTACCGGCTCACCGCGATGACCGGCCTTGGACTGTGCGTCTACCTGGTGGTCGGTGCCACCTACAACTACTTCCACACCGACGGTTACCTCAGGGGCATCGCCTGGATGTGGGCGGTGTCGCTGCTGCCGGCCGCCGTCGCCGGACTGGCCGGGACGGCCTCGGCGGCGATCCTGCGCGCCTGGCCGACCCCGCCGCGCTGGGCGGCGGGCCTGGTCGTGGCGACCCCGCTCGGCCGCGACCCCGGCGGCGCCCCCGAGGACTCCCGGCGGATGCTGATCGGCTGGGCGGCGGTCTGGGCCGCGGCGGCCACCGGCATCCTGGCCCTGATCCTGCAGGGCTCGCCGCACATCGCCGCAGCCGTGGACGACATCGCGGCGCCGGTATCGGGTTGGACGTGGCTGACGGCACCGCCGCTGGGCCTGTACGGCGCGGCCGGCACGTCCCTGGTGCTGGCACTGGCCGTTGGCGTCGCGACGTTGCGCTGCCTGGTCTTCGCGCTCGCCTATCCCGCGGCCACCGCCGTCGGCCTGGCGGCCACGCTGGTGCTGCGCTCCTCGGCCGAACATTCATGGCCGGCCGACACCTTCCCCTCGGGCCACGTGGCCCAGGCGGCGCTGATGGCCGGGCTGCTGCCCGTCGCGCTGACCGTGCTGACCCGGCGCGCCTGGCCGGCCAGGGCGCTGGCCGTACCCCTGGCGGCCGCCGCCGTGCTGGTCGCCCTGTCCCGGCTGCAGACGGGCGCCAACCAGGGGACCGACGTGCTCGCCGGAGCCCTGCTCGGCGGGGCGCTCGCCCTGGGCGGGCGCTGGGCGCTGCGCCATCCCGGCTGGCACGTCCGCTGCCACGGTTGCCCGTGGAGCTCGCCGGCCTCCGCGCGGGAGAGCGGGCTGTTCGATCTGCATCCCGTCACCCGCCGGGTGATCCGGCGGGCGGCCCGGGCGTGGGCCGCCGCGGTGGTGGCCGGGTTCGCCGTGTTGTCGCTGACCGTCGGCGTGCCCCGCGATCCGGAGGGCGACGGGCTCGTGGCCATGGTCGAAGAGCCGCTCCAACTCGCTCTGCTGGTCATCGCGGCGCTGGGCTGGCTGGTCGCCTGGCGCCGGGAGGGGGCCGGCGCCGTCCTGCTGGCTCTGGCCGGGGTGGGCCTGGGCAGCACGGCCGCCCTGACCTACCCCCCGCTGGTCAGCGTCCTGGTCACCGTGGTGTTCCTGGCGCCTGCGGTCGCCTTCTGGCTGCTGTGGCAGCACACCCGCAGCCGCCGCGACATCGCCGTCCTGGCCGCGGTCACCGCGCTGTTGATCGGAACCGTCTGGACCGGGGGCGCGCTGGCCTACGACCACTACTTCGGTCCCGCCCACCCCGAGTCCGCCACGCCCGCCCTGCGGGCCGACCGGGTGTCGTGGGTGTGGAGCGGAGCGATCACCCCAAGTTCGTTCCGTGTCACGGCGCGGCTCACCGGCCCGGCGGAGCAGGCCGGGCTCATCGTGCGGCCGAGCCCCCAGATCCCTCCCGCCCCGGTCGCGGTCCCGGACAGCCGAGTGGTCACCTGGACCGTCACCGGGCTGCGGCCGGGCACCCGCCACACCTACACCGTGGTGGTGGACGGCCATCCCGACGGCACCCGCGGCCGGGGCTCGATGCGGACCTCCCCCGAGGGCGCCGGGTCGTTCACGGTCGCGGCGAGCGCCTGCGCCCGCACCGGCTCCGACGGAGCGGTCTACGACGCCATCAGGCGGTCGGATCCGCTGCTGTACCTGATCACCGGCGACCTGCACTACGGCAACGTGGAGGAGGACGACGTCGCCGCGTTCCGCGCCCGCTACGACGAGACCCTCACCGCTCCCGCCCAGGCGGCGCTGTACCGCTCCACGCCGGTCGCCTATGTCTGGGACGACCACGACTACGGGCCCAACGAGGCCGACGCCGCCTCGCCCAGCCGCCGCGCGGCCCGTCTGGCCTACCGTGAGAACACACCTCACTACCCCCTGCCCTCCGAGGCCGTCTACCAGGCGTTCACCGTCGGGCGGGTGCGGTTCGTGCTGACCGACACCCGATCGGAGCGCACCGGCGCCTCCATGCTCGGCCCCGCCCAGCTCGCCTGGCTGGAGGATGAACTGGTGCGCGCCGGCCGTACGCACGCGCTGGTGGTCTGGGTCAACCCCGATCCGTGGATCGTGCGCTCCGGGCCGGGCGCCGACGGCTGGGGGGCCTATCCCGCGGAGCGGAGGCGCCTGGCCACGACCATCGAGCGCAACGGCGTCGACAACCTCGTCATGATCAGCGGCGATGCTCACATGCTGGCGCTCGACGACGGCTCCCACAGCGGCTACGGCCCGGCCCGCAAGGGCTTCCCCGTCCTGCAGGCGGCGCCCCTCGACCGGCCGGGAGCGCCCAAGGGCGGACCGTACAGCGAGGGGATGTGGACGGGGGCCGGCCAGTACGGGACGCTGACGGTTCACGACGACGGATCCCGGACGTTGGCCGTCGACCTCGCCGGCCACGACTGGACCGGGCGGACGCTGTTCTCCCGGACCTTCCGGTTCGATCACCGCTGAGGGCGGCGGATCGGGACCTTCGCCGGGCGTCGGGTTCCCTCCGCCTCTGTCGGTGACGCGCGCACGCCCACAGTGTGGGCGGTGGAGGCGATGACGATGCGTGAGATCGAAGCCGCCTGGCAGGCCGACGAGCTGGGGCCGGTCGAGGTGGTGTTCCTGCGGCCCATGCCGCGGATGGAGGCGGTCGTCGTCCTGGACAACCTGGCCCTGGGCCCGGCCATCGGCGGGGTACGGCTGACGCCGACGGTGACGGCGGCCGAGGTCGCCAGGCTGGCCCGGGCGATGACGATCAAAAACGCGGCCGCGGGTCTGCCGCACGGCGGCGGGAAGGCCGGCATCATGCTGGCCCCCAGCCTGGCCCAGGCGCCCAGGGAACGGGAGATGCGGGCCTTCGCCAGGGCGATCGAGCATCTGACCGGCTACATCCCCGGTCCCGACATGGGCACCGACGAAAGCTGCATGGCGGTGGTGCACGACGAGATCGGCCGGGCCGTCGGGCTGCCCGCGGTGCTGGGCGGCATCCCCCTGGACGAGCTGGGCGCCACCGGATACGGGCTGGCCTGCTGCGCGAGCGCGCTGGCCGAGGCCAAGGTGCTCGAACTGGAGGGGGCCCGGGTGGTCGTGCAGGGCTTCGGCGCCGTGGGCATGCATGCCGCGCTGGAACTGCGGCGGCGCGGCGCGGTGGTGGTCGCCGTCTCCGACAGCCGGGGCGCCGTGCGCCGCGACGACGGGCTGGACGTGGCCGAGCTGGCCGCCTTCAAACGGGCGCGCGGCCTGGTGGCGGAGTTCCCTGGAGGAGACGCGGCGGCCCGCGACGAGATCGTGACGCTGCCGTGCGAGGTGCTGGTGCCGGCCGCCCAGCCCGATGTGCTCACCGGTGACAACGCCGGGCGCGTGCGGGCCGAGGTGATCCTGCAGGGAGCCAACATCCCGGCGACCGCCGAGGCCGAGGAGATCTTCCACCGGCTCGGCATCCTGTCGGTGCCGGACGTGATCGCCAACGCCGGCGGGGTGATCTGCGCGGCCGTGGAGTACGCCGGCGGCGGTCGCGAGCGGGCCTTCGCCGCGATCGAGGAGAAGATCGGCGCCAACACGGCCGAGCTGGCCGACCGGATCGCCCGCACCGGAGACCTGCCGCGCCGGGCGGCCACCGAGATGGCCCTGTCCAGGATCCGCGCCGCACAGGCCTACCGCCGCCGGTTCTGAGCCGGCTGCGCGCCCTCGCGGCGCTCATCGCGGCTCATCCGGAGCAGGCCCCGCCCCACCGGGGCGGGGCCGAGTTCCCTCCGAAGGTCCCTCGGATTGGGGCGGAACGCCTCTCCACCACGGGGACGCACGGCCTGACGGTGGAAGTATGAGACAGAGTCTGCGTCTTGGACGGGTGGCCGGCATCCCCGTGGGGATGCACTGGTCGGTGCTGGTGATCGTCTGGCTGATCGCCGTGACCCTGAGCACGATCGTGCTGCCCGAGGCGGCCCCCGGTGAGGCCGCGGTCCTGTACTGGAGCGTGGGCGTGGTCACCTCGGTGGTGTTCATGGTCTCGCTGCTGGCCCACGAACTCGCGCACGCGCTGGTCGCGCGGGGGCGCGGCCTGAAGGTCGGCTCGATCACGCTGTGGGTGCTCGGCGGCGCGACCGAGATCGAGGAGGAGGCCGAGACCCCCGGAGCCGAGCTGGTGGTGGCCGGGGCGGGCCCGCTGGCCAGCCTGCTTCTGGCCCTGGGCGCGTTCGCCGCCTCCGCGGCCCTGCCGGGGCCGCCGCTGCTGGTGGTGGTGCTGGTGTGGCTGGCCTACATGAACCTGGTGCTGGGGGTGTTCAACCTGCTGCCGGGCGCGCCGCTGGACGGCGGTCGGGTGCTGCACGCCGTACTGTGGCGCGCGCACCGGGACCGGGCCCGGGCCGACCGGGCCGCGGCCGTGGCGGGACAATCGCTCGGGTTCGTCCTTGTGATCCTCGGCTTCGTCCAGATGTTCGCCTGGAACGGGTTCGGAGGGCTCTGGCTGGTGATCGTCGGCTGGTACCTCGCCGGCGCCGCCCGCACCGAGGCCACGGCCAGGATCGCCCGTGAAGGGCTGCGCGGGGTGCCGGTCGGTCAGGTGATGAGCGCCGTGCCGGACCTGGCCCCGGCATGGCAGAGCGTGGAGGAGTTCGTCTCCACCGCCCTGCGTTCCCACCAGAGGGTCTTCCCCGTGGTGGACTTCTCCGGCGCGCCGGTGGGCGTGGTCTCGCTGGAGGCCCTGACGGCGGTGCCGGCCGAGCGGCGCGCCTCGACCCGGCTGAGCACCCTGGCCCGGGAACTGACCTCGCAGCAGGTTCTGGCCCCGGACGACGAGGTCGTCTCGCTGCTGGGACGGCCGGCCGCGGCCGGCCAGGTGGTCGCGGTGGTGGCCGAGGGCGGCCGGGTGGCCGGCATGGTGACCACCGATGACCTGAACCGCGTCCTGCAGCAGGTGCTGCTGCGCGGGACGGCGTAAGGGAGAACAAGACGTCCGAGCCGACCGTCGTGGACGCCGACCGTCGTGGACGCCGACCGTCGTGGACAGGGCGGGGGCGATGGCGGGTCACCGGATGACGGCCACCGGGCAGCGGGCGTGGTGCAGCACCGCATGGGTGACCGAACCGGGGATCGCGCCGGTCAGCCGCCGTCCCCGCAGGCCGAGCACCAGCAGGTCGGCCCGGTCGGAGGCGTCGATCAGCGTGTCGGTGGTGTTGGCATGCGCGCACAGCAGGCGGACCGCGACGTCGGGGAACTTCTCCCGCCAGCCCGCGACCGCCTCGGCCAGCACCCGCCGCTCTTCGTCGGCGACGGCCTCGACGTCGTAGACCAGGGGCAGCATGTCGCCGGGAGCGCGGGAGACCGGATGCGTCCAGGCGTGCACCGCGCGCAGCGCACTGGCCCGCAGATCGGCCTCGGTGAAGGCGAACTCCAGCACCGGCTGCTGTCCGGGATGACCGGTGACGCCGACGGCGATCTCCGCGGTGCGCGGGTGGTGGTGCTCACCGATCACCACCACCGGGCAGGGGGCCGCGTGCACCAGGTGCAGGACGACCGTGCCGAGCAGCAGCCCGGTGAGGCCGCCCTGCCCGCGGCGACCGGCCACCAGCAGCTGGGCGCCGGCGGCGCCGGACACCAGGACCCGATCCGGGGAACCGGTGACGATCTCGGTGTCGAGCTTCAGATGCGGCTGGCCGGCCCGGGCGCGCAGGGCCGCCTCGGCCAGCACCGCCCGGGCCGTCTGCGCGCTGCGGCCGCGCAGCAGCGGCAGGTCCGGTACGGCATGCACGATACGCAGCGGGGCGCGGCGCAGCGCCGCCTCCCGGCCGGCTCAGGCGGCGGCCGACAGAGAGGCGGCGGAACCGTCCACCCCGACGACGACGGGCCTGGTCATGATCGGTTCACCATGACCAGCTCGGCACCGGCGGCTCGGCGAAGCGGGCGATGTCGCGGGACGTGACGACCCGGAGCTTCTCGGCGAGGTCGGCCAGCGCGCGGGCGGCTGCCAGCTCGTCGCCGATCTCGGGCACCGGGAAGTCGGCCGGGTTGCGGCGGGCGTGCCCGGTCCCGGACAGGTGCGTGCCGTCCCTGGTGAGCAGGACCGCCCGCGCGGTGGTGTCGTCGCCGCTTTCGTTGATGTAGATCTTCACACTCCACTGCTTGGCTTCCATGACGGCCTCCTCATCCGGCTGTCTCCAGCGCATCGTGCTCGGGCTCGGCCGGGTAGAGGCGCACGTCATCTGCGAGCGGGACCAACGTCCGATCCGGGAGACGGGACGTCCGGCCCTACCCGGACACCGGCGACGGAGGAGAATTCGAGTCCTCCAGCGATGCCGAGGAGCTCAGGATGCCCAGGACTCGCAGGCTGATCGCACTGGCGGCGTGGGCCGTCACCGGATACCTGTTCGCCGTCCACCCCTGACAGTTGCGGTGAGGCGCCACCGCGGGCGAGGCCCACGCCGACATGGCGGGTGACGACCTCGTCCCGGAGCCCCGGCTGTAGGCCACCCGGGCCGTCACCGTTCAGGCGCCGCCGCGGAAGGTGTGGCCCTGGCTGGTCCAGATGGGCGGCTACACTCGGGCCGGCTGGTACAGCTACGACTGGTCCGACAACGCGGGACGCCCCAGCGCCGACCGTATCGTGCCCGAGCTGCAGGACCTCAAGGTCGGCGACGTCATGCCCACCTCACCCGACGGGCACGGCTTCGTCATGGAGCGGATCGACCCGCCGCACGCTCTGGTGATGGTCGTGCGCGATCCCAGCGCGACCACCGGCTGCTCGATCGCCCTGCACGACCTCGGGGGAACGACGCGGCTGATCTTCCGGATCCGGGTCCAGACGCCGCGCACGGTGCGCGGCGCCGTCTACCTCGCGCTGATGGAGGCGGGGGACTTCGTGATGATGCGCAGGCGACTGCTCGCCATCAAGGCCCGCGCGGAGGCGATCCCATGACCGTCGTCAACCGTCGCATCCTCGTCTCCCGGTACGACGGGCCGTCCGCCCTGCGCCTGGTCCAGGAGCCGCTCCCGCACCCCCGCGCCCGGCCAGGCCCGCGTCAAGGTGACCGTCACCGGATCGTCGTGCTGCGCGACCGCTTCCCCGGAGCCTTCCGCAAGGATCTGACCACCCTGTTCGATCTCCTGGCCAAGGGGGAGACCCGACCGGCTGTCGCGGACCGGCTGCCGCTGGAGCAGGCGGCCCTGGCCCATGAGCGGCTCGCCTCGGCGCGGGTCACGGGCAAGCAGGTCCTGGTCTGCGGCCGGTGACCCCGATCCGGACGGCGGGGCCCAAAGGCATCCCGATCGGGGACCTTGTCCCCGGGCCACCCTCTTGGAACGGCGCCAGGCTGGGGGAGAGGAGGCGTCGAGGATGGCCGGCTCGGAAAGTGGTACCCGTCTGACGGGACCGGTGTGGTTCCTGGCGGTCACCGCCGGGGCGCTGCTGGCGGGCATCGTGCTCCACGTGTTCGGGGCCCGGACCGCCGGTGACGCGGCGTGGGCCGCCGGAACGGCCGTGGCGACGGTTCCGGCGGTGTGGTGGGTGGTGTCGGGGCTGCGGGCCGGCCGGCTGGGCGTCGACGCGATCGCGGTCCTGGCGCTGGCGGGAGCGCTCGCCGTACAGGAGTATCTGGCCGGGGCCGTGATCGCGGTGATGCTGGCGACCGGCCGGGTGCTGGAGGACTACGCGCTGCGGCGGGCGAGCCGGGACCTGACCGCGCTGTACGAGCGGGCGCCGCGCCGGGCACGGCGCTACGCGCAAGGCGTGGCGCAGGAGGTGGAGGTCGGCCTGGTACGCCGGGGAGACCTGCTCCTGGTGCCCACCGGGGAGATCGTCCCGGTGGACGGCGTCGTGACGCGCGGCGGCGCGGTCCTGGACGAGTCGGCGCTGACCGGCGAGGCGCTGCCGGTGGAGTACGCCCGGGGCGACGCGGTGCGCAGCGGCGTGGTGAACGCCGGCGCGGCATTCGACCTGCGGGCCACCGGGACGGCTGAGGAGAGCACCTACGCCGGGGTCGTCCGCCTGGCCCGCCAGACGCAGGCCGACACCGCCCCGGTGGTACGGCTCGCCGACCGCTTCGCCGCCTGGTTCCTGCCCGCGACGCTGCTGCTGGCCGCGCTCGCCTGGGCGGTCTCGGGGCAGGCGGTGCGGGCGGTCGCGGTGCTGGTCGTGGCCACCCCCTGCCCGCTGCTGCTCGCGGCGCCCGCGGCGATCGCCTCCGGACTGTCCCGTACGGCCCGCCGCGGCGTGGTGGTCAAGGGCGGCGCCGCGCTGGAGACGCTGGGCCGGGCGCGCACGCTGGTGCTCGACAAGACCGGGACGCTGACCGTGGGCAGGCCCGAGGTCTGCGACGTCGTGGCCGCCCCGGGGTTCTCGGCCGAAGAGGTGCTGCGGCTGGCGGCCGCGGTGGACCAGATGTCCTCGCACGTGCTGGCCGCGGCGATCGTGCGGGCGGCCGGTGAGCGCGGGCTGGGGCTGCCCGCGCCCTCGGAGGTGGAGGAGGAGCCGGGAGTCGGCACCCGCGGGCTCGTCGAGGGACGCCGGGTGCGGGTGGGCAAGGCGCCGGCCGTACCGGCGTGCGAGTGGATGCGGGCGCAGCGGGCCAGGGCCGCACTCGACAGTGCGATGACCGTCTGGGTGAGCGTGGACGACCGGCCGGTGGGCGTGATCCTGCTGCGTGACGCCGTACGCCCGGATGCGGGCCGTACGCTGCGCAGACTGCGGACTGCGGGCATCGAGCGCGTGGTGATGCTCACCGGAGACCGCCCCGAGGTCGCCGAGAGCGTCGCGGCCGTGCTCGGGGTGGACCGGGTGCTGGCCGAGCAGAGCCCGGCCGCCAAGGTGGCCGGGGTACGCCAGGAGGCCGGGCGCGCCGTCACCGTCATGGTGGGCGACGGGATCAACGACGCTCCCGCGCTGGCCGCGGCGCACGTCGGCGTCGCGATGGGCGCCCGGGGCTCGGCTGCCTCCACCCAGGCCGCCGACGTGGTGCTGACCACCGACCGGCTGGACCGCCTGGCCGACGCGATGGACGTGGCCCGCCGGGCCCGCCGCATCGCCGTGCAGAGCGCCGGGGCGGGCATGGGCCTGTCGCTGCTGGCGATGTCCGCCGCGGCGATGGGCTGGCTGGCCCCGGCGGCGGGCGCGATCGTGCAGGAGGTCATCGATGTGGCGGTCATCCTCAACGCGCTGCGGGCGCTGCGCCCGGCCCGCGGCACCCGCCTGCGCCTGGACGCCCGGACCGACGCGCTGATACGCCGCTTCGAGCACGAGCATGCCGCGCTGCGGCCGCCGCTCGACCTCATCCGGCAGGCCGCCGACACACTCGATCAGCCGCAGGCCCTGGAGCGGCTGCACCGGCTGCGCGACTTCCTGACCGAGGAGCTGCTCCCGCACGAGCGGGCCGAGGAGGAACGCCTCTATCCGGCGGTCGACAGGCTGCTCGGCGATCCTGAGGCGACCATGACGATGAGCAGGGCGCACGCCGAGATCAACCGGCTGGCCGGGCGGCTGGAACGGCACCTGGAGCTGGCCGGGCCCGGCGGTCCGGCCCCGGGACAGCTCGATGATCTGCGCGCCTGCCTGTACGGCCTGTACGCCGTGCTGATCCTGCACTTCACCCAGGAGGAGGAGGCCTACTTCTCGCTGATGTCGGGATAGTCACGGCGGGCCCGCCGCCGGATGCCCTCAGGCGAGAGGATCGGCCTCTTCTTCCTGGCCGAGGAGGGCGCGCAGGGACGCCACGCGCTCGCCGTCCCATGCGATGTCCGGGTCGGGCTCCAGGAAGGTGACGGCGACGCTCGCCGCCGCCAGGCCGATCAACGGCCAGTCGGCGGCGCCGGTCGCGGTGGGATCGGCGCGCACGCGTCGTGTCAGCAGTTCGGCGTCCGACAGCGCCATCAGGACCAGTCCGCGCATCATCGCGCCGGCCAGGGTGGCGATGAGGGAGAAGCTGCCGCCGGAGCCCGGCCGCAGACGGTAGCCCATGGCCCCGGCCACCCGCTCCCAGCCGCGCGCCACCTGCTCGACGAACCGTGCCTCGGACCGGGCCAGCGCGGCCTGGACGTCGTCGCGCAGGTCGCCCTCGGGCAGGCTCAGGAACGTGGCCTGCAGCGCCAGATAGGTACGCCATTCGGCGGAGCCGTGGATGGCCGCGAATTCGCTGCCGGCGCTCACCCGCAGCATCTCGGTGACCAGTTCGTGCCTGCCCTGCGGCGAGGCCAGATCCTGCGTCCGCCCGGCCAGCACCGAGCCGAGCAGCCGCGTGGTGTCCTCCTCGGGGAGCACGGAGGCCGGAGCGGTTCCCCGGGCCAGCTCCCGCAGCAGATCGCTGAAGAACAGGTCCTTGTACGGCCAGCGGCGGTAGACCGCGGTACGTGACACGCCGGCCCGGTGGATGACGTCCTCGAAGCCGATGTGGTCGAGGCCGACGGTCAGCCCGTCCCGGTGCACCATGGCGAGTGCGGCGTCGAGCATGCGCCGCTGCGTCTCCCGGTCGCTCAGCCGGGGCCGGCGCCGGGTCGGACCGCCGGGCGCGGACGGCTCGCTCGGCATGGACACCTCGCTTCCGATCGGATACCTTCCGAGGTATGAAACATGATATCCCAAGTCCCATTCTGGACGCGGCGGCTCCGGGGACTTCTGCGGGCTCATGAAACCGGCGCGGCCGAGGGACACCGGAGCGCGGTCCGGAAGGGGAGCGCGGTCCGGAAAGTCGCCGCGCGCCTTCTTCCTGCTGGTCTTCGCCCTCACCGTGCCCTTCCTGGCGCTCGGCGCCGTGAGCGACGCGCAGATACTGCCCGGCATCCCCCTGACCGGGCTCGCCTTCGTCTGCCCCGCCGTCGCCGCCGTCGTGCTGAGCTACCGCGAGGGCGGGATCGCGGGCGTGCGGGCGCTTCCGGCGCGATCGTCCGGCAGCCGGCGGGCCGTGGTGAAGACCTGGTACCTCCCCGTCCTGCTGCTGTATCCCGCCGTGGTGGCGGCGTCGTTCCTCCTGCTCCGCCTGACCGGGACCGCCGTACCGGATCCGCGCATCTCCCCGGTGCCGACGCTGCTGCTCGTCCTCGGGTTCCTCGTCGCCGCCTGGTGCGAGGAACTCGGCTGGTCCGGCTATGCCACGCAGCCCTTGCAGGAACGATGGGGAGCGGTGAGGGCCGGTCTCATCCTGGGATCCGTCTGGGCCGTATGGCACTGGGTGCCGCTGCTGCAGGTGCAGCGTCCCGTCTCCTGGATCGCCTGGTGGTCGCTGAACACCGTCGCCGCGCGGGTGATCATGGTCTGGCTGTTCAATCACACGGGCCGCGGCGTCCCGGCCATGGCGCTCTTCCACATGACGCTCAACGTCGCCTGGCAGCTGTTTCCGGTGAACGGATCGCACTTCAGCATGCCGCTGGTCGCGGCCCTCATGACCGCCGTCGCCGTGGTCGTCGTCTCCGCCGGAGCGTCGTCGTCAGTGCGGCGGGGCCCGCTGCACTGACGACGGCGGTTCCCGCCGGATCCGCCCGGCGGGCGGACGCACCGGCGCCGGGTTACCAACGGCACCCGATGTCAGGACCTTCTCCCATGCCGGGCGCGAGGTGCCCGGGGCACGCTGGATGGTGAGGAGGGCTGTCATGGCTGACCGTCTGATCGGGTGGCGCAGGCTGGCCGGTGCCAGCTGGGGCCGCCCACGCGATCCGCAGTTCTTCGGCGATCTGGAACCGGACGCCGCGGCGATGCTCTCCTACATCGAGGACGTGCGGCAGCGCTGCGGCGTCCGCCTCACGGTGACCCACCTCGTCGGCCGGGCGGTGGCCCACGCCCTGGCCGCCGTTCCCGAGCTGCGGGTACGGCTGGCGCGCGGGCGCAGCTTCACCAGGGACAGCGTGGATGTGTTCTTCATCGCGGCGGCCGACGAGGGCAGGGAGCTGACCGGCAGGAAGGTCCGCCAGGCGGACCGCAAGTCGGCCGTCCAGATCGCCGAGGAGCTGCGGGACCTGAAGTCGGGCGGTGACGCGCAGCTGGAGCGCGGCAAGGCGCTGCTGGCCGGCCTTCCCCGGCCGTTGCTGCGGGCGGCGCTGGGCCTGTCGGCGTGGCTCACCTCTGATCTCAACCTCGATCTGGGCCGCTTCGGCCTGCCCCGGCAGGCGTTCGGCGGCGCGATGATCACCTCGGTCGGGATGTGGGGGATCCGCCGCGCCTACGCACCGCTCGCCTTCTACTACCGGGTACCGGTCGTGGTGCTGGTCGGCGCGGTGCGCCAGCAGCCGGTGGCCGTCGCGGGCGAGGTCGTGGCACGGCCCGTGCTGCCCCTCACCGCGACCTTCGACCACCGCTACACCGACGGCTTCCACGCCGCGCGCTTCGCCGCCGCGATCGGCGAGTACTGCGCCGATCCGAGGCGCTTCGAGCCGATCACCCCCTCGGAGCAGACCGTCTCCGCCGGAAGCGGGAGGGATCAGAGATGAAACACGCCGTAGTGCACTGGGAGATCGGCGGCCCGGACCACGGACGCCTGCGTGATTTCTACACGGGCATGTTCGGCTGGCCCACGCAGACCGCCGACGAGAACTACACGCTGGTCCAGCCGGAGCAGGGGCCCGGCGGCGGGATCATGCGCACGGGCGGGACGATGCCCGCCTACGTCACCTTCTATGTCGAGGTCGACGACCTCGACAAGATGCTGGACCGGGCCGTCGAGCTCGGCGGAGCCCGGGCCGTCCCGCCCACGAAGATCGGTGAGGGCATGGAGTTCGCCCTGTTCACCGACCCCGCGGGCAACCTCGTGGGCCTCATGGCCCTCGCAGGGGAGTGAGGGGATGAGATGTTCCGTCACTGTGTGGCCGTGCTGGCCGTGGTCGCGTCCACCGGCGGGGCGGTCACGACCGCCCCGCCCCGGTCCCCGACCGGGCCGCCCGCAGCGACGGTGACCGCCCGTGGGCCGGCGCTCCCGTCACAGGGCGCGACCGTCCACCGGCGGCCGGTCCTGCGGCAGGGCGCGAGCGGGACCGACGTACTCGCGTTGCAGCGCCGGCTGAGCGGTCTCGGTTACTGGATCGGCCGGGTGGACGGCAGGTTCGGCCCACTCACCACGCAGGCGGTCTACGCGCTGCAGAAGGCGGCCGGGCTGGGTCGCGACGGCGTGGTGGGTTCCAGGACCTGGACGGCTCTGGACCGCGGTGTCCGCCCGGCCGCCACGACCGTGACCGGGCGCAGGGTGGAGATCGACCTCGGGCGCCAGCTGCTGCTGCTGGTCATGAACGGCAGGGTGGAGCGGGTCTTCAACACCTCCACCGGCAGCGGGCGGACCTACACGGTGGGCGGCACGGTCAAGCGCGCCGTCACCCCGCGCGGCGCCTACACGGTCTACCGCCAGGTCAACGGCTGGGATCGGGGACCACTGGGCTCGCTGTACCGGCCGAGATACTTCAACGGCGGCATCGCCGTCCACGGCTACGGGTCGGTCCCGCCGTACCCCGCCTCGCACGGGTGCGTCCGGGTGAGCCTGGACGCCATGGACTGGATCTGGTCGAGCCCCTGGCTGAAGGTCGGCCACACCGTGGTCGTGCGCTGACCGCAGGAACCACGCGGTCCCGGCCGGATGAGGGAAGACACAGGAGGAGAGCATGACAGCGCATGTGGTGGTGGGAACGGACGGTTCGCCTCCCGCGACGGCGGCGGTCGAATGGGCCGCCGCCGACGCCGGGCGGCGCGGCTGCGCGCTGCGGATCGTGCATGTGTGCGAGCCGTGGTTCTACGACATCCCGTTGCAGACGCCGCCCGGGTTCCGCGACTCGGTGACGGAGTACTGCCGGGGCGTCATCGACACGGCAGCGGAGCGGGCGCGCGAACGCGCGCCGGGGATCGAGATCGGCACCCTGCTGGAGCCCGGCCGGGTGGGGGAGGTGCTGCGGCGCGAGGCCGAGGACGCCGAACAGGTCGTGGTCGGCAGCCGCGGTCTCGGCGGCTTCAGCGGTCTGCTGCTCGGCTCGGTCTCCCTGGCTCTGGCCGGTCATGTGGCGGCACCCGTCGTGGTCGTCAGGAACGTGCCGGCCCGCCCCCGCGGCCGGATCGTGGTCGGCTTCGACGGCTCCGAGCACGCCACCGTGGCGCTGCGGTACGCCTTCGCCGAGGCCGTGCGCCGCAAGGCTCACCTGCGGGTGGTCCACACCTGGCGGATCCCCCCGATCGGGCCGGGCGCCATGGTCTACACCTCGCTGGTGGAGGACGTCGCCGCCGCCGAGCACAAGACGGCCGAGGAGGAGCTGGCCCCGTGGCGGGAGAGCCATCCCGGGGTGGAGGTGGAGCACAAGGTGGTCGGCGGGCACCCGGTCCAGGTCATCTGCGAGGCGTCCCGGGAGGCCGACCTGACCGTCATCGGCTCGAGAGGGCGCGGCGCGGTCGGCTCCGCGGTGCTGGGTTCGGTCAGTCACGGGGTGCTGCACCACGCCCACAGCCCCGTGGCGGTGGTGCGCGCACCGGGAGAGGCCTGAGCTCTCCGGCGTATCCTCCCCAGGAGGGGTCATGACGAGACCCGTCACAGCAGGCAAGGCCCGGTCGCTTTCCTCGGGGGAGCGGCTCAGGATGCGTATCGAGCACGAGGTGGACACCCGGTCCGTCGGCTTCGGAGTGTGGCTGCTGCGCCTGACCCGCGGGCGGGCCGCCCATCTGTGGCGCAGGCAGGCTCTGGTCCTCACCACCCGGGGCCGCAGGACGGGCCGGGAACGCACGGTGCCGCTCCAGTTCTTCCCGGACGGCGACGACGTGATCGTCGTGGCGGCGAACAGCGGGCTTCCCTCGCCTCCCGGCTGGTACTTCAACCTCACGGCCGCATCCGGGGCACGTGTCGAGGTGGACGGCCTGACCCGTCACGTGCGTGCGCGGGAGCTGACCGCCCCTGAGGCGGACGCCTTCTGGCCACGCGTGCTGGATGCGGCTCCCGACTACGCCAGGTTCTCCAGGCGCCTGGGCCGCAGGCCCCCGCTGGTCCGCCTCACACTCGATCCGCCTTCCGGGAACACCGGTGCCGCGGAGTGATGTGAATCTACAATGTAAAGGTGTTGGGTATTTACACATACAACCCGGCCAGCTACCGCCCCAGCTGATGAAGAACACAATCGGCGGCAACGAGGGGAAGGCCGAGGAGTGCGAGACCGGCCGGCGACGGCGGCCGGGGTCTCCTCGCTCGCCTCGTATTCCGCCACGGCCGGTTCCGCCATGACTGAGCATGCTGACACGGACGGCCGGGACCGGTCCTGCCCTTTTCCGGCGGTTACGGCCGTCGCACCGCTTCGGGGATCAGATTATGGCAATAGTCGGGATCTTCCGGATCATGACGTTGTATCGTTCTGCCGTCGATTCGTCGCGGTCAACACGGGGGCCGCGTTCGCTGCCGCCGACTCCGAGAGTCGTTGTGGCCGCCGACAGACGATGACCCAGGTCGACTGAGCGCCCCACGCGCGGGCCCGTCGGCCGATCGGCGATTGGAGCACTGTGCCGGCAAGATTCCCCCTGCTCGCCGCCGCCTTCGCGGTGATGGCGACGCTGTTACCCGTATCACCCGCCGTCGCTGCGGGCCCCGCGGACGCAGCCGCGGCGACCCCTGCGCCGTCGGCCACCCCGAAGCCCTCGGCGACCCCCACGGCGTCGCCGACCCCGACGACCTCACCGGCCCCGCCCCCCGGCAAGGGCCGCATCACCTGGGCGCCCTGTGAGGAGGAGCCCTCCGCCGAGTGCGGCAAGCTGGCGGTGCCGATCGACTGGTCCCGTCCGAACGGGCCGACCGTCGATCTGGCCGTCGCCCGCCGCAAGGCCACCGACCCCGCGGCCCGCGTCGGATCCCTGGTCATCAACCCGGGCGGTCCCGGCGGATCGGGCGTGGAGGCCGCCTACGGCGCTCCCGGTTTCTTCACCCCGGAACTGCAGAAGCACTTCGACATCGTCGGCTTCGACCCCCGGGGCGTGGGCCGCAGCCACCCGGTGATCTGTTCGGCGTCGGTGTACAACCAGATGCCGCACGCCGTCATGAAGAGCCAGGCCGACTTCGCCGAGTGGAGCGCCTACGCCAAGAGGCTGCGCGCGGACTGCCGGGCCCGTACCGGCCCGCTGTACGACCACGTCGACTCCGTCAACGTCGCACGCGACCTGGACGCCCTGCGCGCCGCGCTGGGCGAGGAGAAACTCACCTTCTACGGCATCTCGTACGGCACGCTGATCGGTCAGATGTACGCCGAGTTGTTCCCGAACCGCATCCGGGCCATGGCCCTGGACAGCAACATGGACCACAGCCTCGGCGTCAAGGCCTTCCTCGACAGCGAGGCCGCCGCCGTCGAGGACGCCTTCGACCAGTTCGTCGGCTGGTGCGACCAGGAGCCCGCCTGCGCCCTGCACGGCAAGGACGTGCGGGCGGTGTGGGAGCGGATCCTGGCCAAGGCCCACAGCGGCAAGCTGTACTACCCGGGCGTCACCGACCGCCCGATGACCGAGATCCAGGTGCTGTGGCAGGGCGTGCTGGGCAACGAAGGGCCCGCCTGGCAGCTGCTGAGCGAGATGCTGCGCGCCCTGGACGGCGGTGCGCCGCCGGAGTGGGTGCCCCCGCTGCCCGGCCGCCAGCCCGTCTCGGGCGAGGTCGCCCACCTGCCCACCGCGATCCTGTGCCAGGACTACCGGCTGCGGGTGCGCAACTACAAGGAGTACGCCTACCTGCTGCGCAGCAGCAACCGCCGCGCCCCGGACATGCGCTACAACCCGATGCCGATCGAGGACCTGCCCGTCTGCCTCGGTCACCCCACCACCAACCCGCAGCACCGGCTGCGCTACACCGGCAGCGCCCCGATCCTGCTGGGCAACTCCCTGCACGACCCCTCCACGCCGTACTCGTGGTCGGCCAACGTGGCCCGCCAGCTCGGCCCCAAGGCGCGCCTGATCACCTATGAGGGCTGGGGCCACCGCATCTACGGCAAGGACGAGTGCAGCACGGTGCCGATCGACAACTACCTGATCTCACTGACCCTGCCCCCGCACGGCTTCCGCTGCCCGGTGGGCGGAAGAGTCGAGACCCTGACCGCCAAGAAGAAGCAGCAGCGTGAGCTGTGGCCGACCGACGGGCTCCCCTGGAGCGCCCCGCTGCCGGCCGCCTTCTCCCGCCCGTGACCCGCTGTGCGGCCGGCGCCGGAGCGTCCCGGACGTCCGGCTGAGCGCAGAGCGGTTTCGACCCGGCTCCGCCATGCCGCCGCGGCATGGCGGAGCCGTCGCGTCCCCGCCGCGCGCGACTCTCAGGCAGCGCCCTCGGTGAGGGCGTCCCAGGCGGCCATCGCGCAGGTGATGACCTCCTCCAGCTCGGCGCGGCCGGCGCCGTCGCGGGCCTGCACCGACAGGCCCTGCACCACGGTGGTGTAGTAGCGGGCGACGGCGTCGAGACCGGCGGGCGGCGCGGTGAGGTCGCCGTCGGTGACGCCGCGGGCGAGCCGGTCCCTGATGGCGCTGAACATGCCGCGCCGCAGGTCGGCCAGGAACTCCCGGACCGTGTGGTTCTCCACGGCTCCGGTGGGCGCGGCCAGGATGAGCATGCAGTAGTGCGGTGTGCCGGGGCGGGTGATCTCGTCGGCGGTGGCGCGCAGCATGGCGTGGATCGCGGCGCGCGCGGTCGGCTGCTCGCGCAGCGCGCGCCTGGGCGGCTCGCCCGAGGTCGCGCCGTACAGCGCCATGACCTTGCGGAAGAGGTCCTCCTTGCTGCCGAAGCAGGCGTAGATGCTGGCCGAGGCGATTCCCATGGCCCGGGCCAGGTCGTTGAGCGAGGTGCCCTCGTAGCCGCGTTCCCAGAACAGGTCCAGCGCCGTGCGCAGGGCGGTGTCCGGGTCGAAGGTGCGCGGCCTGCCGCGAGTAGCCATCCAGAGCCCTTCCGGAATTCTTTGTCGTTCGATCAATTTTACCTTGACCTGCGCTGGAACGCCATGACACGTTTTATTTGTCGTTCGATAAACAATAGAAGGCGGGTTGTCATGAGCATCCCCTCCACCATGCGCGCCCTGCAGCAGAGGTCCCTGAACGGCCCGCAGGACCTGCACCTGATCACCGACGTGCCGGTACCGAGTCCGGGCCCGGGCGAGATCCTCATCCGGGTCACCGCCGCCGGCGTCAACTTCGCCGACATCTCACAGGCCCGGGGCGCCTTCCCGGACGGCCCGCAGCCGCCCTATCTGGCGGGCATCGAGGGCGCCGGTGAAGTCGTCGCCGTCGGCGAAGGAGCGACCGGCCCGCGGACCGGTGCCCACGTCGTCGGCGTCGGCATCGGAGGCGGCGCCTTCGCCGGGTACATGGCGCTGCCCGCGGCCGGCGCGGTGCCGGTGCCGGCGGGCTGGGCCGATGAGCAGGCGCTGGGCCTGGTCGTGAACTGGCCGACCGCGCTGGCGGCGCTCAAGCCGCTGGGCGGCCTCACCGCCGGGCAGAGCGTGCTGATCCACGCCGCGGCCGGCGGGACCGGTCAGGCCGCGGTGAAGATGGCCAAGCACTACGGCGCGACGGTGATCGCCACGGCCTCGCCGGGTAAGCACGAGGTGGTACGGGCGCTGGGCGCCGACCACGTCATCGACTCACGCGACGCCGGCCTCGCCGCCGAGGTCCTGGCCCTGACCGGAGGCGCGGGCGCCGACCTGGTACTGGAGTCGGCCGGCGGTGCCACCCTCCGGGCCAGCCTGGCCGCGGCCAGGCGGGTCACCGGCCGGGTCGTCGTGTACGGCCTGGCGGGCGGCGAGGCCGCGATCACCAACCGGGACCTGGTCTACGAGCACCAGGTCCACCTCGTCGGCCTGAACATCGGCACCCTGATCCGATCCGCGCCGCAGATCTTCGGTGAGGTGATGGGCGAGCTGTCCGGGCTCATGGCGGCCGGAGTGCTCGGTCCCGGTCGGCCTGCCACCTATGAGCTGGCCGAAGGGCCGAAAGCGCTCGCTGACCTGGAAGCGCGGGCCACCGCGGGCAAGCTGGCGCTACTGCCCTGAACGGGCCCCTCGGACGGTGACCGGCGCGTCGGGGCCGGGAGCGCGTACGGTGCGCTCCCGGCCCCGGGAGGGCCGTTCCGCCGGCAGGGCGGCCGCCCGCCCCTCGGGATACGGAACCGCGTGATGCGGGACCCCGGGATACGGGACCGTGTGATGCGGAACCGTGTGATGCGGGACCTCAGAGGCGGAACCGTCCCACCAGCGTGTTGAGGTGCGCGGAGTTCTGCGCCGGTTCCTCCGAGGCCCGCCGCACCTCATCGATGCCGCCCACCGTGGCCTGCGCGGTGGCGGCGATCTCCCGCATGCTCTGGGCGATGGTGGTCGCGCCGCCGGCGGCCTCGGAGCTGTTGCCCGCCATGCTGTCGGTGGCGCTGCCCTGCTCCTCCACCGCGCTGGCGATGCTGCCCTGGTGGTCGTTGACCTCGCCGATCACCCGGGCGGTGGTGGAGATCGCCGCGACGGCCGTGGCCACGTCGGCCTGGATGGCGGTGATGCGCGCGGTGATGTCTTCGGTGGCCTTGGCGGTCCTGGGCCAGGTCCCTGACCTCGGAGGCGACCACGGCGAAGCCCCTGCCGGGGTCGGCCGGTGCCGCGCCCACGGAGCTGCACCTGCCGCGTTCGTTCGCCCCGGCGGGCACCACCGTCGTCAGCGACCTCGGCACGGTCAGCGGCGTGCCCGCCTCCGGCCCCGTCAGGGCCGTCCACGAGTCCGGCTCCTCCTCGGCGTACCGGCTGCAGCTCACCGCGGCCGCCGGATCCCCGCATGCGGTGCACCTCGCCCTGGTCGTCAACACCACGACCGGCGCGCCCGTGACCCCCGAGCAGCCGGCCGCGGCCCGCACCGAGCTGTCCGTCTGGGCGAACCGCCACTTCCCCGCCGGCTGAGGCCCGGGGACGGGATCGGGCCGGGTCTGCGGAAAACGGCTGGACGGGACGACGTCCGCGCCGGTAGTGTGCCGCGAGCCGTGACAGACCCAAGGAGGTGAGACCCGTGAACGCTGTTCGATGTGGGTGCTCCCTCTCGCAGTCACGGTCGGGCGACTGACGCAGGTGTCGCCGGGAGTGCCTCGACAGGGCGATCCCGAAAGGCGGCAACCAATGAATTCAGCGCGTTTCATCTCGGATATGGGCAAGCATGCCGTAGTCGTCAACCGGGTCGCGGAGACGCAATGGCACGCGGTGGAGGATGACCTGACGATCGGCCGCGGCCACACCTCGCGCAGGCCCGACGGGCGGATGTTCCTCAGCATCGACGCCTGGCACGGCGCGGCCTTCGACCGGCTCGCCGACACCATGCTGGCGGACCTGCCCAAGCCGCTGTACACGATCGCCGACGAGGCCGACCTCGACCTGATCTCGCAGTGGGAACGGGCCGGCTTCACGATCCGGCGCCGCGAGGGGGAGTACCTCGTGCCCACCGATCCGCGGGTCACCGGACTCGGCTCGGCGCCGCCGCCGGCGGGCGTGACGATCGTGGCCGTGGGCCGGGCGCGGCGGGGGCCCCTGCTCACGCTGGACCGCCTGATCCGCGAGGAGGTCGAGGCCACCGTCGGATGGCAGGAGATGCCCGCCGAGGTGCTGCCCCGCCCGGACGGCGCCGGCGCGGTGGACCCGTCGCAGTACGCGGTGGCGGCGCAGGGCGACGAGTACGTCGGTCTGCTCCGGGTGGCGACGGTGCTCCGGCAGCCGCGGTGCAGGCGGATCGGGCTGATCGCGGTCCGGTCCGGCCTGCGACGCCGTGGCGTCGCCCGGGCGCTGCTGGCCCATGTGCTGGGCTCGCTGCACCGCTGCGGGATCGAGACGGCATCGGCCGATGTGAACGAATCCAACAGGGCGGCCGTGGCGCTGTTCGAGGGGGTCGGCGCCCGGCGCGCCGGCGGAAACCTGGAACTGGTGCTGCGCTGAGGCCGGCCCCATGAGCACCGATCGGACAAGGACGAGAACATGGTCAGAACGACAGAAGGCATCGAAGTCGAGGGCACCGTCATCGAGTGCCTGCGCAACGCCACCTTCAGGGTGGAGCTCGAGAACGGGCACAAGGTGCTGGCGCACATCAGCGGGAAGATACGCAAGAACTACATCAAGATCCTGCCGTACGACCGGGTGCTCGTGGAGCTCAGCGCCTACGATCTCAACCGCGGCCGGATCCTCTACCGCTACAGGACGTAGCGGCGGGCGGGACGGCGCGTCCGTGGGCCCCCGTCTGCGTGCTCTCAGCTGGTGGCGCCCCAGGTGAGGGACAGACCGGTGGCGGCGCGTTCGGTGCGGATCTCCATCATGCTGCCCAGGATGGTGGCCTGGTCGGCCACCACGGGCGTGGCGTCGAGGGTGTAGGTGATCCGGGTGCTGACGAGCACCGGGCTGCCCGGCGGCTCGTGGAGGTGGCGGGCGGCGGCGGGGTCGAGCAGACCGGGCCGGACCACCTCGGCCGCCCGGGCGACCGTCACCCCCGCGTCGGCCAGGGCGGCGTACAGGGAGACGGCGGTGAAGTCGCGCTCGCGGATCTCATCGGCCACCGGCCGCCGTACCCAGGACACCTGGTGCACGGCGGGGCGTCCGGCGAACTCGCGGACCCGCTCCAGCCGCAGGGCGGTCTCGCCCGGAGGCAGCCTCAGCTCCGCGGCGATCCGGGCGGGCACCCGGCGCACCGCCCGCCCGGCCACCGCGGTGCGCACGTCGTGGCCCTGTTTACGCAGGTCGTCGACCAGGCTGCGGAGCGAGTCGAGCTGGTAGGCCAGGTGGGGCGGGGCGACGAAGGTGCCCTTGCCGGGCCGCTGCACGATCAGCCTCTCGTCGCTGAGCTCCCGCAACGCCTGGCGCAGCGTCATGAGGGTCACCCCGTAGGAGGCGCTCAGCTCCCGTTGCGGCGGCAGGGCCTCACCGGGGGCGTAGTGTCCCGAGCGGATCTTCGCGGCGAGGTCGGCGGCGATGGCGCGGTATCTCGCCTCGTGCCCGGCGTCGGGACTCATCGTGCTCGGTCACACTCCTGGTCGAGGGCTTGCGTCGAGGGCCTGCCTCAGGGTCGCGAGGAAGTCCCGCAGGTCGTCCGGCTCCGCCCCGTCGAGCACCCGACGCATGATTGCGGCGCCGACCACCACGCCGTCGGCGTGCCGGCGGGCCTCGCGTGCCTGCTCCGGGGTGGAAATGCCAAATCCTAACAAGACCGGCCGGTCGGTGACGCGCCTGATCCGCCCGGCGAGCTCGGCCGCCGACGCGGCGAGGGCGGCCCGCTCACCGGTGGTGCCCATCAGCGACACCGCGTAGACGAATCCGCGGCTGCGGCGGGAGATCTCGGCCAGCCGCGGCTGCGGCGTCGAGGGCGAGGCCAGCAGGGCCGGCTCGATCCCGGCGTCGGCGGCCGCGTCCGTCAGCTCGCCGGCCTCGTGCACCGGCAGGTCGGGCACGATCAGGCCGGCGACGCCGGCCCGGCGCAGCGCGGCGCAGAACGCCCCGGGGCCGTCGTGCAGCACCAGGTTGTAGTAGGTGCTGACCACCAGCGGCACGCCCAGGTCCGGCATGCCGGACAGCTCGGCGAGGATGCCGCGGGTGCTCGCCCCCCGGGCCAGCGCCATGTGACTGGCCTGCTGGATGGTGACGCCGTCCAGGGTGGGGTCGGAGAAGGGCAGGCCGACCTCGATCGCGTCGGCCCCGGCGGCGGCGAACGCCCGCAGGTAGTGCGTCCAGCCGGGCGTGATCCCCCCGGTGAGGTACGGCATGAGCAGGCCGCGGCCGCTGTCGCGGCGGGCACGCAGGTGGCGTTCGACCGTGCCGGCGGCCAGGGCGGGGTTCGTCACAGCAGCTCCTTGTAGGTTGAGACGTCCTTGTCGCCCCGGCCGGACAGCGTCATCATCACCGTCGATCCCGCGGGCAGGTCGCCGTCGCCCGCCGCCCGGATCACCCAGGCCAGGGCGTGCGCCGACTCGAGCGCCGGGACGATGCCCTCGGTGCGCGCCAGCCGTACCGCCGCGCCGACCGCCTCCTCGTCGGTCACCGTGACGTAGCGGGCCCGGCCCAGGTCGCGCAGGTGGGCGTGCTCCGGGCCGACGCCCGGGTAGTCGAGTCCGGCGGCGATGGAGTGCGCCTCGATGATCTGCCCGTCGTCGTCCTGCAGGAACAGCGAGCGGCAGCCGTGCAGGACGCCGAGCCGGCCGCGGGCCGCCCCGGCGCCGCCCTGCGCCTCGACGCCGACCAGGCGCGCCGGGGTGCCGGCGAATCCGGCGAACGTGCCGGCCGCGTTGGAACCGCCGCCGACGCAGGCGACCACGTAGTCCGGGACGCCGGTGCGCAGCTCGGCGGCGCACTGCCCGCGGGCCTCCTCGCCGATGACGCGCTGCAGCTCCCTGACCATCCACGGGTACGGATCCGGCCCGACGACCGAGCCGATGCAGTAGTGGGAGTCACCGGTCGCGCCCACCCAGTGCCGCATGGCCTCGCTGGTGGCGTCCTTGAGGGTACGGCTGCCCGTGGTCACCGGGACCACCTCGGCGCCCAGCATGCGCATCCGGAAGACGTTCAGCGCCTGCCGCCCGATGTCGCGCTCACCCATGAACACCGTGGCCTCCAGGCCGAGCAGCGCGGCGGCGGTCGCGGTGGCCACCCCGTGCTGGCCCGCTCCCGTCTCGGCGATCAGCCTGCGCCGTCCCATCCGGGTGGCCAGCAGAGCCTGGCCCAGCACGTTGTTGATCTTGTGGGATCCGGTGTGGGTGAGATCCTCGCGCTTGAGGTACAGCCGCACGCCCAGCGCCTGCGACAGCCGGCGGGCCGGGGTGAGCGGGGTCGGCCGCCCGGCGTGCAGGGCGAGCAGCCGCGCCAGCTCGCCGCGGAACCCCGGATCCGCCCAGGCCCGCCGGAAGGCCTCCGCCACCTCGCGGCAGGCCTGCACCAGGGACTCGGGCGCGTACTGCCCGCCGTACTCGCCGAACCGGCCTCTCGCCCCGGGATCGCCCATCGTCGCGTCCGGCGGGGCCGGCTCGCGCCATGCCGGCACGTCTCGCATGTCACACTCCAATCGTTCTATAACTCTTGAAAGAGTTCTATAACACGGAGTGTGGCATGGGCAGCCCGGGCGCGCCACCCCGCCCGGGCCGGGACGTCAGCGCAGCGGCCGGAAGAACGTCCGGATGTCGGCGACCAGGAGATCCGGCGCCTCCATGGCGGCGAAGTGCCCGCCGCGGTCGAACTCCGACCAGTGCACGACGTTGTCGTCCTGCTCGGCGACCCGGCGGATCCCCGCGTCCCCGGGGAAGACCGCCACACCGGTCGGGACCTGCGAACGGCCCAGCGGCTGCGACCAGTCCATGGCGCCGTCCTTGTACAGGCGCGCCGAAGATCCCGCCGTGCCGGTCAGCCAGTAGAGGCTCACATTGGTGAGCAGCTGGTCGCGGTCGACGGCATCGTGCGGCAGCTCCCTGGCCGGGTCGGTCCACTCCTTGAACTTCTCCACGATCCACGCGAGCTGGCCGGCCGGGGAGTCGTGCAACCCGTAGGCCAGGGTCTGCGGCCGGGTGGACTGGATCGCCGCGTAGCCGGAACGGTCACCGGTGTCGGTGTAGAGCCGCATCCGCGCCTGTTCGGCCTCGTTCAGACCGGGGTAGGCGTCCGGGCCGCCCCGGGGGTAGCCCAGCGCGCCGTTGACGTGCACCCCGACGACCTCACCGGGCGCGACGCGGCCGAGCACGGGGGAGATCAGCGAACCGGTGTCGCCGCCCTGGGCGCCGTAGCGCCCATAGCCCAGCCGGCGCATCCACTCCTGCCAGGCGCGCGCGATCCTGCGCAGGCTCCAGCCGGTGCTGCGGGTCGGGCCCGAGAACGCGAACCCCGGCAGGGAGGGCGCCACCACGTGGAAGGCGTCGGCCGGGTCACCCCCGTGCGAACGCGGATCGGTGAGCGGCCCGATGACCTTCATGAACTCCACGATCGAACCCGGCCAGCCGTGGCTCATGATGAGCGGCAACGCCTCGGGTTCGGGGGAGCGCGCATGCACGGCGTGCAGGCGCTCCCCGTCGATCACGGTCGTCACCTGCGGGAACCGGTTCAACGCCGCCTCATGGACACGCCAGTCGTAGCCGGTCCGCCAGTATTCGGCCAGTCGCCGCAGATAACCGACCGGGACGCCGTGCGACCAGTCGCCGACCGGCCCGTCCTCGGGCCAGCGGGTACGGGCCAGCCGCGTACGCAGGTCGTCCAGATCCGCCTGCGGTACCGCGATGCGAAAGGGCCGCAGTGTGGTGTCCTCCGTCATGTCCGCACCTCGCAACCTTCCTCGGGCATCGGTGATCCATACGAGCCGCAGGCACCCTTACCCCGGCGGATCCGCACTCACCTCGCGCGGCCCGGGCCGCTCACTCCGGCAGGCCCACGAGCCTGGCGCTGTCGTTCCACAGCGCCTTCGCCAGTTCGTCGCTGCGTGCCGATCGCGACGGGTCCGGCCAGGTGAGCCGTGCCCGGCGCAGGGCGGCGTAGGTGCGCAGGTCCGGGGGCGCGGCGAGACCGAGAGCCAGGTCGGCCAGCGCGTTCCCCGCGGCGGCGCGGCCGTTGAGATGGGGGTTGAACCTGCCCAGCGGCCGTCCCAGCACCGGTGCGCCCAGCAACGACCAGCCCGTCCGCATGGGGAGCGGCAGATGCTTGGCCAATCCTGTCCCGAACACCTGCCCCGGATCGTAGGCGATCACGGTGAGCGGCCGGGCCCGGCCGTCGCGGTGCCCGGACAACGATCGTGCGGTCAGTACGGTGCACAGTTTGGACGCGGTGTAGGCGTGCTCGCCCGCCTTGCGCGGCCGCCGGTCCCGGCCGGGATCGAGGTCGGGGTGCGCCAGCAGTTCCGCGTCGGCGTGGCGCGGCGGCGCCAGCCCGGCGCGGGTGGCGGGGTCGTGCGCGCCGCTCGTGGTCAGTACGACGATCGCTCCCTCTGCCAGGACCGGCAACATCAGGCGCAGCAGCAGGTAGTGCGCCAGATGGTTGACGGCGAACGTCGTCTCGAAACCGTCGGCGGTCCGGCCGGTGGCATCGGCGAGGATCACCCCGGCGTTGAGCACCAGTGCGTCGAGGAGAGTGCCGTCCAGTCGCTGGCGGACCGACGCCGCGAAGGCGCGCACCGAGTCCAGCTCCGTCAGGTCGAGCGGGACCGACTCGCCGACGGACGCCGGCCGGCGCCCGCCCAGGATCAGCCGGGCGCCCGGCGGCAGTGTCAGCCGTTCGGCGGCGACCGCGCCGAACCCGGAAGTGCCGCCGGTCATCACCATCGTCGACACGCTGCCTCCTCCAACGGGTGCCTTCTCAAGCGTCGGACGCCGGGTGTCACAGGGCGGTCTTCGCCAGATGCCGCAGTGTCTCGCCCAGCCCGGTCGTGCAGGTCAGGAGCCTGTCGCCCACGGGATGCAGGAGATCGCGCTGCTCGGCGTCGTACAGGCCGGCGAGCTCCTCGGCGAGCTGGGGCGGAAGGCCGGCCTCCACCATGGCGGCGACCCACTGCGGCTGTGCGATGGTGACCACCCGAAGCGGCCTGCCGAGGACGGCGGCCAGTTCCTCGGCCACCTGCCGCTCGGTGTATCGAGGGCCGTCCAGATCGATGACCTCGCCGGCCGGGGGAGTGGCCAGCAGGGCTTCGGCGACCACTCCGCCGACGTCGCGCGTGGCGACCATCGGAATCGGCACGTCGGGCGAGTCGCCGAAGACGTGGTAGAGACCGGCTCCGGCGGCGGCGCCGAGCACCGTTTCCACCTTCTCCTGGAAGTGGCAGGAGCGGATCGCGGTCAACAGCACACCCGTGCGGCGCAGCCGGCCCTCCAGATGATGGAGCCAGCGGATGGGCCCGGTGCCCTCGGCCAGCTCGGCCCCGATCGAGGACAGCATCACCACGTGCGGGACACCGCTGTCCAGGACCGCCCCGGCGATGGAGTCGGCCAGCCGGCGATGGTAGGCGTCGGCCTCGGCCGCCGCCGGATCGGTCGGCAGCAGGACGAACGCCGCACGGCAGCCGCGGAACGCCTCAGCCAGGGCCGCCCTGTCGCCGAAGTCGGCGACGACGGCCTGCGCGCCGGCCCCGGCCCAGGCTCCGCCCCTGGCCGCGTCGCGGACCACGGCCCGCACCGGCGCCCCCCTGTCCAGCAGCCGCCTGGCGGCCGCGCCGCCGACGTGGCCCGTCACTCCGGTGATCGCGTACATCGGGTACCTCCGGTAGATCGTCGTTGTGCGTCACGATCCAGTGAACCCACCCGCGCAGAGACGATCCATATTCCGAACGCTTGGTTCCATTTCTGCCCGTCTACACTGAGCCGATGGACCCGCTCGCTGCCCTCCTCGATGGCGTCCGTGCCCGCAGCGCGGCGTTCTGCCGGGTGATCCTCGAACCGCCCTGGTCGCTGCGGATCGCCGACAGGGCCGCGCTCGCCCTGGCCACCACGCTGCACGGCGCCGCCTGGATCGTGCCCGACGAGGGTGAGCCGGTGCTGATGCGCACCGGGGACGTGGCCGTCATCAAAGGGCCGAACCCGTACACCATCAGCGACGACCCGGCTACCACGCCGAAGATCATCGTTCATCCGGGCAACCGCCTGACCACCGTGGACGGCGCCGACATCACCGAGGACCTGCGGCTCAGGCCGCGCACGACCGGAGACGCCCCCGAGGGGGCGGCGATCGTGGCCAGCGGGACCTACCAGGTCAGCGGGGATGTGAGCGAGCGGCTCCTGAACGCCCTGCCGGAGATCGTGCTCGTGCCGCGGCCGGGCGCCCAGGCCCCGATCATGGAACTGCTGGCCCAGGAGGTCAACGGCGACGGACCCGGCCAGCAGGTCGTCCTCGACCGGCTCCTGGACCTGGCACTGATCGCGACCCTGCGCGCCTGGTTCGCCCGCCCCGAGGCCCGGGCGCCCGGCTGGTACCGGGCGCAGAGCGATCCGCTGATCGGCCCGGCGCTGCGGCTGATCCACGAGAACCCGGCCCGTCAGTGGACGGTGGCCTCACTGGCCGAGAAGGTGGGCGCCTCACGTGCGGCGTTCGCCCGCAGGTTCGCCACCCTCGTGGGGGAGCCGCCCATGGCCTACCTCACCGGCTGGCGGATGACGCTGGCCGCCGATCTCCTGCGCTCCTCCGAGACCACGATCGACTCGGTCGCCCGGCACGTCGGCTACGCCAACGCGTTCGCGCTGAGCGTGGCCTTCAAACGGGTCCGCGGAGTGTCCCCGAGCCGCCACCGCGCAGGCGGGTGACACGCCTTGCCGACCGTCACCCCGGGCAGTCGCGGGGGTCGACCTCCTGCCCGGCGCCGGCGACGGTGACCCGGGCGGGGCTTCGCGGCACCGTGGCGACGGCCGTGCACACGATCTGCCCGACGGCCAGGGCGGACAGCTCACCGGCCGCGGCGGAGGGGGTCACCACCAGGCGGCCGGCCGGCTCGATCGTCACCGAGAACGGGCCGGCTTCGGGCGGGACGTCGCTGGTGAATCCGTGCGACTGTTCCCTCGCGGTGGGCCCGGCCGCCAGCAGCGCGAGGGAGTGGGCCGGGAACAGCAGCCGGCCGCCGGGCCGCGTCACCGGGTGGAGCCGGCCGTTCTTCACCAGATAGACGGTGATCGCCGTGGCCGGTGCGGCCGCTCCGCTCGGCGGCTCCCCGGCGAGGATGACGTCGCTGGGCTGCACGCCGCAGCCGGTCATGGCGATGAGCGACACGAGGCCCGCGGCGAGCGCGCGGCGGGCCGGTCCGGTCCTCACTCGGGGCCTCCGTCCAGGTCGTGTGCCCGGCGCGGCAGGCGCAGGGTGAACACGGCGCCGCCGTCCGGGGCGTTGGCGACGGTGAGGTCGCCCCGGTGCAGGCGCGCGTTCTCCCGCGCGATGGCCAGGCCCAGGCCGCTGCCCTCGGACCTGGCCCTGGCCGCGCTGGCCTTGTAGAAGCGGTCGAACACGTGCGGCAGCACCGCTTCGTCCAGCCCCGGCCCGTGGTCGCGGACCTCCACGGCGATCCGGTGCGGGTCGGCGCCAAGCCGTACCGACACCGGCGGCTCGCCGTGCCGCAGGGCGTTGCCGACCAGGTTGGCGAGGACGACGTCCACCCGGCGCGGGTCCAGCCGTGCCGTCACCCCGTCCGGAAGCTCGGTGGTCACCTGCTCCGACCAGCCCCGGGTCCGCAGGCTCGCGCGCACCAGCTCGGCCACGTCGACCTCGTTCAGCGCCAGGGCCGCGACGCCGGAGTCGAACCTGCTGATCTCGATGAGGTCGTTCACCAGAGCGGTGAGGCTGAGCGTCTCCTGGCTGACCAGCCGGGCGGCCCGGCCGGCGGGCTCGGGCAGCCGGGCCGCCTCCTCGTCCAGGACGTCGGCGACCGCGGCGAGCGCGGCCAGCGGGGTGCGCAGCTCGTGGGAGACATCGGCCACGAACCGGCGGGCGTCGGCCTCCATCCCGCGCAGCTGCTCGACGTGCCGTTCCAGCTCCGCGGCGGTGTCGTTGAACGTGCGCGCCACCTCGGCCAGCTCGTCGGAGCCGCGGACCGCGATCCTGGTCTGCAGTTCGCCCTCGCCCAGCAGCCGGGCCGCCCGGCCGAGCTCACGCACCGGGCGCAGCACGCCACGGGTGGCCAGCGACGCCAGGACGACCGCGAACGCCAGGGCCGCCCCGCCGGTGAACCAGGCGCGTGCGGCGAGCCCGTCGATGCTGCGCTGTTCGGGACTCAGGTCGCGCGCGAGGTAGACCTCGATGCCGGAGAGCCGCGCGGTGCGGTCCTGCTCGACGATCAGCAACGGCGTACCGATGATCAGCAACGGCGTGCCGTCCCGCACCACGCGCTGCCACGCCACGTCGCCGCCGGCCACCGCCTCCCGCAGCCCCTCCGGGATCATGCCGGGTTCCAGGACCGTCCCGTCCTGCTCAGGCTCCCCGCTCCCCGGCAGCGGCGGCGGGCCGGGCCGATGCCCCGGCGGCGACTGGACCTGCGAGTGCGCCCCCCGGTAGACGGCGATCGCGGAGCCGTGCTGGTCGCTCACCGCGCCGGCGATCAGGTCGAGCTCCTGCGGGCCCGGCGCCGCGCTCCGCAACGGGTAGAGCGCCTGCAGGCGGCCGGTCATCGTCCGCACCGCGGCGTCCTGGGCCCGCTGCAGGATCTCGTTGCGAGCCTGGACGTACAGCCCGCCGGCCACCGCCGCCGCGGTGACCACGCACAGCAGGGCGAAGGCGGACAACAGCCGGGCACGCAGCCCCAGGCTCGGCCAAGATGCCATCGGCGGCTCACACCGGCCCGAACCGGTACCCGAACCCACGCACCGTCTGCACGTAGACGGGCGCCGCCGAGTCGTCCTCGATCTTCGCGCGCAACCGCTGCACGCACGCGTCCACCAGACGCGAGTCGCCGAAGTAGTCGTGCTCCCACACCGACTCCAGCAGCTGCTGGCGGCTGTGCACCCGGCCCGGCGTGCCGGACAGCTCCAGCAGCAGGCGCAGCTCGGTCGGGGCCAGGCCCACCGGTACGCCGCGTTTGGCGACCACCAGCCCGGCCCGGTCGACGGTCAGGTCCCCGTGCCGCTCCAGCTCCGCCTGGTCCCGGCCGATCCGCCGCAGCACCGCGCGGATGCGCGCCTCCAGCACCCTGGGCTGCACCGGCTTGACCACGTAGTCGTCGGCGCCCGCCTCCAGCCCGGCGACCACGTCGATGTCGTCGCCGCGCGCGGTCAGCATGATGATCGGCACCTGTCCGGCGGCGCGGATGCGGCGGCAGACCTCGAAGCCGTCCATGCCGGGCAGCATCAGATCGAGCACGACGACGTCGGGGAGGTCGGTACGCAGCCGTTCCAGCCCCTGCTCGCCGGACTCCACCGCGCGCACCCCGTGCCCGTGCCGGCTCAGGGCCAGCTCCAGGCCCTCCCGCACCGCCGGGTCGTCCTCGATCAACAACACTCGCGACACGCCGCCGAGTATCACAGCACGCCCCCGTAACTCGCCCGCCGGACCATCCCGTCCACTGTCGGCCGGCCGTGTCCCCGCCCCGTCCGCGCCATGTCATGGTTGTGTCACGGTCGCACGGGCGCCGGGCGCCGTCGACAAACGGTGACATGCGGCGGACGACGCACGCATATTCGGCGCCAATCGTAGTTCGGCATGAGCGAACCACGCACTCTTCCACCCCGGCCCCGGGACCGGCTGTACGCCGCGCTCACGCTGGTGCTCGCCGTACTGCTGTTGCCCGCGGCGTTCGCCCGCCATCCCGGCCGCGCCCGCGAACTGGCCTGCCGCTGGGCTCTGGGGATGCGATTTCCCGCCGAGGACCTCACCGGGCTCACCGACGGCGCCATGGCGGCGTTCACCGCGGCGCGCACCGAGGCGCTGTGGCGGTACGGCCAGCTCATCGGCCTCACCTCCGGATATCGCGATCCCGCCGTCCAGCAGCGGATGTTCGACGAGGAGGTGCGCCGCTCCGGCTCCCCGGCCTCGGCGCGCATGCTCGTGCTGCCACCGGCCGAATCCGGCCACGTCAGGGGCATCGCGCTGGACGTGCGCCCCCACGAGGGCGCGCGCTGGCTGGAGGAGCACGGCGCCCGCTACGACCTCTACCGCATCTACGACAACGAGTGGTGGCACTTCGAGCACCGCCCGGGCAGCGGCGGCAGGCCGCCACGACGACGGCCCCACCCCGGCGCGGACCATCTCGGCGCAGACCCCCGGGCCTTGCCGGTGAGCGGCCGGTCAGGACAGGATCTCGACGTACCCGTCGCTTCCGTGCACGCGGATCCGCTGCCCGTCGGCGATCAGCCGGGTGGCGTCCACCACGCTGACGACAGCCGGCAGGCCGTACTCCCGTGCGATCACCGCGCCGTGCGTCATCAGCCCTCCGACCTCCGTCACCAGGCCCGCGACGGCGACGAAAAGGGGCGTCCAGCTCGGGTCGGTGTGGGTCGTGACGAGGATGTCACCCGGTTCGAGATCGGCCCGGGCCATGTCCACGATGACGCGGGCGCGCCCTTCGACGGTCCCGGCGGAGACCGGTAGGCCGGCCAGCGCGCCGGCCGGCACGTCGTCGCGCCGGTACGCCCCGGTGACGGCCTCGCCGTCCGAGGTGAGCACCCGGGGCGGCGTGAGCGCCTGGTGGTACCGGTGCTCCTCCTTGCGCCGCCGGATGAGCCGCCCGTCCACCCGGTGGGTGCGCACGACCTCGTGGAGCTCGTGGAATGTGAGATAGAAGGCGTCCTCCTCCCGGGCGAGCACGCCGGCCCGCACCAGCCGCCCGGCCTCCTCCAGCAGGGCCTGCTTGTAGACGAAGTAGCGGCTGACGATGCCGTACTTCGGGTACTCCCGGTAGCCGATGAAGGTCCGGACCCGCTCGATCATCCGCTCGGTTTCGCCGGCCTTGCGCTCCCCGTCCGGCAGGGCCCGCAGGCGTTCGAGCACCTCCTGCGCCTTCTCGCGCGCCTGCTGCCGTCCCTGCTCGAAGCGCCGCTTGGCGGCGCCCGGCTCGAAGTTCCTGACGTTGTCGAGGATCACGGGCACGAGCGTGGCGGGGCGCTCGCGCCAGCGCGGCCTGGTGATGTCGATCTCGCCGACGCAGCGCATGCCGTACCGCTCGAGGTAGGCCTCGATGGCGTGGCGCGCCTGGCTCCCGCCCTCGAACTTCGGCAGCTCCTCCAGGAAGCCGTCATCCTGGACGCCCTGCAGGAATGCCACCACCTGCGGATGGGGGCGGATCACGTCGGCGACGTCGAGCAGCGCCAGGCCCATCTCCGAGGTGATGTTGCCGGGGGCCGACAGCGTGAGGGTGTCGGCCGCGTTCTTCTCGCCCAGCCATTCCTGCAGCCGGTCGTTGAGCCACCAGGTGGCCTCCATCCCCGCCATGATCGCCTGCATGCTCAGCGGATCGCCGAGGACCCGCTTGTGCTCCTGGAAGGCCTCCAGCAGGAAGTCGAACAGCGCCGGTCCGCTCTTCGCCCGGATGTCGCGCCGCAGAGCGGCGATGGAGGCCCGGCTGCGCTCGATCAGCTCGGTGACGACGGCCGGATCGGTCTCGATCGGCGCGGGCGGGCTGCCGATCGGCGGCCCGCCGGGACCGCTGTCCGGCAGCGTGGGGACGAAGTCGCCGCGGTCGAGGACGGTCTGCAGCGCGTCCCTGATCAGCGGATCGGACCTGCCCGTCATCTCCAGGAACCCGGAGCGGCTCGCGGGCGAGGCCAGGTGCCGGGTGGCGTCGACGAACAGCCGCCCGCCGGCCTCGTGCATCGGCGCCATGGCCGTCAGCTGCCACATGGACAGCCCCAGCGGCTTCATCGGGTCGGTCATCATCTGCTGATGGCCGACGGACAGGTAGACGTGGTTGTCCCGGTCGGCGGCCGCGGGGACGGGGAACAGCGTGGTGATCGGCCGGCTCTGCACGATTTGGAAGTCGTCGCCGACCAGGCACCATTCGATGTCCTGCGGGTGGCCGAAGTGCGCTTCGATCCGCCGCCCGAGCTGCACGAGCCGTACGACCTGGGCGTCCGTCAGCGCCGGCTGCCGCTGTCGCCGCGGGTCGATCGCCACTTCCTGCGTCCCGCCGGCCGGCAACGGGCGGATGGCGCGCTGTTTGTCGGCGACCGCCTTGGCGATGATCTCGCCGTCGCGCACCTTGAACACATCCGGGTTGACCAGGCCGGAGACCAGGGCTTCACCGAGGCCGAAGCCGGCGTCCACGGTGGCGACCTTCCGGTTGCCCGTGACGGGGTCGGCCGTGAACAGGATGCCGGCCGCGTCCGGGAGGACCATCTGCTGCACGACCACGGCCATGTGGACCTTGCGGTGGTCGAAGCCGTTGCGCCGGCGGTAGGTCACGGCCCGCTCGGTGAACAGCGAGGCCCAGCACCGGCTGACGTGCCGCAGGATCGCCGCCGGGCCCACGACGTTCAGGTAGGTGTCCTGCTGGCCGGCGAAGGAGGCCGTCGGCATGTCCTCCGCCGTCGCGCTGGATCGTACGGCGCAGGCGGCGTGCTCGCCGAGCCGGGCGAGCGCGCGGGTGATCGCCGCGGCCAGATCGTCCGGGACGGCGGTCTCCTCGACGGTCCGGCGGATCTCCGCACTGAGCGTGCGGATCGCCTCCCGGTCCTCCGCCTCCAGGCGTGACAGCCGATCGAGCAGGTCGGTCATCGCCGGCGCATCCGCCACGACGCGCCGGAAGGCGTCCGTCGTCACGCAGAACCCGGCCGGTACGCGGACGCCTTCGATCCGCGACAGCCCGCCCAGATTCGCGCCCTTGCCCCCCACGACCGCGACCTGCGTCCCGTCGACCTCTCGAAGATCCAGAACCTCTTGAAGCTCCAGCACACCCACGTCGTACCCCCGTCTCCTCGCCGGTGCGGTGTCCGGCCGCCGATTCTGCGGCAGGACCCGGGTCTTGCCGCAAGCCCCCCTGCGCGCTATACGTTAGAAGCGGCAAGGAGTGCGAGCTCCTTGCCCTCTGCTTTCGCAGGCTCTTTCAGCCGCCGGTGGCTGAGACGACGAACATGGGCAGGGCGAGGAAGAGCCGGTCGCGCCCGGCGCGGGCCTTCTGCTCGGCGGTCCATGAGTCGTGCTGCTCCTGCGTGATCGCGCCGCAGTCGAGTGCCGCGTGAGCGGCGCCGGTCAGCAGGGGGAGGATCATGCCGTCGGTGAAGACCGCGGTGCGGACCTCGACCTCGACGCTCTCGAACCCGCACTCCAGCAGGAGATTGCGATAGCGGCGGGCGGCCCGCGGGCTGGTGATCAGATCGGCGCGGGCGTGGACGATGGCCCGGGTCAGCTCGGGCCGGTCGGAGTCGATGACGAACGTGTCCCAGTCCTGGCCGATCAGGACGATCCGCCCGCCCGGAGCGAGCACCCGGGCCGCTTCGCGCAGGGCCTGTCCGGCATCGGCCAGTTCGTGAAGCACCTTGTCGGCGCGGTAACCGGTGACCTCGCCGGTGTTCAGCGGCAGCTCGTAGGCGGTGCCGGGGCGGAAGTCCGATGAGGGGTAGCGTTCCTTCGCCACGGCGATCATCTCGTCGTCGAGGTCCACGCCGATGGCCCGCACTCCCTGTCCGGCCAGCTCGCGGACGGCCAGGCCGGCCCCGCATCCCACATCGACCACGGACGCCCCGGGCGAAAGGCGCAGCAGCTCATAGGAGCGCGAGCGCAACGCCTGTGCGGCGGGGAGCGCGTCGACGGCGTCGAGCAGGGGGATCAGTTCTCTCGCGTTGGACATGTCACCCAGCATCGGACTTGAAGTCGACGTGAGGTCAAGCGTGCGGCTCCGCCTGCCCGTCGGCTGCCCGCGGCCTCAGGAGCACCGCGACGGCCTGTGCGACCTGTTCCGGCTCGGCCAGATGGGACAGGGGAAGATCTTCGACGCGGTCATCGAGCGGGTTTCGCGCCCTGAAGAGCATCCAGTACCAGCCGTCGCCGGATTCCTCGGCGCTCGTGAGCTGATCCGGTGCCCTGGTACGCCAGAGGACACACACTTCGAGGCAGCCCGACCGGTGTGCCTGCTCCGGTGCGAGGTCGACGACGGAGTAGTCCCAGTCCTCATCGCGTTCCGCCCGGCACACGCCGATGCCGACGGCGTTCAGGGCCTCTTCGACGGCGCCGAAGTAGGCGTCGGAGGTCCACCCGTCAGGGCGCTGCCAGGGAGAGAGTCGCGGCACCATACCTACCGATATTGACGTACCGCATCCGCCGCCGACAGGGCGCCGGAGTTTCCGGCTTCCAGACATGTATGCGTTTCGCATATATTTCCGATATGGAGTCGGCACTGGAAGCAGCCATCAACGAGTGGCACGCGAGCGTGAATGACGGCGACCTGGAGCGTTCGGCGAGGGCGGTCGGCGATTCGATCATCGTCCTGGGCCCGAAGGGCGTCGGACCGATCACGCCCGGGCAGTTCGCGCAGTGGGTGGAGCGCTCCGGGATCACGTTGCAGCCGCGGTCGTGGCATCCGGTCGGCGAGCGCCTCATGGTCGTGGAGGAGGACGCCGCCTGGCCCGGGAGCGAGGCCCCGACCCGGGTGGCGACGGTGTTCCGGGTGGCCGATGGGAAGGTGACGGCAGCCCTCCGGCTGCCGGATCTGAAGCAGGCGCTGGAACTGGCCTACATCTGCCGTGAGATGGCGGCCACCGAGTGAGCACCCCGGGGCCTGGACAGGCCTTGTTCGCGTTCGTCCGGTACTGGTCACGCAGGCCTCCGGCCGGCGACGACAAGGTGGCCGAACGGGGCCGGCTCGTGCTCGTCACCGAGGCCGTCGATGCGCTGACCGAGCGAGGAGCCGCGGCGACGGTCAATGCCGTGGCGCGCGAAATCGGCATCGACCAGAGCGGTGCGTCGCGACTGGTCAAGAGCGCGGCGGAGGCCGGGTACCTGACCATGCGGTCGTCGGATGCCGACGGCCGTCAGCGCCGGGCGGCACTCACCCCAACCGGCCACACCATGCTGGATCAAGCCAGGGCCTGGCAGGAGCAGGTCTTCGACCGGCTGACGGAGGGCTGGAGCGAGCAACGGCGTCGCGGCTTCCAGCGGGCGATGACGGAACTGATCGACCGGTCCCGCGCACTGGACGCGTGACCTGGGAGCTGCCGCTGCTGTACGTGACCACCCTGATCACTTTGACCACCCTGACCGCCTGACCGACGCCGGAGCCACGCGTGAGGCCGAAACGGTCCTTGAAAGTGCTCATTTGATGAGTACTTAAAGGGCGAGGATGGTCACAGGTTCCCGATCGAGACCCGGAAGGTCATGACCGATGATGCACTTCACCGACGCCGCCCAGTGGGAGTCGTGGCTGGCCGCACACCACCGGGACGAGGGCGGCGCCTGGCTGGTGATCGCGAAGAAGGACTCGCCCGTCGCGGCGATTACGATCGAGCAGGCGCTGGAGGTGGCGCTGTGCTACGGCTGGATCGACAGCCACCGCCGTGCCCTGGACGAGCACCGTTTCCTGCAGCGCTACTCGCGCCGCCGCCGGGGCAGCGCCTGGTCACGGGTGAACGTCGAGCGCGCCGAGGCACTGACCGCCGCCGGGCGCATGCGCCCGCCCGGCCTGGCGCAGATCGCCGCCGCCCGGGCGGACGGCCGCTGGGCGGCGGCCTACAGCGCCCAGCGCGAGGCCACCGTCCCGCCGGACCTGGCCCGGGCGCTGGCGCACTGCCCGCAGGCCGCCGCCCGCTTCGAGGCGCTGGGCAGGACCGGCCGCTACCGGATCATTCTGCCGCTGCTGAAGGCCAGGACCCCGGCCGGACGCGCGGCACGCCTGGACAAGGCGATCTCCGGCCTGCTGGCCTGACCTCCCGCCCCGGCCACGCCCCGGGCGGCCGCTTCCCCGTGACATCTGCCGTGCGGGCAGACCGTACGCGCACCGGACGTCACCGCAGCGATGGACACCCGCGGCGCGGCAGGGCTTTACGGCGACTGCGGGACGGCATCCGGACTCGGTCATGCGGGGCTCTCGG
>NZ_BOOJ01000065.1 GCF_016863175.1 Paraplanobispora siamensis
GCAGGTGACGCCGTACTCGTTCTCAAGTCCGAAGATGCGACGATCCATTATGCTCCTAGCGAGGGGACTGCCGGGTTCACCCGGCAGAGGAATCGCTTCCCGGTTGTGATCCTTGCGCTCGAAACGGTCAGGGCTCGGCCGTCGCCCACCTCAGCTGAGGGAAGCGAGAAGCTGCTCCCGCTCGGGGAGCGGAGGAGTAACTGCCTCACACTATTCGCTGAACTTTTCAAGTGGGTAGGGATCAGTGGGGTTTCCGGTCGTGGACCTTATGCCCCTGCCACCAGCGACGTAAGCGGGTTCACGAGGGAGATTTCCCTCATCCCGGCGCGCTGCCGGAGTGGCGTTCGAGAACCGGTCGACCGGGAAGGGCGCCACCCGTGCCGTCCGGCCCGGCAGGGGGCGGAACGGGTCTCCGTCCTGCCCCCTGCCGGGCACGTCAGGCGCCGGAGCCGGTGTCGATGTCCCCCTCGGGAGCGGTGGCCGGACCCGAGGACGCGCCGGGGCCGGTCTCGGGGGCCGTCTCGGCGGGGGCGGCCTTGGCCTGGGCGGCGGCCTCGGCCAGCAGGCTCTCCAGCCTCGGGCCGTTGAGCCGCTGGAACTTGCGGTGCGGGCGGTTTCGGTCGAGCACCGCCACCTCCAGCTGGCCCACCGGAGGACGCTCGCCGCCCGGCTCGGTCAGCGCCGTCAGCGCCGTCTCCAGCGCCTCGGCCAGCCCCATGCCGTCGCGGTAGCGCTCCTTGAGCCGGGTCAGGACGGCCTCGGCCTGGCCGCCCATCGCGGCCGTGCCGTGCTCGTCGAAGACCGAGCCGTCGAAGGTCAGCCGGTAGATCGCGTCGGTCTCGGGGGTCTCGCCGACCTCGGCGACGACCACCTCCACCTCCATCGACTTGATCGACTCGGTGAAGATCTGCCCGAGGTTCTGCGCGTAGAGGTTGGCCAGGCCGCGGGCGGTGACGTCGGAGCGGTCGTAGGTGTAGCCGTTGATGTCGGCGTAGCGGATGCCGCCCAGCCGCAGCGCCTCGAACTCGTTGTAGCGGCCGACCGCGGCGAAGCCGATCCGGTCGTAGATCTCGCTGATCTTGTGCAGCGCCCGGGAGGGGTTGGGGGCGACGAACAGGATGCCGTGCTCGTACTGGAGCACGACCACGCTGCGGCCGCGCGCGATGCCCTTACGCGCGTAGTCGGCCTTGTCCCGCATGATCTGCTCAGGGGACGCGTATCCAAAAGGCATGGACACCGGAGTGGTCTTCCTCTCGTGTTAGCGCAGCGGGGCGATGGGGCCGTCGGGGTTGGTCATTCGGCCGTCCACCGTCGTCCGCACGTATTCGGCGACCTCCTCGTCGGACAGGCGGCGGAACCCGTCGGCGTCGATCACGGCCACCACCGGCCAGATCCTGCGGGTCACGTCGGGCCCGCCGGTCGCCGAGTCGTCGTCGGCCGCGTCGTAGAGGGTCTGGATGAGCATCAGCGCGGTGTCCTCTGCCGAGGCCCCCTCGCGGTAGAGCTTCTTCAGCGCGCCCCGCGCGAAGATCGAGCCGGAGCCGATCGCGTGGTGGTTGAACTGCTCGTAGGGGCCGCCGCCGACGTCGTAGCCGAAGATCCGGCCGCCGTCGGTCTCGGGGTCGTAGGCGGCGAACAGCGGCACCACGACCAGCCCCTGCATCGCCATCGCGAGGTTTCCGCGGATCATGGTGGCCAGCCGGTTGGCCTTGCCCGCCACCGAGAGCGTGCGGCCCTCCATCTTCTCGTAGTGCTCCAGCTCCACCCGGAAGAGGCGGGCCATCTCGATGCCGGTGCTCGCCGCCCCGGCGATGCCCATGCACGAGTGGTCGTCGGTGCGGAAGACCTTCTCGATGTCCCGCTGGGAGATGATGTTGCCCGAGGTCGCCCGGCGGTCACCGGCCATCACCATGCCACCCGCGCAGGTGGCCGCGACGATCGTGGTTGCGTGCGGAATCATGTCGCCGACCGGGGTCGCCAGCGTGTCGTTCCGGCCGGGGAGCAACTCCGGCGCGTAGGACCCGACGAACTCGGTGAATGAGGAGTTGCCGGTGTTCGTGAAGATATGACTCACCATGCCGGCGGGCAGGTCCCTGTGCGATGCCACGCGACTCCCTCCAAAGGTGCCTTCCTTTAAGGTCCGACCCTACTCACGTTGTCGTGGTGCATGCACTTCCCCGACTCAGCTCACCGCGAACCACCCCGGGCCGGATCCTCGGATCTTTACTCGCGGGTACGCCCGTGTAATTGTCGAGTTGTCGTGACATGCCTCACCCTTCTGAGGGGGTCGCTGTGAGACTCTCCCCCCGTCCCGCTCTGGCCGCGACTCTGATGGGGGCCGTCCTGGCCGTGGCCTCCTGCGGATCCGACACCCCCGCCGAGGGCGGCTCCGTCACCCTGACCATCACCGCCAACGCGATCTCGGGCGGGAAGAACTCGGCGAGCGCCGACTGGATCAAGCAGTGGGTGATCCCCCGGTTCGAGGCCGCGCAGAAGGCCGCCGGGCGGGACGTGCGGGTGCTGTTCCAGCCCAACGGCGTCGACGACGAGCAGTACAAGACGAAGATCGCTCTGGACCTGAAGTCCAAGACCGGCGCCGACGTGATCGACCTCGACGGGATCTGGGTTGGCGAGTTCGCCCAGGCCGGCTACATCAAGCCGCTCAGCGAGGTGGGCGGGTCCGCGGTGGACGCCTGGGAGGGCTGGAACCAGATCCCGCAGGCCGTCCAGGGCCTGGGCATCTTCGAGGGCAAGAAGTACGGCCTGCCGCAGGGCACCGACGGGCGGGTCCTGTTCTACAACAAGGCGCTGTTCGCCAGGGCCGGGCTGCCCGCGACGTGGCAGCCCGAGAGCTGGCAGGAGATCATCGACGCGGGCGAGGCGCTGAAGAAGCTGCCCGGCGTGACGCCGATCCAGATCAACGCCGGCACCGCGATGGGCGAGGCGACCACGATGCAGGGGGCGCTGCCGCTGCTGGTGGGCACCGGCACCGAGATCTACTCGAACGGCAAGTGGACCGGCGCCTCCCAGGGCGTCAAGGACATGCTGGACTTCTACCGGAAGGTCTACCCCGGCGGCCTCGGCGACCCCAAGCTCCAGCAGGAGGCCAAGGGCCGCGACAAGTCCTTCGCCGAGTTCGCCGAGGGGAAGATCGGCATCCTGGCCGAGGGCGACTACTTCTGGCGGGCCGTGGTCGAGCCGACGGCGGGCGTGGCGCCGATGCCCGAGCGGGACAAGGTCGTCGGCTACGCCAAGATCCCGGCCATGGAACCGGGCGCCGGGGTGCGCGGGCAGGACTTCGTCAGCATGTCCGGCGGGGCCGTACGCGTGCTGAACCCCTTCTCCAAGAACCCCGGACCGGCCTGGGAGCTGCTGTCGTTCATGCACTCGGCCGAGGCGGTCAAGGCCGAGCTCGCCGGAGCGGCCCGCGTCACCTCGCGCACCGACGTCAACGAGGAGGTCCTGGCGGGCGACCCGATGCTGAAGTTCATCGCCGAGGAGATCCTGCCCATCACCGCCTACCGCCCCGGCCTGGCCGTCTACCCCCAGGTCTCCACCGCCCTGCAGGAGGCCACCGCCGCCGTGGTCTCCGGCACCCCGCCCGAGGAGGCCGCCGACGCCTACCGCACCAAGGTGGAGGGAATCGTCGGTGGCCCCGGCAACGTCTCCAACTGACCTCCCGCCCCGCCGTACGACGCTTTCCGGGCGCGACGTGTACGGCGGGCGCGTGTGAACAGCCTGCGAGGGGGCGCCGGTGAACCAACGGAGGAGCGCCCACAGCGAAGCGAGGACGCGACGACGGCGGGAGCCGGATCGAGGAGCCCCCGAGCCGCGACGCGTCAGCGTCGCCATAAACGCAGCCCCCGAGCCGCGACGCGCAGCGTCGCCGTGAACACGGACGCGGCGGGGCTGGGGAGGAGCAGGGCGGTCGGGTTCGTGTTGCCGGCGCTCGTGCTCATCGGGGTTTTCCTGGTCTTCCCCGCGTTGTGGACGATCTATCTGGGGCTCACCGACTATCGCCTGACCGGGCTGGCCGCCGCGGACCCGCAGGTGGTGGGGGCCGACAACTACACCACGGCGCTCGGTGACGAGCGGTTCCAGAGCTCGCTGTGGCTGAGCGTGCAGTACGTGCTGGGCTCGGCGATCATCGGGCAGGCGGGGCTGGGGTTCGCGATCGCGTGGGTGATGCGCGGGCGGCGGGGGCCGGTGCGGCGGGTCGTCGAGGGACTCGTGCTGCTGTCGTGGATCCTGCCGAGCTCGGTGGTGGCGTTCCTGTGGATCGCCCTGCTGGACCGTGACGGCGGCACCCTCAACGTCCTGCTGAACACCCCCGGCGCCGCCTGGCTGCTCGACCACCCGATGCTGTCGATCATCGTGTTCAACACCTGGCGCGGCACCGCGTTCTCGATGATGCTCTACGCCGCCGCGCTGGAGAACGTGCCCCCCTCGCACCTGGAGACCGCCCGCCTGGCCGGGGCCTCCACCTTCCAGCAGCTGCGCGACGTCGTCCTGCCCCGGATCAAGGGCCACATCCTGACCAACATGCTGCTGATCAGCCTGTGGACCTTCAACGACTTCACCCCGTTCCTCATCACCGCGGGCGGGCCCGAAGGGCGTTCGGAGATCCTGCCGTTCTACGTCTACACCACGGCCCTGCGCGGCGGGCAGCTCGGCTTCGGCGCCGCCGTCTCCTTCCTCATCCTCCTGATCAACCTCGTCTTCGCCCTGGCCTACCTGCGCCTGCTGCGCAACCGCGACCGCGACCTGCGGGAGGCCGTCGCGTGAACACCGTCCGCCACGTCCTCGGCCGCCTCGCCTCGGCCGTCTTCCTCGCCCTCGTCGTCGGCTTCTTCGCGCTGCCCATGCTCTGGCTGGCCTCGGCGCCCTTCGACGCCACCCCCTCCATCACCGTCTCGATCCCCGAGTTCACCCTCGCCAACTTCCGCGCCATCCTCGACAACCCCTACGCGCTGGGCTCCATCGGCAACTCCCTCATCCAGGCCGGCGGCGCGGCGCTCATCGTGGTCGTCCTGGCCGCGCTGGCCGCCTACGCGCTGTCGCGGGTGCGGGTGCCCGGCCGCGACGCCCTGCTGTACGTGCTGCTCCTGCTGTCGTCGGTGGTCACCGGCACCGCCGCGATGGTGCCGATCTTCGAGCTGGCCACCCGTCTCAACCTGGTCGACACCCACATCGGCGTCATCCTCGTCGTCTCCGGCGGGCTGCTCCCGGCGGCGATCTTCATCCTGAAGGACTTCATGGACGCCACGCCCACCTCCTACGAGGAGTCCGCCCGGGTGTTCGGCGCCTCGCCGCTGCAGATCCTGCGGCACATCGTGGTCCCGGTGGTCCGGCCCGGCCTGGCCACGATCGCCGTGTGGGCCATGGCCAGCGTCTGGGGCGGCTTCCTGATGCAGTACATCCTGCTGCGCGACCCGGCCAAGTCCCCCAGCGCGGTGATCCTCTACACCCTCTACACCGAGGGCGGCCAGCCCAACCTCGACCTCATCTCCACGTTCTCGTTGCTCTACTCGCTTCCCGTGGTCCTGATGTACCTGTTCGTCAGCGGCCGGTACGGCTTCCGCTTCCACGGAGGGATCAAGCAGTGACCATCTCCCTGCGCGGCCTGACCAAGGTCTTCCCCGGCGGGGTCCGGGCGCTGGACTCCCTGGACCTGGACATCGGCGAGGGCGAGTTCTTCGCCCTGCTGGGGCCGTCGGGCTGCGGCAAGACCACGCTGCTGCGCACCATCGCCGGGCTGGAGACGCCCACCTCCGGCACCATCGCCATCGGCGGCGCCGACGTCACCGCGCTGCCGCCCGGCCGCCGCGACGTGGCCATGGTCTTCCAGGACTACGCGCTGTTCCCGCACATGGACGTCACCGCAAACATCGCCTACCCGCTGCGGATCAAGAAGGTGCCGCGGGCCCGGCGCGATGCCGCGGCGGCGGAGGTCGCCGGCCGGCTGAGCCTGTCGGAGCTGCTCGGCCGCCGCCCCGCGCAGCTGTCCGGCGGCCAGCAGCAGCGCGTCGCGCTGGCCCGCGCCATCGCCTGCCGCCCCAAGGTGTTCCTGTTCGACGAGCCGCTGTCCAACCTCGACGCCCGGCTGCGCCTGGAGGCCCGCACCTTCCTCAAGCGCCTGCAGGACGACCTCGGCGTCACCACCGTCTTCGTCACCCACGACCAGAGCGAGGCGCTGGCCCTGGCCCACCGGATCGCCGTCATGGACGCCGGGCGGATCGCCCAGGTCGGCACCCCCGCCGAGATCTTCCGCCGGCCCGCCACCACCTTCGTCGCCTCCTTCATCGGCTCCACCCCGATGAACCTCCTGCCCGGCACGGTCGCCGGCGGGACCCTGCGCGTCGCCGGGGCCGTCCTGCCCGCCCCGGCCGGCCTGCCCGACGGAGAGGAGATCGTCTACGGCGTCCGCCCGGAGTACGCCGACCTGTCGCCCGTCCCCCGCGACGACGCCTTCGCCGGCGCCGTCACCGTCCTGGAGAACCTCGGCACCTCCACCCTCGTCACCCTGGAGGGCGGCGGGCAGGACGGGGACCTGCTCGTGCAGGTCGTCGTCCCCGAGGGGGAGGAACCCCCGGTGGGCACCTCCGCCTGGGCCGTCCCGCACACCGGCCGCGCGCTGGTCTACCACGGCGACCGGCTGGCCGGACCCGTGTGAAGGCGGCGCCCCGCGGCGAACCCCGGACCCTGGAGGACCACCCCGCATGAAGGCGGCGCCCCGCGCCGGACCCCGGACCCTGGAGGACTCCCGTATGAAGGTGACGCGCCGCACCGGAACCTGGACCCTGCGGGACCGGCTGTCCGACCCGGTCCGCCAGGTCCCCTTCGAGCTGCCCGCCGGGACGAGCGCCTTCACCGTCCGGCTGGCCTACGACCGCTCGGCCGGTGTGCTGGACCTGGGCTGCATGGGACCTTCGGGCTTCCGCGGCTGGTCCGGCGGCGCCCGGTCCGAGTACACGATCACCCCCACCTGGGCCACCCCCGGCTATCTGCCCGGCGAGCCCGAGGCCGGCCTCTGGCACGTCATGCTGGGCCTGTACCGCATCCCGCCCGGCGGCCTGCCGTACCGGCTGCGGATCATCCCGCACCCCTCGCCGCCCGCCCTGCCCCGGCACGGCCGGCGCGGCCTGCGGCCCCCTCCCCCGCCGCCCCGCGCGCCCGCCGCGGTCAGGCGCGCCCTGCCCGCCCTCGGCGGGCTGCGCTGGCTGGCCGGGGACCTGCACACCCACACCGTGCACTCCGACGGCTCCCTCACCGTGGCCGAGCTGGCGTGCCTGGCCGCCGACCGCGGGCTGGACTTCCTGGCGGTCACCGACCACAACACCGTCAGCCACCACGCGGAGCTGCCCGCCGCGGCCGCCTACGCCGCCATCACCCTCATCCCCGGCCAGGAGATCACCACCGATCTCGGCCACGCCAACGCCTTCGGCGACCTGGGCTGGATCGACTTCCGTCAGCCGCCCGGCGCGTGGGCGGCGGCCGTACGGGAAGGAGACGGAGTGATGTCGGTCAACCATCCCGTCGCCGCCGACTGTGCCTGGCGCCATCCCATGATCGAGCGGCCCGCCGTCGTCGAGACGTGGCACTGGAGCTGGCTCGACCGCACCTGGGGCGCGCCCCTGGCCTGGACCGGCGCCTGGACGCCCGAGCCCGTGATGGTCGGCGGCAGCGACTACCACCGGCCCGAGGAGGGCCACCCGCCGGGCGAGCCGACCACCTGGATCCTCGGCGGCGCCGACCCCCTGGAAGGGCTGCGCGCCGGCACCGCCGCCGTCTCGGCCTCCCCCGGCGGACCGCTCCTGCTGCGCCACGGCGACGAGTTCCTCGTGCTGGACGCCGACGGCCTGATCCTGTGGGGCCCGGAGACCCGCCGGGTGATCGTCGGCGACCGGCTCGTCCTGCCCGCCCGGCCCGGACCGCACCGGCTGGAGACCTTCCGCAACGAGGTGGTGGCGCTGTGCGCGTGAAAGTGGCGGTGGCCGGGCTGGGCGTGGCCGCCCAGATCATGTACCTGCCGCTGCTGGCCAGGCGGCCGGAGCTGTTCGAGATCACCGCCGTGTGCGACCTCGACCCCGCCCGGGCCGAGCCTGCCGCGCGCCAGGCCGGGGCGCGCGCCTTCACCGACCCGTGGGCGATGCTCGGCCAGGGCGGGTTCGACGCGCTCATCGTGCTCACCGCCGGATCCCACGGCGCGCTCGTCGCCGCCGCGCTCTCCGCCGGGCACGCCGTCCTGTGCGAGAAGCCGCTGGCCTACAGCCGCGCCGAGGTCGCCGGGCTGGACCACGCGGACCGGCTGATGGTCGGCTACATGAAGCAGTACGACCCGGCCGTCCGGCGGGCCGTCGCCCTCCTGGACGGGCGGGCGGTCCGCCACTTCGACGTCACCGTCCTGCATCCCACCGGCGAGTCCCAGCTCGCCTTCGCCCGCGTGCGGCCCTCCCGGCCCTCCGCAGAGGCGCTGGAGCCGTGGCTGCGGGCCGACGAGGAGGCGCTCGACGCCGCCCTCGGCCCCGCCGCGCCCGCGCCCTGGCGGTCGCTGTACGCCGACGTCGTGCTCGGCAGCCTCTGCCACGACCTGGCGCTCATGCGGACCTTCGCCGGCCCGCCCGCCACCGTCGAGCACGCCGCCGTCTGGGAGGGCCCCTCCGTCGAGGCCGCCGGAGCGCTGGAGCACGGCCGCTACGGCCTGCGCTGGCACTATCTGCCCGGCCATCCCGCCTACCGCGAGACCGTCGCGGTCCATCACGAGGACGGCTCACTGGAGCTCGTATTCCCCTCCCCCTACCTGATGAACGCCCCCACCCTCCTGACCGCCACCTCCCTGTCCGGCACGACCGAGACCAGGGCGGCCTTCCGCGACGTGTCGGAGGCCTTCGAGCTCCAGCTGGAGGCCTTCCACGCCCTGGTGACCGAGGGCACGCCCCCGCTCACCGGGCTCGGCGGCGCCCTCGCCGATATCGTGACCGCGCAGGCAATCATCAGAGCGGCAGCCGGAAACGCCATCGGAGGCGAAGCCCATGACGCATGAGGCCGCCGGGCCCCGCGACATCCCCCGCGTCCCCCGCGAGATCGTCGTCGTCCCGCACACCCACTGGGACCGCGAGTGGTACCTGCCCTTCCAGCGCTTCCGCCTGGGCCTGGTGCGCATGCTCGACGAGGTCCTCGACACCATGGCCGCCGATCCCGGCTACCGCTTCACCATGGACGGCCAGCTCGCCGCCCTGGAGGACTATCTGGAGATCCGGCCCGAACGACTGCCCCGGGTGAGGGCGCTGGTCGCCGAGGGCCGCCTGGCCGCCGGGCCGTGGCTCATCCTCGCCGACGAGTTCCTGTGCGCCGGGGAGACCCTCATCCGCAACCTGGAGTACGGCGTGCGCGGCGCGCAGTCCCTGGGCGGGGCGATGCGCGTCGGCTATCTGCCCGACCAGTTCGGCCACTGCGCCCAGATGCCGCAGATCCTGCGCCTGGCCGGGCTGGAGCACGCCTGCCTGTGGCGCGGCGTGCCCGCCCGCGTCGACCGCGACGCCTTCGCCTGGGCAGGCGCCGACGGCACCGTCATCCGCACCCAGTATCTGCCCGGCGGATACGGCAACGCCGTCGCCCTGTTCAGCGGTCCCGCCGAGGCGCTGGGCGACCGGCTGGCGGCCTTCGAGGAGACCATGCGCCCGTGGCGGCCCGACGGCCCCCTGCTGGCGATGTACGGCGCCGACCACAGCGCCCCGGCCGCCGACATCACCGCCGCCGGGCTGCGCCTGGCCACCCTGGGCGAGTACGTCACGGCGCAGGACCCCTCCGTGGCCGGTCTGCCCGTCGTGGAGGGCGAGCTGCGCTCCCACGCCCGCGCCAACATCCTGCCCGGCGTCATCTCCGCCCGCATCCCCGCCAAGCGGGCCATGGCCCGCGCCGAACGCGTGGTGACCCGCTACGCCGAGCCGCTCACCGCCCGCTGGCTGCCCGGCGACACCGCCGCCGCCAAGCTCCTCGACATGGCCTGGCGCCGCCTGATCGCCTGCAGCGGCCACGACTCCATCACCGGCTGCGGCGCCGACGAGACCGCCCAGCAGGTGGCCGCCCGCATCGCCGAGGCCGAGCAGATCGGCCAGGCCGTCGTGGACATGGTCAGCGCGTCCCTGGCCGACGGCGCCGGCCGCGGCGACCTCGTCGTGGTCAACCCCTCCCCCTTCACCCGGACGTCCCTGGTCCTGGCCGACCTTCCCGAGAGCCGCGCCCGCCTGCTGGACGCCGGGGGCGGGCCGGCGCCGCTGCAGCGGCTCGAACTCGCCCCGACCCTGCTCGACGAGACCGTCATGGACGACCTCACCCGGCTCCTGGGCCGCATCCACGAGCGCGAGCTGTTCGGCCAGGAGATCGTCTCCTGGGAGGTCTCCGAGGAGGGCCCCGGCAACGTCTTCACCGTCGTGGTCGGCCGCCACGCCACCACCGGGTACGACTACGCCGACCTGCGCCGCGCCGTCGTGGCCGCCGCCGCGCGCCCCGGCCCCTGGACCGTCCGGACCCGGGCCGAGAGCGTCGTGACCGTCGCCGCCCTGGTCACCGTCCCCCCGCTGGGCCGTACCGTGCTCACCTCCGCGTCCCCGGCCGCCGGGGAGTTCCGCGAGAGCGCGGAGCCCCGGGAGGCCGCGCCCGCGGACCTGTCCGCCGTGCGTCCCGCGGAGCACGTCCCCGCCGCGGCCGCGGCCGGCGGGCCCGTGCTCGACAACGGCCTGCTCCGCGTCACCGTCGAGGCCGACGGCACCCTCTCGCTCGTCTCCGCCACCGGGGCCCGGGTCCGCGGCGCCGGCCGGATCGTCGACGGCGGCGACGTCGGGGACACCTACAACTACGCGCCTCCCGGCCACGACCTGCTGGTCGACACGCCCGTGTCCGTCGAGGTCGACAGCGTCCACTCCGGTCCCCTGGTGTCGGTGCTGGAGATCCTGCGCACCTACCGCTGGCCCGCGTGCGAGGCTCCGGGAACCCGCTCCGGCGAGACCGAGACCGTCGTCGTGGCCACCCGCGCCGAGCTGCGCGCCGGCGAGCCGTACCTGCGGCTGGAGGTCTCCTTCGACAACCGCACCCGCGACCACCGCGTCCGCTGGCACGCGCCGCTGCCCCGGCCCGCCGCGGAGTCGTTCTCCGAGGGGCAGCTCGCGGTCGTCCGGCGCGGCACGGCCGGCGAGGGCGGCTGCGGGGAGGAGCCGCTGCCCACCTTCCCGGCCGAGGGGTTCGTCGCGGCCGGGGGACTGGCCGTCCTGCTCGACCAGGTCACCGAGTACGAGCTGACCGGCGGGGAGCTGGCCCTGACCCTGATGCGTTCGGTGGGCCACCTGTCCAGGAACCGCAACGCCTATCGCGACGAGCCCGCGGGCCCCCAGCTGCCCACCCCGGCCGCCCAGTGCCCCGGCCCCGCGATCATGCGTTTCGCCGTGCTTCCCCTCGCGGGGACCTGGGACGAGGCCGGGCTGCCGCGCCTGACCGAGGAATACCGTCACGAGCTGCTCGCCGTACCCGGCTCCGGCCGCAGGGCATCCGGCCCGGGCCGCACGCCCTCCCCAGGCGAGGACGCGCCGCCCGCCTTCCACGCCTCCGGCGCCCCGCTGGAGATCGAGGGCACGGGTGTGGTCATGGCGGCCCTGCGCGAGCGGGACGGCGTGCTGGAGATCCGTCTGGCGGCCGAGCATCCCGCCGCCACCGAGGCCGTCATCCGCGGGCCGTTCACCGCCGCCCGCCGCGCCGACCTGCTCGGCGCGGCGGGCGAACGGCTGGAGGTCGCCGGCGGCGCCGTACGGCTGCCGCTACGCCCCTTCGAGATCGCGACCGTCCACCTTCACCCCGGCGGGTGACGGCGGCGGCGCGCTGCGCTGATCAGACCTCTGCCGTCACTGCCCGCCCTTCTGGATGTACGACCTGACGAACTCCTCGGCGTTCTCCTCGAGGACCTCGTCGATCTCGTCCAGGATCGCGTCCACGTCGTCCGACAGCTTCTCGTGGCGCTCCTGGACGTCGGTGGACTCCGCAGCCGCGGTCTCCTCGACCTCCTTGTCGGTCCGGCCGGTCTGCTTCTGCCCGCCGGTGTCCTTGCTCGCCATGTGTGGCACCTCCGCCTGGGGGACGTCTGTACTTCATATCTTCCCCGAACCGGGGGACATTTCGCGCGGATCGCTCCACGACCTTCGCCCTTCCGCCCCGGGTGCTGCCCAGACAACCTCCCCACGACCCCCGGGAGCAAATCCATTCTCTTGACTGGATAGCAGAACTATCCAATAATTGGACAGCAACACTATCCAATTGGGAGGCCATCCATGTCCCCGTCGTCCCTGAGCACCGCCGGTGTGCTGTTGATCACTGTGCCGGCCGTCGCCTTCGGCGGAGTCTCACTGCTGGCGCACATCATGCGCTCCATCCCCGGCTACCTCGACAACCCCGTGCGCCGGAGCCTGTGGCGGGCCGGGCACGCCCACGCGGGCGTGCTGGTGCTGTTCGCGCTCGTCGCCCTGCTCTACATCGACCAGGCGGACCTGTCCGACGGCCTGAAGAGCCTGACCAGGACGCTGATCGTGGCGGCGCCGATCCTGATGCCGCTGGGGTTCTTCCTGTCGGTCGTCCGGCCCTCCGACACCAAGCCGAGCAAACTGATCTGGCTGGTGCCCCTGGGCGGGGCGTCCCTGGCGGCCGGAACCCTGCTGCTCGGACTGGGTCTCGTGTGACGCTCTTTACAACGTAGATTCATACCTGTTCGGCAGGTTATGTCCCTCACGGACCGTTCCAAGTAGGTCTCCACTCCCGATTCCTGAGATCATGCCGGGGTGAGCACCATCGTCGACGATCGCTACCAGCTCCTCGCGCCCGTGGGCAAAGGCGCGACCGGCGTCGTGTGGCGGGCCTACGACCTGTTACTCGAGCGCGACGTGGCCCTGAAGGAGATCGCCCTGCCCCCCGGACCCGAGGCGGCCGAGCGGCGCCGCAAGGTGGTGCGGGAGGCCAGGATGGCGGCCCGGCTCAGCCACCGGGGCATCGTGACGGTGCACAACCTGGCCGAGGAGCCCGAGCGGCTCTGGATCGTGATGGAGTTCCTGGAGGCGCTCACCCTGCACGACACTCTGGTGCAGGCGGGCCCGCTCCCCGTCGACCTGGTGGCCAAACTGGGCCGGCGCCTGCTGGAGGCGCTGCGCCACGCGCACGCCGGCGGAGTGGTCCACCGCGACATCAAGCCCGCCAACATCATGCTGACCGGCGACCGGGTGGTGCTGGCGGACTTCGGTTTCGCGGCCTTCGAGAGCGCCGCGACGACGTCGATGCGCGGCACCCCGGCCTTCATCGCACCGGAGGTCCTGCAGGGCCGGGGCGGGACCCGCGAGGCCGACATGTGGTCGTTCGGGGCGACGCTGTACATGGCGGTGGAGGGCAGGACCCCGTTCAGGACCGTCGACTCGATGGCCGCCCTGATCGAGGCGCTGCGGGAGCCCCCGCGCACGCCGCGCCGGGCGGGCGCCCTGGAGCCGGTGCTGCTGGGCCTGCTGCGCAAGGATCCGGCCGCCCGGCTGAGCGCCGAGCAGACGCACGCGATGCTCATGAATGTGCGCAGGCACAGCGCCGCATAGCCGTTCCGGCGGGTCGGCCCGGATTCCGGGCGCGCTTCTTTCTGGATCAAGAAAGGGAAACAATACTCCATTCACGAACGCGCCCGAATTGTTATGCGCAATAGGCAGAGCGAACGCGTCAATCGCGCTTCGGGATGAAAACATGAATCACTGAGGGGCCCGGTTTCTACGTGAAAACAGGTGGTTCATGGGGACGGAAACGGGAAAGCCCCGACCTCTCGGGGGGCGTTACCAACTGCTTTCACCCACCGGCAGGGACGGTGTGGGCATCATGTGGCGCGCGCACGACCTGCGGCTGCGCCGGGACGTGGCGGTCAAGGAGATCCAGCCCCCTTTCCGCGCCGACGGGGCCGATCTCGAGGAGGCGCGGCGGCGCGCGTTGCGGGAGGCGCGCTCGGCGGGGCGGCTGAGCCATCCGGCGGTCATCTCGGTGCACGATCTCCTGGAGGAGAACGGCCGGCTCTGGATCGTGATGGAGCTGCTGGAGGCCCTCACCCTCGAGGAGACGGTCCGGCACCTGGGTCACCTGCCGATCCACTGGACGGCCTGGATCGGTTTCCAGCTGCTCGCGGGGCTGCGGCACGCGCACGGGGCCGGGGTCCTGCACCGCGACATCAATCCCGGCAACATCCTGCTGACGGGCGACCGGGTGGTGCTGTCGGACTTCGGCATCGCGGCGCTGGGCGGGGACCCGGGCACGTCCACCACGGTGCCGATCGGCTGCGCCCCGGCCTACGTCGCGCCGGAGCGGCTGCGCGGCGGCCACGCCGACCCCGCGGCGGACCTGTGGTCGTTCGGGGCGAGCCTGTACTTCGCTGTGGAGGGCCGCTCGCCGTACCCCGGATCGGACACGCTGGCGGTGCTGGGCCGGGCGATGAACAGCGAGCCCGACCCGCCCACGAAGGCGGGGCCGCTGCGCCGGGTCCTGGAGGGCCTGCTGCGGCGCGATCCGGCCGAGCGCATCTCCGCCGGCCGGGCGGCGCGGATGCTGTCGGAGATCCTCCGGCTGGAGGGTGTGGCGGTGACGCCGCCCTCCCTCCCGGCGCAGAGATTCCCGCCCGGCGCCTTCACCCGATAGCCCCCTTTACGTCGTAGATCAGGGAAAACCCCTCAGGATCCTCTCCCGGCCGCCGATGGACACCGGAGACATCGAATCGACCGGGAGAGGAGTCCAGACATGAATGTCGGCCGGCACGAGCGTGCCGCGGCGCCGCGCGGCCTCACGGCCACGGTCATGGCACAACCGCTCCCGCGCGTCACCGCCGCGCTGGCCGTGCTCTGCGTAGGGTGGTTCGTCCTCAACGTCGGATCCCCGTCGGGGTCCCCCTTCGTCGCCTGGGCGCTGTCGGCGCTCTGCTGCGCGCTGGCCGCGTTCGCCTGCGCGCGCGTCGCCCGGCTGTCCGGCCTGGCCGCGCCGACCCGGCGCTTCTGGCGGCACTTCGCCGTCGCCCTGAGCGTCATCCTGCTCGCGCTGGGCAGCAACGCCTACGACGCGGTCGCCGGACCGCTGGCGCCCACCCAGCGCGTCAGCGGGCTGACCACGGCGCTGTACCTGACGGCCGTGGCGGTCTTCCTGTGGGCGCTGTTGCGGCTGCCCGTGACCCGGCGCTCACGTGAGGCCTGGCTGACCCTGGGCCTGGACACCGGTGTCGTGGTCCTGGCCGCCGGGCTGTTCGCCTGGTACTTCGTCCTGCGCGGCTCCTCGGAACTGGCCTTCACCACGGGTTCGGACCTGACCGCGGTGGCGATCATCACGCTGGGCGGCATCGACATCCTCGCCGCCGTCAAACTGGCGCTGACCGGCACCGGCCCGATGGACCGCGGAGTCATGTGGATCCTGGGGCTGGCGGTGCTGATGGGCGCGGGGTGCGGAGCCCTCATGCCGCTGCTGAGGACCAGCCCGCACATCACCACGACCCATCTCAGCATCCCGGTCATCGCCTTCCTCGTCGCGGTGGCGGCCGAGTGGCAGCGGCACGCCCCCGCCCGGGGCACCGCCCGTCGCGCGGCACGCCGCCGCCCGTTCAGCCTGCTGCCGTACGCCGCGATCGCCGCCACCGACGTCCTGCTGCTGGTCTCGACCTGGAACGCGAGCCAGGAGATCCGCCTGGTCGTGACCGGCTCGATCGCCCTGACCGCGCTGGTGGTGGTGCGCCAGATCACGGCGTTCTACGACAACGCCAACCTGCTGGCCCGGCTGGACGCCAGCATGCTGGACCTGAGCCGGCACGAGCAGCGGTTCCGCTCACTGGTGCAGAACTCCTCCGACGTCATCACGGTCACGGCCATGGACGGGACCTACACCTACATCAGCCCGAGCTTCGAAAGCGTCCTGGGCCGCCCGGCCGAGCACTACATCGGCCGGACGCTGCGGGAGTTCACCCACCCGGAGGACCTGCCGGTCCTGCAGGACATGCGCGACCGCCTCGCCCGCGACCCCGGCCTCACCATCACCTGCCAGGCGCGCATGCGCCACGCGGACGGGAACTGGCGCTGGCTGGAGGTCGTGGCCACCAACCGGGTGGACGACCCCAGCGTCCAGGGCATCGTGGGCAACACGCGTGACATCACCGAGACCAAGCGGGCCCAGGACCAGCTGGCCCACCAGGCCACCCACGACGCGCTGACCAGGCTCGCCAACCGGACCCTGTTCACCGCGCGGGCCTCGGAGGCCCTGGCCGAGGCCGGGACCGGCAGCGTCGCGCTGGCGCTGGTCGACCTCGACGACTTCAAGGCGATCAACGACCGGCTCGGGCACGCGGTCGGCGACGCCCTGCTCACGGTCGTCGCCGACCGGCTGCGCCGGTGCGCGCGGCCCGGCGACACGGTGGCCAGGCTCGGCGGCGACGAGTTCGCCGTGCTGCTGCGCGGCGTCTCCCCGCAGGAGACCTGCCGCGTCGCCGGGGAGATCCTCGCGACGCTCCGCACGCCCATCAACGCACTGGGGTACGACATGCTCGTACAGGCCAGCATCGGGCTGGTCGACGGCGGCGCGGGCATGGACGCCAGCGAGCTGCTGCGCCGCGCCGACGTGGCCATGTACGCCGCCAAGGAGCAGGGCAAGAGCCGCTCGGTCCGCTACTCACCGGACATGGACGACCGGGCCGCCGAGCACGCCCGGATGGGCGCCGACCTGCAGCGGGCCCTGGCCGGAGGCGAGCTGTTCCTGCTGTACCAGCCGGTGGTCACGCTGCCCCACGGCGACCTCTCCAGCGTGGAGGCGCTGATCCGCTGGCGGCACCCCGAGCGCGGACTGGTCTCGCCCGCGGAGTTCATCCCCGTCGCCGAGCACAACGGGATGATCGTCCGGCTCGGCGACTGGGTGCTGCGCGAGGCGTGCCGCCAGATGGCCGAATGGAAGCGGGACTACGGCGACGCCGCGCCCTCGCGGGTGGGCGTCAACGTCTCGGCCCGGCAGCTGCGCGAGCCGGCGTTCGCCCAGACCGTGGCCGACGTGCTGGCCGAGACCGGCCTGCGCCCGAGCGACCTGCTGGTGGAGATCACCGAGACGGCCGTGTTCGACGACGGCCCCGCGGTGGAGACCGTGGCCGCCATCCAGGCCCTCGGCGTCGCCATCGCCCTGGACGACTTCGGCACCGGGCACTCCTCGCTCGGCCTGCTGCGCACCTGCCCGGTCGACATCCTGAAGGTGGACAAGCTGTTCGTCGACGAGGTCACCGGCACGGCCGAGCAGGCGGCGATCGCCACCTCGCTGGCCCAGATCGCCCGCGCCCTGGGGCTGGGCGCGGTGGCCGAGGGCGTGGAGACCCCCGCCCAGGCCATGCGGCTGTACCAGATGGGCTACCGCCTGGCGCAGGGGTACCACTTCTCCCGGCCGCTGTCGGCCGAGGACCTGGGCGGCCTGCTGGCCGCCGGGGGCCGCGGCCCCGACGCGGTGGAGCCGCCCGCCCTGGCCAGCTGACGGTCCGGCCGGCCCGTCGTCCGGGGGCACGCCGGTGGCGGATCCGGAGACGGCGGCACGCCGGGGGCGGCCCGTCAGCGGCAGGCCGCGGCGAACCTGGCCGCCAGGTGCGGGCTGCCCGCCCAGTGCAGGTGCAGGTAGGAGGCGGTGACCCCGCCCTCGGCGAACCCGTCGGCGCCCGACCGCCAGCGGAACAGCGGCCGGTCGGGCGCGGGCCGGACGGCCGTGCGGTGGAACTCGTGCCCTCGGTAGCGCTCACCGTTCCTGGTGAGCACCGAATCCCGTACGGCCACCGCGTCGCGGTAGCCCAGGGTGAGCGTGCCCGTCATCTCGGCCTCGGTGTCGAGGATCCCGCACATCGGCCTGCCGTCCAGCGTCCGCGCGAGATAGAGCAGGCCCGCGCACTCCGCCGAGATCGGTCCCTCGAACGCGGCGACCTCCTTGCGCAGCGGCTCGTTGGCGGACAGCTCCGCCGCGTACACCTCGGGGAAGCCGCCACCGATGACGATCCCACGGGTCCCCTCGGGCAGGGCCTCGTCGGTGAGCGGGTCGAAGGTGACGACCTCGGCCCCGGCCGCGGTCAGCAGCTCGGCCTGCTCGGTGTAGCCGAAGGTGAAGGCGGGACCGGCGGCCACGGCGATCCTGGTCCCCGCGGGGACGGAGGGCCCGGCCGCGGCGCCGGGGTCCTGCGGGCCGGGGGTCCACGGGCGGGCGGCCAGGGGCGGCGCCGTGCGCGCGAGCCGTACGAGCCCCTCCAGGTCGCAGGAGGCGGCGACGAGGTCCTCGGCGGCCTTCATCGTCTCCAGCGACCGGGCGCGGCGCTCGGCGACGGGCACCAGGCCGAGATGGCGGGAGGGCGTGGCGACGGCGTCACTGCGGCGGATCGCGCCCAGGACCGGGACGCCGCTCTCGGCCAGGGCCTCGCGCAGGAGGTCCTCGTGGCGTTCGGAGCCGACCCGGTTGAGGATCACGCCGCCGAACCTGAGCCGGGTGTCGTAGGAGGCGAACCCGTGGACCAGGGCCGCCACCGAGCGGCTCTGCCTGGCCGCGTCGACGACCAGGACGACCGGGGCCTGCAGCAGCCGGGCCACGTGCGCGGTGGAGGCGAACTCGCCCGCGCCCGCCCCGTCGTACAGGCCCATGACGCCTTCGACCACGGCGATGTCCGCCCCGGCCGCCCCGTGCAGGAACAGCGGCGCGACGAGGTCCTCCCCCACCAGCCACGGATCGAGGTTGCGCCCCGGACGGCCGGTGGCCAGGGCGTGGTACCCGGGATCGATGTAGTCGGGCCCGACCTTGTGCGGGGACACCGCCAGCCCGCGCCCGGCCAGCGCGGCCATGAGCCCGGTCGCGACGGTGGTCTTACCCGCCCCCGAGGCCGGCGCCGCGATCACCAGCCTCGGCACCGAGACACTCATCCGCCCGTCCCTCCCGCACCCGTCACCACTCGATGCCCTTCTGACCCTTCTGGCCGGCGTCCATGGGGTGCTTGACCTTGCCCATCTCGGTGACGAGGTCGGCGGCCTCGATCAGGCGCGGGTGGGCGTCGCGGCCGGTGATGACGACGTGCTGGTTGCCGGGTCGCGCCGTGAGGGTGGCGACCACGTCCTCGACGTCGATCCACCCCCACTTCAGCGGGTAGGTGAACTCGTCCAGCACGTACAGCCGGAAGGTCTCGGCGGCCAGGTCGCGCTTGATCTGCTCCCAGCCCTCGCGCGCGTCGGCGGCGTGGTCGGCCTCGCTGCCGGGGCGCTGGATCCAGGACCAGCCCTCCCCCATCTTGTGCCACGACACCGCCCCGCCCTGGCCCGACTCGCCGAGGACGCGCAGCGCCCGCTCCTCGCCGACCCGCCACTTGGCGGACTTGACGAACTGGAACACCCCGATGGGCCAGCCCTGGTTCCAGGCGCGCATGGCCAGGCCGAAGGCCGCGGTGGACTTGCCCTTGCCGGGGCCGGTGTGCACCATCAGCAGCGGCCGGGTACGGCGCTGCCGGGTGGTCAGGCCGTCGTCGGGCACGACGGCCGGTTTTCCCTGCGGCATGTTCATGCCCCTTTCCGCATGCTCACCGCATGCTCGATGTCTGCTCGTTGTCCGCCCGGTGCGCGCTCACGCGGCGGTCCGCCGCTCGCGGATCATCCCGGCGAGATCGGCGAGGTCGTCGAGGCGCACGATCTCGGCGCCCATCCGGTGGGCCAGGGACCGGGCCAGGCCGAGGCGGACGTGCCCGCCCTCGCAGTCGACCACCACGCTCGTCACCCCGGCCAGCAGCCCGGCCGCCCGGTGGGCCTCCCCGACGGTGCCGGAGGTGGCCCGGCCGTCGGTGACCACGACCAGCAACGGCCGGCGGACCGGGTCGCGCAGGCGTTCCACGCGGAGCACCTCGGCGGCGCGCAGGAGCCCGGCGGCCAGCGGGGTGCGCCCGCCGGTGGGCAGCTCGCGCAGCCGGGCGGCGCCGGCCTCGACGGAGGAGGTCGGCGGCAGGACGAGGTCGGCGCGGGCGCCCCGAAAGGTGATCAGACCGACCTTGTCGCGGCGCTGGTAGGCGTCGAGCAGGAGGCTGAGCACGGCCGCCTTGACCGCGCGCATGCGCTGCCTGGCGGCCATCGAGCCGCTGGCGTCCACGACGAAGAGCACCAGGTTGCCCTCGCGCCCCTCCCGTACGGTCTCGCGTAGATCACCGCGGTTCAGCAGCAGGCCCGGACCGTTCCTGCCGCGTTCCCGCTGGTACGGCGCGGCGGCCAGGACGGTCGCGGTGAGGTGGACCGAGCCGGGACGGCCCTGGGGGACGCGGGCGCCGGTGGTGCGGCCGAGCGGGGTCCGGGCCCGAGACCTGCGGCCGGGGGCCCCGGCGCCGATCCCCGGCACGGTGAACAACCGGGTCCGGCGGGACGCCTCGACGTCGGCGCCGGAGACCCGCCCGTCGCGTGCCCCCTCAACCTCCGGCCCCGCCGGGACCCCGCCGTTGAGTCCCTCGGCGGACCGGGCGCCGTCCCCGCCGGCCCCATCGGGCCGGGCGCCGTCCTGACCGGACTCGTCACCCCGGGCACCGTCCTGGCCGGGTCCGTCGCTCCGGGCGCCGTCCTGGCCGGGTCCATCAGCCCGGGCGTCATCGTGACCGGACCCCTCAGACCGGCCGTCGTCCGGATGCGCGCCGTTCTGCCCGGTCCCCTCGGCGCGGGGGCCGTCTCCGTCCGGGCCGGGGGTGCCGGGGCCGTCGTCTTCCGGGCCGTCGTCTTCCGGGCCGTCGCCTTCCGGGCCGTCGCCTTCCGGGTCGTCGTCCTCGGGGACCTGGGCCAGCAGGGCGTCGAGCCGGGACTCGTCGAGGCCGGGGGCGTCGAAGGGGTCTCGGCGGCGGCGGTGCGGCAGGGCGAGCCGGGCGGCCTCGCGGACGTCCTCGGCGGTGACCCGGGTACGGCCCCGCCAGGCGGCGTGGGCGATGGCCGCGTTCGCGGTGATCAGGTCCGCGCGCAGGCCGTCCACGTCGAAGCCGGCGCAGACCGTGGCGATGCGCCGCAGCGCGGAGTCCGGCAGGACCACCTCGGCGACCCTGGCGCGGGCCCCGGCGATCCGGGTGGCCAGCTCCGCCTCCCCGGCCGCCCAGTCCGCGGCGAAGGCGGCCGGGTCCGCCTCGAAGGCCAGGCGCCGCCGTACCACCTCGGCCCGCTCGGCCGGGTCCCGCGAGGCCCTGACCTCCACGGTGAGCCCGAACCGGTCGAGCAGCTGCGGGCGCAGCTCCCCCTCCTCCGGGTTCATCGTGCCCACCAGCATGAACCGGGCGGCGTGCCGTACCGAGACGCCCTCGCGCTCGACGTAGCAGGTGCCCAGGGCGGCCGCGTCCAGGAGCAGGTCGACGAGGTGGTCGTGCAGCAGGTTGACCTCGTCGACGTACAGGACGCCGCGGTGGGCCGCGGCCAGCAGGCCGGGCTCGAACGCCTTCACGCCCTCGGTCAGGGCGCGCTCGATGTCCAGCGAACCGGCCAGGCGGTCCTCGGAGGCGCCGACGGGCAGCTCGACCAGCCGGGCGGGCCGCACCGCCGACGCCCCGCTCCGGCGCGCCTCGTCCTGGTGGGACCCGTTCTCCCGCGATTCGTCCTGGTGGGAGCCGTTCTGGAGCAGCCCGCTCTCGTACGTCCCGTCCTCGTGAGCCCCGTTCTCGTGCGGCCCGTCCGGGCAGCCGGGGTCGGGCGCGGCCGGGTCGCAGGAGAACCGGCAGCCGCGCACGACCTCGACCGGCGGCAGCAGCGCGGCCAGCGCCCGCACGATCGTGGACTTGGCGGTGCCCTTCTCGCCGCGGACCAGCACGCCGCCCGCGCGCGGGGAGACCGCGTTGAGGATCAGGGCGAGCTTGAGGTCGTCGAGGCCCACGACCGCGGTGAAGGGGTAGCGCGCGTCCCGCGCCGGGGCGGCCGCCGTCACCGGGGCCGCCGTGGAGGTGTCGCGCACCGTCGGGTTCTCCTTGAGGTTCATGGTCCGGCGAGGTTCATGGTCCGGCGAGGTTCATGGTCCGGCGATTCACGGCCCGGCGAGGTTCATGGCCCGGGGTAGCCGAGCCGCCAGCGCCCGCCGCGGCCGGTGAGGGTCACCCGGGCCAGCGGAGCGACGTCGACGCGCCAGAAGGACAGGGCCGGGGCGCCGAGGGCGTGGACGATCGCCGCGCGGATGACCGAGGGGTGAGTGACCGCGACGGTCCTGCCCGGTCCCCTGGCGGCCAGCCACGCGGACACCCGGCCGAGCAGGCCGACGACCGTCTCCCCTCCGTGGGGCGCGGCGGCGGGGTCGGTGAGCCAGGCGGCCAGCGCCTCCGGCTCGGCCGCCTCGACCTCGCCGAGCGTCAGTCCGCGCCAGCGGCCGTAGTCGTACTCGGCCAGCAGCGGATCCGGGGCGGACTCGATCCGCAGGCCGAGGGCCTCGGCGGTCTGCACGCACCGCTGTTCGGCCGCGCAGACCGCCGTGGCGCCGCCGGGCACGCGGGTGCGGGCGGCCCGGCGCAGGCCGGCCTCGTCGAGGGGCTCGTCGGCCGGGAACGCGGCCCGGACCGTCGCCCGCGTCGAGGCGTGGCAGACCAGCAGCAGGCGGGCGACCCCCGAGGGGGACCTCACGCCGGGCTGGGCACGCGCGAGGCCGGGACGCGCCCGCGCGCGGCGAGGGCGAACAGGGTGCCGACGCCGAGCCAGAACACCGCCTGGGTGCCCAGGGAGGCGATCCGGAAGTCCCACAGCAGGTCGGCGGGGAAGCCCCGGGGCACCTCGCCGATCTCGGGCAGGAGGATCCAGGCCGCGATCACGGGCAGGAGCGTGCACGCGCCCGCCGCCAGCCAGCGCAGCCGGGGCTCCGCGCCGGCGGCGTAGCGGTGGGTGGCGGCGCCCGCGGCGACGGAGAGGATCCCGACGGCCACGGCGACGAGGTAGAGCACGGTGCGCTCGTTGATCGTCCCGGGGTCGCCGACGGCCGGCGGGTTGGCGGGGTACTTCAGGAAGGGCACCAGGACCACCGCGACGAACGCGGCGGCCGCCAGGGTCACCGCGAGCGCCGGCTCGGAGCGGGGACCCGCCCGCCCGCGCACGGCCGCGTAGGCGAGGGCGAACAGGCCGCCGACCGCCAGGCCGTACAGGGCCAGGGCCAGGAACAGCCCGAAGCGCTGCCCGTCCCGGCTGACGAGGGCGTCCTCACCGTGGGAGTGCCCTCCGGAAGCGGCCCCGTCGTGGGAGTGCCCCCCGGCGGCCGCTCCGTCGTGGGAGTGGTCGCCGGTCTCCGCGCCGGAGTGCGCGGCGGCGTGCCCCGGGGAGCTCGCGGCCGCCTCCTCCAGCGCGATGGCCCGCTCGATCTCCGGCTCGCCCACGGCGTAGGCGAACACGGCCGCGAGCAGCCCGGCGAGCAGCCCGGCGAGCATGCCCCGGACGAAGAGTTTGGTGATCACCTGTGGCTCAGTGGCACGGGACGCCGAGCAGGTGGCGTCCGTCGTGCATGAGCTCGTGCAGGTAGTTCCCGGCCTGGGAGATCGCGCCCTGGTCGAAGGTCACCAGGTAGGCCAGGAGCAGCAGCGCCGGTACGGCGAGCAGCATCCAGCGGGTGAGCGAGGACCACGGAACGGGGCGGCTGTGCGGAGCCGAGATCTGGCTCACGGCTACCTCCTTCAGGGATTGCGCGTCCCTCTCGTAGGTAGTGGCGGTCGAGTGACCTGACTCCCGGCCCCGCGGGGCCGATCACAGTGGCGCGACCGCACCGGAATCTCACCGGATTTCCCTCGCACCGCCACAAAACACCCGGACCGTATCCCGTGATCCTCTCCCCCGTCAATTCCACATCCTGCGCAACAGGCCCGGCAGGGGTGACGCGGAGGAGACGACGCGGAGGAGACGACGCGAAGGAGACGACGCGAAGGAGACGACGCGAAGGAGACGACGCGAAGGAGCGCGCCGGGGCGGCGGCCCCGGCGCGCTCCGCGGAGATCGCTGTTCGCCGGTCCGTTATTCGCCGGTCAGTGCGGTGACCAGCTCGGCGGCCGTGCGGCAGCGGTCGAACAGCTCGCCCACGTGTGCCTTGGTGCCGCGCAGCGGCTCCAGGGTCGGGACGCGCTGCAGGGACTCGCGGCCGGGGATGTCGAAGATCACCGAGTCCCAGGAGGCCGCGGCGACCGAGTCGCTGTACTGGCTCAGGCAGCGCCCGCGGAAGTAGGCGCGGGTGTCGCTGGGCGGCGCCTCGACGGCGCGCAGCACCTCCTCCTCGGTGACCAGCCGCTGCATCTTGCCCCGGGCGACCAGCCGGTTGTAGAGGCCGCGGTCGGGGCGGATGTCGGAGTACTGCAGGTCGACGAGCTGCAGACGCGGATGGGACCACGCCAGCCCGTCGCGGGAACGGTAGCCCTCCAGCAGCTGCAGCTTGGCCACCCAGTCGAGCTCCCCGGCCAGCAGCATGGGGTCGTCGGCCAGCCGGGTCAGGACCGACTCCCAGCGGTCCAGGACGTCCTTGGTGGGCTCGTCGACGCCGCCGTTGCCGCTGCGGGTCTCGGCGTACTTCCTGGCCAGCTCGAGATACTCCATCTGCAGCTGCACCGCGGTCATCTTGCGGCCGTCGCGCAGCTGGATCTCGTAGCGCAGCGTGGGGTCGTGGGAGACCGCGCGCAGCGCCTGGACCGGGTTCTCCACGGCGAGGTCGCGGGTGAAGAAACCGTCCTCGATCATCGCCAGGATCAGCGCGGTGGAGCCCAGCTTCAGGTAGGTGGAGATCTCCGACATGTTGGCGTCGCCGATGATGACGTGCAGCCGGCGGTACTTCTCCGGGTCGGCGTGCGGCTCGTCGCGGGTGTTGATGATCGGCCGCTTGAGCGTGGTCTCCAGGCCCACCTCGACCTCGAAGAAGTCGGCCCGCTGACTGATCTGGAAACCCTCGCCGCGGGAGTCCTGCCCGATGCCGACCCGCCCGGCGCCGGTGACGACCTGCCGGGAGACGAAGAAGGGCGTCAGATATCTGACGATGTCGGCGAACGGCGTCGCCCGCCGCATCAGGTAGTTCTCGTGGCAGCCGTAGGAGGCGCCCTTGTTGTCGGTGTTGTTCTTGTAGAGCTGGATCGGCGCGTTGGACGGGATCGCCGAGGCCCGGGTCGCGGCGTCGTGCATGACCCGCTCGCCCGCCTTGTCCCAGATCACCGCCGCCCGGGGATTGGTGCACTCGGGCGTGGAGTATTCGGGGTGGGCGTGGTCGACGTACAGCCGCGCGCCGTTGGTGAGGATCACGTTGGCCAGGCCGAGGTCCTCGTCGGTGAGCTGGCTGGCGTCCGCCACCTCCCGCGCGAGATCGAAGCCCCGCGCGTCGCGCAGCGGATTCTCCTCCTCGAAGTCCCAGCGTGCCCGCCGCGCCCTGGCCGCCGAGGCGGCCAGATAGGCGTTCACGACCTGCGAGGAGGTCACCATCGCGTTGGCCCCCGGCTGTCCGGGCACGGAGATGCCGTACTCGGTCTCGATGCCCATCACCCGCCGTACCGTCATGCGCACCCTCTGTTCATCTGGGGCTGTCTCATCCGCCGTGTTATATATCCCCGAGCCTAGACCTTCCACCATGCCCTGTGGCCAGACAGTTATGGCACGGAGGTTTTTTCCACCGCGATTCGGGGCTCTTCGATGACAGCCTCGACCGGAATTGCGACGCGCCGTCTCCTGGCCTTGACAAAATCCTGGACCGGGCGTTCAGCCAAACGGTAAACCAGATAGGAGAAGGCCGCCACGGCAAGCACGGTGACGGCGGCGGTCAGCCAGGGCGGCAGCGTGTCGCGCAGCGCGGGGATGATCAGTACGGCTCCCGCGGTGTGGAACAGATAGACCGGGTAGGTAATCGCCCCCAGCACGAGCAGGCCGCGCCAGCGCAGCCGGCCCAGCCAGCCGAGCGCCACCATGGCCATCAGGACGTAGAAGGCGACCACGGTGGCCACCACGGCCCAGTCGGGCACGGGCATGGCGGCGTAGCCGACGGCGTCGATCCGCCGGGCCACCCGGTCCAGGGCCGCGTCGACCGCCAGGCCCGCGCTGATCCCCGCCATGCACCACAGGACCAGCCGGGGGCCGTAGCGGGTCATCAGATAGAAGGCCATGCCGCCGACGAAGTAGGCCGCGTACCTGGGCATGACCAGCAGCTCGACCCAGTAGTCGTCGCTGCCGGCGAAGAACCCGGCCGCCAGCAGCCACACGCCCATGAAAGCCAGGCAGCGGCCGAGCGTGGGCCCGACGATCACCAGGACGGAGATCAGCAGATAGAAGCGGAGCTCGACCCAGAGCGACCAGTAGACGCCGTTGGCGTCGTAGACGCCCAACAGGCGCTGGATCATGGTCAGGTTGGCCGCGTAGCCGCCTGCGTCCAGCTTGGGGTCCAGGGCCGTGGCCGAGGTGAGGCCGTACAGGGCCGCGGTGACCCCGACGCTGACCCAGTAGGCCGGATAGAGCCGGACCACGCGGGACAGGGCGAAGGCGCCCAGGCCGCGCCCCCAGATGCTCATCAGGATCACGAAGCCGCTGATCATGAAGAACAGCTCGACGCCGAGGATGCCCAGCCCGGAGATCGTCGAGATCGCCGGGAACAGCTCGGCGGGGGTCTCGTCCCACACCGAGCGGAAGGCGATGAAGTAGTGGAAGGCGAGCACCGCCATGGCGGCGGTGAAGCGCAGGAGATCCAACTCGGCGAGGCGGCCGCCGTCCCGGACCGCCCCCCGGGATCCCGAGCCGGTCACCCGGCGGCCGACCCGAAACGTTCATGCACGCCTGTTGGACGGCGAACCAATCAGTTGGGTTCCAAGTGACGACATTTCACTTTTGTGGCGTATGTGAAAGCCGTTGCCGTACGACCTCGATCCCGGCCCCGATCCCGGCCCTGCCCCGGTCCCGGACGCGCGGAGGTTCCGGCGCGCGGGCCGGAGCCTCCGGACGCGGAACGGCGCGGCGCCCGAGCCGGGTGCCGCGCCGTTCCGGTGGTGCTAGAGGTACTGACCGGTGTTGGCCACCGTGTCGATGGACCGGCCGGCCTCGGCGCCCTGCTTGCCGGAGACGAGGGTGCGGATGTAGACGATCCGCTCGCCCTTCTTTCCGGAGATGCGCGCCCAGTCGTCCGGGTTGGTGGTGTTGGGCAGGTCCTCGTTCTCGGAGAACTCGTCCACGCAGGCGGTCAGCAGGTGCTGCACCCGCAGACCCTTCTGGCCGGTCTCCAGGAACTGCTTGATCGCCATCTTCTTGCCGCGGTCGACGATGTTCTGGATCATCGCGCCGGAGTTGAAGTCCTTGAAGTACAGGACCTCCTTGTCACCGTTGGCGTAGGTGACCTCCAGGAAGCGGTTCTCCTCGCTCTCGGTGTACATCCGCTCGACGACCCGCTGGATCATCGCCGCGATGGTGCCCTCGCGGTTGCCGTTGTGCTCGGCGACGTCGTCCGGGTGCAGCGGAAGATCCGGGATGAGGTACTTCGAGAAGATGTCCTTGGCCGCCTCGGCGTCCGGCCGCTCGATCTTGATCTTGACGTCCAGACGGCCGGGCCGCAGGATCGCCGGGTCGATCATGTCCTCGCGGTTGGAGGCGCCGATCACGATGACGTTCTCCAGGCCCTCGACGCCGTCGATCTCCGACAGGAGCTGGGGGACGATCGTGTTCTCGACGTCGGAGGAGACGCCCGAGCCTCGGGTGCGGAAGATCGAGTCCATCTCGTCGAAGAACACGATCACCGGGGTGCCGGCCGAGGCCTTCTCCCGGGCCCGCTGGAAGACCAGGCGGATGTGCCGCTCGGTCTCACCGACGTACTTGTTGAGGAGCTCGGGGCCCTTGATGTTGAGGAAGAAGCTCTTGCCCTCCTGACCCGTCTTCTCCGCGACCTGCTTGGCCAGTGAGTTGGCCACGGCCTTGGCGATGAGGGTCTTGCCGCAGCCGGGCGGGCCGTACAGCAGCACGCCCTTGGGCGGACGGAGCTTGTGCTCGCGGAAGAGGTCGGCGTGCAGGTAGGGAAGCTCGATGGCGTCCCTGATCTGCTCGATCTGCCGCATGAGCCCGCCGATCTCCTCGTAGGAGATGTCGGGCACCTCCTCCAGGACGAGCTCCTCGACCTCGGACTTGGGGATGCGCTCGTAGACGTAACCCGAGCGCGGCTCCAGCAGCAGGGAGTCACCGGCCCGGATCGGCTGGCCGATCAGGGACTCGGCGAGCTTGACCACCCGCTCCTCGTCGGCGTGCGAGATCACCAGTGCGCGCTGGCCGTCCTCGAGAAGCTCCTTGAGCATCACGATCTCGCCGAGGTCCTCGAAACCGAGTGCCTCGACGACGTTGAGGGCCTCGTTGAGCATGACCTCCTGGCCACGCTTGAGTTCCTCGACGTCCACCGCGGGGCTGACGTTCACACGAAGCTTGCGGCCACCGGTGAAGACCTCCACCGTGCCGTCTTCCCTCGCCTCAAGGAAGACACCGAACCCGGATGGCGGCTGCGCCAGCCGGTCGACCTCCTCCTTCAGCGCGACGATCTGGTCTCTGGCTTCCTTGAGGGTCGCCACCAGACGTTCGTTCTGGCCGGTGACGGCCGCGAGATTCGCCTGGACCTCGTGGAGACGCTCTTCGAGGATCCTGGCCTGCCGGGGAGACTCCGTCAGCTTCCGACGCAGCGCGGTGACCTCCTCCTGCAGGAAGGAGACCTGTGTTGTGAGATCAGCGACCTCCCGTTCGCGCTGCGCGGCTCGAGCCTCAGCGTCGTCGCGAGCTGCCACGCCGTCACCTCCTTCCCAGTCGAGACCGACTACTCAAAACCCTACCCATCTGAGAGCCGCCCGTTACCTGTCCGGGCAGTGTTCGTATGGCTACGTTAAGCGAGCAGTGATTAATCCCTTATGGTGCGTTTAGTGCTGAGAGCATGAGAACACGGCATTCTGTACTCGTGTCTACCACGACGTGGGTCGTGGCCGAATCGTCATGTGGATGCGGCGGAGGTCGTGGACTCCTCGCCATACGCCCCCTTCGCCGGACGCCTGCGCCGGGGTGGTGGGGTCACCCCGTCCGCCATGCGGCGGGCCGTGACGAGAAAGCCGGTGTGGCCGACCATCCGGTGGTCGGGCCGTACGGCGAGCCCTTCGACGTGCCAGTCGCGAACCAGGGTCTCCCACGCATGGGGCTCGGTGAAACTCCCGTGCTCCCGCAGAGTTTCCACCGTGCGCGACAACTGCGTCGTCGTCGCCACGTAGCAGCAGATCACACCGCCCGGCGTCAGAGCCTTGGCCGCCACGTCCACGCACTCCCACGGGGCGAGCATGTCCAGGATGATCCGGTCGACGTCGCTCTCGTCGAGCGCGTCGACGAAGTCGCCGACGACCAGGCGCCACTGGTCCATCGGCCCGCCGTAAAACTTCTCCACGTTCTTGGTGGCGACCTCGGCGAAGTCCTGGCGACGCTCGTAGGAGGTGACCTTCCCCTCGGGCCCGACCGCGCGCAGCAGGAAGCAGGTCAGCGCGCCGGAGCCGACGCCGGCCTCGACGACGCGCGCGCCCGGGAAGATGTCGGCCATCGCGACGATCTGCGCGGAGTCCTTGGGGTAGATGACCGCCGCGCCGCGCGGCATGGACAGCGTGTAGTCGGAGAGCAGGTGCCGGAAGGCGAGGTACTGGGTCCCGCCGGAGGACCGCACCACCGAGCCCTCGGGCTGCCCGATCAGGTCGCTGTGCGGGATGAACCCCTTGTGCGTGTGGAAGACCCCGTCCTCCTTCAGCGTCACCGTGTGGCGCTTGTTCTTGGGGTCGGTGAGCTGAACCTGATCCCCGGCCTGAAACGGCCCATGCCTGCGAAAACCCATGCCCGCAAGGGTATCGGCGCCCGGCCGGAGGAAACGCCGGTCCGGCCGGGGGGAAAACGGTTCGCCGCACCGGCGGTGACCTGGTAGCACTGGAGGATGTTTCCCCGAGAAGTGATCCCCGCCGGTCCGGTCCTGCTGCGGGAGCCCGCCGAGGCCGACGCCGAGGCGATCGTCCGCGGCTGCTCCGACCCCGAGATCGCCAGGTTCATCCCCGCCGTGCCGGTGCCGTACACCCTCGACGACGCGATCTCCTACCTGAAGGCCGCCGAGCAGGACTGGCAGCGCGGCGGCGCCTCGTTCGCCGTCGCCGACCCCGGCACCGGCGAGTGGCTGGGCAACATCGGGCTCAAGCCGCCCAACCCCCGCGGCGGCGTCGAGATCGGCTATCTGATCGCCCCGTGGGCGCGCGGGCGCGGGGCGGCCACGGCAGCCACGGCGGCGCTGACCGCCTGGGCCTTCGCGCACGGGGTGCACCGCGTGGAACTGCTGGCCGTGGTGGAGAACCTCGCCAGCCAGCGGGTGGCCATGGCCGCCGGGTTCCACCGCGAGGGCGTCCAGCGCGAGGGCACGCCCGCGCGCGACGGCCTCCACCACGACCTGGTGTCCTTCGCCCGGCTGAGCACCGACTCCGGCGAGCGGGTCCGGCCGTTCCTGCCTCCCCTGCCCGGCGGGTCGCTCTCGGACGGGGTGGTACGGCTGACGCCGCTGGAGGCCGGGGACGCCGCCGACTACCACACGCTGCAGAACCTGCCCGACGTCGTGCGCTACAGCGTCCCCCCGGAGGCCCCCACCGCCCGGGAGAGCGAGCGGTTCTGCCGGGAGGCGGGCATGCTCTGGCTGGCGGGCGCGCGGGCGGAGATGGCGATCCGCAGCGCGGACGACGACGCGTTCGCCGGGCACATCCAGCTCAGCAACGTCATCCCCCCGCTGCGGCAGGCCATGGTGGGCTACAGCCTGCTGCCGCGGGCCCGCGGCAGGGGCCTGGCCACCCGCGCGGTGAACCTGGTGACGGAGTGGGCCTTCGGCCACACCTCGCTGGCCCGGGTCGTCGCGGGAACCTCCCCCGCCAACACCGCCTCGCACCGGGTGCTGGAACGGGCGGGCTTCACCCGTGACGCCCTCCTGCACGGCGCGCTGCCCGGCCACGGCGAGACCCGCCTGGACGACCTGCAGTGGTACCGCCTGCGGCCCTCCGGCTGACCCCTGGGCGCCCGTTGCTCAGCGCTTCTTCACGCCCCCTCCCGGATTCGGTCCGCCCGTCGCAAACATTTACGGCTTTCTCCCAGGTCACTGCATATTCGTCTCACCTCAGGGAACTCCCCCGTCACGTATGTCCCACATCCCGCATGCGGGGGTGGCCAAGCGGGGTTATGACGGGAATACTCCGAATCGTGCTACCCCAGGCCCACCACCGTTTCGGCGTGGGCACCCGGCTCGACGAAGCGAGGGACAAGGGATGAGCATCACCCACCAGGTCGGACTGGATCACAGCGCCGCCATCTGGTACAGCGAACCTGAGGATTCCCTGCAGAGCCTGATCGAGACCTTCACCGGCCTGGACGCCGACGACCTGATCGACCAGGTCGTCGCGGCCGCGGCGACGGTGTGCTCGACCGGCTACTCGGGGCTGGTCCAGGTCGATCCTGTGCAGGAGAGCGCGACGCTGGTCCGGCTGCACACCCCGCCGGGAGACCCGCTGGCGGTGGAGAGCTGGCTCCAGGACGGTCCGGTGCTCAAGACTCTGGCGACCCGGTGCCATCCCATCCGCCTGCCGCGGGACAGCGTCCTGGGCCATCCGGGCTTCCTGGCCGTCCCGGTCCCGCTGGCCACCCGGGAGGAGGCCTACCTGTGGGCGGCCGGGCGTCCCTTCGACCACCGCGACGAGGACCTGCTGGTGCGCTTCGCCACCGCGGCCGGGCGCGCGATGGAGGCGGCCAGGGGGTTCGAGGCCGCCACCCGGCTCCTGCGGTCGGTGCACGCGTTCGCGCGCCGCCTGCCCCGCCTCGGCTCCGGCGCCCCGGGAGCGGGCCCGAAGTGATCCGCACCAGCTGACGACCGGCCGGGGGCCGGGCCCGCGTTCCGCGCCGGGCCCGGCCCCCGGGCATGCGTGCCGCGAACCGGGCCCGCGCGCCGTACGAAGATCCCGTCGGTCGGCGCACCGCCGTACGGGGTCCGCGGGCCCGCGCGCCGTGCGGAGAACCCGTCAGTCGGCGCCGAACTTGGCCCGCAGGCGCGCGAAGGCGGCGTCGGTGCCCTGCAGCGCGCGGTCGATGTCGGCGTCGGCGTGGGCGGCCGAGATGAACCAGTTGTGCCAGGGGTGGACGTAGACGCCCTCCTCCAGGCAGGCCGAGGACCAGAACATGCCCTTCTCCAGGGTCGCGTCGCCCTCGAAGGACAGCCACGGGATCTGGACCGGGCCGGTCTGGTTGATCACGAAGCCGTGGGCGGCGGCCTGGGCGGCCAGGCCCTCCCGCAGCCGGGTCCCCGCCCGCTCCATCAACGCGACGCCGTCGATGGCGTGCAGGGTCTCGATGGTGGCCTTGGCCGCGGCCATCGGCGCCGCGTTGAACCAGAACGAGCCGGTGGAGTAGATGGTCTGGGCCGGGCCCCGCAGCGCGTCCACGCCGGTGACGGCGGCGATCGGGTGGCCGTTGGCCATCGCCTTGCTGAAGGCGTACAGGTCGGGGCGGACGGCCAGGGTCTCCCAGGAGCCGCCCAGGTCCAGCCGCCAGCCGCCGCGCACGTCGTCGATCACCAGGGCGGCCCCGAGCCGGTCGGCCAGGGCGCGCAGGCCGCGGGCGAACTCGGGCTCGGCCAGCTCCTGGTCCTCGAAGGAGTCGTGCTTGAACGGCGTGACGATGATCGCGGCGACGTCGGACCCGTCCGGGCCCTCGGCCTGCGCGGCGGCGGCCTCGGCGCTGGCCAGGTCGTTGTAGGTGAACTCGATCAGGTCGGCGCGCTCGTTGGGCGTGGTGCCCGAGGGGCTCGGCGTGCACCAGGGGTCGGCGCCGTGGTAGGAGCCGTGGGCCATGAGCACCTTGGTCCGCCCGGTGGCCGCGCGGGCGATCATCAGGGCCTGGGTGGTGGCGTCGGTGCCGTTCTTGGAGAACATCACCCAGTCGGCCTGCGGGATGGTCTCCACCATCAGTTCGGCGAGCTCGACGTAGACCGGGCCCGGGCCGTTGAGGCAGTCGCCGACGGCCAGCTGGGCGGCGACGGCCGACTCCACGGCCGGGTGGCGGTGGCCGAGCACGATGGGCCCCCAGGAGCACATCAGGTCGACGTACTCCCGGCCGTCGGCGTCGAACTGGCGGCACCCCTCGCCGCGCACGAAGAACTGGGGGTAGGCCGGCCCGTGCAGGGCGGCGTTGAGGTGGCCGTACATGCCGCCGGGGACGACCTTGGCGGCCCGGTCGCGGAGGTTGGCGTCAGTGGACATCGCTGGGAACATCACCTTTCGTTCTGTCACGTGACCGCGCCGGGTCACAGGCCGGACGGGTCGACGCCGTCCAGGCCCGCGTCGGAGCCGAGGCCGCCGGCGACGCGGGCCGCCACGGCGGTGCCGAGCCGGGCCGAGCCGAGGACGTCGCGGCCCTGGGCCAGACCGGCGATGAACCCGGCGCAGTAGGCGTCACCGCAGCCGGTGGTGTCGACCACCGGCACGTCCAGGGCGGGCACCCGGGTGATCCCGGAGGCGGTCGCCACCAGGCTGCCCTCGCCGCCCAGGGTGACCAGCACCCCCTTGGGCCCCTCGGCCAGCAGTTTGACCGCGGCCTCCTGGGCGTCGGCGGCCCCGCTCATCATGAGCGCCTGCTCCTCGTTGGGCAGCAGGTAGTCGATGTGCGGAAGAAAAACACGTGCCCCCTGCATCAGATCGGGCATGTTGGACAGGAGGTCCATCGTGACGACCGTCCCCGCGGCCCGCGCCTCGTCCAGCAGGGCGAAGAACCGGGGGTCATGCAGACCCCAGGTCACGTCCATGCCGCCCAGGTGCAGGATCCGCGCGCTCCTGATCCGCTCGTGGTCCAGGTCGTCGGGCGACAGCACCAGGTTGGCGCCGGGCACGTGGAAGGAGGGACGGCCGCCGTCGGGCCGGATCGGCAGGATCGAGGCGGCGGTCTGCTGGCCGGGCCTGCGCACGATCCCGCCGACGTCCACCCCGTGTCTCGCCATGATCATCAGAAGGAAGTCGCCCAGCTCGTCGTCGCCGATCGCGCCGGCCGAGGCGACCTCCAGCCCGAGCTTGGCGAGGTCGACGGCGGTCCCGGCTGCGGCGCCCGCCGCCGTGATGCGGATCTGCTCCAGCAGGTGGGTGTCCTGGCCGGCCGGGATCGACTCCACGGGCCGGGCGAGCACGTCCACGATGTGCACCCCGACGGTGACGACAGTCATGGCGAGCCCTCCTCATGTCTTGACGGTCCTGAGCGGATAATAGACGGGCGCCCGAATACCATGTCAACGAGCAAGGCGGAGAGGACGGGAAAGTGCCGAAGATCGTCGATCACAACGAGCGTCGCGAAGAGGTCGTCGAGGCCGCGCGCCGCATCATCCTCCGCGAGGGGATCGAGGCGGCCACGACCCGCGCCATCGCCAAGGAGGCCGGGTACTCCAACGGCGTGCTCACGCACTACTTCGCCGACAAGGACGACATCATGCTCTCGGCGCTGCGCTCGTCGCACCGCCGCATCGTGGAACGGCTGCGCGCCAAGCTCTCCGGCCGCACCGGGCTGGCCGCGCTGCGCGAACTGCTCCTGGACAACCTGCCGCTGGACGACGAGCGCACCCAGGAGAGCGGTCTGGAGGTCGGCTTCTGGAGCCGGAGCCTGACCAGCCCGGCCCTGCTGGAGGCCCAGCGCGCCGAGGCGCGGGAGCTGCACTATCTGGTGCGCAGCCTGCTCGGCGCGGCGGCCGACGCGGGCGAGATCGCGACCGCCGAGGACCTCGACGACGTCGCCGAGCGATTGCTCGCCCTGGTCGACGGGCTCAGCGTGCACCGGCTGCTCTATCCCGACAGGCTGGGCGCCGGGCGGATGGAGAGGCTCCTGGACGCCGAGCTCGGCCGTCTCCAGGCCTCCCCCGCGTCCCCCCGGCCCGTGCGGGGCCGCGGGGACGGGGAGGCGTCCCAGAGGAGCGCGTGATCCCGGCCCGGTTCACCGGCCGGGCGGGAGCGTTCCAAGACGAGAGGTGATCCCGGCCGGTCGGTCCCGGCCGGGGCGGATCACAGGAGCGCGTAGACCCGGTCGGCCACTCCCCTGGCCGTGGGCCGCTTGGCGGCGTCCCCGATGCAGGTCTGCACCAGCTCGGCCAGCTCGGGCTCCAGGTCGCCGACTACCGAGGGCGCGGTGCTGTTGATCTTCCGCAGGGTCAGCAGCGGGTCGTGGGTGGGCAGGTCGCCGTACAGCCCCCTGCCGGTGGCCGCCCAGTGCAGTGTGGCGCCGAGCGACCACACGTCCCCGGCGGGCGTGGGCTTGTCCCCCTGCAGCAGCGCCGGGTCGGTGAACTCCACCGAGCCGATCCCGCCCATCCCGGTCACCGTCGCGCCCGGCGTCAGCACCTGCGACAGGCCGAGGTCCGACAGCTTCCCCCCGGTGTCGGTCAGCAGCACGTTGCCCGGGGTGATGTCGCGGTGCACGATCCCCTCCTCGTGGAGCGCCTGCGCGGCGTGCGCGGCGCAGGCCACGGCGCGCAGCGCGTGCTCCCGCGACGGCGGCTCGACCGGGCGGCTCAGCGACCCGGCGGGCAGGTACTCCATCGAGTAGTAGAAGATCCCTCCCTGCTGACCCGCGTCGTAAAGCGTCACCAGGTACGGCGAGCGCACCGCGGCGAACGCCTTCAACTCCCTGGTCGCCCGCCGGAAGGCGTCGGCGCCGGTGCCGCCGAGAACCTTCACCGCGACGAACTCGGTCTCCACCGGCAGTCGCTCGGGCTTTTTCGCTAAATAGAACTCGCCGTGATTGCCCGCCCCCAGCGATCGGACGAACTCATAATCGGCGATGCCTTCCACCGGCGCTCTCCCCTCCTTGCCGCCGATCCATTCCCGGCGGCGTTCTCCACACGGTAACGTCGCCTGGTCATTGTCGGGGCTTTTCTTCACTTACGGGAAGCGTGTTCACCGGTGCTCCACATGGATCTGCTCCTGCTCGACCTGGTGATCGTCCTGGCCGTCGCACGGCTGTTCGGTGCCCTGGCCCGGCGTCTCGGCCAACCACCGGTGGTGGGCGAGATCCTGGCCGGCATCCTGCTCGGTCCCACCCTGCTCGGCCCGCTGCTGGGTGAGACCCTCTTCGGCCCGGAGATGAAACCTCCGCTGCAGGCTCTGGCCAATGTCGGCCTCGTCCTGTTCATGTTCGTCGTCGGCCTGGAACTGGACCAGAAACTGGTGCGGGGCAAGGGCCGCATCGCGGTGACCGTCGCGCTCGGCTCGACGCTGCTGCCGTTCGTGCTGGGCTGCGGGCTCGCGCTGTTCATCGCCGGCGACCACGTCGGCGGGGACAAGACCCTGCCGTTCGTGCTGTTCATGGGGGCGGCGATGGCCGCCACCGCCTTCCCCGTGCTGGCCCGCATCCTCACCGACCGGGGCATGCAGCGCATCACTCTCGGCGGCCTGTCCCTGGCCGCCGCCGCGGTGATCGACGTGCTCGCTTGGACCGTTCTAGCGGTGGTGGTGGCCGTGGCCGGGGCGGGGGACGCCGAGGGCCAGTGGAAGGTCCTGCTGGCGCTGCCGTACGCGCTGGTGATGTTCCTGGTGGTCCGCCCCCTGCTGGCCCGGCTGGTGCCCGCCTACGAGCGGGCCGGGCGGCTGACGCCCTCGCTGCTGTCGCTGGTGCTCATCGGCCTGATCGCCTCGGCCTGGGCGACCGAGTGGATGCACGTGCACTTCATCTTCGGGGCGTTCCTGTTCGGCGCGGTGATGCCGCGCGAGGGCGCCGAGCGGCTCAACCACGAGATCCTGGAGCGCCTGGAGCAGCTGGCCGTCCTGCTGCTGCTGCCGATGTTCTTCGTGGTGGCCGGGCTCAACGTGAACCTGCGCGCGCTGGACCTGTCCAGCCTGGGCGTCCTGGCCGCGATCCTGGCGGTGGCGATCGGCGGCAAGATGCTGGGCTCCTACGCCGCGGCCCGCATGCAGGCGGTGCCCTCGCGGCAGTCGTGGGCGCTGGCCACCCTGCTGAACACCCGGGGGCTGACCGAGATCGTCATCCTCACCGTCGGCCTGCAGAAGGGCGTGCTCGACAACGAGCTGTACTCGCTGATGGTCGTGATGGCGCTGGTCACCACCGGCATGACCGGCCCGCTGCTGCGCAGGATCTATCCCGACCGGCGGGTGGCCCGCGACATCGCCGAGGCCGAGCGCGCCGCCCTCGGGGTGACCGCCGCGCACCGGGTGCTGGCCGTCGTCCCCGAGCCGCCCGCCGAGCAGGGCCCGCTGGTGGACCTGGCCGCCACCCTGGCCCGCGTGAAGTCCCCCTCCGAGGTGGCCCTGGTCCACCTGCGGCCCTACCCCAGCGGCCGGCTGGAGGTCGGCACCGGCCTGTCGTCGGAGCTGGCCGAGATGGCCGAGACGCTGCACGAGCTGGAGGAGCTGGCCGGCACCGCCAGGGTGCAGGGCTCGCAGTCCCGGGTGGTCAGCCGCTTCGCCACCGACGTGGCCGTCGAGCTGCCCGAGGTGGTCGGCGGGGCCGAGCCCGACCTGGTGGTGCTGCCCGCGGGCGTGCCCGGCTACGCCGAGGTCCGCGCCGCGGCCGTGTGCCGCGTGGTGACCGTGCTCTCCCCCGACCAGACCGAGGCCGCCGAGTTCGGGACCGGACCCGTCGCGGTGCACCACGGCTCCGACGCCGCCACCCACGTGGCGCTCATCCTGGCGCTGCTGCGCGACCGGCCGCTGGTCGTCACCGGGGGCGGCCGGGCCTCCTCGCTGGCCCAGCGGCTGAGCAAGCTTGGGGTGCGGGCCACCGCGGGCGAGGCCCCGGCCGGGGCGCTGGTCGTGGCGCCCGACAACGGGACCGTTCCGGGCGGCACGCACCTGCTGGTGCGCGCCGAGCAGGACGCCGACCCGGTCGACTGGGCCGCCGCGGTCGCCGCCCTGCGCACCCCGGTCGCCCAGCCCTGAGGGTCCCCCGGCCCCTGAGGACACGCGAGGGGCGGGCCGGGGCCTCATGGCCCCGCCCGCCCCTCCGCCGTGTCGCCGCTCTCAGCTGTTGCGGTGCGACTCGTAGCGCATGGTGCGCGAGACGCCGATGCGCACGGTCGTGCCGGGCGCGATCGTGACCGGCTCGTTCGGCGGGATGTCGTAGAAGTTCGGGTCGCCGGGCGGCTGGATCTGGGTGCCGTTGACCGAGCCCAGGTCGACCAGGTTGACGTCCCAGCCGTCCAGCGCCACACGCAGGTGGCGGCGGGACACCGAGCCGTCGGGGCTGGTGACCTTGGCCGGGCGGACCGCGCCCTCGGCGACCTCCGGGGCCCGCTCGGGGTCGCGCCCGAGCAGGTAGTCGGTGTCCAGGCGCAGCGTCATGCCGTCGTCCAGCAGCAGCACGCCCAGCGGCGGGCGCGGCCCCTTGTAGGGCACGAGCGTGCGCTGCACCAGCGCGATGCCGCAGACCGCGCAGTACGGCACCCGCGGGTCGTTGAAGTGGTCGTTCTTGCAGTCGACGCCGTAGACCAGGGGCCGCGATTCGGGCTCGGGCATCATCGGCATGTCCGGCGCGGTCCCCGAGGGGCCGGAGGGGCCGGGGGTCAGCAGCTCGTACTCGAACGACTCGTTGCGGACGTCGATCGGGTCGCCGCCCATCCCGTTGGCCCGTGCGGTGTCGATGTCCTCGTGCGAGGGCATCGCGGGGGCCGATCCGGACCCCGGCCCCTGGGACGGGACCGCGGGCATGGGCTCGGAGTGCCACCCCTGGGGAGCGGGGGCCTGCTGCTCCATCGGCGGGCCCGCCGGCGGGTAGGGGTCGGCCGGGCCCAGCGGGTACGGCGGCGGCCCCGCCGGGGCGGGCTCCATCACGGGTCCGGGCCGCTGCTCCATGGGCGGACCGGCGGGCTCCATCGGCGGCGGTCCCCAGTCGGGGGCCATCGACGGGCCGGGGGCCGGACCGGGTCCGGCTCCCATCGGGGACATCGGGGGCATCGGGGGCGCCTGGGACTCGGCCTGGACCGGTGCCGGGGCGGGCTGGGCCGCGCGCATGGGCGGCTGCGCCGCCTCGCCCATCTCCGCCGGGTCCCACTGGACCCCGCCTCCGGAGATCACGCCGCCGTCCAGCCGGGCGAAGCGGTGCGCCGCACCGGCGTCGGGCAGGCGCAGCTCGACCCGGGTGACCGGGCCGGGCACCAGCCGGTCGGACCAGGTGAGCGCGTCGCGCCCGGCCAGGCGCACCTCTCCCGCGGAACCGGTGACCGACGCCGAGGCCTGGCCGCTGACCAGCACGGCGACGCCCTCGGGCACGTGACCGGCGACGGCGCACGCCACGGGCTCGCCCATCATGGCGGCCAGCACCTGGGCGACGCGCCGGGCCAGGGCCCGCCCGTCGCCGCCCGAGGCCGCGGTCTCCCGCACCGCCCCCAGCAGATCCTCCGCCACGGCCTCGGCCGCGTCGCACACCAGCAGCAGCCCGCCCACATGGGCGACCAGCCCGTTGCCCGGAAGCGGACGCACCACCCCGAAGCCCTGGTCGGTCACAGAACTCTCCCTCCCCGGAAACGCCATCGGATGAACGGAACCCTCATCGGACCGTTCGCCACTAGCCACATGGATACCCAGACGACGGTGAAGTGCGTCCAGAACGCGGCCGCCGGAATCGGGTCGATGAAACCGACCGCACCGGACCGTAGCAAAAAGTACAGCAGAAGACCTTCGGGAACGAGAGTGAGCAAACCGAACATGGTCGGCCAGTCCTTCTCCCACCTGAACTGCATGAGGAAGTGATAGATCAGCTCCCAGACGATGCCCAGCACCCCCACCGCCACCAGGACGAGCAGACCGGTGACATAGAGCTCGCTGAGCGGGGCGGTCACGCCCGGCACGATCGGCATGATGAGCAGCGTGACCACCACGCCGACGGTGGCCAGCAGGAACAGGCGCGTCTGGATGCGCCCGATCAGGGTCGGAACCACGGAGACACTCCTTATACCGGCGAGTTGAAGGCCCACTTGAACCACTGCGCGGTCGAGCGCAGCGGCCCCATCTTCTTGACGAACCCGCGCCTGGCCAGGTCGTCGGCGATCTCCTGGGCCGCGATCTGCAGCCCGAGGAAGGTGTCGACGCCGGGGAAGTAGCCGCCGAGGGTGGCCGACCCGGAGGCGTACAGCGCGCCGTCGCCGTTGGCGGTCCCCTTCACCTCGAAGTGGCGCTCCACCTCCAGGCGGCCGACCGGATTGCGGTAGGCGCCGCTGTGCTGCAGCAGGTCCGCGAAGATGCGGTGCTCGGAGATGTCGGCCTCCAGTCCCGTGCAGTCGATGATGTAGTCGGCCACCGGCTCACGGATGATGCCGTCGTTGCTGCGCACGTAGCTGACCAGCCGGCCGTCCTCGGTGCGCTCCACCCGGTCCACCGTGCCCTGCACGGCGTGGTAGTAGCCGCCCTCGCGCCCGGCGCGCATCTGCTCCTGCCAGTGCCGCCGGTAGGGGGTGTTGGTGCCGCCCATCTGCTTGTACTTGGCCGCGCGCTCGGCGCCCTCCAGCTTGCGCATCTCCGCCTTGAGCTGGCCGCCCCACACCGACTTGGGATAGTTGAACCCCTGGTAGGCCCAGCCGTCGCCGCCCTTGCGCCGCGACCACAGGTGCGGGCCGTGGGAGCCGGTGATGAAGGTCCGGAAGATGTGGATGATCTGGGTCTGGAGCCCGAACTTCTTGCGGTCGTCGAACAGGCGCTGGAGCACCCGGGAGGCGACGATGCCGCCGCCCCGGATGACCACCGTGCCGGGCCGGGTCTTGAGGAACTCGTAGACCTGCTCGTGCGGCTCGTAGGCGTTGACGACGTGCTGGTAGTCGGAGTACTTCGTGCGGAACTCCTGCAGGTCGGGCAGGAACTTCAGGCCCGGGTAGCCGACCGCGATGTGGACGAACCGCGAGCGGAAGATGATGCGCTTGGTGGGCGCCGCCCCCTCGGGCGGGGTGACGACGGTGAAGTAGCCGCCGCCGGCCCTCTTGCGCACCATGCGGACCTGGCCCTTGACCAGCATGTCCCAGTAGTTGATGCGCTTGGCCTCGCGCTCCAGGTTCTCGAAGACGGTCCCGGCGCGCGGCGTCCAGTAGTCGTTCAGGAGCGGCTCGGTGAACAGCTGCCACAGGTAGGCCGGGTTCTTGTCCTTCCAGGCCTCCTCCAGCGCGTAGGAGGGGAAGCCCCACAGGTTGTCGGGGCGCGAGGAGGAGTCGGAGCGGATCCGCTCGCCGCGCGGGATCTGCGAACACCTGGTGAGGAACTCGTAGGTCTGCCACGGGTGGTCGATGTTGGAGATGACCCGCATCTGCGAGGTGGGGACCCCGTAGATCCGCAGATAGTCGACGGTCACGAACGACCCGATGCCCCCGCCCACGGTGAGGAAGGGGATGTCGTACATGGGAATGCCCGCGGACGCGACCATGTGGTCGGTCCACTCGGAGGTGCCGAGGAGTTCCGGCGTCAGGTCACCGGCCGAGGCCGGCGTGCTGGGGGGTGCCAATGTGATGCGTCCCTCGAAGATACGTGGCCAACCGGTTCAGTTGGCCAGAAGATTAGTCCCGGTCCGCGCCGAAAACGAGTGGGACAGATCGGGCGATCTTTTCCCCCGCGCCGATGTTCTGCCCCTTGTCTCGTTCCAACGCAATCTTTCAGACGTCTGAAAAGTGCCGGAGGTTCGCCCGGACACCGGTGAACAGGCTTCAGACACCGGTGAACAACCGGTTCACGTCCGACGTGGCGAGCACGCCGAAGATCTCCCCTCCGCGTTCGACCAGAAGATACTCCCCGGCGGGGCTTTCGCGCATGGCCTCGATCAGGGATTCTCCCGTCAGATCGGCGGCCAGCACCAGCGAAGGCTCGAGATTGCGGGCCAGCGCGCCGACCGCCACCCACGGGCGGCGGTTCTCCGGGGTGGCCTCCACCGCGATCTCGTTGACGATCCCCGTCGGGCGGCCCTCGTGGTCCACCACGACGATGGCGCCCGCCTGGGCCTCGGTCGTACGGCGCAGCGCCTCGGCCAGCGGCACGTCGGCGGTGACCGCGATGGCCCGCCGGGCCAGGGCGCGCGCGTTGACGTGCGGGATGCGCGCCCGCATCCGGGCCCCGCGCAGCGCCTGCGTGGCGCCGAACCAGATGAAGGAGGCCAGCAGCACCGACCAGATGAGCGGGCCCCAGCTCGGCTCCTGGCCGCTCATCAGCGACAGGGCGGCCGGCCAGACGACCAGGAGGACCGCCAGCCCGCGACCCACCCAGGCCGCGACGACCGTACCGGTCCCGGAGCTGCGGGTGATCTTCCACACTCCGGCGCGCAGCATGCGGCCCCCGTCCAGCGGCAGGCCCGGCAGCAGGTTGAACACTCCGACGATCAGGTTGGCGAGCCACAGCTGGTAGCTCAGCACGCCCAGGATCGTGTTGGGGTCCAGGAACCGGTCCAGCGCGAAGCCCGCGCCGCCCAGGCCCAGGGAGAGCAGCGGCCCGGAGAAGGCCACCATGAACTCCCTGCCCGGGGTCTGCGGCTCGCGCTCGATCTCCGAGACGCCGCCGAGCAGATAGAGCGTGATGCGCCGGACCGGCAGGCCGTACATCTTGGCGACCACGCAGTGCGCCAGCTCGTGGAGCAGCACCGAGACGTACAGCAGCACCGCGAAGACCAGCGCGACCAGGTAGGACAGGCCGGTGCTCAGCTCGGGCAGCCGCGAGACCACCGCGGGCTGGAAGGTGAAGGTGATGAACGCCGCCACGATGAACCAGGTCGGCGAGACATAGACCGGGATGCCGAACGGACGACCCATCCGCAGACCCGGGTTGTCCTGGCGCGGGCTCTCGCTGCTCACCGGTGGCTCACCACTCCTCGAATCACTCGGGCTCCGGCCTCGATGCTACGCGCCCGGGGTCGCGGGGGCCGCGCCACATCTGCACTCCGGGTCCAAACTGTCGCCGCGGTGACCTACAGTGCGGACATGTCGCTGACCGAGCCCACGATCATCGGAGCGCTGTCGCCGTCCCGCGCCGGTGACTTCATGACGTGCCCGCTGCTCTACCGGTTCCGGGTGATCGACCGGCTGCCGGAGCCGCCGTCGCCCGCCGCGGTGCGCGGCACGATGGTGCACTCGGTCCTGGAGCGTCTCTACGACCTGCCGGCCCCGGCGCGCACCGTCGCCGCGGCCCTGGACCTGGTGGAGCCCCAGTGGGAGCGCCTGCTGGCGGAGGAGCCCGCCTACGGTGAGATGTTCGCCGGCGAGCGGGAGCAGGCCGAGTGGCTGGCCCAGGCCCGCGCCATGCTGGAGCGCTACTTCACGCTGGAGGACCCCCGCGTCCTGGAGCCCGCCGAGCGGGAGCTGTACGTCGAGGTGGTGCTCGACGACGGCCTGATGCTTCGGGGTTACATCGACCGGCTGGACGTCGCGCCCACCGGCGAGGTCCGGGTGGTCGACTACAAGACCGGCAGCGCGCCGGGCCCCTCGTTCGAGGCCAAGGCGCTGTTCCAGATGAAGTTCTACGCGCTGGTGCTGTGGCGGCTGCACGGCTCGGTGCCCCGCCTGCTGCAGCTGATGTACCTCGGCGGGGCCGGTGAGGTCCTGCGCTACGCCCCCGACGAGGCCGACCTGCGCGCCACCGAGCGCAAGGTGCGGGCACTGTGGAAGGCCATCGAGCGGGCCCTGGACACCGGCGAGTGGGTGGCCAGGCCCAGCCGCCTGTGCGACTGGTGCAACTACAAGGACCTGTGCCCGGAGTTCGGCGGCACCCCTCCGCCGCTCCCGGCGCGGCAGCCGGGCGACACGGTGCGCAGCACCCGCCGCGCGACCCGGGCCGCCACCGACGAGATCTGATCGGTGCCCGATCCTCATCTGATCCGCGTCTGATCCGCACGTCGGGGTCATCCGAGGGGATGAGGGGGATTTCCCCCTGTAGCAGGGTGGCGCGGGTGACAGGACGCCTAAATTGATTGTGTGCGCAACACCCTGGGCACTCCGTCCCCCCGGTCCCGCGACCGCCGGCTGGTCCCGGACGCGGTGCTCGCCGTGCTGCTGGCGGCCGCCGCGGTCCCCCTCGCCTACCTTCCCTCCCCCTTCGGCTCCTCCTACGGCGCCCCCGCCGCGCCGGACTCCCCCGGCTGGCCGGGCCTGACCCTGATCGTGGCCGGGTGCCTGGCCACGGCGTTGCGCCGCCGCCGGCCGTTCCTGATGCTCTGCCTGGTCGTCCTCGTCGACATGACGCTGGCGGCCCTGTCCGAGGGCGGCTCCCTGCTCTGGCTGGCCACGTTGTGGCTCGTCTACACGGTCGCCGCCCACCGGGGGCTGGCGCTGAGCCTGTGCGCGCTCGCGGTGGGCTTCACCGGCCGTGTGGCCTCCGGGGCGCTGCGGGGCGACCTCGGCGACTGGAGCGCGCACCTGCTGGTGATCGTGCTCGCCACGGCGCTCTGGCTGGCGGGCCGGAGCCTGCGGCTGCGCCGGGCCTACCTGTCGGAGCTGCGCGAGCGCGCCGGGCGGATGGAGCGGGCCAGGGAGGCCGACACCCGCGCGGCCAGGGCCGAGGAGCGCTCCCGCATCGCCAGGGAGCTGCACGACGTGGTCGCCCACCACGTGAGCGTGATGACCGTCCAGGCCGCCGCGGCCCGCCGGGTCCTGGCCAGCAACCCCGACGGGGCGCGCGAGGCGCTGTCGGCCATCGAGAAGATGGGCCGCACCGCGATGGCCGAGATGCGCAACATCGTGGGCGTGCTGCGGACCGACCAGGGCGCCCCCGCCGAGCGCGAGCCGCAGCCCGGCGTGCACGGGATCCCCTCCCTGGTCGCCCAGATGCGCGAGGCGGGCCTGTCCACGCAGCTGAGCATGGTGGACGCCTGCGGCGCGCCCGCGGACGGCGGGGACCACGGCGGGGACCGGTTCGGGCCGCTGCCGCCGGGGGTGGACCTGGCCGCCTACCGCCTGGTCCAGGAGGCGCTCACCAACAGCCTGCGCCACGCGGGCGCGGGCGCGCACGCCTGGGTGACCGTACGGCACGAGCCGGGCGAGCTGACCGTCCACGTCGAGGACGACGGCCGGGGGGCGCATGTGGACCGCACCGCGGACGGCCCGGCGGACCGGGGCCGGGACGAGGGCGGGCGCGCCGGGGGCGGGCGGGCCGCGGCCGAGCGGATCGGCCACGGATTGGTCGGCATTCGTGAGCGGGTCGCACTCTATGGTGGAATTCTGAGGATCGGCCCGCGTCCGGAGGGCGGATTCGAGGTAAGAGCCCGGTTCCCTCTCAAGGACTCATGATGACGATCAGAGTGTTGCTGGTGGACGACCAGCCACTGCTGCGCACCGGCTTCCGGCTCATCCTGGAGGCCGAGCCCGACGTCACGGTGGTCGGCGAGGCGGGCGACGGCAAGGCCGCGCAGGACCAGTCGCGGGCGCTGCTGCCCGACGTGGTGCTGATGGACATCCGGATGCCCGGCGTCGACGGCATCGAGGCGACCCGCAGGATCGTCCGCGAGGCCCCGGGCGGCGCCCACGTGCCCCGGGTGCTGGTGCTGACCACCTTCGACCTGGACGAGTACATCGTGGAGGCGCTGCGCGCCGGGGCCAGCGGCTTCCTGCTCAAGGACGTCCCGCCGGACGAGCTGGTGCAGGCCATCCGGGTGGTCGCCGCGGGCGACGCCATCGTCGCCCCGAGCGTCACCCGGCGGCTGCTGGACAAGTTCGGCGCCCGGCTCCCCTCGGCCCACCAGCAGTCCACCCCGGCCCGCCTGGACCGGCTCACCGAGCGGGAGCTGGAGGTGCTGCGGCTGATCGCCCGCGGCATGTCCAACGCCGAGATCGCCGCCGAGCTGGTGGTGAGCGAGACCACGGTCAAGACCCACGTCGGCAACGTGCTCACCAAGCTGAACCTGCGCGACCGCGTCCAGGCCGTGGTCCTGGCCTACGAGACCGGGCTGATCACCCCCGGTGCCATCCCGTAACCGGCCCGGCGGGTCACCGCCTGATCGATCCCGGCGCCATCCTGTGACCGGCGATCCGCTGACCGGCCCGGCGGGTCCCCGCGGAGGCGCACGCCATCCGGTCCCCGCCGGCGCATACGCGCTGTGAGGCGGCGCGGGCAAGCCTCTCCCGCGACCGCTCCCGTTCTGCAACCGCCCCGCTACTGACAGGCATCCGTCGGGCGGTTGCATGGACGGGAACTTCCTGCCGTGACACCTGTTTCCGGCACCCGCGCGGGGCCGGGACACCGCCTGGACAAGAGGCCATGAACCGTTCGCTCACCACCGCAGGCCGCCCGGCCGCCGGACGGTCCGGCGTGCGCGGACGTCGCCTGCCACCCGCGTGGGTCTGCTGCCTCCTGGCCGGTGCCGGCCTGATCGCCCTGTACTACGCCTTCCCGTTCCTCGGCGCGTCCGACGACGTGCAGTCGGGGCTGTACTGCGTGATCAGCGGGGGATCCGCGGTCGTCATCGCCGCCGGGATCCGGTGGCGGCGGCCGCGGGCGAGGCTCGCCTGGTGGCTGCTGGCGGCCAGCCAGGTGATGTACACCCTGGGGGACCTGACCTACTCGTTCATGCCGGGCGACCCGGGCACGAGCTATCCGCTGCTGGCCAACATCTTCTATCTTCTGCAGTACCCCCCTCTGGCACTGGCGCTCATCCTGCTCATCAGGCGCCGCACGCCCGGGGGCGACGTCCCGGCCATGATCGACTCCTTCGTCATCTCGATCGGCGCCGCCCTGCTGTACTGGATGTTCCTGATCGGCCCGGTGATGGTCACCTCGTCCCTCTCCCCGTCCGACCAGTTCGCCACGCTGGCCTTCCCGGTGGTGGACCTGCTGGTGCTGGCGCTGTCGCTGCGCCTGGTGTTCGGCGGGGGCGAGCGGAGCCGGTCCTACCACCTGCTGATCGGCTTCCTCTCACTGGTCCTGGTGGCCGACATCGGCTACGGGATGCAGGCCCTGTTCGGCCGGTACATCCCCGGCACCGCGCTGGACCTCGGCTGGCTGAGCGGTTACGTGCTGCTCGGCTCGGCCGCGCTGCACCCGTCGATGGCCAGGATGGGCGAGCAGGTGCCGGCCCGGCCCGCGGAGGCCTCCCGCTACCGGCTCGTCCTGCTGGCCAGCGCGACCCTCATGGCGCCGATGGTCCTGCTCGTGCGCTACCTGCAGGACGGCAACATGGAGCTGCTGGTGCTGGCCGCCGCCTCGGCCTCCCTGTTCCTGCTGGTCATGGCCCGCATGTCCGGGCTGATCGCCGCCCAGCGGCGGCTGGCCATGACCGACGCGCTCACCGGTCTGAGCACGCGGCGGCTGCTGGAGGAGAGCATGCGCGGCGAGATCTCCCGCTCCGGCCGCCACGGCACCACGCTGGGCCTGCTGCTCATCGACGTGGACCACTTCAAGCGGGTCAACGACACCTTCGGCCATCCCGCCGGGGACGCGGTCCTGGCCGAGACGGCGCGGCGCATCCGCGCGGTCTGCCGGGACGGCGACCTGGCCGCCCGCTTCGGCGGCGAGGAGTTCGCGGTCCTGGCGCCGCACACCACGCAGGCGGGGCTGGCCCTGCTCGCCGAACGCATCCGCGCCGTGGTGGCCGCCGCCCCCGTGGCCGCCGACGAGTCCACCGGCGTGCCCGTCACCGCCTCGGTGGGCGGCGCGATCATGCCGCTGCACGCCCGGACGGCCGACGACCTCATCCGGATCGCCGACGAGGCGCTGTACGCCGCCAAGAACGCCGGCCGCAACCGGGTCCTGATCGGCCCCCTCCCCCAGACCTCCGCCGAACCCGGCGCCGGACCCGCCGCCGGGCCCGTCCGGGCGGCCGGTGGACCCGGCCACGGGCCCGCGGAGGAGCCCGAGCGTTTCCGCCCCGTGGCCTGACCTCCCGGCGAACGGCTCCGCCCCGCGGCCCGGCCCCGCGGGAGCGGGTCACTGCACGGCGGGGGCGCCCACCTCGGTGGCGGTGGGGTCCTGGGCGCTCGCGGCGGCCCGGATCGTCCCCGTGGCGATCTCCTCCGCCCAGTGGCAGGCGACCTTGCGGCCGGGGCGCATCTCCCGCAGGTCCGGTGACTCCTCGGCGCAGCGCGTCGGCTGGCGGAAGGGGCAGCGGGTGTGGAAGCGGCAGCCGGGCGGCACGTCCACCGGGGAGGGCAGGTCGCCGGTGAGCAGGATCCTGCGCCTGCGCTCCTCCACCTCGGGGTCCGGGATGGGGATCGCCGACATCAGGGCGATCGTGTAGGGGTGCAGCGGCTCGGCGTACAGCTCGTCGGAGGGGGCCTCCTCCACCAGCGCGCCCAGGTACATCACCCCGATGACGTCGCTGACGTGCCGGACGACGGCCAGGTCGTGGGCGACCACGACGTAGGTCAGGCCGAGCTGCTCCTGCAGATCCTCCAGGAGGTTGACGATCTGCGCCTGGATCGAGACGTCCAGCGCGGAGACCGGCTCGTCGGCGATGATCAGGTCGGGGTTGAGGGCGATCGCCCTGGCGATGCCGACGCGCTGGCGCTGCCCTCCGGAGAACTCGTGCGGATAGCGGCCCGCCGCCCCCGCCGGCAGCCCCACGATGTCCAGCAGCTCGCGCACCCGCTTCGACCTGTCGCCGGGGAAGCCGTGGGCGCGCAGCGGCTCGGTGAGCGCCGACTCCACGCTCTGGCGGGGGTCGAGGCTGGCCAGCGGGTCCTGGAAGACCATCTGCATGTTCCTCCGCAGGCGGCGCATGGGCTCCGGTCCCTGCAGGGCCAGATTGACGCCGTCGAACACGACGGTCCCGGCGGTGGGCTCGACCAGGCGCAGCACGGCCTTGCCCAGGGTGCTCTTGCCGCAGCCGGACTCCCCCACCAGGCCGTAGGTCATGCCGCGCCGCACCTCGAGGTCGACCCCGTCCACGGCGCGCACGTGGCCGACGACCCGCTGCAGCAGCGTCCCCTTGCGGATGGGGAAGTGCACCTTCAGCCCGCGCACGGACAGCAGCGGCTCACCGGGGACCGCCGCGCCGTTCGAAGGCGCGGGCCCGGCCGATCCCGCGGCGCCGTCCGGGGGCGCCGGCTCACCGGGCTCCGCCGTACCGTTGGAGGTCATCGGGGGGTCACCTCCCGCACCGGGCCGGACCGCAGCGGGTTGAAGCAGCGCAGCCCGTGGTGCCCGCCCAGCAGCTCGGGGGTCGCGGAGGTGCACTCCTCCACCCGGTTGGGGCAGCGGGGCGCGAACGCGCAGCCCCGGTCCCAGGGGATGGTGTCGCGGGGCGAGCCGGCGATGGGTTCCAGGCGCGTGCCGCGCGGCTGGTCCAGGCGGGGCACCGAGGCGAGCAGGCCGCCGGTGTAGGGGTGGCGGGGCGCGCCGAACAGGTCGTGGCGGGACGCCCGCTCGACGATGCGGCCGGCGTACATGACGTGGACGGTGTCGCACATCCCGGCGACCACGCCCAGATCGTGGGTGATCAGGATGAGCGCGGTCCCGGACTCGGCCACCAGCGTCTTGAGCAGTTCCAGGATCTGCGCCTGGATGGTGACGTCCAGCGCCGTGGTGGGCTCGTCGGCGATCAGCAGCCGGGGGCGGCAGGCCAGCGCGGTGGCGATGAGCGCCCGCTGCCGCATGCCCCCGGACAGCTGGTGGGGATACTCCCGCAGCCGCCGGGAGGGGTCGGGGATGCCCACCCTGCGCAGCAGGTCCCCGGCCTCTTTGCGGGCTTCGCCCTCGTTCAGGCCACGGTGGCGCACCAGCACCTCGGTCACCTGCGTGCCGACGGGCACCACGGGGTTCAGCGAGGTCATCGGGTCCTGGAAGACGACGGCCAGCTCCCTGCCCCGCAGGGTGCGCAGCTTGTCGGGGGGCAGGGAGAGCAGCTCGGTCCCGTCGAAGGACACGCTCCCCTCCACCCGCACGCCGCGCCGGGGCAGCAGCCCCATGACAGCCAGGGAGGTGACGGACTTGCCGCAGCCCGACTCCCCCACCAGGCCGACGGTCTCGCCGGGGGCCACCGAGAAGCCGACGCCGTCCACGGCGCGCACGTCGGGGCGGCCCCGCTGCCGGAAGACCACCGTCAGGTCCTCGACTCGCAGAAGAGTCACATGTCACCGCCGGTACTTGGGATCGAGGGCCTCGCGCAGCGACTCGCCCAGCAGGGTGAAGCCGAGCGCGGCGATGATGATGGCCAGGCCGGGGAAGACCGCCAGCAGCGGGGCGCTGGACAGATAGCGCTGGGTGTCGGCCAGCATCCGGCCCCACTCGGGGATGCTCGGGTCGTTGCTGGACAGGCCCAGGAAGGCCAGGCCGGCCGCGTCCACGATGGCGACGGCCAGGGTGAGCGTGCCCTGCACGATGACCGGGGTCAGCGAGTTGGGCAGGACGTGGCCGAGCACGATCCGCCGCCGCCGTACCCCCACCGCCTTGGCGGCCAGCACGTAGTCCGACTGGCGCTGGGCCAGCATCTGGCCGCGCAGCAGCCGGGCGAAGATCGGGACGTTGACCACCGCGATGGCGATCATCACCGCGTCCAGGCCCGAGCCGAGCATGGCGGCGATGCCGATGGCGAACAGCAGGCCGGGAACCGACAGCATGATGTCGACCAGGCGCATCACCACGCCGTCCACCCAGCCGCCGAAGGCCCCGGCCAGCAGGCCCAGCACCATCCCGCCGACCAGGCCCAGCAGCAGTGACACCACCCCGATGACCAGGGACCAGCGGGCCCCCCACAGGACCCGGGAGAACTCGTCGCGGCCCAGGTCGTCCAGGCCGAACCAGTGCTCGGCCGAGGGGCCGGGGATGGAGGTGGGGGTGACCTGGCCGACCGGCTTGTCCGGCGGGTACGGCGCCAGCCAGGGGGCCAGCAGCGCGAGCGCGACGAACATGATCACCAAGATGGCGCCGACGATCGCGACGGGGTTGCGGCGCAGCCGCCGCCAGGCGTCCCTGCCGAGGCCGCCGCCGGTCTCCTCGGGGGCGACGGTCTCCACCTGGGCCAGGCTCATGCGCCGCTCCTCTCCCGGCGGGCCGCCGGCCGGTCCGGCCGGTTCCCACCCATGCCATCCCCGGATCGGCGCCCGCTCACGCCGCCTCCGGACGGGTGCCCGCTCACGCCGCCCTCACCCTCGGGTCGACGAGCCCGTAGGTGACGTCCACCAGCAGGTTGACCAGAACGAAGATCACCGCGGTGAACAGGATGAACCCCTGCAGGACCGCGTAGTCCCTGGCGGCGATCGAGTCGGCCACGAACTTGCCGAAGCCGGGGAAGGCGAAGACCGTCTCGGTCAGCACCGCGCCGCCCAGCAGCAGGCCGACCTGCAGGCCCACCACCGTGACCACCGGCAGCAGGGCGTTGCGCAGCACGTGCCGCCCGCGGATCGTGCCGGGCCGCAGACCCTTGGCCTCGGCGGTGCGCACGTAGTCCTCGTGGAGCACGTCCAGCACCGAGGCGCGGGTGATGCGCACCACGATCGCCAGCGGGATCGTGCCCAGGGCGATCGCGGGCAGGATCAGGTGCGTCACCGCGTCCCAGGCCGCCTCGGGGTTGCCGGTCACCAGGCCGTCCAGCACGTAGAACCCGGTGGGGTGCTCGGCGTCGATCAGCGGGTCCTGCCGCCCGTCGGTGGGCAGGATCCCCAGCTTCTCGGCGAAGACGAACTTGAGCATGTACCCCAGGAAGAAGACCGGGATCGTGATGCCGAACAGCGACCCGGCGACCGACAGGTGGTCGACCCAGGTGCCGTGGCGGCGGGCGGCGAGATAGCCCAGCGGCACGCCCACCCCCACCGCGAAGATCATCGCGGTGAGGGCGAGCTCCACCGTGGCGGGGAAGGTGCGCAGCAGCTCCTCTACGACCGGGTGCTGCGTCCTGCTGGAGACCCCGAGGTCCCCCTGGAAGACGTTGCCCACCCAGGTGAGGTACTGCTCGTACCAGGGCCGGTCGAGGCCGTAGAGCCGCTTGACCCGCGCCACGGCCTCGGGTGTGGCCCGCTCCCCCAGCAGCGCCTCGGCCGGCCCGCCGGGCAGCGCCCTGACCCACAGGAACAGCAGGATCGACAGTCCCAGCAGGATCGGCACGAGCAGCGTCAGCCGCCTGACGACGAACCGCAGCATCGATCAGTTCAGCGAGATCGAGGCGAACTTGTCGTTGAGCACCGGGCTCGGCACCCAGCCCTGGACGTTCTTGGCCGCGGCCGAGAACGAGGGGCTCTGCGCGTACGGCACGCCGGGCACGAAGTCGGCGATCAGGACGTTGGCCTGCTTGTACAGCGCCTCCCGCTTGGCCTGGTCGGGTTCCTTCTCCGCGTCGCTCAGCGTCTTGAAGATCTCTTCGTTCTTGAACGACCACTGGTTGGAGAAGGACTGGAAGAACGTGCCCAGGAAGTTGTCCGGGTCGCCGAAGTCGCCGTTCCAGCCCAGCAGGAACAGCGGGCAGTCGCCGGCCTGGGTGGTGTTGAGATAGTCGGGGCTCCACGGCGAGGTCTTCGGGGTGACCTTGAAGCCCGCGGCCTCCAGGTCGGCCTTCATCAGCTGGAAGTTGCCGGCCGGGTCGACCATGTAGGCGCGGCTGACCCCGCTGGGGTAGCAGAACTCCAGCGTCGGGTTCGACACGCCGGACTCGGCGATGAGCCGCTTGGCCTTGTCGACGTTGTAGTCGTACTTGGTGAAGTCCTCGGTGTAGCTCCACAGGCTGTCCGGCATGAACGCGTTGGCGACCTTGGCGCCGGTGGCGTACTTGGTCTTCACGACGTTGTCACGGTTGATCGCGTGGGCGATCGCCTGGCGGATCTTCTGGTTCTGCATGATCTCGGTCCGCTGGCTGAAGCCGAGGTAGCCCATGTTGAACGGCGCCCGCTCCAGGACCTGCACCCCGGCGTTCTTCAGCGACTCCAGGTCGGCCGGGTCGGCGTAGTCGAAGGCGTGGACCGATCCGGCGCGCAGCGCCTGCGCCCGGTCGGCGGCCTTCTCGATCGGCCGGAATATGATCTTGCTGAGCTTGGCCTTCTCGCCCCAGTACTCGTCGTTGCGGACGATCTCCAGCTTGTCGCCGCGCGTCCAGCTGCCGAACTTGAACGGCCCCGTGCCGACCGGGTGCTCGGTGCCGAAGGTCCCGGTGAACTGCGGCGACTCGGCGGTCCCGCTCACCTGGTCGGCGTTGTAGTCCTTGAGCGCCTTGGGGCTGGCGATGGCGAACGACGACAGCGTCAGCGCCGACAGCACCGCGGCGGACGGCTCGGTGAGCTTGAGCTCGACCGTGCCCTCGTCCTTGGCCGTGCAGCCGCCGTACAGGCTCTCGCCGAGGGTGTCGGACTCGTTCTTGGCGAAGCCCCGGAAGACCGTCACCCAGTAGTAGGAGACCGAGTCCGCCTGCGCCAGGCCGGTGAAGTTGTACCAGCGGTCGAAGTTGGCGCACACCGCCGCGGCGTTGAACGGCTCGCCGTCGTGGAACTTCACGCCCTGGCGGAGCTTGAAGGTGTAGGTCTTGGCGTCCTTGCTGACCTGCCAGCTCTCCGCGAGGCCGGGCACGACGCCGGTGCCGCCCTCCTCGGTGGCCACGAGCGTCTCGAAGATCTGGTTGGTGACCCGGGAGGACTCTCCGTCGCTGTGGAAGGCGGGGTCGAGGATGGCCGGGTCCGCCGAGGAGGCGAAGATGAAGGACGAGCCCTCCGCCGTCTGCGTCCCGCCCGCTCCCGGCTCCGCGTCGTCTCCGCCGCAGGCCGCCGCCGAGATGGCCAGGGACAGGCCCGCCATCACCGCCGCCGACCTGCGTAGGGGCATACCGTCTCGTCGCATGCTGCACACCTCATCGCCGTCTTGCGGCCGAGTCACGGCCGCCGTGCGGACTCCCCGTTGATCGCAGGATCCACGGCGCCGCGAGGGCTGACCACCCCCTTGACTGAGGCTGTGGCGCAAATGTGACAGTCGGCTACCCGGAAGAGGCCTGGAGCGTTTCATCGGCGGAGCGGCATGTCCGGAAAAACGCGGACGCCCGTCCGGTACGGCTCGCGCGAGCCGTACCGGACGGGCGTTCACCGGGTCCGCGGCACCGGAGACCGGCGGGGCCGGGTCTCCGGGCGGGTCTCCGGACGGTGTTCAGAGCACGCTCAGGCGACCGGCCTCTTGGGGTCCAGGGCCTCGTCCACGTTCTGCACGATCTTCGCAGCCGCGGAGGCCGACACCTTGTCGGCGTTCTCCGGGAAGTGGCAGGCCACCTGGTGGCCGGGGGCCAGCTCCACCAGCGGCGGCTCCTCCGTCTTGCAGATCACCTGGGCCTTCCAGCACCGGGTGTGGAAGCGGCAGGCCGGCGGCGGGTTGAGCGGGCTGGGCACGTCGCCCTGCAGGCGGATGCGCTCGCGGTCCTTGCGCCGGGCCGGGTCCGGGATGGGCACGGCCGACATCAGCGCGTTGGTGTACGGGTGCATGGGCGACTCGTACAGGTTCTTCCGGTCGGCCAGCTCGACGATCTTGCCGAGGTACATGACCGCGACCCGGTCGCTGATGTGCCGGATGACCGACAGGTCGTGCGCGACGATGACGTAGGTCAGGTCGAGCTCGTTCTGCAGGTCCTCCAGGAGGTTGACCACCTGGGCCTGGATGGAGACGTCCAGGGCGGAGACCGGCTCGTCGGCGATGATCAGCTTCGGCTTGAGCGCGAGCGTGCGGGCGATGCCGATGCGCTGGCGCTGGCCTCCGGAGAACTCGTGCGGGTAGCGGTTGTAGTGCTCGGGGTTGAGGCCGACCAGCTCCAGGATCTCCTGGACCGCCTTCTTGACGCCCTGCTCCGTCTTGATGCCCTGGATGCGGAAGGGCGCGCCGACGATCGCGCCGACCGTGTGGCGCGGGTTCAGCGAGGAGTAGGGGTCCTGGAAGATCATCTGGATGTCGCGGCGGAGCGGCCGGATCTTCGGCTGGGTCATGTGGGTGATGTCGTGACCGTCGAAGACGACCTTGCCGCCGGTCGGCTCCAGCAGCCGGGTCACCAGGCGGCCGGTGGTGCTCTTGCCGCAGCCGGACTCGCCGACCAGTCCCAGCGTCTCGCCCCTGCGCACGTCGAAGCTGACCCCGTCGACCGCCCTGACCGCGCCGACCTGGCGCTTGAACAGGCCCTTGGTCACCGGGAAGTGCTTCTTCAGGTCCTGGACGGACAGCAGCGCGTCGGAGGCGCCCACGCTCACGCCCCCCTTCTCGTCCGCGCTCACGCGCCCTCCTGCGTCGGCCGCGTTCGCGATGCTGCTGCGTTCATGGCTCGCTCGCTTCGCTCGCTCACACGCCCTCCATCATCGGCTTGATCTCGTTCTCCCAGATGGCCCGCCGCTCCTCGCGAGGCATGTGGCAGCGGACCAGGTGCCCGCCGTCGCTCTCCACCAGCTGCGGCACCTCGGTGGTGGCCTTGCCGCCGGTGCGCTCCCGGTAGGGGCAGCGGGGGTTGAAGGCGCACCCGGAGGGCACGTTGATCAGGGAGGGCGGCGTGCCCTTGATCGGCAGCAGCCGCTCGGTGGGCTCGCGGTCCAGGCGGGGCATCGATCCCAGCAGACCCCACGTGTAGGGGTGCTCGGGCCGGTAGAAGATGTCCTCGGCCGCGCCGTACTCGATGCACTTGCCGCCGTACATCACCAGGATGTCGTCCGACAGCTCGGCGACCACGCCGAGGTCGTGGGTGATGATGATCAGCGCGGAGTTGAACTCGCGCTGCAGGTCCAGCATCAGGTCCAGGATCTGGGCCTGGACCGTCACGTCGAGGGCGGTGGTCGGCTCGTCGGCGATCAGCAGCTCGGGGTCGCACGACAGGGCCATGGCGATCATCGCGCGCTGGCGCATGCCGCCGGAGAACTCGTGCGGGAAGCTGTCGACGCGCTTGTCGGGCTGCGGGATGCCCACCCGGCCGAGCATGTCGATCGCGTGCTTGCGCGCGACCGCCTTGCTGACCTTGTGGTGGATCCGGTACGCCTCGACGATCTGCTGGCCGACCGTGTAGAACGGGTGCATCGACGACAGCGGATCCTGGAAGATCATCGCCATCTTCTTGCCGCGCAGCGTGCGCACGTGGTCCTGGCTGGCGCCGACGAGCTCCTCGCCGTCCAGCCAGATCTCACCGGAGATCTTCGCCCGGCCGCCCTTGTGCAGGCCCAGGATGCCCAGGCTCGTCACGCTCTTGCCCGAACCCGACTCGCCCACGATGCCCAGGGTCTTGCCCCGCTCGAGCTTGAAGGACAGGCCGTCGACGGACTTGACCAGGCCGTCCTCGGTGGGGAAGTGGATGCGCAGGTCGCGCAGCTCCAGGAAGGAGCCGGGCGCCGGAGAAGCGGAGGGGGTCGTCATGACAGCCTCACCCTCGGGTCGACCACCGCGTACAGAACGTCCACGATGAGGTTGGCCAGGACGATGAAGAAGGCCGCGAACAGGGTGACGCCCAGCACGACGGGCAGGTCGTTGCCCCGGATCGCGTCGATGACCAGCTTGCCGATGCCGGGGATCGAGAAGGTGCTCTCGGTGAGCACCGCCCCGCCCAGCAGCAGGCCGACGTCGAGGCCGAAGATCGTAAGGATGGGGGTCAGCGTGGCGCGCAGGGCGTGCTTGGTGACCACCGTGCGCTCCTTGAGGCCCTTGGCCCGGGCCGTGCGGATGTAGTCCTCGCCCATGGTCTCCAGCATGCCCGCCCGGGTGAGCCGGGCGTACAGCGCGGCGTACAGGAACGCCAGGGTGATCCAGGGCAGCACGAGCGCCTGGAACCACATCACCGGATCCTCGGTGAAGGGGGTGTAGCTGCCGCCGCCGGGGAAGATCCCCAGCGTGTAGGCGAACAGGGCCAGCGAGACCAGGCCGGTGAAGTAGATCGGCAGGGAGACGCCGGCCAGCGCCACCGTCATCGCCAGGCGGTCGGTCAGGGTGCCGCGTCTCAACGCCGAGATCACGCCGATGCTCACGCCGGCGACGAGCCAGATGATCGCCGCGCCGATGGCCAGCGACAGGGTCGCCGGGAGCCTGTCCATCAACGTCGGCCAGACCGGCTGGTTGTTGTTGAAGGAGTAGCCGAAGCAGGGTGCCGGGCACTCGACCATGCGGGGGCCGATGGAGTACTCCTGGCCCGCGACGATGCCCTTGGCGAACCGTCCGTACTGCACGATGAGCGGCTCATCCAGGTGAAGCCTCTTGACGGCGCCCTGGATCGCCTCGGGTGTGGCGTCCCGCCCGACGTAACGCGAGGCCATGCCCTCGGGGGTCTGTCCCAGGGCACGCGGGATGAGGAAGAAGATCGCGAACGTCGCCACACTGACGATGACGAGCATCAGCACGGCGGCGATCACGCGGCGGACGATGAAAGCGACCACGATCGTTCGGCCGGGGCGCCCGGGAGGATCTCTCCCGGGCGCCCTAGGCCTTCACCTGCCTTTGGCTAGCTAGGAAGGGACTACTGCTGGACGCCGAGCCACGTGTAGTCGTACATGCCGTAGGCCGGGTGCACGTACACGTTGGTCAGGGTGGACGGACGGAAGAGCAGGGTCTTCTCGTAGACGAACGGCAGGAACGCCGCCGACTCCATGACCTTCTTGTCGACCTCGCCCCAGATCTTGTTGCGCTCGGCGGCGTCGGTGGTCTGGATGCCCTTGTCCAGCAGGTCGTTAACGGCCGGGTCGTTGAGCTCCATCATGTTGTAGTTGCCGGAGTCCTTGATGAAGCGACCGTCGACGATCTGCGACAGGAAGCCGAAGCCCGAGGGCCAGTCGGCGCCCCAACCGGCGATCATGATGCCCAGCTTGTTCTGGTGCACGAAGTCCGGCTTGCCGGCGTACTGCGCGCTCCAGTCACCCGAGGGGTACTTCTTGATCGTGGCCTTGATGCCGACCTTGTCCAGCGAGGCCTGCAGGGCCTCGGCGACCTGGACCTCCTTGGGACGGTCACCGCGGACCGCGATGTTGGTCTCGAAGCCGTTCGGCTGGCCGCAGGCCGCCAGGGACTCCTTGGCCTTGGCCGCGTCGCCCTTGTTGTCGGCGCCGTTCGGGTACAGGTCGAACTGCTGGTAGCCGACGGTGGTCGGGGTCATCAGCGTGCTGCCGATGTCACCGCCGAGCGGACCGCCCCACGGAGCCTGGGTGGCGACCTGGTCGGTGGCGTACTGCACGGCCTTGCGGCAGTCGATGTTGTCGAACGGCGCGACCTTGGTCGACATCATCGCGTAGCGGTTGAAGGGCGTGTACGGGTTGTCCGTCGAGTCCTTCAGCTTGGGGTCGGCGACGATCTTCGCACGGGCGGCCGGCTGCACACCGGTGCCACCGAGGTCGGCGTGGATCTGGCCGGCCAGCAGACGCTGGTCGATGTCCTCGGCGTTCTGCTTGAACTGCACCTCGATGCGGTCCGGCAGCTGCTTGCGGGTGGTGTCGGTGGCCGGGTCCCAGTTCTCGTTCTTGACGAGGTTGAGCTGCTTGCCGACCTCGTAGCTCTCCATCTTGTAGGGACCGGTCGAGGCGACGGCCTTCTCGTACTCCAGGCCGGTGTCCTTGGCCTGCGGCACGGGGGCCGACTGCGGGTTGGCGACCAGGAAGTCGAACTCCGAGAACGGGGCCTTGAGCTTGAAGACGATGGTGTAGTCGTCCGGGGTCTCGATGCCCTTGAAGTTGTCGAGGTTCTTGTCCTTGTAGGGACCCTCGTAGCCCTCGGCGTCGAGGTACTCGGCGAAGTACTTCGGACCGTCGGTCAGCTCGGCGCTGAAGTTGCTGCGGGCGATGGCGTACTTGACGTCCGCGGCCTTGACCTCCGTGCCGTCGTCGTACTTGATGCCCTTCTTGAGCTTGTAGGTCCAGGTCTTGCCGTCCTCGCTGGCCTCGCCCAGGCCCTCGGCCAGGTCCGGGACCAGCTTCAGGCCCTCCTCGCCGGGAGCGGCGGTGTAGGTCAGCAGCGGACGGGCGTACAGACGCGAGAAGTTCCAGTTCCAGGCGTAGTAGGTGTTGCCCGGGTCCATCGAGTCAGGCTCGTCGGAGTAGGCGAACTTGAGGGTGCCGCCCTTGGCGTCGGAGGGGTTGACGACCTTGGTGTAGCCGTCGTTGTGCTTGGCGGTGGAGGCCGCGCCGGTGTTGCCGGTTCCGGTGTTGTTGTTGCCGCCGCCGGCGGTCCCGCCACAGGCGGCCAGGCCCATGGTCAGCGCGGTGCCCAGCGCGGCGAGCGCCAGAGCCTTGGTCTTCCTCATCGTGGTTGTACACCCCTTGTCATGAGTGACGGTGATATCGAAGAACGGAAGCGTTTACCGCTACCGGGCACGCGGGTCGAGGGCGTCTCTGAGCCCGTCTCCCAGCAGGTTGAAGGCCATCACGGTGATGAAGATCGCGAGGCCGGGGACGATCATGAAGTGCGGCGCCGTCTGGTAGTAGTCGACCGCGCGGGTCAGCATGCCGCCCCAGGAGGCCTGCGGCTCGGCCACGCCGACGCCCAGGAACGACAGCGCCGCCTCGAACAGGATGTTCGTGGGGATGAGCAGCGTGGAGTACACCAGGATCGGTGCCACCAGGTTCGGGAAGACTTCCTTGAAGATGATGTAGCTGTTGCCCGCGCCCAGCGACCGCGCCGCGTCGACGAACTCGCGTTCCCGCAGCGACAGGGTCTGGCCTCGCACGATGCGCGCGATGTAGGGCCAGTTGAAGAAGCCGATGATGAACACGATCACCGCGATGCGCAGCGAGTTGCCCTTGAGGCCGAGCGCCTCGTCCGGGACGGCGCCGACGATGGCGATCGCGAACAGCAGCAGCGGGAAGGCCAGGAAGATGTCCATCAGGCGGCTGATGAAGGTGTCGGCCCAGCCGCCGAAGAAACCGGCCAGCATGCCCAGCAGGGAGCCCAGCACCACGGAGACCAGCGTGGCCAGGAAGGCGACCAGCAGCGAGATCTGCGCGCCGGACAGGATGCGGGCGAAGATGTCGCGGCCGTTGACCGGCTCCAGGCCGAAGGGGTGCTCCAGGCTGATGCCGCCCCAGGCCCCGATGGGGGCGCTGGTCAGCGGGTCGATGAGGTCATTGTTGGGCAGGTTCGGCGGGTCGCCGAACAGTGCGATCAGCCCGCCGAACGGGCGTTCGGCGAAGATGGCGATCAGCGTCAGGAAGACCACGACGATGGCGCCAGCGATGGCGGCCTTGTCGCGCTTCAGTCGCATCCATGCGATCTGCCCGAGCGAACGGCCTTCGATGGCCTTTCCGCCCGCTCCCTCTAGCACGGCCTCAGGCTGGGCCTCCAAGGCCTGCCCTGAGACATCGAGCGGTGCGGTCATACAGTGGCCCCCTGGATCCCAGACGACGTTGTCCGATGAACGCGCCCCCGGGTTGGGGTCTCGCGCCCTGAGTCTACGGGTCTGTTTTCTCAGTCCCGTTCCGGAGAATCTATGGGCTGATCTGCACTGACCAGTACTTTAGGGCACTATGTGGCTTAACTGTGATTCACGTGAAATTCATTCGTTTTGATCTTGAAGAGAATGTCCAGGAGTCGTTCCGCTTCTGTCTTGATTTTGTGACAGTCCCAGAACCGGATCCGGCATCACCCGATCCCGCGCCGCTTCAGGATGGCCTCGATGTCCGAGAAATCGTCGTCGTCGCTCTTCTTGGCACCGGGCCGGGGAGCCGCGCCGGGCGTGCGCTGCGGCAGGGGCTGGGTGACGGCGGTGCCCTGTCCGGACGGCACCGCGGGCCTGGCCGGCTTCGCGGTGGCGGCGGGCGTGGCGGCGGAGGGCGCGGAGTCCCGCGCCGACGACAGGCGGCGCGCCCTCAGCACCCCCGAGACCATGAACAGCACCAGCGACAGGCCGGCCACGGCCACGCCCGCCCAGACCATCGGGTTCAGCACCAGCCCGGTGACGAAACCGGTGACCGCGGTGCCGATCTGCCACAGGGTCGGCAGGGCGCCCGTCAGGTAGGCCGCCACCGGCAGCAGTGACCACGCCGCCATCCGCAGTCCCGCGGCCGCCCCCCGGCGGCGCAGCAGCATGACGCTCAGCACGAGACCTACCCCGGTGAGCCCGGCGCACAACGCCAGCCACGGAATCTGCTCAAAGGTCATAGGAGACCACCCCTCGTATCGGCGTACCGGATTCCATCCTGGCACGCGGATCCGGGGTTGCCTCTCCTCCTTGGGGAGGGATCATCCCCTAGGGGTACCCCTGACCCCCGGCGCTAGTCCCGTACGGGGAGGTCAGGCAGGTCAGGCAGGTCAGGCAGGTCAGGCCTCGCGGGCCGACAGCTCCCGCAGAGTCTCGACGTCGATCTCGTGCAGGGAGGTGACGACGAGGCGGCCGGGGGCGTGCGGGATCGGCAGCACGCTCGGCACCGCCACCACCCGGCATCCGGCGGCGGTGGCCGCCGCCACCCCGTTCGGGGAGTCCTCCAGCGCGACGCAGCGGGCCGGGTCCGCGCCGAGCAGCCGGGCGGCCGTCAGGTAGGGCTCCGGGTCGGGCTTGGGCCGCGTCACGTCGTCACCGGTCACCAGCCGGTCGAAGTTGTGCCTGCCGATGCTCTGCAGGCAGGCCTCGGCGATCTCCCGTGAGGAGGAGGTGACCAGGGCGGCAGGCAGGCCCGCCCGCCGTACGGCGGCCAGCAGCTCGGCCGCGCCCGGCATCAGCGCCACGCCCTCGGCGAGCCTGCGGATCATGCCCTCCAGCATCCAGGCCGCCACGTCGCCGGGGTCGGCCGACGAGCCGGAGACCCGCAGCATGTAGGCCACCGTGGCGGGCATGGAGCCGCCCACCAGCTGCTCCTGGTCGAGCGGAGTCCACCCGCCGCCCAGCCGTCCCATCACCTCGGTCTCGACCTGGAACCAGATCTTCTCGCTGTCCACGAGCAGCCCGTCCATGTCGAAGAGGACCGCGTCCATCCCCCGTGAGTCCTTTCCTGATCAGACGTTGAAGTAGCTGGCCTCGGGGTGGTGGACGATCAGGGCGGAGGTCGACTGCTCGGGATGGAGCTGGAACTCCTCCGACAGCTTGACCCCGATCCGCTCGGGATCCAGCAGCCCCATCAGCTGGACCTGGTCCTCGAGGTTGGGGCAGGCCGGGTAGCCGAAGGAGTAGCGGCAGCCGTTGATGTTGACCTTGAGCATGTCGTCCAGCGACTCGTTCCCGCCGATGCCCAGCTCCGAGCGGACCCGGGCGTGCCAGTACTCGGCCAGCGCCTCGGTGAGCTGCACCGACAGGCCGTGCAGCTCCAGGTAGTCGCGGTAGGCGTCCTTGGCGAACAGATCGGCGGCGGCCTCGGAGACCCTGGTGCCCATCGTGACGACCTGGAAGGCGACCACGTCGACCTCGCCGGAGTCCTTGGGGCGGAAGAAGTCGGACAGGCACAGGTGCCGGTCGCGGCGCTGGCGCGGGAAGGTGAAGCGGGTGCGCTCGCCGCCCGCCTCGTCGAGGATGATCAGCGAGTCGCCGTCGCTGACGCACGGGAAGTAGCCGTAGACCACGGCCGCCTCCAGCAGGCCCTCGGTCTGCATGCGCTCCAGCCACATCCGCAGGCGCGGCCGTCCCTCGTTCTCGACCAGCTCCTCGTAGGAGGGTCCCTCGCCGCCGCGGGCGGCCTTCAGGCCCCACTGGCCCATGAAGGTGGCGCGCTCGTCCAGGAAGGCGGCGTAGTCGGCCAGCGGGATGCCCTTGACGATCCGGTCGCCGTAGAACGGCGCGACCGGGACCGGGTTGTCGGCGGCCACGTCGGAGCGGGCGGGCAGGTCCTCCACCGCGGTGCGCTGCAGGACCGCGCCGGTCTTGACGCGGCGCTGGCGCAGCGGCGGCAGGGAGGCGCCCTCCTCGCCGCGCTTGACCGCCATGAAGGCGTCCATCAGGCGCAGGCCCTCGAAGGCGTCGCGGGCGTAGCGGACCTCGCCCCGGAACAGCTCGGCGAGGTCCTGCTCGACGTAGGCGCGGGTCAGCGCCGCCCCGCCCAGCAGCACGGGGAACCGGTCGGCGATGCCCCGGGCGTTCATCTCCTCCAGGTTCTCCTTCATGATCACCGTGGACTTGACGAGCAGCCCGGACATGCCGATGACGTCGGCCCGGTGCTCCTCGGCGGCCTCCAGGATCGCCGAGACCGGCTGCTTGATGCCGAGGTTGACGACCTCGTAGCCGTTGTTGGACAGGATGATGTCGACCAGGTTCTTGCCGATGTCGTGCACGTCGCCCTTGACGGTCGCCAGCACGATGCGGCCCTTGGTCTCGCCCTCGACCCGCTCCATGTGCGGCTCCAGGTAGGCCACGGCGGCCTTCATCACCTCGGCCGACTGCAGCACGAACGGCAGCTGCATCTGGCCGGAGCCGAACAGCTCGCCGACGGTCTTCATGCCGTCCAGCAGCACGTCGTTGACGATCTCCAGGGCGGGCCGCTGGGCCAGCGCCTCGTCCAGGTCGGCCTCCAGGCCCTTGCGCTCGCCGTCGATGATGCGGCGCTTGAGCCGCTCCCACAGCGGCAGCGCGGCCAGCTCCTCCGCCTTGCCCGCCTTCATGGCGGCGGCGTCGACGCCCTCGAACAGCTCCATGAACCGCTGCAGCGGGTCGTAGCCCTCGCGGCGCCGGTCGTAGACCATGTCGAGGGCGACCTGGCGCTGCTCGTCGGGGATGCGCGCCATCGGCAGGATCTTGGAGGCGTGCGCGATCGCCGAGTCCAGCCCGGCGTTGACGCACTCGTTGAGGAAGACGCTGTTGAGCACCATGCGGGCGGCCGGGTTGAGGCCGAAGGAGATGTTGGACAGCCCCAGGGTGGTCTGCACCGTCGGGTAGCGTCGCTTGATCTCGGCGATGGCCTCGATGGTCTCCAGTCCGTCGCGCCGGGTCTCCTCCTGGCCGGTGGCGATCGGGAAGGTCAGGCAGTCGACGACGATGTCCTCGACCCGCACCCCCCAGTTGCCGGTCAGGTCCTCGATGAGGCGGGTGGCGATGCGGACCTTGTGCTCGGCGGTGCGGGCCTGGCCCTCCTCGTCGATGGTCAGCGCGACCACCGCGGCGCCGTGCTCGCGGACCAGCTTCATGATCTTGGTGAAGCGGGAGTCGGGGCCGTCGCCGTCCTCGTAGTTGACCGAGTTGACGATCGCGCGGCCGCCGAGCATCTCCAGGCCGGCCTCCAGCACGGCGGGCTCGGTGGAGTCGAGCATGATCGGCAACGTGGAGGCGGTGGCGAAGCGGAAGGCCAGCTCGCGCATGTCGTCCGCGCCGTCGCGGCCGACGTAGTCGACGCACAGGTCGAGCATGTGGGCGCCGTCGCGGGCCTGGGCCCGGGCGATCTCGACGCACTCCTCCCAGTTCCCGGCGAGCATGGCCTCGCGGAAGGCCTTGGAGCCGTTGGCGTTGGTCCGCTCGCCGACGGCCAGGTAGGAGGTGTCCTGGCGGAAGGGCACGTGCTGGTAGAGCGAGGAGGCCCCGGCCTCCGGGCGCGGGCGGCGGGCGGCCACCTCGCGGCCCCGGACCCGCTCGACCACCTTGCGCAGGTGCTCGGGGGTGGTGCCGCAGCAGCCGCCGACGATCGACAGGCCGAAGGAGCCGGTGAAGGCGTCGTGCGCGTCGGCCAGCTCGTCCGGGCTGAGCGGGTAGTAGGCGCCGTCGGAGGTCAGCACCGGCAGGCCGGCGTTGGGCATGCACGACAGGCGCACCCGCGCGTGCCGCGACAGGTAGCGCAGGTGCTCGCTCATCTCGGCCGGGCCGGTGGCGCAGTTGAGGCCGATGACGTCGACGCCGAGCGGCTCGATCGCGGTGAGCGCCGCGCCGATCTCCGAGCCGAGCAGCATCGCGCCGTTGGTCTCGATGGTGACCTGGGCGATGATCGGCACGTCGCGGCCCGCGTCGGCGATGGCCCGGCGCGCGCCGACGACCGCGGCCTTGACCTGGAGCAGGTCCTGGCAGGTCTCGATGATCAGCGCGTCGGCGCCGCCGGAGATCAGGCCGGCGGCGTTGTCGTAGTAGGCGTCGCGCAGCTCGGCGTACGGCTTGTGCCCCAGGGTCGGCAGCTTGGTGCCCGGGCCCATGGAGCCGAGCACGAAGCGCGGCCGGTCCGGGGTGGACCAGTGGTCGGCGGACTGGCGGGCCACGCGGGCCCCGGCCTCCGAGTAGGCGAAGACGCGCTCGGCGATGTCGTACTCGCCCAGGGCGGCGAGGTTGGCGCCGAAGGTGTTGGTCTCCACGCAGTCGACGCCGACCTCGAAGTAGGCGTCGTGCACGGCCCGGACGATGTCGGGGCGGGTGACGTTGAGCACCTCGTTGCAGCCCTCGTGACCCTCGAAGTCGTCGAGCGTGACCTCGTGGGCCTGCAACATCGTCCCCATCGCTCCGTCGGCGACCATCACGCGCTCGGCCAGGACTTCACGGAAGGACGGTGCAGTTGTCATAGGGGAAGCTTACTGGGATCCGGCTGGACGCTATCGTTCATGGAGGCAATTGAACTCGGTGTCCAATTGCCTTCCGTGCCCGCGATCCCGGCAGGCCGTCCGCGCGGCGTGCCCCGGATCCGACCCCTCTGCGAGGCATCCGATGGCGAGCTACCAGACCATCCTCGTCGGCACCGACGGCTCCCCCTCCTCCTTCCGCGCGGTCACCGCGGCCGCCGCCCTGGCGTCCGCGACCGACGCCACCCTCCTGCTGGCCTGCGCCTACCTGCCGATGCGCGAGCGCGAGCGCGCCGCCGCGGCCGACGCCCTGGGTGAGCTGTCCTACAAGGTCAGCGGCTCCACCCCGGCCGACGACGCGCTGCGGGCCGCCCGCGAGCACGCCGTCGCCGCCGGGGCCCGGAAGATCGAACTGCTGGCCGAGGAGGGCGACCCGGTCGACGCGCTGGTGTCCCTGGCCGGCAGGCACGGAGCCGATCTCCTGGTCGTCGGCAACCGGGGGCTCAACAGCCTGGCGGGGCGGCTGCTCGGCTCGGTGCCCTCGGCCGTCTCGCACCGCGCGGGCTGTGACGTGCTGATCGTCCGCACCACCTCGGGGAGGTGACACGGAAGCCCTCTCAGCGCATAGGCTTAGCCGGGGGCACGGTGGGAAGCGAAGACGAGATGCGAAAGAGGAGGCGGCGCGTGATCGAACTCGAAGGTCTGCCCGAGCTCGTCGACCCCGTGCTGATCGCCGCGTTCGAGGGGTGGAACGACGCGGGCGAGGCCTCGAGCGGCGTGATCGCCCACCTGGAGACAGAGTGGAAGGCCACCGAGATCGCCTCCTTCGACCCCGAGGACTACTACGACTTCCAGGTCACCCGCCCGATCGTCGAGATGGGCGACGGGCTGACCCGGTCGATCACCTGGCCCACCACCAGGCTCTCGGTCGCCAGGCCGCCGGGCAGCAACCGTGACGTCGTCCTGCTGCGCGGCATCGAGCCCAACATGCGCTGGCGCTCGTTCTGCGAGGAGATCATCCTGGTCTGCCGCGAGCTGGGCGTGGAGCTGGCGGTGCTGCTCGGCGCGCTGCTCAACGACTCCCCGCACACCCGCCCCGTCCCGATCGTCGGCGCGGCGACCGACGAGGGGCTGGCCCGGGCGATCAACCTGGAGCTGACCCGCTACGAGGGGCCCACCGGCATCGTCGGCGTCCTGCAGCAGGCCTTCGGCGCCGCGGGCCTGCCCGCGGTCTCGCTGTGGGCCTCGGTCCCGCACTACGTGGCCCAGCCCCCCAACCCCAAGGCGACCCTGGCCCTGCTGAGCCGGATGGAGGACCTGCTCGACATCCCGATGCCGCTGGGCGACCTGGCCGAGGAGTCCAGGGCCTGGGAGCACGGCGTGGACGAGCTGGCCGCCCAGGACACCGAGGTCGCCGACTACGTCAGGGAGCTGGAGGAGCGCAAGGACGCCACCCAGCTGCCCGAGGCGAGCGGCGACGCCATCGCCGCGGAGTTCGAGCGTTATCTGCGCCGCCGCGACCGCGGCTCCGACGGCTAGTCCGACGGCTAGAACCACCCGTTATCGGATAACTGGAAGCGCCCGCGACCACGGCTCCGGCGGCCGGACCGGCCGCCGCCTGCACTTCTGCGGCCCGCCGGTTGCCCGTCACGGTCGGCTGAAAAAACACACAGCACATAGTTACCGGCATTTACACCATTTCGCACCGGTTCCGAGTAATAATCAGTCTCCAGCCGTTCCGGCCGGGTCGTGCCCGGTTCGCGACGGCCCGCGACAACGGTTACGCCACCAGGAGAAACACGGCTCGATAAACATCGATGAATGGCGCCATCACCACGCCGAACCTTGTCCATGTGACTGCGCACGTTAGGGCAACCATGGCGACTCCCCAGCTCGACCCGCACCAGAAAGCACAGGAGACGCGACGCCGCGTTCTTGAGATGGCCGTATTCATGAAACGCGAGGACGACCAGGGCGGTGCGTACCAGGGCCTGCGCGGCTCGGGCACACCCGGCCAGGCGGTCGACATGTTCCTCGCCCTGCTCCAGGACAGACTCCCGCTCTGGCTGAAGATCCTCGACGACCTCATGCATCTGGTCGGCAAGGGGCGGGTGAACGATAATCTCCTGCCCATCGCGCGCGCGGGCATCGACTACTACGCGGAGGTGCAGTCGGCGGCGCTGCCGGCCTTCACCTCCCCCTCGGTCACCGTCCGCTTCCGCCAGGCCATGCGGCACAGCGAGCTCGGCCCGCTGTCGGAGGTCATCCCGCTGACCGAGTACCTGGCGGCCGAACAGCGCGAGGGGCGGGTCTCCCCGGAGGTGGACCCGCTGGCCAGCGCCCGGCTGCTGCTCGCCGGGTGCTTCCGCCACGCCTACTACGAGCTGTTCGTCGGCACCGACTTCGTCCCCTCGCGTGACGACAGCGCCGAGGAGATCATCAGGGAGCTGCGGCTGGAACCTCCCGGTCGCACGCCAGGCGATAGCCCCTCTTGACGACCGTCTCGACGATCCCCGCGGGCCCCAGGGCGCGGCGGAGCCGGGTGATGGCCATCTCGACGGCGTGCTCGGCCGAGTCGCGCGACGGCCCGCCCGGCAGCACGGTCCGCAGCTCGGAGCGGGCCACCACGTGACCGGGCTTGTCGGCCAGGCGCTTGAGCACGGCCATCGGGGCCGGCGGCAGCGGCTTGAGCTCGCCGTCCACCGCGACGGCGTGGCCGCGGATCTCCAGCGCGTGACCGCCGGCGACCAGGCGGGTGACGCTGTGCTCGGGCAGGTACCGGGCCAGCGTGCGGGCCAGCCCGCCCAGGCGGGCGCGCTCCGGCTGGACGGTCCGCACCCCGCGCGCCTCCAGCGGCCCGGCGGTGACCGGGCCCACGCAGGCCGCCACGACCGAGCCGGCGAAGGCCGCCAGCAGCGCGTCCTCCAGGCCGTCGGCGCGGGCCGCGTTCAGCATGGCCAGCACCGCCGGGGCGCTGGTGAAGGCCACCGCGTCCACCCCGCCGGAGATCGCCTGGCTGATCAGGCGCCGCAGCGGCGAGGGGTCGCGGTAGGGCAGCCACCGGTAGACCGGCACCTCGATGACCTCGGCCCCCGCCTCGCGCAGCGCCGCGACGAAGCCGGTCAGCGGCTCCCCGTGCAGCTGCACGGCGATCCGCCGGCCGTTCAGGTCCTGGGCCAGCAGGTACTGCTTGACCTCCTCGCACGACTCGGTCGCCGGGGTCCAGTGGTCGTTCAGCCCGGCGGCCCTGACCGCGCCGCGCGCCTTGGGCCCCCGGGTCAGCAGTCTGGCGGAGGTCAGGTGCGCCGCCAGGTCCGCCGACAGGCCCCAGCCCTCGGCCGCGGCCATCCAGCCGCGGAATCCGACTCCGGTGGTGACCACCACGTCGTCGATCGGCCCGGCCAGGCTCTCCCTGGTCGCGGCCAGCAGGTCGGCGTCCTCGGCCAGCGGCACCAGCCGGATCGCCGGCGCCTGCACCACCCGGGCGCCCCGCCGTTCCAGCAGCGCGCAGAACTCCTCGCGCCGCCGGGTGGCGGTCACTCCGATCGTGAAGCCCGCCAGCGCGTCCGGCGCCGTCTCGGGCGTCGCTTCGGCCCCCTCCAAAACGGAGACGCTCACAGCACGTTCACCTCCACCGCGTCGCCGGCGACGCGGATCCCATAGGTCGGCAGGGCCACCGCCGGATCGTCCAGGCACTCCCCGCTGACCAGCGAGAAGACCTGCTTGTGCATGGGCGAGGAGACGGTGGGCTCATCGCCGCGGCTGCCCACGATCCCCCGCGACAGGACGAACGCCCCGCTGAAGGGGTCGCGGTTGCCGACCGCGTACAGCGCGCCGTCGAAGGTGCGGAAGACCGCGATCTGGTGGCCGTCCACCAGCGCGCAGACCCCGCGCTCGGGCAGCAGGTCAGTGTAGGCGCAGATCCTGGTCCAGCCGGCTCCCTCCCGGCTCGCGCGCAGGTCTTCACTCAGGACGGTCATCGGGCAATCCTTCCTTCTGCTGTGACTGCTATGGCTGTTGTGGCCGGGGTGGCTGTTATGACTGCGGTGGTCCCGGACGTGGCCGGGGTCAGGAGCGCGCCGGCTCCAGGCGGACCGTCTCCAGCGGGATCAGGACCGGCTTGACCTGGTCGCGCTCGGGCTCGAAGGAGATCGACGGGTCCGGGGTGCCGGGCGCGTTGACGAAGGAGACGAAGCGCCGCAGCCGCTCCGGGTCCTCCAGCACGGCGCGCCACTCGTCGGCGTAGCCGGCCACGTGCCGCTCCATCTGCGCCTCCAGCTCGGCGCAGATGCCCAGGGAGTCCTCCAGCACGACTTCCTTGACGTAGTCCAGGCCCTGGTTCTCCAGCCACACCGAGGTGCGCTGGAGCCGGTCGGCGGTGCGGATGTAGAACATCAGGAACCGGTCGATGACCCGGATCAGCTCGTCGGTGGACAGGTCCGAGGCGAACAGGTCGGCGTGCCGCGGGGTGAAGCCGCCGTTGCCGCCGACGTAGAGGTTCCAGCCCTGCTCGGTGGCGATGATCCCGAAGTCCTTGCCGCGGGCCTCGGCGCACTCGCGGGCGCAGCCGGAGACGGCCGACTTCAGCTTGTGCGGCGAGCGCAGCCCGCGGTAACGCAGCTCCAGGGCGATGGCCAGGCCCACCGAGTCCTGCACGCCGTACCGGCACCAGGTCGAGCCGACGCAGGACTTCACCGTGCGCAGCGCCTTGCCGTAGGCGTGCCCGGACTCGAAGCCCGCGTCCACCAGGCGCTTCCAGATCAGCGGGAGCTGCTCCACCCGCGCCCCGAACAGGTCGATCCGCTGCCCGCCGGTGATCTTCGTGTAGAGGCCGAAGTCGCGGGCGACCTCGCCGATCACGATGAGCTTGTCGGGGGTGATCTCCCCGCCGGGGATGCGCGGGACCACCGAGTAGGTGCCGTTGCGCTGGATGTTGGCCAGGAAGTGGTCGTTGGTGTCCTGCAGCGCCGCCTGCTCGCCGTCGAGGATGTGGCCGTTGCCGAGCGAGGCCAGGATCGAGGCCACGGTGGGCTTGCAGACGTCGCAGCCGCGTCCGGTGCCGTGCTCGGCGATGAGCTGGGAGAAGGTCGTGATGCCGCGCACCCGGACGATGTCGAACAGCTCGGCCCGGCTGTAGGCGAAGTGCTCGCACAAAGCCTTGGAGACCTCGACGCCGGACTTGATCAGGATCTGCTTGAGCATCGGCACGCAGCTGCCGCAGGCGGTGCCGGCGCGGGTGCACGACTTGATCCCCGCCACGTCGGTGAGGCCCTCGTCCGCGATGGCGGAGCAGATCCGGCCCTTGGTCACGTTGTTGCAGGAGCAGACCTGCGCGTCGTCGGGCAGGTCCATGTTCGACGGGCCGCCGGTGAACAGCAGCTCGCTGGGCGAGCCCGGCAGCTCGCGGCCGACGAAGGGCTTGAGCGTGTTGTACGGCGCCGCGTCGCCGACGCAGATCCCGCCGAGCAGGGTGCGGGCGTCGTCGCTGACGAACAGCTTCTGGTAGACGCCGGTGACCGGATCCATGAACGTCACGTCCAGCGCGCCGTCCATGGCGCCGAACTGGGCCACCTCCACGCCCAGCAGCTTGAGCTTGGTGGACATGTCGACGGGGGCGAAGGCCGCCTCGCCGCCGAGGATGCGGTCGGCGGCGACCTCGGCCATGGTGAAGCACGGCCCGACGAGCCCGTAGACCATGCCCTCGTGCAGGGCGCACTCCCCCACCGCGTAGATCGCCGGGTCACTGGTGCGCATCCCGTCGTCCACGACGATGCCGCCGCGCTCGCCGACGTCCAGGCCGCCGGCCCTGGCCAGCTCGTCGCGCGGGCGCACGCCGGCGGAGAAGACCACCACCTGCGTCTCGATCGTCTCCCCGTCCGGCTTGACCAGCCCGTTCACCCGGCCGTCCGGCCCGGCGACGATCTCCTTGACCCCGGCCCCGGTGTGCACGTTCAGCCCGAGGCTCTCGATGTGGCCGCGCAGCACCGCGCCGCCGCCCTCGTCCACCTGGCGGGGCATGAGCCAGCCGCCCATCTCCACCACGTGCGTCGCCAGGCCCAGCCCGCGCAGCGCGTCGGCCGCCTCGAGGCCGAGCAGCCCGCCGCCGATGACCACCCCGGACACGGCGTCCTGCGAGGCCTCCCGGATCGCGTCCAGGTCGTCGATGGTCCGGTAGACGAAGCAGCCGTCGAGGTCCCTGCCCGGCACCGGCGGCACGAACGGGCTCGACCCGGTGGCCAGCACGAGGACGTCGTACGGCTCGGCGTGCCCGTCGGCGGTCGTGACGACCTTCGCCTCCCGGTCGATCCCGGTGACCCGGGCCCCCAGCCGCAGCGTGACGCCCTCGGGCACCGGATAGGTCAGGTCCTCGGCGCTCTTGCCCGCCAGGTAGGAGGTCAGCGCCACCCGGTCGTACGCGGGCCGGGGCTCCTCCCCCAGCACCGTGATCGTCCCCCCGAACCCCCGCCCGGTCAGCGTCTCCACCAACCGCGACGCCGTCGGCCCATGCCCCACCACAACCAGGCGTGACACGGTCGCGCTCGCCTCCCCATTCGCTCCGCGTCCCGCTCGTCCCTCACGGAACGCTCCGCTCACTGCGTCGGCTCGCCGCTCGGACGTCATACCCGTCTCCTCAATCATGTTCTCCCGGTTCACGCGGAGACCCCTTCCTGCTCGCACAGCCAGCCGACGATGCCCTCGACCGCGTCGCGGCAGCTGCCGCAGCCGGTCGTGGCGCGGGTGGCGGCGGCCACGGCCGCCACGTCGCGGGCGCCGGACTCCCAGCAGGCGCGGATCTGGCCCTTGGTCACGTTGTTGCACTGGCAGACCTTGGCGGCGTCCGGCATGCGGACCGGGCTGTCGGCGACCGGCGCCCCGGCCAGGCCGGGGAACAGCAGCCCCGCCCGGTCGCCGGGCAGCGGCCCGCCCCGGTCGAACAGCTGGGTGAGCGTGCCCACCGCCGCCGTCTCGCCAAGCAGGATGGCCCCCACCAGGCGGCCGTCGCGGATGACGAGCTTGCGGTAGGTGCCGCGGGCCCGGTGGCTGAAGCGCACCACCTCGGCCGAGGTGTCGGAGGACTCGTCCACGTGCGTCTCGCCCATCGCCGCCAGCTCGACGCTCTTGGCCTTCAGCCGGGTCACCAGGCGCGACCCGCGGTAGCGGGCGCCCTTGTCGGCGCCGGTGACCAGGTCGGCGACCACGGAGGCCTGCTCCCACGCCGGGGCGACCAGGCCGTAGACGGTGCCCGCGTGCTCGGCGCACTCGCCGATCGCGTAGATCGCCGGGTCGCTCGTGCGCATCTCGTCGTCGACGACGATCCCGCGCGCCACCTTCAGTCCCGCCTCCACCGCCAGGCCGGTCACCGGCCGGACCCCGCAGGAGAGCACCACCAGGTCGGCCTCGACCGTCTCACCGCCGGCCAGCCTTACGCCCCCGTCGAGGATCTCCTCGACCACGACGCCGGTGCGGGTCTCCACGCCCAGCCCCGCCAGGGTCTCCCCCAGCACCACTCCCGCCTCGGGGTCGAGCTGGCGCTCCATCAGGTGACCGGCCAGGTGCAGCAGGGTCACCGGGAGCCCGCGCCCGGCCAGCCCGCGCGCCGCCTCGATGCCGAGCAGCCCGCCGCCGACCACCACCGCGCGCCGGGCCGTGCCGGCCGCGGCGAGGATCGCCTGGCAGTCGTCCAGCGTCCGGAAGGCGATGGCGCGCCCGGCGCCGGGCACCGGCGGCACGATCGCCTCGCTCCCGGTGGCCAGCACGAGGACGTCGTACGGCTCCCGCTCACCGTCGGCGGTGATCACGACCTGCGCCTCACGGTCGACCGCCGTCACCTCGACGCCCGGCCGGGCCGTCACGTCATGGTCGGCGTACCAGGCGGGGTCCAGCAGCCGCACCTGATCGGCGAGCATGCTCCCGGCCACCACGTTCGACAGCAGCACGCGGTTGTAGGGCTGCCACGTCTCGGCGCCGAACACCGTCACCCGGACGTCCTTGTCCCGGGCGCGGACCTCGCTCACCAGACGGGCTCCCGCCATCCCGTTGCCCACCACCACCAGCCGGGTCATCCGACACGCTCCAGTCTCACGGCGCACACTTTGAACTCCGGCATCCGCGACACCGGATCGAGCTCGGGATTGGTCAGCAGGTTGGCCCCGGCCCAGTGGAAGGGCATGAAGACGGTGTCGGCCCGGATCGCCGGGTTGACCCGGGCCACGCCCTCGGCCACGCCCCTGCGGCTGACCACCCGCAGGAGCTGACCCGCCGAGACCTCCAGGCGCTCGGCCAGGTCCGGGTGGACCTCGACGAACGTCTCGTCGACCACCGCGTTGAGCGCGGCGATCCTGCGGGTCTGGGCGCCGCTCTGATAGTGGGCCAGCACCCGGCCGGTCGTCAGGTACAGCGGATACTCCTCGTCGACGTCCTCGCCGGGGGGCCGGTGCTCGACGGGCACGAACCTGGCGCGGCCGTCGGGCGTGGGGAACCCGTCCAGGAAGGGACGGGGCGTGCCGGGGTGGTCCTCGGCCGGGCAGGGCCAGAAGACCCCGGTCTCGGCGGCGATCCGCTCATAGGTGATGCCCGCGTAGTCGGCGACGCCTCCGGCGCTGGCCCGGCGCAGCTCGTCGAAGACCTCGCGCGGCTCGGTGGAGAAGGCCCGCGCGGGGTCCGCGCCCGCGGACGCGTGCTCGCCGGAGAACAGGCCGCGCAGCCGTACGGCCAGGCCCTGGAGGATCTCCAGGTCGCTGCGCACCCCGGGCGGCGGGGTCACGGCCCGGCGCCGGAGCAGGACCCGGCCCTCCAGGTTGGTCATCGTGCCGCCCTCCTCGGCCCACTGGGTGGTGGGGAAGACGACGTCGGCCATGGCCGCGGTCTCGGACATCACCAGGTCGGAGACCACGAGCAGGTCCAGGGAGCCCAGCCGCCCGGTCACGTGACCGGCGCGGGGCGCCGAGATCACCGGGTTGGAGCCGAACAGCAGCAGCGCCCGCGGGCCGCCGGCGGTGCCGAGCGCGTCGAGCAGCTCGTAGGCCGAGCGGCCGGGACCGGGCAGGTCCCGCGGGTCGACGCCCCAGACCCGCGCGACGTGCTCGCGGGCGGCGGGGTCGTCGATCTTCCGGTACCCGGGGAGCTGGTCGGCCTTCTGGCCGTGCTCGCGGCCGCCCTGCCCGTTGCCCTGGCCGGTCACGCACCCGTAGCCGGAGCCGGGCCGGCCCGGCAGCCCGAGGGCCAGCGCCAGGTTGATGAAGGCGGTCACCGTGTCGGTGCCCTTGGCGTGCTGCTCGGCGCCGCGCCCGGTGAGGATCGCCGCCCGCCCCGCGCCGCCGAGGATCGCCACCGCCTGGCGCATGTGCGCGACCGGGACTCCGGTGATCCGCTCCACCCGCTCGGGCCACCAGGAGGCGACCGAGGTGCGCACGGCGTCGAAGCCCGTGGTGCGCCCGGCCACGTACGCCTCGTCAAGGTGGCCCTCGGTGATCGCCAGGTGGAGCAGGCCCAGGGCCAGCGCCAGGTCCGTGCCGGGCGTGGGCTGCAGGTGCAGGTCGGCCTGGCGGGCGGTCGCGGTGAGGCGGGGGTCGACGACGATGAGGCTGCCGCCCCGCTCGCGCATCGCGGTCAGGTGGCGCAGGAACGGCGGCATGGTCTCGGCCACGTTGCCGCCGGCCAGCAGCACCGCGTCCGCCTCGGCGAGGTCGGTGATCGGGAAGGGCAGGCCGCGGTCCATGCCGAAGGCCCGGTTGCTCGCGGCGGCGGCCGAGGACATGCAGAACCGGCCGTTGTAGTCGATCTGGCTGGTGCGCAGCACGGTCCTGGCGAACTTGCCGAGCTGGTAGGCCTTCTCGTTGGTGAGCCCGCCCCCGCCGAACACGGCCACGCCGTCGGAGCCGTGTTCTGCCTGCACCTGACGGATCCGGTCGGCCACGTAGTCCAGTGCCTCGTCCCAGCCGGCCGGCTCGCCGTGCAGAAGCGGGGTGGTGAGCCGTTGCCCGCCGGTGAGCAGCTCACCGGCGGTCCATCCCTTCTGGCACAGGCCCCCGGCGTTGGCCGGGACGTCCTGCCTCGGAGTGATCGTCACCGTCTCGCCCGCACCGCTCTCCTCACTGCCCGCCGCGACGTTCATGCCGCACTGCAGCGCGCAGTACGGGCAGTGCGTCGCCGTCGGCGCCTTCACAGGCGTCAGGACGGGAAGTGAGGTCGGCATGCGTCCGATAGTGCTTTCGAGCGGTTTCACCGCTGGGTCCCTTCTGTTACCGCTGTGCTACAAGCCGCTAACCGGGTTCACGTTCGCCGCCCACCGGCTGTGAGCCGGGGCGGGCGGCTCAGACGCGGGCGGCGGCCAGGCTCGGCACCGGGCCGAAGGTGCGCAGGTAGCAGGCCCAGGTCACCACCGCGCACAGGGCGTAGAAGGCGGCGAAGGAGGCCAGCGCCGCGCCCGCTCCCCCGGTCGCGGCGATGGAGCTGCCGAAGCCGCGGTTGATGAAGAAGCCGCCGAAGGCGCCGATGGCGGAGATGATCCCGACGGCGGCCGAGGCGTCGCGCTTGCCGACCACCAGGGCGGCCTCGTAGGCGGGGGTGCCCGGGGCCAGGCCGGCGGTGGCCTTGGCCCGGAAGATAGCCGGGACCATCCGGTAGGTCGAGCCGTTGCCGACGCCGGTCGTGGCGATCAGCAGCATGTAGGCGGCGAAGAACAGGACGAAGCTGTGCTGGGCCAGGCCCTGCCAGACCAGCGCCACCGCGCCCGCCATCGCGCCGAAGTTGACCAGCGTCACGCGGGAGCCGCCGATCCGGTCGGCGAGCCAGCCGCCGAACGGGCGGATCAGCGATCCGACGAGCGGGCCGAGGAAGGCGAGGGTGACCAGCGACGCCTGCTCGGGGAACTGGCTCTTGATCAGCAGCGGGAAGGCGGTGGAGTAACCGATGAAGGAGCCGAAGGTGCCGATGTACAGCAGCGACATGATCCAGGTCTGGGCCCGCCCGGCGATCTTCAGCTGCTCACGCGGGTTGGCCCTGGCCACGGTCAGGTTGTCCATGAAGAAGTAGGCGCCGAGGGCGGCGGCCAGGATGAACGGGATCCAGAACAGGCCTGCGGCGGCCAGCCCGAAGGCGCCGATGACCAGCGGCATGAGCAGCTGGACGGAGCTGACGCCGATGTTGCCGCCCGCGGCGTTGAGGCCGAGCGCGGAGCCCTGCTTGGACTGCGGGTAGAAGTAGGTGATGTTGGCCATGCTGGAGGCGAAGTTCCCCCCGCCCAGGCCCGCGGTGGCGGCGATCACCAGGAACACCCAGTACGGCGTGGCGGGATCGCTGACCGCCACGGCCAGCAGCACGGCCGGGATGAGCAGCATCAGGGCGCTGAACACCGTGAAGTTCCGGCCGCCGAACTTCGCCGGGCCGAAGGTGTAGGGGATGCGCAGGGCCGAGCCGATCAGGTTGGGCAGGGACACGATCCAGAAGAGCTGGTCGGTGGAGAACCTGTAGTCGCCCATCTTCACGGTCACGATGCTCCAGACCGTCCAGAGCGTGAACCCCAGATGCTCCGCGAAGATCGAGAAGATCAGGTTCCGGCGGGCGACCTTCTTGCCGCCCCCCTCCCAGAAGGCCGCGTCGTCCGGCCTCCACTCGCTGATCCAGCGCTTCGCCATCGTTCCTCCTGCTGCGGTTTTCCGGGAGCTTCGGTCCCGAAATCTAGGAGGACGGCGTTACGCACATTCACACACGGTGATGGTGCACGGTTACGTGTGTCTAACCGCTGTAATGAGCAATGCACACGTCGCACGGTTGCAACATGCCGGAAACATGGCCGGGTCCCCAGGCGGGGTTGAATGTGATCGTCCCGGGGAATCATCGGGACGCCGGTTCGTCACCTCGGGGAGTGCGCGTGACTGTCCAGCCGATCCGTCTGTTCGACGATCCATCACTACGGACCGTAGCCGATTCCGTGACCACCTTCGACCGCGAACTGCGCCGGCTGGTGAAATCCCTGCAGGCCACCGTGCGCGCGGGCACCGGCAGGGCGGGCCTGGCGGCCCCGCAGATCGGCGTCCCGCTCCGGGTCTTCGTCTACGACGTCGAGGGCCGGTCGGGTCACCTGGTGAACCCGCGACTGGAGCTGTCCGAGCGCAGGGTCGTGGCCGACGAGGCGTGCCTGTCGGCCCCCGGCCGGTGGTGGCCGCTGGAGCGGTCCTACATGGTGACCGCCCGCGGCCGCGACATGTTCGGCAAGCCGGTCGTCGTACGCGCCCTGGGAACGCTCGCCCGGGTCCTGCAGCACGAGGCCGACCACCTGGACGGCGTGCTGTTCACCGACCGCCTCCCGCAGGAGGAGCGCGAACGGTTCCTGGAGACCGTCACCCCCTGAGAACGGCTCCGGTCCCGCAGCGGCGGGACCGGAGGCGCAGGAGGATCACGGGCCGGGGCCGCCGGGCCGGAGCCCGGCCCGGGTCCGCCGGCCGGGGCTCAGAGCCGGACGCCCAGCAGGGCGTCGGCGATGTCGCCTACCAGGGCGGGCGCCTGCGGGTCGGTGCCGCCCTCCGACAGCGCCCGCTCGGCCCAGGCGTCGATGACGGCCAGGATTCCCGGGGTGTCCAGGTCGGCGGAGAGCCGGGCGCGGACCTCGGTGAGCACGGACCGGGCGTCCGGGCCGGTCTCCAGCCCCGCCGCCGAGCGCCAGCGCGCCAGCCGTACCTCGGCGGAGGCCAGCTGGTCGGCGGTCCACTCCCAGTCGGCGCGATAGTGGTGGGCGAGCAGGGCCAGCCGGATGGCCATCGGGTCGGCCTGCCGGCGCAGCTTGGAGACGAAGACCAGGTTGCCCTTGGACTTGGACATCTTCTCGCCGTCGAGGGCGACCATGCCCGCGTGGGCGTAGGACTTGGCGAACGGCCACTCGCCGGTGACGATGTGGCCTTCATGGGCGCCGCACTCGTGGTGCGGGAAGATCAGGTCGGACCCGCCGCCGGAGACGTCGAACCCGCTGCCGAGGTTGGCCAGCGCGATCGTGGTGCACTCGACGTGCCAGCCGGGCCTGCCCGGCCCCAGCGGCGAGGGCCACGACGGCTCACCCGGGCGCTCGGCGCGCCACAGCAGCCAGTCCAGCGGGTGCTTCTTGCCCGGCCGGTCGGGGTCGCCGCCGCGCTCGCCGAACAGGGCGAGCATGCGCTCCTCGGAGTATCCGGAGACGGCGCCGAACTTGAGGGCCGCGGCGACGTCGAAGTAGACGTCGCCGTCGATGTCGTAGACGGCGCCCTTGTCGCGCAGGCGCACGATCAGCTCGGCGACCTGGTCGATGACCTCGGTGACGCCGACGTACTCGCGCGGCGGGAGGATGCGCAGCGCCTCCATGTCGGTCCTGAACAGCTCGATCTCGCGCTCGGCGAGCTCCCGCCAGTCCTGCCCCGTCTGCTCGGCCCGCTCCAGCAGCGGGTCGTCGACGTCGGTGGCGTTCTGCGTGTAGTGGACCTCGTGCCCGGCGTCCCGCCAGGCCCGGTTGACCAGGTCGAAGGCGAGATAGGTGTTGGCGTGGCCCAGGTGGGTGGCGTCGTAGGGAGTGATGCCGCAGACGTACATCCGCGCCACCGGACCGGGCCGGGTGGGCAGAACCTCCCGCGCGGCGGTGTCGAACAGCCGCAGCGGATCACCGACACCAGGAAGCCGAGGGACCTTCGGCGCAGACCACGATCTCATGTAGTGAGCCTATCCAGCAGACAGACCGCCCGAATCGCCCCGGGCGGTGAATACAGGGCATACACCACAACTTCTGGGGCAGGGCCGATCATTCCGGCAGGACGCGCCTGAACGAGGCCGGATCGCGGGGTTCGGCGGTGAAGTCGTACCGCACCTCGCCGGGGGCCAGGGCGACCAGCGTGACCGACAGGGAGGCGAAGACCCGGCCGTCGGGAAGCGTGTGGCGGACGATCATCGCCCGCGGGTCCTCGGTCGCCAGCCCCGCCCCCGTGGCCAGGAACGCCCACTCCCCCCACCAGTTCCCGGCCCCGGCGGACCGGGGCCGGGCGGCCTTGGCGAACAGGGGACGGAAGAACGCCACGCGCTCGTTCTCCTCGCCCTGCTCCCAGCCGCTGTTGACGATCATGTGGGTTCCCGGCGGGAGCTCCTCCCGCCCGAGCTCGACGCCGTCCCAGCGCCACAGGCTCGCCCCGGCCGGGTCGGCCACCACGAGGTGGAAGGGGTCGTAGCGGCGGGGGTCGAGATCGGGCAGGCTCCCCCGGGCCGCCGCCAGCAGCGGCAGCTCGCCCCGGGAACGGCGGGCGTCGGCGGGGGCCAGCACGCCGTGGCCGTTGAGCAGCGCCGCGACCCGTCGGGCCGCGGGGTCGACCGCCAGCCAGGTGCCGCCCGCCTGCAGGTCGCGCCCGCCGAGCAGCCCGGGCCAGTGCTCGGCCGGGGCGAGCCACGGGCGGTCGACGAACTCGTCACGGACTCCGGCCAGGATCAGGGGGAGATCCGCGTCGGGATCGATGCTGACGGCAACCGTGCACATGCCCGGCAGGCTACCTCCCGCCCCGCGGCCGCCCCCGGCCGGGCCGGGGGTGCGGGAGGAGACGGGGGTCGTCAGCTCGACGGGCAGGGGCCGGGGGCCGGCTCAGCGGCCAGGGGACGGAGATCGGCTCAGCGGTCAGAGGACGGGGTCAGATCGGCGGTCAGAGGACGGGGTCAGATCGGCGGCCAGGGGATGGCGGGCCAGTCCTGGGAGGGCAGAGGGTGCAGGCCCGTGTCCAGCAGCCTGCGGACCCGCGCCCAGGTGGCCTCGACCTCGGCGAGGCTGATCAGCTCCCGCAGGCGGCGGCCGAGCCGGCCGTCCTCCAGCTCGCGCTCCAGGCGGGCCAGGACGTTCATGGCCTCGCGCGGCAGGGGCTTGCCGCGCCACTGCCACAGCACGGTGCGGAGCTTGTCGTCGGCGGAGAAGCACACGCCGTGGTCCACGCCGTGGATGTGCCCGTCGGCCAGCGGCAGGAGGTGCCCGCCCTTGCGGTCGGCGTTGTTGACGATGGCGTCGAAGACGGCCATCCGCCGCAGGGCCGGCTGCCGGCTGCGGATCAGGGCCATCAGGTCCGCCTCGGGGTCGGTGTCGACCCACAGCTGGCACATCCCCGGCCCGAAGGGGCCGTCGCGGTAGACCGTCGGCGGGACGATCCGCCAGCCGGTCGCGGCCGAGACCTCGAAGGCCGCCACCTCGCGGTAGGCGAGGGTGCCGTCGGGGAAGTCCCAGAGCGGCCGCTCGCCCCGCACCGGCTTGTAGACGCACGCCGCCGCGAGCGAGCCCAGCCGGATCGAACAGTAGAGCGTCATGTTGGTCGCCTCGACCAGCCGCCCGGCGACCTCGATGTGCCCCTCCCGCAGCAGCCGCAGCGCCGTCTGGTCGTCCAGACCGGCCGCGGGCGCCGCACTCAGCGTGGGTTCGCTTTCCGCGCTCATCCGCCTCCTCCACCCGATGAAGCGCTTGTACCCCGGTAACCGTTCAGCCGCACACAGATATGGCCTTCGGCATCGAGTGGCTGCCCGCACAGCGGGCAGGGCGGGCGCCCGGCGGCGACCAGGGCCAGGGCGCGGCGGCTGAAGGCCCTGGCGGCGGCGGGGCTGATGCGCACCCGCAGCAGGGCCGGCTCGTCCAGGGGCGAGGGCTCGAACTCCTCGTCCTCCGGCACGATCTCCTGCGCCTCGATCACCACCTGGGAGGCCTCGGGATCCCAGGCCAGCGTCATCGTGCCGACCCGGAAGTCCTCGGTGATCGGCACGTCGAGCGGAGCGTTGTCGGTCAGGCCCGGCGGGGCCGAGGCGGGGACCTCGCCACCGCGCCGCACCACTTCGTCGAGCAGGTCGTCGAGGCGGTCCGCCAGCGCGGCCACCTGGAATTTCTCCAGCCCGACCGTGGTCAGGCGGCCTTCCGCCCGCGCCTGCAGGAAGAAGGCCCGCGAACCGGGCTGGCCCACCGCACCGGCGACGAACCTCTCGGGTGGGTCGTAGTCGAACACCGGCATAGCCCTGACCTTACGTGGTCCCGGATCCACCGCCGACTGCGGCATCGCTCCCGGTGATGTTTTCTCCCCCGTCTCCGTCCTCCGAACCCTCCGGAGGACGAAGCCCCGAGACTTCTCCGCCCACGTCGTTGAGCCTGAGGACGAAGGGACGCAAGGGGGTGTAGCGAATCACCGTGAGAGAGGCCGGATCAGCGGTTATCCTCTGGAACTGATCCAAATGAAGCCCCATGGCGTCGGCCACGATGGCCTTGATCACGTCTCCGTGACTGCAGACGAGATAGACCCCCCGCGGCCCCAGGCGCTCGTTCCACTCCCTGACCGCGTTGACCGCGCGGTGCTGCACCGAGGATAGGGATTCTCCCCCGGGGAACGTCACCGCGCTCGGATGGGCCTGCACGACCGGCCAGAGCGGGTCCTTGGCCAGCTCGGCCAGCGGACGGCCGGTCCATTCGCCGTAGCGGCACTCACCGAACCGGTCGTCTCCGACCACCTCCACCGGGCGGCCCTCGGCGACCGCCTGCGCCGTCTCCATGCAACGCTCCAGCGGGCTGGAGACGATCGCGTCCAGCTCCAGGGGCTCCAGCCGTACGGCCAGCGCCTTGGCCTGGGCTCGGCCCGGCTCGCTGAGGTGGACGCCCGGGGTCCAGCCGGCGAGCACCGGGCCGGTGAGAGGGGTCAGACCATGTCGTGCCAGTAGCAGCGTCGTCACGACGCCAAGTCTTGCAGCAGTGGCTCCCTCATTTTTAACCACCCTGGCGGTAATCTGGCCGGATCATGGAGCATCGCTATGTCGGCCGGAGCGGCCTGTCGGTGTCCCGGCTCGGACTCGGGACGATGACGTGGGGGCGTGACACCGGTGCCGAGGAGGCCGCGGCGCAGCTCCGCACCTTCGCCGAGGCCGGCGGCACCCTCATCGACACCGCCGACGTCTACACCGCCGGCGAGGCCGAACGGCTGCTCGGCCGCCTGATCCGCGACACGGTCCCGCGCTCGGAGCTGGTGCTGTCCACCAAGGCCGTGCTCACCCCCGCCGGGCGGCGGCCCCGCGACGCCTCCAGGAAGCATCTGATCTCCGCCGTGGACGCCTCCCTGAACCGGCTGGGGGTCAACGAGGTGGACCTGTGGCAGCTCCACTCGTTCGACCCCGAGGTCCCGTTGGAGGAGACCCTGGCCGCGGTGGACGCGATCGTGTCGTCGGGGCGGGCGGCCTACGCCGGGGTGTGCGACTACACCGGCTGGCAGCTGGCCGCGGCCGCGGTCGGCCAGCGCGCGGTCCCCGGCCGGGCGCCGATCGTGGCCGCCCAGGTCGAGTACTCCCTGCTGGCCAGGGAGCCCGAGCGCGACCTGCTGCCCGCGGCCGAGCACGTCGGCGCCGGCGTGCTCGCCTGGTCACCGCTGGGCCGCGGCGTCCTGACCGGCAAGTACCGCACCGGCATCCCCGCCGACTCCCGGGCCGCCACCCCGCACTTCGCCGACTTCGTCACGCCGTACCTCGACGAGCGGTGCCGCCGGGTCGTGGAGTCGGTGACCACCGCGGCCGAGGGCCTCGGCGTCTCGCCGCTGTCGGTGGCCCTGTCGTGGGTACGCGACCAGCCGGGCGTGTCGGCGGCGATCGTGGGCGCGCGCACCCACGCCCAGCTCTCCGGGATCCTGGAGACCGAGGGCCTGACGCTGCCGGTGGCCATCAGGGAGGCGCTGGACGACGTGTCGGCGGAATAGGCGAGCGGGAACGCGGGGACATGGGAAAGAAACGGCAAAGCCGAATGAGAGACTTTCTCGCGTGTCACTAGTCGATACCGAATCGCAACTTTCCGTGGAAAAATTCAACCTTCACACAAAACTGTCATTCAGGTGACAGGAGGGACCGGCCGGGTAACGGCGAGGCCCACCATTGAGGTGTTTGATGTGGCGTAGGGGGAAAGGTGCGATCTGCGATCTCAGCCGGTGCGCTGGCGCTGGCCCTCGGCGGCGGGGTTCCCCTGGCCGTGGCCACACCTGCGGGCATCGCCGCCCAGCCACCCGGTTGCCAGGACGGCGGCGGGCTGCTCGGCGGGGTCACCGGCGGGCTGTGCAAGGTCGTGGACGACACCACCGACATCGTGGACGACCTGACCCGCTCGACGCTGAGCCCCGTCACCAAGACCGTCGACGACACGGCGAGCTCGGTCCTGAACGCCCCGTCGGAGGCGCTGCCGGCCAAGCCGCCGAAGAAGCCGAAGCCCAACTCCCCCGTCTCCACCCCGCGTGAGGAGTCCTCGGGATCCGGCGACTCCGGCGACTCCGGCGGTTCGAGCGGCTCCCCGCAGAAGAAGGGCCTGCTGCCCGAGGTCCTGGGCACCTGCCTGCCGCTGGTGTCCTCGCCCGGCTGCGGGGGCTCCACCGCGGACGCCCCTGCGGAGCAGGCGCCGCCGGCGACCGCGCGGAAACCCCGCTCCGGCACGGACGGGACCGGCGGGACCCGGGAGAAGAAGACCAGCAAGCCGAAGCGGACGGAGAAGCCGGCGCCGGTCTCGCCGGCCTCCGGGCCCGTGCACCGGCCCGAGACGCGGACCTACACCACCCGGGTCGGCGACCCCGTGCCCCCGGAGCCTCCGGTGATCGACATCGAGGCCCCCCGGCTGGACCCGCTGTGGCCGGGGCCGCTCATGCAGGAGTTCCAGAAGCGGATGCCGGGCCGGCACCCCCTGGCCCCCACCCGGCAGAGCGACCCGCTGGGCACCGCGCTGACCACGGGCCTGCTGGTCGGGGCGATCCTCGCCGTCCGCGTGCTGTACGCCAGGCGCTCCAACGAGGAGTCGATCCCGTTCGAGCCCCTGCGGGCGGGACGGCACCGCACGGCGTGAGACGACCCCGCCCGCGCCGTGCGGCGCGGGCGGGGTCTCGGCGCAGCGTGCCGGGCTCAGGCCCCGATGGCGTGCACGCCGCCGTCGACGTGCACGATCTCCCCGGTCGTGGCCGGGAACCAGTCGGACATCAGCGCCAGGCAGGCCTTGGCGGCCGGCACGGTGTCGGACAGGTCCCAGCCGAGCGGCGCCTTCTCCGGCCAGCTGTCCTCGAACTCCTTGAAGCCGGGGATGCTCTTGGCCGCCATGGTGCGCAGCGGCCCGGCGGCGACCAGGTTCACGCGGACGCCGTGCTTGCCCAGGTCACGGGCGAGATAACGGGCGCAGGACTCCAGGCCGGCCTTGGCCACGCCCATCCAGTCGTAGACCGGCCAGGCCTTGGTGGCGTCGAAGTCCAGGCCGACGATCGCGCCGCCCTCCTTCATCAGGGGCAGGCAGGCCACCGCCAGCGACTTGAACGAGTAGGTCGACACGTGCAGCGCGGTCGCCACGTCCTCCCACGGGGTGTTCAGGAAGTTGCCGCCCAGACAGCTCTGCGGGGCGAAGCCGATGGAGTGCACCACGCCGTCGAGGCCGTCCAGGTGCTCGCCGACCCGGTCGGCCAGGGAGTCCAGGTGCTCGGTGTTCTGCACGTCCAGCTCGATCACCGGCGGCGGCTCGGGGAGCCGCTTGGCGATGCGCTCGACGAGGCTGAGCCGGCCGAAGCCGGTCAGCACGATGGTGGCGCCTTCCTCCTGGGCCAGCTTGGCCACCGAGAAGGCGATCGAGGCGTCCGTCAGCACGCCGGTGACCAGGAGTCGCTTGCCTTCGAGGATTCCCATGGATGCCGTCCCTCGTGAGATGCGGTTGGTGTGTTCCGACGGACAGCGCCTGCCCGTCACCCGTCCCCCGCGCCGGAGGACGGCAGGCCGCTCCCCTCGGGGAGCGGCGGGGCGTCAGTGCCCCATGCCCAGGCCGCCGTCGACGGGGATCACGGCGCCGGTGATGTAGGCGGCGTCCGGGCCCGCCACGAAGGCGACCACCTTCGCGATCTCCTCGGGGGTGGCCTGCCGCCCCAGCGGGATGTTCTTGCGGATCTGCTCCTGGTAGGCCTCGTCCAGCGCGGCCGTCATGTCGGTCTCCACGAAACCGGGGGCCACGACGTTCACGGTGATGCCGCGCGAGCCCAGCTCGCGGGCGGCGGAGCGGGCGAAGCCGATCATGCCCGCCTTGGAGGCGGCGTAGTTGGTCTGGCCGGCCGAGCCGAGCATCGCCACCACCGAGGAGATGAGCACGATCCTGCCGCGCTTGAGCCGCAGCATGCCCCGGGTCGCCCGCTTGGCCACCCGGTAGGCGCCGGTCAGGTTGGCGTCGATGACGTCGGTGAAGGTCTCCTCCTTCATCATCGGCAGCAACGTGTCCTTGGTGATGCCGGCGTTGGCCACGAGCACCTCCACCGGCCCCTGCTCGGCCTCGACCTTGCCGAACGCCGCCTCGACGTCGTCGGTGCTGGTCACGTCACAGCGCACGCCGAACAGCCCCTCCGGGGGCTCCCCGGAGCGGTAGGTCACGGCGACGGCGTCACCGGCCTGGGCGAGTTCGCGGGCGATGGCGAGGCCGATGCCGCGGTTTCCTCCGGTTATGAGAACAGAGCGAGCCATGGGGCCGACGCTATCGGCTACCCGGGGGTAGTCCTCTTGTCCGTAGGAAACAAGATCACAGGGTTAGGATCGTTGACATGCGCCAGATCGATTCCGACTTCCTCGCCCTGCCCATGAGGCGGCTGGCGGACGCGGCACTGCAGCGCGCCCGTGACCTCGGGGCCGAGCACGCCGACTTCCGGTTCGAGCGTGTCCGCGCCGAGACCCTCCGTCTGTCGGACGCCCGGCTCGAGGGCTCCATCGACGCCGACGACCTCGGCTACGCCGTACGGGTCGTCAAGAACGGCACCTGGGGATTCGCCGCGGGCATCGAGCTCACGCCCGAGGCCGCCGTCAGGGTGGCCGAGCAGGCGGTGGAGGTGGCCGTCATCTCCGCGGCCGTCAACCGCGAACCCATCGAGCTGGCTCCCGAGCCGGTCCACTCCGACGTCGTCTGGGTGTCGGCCTACGAGGTCGACCCGTTCGACGTGCCGCTGTCCGACAAGGTCGGGCTGCTCGCCGGCTGGTCGGAGGACCTGCTGAAGGACCCGCGGGTGGACCACGTACAGGCCTCCCTGATGCAGGTCAAGGAGCAGAAGTTCTACGCCGACACCGCCGGCACCGTGACCACCCAGCAGCGGGTGCGCCTGCATCCGGAGCTGGAGGTGATGAAGGTCGAGGACGGCCGTTACGACTCGATGCGCACGATCGCCCCGCCGGTCGGGCGCGGGTACGAATACCTCACCGGCACCGGCTGGGACTTCCCCGGCGAGCTGGCCCGCCTGCCCGAGCTGCTGGCCGACAAGCTCAAGGCCCCGTCCGTGCAGGCGGGAACCTACGATCTGGTCATCGACCCGTCCAACCTCTGGCTGACGATCCACGAGTCGATCGGGCACGCCACCGAGCTGGACCGGGCCCTGGGCTACGAGGCCGCCTACGCCGGCACCAGCTTCGCCACCTTCGACCAGCTCGGCAGCCTGGTGTACGGCTCGCCGGTGATGAACGTGACCGGCGACCGCACGGTCGAGCACGGCCTGTCCACCATCGGATACGACGACGAGGGCGTGGCCGCCAAGCAGTTCGACATCGTCAGGGACGGCCTGCTGGTCGGCTACCAGCTCGACCGGCGGATGGCGCTGATGAAGGGCCTGGGCGGCTCCAACGGCTGCGCCTTCGCCGACTCCCCCGGCCACATGCCGATCCAGCGCATGGCCAACGTCTCGCTCCAGCCGGCGCCGGACGGTCCCTCCACCGACGAGCTGATCGGCAGGGTCGAGCGCGGCATCTACATCGTGGGCGACAAGAGCTGGTCCATCGACATGCAGCGCTACAACTTCCAGTTCACCGGCCAGCGGTTCTACCTCATCGAGAACGGCCGCCTGGCCGGGCAGCTGCGCGATGTGGCCTACCAGGCCACCACGACCGACTTCTGGCGCTCGATGGAGGCCGTCGGCGGCCCCCAGACCTACGTGCTGGGCGGCGCGTTCAACTGCGGCAAGGGACAGCCCGGCCAGGTCGCCCCGGTCAGCCACGGCTGCCCGTCGGCGCTCTTCCGCGGCGTCCGCGTCCTCAACACCGTGCAGGAGGGTGGAAAGTGATGAGCCCCCAGGAGATGGTCGAAAAGGCCCTGCAGCTGTCGACGGCCGACGAGACCGTCGTCATCGTGGACGAGGGCTCCGGCGCCAACCTGCGCTTCGCGGGCAACACCCTCACCACCAACGGCGTGTCCCGGTCCTCGCAGCTGACCGTGATCTCGATCGTCGGCCAGGGCGTGGGCGTGGTGTCGCGGGCGGCGGTCCGCCCCGAGCAGCTGGCCGAGGTGGTGGCCGCGGCCGACCGCGCCGCCGCGGAGGCCCCGCCGGCCGAGGACGCCCGGCCGCTGGTCAAGGGCACCGTCTCCGACGACTGGGACGTCCCCGCCGAGCCCACCACGATCGGCGTCTTCGGTTCCTTCGCCCCCGCGCTGGGCGAGGCCTTCGCCGTGGCCGAGGCGGGCGGGCGCAGGCTGTACGGCTTCGCCGAGCACCTGCTCACCACGACCTTCGTGGGCACCTCCACCGGGACCCGCCTGCGGCACACCCAGCCCACCGGGCGTCTGGAGCTCAACGCCAAGTCGCCCGACATGAAGCGCTCGGCGTGGACGGGCGTGGCCACCCGCGACTTCTCCGACGTCGACGTCAAGGCGCTGGACTCCACCCTGGCCCAGCGGCTGGAGTGGGCCAAGAACCGCGTCGACCTGCCGGCGGGCCGCTACGAGGCGCTGCTGCCGCCCTCCGCCGTGGCCGACCTGATGATCTACATGTACTGGACCTCCGGCGCCCGCGACGCCCTGGAGGGCCGCACCGTCTTCTCCAAGCCCGGCGGCGGCACCCGCGTCGGGGAGACGCTCGCCCGCATCCCGCTGCGGCTGCACAGCGACCCCGCCGCGGCGGGCATCGAGTCGACGCCGTTCGTGATCGCGCACGCCTCCAGCCGGCAGAGCTCGGTGTTCGACAACGGCATGCCGCTCAAGCCGACCGACTGGATCGCCGACGGCATGCTGGCCCGCCTGATCCAGACCCGTCACTCGGCCGACCTGACGCACCTGCCGGTGACCCCCGCGGTCGACAACCTGATCATGGAGGGCCCGTCCGGGGGCAGGTCCCTGGAGGAGATGATCTCCTCCACCGAGCGGGGCCTGCTGCTGACCTGCCTGTGGTACATCCGCGAGGTCGACCCGCAGACCCTGCTGCTCACCGGCCTGACCCGCGACGGCGTCTACCTGGTGGAGAACGGCGAGGTCGTGGGAGAGGTGAACAACTTCCGCTTCAACGAGAGCCCGGTGGACCTGCTCAGCCGGATCACCGAGGTCGGGGCGAGCGAGCGGACCCTGCCGCGCGAGTGGAACGACTACTTCACCCGTACGGTCATGCCCGCGCTCCGGGTGCCGGACTTCAACATGTCGACGGTCAGCCAGGCGAACTGACCCGGGACCGGCCACGGCCGTGGGGTCCGGTTCACCGGATCCCACGGCGCCCTCACCCGCCGATGCGGCCGGGCCGCCGCCGGGGCGCGCGTGTCCCGGCTCTACCGCTGGGTGAGCGGGATGGTGTGCACCCGGTCCCAGCGCTTGGCGGTCACCACCCGGGCGGTGCCGTCGGTCTGGTCGTAGACGACCGACCAGCGGGTGTGCTCCTGGGCCACCCGGCGCAGCAGGTCCATGCCGTCCCGCCAGTCACGTGCCGCGGGCAGGCCCGTGTCGAGCGTGCGGTAGCGGTAGTCGGCGGCGCGCTCCCGCTCACCGGTGCCGGTCATGGTGAAGTTGGTCAGCACCCGGTCCTCGATGACGTTGACCTTGCCCCGGGCGTGCTCGACCACGACCGATCCGCCCCGGGCGTCGGCGATCAGATAGTGGATCTGCGGGCCGATGGTGAAGTCGACGTCGTAACGGCGCATGATGGCCACGGCCTCCTCCACCGTGGCGGCCTTGTCGAGTATCGTCCGCATGATGCGCGCGCTGCCGAGGTCCGGCCGCTCGGCCGTCGCCGTCGGGAGCCCTCCTTCGGGCATGGCGGCCATGCCCAGGGCCAGGCCCTTCTCGTTCACCCCGTCGAAGGGGGCGAGCACCGCGTGGGCCATCCGGCGGCGGTCCTCCGGATCGGACAGGTCGGGCGTCGCGGAGTCGCCGAGCAGGTAGGACAGGTCCACCACCGAGACCGAGGCGTAGCCGTCGGGCGGGTCGGCGTGCACGATCAGCGCCGGGTTGGGGAACCAGTCGAAGTTGCGGCCGAACAGCGGCCGGCCTCCCCCCTCGGACGGGGGGACGGCGAACACCGAGCACGCCCAGCCGTCGGCGCTCGCGCCGAGGTGCTCCTCCCCGAGCGGCCCCTCCCGCTCGTAGGTCCCGTGGTAGGTCATCTCGTACAGCGGCAGGTCGTCCACCCGGCGCATGCTGTCGATCGTCCGCCGGACCTCGTCGGCGCTCTGCCGCAGGAGTTCCGGCGCCTGCGGGGTACGGCCGGCCGGCGCGGGACCGGACGACGCCGCGCCCGAAGGCGCCGCCTGCCGGGTCTCGGGCACGGAACATCCGCCGGCCGACAACACGGCCAGCGCGGCGAGTACGGCGCATGCTCTCCGGGGTGAGATCCGCATGCCGATCAGTCTGCTTTCCGTACGGCCGGCCGTCCAGGGACGGGGGCGGGAGGGACCGGGCGGAAGGAGGAGAGGCGCCCGTGGGAGGAGGCGGAGGGCTCAGCCGTCCTCGAGGCGGAAGCCGACCTTCAGGCCGACCTGGAAGTGGCCGATCTCCCCGTCGACGATGTGACCGCGGACCTCGGTCACCTCGAACCAGTCGAGGTGACGCAGGGTCTGGGAGGCCCGGCGGATGCCGTTGCGGATGGCGGCCTCGAGGCTCTCCCCCGATGTGCCGACTATCTCGGTCACCCGATACGTTCGATCTGTCATGTTCTCTCCTTACCCGGAAGCCAGGACCACATGACCGTTCGCACCCGATCAATCGGAGGTCTACGGTGGAAAACGTGAAGGGATGGCGCAGACGTCCGCAAGTCCACCAGGTGACCGATGCCCGGCCCTCACTGAGTGAGGACATCGGCCGGCGCGAGCGGAACTATCTGATCAAGATGGGGATCCGGCTGATATGCCTGGTCCTCGCCTTCACCGTGCCCGCCCCGCTGCCGGTGAAGATCCTGCTTTTCGCCGGCGCCATCTTTTTGCCGTACGTCGCCGTGATCGGTGCCAACGCCCCGCAGAAGCAGCCTCCGGTTGACTCGGGCATGACCGGGACCGGCCAGAACGAGATTCCACGGCACCGACGCGAGATCGGGTCGTGACTAAGTCTTGACGCATCTCAGGGGTTGTAGGTGTACGCTTTAACCAAGTGCCCTGGTCCCCCGTCGGGGCACTGGTGCCGGCGTTCCGGGCCCCCGTCGGAACGCCGATGAAGCGGCGCCGGGTGGTTTGCCCCCGTAACCACCCGGCGTCGCCCTTTTCTATGCCCCGGTTCTGTGTCCCGGGCCTTTTCCCGCGTCCTCAGACGTGCGCGTTCACGCGCCTTCCCGCACCCGCCGCTCGCGCGTCCTCACTCGTCGCCCAGCGTCTCCTTCGTCGCGCGCTCCCAGTCGCCCGCCATCGCGACCAGGCGCTCCACCGCGTCGGGCGGCGCCGTACCGGCCCCCTGGGCCAGCCCCAGCAGATAGGCCGTCAGCGGCGCGGCCGGCCGGGCCACCCCGTGGGCGACCTCCTTGGTCAGGTCGAGCAGCACGTCCCGGTCCACCTTCTCCGGGTCGACGCCGAGTTCCCTGCAGACCAGGGCGGTCCACTCCGCCAGCACGTTCACTTCCCGCTCCTCGCACGCTCCAGATCGTCCAACGTGTCGCAATCGAACCACGGTTCCCCGTCCAGGCGGAGCGGAACCGGATCGAGGGGTGCGAGCAGGCCGTGCAGCGAGCGCCCGTCGTAGGCGGCCAGGGCCTCGGTGAGCGCCGCCGTACGCCACACCCCGGCCAGCCACTGCATGTGCCCCCCGTCGTCGACGAGCACGGCTCCGGCGGCCTCCGCGCCCGTCGCGGCGCCGAACAGGGCCGAGACGTGCTCGGCGGACAGGTACGGCAGGTCCGTGGCGAGCAGCGCGGCCCACGGGGCGTCCACCCGCTCCAGCCCGGCCCGCAGCGCCGGCACCGGCCCGCCGCCCGGCGGATCCTCCCGCAGGAAGACCGCCCGCTCCAGCCCGGGCCGCTCGGGGCCCACCACGATGAGGCGGCCGGCGCCGGGCACGGCCGCCGCCACCCGCTCGATCAGCGGCACGCCCCCCACCGTCAGGACGGCCTTGTCCCGGCCGCCGAGCCGGGAGGCCCGCCCGCCGGCGAGGATCAGCGCGTCGTACCCGTCCATGAATCCGAGGCTAGCTCACATCAGATCATCGGCCGCATCCGAGGGCGGCACACGGGCCTCCCGGCGGTCACAGTGCGGCGGCGATGAGGGCGATGAGGGCGATCAGGGCGGGCACGCTGGCGGCGATCGTCCCGGGCACGCTGTCGCCGCGCCTGGGATAGTGGCCGAGCAGGTCGGAGACTCCCATCAGCCACGCGCTCAGGACCATGTGACGCAGCAGAAGATCACCAGCGTCGAGCCCGCGGCCCCGGACGAGGTGGCTCAGCTGCTGCTGACGGCGTACGGCGCCACCGCACGCGAGCGGGACGTCTGCTTCGAGGTGCTCTCCGGCCGGTCGACGGCCGACATCGCCGGCCACCCGTTCATCTCGCCGCACACCGTCCAGGACCACCTCAAGGCGCTCTTCGACAAGGTCGGCGTGCGCAGCCGCGGCGAGCTCGTCGCCGGGCTCCTCCCCTGACCTGGCCGGCGCCGGGCGCGTCATGCCGGGCCGGCCGGGCCGGACAGCGGGCCGAGACGGCGGGCGACCCGGACCGGATGGGTGAGCTGCGGATAGTGCCCGGCCCCGGCGATCTCGGTCACCGGGTGGCCGGCGTCCGCGGCCAGGGGGTCGGCCGAGCCGACGATGATCTCGACCGGGACGTCCACCCGTGACAGCAGCGACCGCGTGGCCCCGCGTTCGGCGAAGGCCGTGCGCATCGCCGCGATCACCCGGCGCGCCGCGCCCGGGCGGCGCAGGTCGGCCGCGGCGCCGGCCACCTCCGGCCCCTCGGGGACCCCGAGCACGGCGGCCAGGCGCGCGGCGGACATGCGGCGCAGCAGGGGTGCGGCCAGGGCCGAGCGGGTGTGCCGCGGGCCGGGGGCCTGCAGGAACGCCGGGGCGATGAGCACGAGCCGGTCGACGCGATCGGGGTGCGCGAGGGCGAAGCGGAGCGCGGGCCCGCAGGCCAGGGAGTGGGCGACCAGCACCGGGCGGGTCCGGACCGGCTCCATCAGGCCGGCGAGCCAGGCGTCCAGGGACCGCTCGGCGAGGGCCGGGCGGCTCGGGCCGGGCAGGCCGATCGGAGCGGAACGGCCCAGGCCCGGCAGGTCGGGGGCCAGGATCGGGCCGGGCAGGTGGCCGGCCAGCGGCGCCCACATGTCGGCGTTCATCGGCAGTCCGTGCAGCAGGACGTGGGCGGGCCGGCGGGTCTCGCCCATCACCCAGGTGCGGTCGCGGAAGCCGTACGGGCGCAGCCACGGTGCGGCGGCGCCGAAGCGGGTGGCCACCAGGTCGTCGGCCCACGCGCGCAGGGCGTCGGCGGCCGGGGGCATCTCCAGGCCGGCGGCCTCGGCGAAGGCGCGGGCGGAGGCCGTCGGATAGCGGTCCGCCGACAGGAACGACAGCGTCTCGGGGTCGGCTCCGGTGATCCTGCGCGGCAGGCGGCGCACGAGGCCCGCGGGGACGGTACGGCGCGGCGCCCGTACACCCATGTGTCCGGCGAGCGTGGCGACCAGCTCGGGCAGGAGCGGCGTGCCGTCGTCCAGCACCCAGTAGTCCTCCCCCTCGGGCCAGGCGGGGATCTCCGCCAGGAACCGCGCGAGATAGCCGATCGTGACGATCGGCAGGAAGACGTCGGGACCGCCGGGGAGCACGGGCAGCCGCCCGTTCCACAGGTCCTCGGCGAGCGAGGCCAGGCCGATGTACTGGCCGGGACCGATCACCGTGCTGGGGTTGGCGACGGTCAGCGGGACCCCCAGTTCGCGGGCCCGGGCCCGCACGGCGAGATCGGCCTCGGCCTTGGACGCCTCGTAGGCGCCCAGCCTGGCGTAGTCGGGGTGGGCGCCGCTCACCCGGTACCCGCTGAGGTGCACCAGCCGCCGCAGCCCGGGCAGCGCGGCGGCCCATTCGAGCACGTTGAGCGCCCCGGTCACGTTGACCGCCCGCGCCTCGTCCACGCCGAGGCCGAAGGCGAAGCGCGCGGCGGTGTTGTAGACGTCGCGCGCCGGGGGCAGTCCCGTGAGCGGCCGGGTGATGTCGGCGGTGACGACGGTCAGCCCGCCGGTGTCGAGGCCCTGCCCGGTCAGCCAGGGGGTGAGGGTGTCCTCGCGTACGGCCGCCGCCACCCGCTGCCCCCGGCCGAGCAGTTCGGCGACGAGGGATCGGCCGATGAAGCCGGTCGCGCCGAAGACCATCGCGTCCATGGAACTCCTCAATAGATCGGTCTACATATTTTTGGGCCGAAAAAAGGGGCCCGCCGCGTGCGGAGGGCCCGTCTCAGCGCAGCAGGACGGCCAGCTGCGCGGCGACGCGCTCCAGCGGCCGCCTGCTGCGGTGCGCCTTGGCCAGCAGGAGCGCTCCCTCGATCAGCGCCAGGATCGTGACGGCGAGGTCCTCGGCGTCCGGCCGTCCGGCGAGCCGCGCCCGCAGGGCGGCCTCCCACGAGGCGTAGACCTCCGAGCAGGCCTGCTGCAGCGGGTCGCTGGCGGCGGCCATCTCGAGCGCCACGGTGGCCACCGGGCAGCCCTTGCTCCAGCCCGACTCCTCCAGCCGGTCGCCCAGATGCCGCAGCACCCCCTCGACGAACTCCGCCGCAGACGCGCCGGAGGCGGCCAGGTCCTCGAAGGCGGCGCCGATCGTCTGGCCTGCCCGCCGTATCGACTCGCCGACGAGCTGGTCCTTGCCCTCGGGGAAGTGGAAGTAGAGCGAGCCGCGGGGCGCGCCGCTGACCGCGATCACCTGGTTGAGCCCGGCGCCGAAGTATCCCCCCGCCTCGACCAGCTCCTGCGTCGCGTCCAGTATCCGGGCCCGCGTCTGGCTCCCCTTCTGTCCCATGGACAGGAAAATAGACCGATCTGTATATTTTTTCAACCTCCCCGTACGGCCCGTGCCCCGCGAAGGCACGCGCGGCTTGCAGGGCCGCGCTCTCGTGCCAGGCGGTGACTCACCCCGGATCCGGCAGGTCCATCGACGCGAGCCTGGCCGGGTCGATCACAGTCGTGATGGCGGCGATCCGGCCCTCGACGACGGTGAACGCCATGACCGAGAGCGGGGTCCCGTCCTCGCGCCAGGAGACGAACCCGGGAAGACCGTCGACGAGCACCGCCCGCCCTCGTGCGGCCGCGCCGGCGGCGACTCGCGCGGTCGCGCCGGCGGCGACCTTGGTGGCGCCGAGGACGACGACCACACCGTCGGCGGTGTCGACGGTCAGCCGCACCTCCGGGTCGAGCACGCGCAGCAACCCCTCGAAGTCGCCGCGGCGGGCCGCCGCCAGAAAAGCCCGGACCACTTCGCGCTGCCCCCGTCCGGCGGCCGCCGGCCGCTCGGTCGCCTGCACCTTCCTGCGCGCGCGGCTGGCGAGCATCTTGGTGGCGTCGGCGGACTTGCCGAGGATCTTGCCGATCTCGTCGAACGGCACCGCGAACAGGTCGTGCAGCACGAACGCCAGCCGTTCGCCCGGCCGGAGCGACTCCAGGACGACCAGGAGCGCGAGCCCGACCGAGTCGGCGAGCGCCACGTCGTCCTCCGGCTCGGGGCCGTCGTCGACCGTCACGACGAGTTCGGGCAGCCGGTCGTCGTAGGGCGTCTCAGGGCGGGTCTGGCGCGATCGCAGGACGTCGAGGCTGATCCGGCCGACCACCGTGGTCAGCCAGCCTGCGAGATTGCGGATGGTCGCCGGATCCTGGCGGGAGAGCCGCAGCCAGGCTTCCTGGACCACGTCCTCGGCGTCGGCGTGCGATCCGAGCATGCGGTGGGCGACCGCGCGCAGCCGGTCGCGCTGGGCCTCGAAGGCCTCGCCCACCGGGTCGGCCGGGCTGGTCTCGGACATGTTGTTACCTTCCTCGGATCTGCTCCGTCATGGGTGATGACGGGCCAGGACGGGCCCGGGTAACCGACGAAGGGGCAAGACCGATGGAAGCACGCATGAAGAGCCGGGCGGACGCCGATGTGATGACGGCGATCCAGCACCTCTACAAGGCGATCCACGCCGGTGGCGTCGACCCGCTCGTGCTCGGGCTGGTCCACCTGCGGGCCAGCCAGATCAACGGCTGCAGCCCGTGCGTCTTCGCCGGGGTCGCCTCGGCCAGGAAGCACGGTGAGACGGAGGAGCGGCTGCACAACGTGGTCGCCTGGCGCGAGACTCCGTTCTTCACCGAGGCGGAGCGGGCCGCGCTCGCGCTGACCGAGGCCGCCACCCGTATCCAGGACGGCGCGCCGGGTGTGACCGACGAGATCTGGCAGGCCGCCGCCGCCCACTTCGACGAGAAGCAGCTGTCCGCGATCAATCTGGAGATCGCGCTGACCAACTTCTTCAACCGGATCAACCGTACGATCCGGGCGCAGGCCGGCAAGACCTGGTGAGCCGGGCGGGGGGACCGGGTGAGAAGAAGCCGGGCGGGGGGACCGGGTGAGAAGGAACCGGGCGGGGGGACCGGGTGAGAAGGAACCGGGCGAGGAGGGACCGTCATCCCCCGACGATCGCCGTGAACTCCTCCCCCGCGGCCAGCCGCTCGATCAGGCCCGCCACGGCGGCCTTCCCGCCGTCGGCGGCCATCCACCGGTGCACCCGGCACGCCGATCGGGCGTAGACCTGCTCATCCGCGCCGGCCGCGCGCAGCCACTGCTCCAGGGTCGCCGGAAGGGGCCCCTCGGGGCCGACCCGGCACCGGTCGGCGGCCGTCTCCGGCAGCAGATAGCGCGGGTCCGCGGAGACCACGACGGCGAGACCCTCGTCGAACCACTGCGGCACCCGCCCACCGGCGGATCCGAGCCGCTCGTGCAGTTCGACGTGCGACATCTCGTGGGAGACGATCACCGGATCGACGCCGCGCGGCGACAGGATCACCGCGCGGTTGAGGACGGCGACACCGCGCTCCCGCCCGCCGCCGATCCGGCGGTAGCAGTCCTCCGTCACGCAGGCGAGGATCCGCGGCGCGCTCGTGCGCCCGCCGTAGAAGTCCCGGACGCGCCGGTCGGCCTCCTGCACGACCTCGGCCATCCGCCGGCGCTGCCCGGCCGGCAGATCCGCCTCGGTGTAGAGGTCCGGCCCCAGGCGTTCCAGCCCGTAACAGCCCGGGCAGGTCGTGGCCGCGACGGCCGGGAAGGCCAGCGCCACCCCGGCGACCGCGGCGGCCACCAGCGCTACGAGCCCGGCGAGCACCGCCTTCCACCTCCGGGCGAGCGCGGCGGGCACCGCCTTCCATCCCCGCCGTCCCCGGCGGAGGGTGCCGGAGGCGGCGGGACGGTCACGGCCCGGCCGCCCGGCCCGAGGGCGCTTGATCCAGTTCATGCCCCGACGCTAGCGGCCGCGCGGCTCAGTCGCGCCCGGGAACGGCCATCTCCCCGAGGAGGGACCAGTCGTCCTGCGGGACCGTCACGTTGACGATCCGGGGCGTCGCGGCGAGGTGCGGCGGGAGCGTCTCCTGGGCCTTCTTGAAGTGATCGGACTGCACGTGCGCCGCTCCGGCGTCCCCGTCGCGGAACGCCTCGACCAGGACGTACTCCGTCGGGTCCTCGATGCTGCGCGACCAGTCGAACCACAGGCAGCCCGGCTCGGCGCGGGTCGCCCGGGTGAACTCACCGGTGATCTCGGGCCACCGGTCGGCGGAGTCGGGCAGCACACGGAACTTCGCGGTAATGAAGATCATCGTTCCTCCTTCGGCGGGCGGCGGCCCCGGCGGGGCCCGCCGG
>NZ_BOOJ01000066.1 GCF_016863175.1 Paraplanobispora siamensis
AGCGCCCGGCGTTCGATCTCAAGCACCCGCACGTCACGCCGGCCGAGCGTGAGCTGGAGGAGGTCCGATGAGGGTTCAGGGCTGGATGTTCATTCTGATCGGCATCTTCTTCGCCGCGGTGGACGTCGTCTACTGGTACTGGTCCAAGGAGCCGGTCGGCACGACGGCGATGGCCATCTCGGTGGGCTTCGCCCTCATGATCGGCTACTACCTGATGTACACGGCCCGCCGCATCGGGGCGCAGCCGGAGGACGACAAGCAGGGCGAGATCAGCGACGGCGCCGGGGAGCTCGGCTTCTTCAGCCCGCACAGCTGGTGGCCGCTGTTCGTCTGCCTGGCCGTCGCGCTCACCGCGCTCGGCTTCGTCATCGGCTGGTGGATGTTCATGATCGGCGTCTTCGCGATCGTCATGAGCATGGTCGGGTTCGTCTTCGAGTACTACCGGGGCAACTTCTCGCACTGAGCCGCACGTACCGGACCCGCCTGCGGATCCGGTACGGCGGGCCCCGCGCCCAAGCGGGCCACGGAAACCTCCGTGGCCCGCTTTTTGATGTTTATTGGCAGCTCAGAGGGGATGTGTCGGGTACCGCGCCGCTTGCTCCGGGTAGTAACGGACTGTAATAGATCCAGCGGAGAACGGGGGAGTTCACGTGGGGCAGGCGATCCGTGGTTCGACCTATGCGCCGGGGCTGGTGGCCCTCTCACTGGTGACGGCGTGTTCGGCGGCGGACGCCGCGACCGGGCGGACGGACCCCGCCCAGAACGCGGGATCGGCCCCCGAGGCCGTGCGGGCCGCCGCGACCGTGCTCGTGACGCCCGCCGACAGCAGCGGGGACGTGCCGACCGACATGCCCGTCCTGATCGGCGCCCGGGGCGGGACGCTGAAGAAGGTCAGCGTGAAGGGCTCCAAGGGCTCTCTGGCGGGCGTTCTGAGCGCCGACGGGACCCAGTGGCGCAGCCGGGAGACGGCGGCTCCCGGGGCCACCTACAAAGTCACGGTGGAGGCGGTCAACCCCGACGGGAAGACGACGGAGACCACCAGCTCCTTCTCCACGGCCGAGGCCGAGGACCGCTTCTCCATCGCGAGCCTCACGCCGCACAAGGACTACACCGGCCTCACCGTGGGCGTCGGCATGCCCATCATGATCACCTTCGACCGGGACATCTCCGACCGCGTCGAGGTCGAGCGGAACCTGCTGGTCCGCACCTCCAAGCCGGTCCAGGGCGCCTGGCACTGGTTCGACGACAGGACGGTCCACTTCCGGCCCAAGCGCTTCTGGCCCGCCTACACCAAGGTCCGGCTGGAGGCCCGGCTGGCCGGGGTCCGCGGCGGGGAGGGCCTGTACGGCAAGGCCGACCGCGTCCTCGACTTCAGGATCGGCCGCTCCCAGATCACCCAGGGCAGCGTCCAGAGCCACCACCTGACGGTCAAGCGCGACGGCAAGAGGATCCGTACGATCCCGATGAGCGCCGGCCAGGGCGGCCAGTGGAAGTACCACACCACCAGCGGCATCCACCTGGCCATGTCCCGCGAGCCGGTGACCGTCATGATCTCTCCGGGCATCTCGCCCGGCCAGCCGGGCTACTACCGCAAGACCGTCTACAACACCGTGCGCATCTCCAACAGCGGCGAGTACGTCCACAGCGCCCCCTGGTCCGTCGGCTCGCAGGGGAACGCCAACGTGAGCCACGGCTGCGTCAACGTCAGCCCCGGCCACGCGAAGTGGTTCATCGACAACACGCTGATCGGCGACCCGATCATCATCACCGGTTCGCCCCGCGTGCTCGAGCCCCTCAACGGCTGGGGTCACTGGCAGGAGGACTGGTCGGAGTGGACCCGCTGGAGCAGCACCCTGGGCTTCGTCACCGAGACGGCCTGACCCCGGCGGGACGGGGTCGGAGGGCTCCTGACGGGGTTGCGGAGCTTCTGATGGGGCTTGAGGGCCTCTGACGAGGCACGGAGCCCTCCGGCGGGGGCGCGGGGGGTTTCCGGCGCCGCCGTACGGGGAGGAGCCCCGGCAGGGGAGAGGAACCGAAAGGCCCGGGCGGTGATCCGCCCGGGCCTTTCGCCTGTCGCATTCAGCCGGTCCTGCCGGTCCCGGCTCAGCGGGTGATGGACTTGTCGTCCCCGCCCGCTCCGACGGCCGCGTGCTCGTCGCCGTGACCGTCGTGGTGGCCGTCGTGGTGACCGTCGTCCAGCGGGATCTTCTCGCCGCCGTACGCGGTGCTCATCTTGGCCTTGAGCTTGCCGATGGGGCCGCGCATGCCCTTGGGCGGGATGCCGCCGGGCTCGGTGTCGGCGCCGGTGAGGACCGGGACCGGCTCCTTGCCCCGCATGTGGGCCTCGATGTCCTCGGCCGCGGGCACGTGGACCTCGATGTACTCGCCGTGGGGCAGGCGCTTGATGACGCCCGACTCCACGCCGTGCCCGATGATCGCCGCGTCCTTGCGCTGCAGGCCGAGGCAGATCCGGTAGGTGATGATGTAGGCGATGACCGGCGCCACGAAGATGAGGACCCGGCCGACGTAGGTCGTCCAGTTCAGCGAGACCTTGAAGACCCAGGAGATCTCGTCGTTGGCGCCCAGCAGCCACAGCACACCGTAGAAGGTGATCGCGGAGATGCCGATCGAGGTGCGGTGCGGGTTGTTGCGGGGACGGTCGGCGACGTGGTGCTCGCGGTTGTCGCCGGTGATCCATCGTTCGGCGAACGGATAGACCGCCAGGCCGGTCATGATGATGCCCATCGGGACCAGCGCGGGTATCAGCACGCTCATCGGGAGCGTGAAGCCCAGGAAGTTGATCTCCCACGAGGGCATCAGACGCAGCGCGCCTTCCAGGAAGCCCATGTAGAAGTCGGGCTGGGAGCCCGCCGAGATGTCCGCCGGCGTGTAGGGACCGAAGATCCAGATCGGGTTGACCTGGGCGAAGGTGCCCAGCAGCGCGATGACGCCGAAGGTGAACATGAAGTAGGCGCCGGCCTTGGCCATGAAGGCCGGGTAGAACGGGGCGCCCACCACGTTGTTGTTCGTACGGCCCTTGCCCGGCATCTGCGTGTGCTTCTGCACCCACATCAGGATCATGTGGGCGGAGATGAGCGCCAGCAGGATGCCCGGGATGAGCAGGATGTGCAGCGAGTAGAACCGGGAGATGACGTCCTCGCCCGGATACTCGCCGCCGAACAGGAAGAACGTGAGCCAGGTGCCGATCAGCGGCAGCGAGATCGCCACACCCTCGGTGATCCGCAGACCGGCGCCGGAGAGCAGGTCGTCGGGGAGGGAGTAACCGGTCAGACCCTCGGCCAGGGCCAGGGTCAGCAGCAGGACGCCGATCAGCCAGTTCAGCTCGCGCGGCTTGCGGTATGCACCGGTGAAGAACACGCGGAGCATGTGCACCATCATGCCGGCCACGAACAGCAGGGCGGCCCAGTGGTGCATCTGCCGCATGAGCAGACCGCCGCGGACGTCGAAGCTGATCTCCAGCGCCGAGGCGTAGGCCGCGGACATCCCGACGCCCTTGAGCGGCTCGTAGGCGCCGTCGTAGATGACGTGCTCCATGCTGGGCTTGAAGAAGAACGTCAGGAAGGTACCGGTCAGCAGCAGGATGATGAACGAGTAGAGCGCGATCTCACCCAGCAGGAACGACCAGTGGTCGGGGAAGACCTTGCGCAGGTTGCGCTTGAGGAAGTTCCCCGCACCGAGACGGTCGTCGAGGAACTCGCTCGGACCTGCGATGGCCTTGGGCACGGTTGCGTCGGGGCCGCTGGAGGGGCTCACGATTGGCCTCCCTTCTCAATGACCTCGGCCTCGGCGTCGCCGCGCTCCCAGAAGCTGGGACCGACGGGGACGGCGAAGTCGGCCGTGGCGACGAGATACCCCTCATCGTCCACGGCGATCGGCAGCTGTGGCAGGGGTCGGGCGGCCGGGCCGAAGACGACCTTGGCGCCGTCGGCGGCGTCGAAGGTCGACTGGTGGCACGGACACAGGATGTGGTGGGTGGTCTGCTCGTACAGGGCCGCGGGGCAGCCGACGTGCGTGCAGATCTTGGAGTAGGCCACGATGCCGTCGTGAGTCCAGTTCACGTTCGTGCCCGGCTTGATCTCGTCCGGGCGGAACTTGATCAGGATCAGTGTGGCCTTGGCCAGGGCGTTCATGTCGTGTTCGTACCCTTCGGGTACGACTGACAGGATACCTCCCGGCGAGTTGAAGTCCGCCGCACGGATCGGAGCGCCGCTGCCCTCGACCACGAGCCTGCGGAACTTGCCGTCCTTGGTCTTCTCGCCCCAGACCGTGTGGCGCAGCTTCTCGTCGAAGTCCGAGTAGTTCGGGCCGAGGTCGCGCAGGAGCACCAGCGGGGCCAGGCCCAGCGGGGCCGCGGCGGCCAGGAGCGTACGGCGCAGCAGCGGCCGCTTGGTGATGCCGCTCTCGGCCGCGCCCTGCAGGAAGGTCTCGCCGACGTAGGACCGGGTCTCGCGGTCGGAGGCCATCGCGTGGCGCTCCTGGATCAGCTTGTACTTCGGCATGACCATGCGGACCCAGACCACCAGGCCCGAGGCCAGCGAGAGCAGCGCCAGCGTGAGCGAGCCGCCCAGGGCCAGGTTGGAGGTCTGGGTGGTCTCGAGGGTGCCGACCTGGAAGGCCACGTAGGAGACGACGAACGCGATGCCGGCCAGGAACGTGATCGTGAAGCAGAGGGCGGCGATCTTCTCGCCCTTCTTCGCGGTCTTCTCGTCCTGCAGGTCGACGCCGGCGACGCTGAACTCCCCGGGCCTCTCGTCGGGACCCAGCAGCGAGGTGCTCGCCGCGGGCGCAGGAGTGCCGATGACGCGCCTGGGGACGCGCTCTTCGGGCTGCTCGATGTCGTGCTTGTTGTCTGTCATTGGGCCTGTCGCCTCTTTGCGGTGATCCAGATGGCGGCCAGAGCGAGGAGGCTGATGCCCACGATCCACGCCACCAGACCCTCGGTGACCGGGCCGATACGGCCGAGGCCGGCACCACCGGGGTTGGGCTCCTCACGAACGCCCACGATGTAGGCGATCATGTCCCGCTTCTGCTCGGGAGTGATGATGCTGTCGTTGAACACCGGCATCGCCTGCGGGCCGGTGACCATGGCCTCGTAGATCTGCCGGGGAGTGGACTCGTGCAGCGGCGGGGCGTACTTGCCCTGCGTCAGGGCGCCACCGGAGCCGACGAAGTTGTGGCACTGGATGCAGTTCGCGCGGAACAGCTGGCCGCCCTTGGACTTGTCGCCCTTGGCGGGGTCGACCATCTCCGCCGTCGGGACGGTGGGCCCGCCGCCGAGGGACTGGATGTAGGCGCCCAGCTGGCGGATGGTGTCCTCGTTGACCCAGGGGGCCGGCTTCTTGCGCGGGGCCTGGGCGCCGAGCTGGGCCAGGGGCATACGGCCGCTGCTGACCTGGAAGTCCACCGACGCCGCGCCGACGCCCACGAGGCTGGGACCGCGGTTGGCGATGCCCTCGGCGTTGAGACCGTGGCAGCTGCCGCAGCTCTGCTCGAAGAGCTTCTTGCCCTCCGCCACGTCGTCGGCCCTGCCGGATGCGATGGCCGCGTCGGCCCGCTCGCTCGTCGGGGCCGCCAGGGTGTACGCGACCCCCAGCAGCCCCAAGGTCAGAAGCAGGACGGCGTATCTCGCGAGCGGATGCCGCCGCCTAGCGGTGATCCTATTCACAGAGATCCCCGATTCCTTAATGAATGCCATAGATGGTCACGAAAAGGCCAATCCAGACCACGTCGACGAAGTGCCAGTAGTAGGACACGACGATCGCGCTGGTCGCCTGCTCACGGGTGAAGCGCTTCGCGGCGTACGTACGTCCCAGCATGAACAGGAACGCGATCAGTCCACCGGTCACGTGGAGTCCGTGGAAGCCCGTGGTCAGGTAGAACACCGAGTCGTACGCGGTGTGCGACAGGGTGTGGCCTTCGGCGACCAGCTCGCTGTACTCGTACAGCTGGCCGCCGACGAACACGGCGCCCATGAGGAAGCTGACGATGTACCAGAAACGCAGCTTGCCGACCTGGCCCTTCTCAGCCGCCCAGACGCCCAGCTGACAGGTCACACTCGACAGGACCAGGATGATCGTGTTGGCCAACGAGAACGGGACGTTCAGATGGGCCTCGGGCCAGGGCAGTCCCTGGCCGATGCTCACCGACCGGATGGTGAAGTACATCGCGAACAGCGCCGCGAAGAACATGAGCTCGGAGGACAGCCAGACGATCGTCCCGACACTGACCAAGTCAGGTTTGTTGGACGAGTGGGCTGTCGTCGTCGTTGAGATTGCGGATGCTGTCGCCACGGGCAGCATTATTGCGGCTCCCCTGTCCGGGTCGCCGCACGACCCCCCGGTAGGGGGGTCAAACGTCCCTCTAATCTGGACGTAAGGGGCAAATGCCCTGCCGGTGCCTCCGGTCTGGGTCTGCGAGCGGGGCGACCGGTAGCATCCCAGGTGACCATACATCGACGAGCGATAGTGAGCGCGACCTTGAGCACCGACGACAAGATGAGGGTCCTCGTCTACAGCGACGACGCAAGCACCCGCGAGAAGGTGCGTCAGGCGATCGGCCGGCGCCCCGCCGCCGACGTGCCCCTCGTGGAGATCGTGGAGTGCGCCACCCACCCGAAGGTCGTCCAGCACTTCGACTCGGGTGAGATCGACGTCGCCGTCCTCGACGGCGAGGCCAAGCCGGCCGGAGGCATGGGCGTGGCCCGCCAGGCCAAGGACGAGGTCCACGACTGCCCCCCGATCTGCCTGCTGATCGCCCGCCGCGACGACCGCTGGCTGGCCGAGTGGTCCAAGGCCGAGGCCGTCGTGGCGCTCCCGATCGACCCCGTGGTGCTGGCCGAGACCGTCGCCGACCTGATGCGCCGCCGCCTCTCCACCCGCCTCACCGCCCGCTAGAAGAGAAGACCGGCAACCCCCTGGCCCCCTCTGGAGATCCCTATGGACGCGCGCACCACCTGGCCCGCGCTGCTGTCGGCGCTGCTCGCCGGTGAGCACCTGACGGCGGACGAGACCGCCTGGGCGATGAAAGAGATCATGTCCGGCTCGGCGAGTCCCGCGCAGATCGCCGGATTCGCCGTCGCCCTGCGCGCGAAGGGGGAGACGGTCGCCGAGGTGACCGGCCTGGCCCGCACGATGCTGGACCTGGCCACCCCGCTGACGGTCGAGGGTCCCGTGGTCGACATCGTCGGCACCGGAGGCGACCGCGCCCACACGGTCAACGTCTCGACCATGGCCGCGATCGTGGCGGCGGGCGCGGGGGCGCGGGTGGTCAAGCACGGCAACCGGGCCGCCTCCTCCTCCTGCGGCGCCGCCGACGTGCTGGAGCACCTCGGCGTCGCGCTCGACCTGGCGCCGGCCGACACCGCCCGGGTCGCCGTCGAGGCGGGCATCGCCTTCTGCTTCGCGCCGGTCTACCACCCCGCGCTGCGCTTCGCCGGTCCGCCGCGCAAGGAGATCGGCGTGCCGACGGTCTTCAACTTCCTCGGCCCGCTGACCAACCCGGCCCGCCCGGCCGCCCAGGCGATCGGCGTCTACGACGCGCGCATGCTGCCCGTCGTGGCCGGCGTCTTCGCCGAGCGGGGCGTCTCCGCCCTGGTGTTCCGGGGCGACGACGGGCTCGACGAGCTGACCATCGCCACCACCTCCACGGTCTGGGTGGTCCGTGACGGCACCGCCACGCAGACCGTCTTCGACCCGGCCGTGCTCGGCATCCCGCGCGCGGAGGCCGACGCGCTGCGCGGCGGCGACGTCGCCTTCAACGCCCGCGCGGTGCACGACTTCCTCGGCGGCAAGACCGGCCCGGTCCGCGACGCGGTGCTGCTGAACGCCGCCGCCGCCCTGGTCGCGCTCGACGGGGCCGGTGACGACCTGGACGCCGCGATGATCGAGGCCTACTCCCGCGCCACCCGCGCGGTCGACTCCGGCGCCGCCGCCGCCACCCTGGAGCGCTGGATCGAGGCCAGCACGACCTCGAGGTCGTGACGTCCCCCTCCGGAGCGCGCCGGTCGTGACGCGGGCGTCCTCCCCTCAGGAGAGGAGGGTTCATCCCCCCGTGAGGGGACGCCTCCGTCCCGGCCGGATGCTTACATGGCCGTCATGTGGCGTGCTGACCTGATCGTGGCCCTGCTCCTGGTGGCGGTGGCCGGCCTGACCGCGGCCGTCGTCCGGCTCGCCCGCGACCGCCGGTCCCTGGCCGCGCGCCTGCGCGCCGGGCAGCTCAGGCTGGCCGGCCAGCGGGACGCGCTGGCCCGCGCCGCCGTGGCAGAGGAGCGCGGCCGCATCGCGCGCGAGCTCCACGACGTGGTGGCCCACGGGATCAGCATGATGACGCTCGGCGTCGGCGCCGGGCGCATGATCATGGAGAAGGATCCGGAGCGGGCCAGGCAGACCCTCCGGACGGCCGAGGAGTCCGGGCGCCAGGCGCTCGCCGAGCTGCAGCGCATGCTGGCGCTGCTCCGCACCGAGGACGCGGTGGGCACCAGGACGCCCCAGCCCCGGCTGTCGGACCTGTCCGACCTATTGGCCAAGGTGCGCGCCGAAGGGTTGCGGGTGGACGTGGTCGAGGACGGCAGCCCGGTCGAGGTCGGTCCCGCCCTGGAGCTGTCGGCCTACCGGATCGTCCAGGAGGCGCTGCGCAACACCCTGCGGCACGCGGGGGCGAGCTCGGCCTGCGTCACGCTGCGCTGGCGGCCCGGCTTCCTCGACGTCCTGGTCCGCGACGACGGCCGGGCCGGGCCCGCCGTGACCGCGGGCACCGGGCTGGTCGGCATGCGGGAGCGGGTCACCCTGTTCGGCGGGACGCTGGAGGCCGCGCCCGGCGCCGGAGGGGGCTTCGAGGTGCGGGCCAGTCTCCCCACGACCGGTGAGCACCGCGGGTTTTGGCCGCCCCGGCAGGCGGCGGGCCCGCCGGCGTCAGTCCGACTCGCTGAGCCCGATGGAGAAGGCGGCGTCGAGATCGTGCCGTGAGTAGGCGCGGAAGGCGATGTGCGTCTCGGTGTGCAGGACGCCGGCCACCTTGTTGATCCGGCCGGGGACCACCTCGGCGATCTCCTCGTAGGCGGCGACGCGCACCATGGCCATCAGGTCGTATTCGCCGGTGATGGAGTAGACCTCGCTCACCCCGTCGATCTCGGCGATCGTCTGGGCGACCTCGGGGATCCGGTCCACCTCGGCGTTGATGTGCACGATCGCGGTGACCACGCTTCCTCCTCGTTGAGTACGGCTTGCCGCATCCGAAGTTATCAGCGCCCCGGCCGGGCGTCGCCGCCGCTGTGCCGAAGATCCGCACAGCGCCCGGAAGGGCTTTCCGGCAGGAGGGTCCTCAGCGTTCGGGGCGGCCCTCACGCCACCGGCGCGGCTCCGAGTCTCCTGCCCGGTAGGCGCGCTCGATGCGCCCCATGAGCCGGCCCGCGCCCGAGACCGGCAGGCTCCAGGTGCCCTCCACCTGGACCAGCCGCACGCCCGGGGACTCCAGCCAGCGCAGGATGCACTCGGTCTCCTCGGCGCTGGCCGCGGGGATCGGGCCCGGACCCGTGGCGACGGTCTCCGCGGTGGCCACCAGGGCGTCCACGACGGGCGTGGGGTGGACCCCCTTGTCCAGCACCCCGGCCGAGGCCAGGCGGCCGTAGCGGATGACGTGGACGTCCCAGCGGCCGTCGGGCAGCGGGCCGGCCGCCACCATCTGCGGGATGGAGGTCAGCGACCGCAGCCGCTGCATCCGGGCCGAGGTGCGCACGTAGGCGGCGAGCCGGTCGCGGTCGACTGCGGCCTCCTCGTAGCGCTGGTCGCCGGACAGCCGGTCCATCCGGGCCTCGATCGCGGAGAAGACCGGGGCGGCGTCCAGCTCCATGGCCTGCCGGGCGGCGGCGGCGTGCGCGCCGTACTCCTCGGCGCTCTGGCGGCCCTCGCACGGCGCCCCGCACCTGCCGAGCCCGGCCAGCGCGCACGCCGAGCGCAGGGCGTGCCCGGTGAGCCGCAGCGGGATCTTGTCGGTGCACTGGCGCAGCGGGATCGCCTCGTGCAGCGCGGCGCGCGCGTCCTCGGCGGTGCGGGCGCTGGTGAACGGGCCGAGGTAGCCGGCCCCGTCGTCCTTGATCTCGCGGACGATCGACAGACGGGGGAAGGGCTCGTCGGTGAGCTTGAGCCAGACGACCTTCTCCGGGAAGCGGGACCTGCGGTTGTAACGGGGCTTGGCCGAGCCGATCAGCCGGAGCTCCCTGATCTCGGCCTCCAGCGCGGTCGCGCAGACGATCGTCCGGACCCGCACGGCGATGCCGACCATCTCCCGGATCCGGGGGCGGGTCTCGCTCGCGGTGAAGTAACTGCGCACCCGGGTGCGCAGGTTGACGCTCTTGCCCACGTAGAGCGGCTCGCCGCGCTCGTCCTCGAAGACGTAGACGCCCGGGGCGGAGGGCACCGCGTCGGCCAGGTGCCGCTTGCGGCGCTGCTCGGGCGAGGGGGCGCGCACGAAGCCCTTGAGCTCCTCCAGGGTGTGCACGCCGAAGGACCCGGCGCGCTCCAGGAGCGCGTGCAGCACGTCGACGGTGGCCCTGGCGTCGGACAGGGCGCGGTGGCAGGGCTCGGTTGAGCTGAAGAGCTTGGCCAGCGTGGAGAGCTTGCAGTTGGGCGCCTCGTCGCGGGTCAGGAGCTTGCGCGCCAGGGTGACCGTGTCGACCACGGGATGGTCGGGCGGCGGGTAGCCGTGGGCCGCGCAGGCCGCCTTGACGAACCCCACGTCGAAACCGGCGTTGTGGGCCACCAGCGTGCTGCCCCGGGCGAACTCCAGGAAGGCCGGCAGGACGGAGTCGATCTTCGGCGCCGCGGCGACCATGACGTCGGTGATGCCGGTCAGCACCGAGATGAACGGGGGGATCGGTGTCCCGGGGTCGACCAGGGTGCCGAACTCGCCCAGCACCTGACCGCCCCTGACCTTGACCGCGCCGATCTCGGTGATCGCGTGCTCGCCCGCGGAGACGCCCGTGGTCTCCAGGTCGAACACCACGAACGTGATCTGGTCGAGCGGGGTGCCCAGCTCGTCCAGCGTTCCCTGCACGGCGTTTTCCACGGTCATGACCATAAGAGGACCGACCGACATTTAGCGCGCCGGAGCCGTTCCCGGCATGCCGGACCGTCGTTTCCGGTATGCGGGCGACCGCCGGCGGAGCCGGGTCAGTCCCGGCTGCCGGCCGAGTACAGGGCCAGGCCGATCGCGCCGAGCACGAGGCCCGCGACGGCCTCGTACCCCTCCAGGAAGCCGACGCGGTTGACCAGGAGCAGGTCGTGCGCCCATCTCCACCAGCCCAGGACCGCGTTCACCACGGTCACCCCGCCCTGGAGGAGCAGCAGCGCCCCCAGCAGCTTGAGAAGTTTCCTCACGCCGCCGATCGTCGTCCGGCGGCACCGCGGGCGGCTACCCCCGAAGGTCGGCGGCGGATCGACTTTGGTCGGTTCCGAAAGCACATGAACTACTCGTAATGTCAGTGAACGTGACCCAGCACGTGACGGAGTACCGGTGGTTGCTGCCGGGGAGCCTGCGGGACGCGCCGCGGCAGCGGAGGGCCGGGGTCCGGCGCTCGACCCGCGACTGGATCGTGGACATCGTCATCTTCCTGCTGGCCGCCGGGCTGGGTCTCCTGTCGGTGGAGGCGGTGCAGGCCGAGGCGGGGCTGTCCGAGCCGATGCGGATCGTCGACCAGCTCGTCGGGTTCGCCGCGTGCGTCGCGGTGTGGCTGCGCCGCCGCTGGCCCGTGGGGCTGGCCCTCGTGCTCGCGCCGGTCTCGGTCCTGTCGAGCGTCTCGGGCGGGGCGGCCGTCGCGGCGATGTTCACGGTGGTCGTGCACCGGCCGTTCAAGATCGCGGCACCGGTGGTCGCGGTCCACCTCCTGACGATCCCCGTCTACGTGAAACTGCGCCCGGACCCCACTCTGGCCGCCGGGTGGGCGATGACGCTGTGGACCCTGGTCACGCTGGTCGTAGTGATGTGGGGCATGTTCGTGCGGGCCCGCCGGCAGCTGGTGGTCTCCCTGCGCGAACGGGCCGAGCGCTCCGAGGCGGAGGCCGAGCTGCGGGTGGAGCGGGCCAGGCACCTCGAGCGCGAGCGCATCGCCCGGGAGATGCACGACGTGCTCGCCCACCGGCTCTCGCTGCTCAGCGTGCACGCGGGCGCGCTGGAGTACCACCGGGGCATGCCGGCCGAGGACGTGGCCAAGGCGGCCGGAGTGATCCGCTCGGGCGCCCACCAGGCGCTCCAGGACCTGCGCGAGGTCATCGGCGTGCTCCGGCACGGCGCCGAGGACACCACCCCCGACCGGCCGCAGCCGACGCTGGCCGACCTGGCCGGCCTGGCCGAGGAGTCCAGGGCGGCGGGCATGGACGTCACCCTCGAACTGAGGGTCGGCGACCACGGGGAGGTCCCGGCGGGGCTGGGCCGCAACGTCTACCGGATCGCGCAGGAGGGACTGACCAACGCCCGCAAGCACGCCGCCGACGCGCCGGTGAGCGTGGTGGTCACGGGCGGGCCCGGCGACGGGCTCACTCTCGAGGTCCGCAATCCCGTGACCGGGGGCCAGTCCATCCCGGGCAGCGGCACCGGCCTGATCGGCCTCACCGAGCGGGCCCAGCTCATGGGCGGGCGCCTGGAGTACGGCAGGGCGCCCGACGGCCGCTTCCGGCTCAGCGCGTGGCTGCCGTGGCGGGCCGAGGACGCGGCGGACGTCGCGGGGGCGGCGTGAGACGTGGCGGCGGGCGTGGGGAGATCGAGGGGATCAAGGGGAGGGCATGGCCGGTGCGACGGAGAACGCGGCTAACGTGATCGACATGGACTCCTCCCTCCCCCCGCGGCCGATCCGGGTTCTGGTCGTCGACGACGACGCGCTCGTCCGGGCCGGGCTGTCGATGATCCTGGGCGGCGCCGACGACATCGTCGTCGTCGGGGAGGCCGCGGACGGGGACGAGGTGCAGCCGATGGTGGCCGGGCACCGGCCCGACGTGGTGCTGATGGACATCCGCATGCCCCGCGTGGACGGGCTGACCGCGACCGAACTCCTGCGGTCCTGCGCCCCGGCCCCCGAGGTGGTCATCCTGACGACCTTCCACGCCGACGCCCAGGTGCTGCGCGCGCTGCGCGCCGGGGCGGCCGGGTTCCTGCTCAAGGACACCCCGCCGGGCGAGCTGGTCGCCGCGATCCGCAAGGTAGGGGCGGGCGAGCCCATCCTGTCTCCCGCCGTGACCCGCCAGCTCATCGCCCACGTCGCCGACGGCGGCGCGGTGACCCGCCGCGAACGGGCGCTGGGACTGCTGGCCGAGCTCAGCGAGCGCGAGCACGAGGTCGCGGTGGCGGTCGGCAGGGGCAGATCCAACGCGGAGATCGCCTCCGAGCTCTACATGAGCGTGGCCACGGTCAAGGCCCACGTCTCACGGATCCTGACCAAGTTCGACCTGAACAACCGCGTCCAGATCGCCCTGATAGTCCACGACGCTGGCCACCTGCACTGACCGCCGGGCCGCCTGCGCCGGCAGGTCGGTCACCGGGGCCTCGGACCCCTTTCGGGCGGTCGCGCTCCGGAGGTCGGACGGGCACTGGTCTGCGGCCGCCGCGCTGACAGACTGGAGAGGTGGGCATCGACCGGCGGCCGGGCGTCTTCGTCGGACGCGAGCGCGAGACGACGACGCTGCGCGAGATGGCGGCGGCCGCCCGGCGGGGCCGGGGCGGGGTCGTCCTGGTGTCGGGACCCGCGGGCATCGGCAAGTCCCGCCTGGTGGAGGAGGCCTTCGCCGGTGACCGGAACGTCCTGAGAGGCCGCTGCCCCGCCGAGGAGGGCGTCCCACCGCTGTGGCCGTGGCTGCGCGCCGCCTCCCGCGTCCTGGGCGGCACGCCGTCCGGGGACGCCCTCCTGAGCGTTCCCGCGGACGCCGTGGACGCCTCGGGCGCCGTGGACGCGGCGGAGACCGCGGCGGCGCGCTTCAGGCTGCTCGCCTCCCTGGCCGACGCCCTCATCGGGGCGGCGGAGGCCGCGCGGGGGCTGGTGGTGGTGATCGAGGACCTTCACGACGCCGACGAGGCGTCCCTGGCGTTGCTCCGCCGGGTCGCGGCGGAGGTCGCGGACTCCCGGCTGCTCGTCGTCGCGACGCACCGGGACGCCACCGGACGGGCGGCCTTCACCGGGACCCTCGCCGAGGTCGCCCGCGGCGGGGCCGTACGGACGATCCCGCTCACCCCGTTCACCGAGCGGGACGTCGCGCGCTGCCTCGCACCCCTGCCCGGCGGGGCCGATCTCGCCCGCCCGGTGCACGAGCGCACCGGCGGGCTCCCGCTGCTGGTGTCGGCGATGGCACGGGCGCTGGCCGAAGCCGGCGGCAGCGGTGCGGCCGACGGCGGGAGGCGGCTCCCCGAGCTGCCTCCGGCGGATCTGCGCCTCCTCGTCCAGGGGATGCTCGGCGGGCTCGGCCCGGAGGCCCGGGACACGGTGGAGGCCGCGGCGGTGCTCGGCGAGGACGTCGACGCCGGGCTTCTCGCCGAGATCCGGGGCGTGCCGCCGGCGGCGGTCTCCGGCCGTCTGGAGGCGCTGGTCGAGGCAGGCCTGCTGGTCCGCGCCGGCGACACCTCGCCGCCCCGCTACCGCTTCGCCCACGCCCTGGTCCGCGAGGGTGTCGTGGTGGAACCGACGGCCGCCGCCGCGCTGCACCGCAGGGCGGCCGAGATCCTGCAGCGGCGGGCGGGCGCCGACCCCGCCAGGGCCGCCCGGGTCGCGGCGCACTGGCGGCGGGCCGGAGACGACCTCGGGGCCCTGCGCGCCACGGTGCGGTGGGCGCGGGCCGCCGCCGCGCACGCGTTGCGGACACCGGCCCCCGAGGAGGCGGTCCGCTCGCTCGGGCACGCCCTGGACGCGCTGGACAGGACGGGAGCCGCACCGGCCGAACGGGCCGGACTCCTGGTCGAGCTCGCCTCCGCCGAGTACGTGGCGGGCCGCATCTCCCGGAGCCTGCGCCACTGCCACGACGCGGCGGACGCGGCGGAGTCCGCCGGGCGCCCGGACCTGCTCGCCTCGGCCGCGCTCGTCGTCCGCAGGGCGGGCGACCCGGCGGTCCTCATGACGGTGGCCGCCCTGTGCGAGCGCGCCTTGTCGGCCCTCGACCTCGCGGACGCGACAGGCTCCCGGCAGTACGGCGGCGCCGTGGACCGGGAGGTCGTGCGGGCCCGGGTGCTCGCGCGGAAGGCGTGCACGGAGGTGGAGGCCGGGCGGCCCGGGAGCGAGGAGGTGACGGGGCGGGCGTGGCGGCTGGCCGGGGAGTGCGGAGACCCGGCCGCCTCGCTGGACGCGGCACGGGCCAGGGCCGGGCTGCTCGACCGGCCGCAGGACGTGGGGGAACGCCTGCGGATGGGGGACCTGGCGGTGCGCACCGGGCTGCGCTCCGGGCAGGCGATGGCCGCCGTGCAGGGGCACATCTGGCGCGCCGACGCGGCCTACCAGCTCGTGGACGTCGCCGCCGTCGACGACGAGATCGCCCGGCTGGCCGAGATCGCCGCGACCACGCGCCTGACCGCCGCCCGGTGGCACCACCTGCGCGCGGCGGCGGCGCGCGAGGCGCTGTCCGGCCGGTTCGAGCGCGCGCGCTCCCTGTCGGCGGAGGCGGGGGAGACCGCCGCCCGGATGGGCGACGCGATGGCCTCGGCGTTCACGGAGATGTTCGCGGGACTCCTGGCGCTCGTCCGCGGGGACCGGCGCGAGATCCCCGGCGGTTACCGGGAGGTCTTCGCGGCGTTGCCCCCGGTCCCGCCCGTCGAGGCCGCCCACGTGCTGCGCCTGTACCTCGACGGGGCCCGCGAGGAGGCGTTCGCCGGGTACGAGCGCCTGCGCCTGCTGCTGCGGGAGCCGCCGCGCGGGGAGCGGGGGATGGCCGTCCTGCAGAACGTGACCGAGCTCGTCGAGGCCTTCGGGGACGAGGAGGCCGCGGGCTGGGCGTACGCCCACTGGCTGCCCTGGGCCGCCGCCGGGGGCCTGCCCGGCAACGCCGACAGTTTCTGCGGCGGCTCCTGCGCGCGGGCCGTCGGCCGGATGGCCGCCGTCATGGGGCGGCTCGACGAGGCGGCGGACGCCCTGCGGTCCGCGGCGGAGGTCGACCTGCGGCTCGGCGCCGGACCCTGGCTCGTGCACACCCGGCTCGCCCTCGCCGACGTGCTGCGGCGCAGGGGGACCGGCGGCGATCACGCGGAGGCGGCGGCGCTCGCCGTACGGGCCGCGGCCGAGGCCAGGCGGCTGGACCTGCCGGGACCGCTGGCCCGCGCCGACCGCCTGGTCGCCGACCTCGAGACCCGCCGGCGCGCCGGCGATCCGCTGGCCCCGCTGACCCCACGGGAGCGCGAGGTGGCCGACCTGGTCGTCCGGGCGCTGTCGAACCGGCAGATCGCCGACCGGCTCGTCCTGAGCGAGCGCACCGTCGAGAGCCACGTGCGCAACATCCTCGTAAAGCTCGGCCTCGCCAACCGGACGGAGCTCACCGTCCGCCTGCTCGCCGGCGGGAGGGGTCAGGCCCAGTAGCTCCCGTCGAGCATCCGCTCGATGGTGGCCCGGTGCATGACCAGGTCGTCGGGGTCGGCGGGCATGGGTTGCTCGCCGAAGTGGATGCGCCGGTGCCAGACGCGGGCCATGATGACGCCGTGCCGGAGGGCGGCGTACATCTCGTAGAACTCCATGTCGCGCGGCCGGTATCCGGTCATCTCCTCATAGACCCGGCAGACGTCCTCGCGTCGCATGAAGTCGGGCAGTCCCGGCAGCTCCATGACCTCGGTGACGTCCTGGAAGAAGCGGTGCAGGAAGATCATCCAGGAGATGTCCAGCTCCCGGGGACCGACGGCCGCCATCTCCCAGTCGAGCACCGCCACCGGGGTGAAGCCGTGATAGATCATGTTCCCGATGCGGGCGTCGCCCCAGCTCAGCACGTCGGGTCCGGGGTCGGCCGGCCAGTGCTCCTCCAGCCAGTCGAAGGCCCGCTCCAGCAGCGGGATCGGCATCGAGGAGTGCGCCCACGCGTAGTAGGCCCGCTGGTCGTCGACGTGCCTGCGCAGCGCGGAGTCCCCGGGGCCGTCGAGCTGCAGGGGACGGAGCTCCTGAGCGGTGAACGGGGCGTCGTGCAGTCTGGCCAGGACGGCCACGCTCTCCCGCTGCAGCCCCTCGCGCTCGGCGGGCGAGGCCTCCAGGAGCCAGCCCTCGAAGGTGTAGGGCAGCACGTCCGGCGGGACCCGCCCGGAGAGGCGTTCCATCACGAAGAACGGCGCGCCGAGGGGCCCGGGGTCGGGCTCGAACCACAGGGTGCGGGGCGCGGGGACGCCCGCGCGCTCCCTGGCCATCCGCATGACCTCGAACTGCCTGCCGAGGTCGTAGCTGGGGAAGACCGGCACCGCCTCGCTCGCCGGGGCCATCCGGGCGACGCACTCGGCCTTGCGGCTGCCCTCCCCGGAGACCCAGGAGGCGTCGAACAGGAGGGTCTCGCTGGACATGCCGTTGCCCGAGGGGTGGCTCAGCTCCGACAGCGTGACCGGGCAGCCCAGGCGCCCGCTCAGCCACGAGCGCATCCGGCCGTGGAGTTCACCCAGGTCGCGGGTGGAGGTCCGCATCGTCCCGTCCTGCTCACGCCGTTCGTCCATCGCGGTCTCCTGGGGGCCGGGGGTACGGCGTCCGTCGTCACGCCGCGAACACAGTCGTACAACGCCAACCAAACGCTTGTCCACAAAACGTTCACGAGCAGGTCAGATGGCGTTCGATCTCTTATCCGGTCGGCGCCCGGGCGCGATGCCCGTACCCTTGACAGATAGACCAATCCGAGTAGGGGCCGTGATGAGTTCAGCCGGAGAGGGCCTGTCTCGTCCGCTGCCGGAGCAGGTCCGCTTACACGTCGTGGAGCTGGCATCCCAGATCCTCGGCTCGATGCCCGCCGCGTCGGTGCCGCCGCCGCTGCGCAACATCGCCAAGTTCGACCCGCGCAAGCGGGCCAGGCTGGGCGGCACGCCGATCGCCGCGCAGCTGGAGAACGACAAGGAGTTCCGCGAGGTCGTCGCCGAGGCGCTGGCCGCCGGCTGGCCGGAGCTGGTCGCCGGTCTGGCGGAGGGCTCCGTCCCCCCGGCCGCCGAGCCCGTCATGGTCGCCGCCGCCGCCTACCTCACCCGGCCGCCCGGCTGGGAGGAGATGATCGAGACCGCCCGGGACGACCTCGAGCGCTCCGCGGCCGTCGCGGAGGGCTCCGCGCTGGAGCAGACGCTCGTACGGCTGCGCGAGCAGCTGGCGGCGCAGAAGACCTCCGCCAAGGAGGAGTCCGACCGGCTGCGCGAGCAGCTCAAGGCCGCCCGCGGGGAGATCTCCGACCTGCGCCGCAAGCTGCACGACGCCCGCGAGCGGGCCAAGGCGGCCGAGGCGCGGGCCGCGGCGATGGAGGAGGCCGCCCAGGAGGCCAAGACCGCCGCCGCCTCGGCGGGCAGCGCAGGGGAGAGCGAGCTGCGACGCCTGCGTGAGCGCCTGGCCGACTCCGAGCGGCAGCTGGAGGCCGCCCGCCGGGCCGCCCGCGAGGGCCGCAGCGTGGAGGACACCAGGGTCCGGCTGCTGCTTGACGCCCTCCAGGACGCCGCGGCCGGTCTGCGCCGGGAGCTGGCCCTGCCCTCCAGCATCATCAGGCCGGCCGACTCCGTCGCCTCGGTCACCCCGGGCAGCCCGGGGGTCCGGGCGGTGCCCGCTCGGGCGCTGGCCGACGACGATCCCGCGCTGCTCGACCAGTTGCTCACGCTGCCGCAGATCCATGTGATCGTGGACGGCTACAACGTGACCAAGACCGGTTACGGCACGCTCACCCTGGCCGACCAGCGCAACCGACTGCTCACCGGGCTCGGCGCGCTGTACGCGCAGACCCGCACCGAGCTGACCTGCGTCTTCGACGGCGCCGAGCTGAACGGACCGGTGCCGGTCTCGGCCCCGCGGGGCGTGCGGGTGCTGTTCAGCGCGCCCGGGCAGATCGCCGACGACCTGATCCGCCAGCTGGTCCGGGCCGAGCCCGCCGGGCGCGCTCTGGCGGTCGTCTCCTCCGACCGGGAGGTGGCCGAGTCCGTGCGCCGGATGGGCGCCAGACCGGTCCCGGCCGGGCTGCTCCTCAAGCGCCTGGGCCGCGCCTGACCCTCCGGTCCGACCGGAATTGCGGACCTGCTCCTCGGCGCCTGTGCGACGGTCCGTTCAGGCCCTTCGCGGAGGGGCGGCGGGGCCGTACGCAGGGACGACGGGCGCGGATCCGGTAGCAGATACGCATCGGTAGGGGCTAAAACATCCGAAAAGGTGAGTTAGGCCTTACCAATTCTGTACTATTTCGCCCAGGTCTTTGCGCGGGAGGGGCGTCGTCGTGACCGTGGCGGGTATGCCGAAGAGTTCCGGGCGGATGCCTGTGGCGGCCGGACTGGTGCTTGCGGCCCTCCTGCTGCCCCTCCTGCCGGTCGGCGGCGCCTCCGCCGAGCCGAAGCCGACGATCGCCGAGGCCAAGAAGAAGCTGGAGAAGCTCAACCACGAGGCCGACAAGATCGTTGAGAAGTACAACCAGGCCGGCGAGAAACTGAAGCGGGCCAAGAAGAAGTACCAGGAGCTCAACGCCGACCTCACGCGCCAGAACGCGAAGGTCTCCGGGCTGCGCAAGGAACTGGTCACGATGGCCGTCAGCACCTACCAGGTGGGGGGCGTGACCGGCTGGGAGACCATGTTCACCCAGCCCGACCCCGGCTCGATGCTGAGCGGCCTGGCGACGGTCGACCAGATGTCGGCCTCGCGGGCCCAGTCCCTCAACGCCTTCGACGAGGCCAACAAGGCCCTGCGGACGAGCAGGGACAAGGCCAAGGACGCTCTGGCCGAGGCCGACGCGACGCGCGACGAGCTGGCCGAGGAGAAGGCCAAGGCCGACAAGATGGTCAAGGCGCAGACCAAGCTCCTGCGCGAGCTGGGCGCCTTCAAGACCGGCGACCCCAACAGCACGGGCATCGCCTACACCGGACCGGCCTCCGGCAACGCCCGCTCGGCGCTGGACTTCGCCTTCGCCCAGGTCGGCAAGCCGTACCAGTACGGCGGCACCGGGCCCGGCGGCTGGGACTGCTCCGGTCTCGTCCAGGCCGCCTGGCGCGCCGGAGGGGTCAGCCTCCCCCGGACCACCTGGGAGCAGTGGAGCTGGGGCGCCAGCCGCAAGGTCTCCCTGGACGACCTCCAGCCCGGAGACCTGATCTTCAGCGAGGGCCTGGGGCACGTGAGCCTCTACGCCGGCAACGGGCAGATCGTCCACGCCCCCCAGACCGGGGACGTCGTCAAGGTCGTCAGCCTGTCGTCCTACGGCCGCCGTCTCGTCGGCGCGGTCCGTCCCTGACCCCCGGATTCACCGGGCCTTGACAGCATTCCTTTTCCGTGGACCGCGCCTTTCCGGGCATTTCCGGACCCCGGGACGATAAATGCCGGAACGCCTCTCCGTAAATATCGATCTCCGTTCCGCCCTCCGGCGGAGGCGACCATAAATCCGTAGGGACCGTTCCACGGCGACCTCGGCGTTCACCCCGCGACGCTGCGGAAGGACGCCCGGAGCGGCGGCGGAAAAGCGTCCCGCGGGTGGGCGGGGAAAGCCGGTGCGGAAATGCCGTGTGGCGGTGAAGCGTCGGCGGAGGCCTCCCGGGAATGAAGCGGTCGTTTCAATTCCGCGCCGGTGACGCGTCGTGTCGGCGCGTCCGCGTTCCGGAGACCTTCTCGGTCGGGTGAAACCCTTCCAGCCGCTCCGAAACCCTTTTCGAGTCGTGCTCATATCCAGCGCTTCTCTGTCCGGACCCCTTGATCATCTACGGTGGCGCCGGGAACAAGATCATTACTGGTGTGACTCATGTGACGGAAGTGACGTTTTTCAGGATCCACTCCTGGGAATGTGACGAGAGTCATATTGAGACAGCGGAACTGCCGATTGCGCAGGGGTTATGGATCTGTGATCAAGGCGGAGCGACCCACTCCCGATGGGGAATGCTTTGCTGAAATTTACTGATCCGAGTACCTTCTGGCGTCGCGGCGAGCAAGCCATGCCGTCGCACTGAATGTCGGCCCCTCCAGTGCCGATGTCCGCATAGAAATCCATCCGGCCGCCCGAAGCGCCAATGAGGCGAAAGCGGCCTGCCGAATCCGTGCAGCCAGGAGGCACGGAACCGGGGACCCACCAGGCACGAGCCCGTGACCAGGGGTGAATCGGCATTGCCATGCCGTAGGGCGTCTTCCCTGCCCGAATCCGTCAGCTAACCCGGTAGGCATCAGTGGAAGTCCCAAGGAGAAATCCTGTCTACAACCCTGCACAATCCCTGCTCGTCACGCCTTTTCCGCCTTTCCATCGGCGGACTCGCCCTCAGTCTGACCGCCTCAGCCGGAGCGGTCATGATGAACTCCACAGCGGCGCAGGCGAAGACGGACAGCGCGACAGCGGCACAGGTCAAGGCCATCGTGGGAGCCGAGGCGAGCGCCAAGGTCAAGGTCACGATGAGCCGGGCCGCGCGGCAGAAGGCGAGAGCCGCCAAAGCCGTCGCGACGGCCAAGAAGAAGGTCGGCGCCCCCTACCGCTGGGGAGCCAGCGGTCCCGGTGCGTTCGACTGCTCCGGACTGGTCCAGTACTCGTGGCGCTCGGCGGGAGTCAAGCTCCCCAGGGTCACCTACAGCCAGTACCGGGCCGTCAGGAAGAAGGTCTCGTGGAGCAACCTGCGCCCCGGTGACCTGCTCTTCTTCCGCGGTAAGGGTCACGTCGGCATGTACGTCGGCAAGGGGAGGATGGTCCACTCGCCGAGCAGCGGCAAGACCGTCCGGATCGTGAGCCTGAAGGGCTGGTACAGGTCGTCCTTCTCGGGAGCGGTCCGTCCCGGCGGTTGATCCGGTCGAAGGCCCCGTCCGGCTCTGTGGAGCCGGGCGGGGCCTTCCCCGCCGGTACGGGAGAACGCCCGGACCGGGTCCTGTTATGGTCCTTGTGTCCGGAGCCCATCCCGCGTCCGGAGTCCGTTCCCGTGTCCGCAGCCCCTCCCCGTGTCCGCAGCCCCATCCCTCCGCGCAGCGCAGGAGCCGCCGATCCGATGTCCGTCCCGCGCAGCCGCCGCGCCGTACTGGCCGGGACGCTGGCACTGGCGGGAGCCACGCTGGCCGCCGGGGACGCGCCGGTCGGACGGGAACCGTGGCCCGGCGCGAAGGTGCTCCGCGGCGAGCGCTACGTCGTCATCGGCCACCGGATCCACTCCGGCCTGCTGGCCGATCTGGCCGCCAGGGCCGAGCGGGCCCGCCGCAAGGTCGCCGCGGTCTGGGGGCCGGTCCGCCCGGTGATCCTGTTCCCGGAGACCGACGCCGGGGCCGAGATCCTCGCCGGCGCCGGCGCCAGCGACGGGCTGGCCGCGATGGCCACCGCCGACCGGGTGATCGTCGTGCCGAGCGGCTACGCCAGGCTGAGCCGGATCGGCAGGGACGTGGTCATCGCCCACGAGCTGACCCACGTGGCCACCGGGGCGACAAGGGGCGGGCGGGTGCCGACGTGGCTGTCGGAGGGGTTCGCCGACTACGTCGGATACTCCGGCAGCGGACTGGACGTGCGTACGGTGGCCGCCGAACTCGTCCGGGAAGTGCGGGCGGGCACCCTGCCCGACGGCCTGCCCGGTCCCGCCGACTTCGCCCCCGGCGCCGCGCGGCTGCCCCAGGTCTACGAGGAGGCCTGGCTCGCCTGCCGCTACATCGCCGGGCGTTTCGGCGAGCGGGCCCTCGTGAGGCTCTACGGCGGCCCCCCGCCCGGCGGAGCCGGTACCCCTTCCCGCGGCGGCGACGTCGAGGCCGTGCTCGGGCTGTCCCCGGCCGCCTTCACCGCCGGCTGGCGCGACTACCTCCGCCGGGAACTCGGCTGAGCCCTCCGGCTCGTGATCCTCTAGGTTCGAGATGCCGGAACGGCATGGGACGAAGGCGGCGGGACGGGCGGCGCGGGAGACCGTACGGCCCGCGCGGCGGACGGGAGCGGTGAACGGCCGATGGGGCGCGTGGAAGCGGCGGGCGGACCTGCGGGACCCGGGGAAGCGGCGAGCGGGCCGACGGGGCGCGTGGAAGCGATGGGCGGACCTGCGGGACGCGGGGAAGCGGTGAGCGGATCCGCGGGACGCGGGGAAGCGGTGAGCGGCCGATGAGCCGGAGCACGGCGCAGGCGCCCTCGGGGGTGCGAGCGGCGGGGTGGGCTCTGGTGGCCCTCGGGGCGGCCACGCTGGCGGTCGTGGCGTTCACCACGCCGTGGCGGCCGCTGCCCTCCGGTGCGCCGCCGGTCGCGCCGGACCCGTCCCGCGACTTCACCGCCGAGCAGATCGCCCGCTCGGCGGCCTTCGACGCGGCGGTGGGCCCGCCCGCCTACCTCTCGCTCGGCCTGACCCTGGTGACGGCCGGGCTGCTGGTGGCCACCCCCGTCGGAGCGCGGCTGCTGGGCCGGCTGAGGGGGCCGTGGTGGCTGCGGGTGCTGCTCGGCGTCGTGGCCGTGACGGTGGCCGTGGAGATCGTGCGCTGGCCGCTCGGCATGTGGCAGGAGACCCATCTGCGCGACTACGGCCTGTCCACCCAGACCTGGCTGACCTGGAGCGCCGACCGCATCAAGAGCATCGGCATCAGGACCGGGCTGATCGCCGTCATGGTGCTCGCCGTGGTGGCGCTCGCCCGGCGCATGCGGCGCTGGTGGATCCCCGCCGCGCTCGGCGCCTTCACCCTGACGGTGGCCGCCTCGTTCGTCTACCCGGTGCTGATCGAGCCGGTCTTCAACGACTTCACCCCGATGGCCGCCGGGCCCCTGCGCGACGATCTGCTGGCCATGGCCGCCCGCGACGGCGTGCCGGTGGAGGACGTCCTGGTGGCCGACGCCTCCCGCAGGACCACCGCGCTCAACGCCTACGTCTCCGGGTTCGGGGCCACCCGCAGGATCGTGGTCTACGACACGCTGCTCAAGGCGCCCGCCGAGGAGGTGAAGCTGGTCGTGGCCCACGAGCTCGGTCACGCCGACAACGGGGACGTGCTGTACGGCACGCTGGTCGGCGGGCTGGGCGCGGCCTGCGGGGCGTGCCTGCTCTATCTCGTGACCTCCGCGGGGGTCGTACGGCGGCGCAGCGGCGTCGCCTCGGTCGCCGACCCCGCCGCGGCGGGCCTGCTGGTCGGGCTGGTGAGCCTGGCCACGGTGCTGTCCGGTCCCGTGCAGAACGTGGTCAGCAGGCAGGTCGAGGCCCGCGCCGACGCCCACGCACTGGACCTGACCCGGGATCCGGCGATGTTCACCGCCATGCAGAAGCGACTCGCAATATCCAACATTTCTGATTTGTCGCCGGATGTCGTTGAATATGTTCTTTATGCCTCCCATCCTGCGATACCCGAGCGCATCGCCATGGCACGCTCGTGGGCAGCGCTGAACGGCATGCCGGAGCCGTGAAGCGCACACTGATCGTCACCAACGACTTCCCGCCCCGCCCGGGCGGCATCCAGTCGTTCGTGCACGGGCTGGCCGCCTGCCTGCCCCCGGAGTCGGTGGTCGTCTACGCGTCCCGCTGGCCCGGCTGCGAGGACTTCGACGCGCGCCAGCCGTACCCCGTCGTGCGCCACCCCACCTCGCTGATGCTCCCCACCCGCGCGGTCGCCCGCCGGGCCGGGGAACTGGTCGCGCGCTTCGGGTGCGAGACGGCGGTCTTCGGCGCCGCGGCTCCGCTGGGCCTGCTGGCGCCGCGGATGCGCGCGGCCGGGGTGGGGCGCGTCATCATGCTCACCCACGGTCACGAGGCGTCCTGGGCGCGGGTCCCGGTCGCCCGCCGGCTGCTGGCCAGGATCGGCGCCCACGCGGACGTGGTCACCTATCTGGGGGAGTACACGCGGCGGCTGCTGGCCACGGTGATCCCCGACGGCAAGCTGGTACGGCTGACGCCCGGCGTGGACACCGAGGTGTTCTCCCCGGAGGCCGCTCCTACCCGGTCCGGTCCGGGAGACTCCGCGCTTCCCCGCGTCCTGGCCGCCCTCGGGGCCGGGCCGGTGGTCGTCTGCGTCTCCCGGCTGGTGCCGCGCAAGGGCCAGGACGTCCTGATCCGCGCCTGGCCCCGGGTGCTGCGGGCCGTGCCGGAGGCGAAGCTGCTGCTGGTGGGCGGCGGGCCGTACCGGGGGAGGCTGGAGCGCCTGGCCGCCTCCCTGGGCCTGGGCTCGTCGGTCGTGCTGACCGGCTCGGTGGACGCCGCCGACCTGCCCCGGTTCTTCGCTCTCGGGGACGTGTTCGCCATGCCGTGCCGTACCCGGCTGGGCGGCATCGACGTGGAGGGGCTCGGCATCGTCTATCTGGAGGCCTCGGCCAGCGGCCTGCCGGTCGTGGCGGGCTCGTCGGGAGGCGCGCCCGACGCGGTGGTGCACGGCGAGACCGGCCTCGTCGTGGACGGCACCTCGCCGCGGGAGGTGGGGGAGGCCCTGGTCGGCCTGCTCGGCGACCCGGACCGCGCCCGCGCGATGGGCCGGCGCGGGCGTGAGTGGGTGGCCCGGGAGTGGGGCTGGGACCTGGTCGCCGCCCGGTTCGCCGAGCTGCTCGAACCGGCGCAGACGCCGTAGCCCCGGGTCGTCCCTGGCCGGATCGCCCCCTGTTGAATCACCCCTTGCCGGATCACCCCTTGGTGGAGCCGAGCGTGAGCCCGGCGACGAACTGCTTGTGCAGCATCTGGAAGACGATCAGCGTGGGCAGCGCGACGAGCACCGAGCCGGCGGCCAGCAGGTTGTAGTCGGTGAAGAACTGGCCCCGCAGGTTGTTCAGCGCGCTGGTCACCGGGAGCTTGTCGCCCGAGGACATCAGGACCAGCGCCCACAGGAAGTCGTTGTACATCCAGGTGAACTGGAGCGTGCCCAGCGCGGCCAGCGCCGGACGGCACAGCGGCAGCGTCAGCTGCCAGTAGCGGCGCCACACACCGGCCCCGTCCACCATGGCCGCCTCGGAGATCTCCTCCGGGATCGTGCTCATGAAGTTGACCAGCACGAACACGCAGAACCCGAACTGGAAGCCCACGTGGACCAGGATCAGCCCCAGGTAGGAGTCGTACAGCGACAGCGAGTCCGACATCCACCACGGCAGCGGGATCATGGTGTAGATCGTGTAGAGCGGAGTGATGAGCACCTGGGGCGGCAGCAGGTTCCCGGCGGTGAAGACCACCAGCAGGATCCAGCGGCCGGGCAGGTGCAGCCGCGCGATGGTGAAGGCGGTGAACGAGGCCAGCGCCAGCGTCAGCACCACCCCGGGGATCACGATGATGAGCGTGTTGAGGTAGTACTTCGGCAGCTCCGCCTGGGTCCACGCCTCGCTGTAGTAGTCGAGGGTGAGCGTCTCCGGCAGGGAGAAGTAGCCGAGCCGCGCGGTCTCCTCGTACGGCCGCAGCGAGGCGTAGACGGCCAGCGCCAGCGGGGCCAGCCATCCCAGCGCGACCAGGAACAGGAAGACGTGCAGCAGCAGGCGCAGCGGCCGTACCCGGCGGGAGGGCGGGGGAGGGGCGGCCGGGCTCGTCCGGGCGGGCTCGGTGAGGGTCGAGGTCATCGTCCCTCCACGAACGCCCGGGTCGGGGCCGAGGTCATCGTCCCTCCTTGAACACCTGGGTCAGGTAGGTCACGATGAACCCCAGCGAGATCACCAGCAGGACCACCGCGATCGCCGAGCCGAAGCCGATCCGGCTGGCCTCGCCGACGATGTTCTCGGTGACCAGGACCGACAGCAGCTCCAGGCCGTTCCTGCCCTTGTTGATGGCGTAGACGATGTCGAACGCGCGCAGCGCCTCGATGACCGTGATCACCAGCACGATGACGTTGATCGGCCGCAGCACCGGGAAGACCACCCGGAAGAAGGCCTGCCGCTCGCTCGCGCCGTCGATGGCCGCGGCCTCCTTCAGGGCGGGGTCGACGGCCTTCAGCCCGGCGAGATAGATGATCATCACGTAGCCCACGTGCCGCCAGGCCGCGGCGACCATGACGACCCAGATGTTGATCGACGGATCGCCCAGCCAGTCGGTGTTCATCCCGGTGACCGCGTTGAGCACGCCGTAGTCCTGGGAGTAGACGAGCTGGGCGATGAAGCCGACCACGGCCAGGGAGAGCACGACCGGCATGTACAGGGCGCTCTGGTAGAACCGCGACATCCGCAGCCGCCGGTCCAGCAGCACCGCGCACAGCAGGCCGAACGGCGTCGCGACCAGGCCGAGGAAGCCGAGCCAGAGCACGTTGTTGCGGACGGCGGTCCAGAACGGCGGGTACTCGGTGGTCAGGTCGCGGTAGTTGTCGCCGCCGATCCAGCGCAGCTCGGAGATGCCGTTCCAGTCGGTGCCCGACAGCGCCACCGAGGCCAGCGTGGGACCCCAGACCACGGCCAGGTCGACCAGGACGGCGATGCCCAGGCCGATCACCAGGACCACCACGTCGCGGGTGGAGTAGCGGCGGGCGCGCCGGGTACGGCGGGCCGTCACCTCCGGGGAGTCGCGCAGCGCCGTCACCGGAAGATGTTCACCTTCTGCGCCTCGATGTCCTTCAGCAGCGCGTCGATGTCGTCCGGCTCGCCGATGAACCGCTGGAAGGCGGGGATCATGACGGTCGAGGCGAAGTCCGGTCGCGTGTCGCGGTCGAGGAACTGGGAGATGTGGGCGGCCTGCGAGACCAGTTCGGCGCCGCGCTTCTGCAGGGAGCTGTAGCCGGAGGTGTCGGCCTTGGAGCTGGCGGCCAGCGTCCCGGGGTCCAGCCCGGTGGCGATGTTCTGCGAGGACGCGGCGGCGAAGTGCTTGAGGAGCTGCTTGGCCCCCTCCACGTTCTTGGCCTTGGCGGAGATCATGTAGCCGTCGATGGGCGCCTCCACCGAGTCCTGGCCGAACTGCGGGTTGATCTCGGGGAAGGCGAAGAAGTCGAGGTCGTCGCGCTCGTCCTCGGGGAACTGCTGGGCGACGAACATGCCCAGCAGGTACATGCCGGTCTTCTTCTGCTGCAGCGACTGGGCGGCCTCCTGCCAGGTGCGGCCGTTGGCTCCGGTCTGGTGGTGCTCCATCAGGCCGCGCCAGGTCTCGAAGACCTGCTTGACCCTGGGGTCGGTCCACGACTCCTTGCCCGCCATCAGGGAGATGTGGAAGTCGTAGCCGTTGGTCCGCATGTTGACGATGTCGAAGGTGCCCATGGCCGGCCAGCCGTCCTTGTCGGCGAAGGCGATCGGGATGAGCCCGTCGGCCTTCATCTCGCGGGACAGCGCGGTGAACTCGTCGAGCGTCTTGGGGATCTCGTAGCCCTTCTCCCGCCAGAGGCTCTTGCGGTAGAAGACGGCCCACGGATAGTAGGTGAACGGCACGAAGTACTGCTTGCCGTCGGCGCCGGTCGAGGCGGCCTTGAAGGCGGGGGTGTAGTCGCCGCCGATCTCCTGCCACACGTCGGAGATGTCGACGGCCAGGCCCTGCTCGGCGAAGAACTGCATCCGGTAGCCGGCGAACCAGGTGAACGCGTCGTCGGGCGTGCCCCGCAGGTAGCGGTTGATGTTCTCCTGGAAGGTGTTGTGGTCGACCGTGTTGATCTTCACCTGGGCCTGGGTGAACGACTTGACCACGGTCTCCAGCGACTTCTTCGGGACCTCGTCGGAGGCGTTCGAGCCGAGGGTCACGGTGCCGCCGCCCGCGCTCGCGGTCCCTCCCGGGGCCGCCTGCTCGGCGGGGTTCGAGCAACCGGCGAGGATCGCCGGGACGCCGAACGCGGCGGCGCCCAGCAGAGAACCGCGGAGCATCGTCCGGCGGGACACGGGGGGCGCTGCCCGGTGGGACATCGGAGGAGCCATCCGGTGGGACATGGGAGACACGGCTCGGTGGGGCATCGGCGGTCGTTGGGTCATGATGGTTCCTCCTGACCGGAACGCTCAGTTTCCCCCGATATCGCTCATGTCCTTCCATATGGAATGTCCCTTTTAAAGGGTTGTCAACGGATGTTTTAATAACGATGTTGGTTTATGGTGACATCATGTATTTTGGCGGTGACTATAACCCCGAGCAGTGGTCGGAGGACATCTGGGCCGACGACGTGGCCCGGATGCGCGAGGCCGGGGTCAACCTGGTCACGGTCGGAGTGTTCTCCTGGGCGTCCCTGGAACCGGAGGAGGGCTCCCACCGCTTCGGCTGGCTGGACCGCGTGCTCGGGCTGCTCGCGGACAACGGGATCGGCGTCGACCTGGCCACGGCGACGGCCAGCCCGCCGCCCTGGTTCTCCGCGGCCTACCCGCAGTCGCTGCCGGTCGACGCCGACGGCGCGCGGCTGTGGCCGGGCAGCCGCCAGGCCTACTGCCCCTCCTCGCCCCACTACCGGGCGGCGGCCGTACGGCTCGCGCGGGCGATGGCCGAGCACTACGCCGGGCATCCGGCGCTGCGGATGTGGCACATCGGCAACGAGTACGGCTGCCACGTCTCCCGCTGCTACTGCGACACCTCGGCGGCGGCCTTCCGCGACTGGCTGCGCAAGCGCTACGACCTGCCCGGGCTCAACCAGGCGTGGGGCACCCGCTTCTGGTCGCAGGAGTACACCTCCTTCGAGGAGGTGCTGCCGCCCCGTAAGACGCCCAGCTTCCTCAACCCGGCCCACGACCTCGACTTCCGCCGCTTCAGCTCGGCCGAGCTGCTGGCCTGCCACCAGGCCGAGCTGGAGGTGTTGCGCGAGGTCACCCCCGACATCCCGGTGACCACCAACTTCATGGCCGGCGTGCACTGGGAGATCGACTACTGGCAGTGGGTCCCGCACGTGGACGTGGTCGCCACCGATCACTACCTGCGCGCCGACGACCCCGAGTCCCACATCGACCTGGCCTTCGCCGCCGACCTCACCCGGGGGCTGGCCGGGGGAGCGCCGTGGCTGCTGATGGAGCACTCCACGAGCGCGGTCAACTGGCAGCCGCGCAACATCCCCAAGACGCCCGGCCAGATGCGCCGCAACTCGCTGGCGCACGTGGCGCGCGGCTCCGACGGCGCGCTCTTCTTCCAGTGGCGGGCCTCCCTGGCCGGGGCCGAGCGGCACCACTCCGGGATGATCCCGCACGCCGGGACCGACTCCCGCATCTGGCGGGAGGTGTGCGAGCTGGGCGCGGACCTGGGACGGCTGACGGAGGTCGAGGGCTCCAGGGTCACCGCCGAGGTGGCGATCGTGTTCGACTGGCCGGGAGTGTGGGCGCAGGAGAGGCCCGGTCACCCCAGCGTCGACATGACCGCCCGCGACGAGATCGCCGCCTGGCACCGGGCGCTGTGGCGGCTGGGGATCACCGCGGACTTCGTCCCGCCGGACGGCGACCTGACGCCGTACCGGCTGGTCCTGCTGCCCGCCCAGTACCTGCTGGGGGAGACGGCCCGCTCGGCCCTGCTCTCCTACGTGGAGGCGGGCGGCACCCTGGTCGCCGGAGCCTACAGCGGGGTCGCCGACGACAACGACCGCATCTGGCCCGGCGGCTACCCCGGCGCCCTGCGGGAGGTGCTGGGCGTGCGGATGGAGGAGTTCGTCCCGCTGGCCGAGGGCGGCACGGTCACGCTCTCCGACGGGTCGACCGGCCGGATCTGGCGCGAGCACGGCCGGGCCGTCACCGCCGAGGTGATCGCCTCCTACACGGCGGGCGACGCGGACCCGGTGACCGACCCGTGGGCCCGCGTCCTGGACGGCGCTCCTGCGATCACCCGCAACACCCGCGGCGAGGGCACGGCCTGGTACGTCTCCACCCGCCTCGACGACCCCTCCCTGACCCGCCTGCTCACCCGGATCACCGGCGAGGCCGGGGTGCACCCCGAGCCGGGCGCGGTGACGGGCCTGGAGCTGGTACGGCGCGCGCACCCGGACGGCCCGTCCTACCTGTTCGCCGTCAACCACGGCGTCGAAGCCGTCCCGCTGGAGGCCACCGGCCTCGACCTGCTCACCGGGGAGCCCTTCCCCGGGACCGTGCCCGCGGGCGGCGTGGCCGTGATCAGGGAGTCGTGACCGGGCGGGGCGGCGGCCGGACAGGGGGAGGCGGGTGCGGCGGCACGTGCCGGGTGGTGGGGTGTGTCCGGTGGGGCGAGTGTTGCCCACCCGTGGGGTGTGTCCGTGGTGGGGCAGGTGTCGCCCACCCGGCTGCGCCTCGGAAACAGCTGACGCCGGATCCTGAAAACTGACCCCTGGGGTACAGCGGGTTCTAGGGCGTGAGGAGTCAGCCCTGGGCGTCCGTTGAGACCACACTCGGGACACGACGGGCGCCAGATGCCGGAGCCGTCCTCGGGCATGGCAGGCAGGTGATCGCCGAGCGTCCCGGCCTGCCCATCACCCGGTCACAGATCGCTGATGACCATTGAGCGGACGTCGGAGATATCCGTCTGGCGGTCGTGGGGCGCAGGCCGGGTGGGCGGCACCCGCCCCACTGGGGACATGCCTCACGGGTGGGCGGCACCCGCCCCACCGGGTACCTCCCAGCAGGCGGGCCCGTCACCCCCGGTGGGCGCTGCCGTATCCGCCCCGCTCCCGGCCGTCCCCGTCCTAGCCGTACAGCTCCTCGATGTGCTTGGCGAAGTCGCGCATCACGACGTTGCGCTTGACCTTGAGGGTCGGGGTCAGGTGACCGCTCTCCTCGGTGATGTCGATGTCGAGGATCGAGAACTTCTTGATCTGCTCGGCCTTGGAGACCGACCGGTTGGCGTCGTCCACGGCCTTCTGCACCTCGGCGACGATCGCCGGGTCGGCGCTCAGGTCGGCGAGAGTGGCCGACTCCTTGCCGTTGGCGGCCTTCCACTGCTCCAGCGCCTCGGGGTCGAGGGTGACGATCGCGGCCACGAAGGGCTTGTCGTCGCCGACCACCATCGCCTGGCTGACCAGGGGGTGGGCGCGGATGCGGTCCTCCATCGGGGCCGGGGCGACGTTCTTGCCCGCGGCGGTGACGAGGATCTCCTTCTTGCGGCCGGTGATCTTCACGTAGCCGTCGGCGTCGAGCTCGCCGATGTCGCCGGTGTGGAACCAGCCGTCGGGGTCGATCGCCTCGGCGGTGGCCTTCTCGTTGTTCCAGTAGCCGTCGAAGATGTGGCGGCCCTTGACGAGGACCTCGCCGTCGTCGGCGATGGCGACCGTGACGCCGGGGAACGGCTTGCCGACGGTGCCGATCTTGTTGGCGCCGGGGATGTTGACCGTGGACGGGGCGGAGGTCTCGGTCAGCCCCCAGCCCTCGACGATCTCGATGCCCACGCCCCGGAAGAAGTGGCCGAGCCGCTCGCCCAGGGCCGAGCCGCCGGAGATCGCGACCGACAGGTTGCCGCCGGTGGCCGCGCGCAGCTTGCCGTACACCAGCTTGTCGAACAGCGTGTGCTTGAGCTTGAGGCCGAGCCCGGAGCCGCCGGCGGACTCCGCCCGGCTCCACGCGATCGCGGTGTCCGCCGCGGCGTGGAAGATCTTGCCCTTGCCCTCGCCGGTGGCCTTCTGCTCGGCGGTGTTGTAGACCTTCTCGAACACGCGGGGCACGCCGAGCAGGAACGTCGGCTTGAAGCCCTGCAGGTCGGGGCCGACGTTCTTCATGTTCGGGGTGTGCGCCAGGATCGTGCCGGTCTCGATCAGCACGGTCTGGATGATGCGCGCGAACACGTGGGCCAGGGGCAGGAACAGCAGCACCGCGCGGCCCTCGACGGTGAACAGCCGCTCCAGCGGGCCGTTGGCCACGTTGCGCGCGGTGAACAGCAGGTTGTCGTGGGTCAGGCGGCAGCCCTTGGGCATGCCGGTGGTCCCGGAGGTGTAGACGATCGTGGCGAGGTCGGCGACGCCGCGCGAGCTCCTGCGCTCGGCCAGCGTCTCGTCGGAGACCTCGGCCCCGGCGGCCGTCAGCTCCTCCACCGCGCCGCCCTCGAAGCGCCAGATGTTCTTCAGGCCCTCCAGCTCCGGCAGGACCTCGCGGACGGTCTCCTCGTGCGAATCCAGCTCCACGAAGATCGCCTTGGTGCCGCTGTCGGACACGATCCACTTCACCTGGTCGGCGGAGGAGGTCTCGTAGATCGGCACGGTGACCGCGCCCGCGGCCAGGATGGCGTAGTCGGCGACGGTCCACTCGTAGCGGGTGCGCGACATCAGGGCGACCCGGTCGCCGGGCTCGATCCCCGCCGCGATCAGGCCCTTGGCCACGGCGGCGACCTGGTCGCGGAACTCCCGGGCGGTGACGGCGCTCCAGTCGTCGCCGGCCTTGCGGCGCAGGACGATCGAGCCGGGCTCCTGCTCGGCCCGCTGGAACACCGTGTCGGTCAGGTTGGCGGAGGCGGGGACGTCCACCAGCACGGGGACACTGTACTCGCGCACGGGATCACTCCTGGGACGCACGGATCGATGGTTGCCTGGAAGCTACCGCGAGAAGTTACGCGTGGGTAGATTTGTCACTCAGGCGTTACCACTGCAGGCGTTACCAAGGGCGATTTCACGTTATCAGTGCCGCCGGGCGCGGCCGTCTGACATGCGGGTCCGCCATTATGGCGCATCTCACTCACCGCATCTCACCCGCACCGTGGGCGAACCGGTCGATCGCTAGGATGTCGGGCATGCGGGTTCATGTCGTCAGCGATGTGCACGGAAGAGCCGACGCCCTGGCCCGTGCGGGGGAAGGCGCCGACGCGCTGATCTGCCTGGGCGACCTGATCCTGTTCGTCGACTACGACGACCACTCGCAGGGGATCTTCGCCGAGCTGTTCGGGGCGGAGCGGGCCGCCGAGTTCATCGCCCTGCGCACCGCCAAGCGCTTCGACGAGGCCAGGGCCATGTCCGCCGCGCTGTGGGCCTCGCTGGAGGGCGACCCGCGCGATCACATCGAACGCTCCGTCCGCCGCCAGTACGGCGAGATCTTCGCCGCCATGCCGACCCCCGCCTACCTCACCCCGGGCAACGTGGACCTGCCGCGCTACTGGCCCGAGTACGCGCGCTCCGGCCACCACGTGCTGGACGGGGAGACCGTCGAGATCGGGGGCCTGCGCTTCGGCTTCGTCGGGGGCGGGCTGCGCACGCAGTACCGCACGCCGAACGAGATCGACGACGAGGAGTTCGCCCGCAAGGTCGAGGCGGTCGGCGAGGTGGACGTACTGTGCTGCCACATCCCGCCGGCCGTGCCCGAGCTGCTGTACGACGTGGTCGCCCGCCGGTTCGAGCGGGGCAGCGAGGCCACATTGGAGGCGATCAGGCGGACCCAGCCGCGCTACGCCCTCTTCGGCCACGTGCACCAGCCGCTGTCGGCCCGCACCCGCATCGGCAGGACCGAGTGCCTCAACGTCGGCCACTTCCGGGGCAGGGGCGTACCCTTCGCCCTCGAATGGTGAGCCGGGCGAGGCGGGAGGATCTTCGCGGCCGGGTGTGAGCCGGACGTACGCCAGGAAAGCCTGAGCGAGTACGGTAACCCCATGGCTGATCGCACCACTTCCAGCATCACGATCGGCGCGGGCCGGTCGACCATCATGACGGTGATCGCCGACTTCGCCGCGTACCCGGAGTGGGCGGGTCAGGTGAAGTCCGCCCAGGTCCTGTCCACCGGGGAGGACGGGCGCCCCGACCGGGTCAGGTTCGTCCTGGACGCGGGCCCGATCAGTGACGAGTACACCCTGGCCTACACCTGGCAGGGGGACGAGTCCGTCGACTGGGTGATCGCCGAGGCCGGGAAGATGGTCTCCGGCCTCACCGGCAGCTACCGCCTGACCGAGACGGGCGCGGGCACCGAGGTCACCTATGAGCTGGCCGTCGACCTCAAGGTCCCGATGATCGGCATGATCAAGCGAAAAGCGGAGAAGGTCATCATCGACACCGCCCTGAAGGGGCTGAAGAAGCGCGTCGAGGCCGGGTGACCGGGCGCGGCGCCCGGACGCGACCGGTGGAGGAGACCGAGTGACCCGGGTCCTGCTGTTCACCGGCAAGGGCGGGGTCGGCAAGACGACCGCCGCGGCGGCCACCGCCGTCCTCGCCGCCCGGTCCGGGCTCAAGACGCTCGTGGTCTCCACCGACACCGCGCACTCGCTGGCCGACGCGCTCGGAGCGAGCCCCGGCCCCGAGCCGGCCGAGATCGCCCCCGGCCTGCACCTGTACCAGGTCGACACCCAGCGGTCGCTGGAGCGCCAGTGGGGTGAACTGCGCGACTACGCCCGGGGGTTCTTCGCCGAGCTGGGCCTGGACGAGGTCACCGCCGAGGAGATCACGGTGCTGCCCGGCGCCGAGGAGGTCATCGCGCTGCTGGAGCTGCGCGAGCAGGCCCGCACCGGGAGCTGGGACGTGATCGTCATCGACTGCGCGCCCACCGCCGAGACGCTCCGGCTGCTCGCGCTGCCCGAGGCGCTCGACTGGCACGTCAACCGGCTGCTCCCGGTCGGCAGGCGGCTGATGCGCACCCTGGCGCCCCTGGTGCGCCGGGTGGCGATGGTCAGCGTGCCCGACGACCACGTGGTCGGCGCGGGCGAGCGCCTGCACCGGGGGCTGATGGAGGTGCGCGAGCTGCTCACCGGCCCCGGCGCCAGCGTCCGCCTGGTGCTGACCCCCGAGGCCGTCGTGCTGGCCGAGGCCCGCCGTACCCTCACCTCCCTGAGCCTGTACGGCTACCGCGTCGACGCGGTGATCGCCAACCGGGTCTTCCCCGCCGAGGGCGCCGACCCGTGGCGGCAGCGGTGGGTGGCCGCCCAGGCCGGGCACCTGGCCGAGGTGGAGCAGTCCTTCGCCCCGCTGCCCGTCCACCGGGTCCCCTACCTGGAGGCCGAGCCCGTCGGTCTCGACGCCCTGGCCGGCGTCGCCGAGGCCATGTACGGCGGGACCGACGCCTTCGCCCCGCCCGGGGTGGAGCCGCCGCTGCGGATCACCCCCGAGGGCGAGCTGATCCTGGCGCTCCCGCTCGCCGAGAAGGGGGAGGTCGACCTCGCCAGGAAGGGCGACGAGCTGATCGTCACCATCGGCCCCTACCGCCGGGTCCTGGCCCTGCCCGCGGCGCTGGCCCGCAGGAGCGTGCGGGAGGCCGCGCTCTCCGACGGCCGTCTCCGGGTACGGTTCGATGCGGGAGGGCCAGATGACTGACAACGGTGAGATGAACGGCGGCGCTCAGAAGCCCCGCAACGACGACGACACCTCACGCGGTGAGGGCACGCCCCGCGGCGCGGACGCCTCGCGCGACACGGAGACACCCCGGGGCGCCGACAGTTCGCGTGGTACGGAGACCCCGCGTGGCTCGGAGACCCCGCGTGGCTCGGAGACGCCCCGCGGCACGGACGCGCCCCGCGGCTCCGACCCGCTCGGGAGCGCGGCCGAGGAGGCCTTCAGGCTCTTCGACACGATCCAGCGCAGGGCCACCAGGGAGCTGCGGAAGAACCTGATCAAGGGCACCATGACGGGGTTCGGCAGCGCCTTCTCCAGCGGCGGCTCCCGCGGCGGCCGCAGGGACGTGTGGGAGGAGGCGGTCTCCGAGCACGAGGAGGAGTACATCTGCCGGGCCTGCCCCGTCTGCCGTGCCATGGCGGCGCAGCGCGAGTCCGGCGGGCAGGTCGCCGATCACCTGATGCAGGCGGGCTCCGAGCTGTTCGCGGCCCTGAAGTCGGCCGTCGACGCGATCAACCGGCCCTCGCCCTCACAGCGGGCGAGAGAACGTGACGTGTCCCGGGAAGATACCCCCGTGGAGCACATCGACCTGGGGTGACCCCCGGCGGGAAAGGGTGAGAGATGGCGCTGACCATCGGCATTGACATCGGCGGCACCAAGGTCGCGGCGGGCGTCGTGGACGAGCAGGGGCGGATAGTCGAACAGCTCCTGCGCCCGACTCCGGCGGAGAACCCCGAGAAGGTCGCCGACACGATCGCCGAAGTGGTCGGCGAGCTGGCCAGGGATCGGCAGATCGAGGCCGTCGGGCTCGGCGCGGCGGGCTTCGTCGACGAGACCCGCTCGATCGTGCGTTTCGCCCCCAACCTGGCCTGGCGCGAGGAACCGCTGCAGAAGAAGGTCGCCGACCTGGTCAACCTGCCCGTCGTCGTGGAGAACGACGGCAACGCCACGGCGTGGGGCGAGGCCAGGTTCGGGGCCGGGCGGAACGAGAGCCATCTCGTGTGCGTGACCGTCGGCACCGGCATCGGCGGCGGCATGGTGTTCGACGGCGCCCTCTACCGCGGGCGCTGGGGCATGGGCGCCGAGCTCGGGCACATGCAGGTGGTCCCCGAGGGCCGCCCGTGCGGGTGCGGCAACCTCGGCTGCTGGGAGCAGTACGCCAGCGGCAACGCCCTGGTCGCCGAGGCCCGGCTGATCGCCGAGGCCGATCCGGAACGGGCGGCCAGGCTGCTGGAGATCGCGGGCGGCTCGCCCGGCGACATCGAGGGCACGGAGGTGACCGAGGCCGCCCGCGCGGGCGACCCGGCCGCGCTGGCCGCCTTCTCCTCGCTGGCCGAGTGGCTCGGCCAGGGGCTGAGCGACCTGGCCGCCGTGTTCGACCCCGGCTGCTTCGTCCTGGGCGGCGGTGTCTCGCGCGCCGCCGACCTCTGGATCGACCAGGTCCGCGACGCGTTCGCCCGCCACCTGACCGGGCGCGGGCACCGTCCGCTGGCCGAGATCCGCCTGGCCGAGCTGGGCGCCTCCGCCGGTCTGGTCGGCGCCGCCGACCTGGCCCGCAACCGCTGAGTCCTCCACTCCACCGGGCCGCCCGCCACCGGGCCGCCCGCCACCGGGCCGCCCGCTCCGCCGGGTCGCCTGATCAACCGGGCGGCCCGCTCCGCCGGGTCGCCTGATCAACCGGGCGGCCCGCTCCGCCGGGCTGTCCGCTTTCGGGGGACTGCCCGAGGCGGGGTGGTTATCGCCGGATATCGCAGGTCCGGTTACGCTCAGCTCACGGGATGTTCCCGGGAGGTCGCCGTGCTGCTCAGAGTCGCCAGCTACAACGTGCGTGCCATGCGTGACGACGTGGCGGCGCTCGGGCAGGTCATGACCGCGCTGCGGGCCGACGTGCTCTGCGTCCAGGAGGCTCCCCGGTTCCTGTGCTGGCGCCGCAGGCGCAGGAACCTCGCGGCCTCCGGAGGGCTGAGGGTGGCCGCGGGGCTGCGTGTCGGGGGCGTGGCGGTCCTGGCCGGGCCCGGGGTCCGGGTGCTGCACGGCGAGGGCCGCCGGCTGCGGTTCTTCTTCGGCCTGGAGCAGCGGGCGATCGCCGTCGCCGTGGTGGAGACCGGCGGCCTCCGGGTGGCGGTCGGCTCCATCCACCTCGACCTCAACGAGGGCGCGCGCCTGTACCACTCCCACGAGGCGGTGCGGATCCTGCAGGAGGTCGCCGACCGCTTCGACGCGCTGCCCGTGCTGGCGGGGGACATCAACGAGCAGTCCGACCGGCCCTCCTGGCGGTACATCGCAGGGAAGCTGCCCGACTGCTACCCGCTCGCGCCGCGCGGCGACGGCCTGACCTTCCCCGCCCGCGGACCGCACCTGCGCATCGACGCGATCTTCGCGGTGGCCGGGCTGCGGGTGGTCTCCTGCGGCGGCGTCGAGGCCGATCCCGCCGTCCTGGCCGCGGCGAGCGACCACCGGCCGGTGGTCGCCGAGCTGGCCGCGGCCGGGGGAAGCCCGCACGAGGAGTGAGCCCGGCCCGTACCATTTGGAGCATGACTCGTCGCCTTCTGCGGCGTGCGCTGGCCCTGTCCGCATCGGGGCTGCTCCTGGCGTCCTCCTTTCCGGTGGCCTCCGCGCACGCAGATCCCGTACGCCCCCCGTCGGCGGAGGCCTGGCAGGCGCCGGCCACCGCGCGGCTGAGCAGCGACGGGTCGCTCTCCGACGTGGCCGGGATCTCGGCCACCAACGTGTGGGCGGTGGGTCAGCAGAGTGTCTGGGACGTCTGGCAGAGCCGCAGCGCCATCGCGCACTGGAACGGCAGCGCGTGGACCGAGGTGCCCATCCGCAACGACCCCACCGGCGCCGCGCTGCTGCGCTCGGTCGCCGCGGCGTCGGCCGACGAGCTGTGGGCGGTGGGCGAGGGCCACGACGGCACGCCGTACCTCGCCCGGGGAGACGGCTCGGCCTTCGACCGCGTCGCCGTCGACTCCCTGCGGTTGAACGACTGGCTGGCCGGGGTGGCGGCCACGTCGTCCCGGGCGGTCGTCGTGGGCAGCCGCGACCGGCAGCCCCTGATCGTCACCGGCACCGGGGGGAAGTGGAAGCTCACCCAGGTCGACGGCGGCGGCACGTTGTACGGCGTGGCGCTGCCGTCCAAGAGCGACGGCTGGGCGGTGGGCGAGACCGGGGACAAGCCGCTGATCATGCGGTTGTCCGGAGGTCACTGGAAGCCCTTCCCCGTGCCCGACATCCCGGGCGGATACCTGCGCGACGTGCACTTCAACGGGACCAAGCGGGCCCTGGCCGTCGGCGGGATCTACCGGTCCTCGGGCGAGATCGACCCGCTGCTGCTGTCCTGGAACGGCAAGAAGTGGTCCCGGGTGCCCGTGCCCGGGGGCGACGTGCGCCTGTACGGCGTGACGGGCGACCGCAAGAACCGCTTCTGGGTCTCGGGGGCCGATCCGGCGCGGCCGGCGGAGGCGTTCCTGCTGCGCTACGACGGGCACGCGGTCAAGGTCCTGCGCGGGGCCGCGTCCGCGACGCCCCGGACGATCAGGCTCCAGTCGGCGACCTACCTGCCCGGCACGGGCACGGTGTGGACCGTCGGCCACGTGGTGGACGACGCCGGCCGTTTCACCGACGTGATCGAGCGCTTCGGCACCGGCACGCCCGAGCGCGCCAAGTCGTAGGGCAGACCTGCGCGCGCCGATTCGCAAGGGCCCGCCGATTCGCAAGGACCTGGCGGGTCACAGGGCCCGCCGAGTCGCAAGGGCCTGCAGGGTCACAGGGCCCGCCGAGTCGCAAGGGCCCGCCGAGTCGCAAGGGCCTGCAGGGTCACAGGGCTCGCCGAGTCGCAGGGCGTCGCGAGGTCCCGGGCGGGAGGTTCTCCGGAGGGACCGGCCGCCCGGTGAGGGCTTCCGGCCGGGTGCAGGCGGGCGCCTCAGACGACGGCGCCGTCGTCCCAGCCGGAGTCGTTGGGCGGGCCGTCGCCCATCCGCACGACCAGGGCCACGAAGCCGCCGATGAACGCGGCGACCGCGGTGAACAGCGCCCAGCCCTCCAGCTGCCAGCCCGCCGCCGCGGTCACCAGCAGGTAGGCGGGGCCGCCGAACAGGGCCAGCCAGGCGATCTTGGTGGTGGTGTCGGTCTTGGGCAGCGGAGGGGGCGGCGGAGGCACGTAGTGGCCCTCGTCGTCTTCGCCGGCGGTCTCGGCGTCCTCACGCTCGCCTGCGACACCGGCGTGGTCACCGGGCTCGTCGCCGTCGGGCAGCAGGCGCCCGGCCTCCTCCGGCTGCCTGACCACGCGCCGGGAGGGTTCGGCCGGGAGGTTCTCGCTGTCCGGCCAGGGCTGGTCGCCAGGTTCGCGCTCGGCGGTGTCGTTGAAGGACGCGACGATCTGCCGCCAGACCTCGTCCTCGTCGCTTTGAGGTGTCACTTAGCTGGGCCCGTCACTCATAGGCCGTCCACTTCCTCCCGAAGACCGCGCATCCCCCACCCGCGATCAGTCTCTTTGCAAGGGTACAGAGGCATTCGCGCGGACGAACTCCAGGCTCCCCGCGAAGATCTGATCGGCGTCATTGTCGAGCGTCGCGACATGGTAGCTGTCGGCGAGCTCCACCACACGCAGATTCCCCCTGGTCAGCTTCTCACGAAGAATCCGGACACTGGTGGGTTTCACCACATGATCCTGCGGGCTGTGGAAGACCAGCACCGGCTGGCTCAGTTCGTCCAGCCCGGCCTGGGTCAGCGCCCACAGCCGGGGCAGGCTCGCCGCGGCCTTGACCGGCGTGCGCGTGTAGCCGAGCTCGGTGGCCCCCTCCTTCTTGATGTCACCGGCCACTCCGGGGACCGAGGGGACGAAGAGCTTGAGCAGCGGCGCCAGCTTGAGCAGGGGCACGTCGTTGGCGATCGACGGGTTGACGACGACCACCCCCTTGATTCCCTCACCGTGCACCTCGGCCAGCCGCAGGGCCATGCAGCCGCCCAGGGACAGGCCCATCACGAAGACCTCGGAGCACCGGCCGCGCAGGTCCGCCAGAGCCTTGTCGAGTTCGGCGTACCAGTCCTCCCAGCGGGTGTGGTTCATCTCCTGCCAGGTCGTCCCGTGACCGGGCAGCCGGGGCAGCGCCACGGTCAGGCCCGCCTCGGCCAGGTATTCCCCCCAGGGACGCAACGATTGCGGAGACCCGGTGAATCCGTGGCAGAGCAGGACGCCGACCTGGCCGCCCGCGTGTTGGTACGGCTCCGCGCCAGGCATCACAGGCATGGGTGGCTCCTCGTCAGGTTCGCCCGATCGTCGCATGCTTGGGGCATGTTTTGCGAGGGGGTGATTTGGGTTGTTTGGCGGTGTAGGTGACAGAGGCCGAAGATGGGAAGATAACTCCAGGTCGCTGCCGGACAATCGAAGGAGCCCCGAGTGTTCTACTGGGTGGTGAAGGCCATCCTCTGGCCCTTCCTCCATCTCATCTTCCGCCCGTGGGCGGAGGGGGTGGAGAACGTGCCGAAGGAGGGGCCGGTGATCCTGGCCGGCAACCACCTGTCGTTCGCCGACCACTTCTTCGGGGCCCTGTTCCTGCCGCGCAAGGTGATCTCCCTCGGCAAGGCCGAGTACTTCACCGGCAAGGGCGTCAAGGGCATGATCAGCAGGGCGTTCTTCAGCGGCGTCGGCACCGTGCCGATCGACCGCTCCGGGGGCAAGGCCAGCGAGGCGGCGCTCCGCACGGGCCTGCGCATCCTGAGGGAGGGGCACGTGCTGGGCATCTACCCCGAGGGCACCCGCTCCCACGACGGCCGCCTCTACAAGGGCAAGACCGGGGTGGCCCGGCTGGCGCTGGAGTCCCGCGTGCCGGTGATCCCGTGGGCCATGATCAACACCTTCGAGATGATGCCTCCGGGCCGTCCCGTTCCCAAGCTGGGCATCCGCCCCGGGGTGAAGTTCGGCAAGCCGCTGGACTTCTCGCGCTACTACGGCATGGAGGAGGACCGCCTGGTCCTGCGCGCCGTCACCGACGAGATCATGTACGCGCTGATGGAGCTGTCCGGCCAGGAGTACGTCGACAAGTACGCCGCGAGCGCCAAGGCCGAGGCCGCGCGCATGGCCGAGCGGGGCGCCAAGGACTGAGCCGCCGGGCGCGGGCGATCGGCGTCCGCACGGGCGGCTCCGTCCGCGCGGGCGATCCCTGTCCGCCCCGGCCCCGCGGGCGGCCCTGTCGGCCCGGGCCCGGCAGGCGACTCCGTACACCGCACCCCTTGACTCTCCGCGCCTCGGCGCGCCCTACGGAAGAGGGCTCGCCGAGGCGCGCGTCACCGCCTCCACCTTGCTCATGACGCGGGTCATCATCTCGAGCTCGTCGGGGGTCAGCAGGTCGATCAGCACCTCGCGGACGACGGCGACGTGCCCCGGGGCGGTGCGGCGCAGGCACTCCACGCCCCGGTCGGTGAGCACGGCCAGGACGCCGCGGTCGTCGGAGGGGCAGGTGGCCCGCTCGACCAGCCCCCGCTTCTCCAGCTGGCCGATCTGGTAGGTCAGCCCGCTCTTGGAGACCACGACCCCGCGGGCGAGTTCGGTCATCCGCAGCCGCCGGTCGGGGGCGTCGGAGAGACGGGCGAGGATCTCGTACTGGGCATGGGTCAGGCCCGACTCGGCCTTCAGCTGCTCTTCGACGCGTCGTTCCAGCAGATGGGACGCGGACAGATAGGCCCGCCAGGCGGCCATTTCACGCGCGTCCAGCCATCGTGCTCCTGTCATTCGCTCAGTCTACTGGTTGTTTGAATTTGAACTATCTGGCATGGTGGGTGTCGTTCAAATTCGAACCACTGGAGGCGTGATGCTGGACCAGGCGCGATCCATCGCCCTGCTGCTGGGCCGTGTGGCCATCGGCGTGATCTTCCTCGTGCACGGCCTGACCAAGTTCACCGGGGGGCTGTCGGGGACGACGGCCTTCTTCGAGCAGATCGGCGTCCCGCTGGCGGGTGTGGCGGCGCCCGCGGTGGCGGTCCTCGAGGTCGCCGGGGGCGTGGCCCTCATCCTGGGCGCCGCACTGCCGATCGCCGGCACCCTGCTCGCCCTCGACATGGTCGGGGCGATCGTGTTCGTCCACGGGGCCAACGGGTTCATGGCGGACAAGGGCGGCTACGAGTTCGTCCTCGCCCTGGCCGCGGCGAGCCTGATGATCGCCTTCAGCGGCGGGGGAGCGCTGTCCGTCGACGGGTTCCTGCAGCGCCGCCGTACCGCCGTCCCCGTGGGCTGAGCGGCCGGCCGTGACACCGGCGTCCGCGAGGCGCCGGTGACGCCGTCGGTTCCTTACCGGTCCCGCCGGCGTCACAGCCGATCGGCGTGTTCGCGGATCTGCCGGATGTGCTCGGGGGTGGTACGGCAGCAGCCGCCGACGAAGGCCGCACCGGCGGTGTGCCAGTCGGCCGCGGCGGCGCCGAACTCGACGGGATCGGCCAGGCCGGTCCAGCGGCGCCGCTCGGCGTCCCAGGTCTCGCCCGAGTTGGGGTAGACCATGACGGGCTTGCCCTTGATCCGGTCGATCAGGCTGGAGACGTGGCGCGGCGCGGTGCAGTTGACCCCGATCGCGAGGATCCGCTGGTCACCGGCGAACAGCGCGGCGACCTCCTCCATCGGGGTGCCGTCGCTGATGCTCTCGCCGTCGCGGCAGGAGAAGCTGATCCAGGCCCGCACGCCCGGGGTCCGGGCGAGCAGGCGCTTGAGCGCGCGGGCCTCGACGATGGAGGGGATGGTCTCGCAGGCCAGGAAGTCGGCCCCGGCGGAGGCCAGGATCTCCCAGCGGTCGCGGTGCCAGGCGAACAGGCCGTCCTCGTCGAGGTCGTAGTCGCCGGTGTACTCGGCGCCGTTGGCGAGGTAGGCCCCGTACGGCCCGACGCTGGCGGCCACCGCGCCCTCTCCGTGGGCGTCCCTGGCCTCGGTGGCCAGGCGCACCGACAGCTGGATGAGGTCCTCCGCCTCGGCGATGCTCAGCCCCCGGCGCAGGAACGCCGGGATGCTCGCCTGGTAACTCGCTGTGGTCGCCACCTGTGCTCCGGCGGCGAAGTAGTCGAGGTGCGCCTGGCGGATCACCGAGGGGTTCTCCAGCAGGAGTTTCGCCGACCAGAGTTCGTCGCGCAGGTCCGCGCCGAGCGCCTCCAGATGGGTCGCCAGCCCACCGTCGAGAATCACCATCCCGCCACTCTACGTCACTCGTAGCGCAGGCCGATCTCTCTGACGATCTCCACGAAGTTCTGTCCCGCGTCGGGTGCGAAGGGCCCGGGAGTGTAGGTGACGGCGGTCAGGACGCCGGAGAAGGGGAACGGCCCGCGGGCCTCGTACAGGTCCCACGAGACGGGGGAGCGGCGGTCGATCCCCACGTCGATCCCCTCGAAGGGGGACATCGCCGCGAGCATCGGCAGGCCGGCGGCCGACGCCCGCTCCCGCCCGTCGGCCAGGACGGTGACGTCCCACAGCCAGCCGCCCGGCGCCCTCACCTCCACCCGCGCGATCCGCTCCGGTGCGGCTCCGGCCCGCAACTCGTGCATCACCCCGTAGGCGTTGAGCGCGAAGACGAGCTCCCCGTCCTCGACGTACAGCACGTAGCCGCCGCCCTGGTCGCCGTGGGCCACCAGCACGCCCTCGCCCGGCCCGGCGATCTCCGCCTCGACGGTGAAGGAGCGCCACTGCACCAGCTGGAGCGAGCGCCAGCGCTCCAGGGTGTGCAGGTCGGGCGTCAGCCGTACCGGGCCGGCGTCGGCGTGCCACGGCGGGCGCAGCAGATAGCGCAGGCGCGAGCCCTCGTCCAGCGGATACACCAGGTTCTCCCGGGCGGCCTCCTCCCAGGCCGCGGCCAGCTCGGTGACGAGGCCGGGCCGCTCGGCGGCCAGGTCGCGCAGCTGGACGCGGTCAGTGGTCTGGTCGTACAGCTCCCACTCGTGGTCGCCGAACGGGGTCAGCGGCCGGTGCCGGGTGACGATCTCCCAGCCGTCGCGGTAGAAGCCCCGGTTGCCGGCCAGCTCGAAGTACTGCTCGGTGTGGTCGTGTACGGCCGCCGCCTCGCGCAGCGGGCCGCCCATCGAGACCCCCGTCCGGCGCAGGCCCTCGGCGGCCTCGACCCCGGTGAGGTCGAGCAGCGTCGGCAGCAGGTCGGTGACGAAGGCCCACCGGTCGCGCAGCCCCGAGGCCTCCAGGCCCGCGGGCCAGGAGAACAGCAGCGGCACCGAGTGGCCGCCCGCGTGCGTGTTGATCTTGTAGAGCCGGAAGGGCGTGTTGGAGACCGTCGCCCAGCCGCGCGGGTAGTGCGCCAGCACCCGCGGCCCGCCGACCAGGTCGATCCCGGCCAGGTCGGCGGTGAAGTCCTCGCGGTCGTGGCCGCTGTTCTTCGACAGGAGCGTACGGAAGTACTGCGTGGTGCCGCGCTCCTCGCCCTCCCGGGAGCCGCCGTTGTCGGAGGTGAAGATGAAGATCGTGTTCTCCAGCTCGCCGAGCTCCTCCAGGACGGCGCGCAGCCGTCCCGTGCTCGCGTCGATGCTGGAGATCATCGCCGCGTAGACCTCCATGTACCTGGCGAACAGCCGGCGCTCGTCCCCGCTCAGGGAGTCCCAGGCCGGGACGTCGTCGCCGGGCACGGCGTCGCGGGGCGGCAGGGGAGTGCCCGGCGGGAACAGGCCCAGCTCGATCTGGCGCCGGTGCCTGCGCTCCCGGATCACGTCCCAGCCCGCGTCGTAGACGCCCCGGTGCGCGGCGATGTCCTCCGCCTTCGCCTGGAGCGGCGCGTGCGCGGCGCCGTGCGCGAAGTACAGGAAGAACGGCCGGCCCGGGTCCGCGGCCCTGAGCCGGCGGATCATGCCGGCGGCCCGGTCGGTGAGGTCGTCGGTCAGGTAGTAGCCGTCGGCATAGCGGTCCACCTCGACCGTGTGGTTGTCCTCCACCAGCCGGTGCGGATGGTGGAAGTTGGTGAAGGCCTCCAGGAAACCGTAGAAGCGCTCGAACCCCCGCTGCAGCGGCCAGGCGTGCCGGGGCCCGGCGTCCGACATGTCGGAGTCCTTGGTCAGGTGCCACTTGCCGACCGCGAACGTGGCCCACCCGGCGTCCCGGAAGATCTCGGCGGCGGTGACCGCGTCACGGGAGATCTCCCCGGCGTACCCGGGGAAGCCCGGGTCGGAGTTGGCGACGTGCCCGACCCCGGCCAGGTGCGGGTTGACCCCGGTCAGCAGCGCCGCCCTGGTCGGCGAGCACATGGGGGTGACGTGGAAGTTCGTCCACTGCACCCCGCCGGCGGCCAGCGCGTCCAGGTGCAGGGTGGGGATCTCCGACCCGTAGCACCCCAGATCGGAGAAGCCCACGTCGTCGGCGAGCACGATGACGATGTTGGGCCTGCCCGCCGCCGACGCCCGCGGCGGCCACCACGACTCCGACCCCGCGAACGTCCGCCCCACCCGCCCGGGGAAACCCTCGTACTCGATCATGCGCGGATTATAGGAATCGGCCGCGCCGAATCCTTGTCACCGCCGTACAGAGATTGCCGGCCGTACGGAGACTTCCGGTCGTACAGAGGCCCTGGGGCGGGCGGGCGGGCGGGCGCGAAGGCCCCGCGTCAGGCGATGCGGCGCAGGGCCTCGGCCAGGTTGGCCAGGCCGATTGGGCCCAGGTTCAGGGCGGCGGTGTGCCAGCCGCGCAGGTCGAAGCCGGCGCCCAGGCGCTGCCGGGCCTCCTCGCGGGCGGCCAGCCAGGCGCGCTCGCCGAGCTTGTAGGACGGCGCCTGGCCCGGCCAGCCGAAGTAGCGGACCACCTCGGCGTGGACCCGGTGCGGCTCGCACCGGCCGCGCTCGCGCAGCACCTCGCACGCCTTGTCGAAGGTCCACTTCGAGCCGTCGGGCAGCGGCAGGTCCAGGTGGACGCCGATGTCGATGACCACCCGGGCGGCCCGCAGCGCCGACCCGCCGAGCATGCCCAGACGGGTGCCCGGCTCGGTGAACCAGCCCAGCTCGTCGGCCAGCCTCTCGGCGTACAGCGCCCAGCCCTCGCCGTGACCGCTCACCCAGGAGTTCCTGCCGAAGCGCGACAGGCTCTCCCCGGCCACCCGGGTCTGGCCGAGCTGCAGGTGGTGGCCGGGCACGCCCTCGTGGAAGACCGTGGTCAGCTCGTTCCAGGTGGTGAACCGCTCTCCGGCGCCCTCGCCCACCGGCCACCAGGTACGGCCGGGCCGGGACAGGTCCTCGCTCGGCGAGGTGTAGTAGGCCGCGCCCGAGGTCGAGCCGAGGGCCAGGGTCACATCCACCCGGCGCAGCGGCTCGGCGATGTCGAAGTGGGTGCCGTGGAGCCGCTCGATCGCCTCGTCGTGGCGCTCCTGCAGCCAGCCCCGGTAGGCGTCCAGGCCCTCGACGAAGTGCCTCTCGTTGAGGATCGCGGTCGCCTCCCGCACCGACGCGCCGGGCCGGACCCGGTCCGCCTCGGCGGCCAGTTCCGCCTCGATCCGGGCCAGCTCGGCCCAGCCCCACTCGTAGGCGTCCACCGGGTCGACGTCGGCGCCCAGGCTTATCCGGGCGTTCACCGCGTAGCGCTCCGCGCCGACCGGGTCGGCCTCGGCGGCCCGGGGGGCGTAGTCCTCCCGCAGGTAGCGGGCGGTCTCCAGGTAGGCGGCGTACGCGGCCGCCGCGCCCTCCTCCAGGGCGGCCCGCGCCGGTCCGTCGCCGTAGGAGGCGATCAGGCTCGCATGCGTGGCGGCGGTCGCGAACAGCTCGACCTGCACCGCCAGCTCCAGCGCCTGGCGGCGGGCCGCGGCCAGGCCGCGCGAGAGCCCCTCCTCCAGGCTCGCCCGCCAGCCGCCGAGCATCTCCGGCATGCCCGCCAGCCGCGCCGCCACATTGCGCCAGTCGTCCTCGGTCTCGTGCGGCAGCAGGTCCACGCCGTCGCGCAGGTCGGTGACCGGGCCGAACGGCGCCCGCACGTCCCGCAGCGGCTCACCGATCTCATGCCAGGCGAGCTCGGCCTCCAGGCGTTCGCGCAGGTGCGCGGCGGCCCGCGTGTCGGCCTTGCCCTCCGGCTCCAGCGTGCCGAGCCTGTCCAGGGTCCGGCTGATGAGAGCGGCCCGGGCGGCGATCCCGTCGGGCCCGTAGTCGGAGGTGGCGGCGAACTCGACGTCGATCCCGTGAGCCGCGGCCCCGACCGGGTCGAGGGCGGCGGAGCGGGTGACGTAGTCGTCGCAGAGATCGAATATCGGGCTCGTCATCTGCGCACCCTAGCCGACGGCGACCAGGTCCGGCCGGGCCGGCGGGTTCGGGCGGCAGGGGCCCGCCAACGGACCTCAAGGAAAAGTTAGGTTAGGCTTTCCTAAACAAATTGATCAGTGATCTCCGTGGACCCCCGTGCCGCGCCTGCGGCGGCCTCACGGCGCCCGCGCCGGGGCCCCGGACGGGCCCGGAGAGATCCCGTGAAGGGCCCCGTAGACATCCCACGAAGGGACTGTGAGAACCCATGACCCCGCCGCGCCCCGCCGTCGTCCGGCATCCCCTCGCCTACCGGCTGCTCGAGGTCAGGCGGGTGGACCGGATCACTCCCGGCACCGTGCGCGTCACCCTGGCGGGCGCGGAGCTGGAGGGCTTCCGCGAGCAGGCGCCCACCGACCACGTCAAGCTCTGCTTCCCCGCGCCCGGCGCCGAGTTGCCGGTCCCGGCCGTCGTCGAGGACGACGCCTGGGCGCGGGGCCCGGTCGAGCCGATCACCCGTGACTACACCGTCCGCCACTACCGGCCCGAGGCGCTGGAGCTGGATGTGGACATGGTCGTGCACGGCGACGGCGTCGCTTCCGCCTGGGCGGAGCGCGCCGAGCCCGGGATGCGGCTCGGGGTCCTCGGACCGCGCGGTTCGGTGGTCGTGCCCCCGGCCTACGACTGGTACCTGCTGGCCGCCGAGGAGACGGGGATCCCCGCACTGGGCCGCTGGCTGGAGGCGCTGCCCGCCGGGGTGAAGGTGATCGCGTTCGCCGAGGTCGCGGGCCCGCAGGAGGAGCAACCGCTGGCCGTGCGCGACGGCGTCCGCCTGACCTGGCTGCACCGGGGCGCCGCCGAGCCCGGGACGACCGACCTGCTGGAGCGGGCCATCCGGGCGGCCGACCTGCCCGGCGGCACGGGCTACGCCTGGGTCGCGGGCGAGGCCCGCACGCTCAGGCCGATCCGCCGCCACCTGCGGGAGGAACGCGGTCTGGCCCCGGAGCAGGTCGACGTCGACGGCTACTGGAAGCGCGGCGAGGCCGACCACGACCACCACCGAGACGACGAGGACGAGTGACCCGCCCCGCTCCGCGCACCCGGATCCGCCCCGCTCCGCGCACCCGGAGCCTCCCCGCACCCGCCTCACCGGACCGCCGGAGCATTCCCGTACACACCTCACCCGACCGCCGGAGGGTCCTCGTGTCCGCCTCACCCGATCGCCGGGGGATCTTCCCGCCGGTCGCCCCCGTCCGCCGGAGGGCCTGATGCGGTGGACCGGACTCGCCGTCTCCTTCGCGGCCCTGGGCGTCGTGGCGGTGCTCAGCATCACGGTCGGCGCCCAGGCGATCCCGCTGGAGGAGGTCTGGCAGCAGCTGTGGAACCCCACCGGCGGGGAGAGCGCCGCGATCGTCCACGACCTGCGCGTGCCCCGGACGCTCCTGGGCCTGTGCGTCGGCACCGCGCTCGGCCTGGCCGGGGCGCTCATGCAGGGGCTCACCCGCAACCCGCTGGCCGACCCCGGCCTGCTCGGCGTCAACTCCGGGGCGTCGCTGGCCGTGGTCGGCTCCATCGTGTTCTTCGACGTCACGGACATGCGGACCTGGGTGTGGTTCTCCATGGCGGGCGCGGCCCTGGCCGCCGCCGCCGTCTACGCCCTGGGCGCGACGGGACGCGGCGCGGCCGGTCCCGCCCGGCTGGTGCTGGCCGGCGCGGCCGTCAGCGCCGCCCTGCTCTCGGCCGTCGAGGCGATGCTCACCCTGGACGCCGGGGCGTTCGACCGGTGGCGTTTCTGGGACGTGGGCGCGCTCGCGGGCCGGGACGCGGCGGTCGTCGCGGAGATCGCGCCGTTCGTCGCCGTGGGCGCCGTGCTCGCGCTCGGGCTCGGGCGGGGGCTCAACGCCATCGCCCTGGGCGAGCAGGCCGGCCAGGGGCTGGGCGTGAACCTGCCCCGGGTCCGGCTCGGCGGGGCCGCGGCGATCATGCTGCTCTGCGGCGCGGCCACCGCCGCCGCCGGGCCCATCGGGTTCATCGGGCTCATGGCCCCGCACGCCGTACGCGCCTTCACCGGGCCGGACAACCGCTGGGTCCTGGCCTACTCGGCCGTCCTGGCCCCGGCCCTGCTGCTCACCGCCGACGTCGTCGGCAGGGTGGTGGTACGGCCGGGCGAACTGGAGAGCGGCATCGTCACCGCGTTCGTCGGAGCCCCGGTCCTGATCTACCTCCTGCGCCGCCGGGCCGTCCGCCTGTGAGCCGTCTTCCCGTCCCGAAGGACCCCTCGCCGTGAGCGTCTACCGCATCCTCAGCACTCCCTCCCGCCGGATCTCCGTGCGGGTCCACCTCCGCGCCTCGGCGGTCGTCGCGGTCCTGCTGGCCGCCACGGCCGCGGTCGTGCTGGTCGCCATGGGCACCGGGTCCGCGGTGCCGGTCGGCGACGTCGTCAGGACCCTGCTCGGCGGGGGCGACGCCATGAGCGAGATGGTCGTCTACGAGCTCCGCGCCCCGCGGGCGGCGCTCGCCCTCCTGGTCGGGGCGGCGCTCGGCGCCGGTGGCGCCATCGTGCAGAGCCTGTCACGCAACCCGCTCGGCAGCCCGGACGTCGTCGGGGTGAACGCCGGTGCGGCGGCGGGCGCGGTCCTGGTGATCCTCGTCGTCGGCGCCCCCACACCCCTGGGCGTCGCCGCAGGCGCGCTGGCCTGCGGCCTGGCCGCGGCTCTGGCGGTCTACGCGCTGTCCTACACGCGCGGGGTGCAGGGCACCCGGCTGATCCTGGTGGGCGTCGCCGTCACCGCCATGCTCCATTCGGTCATCGCCTACCTGCTGACCAGGGCCGATCTGTACGAGTCGCAGGGCGCCAAGGTGTGGCTGGTGGGCAGCCTGGCCGGAGCGGGCTGGGAGCGGGTGGGGCCGGTGGCGGCGGCGACGGCCGTACTGCTGCCCGCCGCGCTGGTGCTGGGCCGGTCGCTGGGCACCATGGAGATGGGCGACGACGCGGCCGGCGCCCTCGGCCTGCGGGTGGAGCGCCTGCGCTTCGCCCTGCTGCTGGTGGCCGTGGCGTTGTCCGGGACGGCGGTCTCCGCCGCCGGTCCCATCGCCTTCGTGGCCCTGGCCGCCCCGCAGCTCGCCCGGAGGCTGACCCGGGCCCCGGGGGCGGGCGTCGCCGCGGCCTCGGCCGCCGGCGCCCTGCTGCTGGCGACCGCCGACCTGGCGGTCCAGCGGCTGCCGACCCCCGGCCAGCTGCCCGTGGGGGTGCTGACCGGGGGCCTGGGCGGCCTCTACCTCGCCTGGCTGCTCCACCGCGAGTGGCGGGCGGGCCGCTCCTGACCACCGGATGCGGGAGCGGCCCGGAGCGGGCGCGGCGTCAGCCGGTGAACTGCCTCTCGATGCGGTCGATGACGTTGGACGCGCTGTAGTAGTCGATGCGGAAGGAGTCGAGGCCCAGGTCGTAGACCCGCTTGTCGGCGACGGCGGACAGGTCCTTCCAGAGCGGCTTGGCCTGGGTGGCGGTGATCTCGTCGGGGCTGTGGCTGACGAAGAAGAGTGAGCTGTCGCCGAACGCCTTGACCACGTTCTCCTGCGCGACGCTCACGATGTCCTTGCGATCACCGCCCTCCCGGGTGTCGGCAGCGGCCAGGGAGGAGTCGAGGGGGTGGAGGGTGAAGCCGAGGGAGGCGAGCAGCGCGCCCTGGGCGGAGGCCTCGGTGAACACGGGGATGTCGGTGTTGTTGTCGCGCAGCAGCACCGCGTCCTGCCCGGGCCTCTTGATCGCGCTCTTCACCTCGGCGACGCGCCGGTCGTAGTCGGCGATGACCTTCTGCGCGTTCGCCTCCAGGCCCAGCGCGCCGCCCAGCTTGGTCGTGAGCTCCTGCCAGGAGAGGTTGTCGTGGCGGAACAGCACGGTCGGCGCGATGCTCTTCAGCCGGTCGTAGATCTTCAGGGTGCTGTCCGCGCCGGACGCCGAACCGATGATCAGGTCGGGCTCGGCCGCGATGACCTTCTCGATGTCGGCCTCGAAGCCCTGGTAGAGCACCTGGACGCCGCGCTGCTCGGCGACGTCGGCCCACTGGGAGAAGAACCCGTTGGCCGCCGTGATCGGGCTGGGCGGGGTGGCCTGGGAGGCGATCAGCGGAGCCTCCAGCGCGAGCAGGTGGCCGGTCAGGGTGACGGCCACCGAGACGACGCGCTTGGGGGAGGCCGGCACCTCCGTGGTGCCCGCCTCGTGCTGGACGCTCCGCGTCCCGCCCGTGCTCGCGGCGCCGGTCGCGCTCTGCGCCGGGGCGGCGTCCGTGCCGGACCCGCAGGCTGCCAGGCCCAGCGCGGTGGCCGCCGCGACGACGGCGGCGGCCCAGCGCCGGCGGATAGATGCCCTCATGACTCTCCTGCTCTCAGGGTGCCTAACCTAACTTAGGTAAGGCTAACCTAAATAGCTCTCGAAGGTCGATGCGGGCCCCGGTGGGACGGCTCACCGCTTCCAGAACGGACGCCGCTTCTTCTCCTGTCCTCCGTCGGTCAAGGTCTCCAGCGTGTGTACGGCCAGCCGCCACAGCGTGTCCACGTCGGCGGCGGGCTCGGGCGCCGTCAGGTCACGGGCCAGGGCCTCCAGCTCCGGGTGCCCGCCGATGGAGGTGGCCAGCGCCGTCAACCGGTTGCCGAGATCGGCCAGGTAACGCAGCCGGTCGGCGGAGCGCAGGGACTCGGCGGCCCGCAGCCGCCGCAGCTCCTCGGCCAGCTGGGCCCGCAGCGCGTCCTGCCCGGCCGGGGCGGGGACGGGAGACGACGGGTACGGCGTGACCATGTGCGGCGGGGGGACCGGGACGGTCGAGCCGGCCACCGGCCCGTCCGCGCGCGGGAAGAACCGCTCGGTCTCCTCGAACGGGTCGGCGGGGCGCTCCTGCTCCATCCAGTCGAACGCCGCAGGCTGGAACGAGGCGCGGGCGGCGCCGCCGGGAGCGGCCGGCCGCGGCGCGGCCATGGGCGCGGCGGGCGGCCCGCCCGCGGGAGGCGACATCCACGCCATCGGGGCGGCGGCCATCGGAGCGGCGGGACCCGTCTCCCAGCCGCTGGGCAGCTCCACCGGCTGGACCACCCGGTGCGCCGGGCCGCCCTCGGCGACCACCCGCGAGTCGATCGCGACGAACGCGGTGAAGCGGCAGAGCACGCCGTACCGCAGAGAGGTCGACAGGATCTTCTCCTCGACCGAGTGGTCACCGGCGGCGTAGCGGTCCTCCAGGTCGCGGAGCCGGGCCCGCGCCCAGATCGAGCGCACCGCGGGGTTGTCCACGCGCGTCCCGGCGATGCGCCGCTCCCACGAGTGCCCGGAGGCGTCCGTGCCGTGCAGGACCACCGCGCCGGAGGCGGCGCCCCGGTAGCGGCCGTGCACGGTCAGCGGCACGCCGGGGTAGATCGAGCCGAGCCGGCCGGTCTCGCCGGCCACCGGGTCGAGCCCGTCGCCCTTGAGGGACAGCTCGGTGACCACCGGAGAGCCGATCCTGCGGTGGATGTGCTCCATCGCCTCATCCAGCCGGTCCTCCGACTCCACCAGCTCGCACCGGCCCCCGCCCAGGCCGCTCAGCCGGCTCAGGAACCCGGCGTTGACCGCCCGGTCGATGCCGACCGTGTGGACCCGCACCCCGACCAGGCGGCCGCCGACCTCCTTGATGATCTGGCTCTCGTTGCCGACCTGCCCGTCGGTGACCAGTACCAGGACCCGGTCCCTGGACGGGTCGCCCAGCATCGCGGCGGCCTCGCGCAGCGGGTCGAGCATCTCGGTGCCGCCGCGGGCCTCCAGCCGCGCCAGGTGCTCCACCGCCCGGTAGCGGTTGCGGTCGGAGGCCTCCACGAGCCCTCCGTCGAGCCGCTCCGGCCGCTCTACCACGGTGTCGAAGGACAGCACCGCGAACCGGTCGGAGCCGGTCAGGGTGTCGATGATGCGGGCGGCCGCGCGCCGGGCGGCGACCATCTTCCAGCCGCTCATGCTGCCCGACCGGTCGAGCACGAGCACGACGTCCTTGGGCGTGGCGGTGGGCGGCGCCTGCGGCGGGACGACGGTCAGCGCGAACGTGCCCTCCTCGCCCTCGGCGTCGGGGACCAGCGCGAGCGAGGAGGAGGCGCCGAACGACAGGCGCAGGATGAAGTCGCGGTCCAGGCGCTCGCCCGGCTGGAGCCGTACCGTGTCGCCCTCCTGCAGGACCGTGTGCAGGCTGGAGCGGACCTCCTGCAGCTCCAGCCCGGCGGCGTCGATCGTGGCCGCCAGCGAGAGCCGCACCGGGTTGGGGAAGCCGGGCAGCAGCACGGGCGGGGTGATCCGGGAGGCGTCGGGCACCGCGTCGGTGTCCGGCGCCCAGCCGTCGCCGGCCTGCTCGCCGTCGAGCGGGACGCCGGGGATGTAGCGGGGGGCGACGACCAGGGGGAAGCGGAAGGTCGCCGCGCCGTCCTCGTAGGGGAGCGGCTGGTCCAGCGTCAGGTGTACGGTGACCCGCTCGCCCGGCACGATGTTGCCGACCCTGATGGTGAAGACGTCGGGCCGGTCCTCCTCGGCGATGGCGGCCCGCCTGCCCTCGGCGACGGCCTGGTCGTAGTCGGCCCTGGCCTGGCCGCGCTCCTTGAGCACGCCCTCGACGACCCGCCCGTCGGCCTCCATCCTGAAGGCCGTCACGGCGGCCCGGTCGGGCAGCGGGAAGATGTAGGTCGCCTCCAGCGCCACGTCGAAGGGGTTGCGGAAGCCCTGGGTCACCTTCACTCCGGCGACCAGGCCGGACAGCTCCGCGGTGACGTCGACGCTCTCCAGGGGCAGGTTCCCGCGCTCGGTGGCGAGCGCTCCCAGCCCGGCGTCGGGGACCGGCGCGCACTCGTCCGGCCGTAGCGGGGTGATCGAAGTGATCATCGTTGGTTTCCTTCCGGAGGGGCGAGTTCGCGCATGCGCAGGGCCGAGACCAGCGCCCGTGAGGCGGCGCCGATCGCGGCGAGGTCGTCGTCGGAGAGGGGACGGGCGGCGCCGTCGAGCAGGAGCGTCACCCCGGGTGCGAGCCGTACGGCGGGCACCGCGGTCACGGGGGAGCCGGGAGCGGAGAGCCCGCCGGAAAGCACTGCGGCCTCCGCCCCGTGATCCACCGTCCCGGCCGTACCCGGATCGGCTGTGCCCGGGTCGGCCGCGCTCAGATCGGCGGCGCTCAGATCGGCGGCGCCTGTCCCTGCCGCGACCGGGGCGGGCGGGTCGGTCCAGAAGCGCGGGCGCGTGGGCGCTCCCGTGCTGCCGGGTGGTGGCGGCGCACCGGCCGGAGCAGCGGCACCGCTTCGATCCGTCCCGCCGGCCGGACCCTCCGCACCGGCGGGCTCGGCGAGCGCCGCGGGGGCGTCCGGGACGGTGTGCAGGCGGGCGACCTCCTCCAGGGTCCGGTCCGTGGCCCCGGCCAGCTCGACCTGGATCTCGGCGATGCTCCTGCCCTGCGCCTGGCGGCGCTTGACGGCGACGAGCTGGAGCAGGTGGCGCCGGCCGTACAGGGCGACCCGCCCGCGCCGGGACAGGGGCGGGTCGAGCAGGCCGATCGTGGCGTACCACCGGACGAGGCGCTCGTTCGGCACGTCCCTGACCCGGCCGTTGAGCCGTCCGTCCGGGGTGAGCACGGCGGAGGCGTGCTCCACCAGTTCGCCGATCGTCCATTCCATGCACTCAGAATGACACTGTAATAATGACAGTGTCAATATGATGGCGGGTGGCGGACCCGGCTCACTTCACGGCGGTGACCGGACGGGAGGACTGGAACGTCTTGCGATAGGCGCTGGGCGCCACGCCCAGGACGGCGGCCATCTGCTGGCGCAGGGCCGCGCCGGTGCCGAAGCCCGCGTGCCGGGCGACGAGGTCGACCGGCAGGTCGGTGGTCTCCAGCAGGTGCCGGGCGCGCTCGACGCGTTGCTGGACGATCCACCGGCCGGGGCTCATCCCGGTCTCCTCGCGGAAGCGCCGGGTGAAGGTGCGCACGCTCATCTGGACCTGCCCGGCCAGCGCGCGCAGGTCGAGCCGCTCGTCCAGGTGCGCCATCGCCCAGACCCGCGCGGGGGCGGTGGAGGCGTCGGGCGTGGCCGGGACCGGGTGCTCGATGTACTGCGCCTGACCGCCCGGCCGCCACGGCGGCATCACGCAGCGGCGCGCCACGCGGTTGCCGACCTCGCTGCCGTGGTCGCTGCGCACGACGTGCAGGCACAGGTCGACGCCCGCGCCGACGCCGGCCGAGGTGAGGATGTCGCCGTCGTCGACGAACAGGATGTCCGGGTCGAGCTCGACGAGGGGGAACAGCTCGCGGAAGCGCCCGGCGTGCATCCAGTGCGTGGTCGCCGGCCTGCCGTCGAGCAGCCCGGCCGCGGCCAGCGCGAACGCCCCGGTGCAGATCGACATGACGCGGCAGGCGCGGGCGGCGGCGGTCAGCGCGTCCGCGACCTCCGGCGGGAGCGTCCCCGACCGCATCGCCTCGCCGGTCCCGTCGAAGCCCGGCACCACCACGGTGTCGGCCCGCGCCACCTCGTCCAGGCCGTACTCGGGCACGACCTGGAACCCCGCGGACGTCCGCACCGGCCGCGCGCCCGGGCTGCAGACCCGGACCCGGTAGAGGCGCCGGTCCTGCTCGTCGCGGGCGGCGCCGAAGATCTGCGTCACGGTGCCCAGGTCGAAGGGGACCAGGCCGTCGAGGACGAGGACGGCGATGCGGTGAGGTTCCATGGCCGGATCCTTTCACATGATGGCTTTCCGGCCACTGGTCCCGCGGGTGGCACATGCCTGACCCTTGACTCCATGACACGGACAGGAGCACGTCCCAGGCTGCACTGGGCATGGACGGTGGCCGCGGTGACGTTCGTGGCGCTGGTGGGCGCGGCCGGTTTCCGGGCCACCCCCGGCGCGCTGATCGAGCCGCTGCAGCGGGAGTTCGGCTGGAGCAAGGGCACGATCTCGCTGGCCGTGTCGGTCAACCTGCTGCTGTTCGGGCTCACGGCGCCGTTCGCCGCGGCCCTGATGGACCGATTCGGCATCCGCAAGGTGATCGCGTGCGCGCTGTCGCTGGTGGCCCTGGGCAGCGGCCTGACGGTGTTCATGACGACGAGCTGGCAGCTCGTCCTGCTGTGGGGCGTGCTGGTCGGGCTGGGGACCGGGTCGATGGCGCTGGCGCTGGTGGCGACGGTCACCGGTCGGTGGTTCGTACGGCACCGCGGCCTGGTGACCGGGGTGCTCACCGCCGGCGGCGCGACCGGCCAGCTGGTGTTCCTGCCGCTGGTGGCGGCGCTGTCGGAGGCCCACGGCTGGCGGGCCGCCTCCCTGGTGACCGCCGGCGCCGCGCTGGCCGTCGTCCCCCCGGTGCTGTTGCTGCTCAGGGAACGCCCGGCCGACGTGGGCCTGACGCCGTACGGCGCCGCGGAGCCCGAGCCGGTCCCCGCCCCCGGCCCGGAGGCCCGGCCGGGGGCCGGTCCCGCGCCAGGCGCCGCGGCGGGAGCCGGTCCCGCACGGAGTGTGGAAGCCGGTCCCGGGCAGAGCGCCGCGCAGGCTTCCGGGCCCGCGGTCGGCCCGGCCCGGCGGGCGATCGGCGCGCTGAGGGACGCGGCCGGGACCAGGACGTTCTGGTTCCTGGCCGCCGGGTTCGCGATCTGCGGCGCGACGACCAACGGCCTGGTCGGCACGCACTTCATCCCCGCGGCGCACGACCACGGGATGCCCGTGACCACCGCCGCCGGCCTGCTCGCGCTGGTCGGGATCTTCGACATCGCCGGGACCGTGTTCTCCGGGTGGCTCACCGACCGCGTCGACTCGCGGATCCTGCTGGCCGTCTACTACGCGCTGCGCGGGGCGTCCCTGCTGGTGCTGCCGCAGCTCTTCGCGGAGTCCGCGCATCCGAGCATGCTGGTGTTCATCATCTTCTACGGCCTCGACTGGGTGGCCACCGTACCGCCCACCGTCGCCCTGTGCCGGGAGCACTTCGGTGAGGCGGGGCCGGTGGTGTTCGGGTGGGTCTTCGCCTCGCACCAGATCGGCGCGGCCCTGGCGGCGACCGCGGCGGGGCTGACCAGGGACCACTTCGGCGACTACGCGCCCGCCTGGTACGTCGCCGGCGCGCTGAGCATCGTGGCCGCCGTGGTGTCGATGCAGATCAGGCGGAGGGCCCGGCCGGAGGAGGGCCGCCCGGGCCCCCTCGCCGCCGACCTCGCGGCGGAACCCGCCGGTCGCTGAACCCGGGGCCTCTCTCGCGAGGCCCCGGCTCTGAATTGACAAATTAATTTTTCTATTCTTCCATGGAGGTGTGCCCGCGACAGAGATGACGCTCATGGACGAGCCCGACCGCCTCCGGGTGGCGCTCACTCCCATCCGCCGGAAGCTGCTGGCGCGCCTGCGGGAGCCGGCGTCGGCCGCCCGGCTCGCGGCCGAGCTCGACCTGCCCCGCCAGCGGGTGAACTACCACTTCAAGGCCCTGGAGCAGGCCGGGCTGATCGAGCTGGTCGAGGAGCGCCCGCGGCGGGGGTTCGCCGAGAGGATCATGCGGGCCACCGCCAACGCCTTCCTCGTCGACCCCGGCGTGCTGTCGTCCGCCGAGACCGGCGGGCCGCCGGACGGCGAGACCGGCGGGTCCGGCGCGTCGTCCAGCGCCGGATCCGGCGACGGCTTCGAGCGCATCGCCGACCGGTACGCCGCCGAGCACCTCGTCGAGGTGGCCGCCGGCACCGTGCGCGAGGTCACCCGCATGGCCGCCGCGGCCGACCGGCGGGGCGTCCGGCTGCTCACCTTCACCCTCGAGGCCGAGGTGCGGTTCGAGGCCCCGGGCGACGTGCACCGCTTCACCGACGAGCTCGCCGAGGCGGTCGCGCAGGTCGCCGCCCGGTTCGACACCCCCGGCGGGCGGTCCTACCGCCTCGTCGCCGGGGGACATCCCACTCCCCGTCAAGGAGCCGAAGATGACAGATGAGCAGCCCTTCTTCGTCGAGGTCACGATCTCGGCCCCCGTCGAGGAGGTGTGGGAGGCCCTGCGCGACACCGACCAGCTCCGCCGCTGGCACGGGTGGCACTGCGAGGAGCTCGACAAGGAGATCGAGTTCATCTACCACCAGAACGTCGTCGAGTCCGCCGCCGAGCATCGGCTGGAGGTCCAGGGCGGTGACCGCTTCGAGCTGACCGACCTCGGCGGCCGGACCCTGCTCCGGCTGACCCGCCCCCCGCGTGGCAGCAACCCCGACAGCTCGGAGTGGGAGGTCTACTACGACGACATGACCGAGGGCTGGATCACCTTCGTCCACCAGCTCAAGTTCGCCCTGGAACGGCATCCGGGCACCGATCGGCGGACCGTGTTCCTGTCCGGCGGGGGAGGGGAACCGGTTCTGCGGGCCGCCGGTCTGACGGCCGTGGCCGGGGCGGACCCCGGGAGCCCGTACGAACTGGACGGCCCGGCCGGGGAGAGGCTGAACGGCGAGGTGTGGTTCCGCTCGGCCCGCCAGCTCGGTCTCACCGTGGCCGACTGGGGCGACGGCCTGCTGGTGGCGGTGCAGAACCCGGTCCCGCCCGGGAAGTCCGAGGGCGGCGCCATGATGGTGCTCACCGCCTACGGCCTCGACGACGTCGCGTTCTCCGAGCTGGAGGCGCGCTGGACCGCCTGGTGGAACCAGGCCTTCGAGACCGGGTCGGCGCAGGCGTAGCCATCGGCTCCCGGGTCAGCCGTCGTGCTCCTCCAGGGCGCGGATCAGGCCGTTCAGGCCGAGGGTCAGGCCTTCGCGTTCGGCGGGGGTGAGGGCGTCGAGCAGGGCGGCGTGCGTGCGGTGGAACTCCCTGCCGATGCTCTCGGTGGCGGCCCGTCCCTCGGGGGTCAGGCCCAGACGGTAGAAACGCCGGTTGTCCGGGTCGCGCTCGCGTGACAGCCAGCCCCGCCGCTCCAGTGCCGCGGCGAGCCGGCTCACCGTGCTCTTCTCCAGGCCGAGCCGGGCGGCGAGCTCGTTCTGGGAGAGCGTGTCGGCGTCGCCCAGCTCGCCCAGGGCGAATATCTCCGACATGGAGACGCGCAGTTCGGTGTGCCCGTGCGGTTCGAGCAGCCGGCCCGTGCGGGCCAGCAGCCGGAACAGGCGGCGGAGGTCGTCGTCGGGGAATCCGCTCCTGGGAGTTGTGTCGTACAACTATCAGTCCTATGGTTGGTGCCAGAAGAGTTGTGCTACACAACTATAGGAGGACCGATGGGTCTGCACGGCACCATGTTCGGGTTCTTCAACCAGCCCCGCTTCTACGACCGGATGAGCAGGGTCTTCGGATTCCGGCCCGTCTACACGCGGACCGTCGCCGACGTCGCGGGAGCCTCGCTGCCCGGCGGCGGGCGGGTGCTGGACGTGGGGACCGGGCCGGGACGGGTTCCGGCGGCGATCGCGCGGCGGTGCCCCGGCCTCCACGTCGAGGGGCTGGACCTGTCCGCCGAAATGATCGACTACGCGCGGCGCACGGCGGGAACGGACGACCGGCTGAACTTCACCGTCGGCGACGTCGCCCACCTGCCCTATGACGACGACGCCTTCGATCTCGTCGTGTCGACCATGAGCCAGCACCACTGGGCCGACGCCGAGGCGGGGGTCCGCGAGCTCGCCCGCGTGCTGCGCCCCGGCGGGCAGGTGTGGATCTACGACTTCCGCCCCGCCCTGCGACGGGCCGAGGCCGCCGCCCAGGCCGCCTTCACCGGCCATACGATCCGGCGTGAGCGCATCAGCGCCCTCGTCGGCCGGCTCGTGGTCCGGCCCGCATGAGGGCCCTGGTGCTCGGCGGTTACGGCGCGGTCGGAGCCGGGATCGTCGCGGAACTGCGCAGGCGGGGCGAGGAGGCGCTGGCGGCCGGGCGCAATCCCCGCCTGGCCGACGTCGTGGTCGACCTGCGCGAGCCGCGCAGCCTCGCCGCCGCGCTGCCGGGAGTGGACGTGGTCGTCAACGCGGCCGGAGCCGAGGACCCGACGGTGGCGGAGGCCGTCACCGGAGCGGGTGCGGCCTTCGTCGACATCACCGCCACCACCGGCTACGTCGCCGCGCTGGAACGGCTCACCCCGTGCGCGCCCGTGCTCCTGAGCGTTGGTCTCGCGCCCGGCCTGACCAACCTGCTCGCCGCCGAGGTGCACGGCGAGAGCCCGGACACGCCCATCGACATCGCCCTCCTGCTCGGGGCGGGGGAGCGCCACGGCGAGGCGTCGACCGCCTGGGCGTACGGCCTGCTCGGCAGGGGTTTCCGTGATCCCGCCACGGGGCGGCGGATCCGCAACTACACGCTGGCCCGGCACTTCGTCCTCCCCGGCCAGGGCCCGCGGCGCCTGTACCGGGCCGACTACTCCGACCAGCATGTGCTCACCCGTGATCTGGGCGTCGCCGTACGGACCTACTTCGGCCTCGACTCCGGGGCCGCGACGGCGGCGCTGGCCGCGCTGACCTGGGTGCCGGGGGCGTCGAAGGCACCGCGCGGGCTGCACCCCCCGGGAGGCGACCGGTGGCTGGCCATGGCCCGGGGGCGGGACGGCACGACCAGATGGCTGGGCGGCCGCGGTCAGTCGCGGGCCACCGCGGCGATCGCCGCGACGGCGGCCCGCGCCGCGGCCGGGCTCCCCGCCGGGGTCCACCACCTGCACCGCGTCCTGAGGCTCGCGGACCTGGACGTCATCGGCGCTCAGGAGGCGGCAACGGAGTGTAGGAGGTCCCGTCGGGATTGAACTCGTGCTTGGCCAGCATCTTGCGCCTGCTGCCCTTGAGGCCGGCGCGCGCGATGACGTACCAGACCCCCACCCAGAACAGGAAGCCCCACCAGTTGTCCGCGCCGGAGACGATGAGGCCGTACGTCTCCATGACGGTGAACGGCAGGACGAACAGCAGCCACGTCACGAGGGACCGCTCGACGAAGAACGAGCCCCGGATGTCGTCGCGGGCCCACCAGCGATAGCGGAAGGGCAGGCGCCTGCCGAACCCCCGGTAGAGCAGCCAGTGCCACAGCGGCGGGCGCTCGCGCAGGCGCAGCGCCACGCCGCCGCGCAGCACGTCCAGCACGGTGCGCGTGTCGGGCCGGTCGGCGCCCGGCGGGGCCAGGTCGAGCAGGATGCCCAGGATCTCCTCGCCGTGCCTCTCGATGAACCGCGGGGGATAGGCCAGCCGGAGCAGGCGGCGGCAGCGGCGCTCGTAGGCCTCGGCGGGGGCGGGAGGCCGGTCGGGGGCCGTGGCGGGGTCGTCGGGCCGGGTCATGTCATCTCCCATCCGAGTCGTGTGGTCTCCGGGCGGGGCGCTCCAGGCGGCGCCGGACCGTCATGTCTGCAGGCCGGGGTTCAGCCGCAGGCGGTGCTGCGCCGCGGCGGCCAGGCGGGCCAGGCGGGCGGTCTCCTCGGCCAGCAGGGTGCGGCCCTGGCCGGTCAGGTCGTAGTAGCGGCGGTGGCGGCCGTCGACGACCTCCTCCTTGACCGCGGCGACCAGGCCGTCGCGGGCCAGCCGGTCGAGCGCGCCGTACAGGGTGCCGGGACCCAGGCGCACGCGGTCCTCCGACAGCTCCCGCACCGCCTTGATCACGCCGTAGCCGTGCAGCGGGCCGTCGGCCAGGGCCAGCAGGATCAGATAGCTCTGCTCGCGTAGTGCCATAAACGACATATATCGCTGAACGTACTATGCGTCAACGGCTGCCGGGCCCGCCTCCGGAATCGATTCGCGGGAACCGCTTGCCCGCCGGTTTCCGAAAAGTTTGAGTCGGTAGGACAGTGCCGTTCACGTGAATTTGATCGACTTTCCGCCTACCGTGAAGGCAACGAGGAGGCGTCATGCTTCGCCGTACGTTGTTACGCGCCGGAGGGCTGGCCGCCGGAGCGGCGTTCACCGGATCGCTCTGGCAGGGGGCCGCCCGCGCCACCGCTCTGACGGCGGCGAGTCCCTACGGGCCGCCCGGCGCTCCCGACGCCAACGGGGTCGCGCTGCCGCAGGGCTTCACCAGCAGGATCGTGGCCCGCACCGGCCGCAGGGTCGGCGGGCTGCTCTGGCACCCCGCGCCCGACGGCGGCGCGTGCTTCGCCGACGGCGACGGCTGGATCTACGTCTCCAACTCCGAGGTCCCCCTCGTCGGCGGCGCCTCGGCGATCAGGTTCGGCCCCGGCGGCGAGATCCGCGAGGCCTACCGGATCCTGTCGGGCACCAATCTCAACTGCGCCGGCGGGCGCACCCCGTGGGACACCTGGCTGTCGTGCGAGGAGATCTTCCGCGGGCGGGTCTTCGAGTGCGACCCGTACGGCGAGCGCGCCGCCATGCCGCGCCTGGCCATGGGCCGCTTCAAGCATGAGGCCGCCGCCTGCGACTCCGACCGGCGGGTCGTCTATCTGACCGAGGACGAGACCGACGGCTGCCTCTACCGCTTCCTGCCCGACAGCTGGGGCGACCTGACGAGCGGGCGGCTGGAGGTGCTCTGCGCGAGCGCCGACACCGGCCCGGTGACCTGGCGCCGGGTGCCCAACCCGGCGGCGCCGCTGGTGCCGACCCGCTGGCAGGTGACGCAGGCCAAGCACTTCTCCGGGGGAGAGGGCTGCCACTACGCCGACGGCGTGTGCTTCTTCACCACCAAGGGCGACAACCGGGTGTGGGCCTACGACGCGGAGAACGAGCGCCTGGAGATCGCCTACGACGCCGACTCCCCGCTGACCGGGGTGGACAACATCACCGGCACCCTCGGCGGGGACCTCTACGTCGCCGAGGACGGCGGGAACATGGAGATCAACCTGATCACCCCCGACCGGCGGGTCGCGCCGTTCCTGCGGATCGACGGCCACTCCGGATCCGAGGTCACCGGCCCCGCCTTCTCCCCGGACGGCACCCGCCTGTACTTCTCCTCCCAGCGCGGCGCCCGCGGTGACGCCGCCGGGACCGACGGCGTCACCTACGAGGTCACCGGCCCGTTCCGCCGCTGAGCGCCGGGGCGAGATAGGCCAGCAGCATGGCCTTGAGCTCGCCGGTCAGTTCGGCGGCCCGCTGCGGGGGCGCCCCCGCGATCAGTGGCGTCACCGCTTTGACGGTCGCCACCGCCATCGTCGCCAGCAGCAGCCCGCGCTCCGCCTCCAGGTGCGGGGCGCGGAGCGCGAAGAGCCCGGCCAGCTGTTCGGAGACCGCCCGGTGGAGCCGCTCCGAGGCCGCCGCCAGCCGGTCCCCGGTGGCCGAGCCGTGCAGCAGCGCCCAGTAGGCGGGCCTGGCGGCCTTGTAGGCGACGATCTCATCGACGAGCAGGCCGACCAGTTCGGGCAGCGGCATCCGCGTGACGTCTCCGGTGAGCCGCGCCCGCCAGTGCTCGCGCCTGCCGTCGGTGAAGCGCGAGAGCAGGCCGTCGAGGATCTCGTCCTTGTTGCGGAAGAACTGGTACAGCGAGCCCGGTGACATACCCGCCCGCGCGGCGACCGCGTTGGTGGTCATCTCCGCGTAGCCGACCTCGGCGATCACCGCTTCGGCGGCGTCGAGGATCTCCTCCATGCGCTTGAGGCCGCGCGCCTGCCGCCTGACCGTGCGGGGCTCACCGGACATGCCGGACTCCCCGGGCATGCCATCCCTCGTTGACAAATACGAGCATTTACTTGTATTCCTATCCCGAATCGTAAAACACGAGCAGTTTACCGAGTTTCGGGGTGATCATGAGGATCGACGGGCTCGTACGGCAGGCGCCGCCCGCTCCCGCGCTCCTGCGCCGCCTGGGATACACGCTGGTCAGGCGGCGCCGCGCGGTGATGGTCCTGTCGCTGCTGGCGACGCTGGGCATGGGCCTGCTCGCGGCCCAGGCGGTGGCGGGCTTCTCCCTGGCGCGGTTCGAGGCGCCCGGATCGGAGTCCGACCGGGCGGCGGGCGAGCTGGCCCGGCGCTTCGGCACCGGCAGCGTGGACCTGGTCCTGCTCGTCACCGCCGGGAAGGGTGACGTGGACGCACCGGCCGTCACCGCCGCCGGCCGGGAGCTGACCCGGAAGGTGGCCGCCGCGGAGGGGGTCGCCGAGGCTGCCTCGTACTGGACGCGCGGCAACCCCGTGACCCTGCGCAGCCGGGACGGCCGGCACGCCCTGGTCGTGGCGCGCATCCCCGGAGACGCCGACACCGTCCGCTCGCGGATCCTGCCCGCGCTGCTCTCCGGGATCACGGCGGGAACCGCCGGCGGCGGCGTCATCGAGGTGCGGGCGGGCGGCGGCGAGGAGGTGTTCCGCCAGACGGTCCCGCTGGCCAGGCAGGATTTCGTCCGCGCCGAGCTGGTCATCTTCCCGCTCGCCTTCGTGCTGCTGCTGTTCCTGCTGCGCCGTCCGCTCGCCGCCCTGCTGCCGCTCGCGGCCGGGGTGTTCGCCATGGTGACGGCGCTGGCCCTGCTGCGCGGGGTGCTGGCCTTCGCCGACGTCTCCACCTTCGCGTTGAACCTCACTCTGGCCATGGGGCTGGGCCTGGGCATCGACTACGCGCTGTTCGTGATCTCCCGCTTCCGGGAGGAGGTCCGGGCCGGTCACGACCTCCACGAGGCGGTGGCGCTGAGCGTCGAGCGGGCGGGCCGTACGGTCGTCTTCAGCGGGGTGACCGTCGCGGCGTCGATGGCGGTGCTGCTGGCGCTGCCGTTCGACTTCCTGCGCTCCTTCGCCTACGCCGGGATCGCGGTGGTCGCCGGCGGTGTGGCGGGGGCGGTCGTCGTGCTCCCCGCGATCCTCGCCGCGGCGGGGCACCGGGTGCTGCCCCGCCCCGGCCGGGCCCCGGACGGGGCGTCCGGCGGGTTCTGGCACCGGCTGGCCGTACGGGTCATGCGCCGCCCCGTCCTGTACGGCGGCGCCGCCACGCTCGTCCTCCTCCTGCTCGGATCGCCCTTCCTGGGCCTGCGCTTCGGCGTGGCCGACGACCGGATCCTGCCCGCCTCCGCGCCCGCCCGGCAGACCCAGGAGGTGATCCGCCAGGAGTTCCCGGCCGAGGAGACCGACGCGCTCCAGGTCGTCTCGGCCGGCCCGGTCGCCGGCGCCGCGGAGGTCGGGGGATACGCCGCGGCGCTGTCCCGGCTGCCCGGCGTGGCGCAGGTCGACTCGGCGGCGGGCTCGTTCTCCCGGGGAGCGCGGGTGGGGGACGGCGAACCGGCGCGGTTCACCGGCCCGGAGGGCACCTGGCTGTCGGTGGTCCCCACGGCCGAGCTGATGGAGGCCGACCCGGTCCGCCTGGTGGAGCAGGTGCGGTCGGTCCGGGCGCCCTTCGCGGTCCTGGTCGGCGGCTACCCGGCCGAGCTGGCGGACTACCGGGCCTCGGTGGTGGACCGGCTGCCGTCGGTGCTCGGCCTCATGCTCGCGGTGACGTCCGTGATCCTGTTCCTGATGACCGGCAGCGTGCTGATCCCGATCAAGGCGATGGTGCTCAACCTGCTCGGCCTCGCGGTGATGTTCGGCGCCCTCGTCTGGGTCTACCAGGACGGCAACCTGTCGAGCCTGCTCGGGTTCACCCCCACCGGCAGCCTCGACCCGGGCATCCCCATCCTGATGTTCTGCGTCGCCTACGGGCTGTCGATGGACTACGAGGTGTTCGTGCTCTCCCGGATCAAGGAGGAGTACGACCGGACCGGGGACACCGCCGCCGCCGTGGCGGCGGGAATGCGGCGCGGCGCCCCGATCATCACCGCGGCCGGGGCGATCCTGGGCCTGTCCTTCGCCGTCTACGCCACCGCCGAGGTGGTGTTCGTGCAGATGCTCGGCGTCGGCATGGCGGTGGCCATCCTGGTGGACGCCACGGTGATCCGGGCGATCCTGGTCCCGGCCTCCATGCGGCTGGCGGGACCCGCCAACTGGTGGGCCCCGCCCTTCCTGCGCCGTCTGCACCGGCGGGTCGGCCTGTCCGGCTGATCCTGCGGGGGGCCGCCGGCTCGTCCCGGTCACATAGAGCGGACACGGCTGGGTAGGAGGAGTCCTGCCTTATGGGGCTATTTATTGATCAATGAGAGGTATATCCATGTCCGCCATCACCAGTCCGCTCCAGCCGGAGGACCAGAAGATCGTGGGCGAGGCGCTGCAGGGCGCGCTCGTCGACCTCCTCGATCTCTCGCTCCTGGCCAAGCAGGCCCACTGGAACGTGATCGGCCCAAACTTCCGCCAGATCCACCTCCAGCTGGACGAGATCGTCGCCGTCGCCCGGACCCACGCCGACACCGTCGCCGAGCGGGCGGTCGCGCTCGGCGTCACCCCCGACGGCCGCGCCGCCACCGTCGCGGCCTCCAGCAAGGTCCCCCAGGTCGAGTCCGGCTATCTGGAGACGGCCAAGGTCGTCGCCGCGATGACGGACATCCTGGAGTCGATCGGGCGCAGGATGCGCGAGCGCGTCGAGGCCACCGGCGAGGCCGACCCCGCCTCGCAGGACATCCTCATCGCCGTCACCCAGGACGTCGAGAAGCACCACTGGATGATGCAGGCCCAGCGGTGACCCGCGGCGCCCCGGTGGATCACAGGTCGCGGGCCCAGATCTGCTCGGTGAAGCCCTCGCCCGGCTCCTCCTGCAGCAGTTCGAAGCCCGCCGTCTGGTAGATCCGCCGGGCGCTGACCAGCACGTCCCTGGTCCACAACATGATCCGCCGGTAGCCGGCCTCCCGGGCGAAGCGCAGGCACTCGTCCACCAGGCGCGCGCCGATCCCCATGCCGCGGGCCGAGGGCTCGACCAGGAGCATGCGGAGCTGGGCCGTCTCGTCGTCCTTGCGCACGCAGAACACGCATCCGGCCCGCTCGCCGTCCACCTCCGCGATCCACCCGGCCTCCCGCCGGGGGTCGTGCTTGTCGACGTAGTCGGCGACGATCCTGGCCACCAGGGCCTCGAAGTCCTGGCCCCAGCCGTACTCGGCGCTGTAGAGGACGCCGTGGCGGTGCACCACCCAGCCCAGGTCGCCGGGCCGCGGCGGCCTGATGACGTACGGCTCCCGCCGCGGGGCCCGGCCGAGGATCTCCTCGATCGTCGCCATGCTCGCGATCAGCCGCCGCCGGTCCTCCCCGGCGAGCCCGTCGAGCAGGGCGCGCACATCCTGCGCCGAGCGCTCGTCGATGGCCTTGAAGGTGGCCCGGCCCGCCTCGGTGAGCACGATCACCTGCCGCCGCGCGTCGGCGGCCGACCGCTCGCGGGCCACCAGCCCGTCGGCGGTGAAACGGCTGAGGATCCGGCTGAGGTATCCGGCGTCGAGCCCGAGCAGCCGCCGCAGCTCACCGGCCTCCATCCGGCCCTGCCGGTCCAGCTCGAACAGGACCCTCGCCTCGGTCAGGGAGTAGGGGGTGCCGAGCATGCCCTGATCGAGCACGCCGATGACCTCGGTGTAGAAGCGGTTGAAGGCGCGGACCTCCGCCACGTGATCGTCCATGCTTGACACTATCAACGATTTATTTGACTCGGTCAAGGATTAATCGCGACGAGAGGGCACATTACCCGGTGGTAGAGAGGTCCCGCCGGGGGAGGGCTGCGCTACCTTCGCAGACTGGCTGATAAATCCGATAACTATGGCGATGGGAGCATGATGCTTGAGACTGCGTATATCGGTGGATACACCCCGGACACCGGTGGCTCCGGCCCCGGCATCTCCCTTGCCGACCTGGAGAGCGGCAGGACGCTCGCCGAGACGGCGGCCCCCGGGCCGTCCTTCCTGGCCGTCCACCCCCGCCTGCCGGTGCTGTACGCGGTGGGGGAGAGCGAGCAGGGCACGGTGGGCGTCTTCGCCCGGGGCGCGGACGACGGCCTGGAACTGCTCGCCCGGCGCTCCAGCGAGGGTTCCTCCCCGTGCCATCTGGCGGTGAACCCGGCCGGGACGCTGCTGGCCGTGGCCAACTACGGTGACGGCACGGTGAGCGTGCACGGCATCGACGACGCCGGACTGCTCACCACCGTGCAGGCCTTCCCCCACCGTGAGGGCGCCCACGCCCACCAGGCGACCTTCGGCGAGGACGGCGTGCTGTACGTCACCGACCTGGGAACCGACGAGGTCCGCCGCTTCCTGGCCGAGGGGGACCGGGTGAGTGAGCATCCCGACGGCCCGGTACGGCTGGCCGCCGGCATGGGGCCCCGGCACATGGCCTGGCACGGCGGGCACTGGTACGTGGCCGGGGAACTGGACGGCACGGTCCGCGCCTACGACGCCGGCTGGCGCGAGGTCGCGGTCACCGCCGCCAGCGGTGAGCAGGGTGAGAACCACCCCTCGCACCTGGAGGCGCACGACGGCCGCGTCTACGTCGCCAACCGGGGCCCCGACACCATCGCGGTGCTCTCGGCGCCCGGCCTGGACAGGCTCGCCGAGGTTCCCTGCGGGGGCGCCTGGCCGCGCCACTTCGCGATCACCGGCGGGCGCATGCACGTCGCCAACCAGAACTCCGCGGGCGTCGCCGTCCTGCCGCTGGAGGACGGGATCCCGCAGGCCCCCACCGGGAGGATCTCCGTCGGCACGCCCTCGTGCGTGCTGCCGCTGCGCTGAGCCCCGCCGTACGGGCCCCGCGCTCACGAGGGGGCGGGGCCCGGTGCGGCCGCGGGGCTCAGGCCCAGGAGCGGGAGCGGTCGACGGCCTTGAGCCAGCGCGCGTAGGCGGCGTCGTCGCGCTGACCGGGGTCGAAGCGCCGCTGCAGGTTCCAGGTGGCGCGCAGCTCGCCGGGGGAGGACCACAGCCCGGAGCCGAGCCCGGCCAGGAAGGCCGCTCCCAGCGCGGTGGTCTCCTGGATCGCCGGGCGCTCGACCGGGGTGCCGAGCTGGTCGGCCTGGAACTGCATGAGCAGGTCGTTGCCGCTCGCGCCGCCGTCGGCCTTCAGCGCGGGCATCTTCAGGCCCGCGGCGCCCGTCATGACCTCCACGACGTCCCGCACCTCGAACGCGATCGCCTCCAGGGTCGCCCGGGCCAGGTGGCCCCGGGTGGTGCCCCGGGTGATGCCGAAGATGGTGCCGCGGGCGTCGGGGTCCCAGTGCGGCGCGCCGAGGCCGGTCAGGGCGGGGACGAACACCACGCCGCCGCTGTCGGGGACCGTGCGCGCCAGCGCCTCGGACTCGGGCGCGGTGTCGATCAGCCCGAGCCCGTCGCGCAGCCACTGCACGGCGGCCCCGGTGACGAAGATCGAGCCCTCCAGGGCGTAGGTGATCTCTCCTGACGGCGTCTGCCAGGCCACCGTGGTCAGCAGCCCCGCCTCCGACCTGACGATCTCGTTGCCGGTGTTGATCAGGATGAAGGATCCTGTCCCGTAGGTGCATTTCACATCGCCCGGGGCGAAACAGGTCTGCCCGAAAAGCGCGGCCTGCTGGTCTCCGGCCATGCCGCTGATCGGCAGGTCCAGGCCGAGGAAGGCCTCGGGGTCGGTCCGGCCGATCTCGCCGTGGTTCGGCACGATCTCCGGCAGCGCGTTCTCCGGAACGCCGAACAGCTCGCACAGCTCCGCCGACCAGCCGCCCGCCTCCAGGTCGTACAGGAGCGTGCGGGAGGCGTTGGAGGGGTCGGTGACGTGCCGGGCGCCCCCGGTCATCCGGGCCACCAGATAGGAGTCCACGGTGCCGACGACCGCCCGGCCCCCGGTCACCTCCTCCCAGGAGCGGGGGTCGTTCTCGGCCATCCAGGTGAACTTGCTGCCGGTGAAGTAGGGATCCAGCCGCAGGCCGGTCAGCTCGGCGACCCGCGGTTCGTGGCCCGCCTCGCGCAGGCGCGCGCAGACGCCGGCGGTACGGCGGTCCTGCCAGACGATCGCGGGCCGGGGCGCGGCGAGGGTGCGGGCCTCCCAGACCACGGCCGTCTCGCGCTGGTTGGTGATGCCGACGCAGGATGGAGTGGTGCCCGACCGGTCCAGTGCGATCCGGCAGGCGGCCAGCGTCGCCTGCCAGATCTCCTCGGGGACGTGCTCCACCCAGCTGGGCTCGGGGAAGTGCTGGGCGAACTCCCGGTATCCGCGCCCGTCGATCCGTCCGTCCTCGTTCACGATGAGCGCGGTGACTCCGGTGGTACCGGCGTCGATCGCGAGAACCGGCATGCGAGCACTCCTCTTCATTTGGTCTAGACCATTGGCCTGTGGGGAAGGCAGAATGCGAACGTCGGCGGCGAAATCCACCGCCGGCCGCTTCACCCCACTTAGTCTGGCCGTCTCGCCTCGGAACCACCACCGGAGGATGCCATGCGTATTGGAGTGTTGACCGGGGGCGGCGACTGCCCCGGCCTGAACGCCGTTATCCGCGCCGTCGTGCGCAAGGGTGTGGGCGTATATGGACATGAGTTCGTCGGATTCCGCGACGGCTGGCGTGGCCCGCTCGAGGGCGAGACCATGCCGCTGGACATCCAGGCCGTCAGGGGGATCCTGCCGCGCGGCGGCACGATCCTGGGCTCGTCGCGGACCAACCCGATCAAGATTGAGGGCGGCGTCGAGAAGATCAAGGACAACCTCGCCTCCATGGGGGTCGACGCCCTCATCGCGATCGGCGGCGAGGACACCCTCGGTGTCGCCAAGCAGCTCTTCGACAAGGACGTGAAGGTCGTCGGGGTGCCCAAGACGATCGACAACGACCTCAACGCCACCGACTACACCTTCGGATTCGACACCGCCGTCAACATCGCCATGGAGGCGATCGACCGGCTGCACACCACCGCCGAGTCCCACCACCGCGCGCTGATCTGCGAGGTCATGGGCCGTCACGCGGGCTGGATCGCGCTGCACGCGGGCATGGCGGCGGGCGCCAACGTCATCCTCATCCCGGAGAAGCCCTTCGACATCGACCGGGTCTGCGCCTACGTCGAGTCCCGCTTCAAGACCCGCTACGCGCCGATCATCGTGGTCGCCGAGGGCGCCCACCCGATCGAGGGCCAGATGGCCCTGCAGGACGGGGAGCTCGACGCCTTCGGCCACGTCCGGCTGGGCGGCATCGGCGAGACGCTCGCCAAGGAGATCGAGAAGCGGATCGGCAAGGAGGCCCGCACCACCGTGCTCGGCCACATCCAGCGCGGCGGCACGCCCACCGCCTTCGACCGGGTCCTCGCCACCCGCTTCGGCCTGCGGGCCATCGACGCGGTGCACGAGGGCGAGTTCGGCACGATGGTCGCCCTGCGGGGCACCGAGATCGTCCCGGTCGGCCTGGACGAGGCGACCAGCGAGCTGAAGACCGTGCCGGTCAGCCGCTACGCGGAGGCGGAGGTCTTCTTCGGCTGACGGCTGACGGCTGACGGCTGACGGCTGACGGCCGTCGCCTACCGCCCGCACCGGGCCGGGACCGCCTCTCCGGCGGCCCGGCCCGGCTCGTTCCGGCCCGTCCCGGCGTGCAAGCCGTTTGCAAGCGGTCCGTCCTAACCTCGCGTGCGCAAGGCGGTTCACCGCCCGGCATCCCCTCCAAGTACGGCTTGCGCCTCGATCAGGCGGCCCACGGAGGCGCAAGCCGTACGATCTCCCGCCGGAGGGCGGGGGACGCCCCGGCGGCCCGCGCGGCCGCGTCGTCGCAGCGTGCGGCCGGTGACAGGGCCGGTAGGGTCGAGTGGTGACGGCAGTAGAGGGCTCGTTCTGGCGGACCGTCGCGGTCTTCCGCGCCGCCTCCCTCGCGTACGCGCTGGTGGTGTTCCTCCGCGCCGGGGGCTACGCCGACCCGGCGGTCGGCTGGCTGGTGCTCGGCGTCATGGCCCTGTGGACCGTCGCCACCGTCTTCGCCTACTCCATCGAGGAGTTCAGGGGCCGGCCGCTGCTGGCCGCCGACATGCTCGTCACCGTGGGGTGCCTGCTCGCCACCCCCGCGGTGCAGGGGGGCTACCAGGAGGACAGCCTGCCGATCACCGCCACCTGGATGGGCGGCGCGGTGCTGGCCTGGGGGGTGTACGGCGGGCGCCGGGCGGGAGCGGTGGCGGCCGCCATCGTGTCGCTGGCCGACCTGTGGACGCGCGGGGCGGGCGGCATGGAGTTCGAGAAGCTGCCGATCAACGGGACCGTGCTGCTGTTCCTGGCGGGCGTGCTGGTCGGGCACGTCGCCCGCCTGGCCAGGAAGGCCGAGGCGCGCATGCAGGAGGCGATCGAGCTGGAGGCCGCCGGCCGGGAGCGCGAGCGGCTCGCGCGGGGCATCCACGACTCGGTGCTGCAGGTGCTGGCCCTGGTGCAGCGGCGCGGGCAGGAGGTCGGCGGCGAGGCGGCGGAGCTGGGCCGGCTGGCCGGGGAGCAGGAGGCCGCGCTGCGCGAGCTGGTCAGCCTCCGGCCCGGCACGCCCGCGGAGGGCTCGGCGGACCTGCGCGTCCTGCTGCAGCGGTACGGCTCCGGCTCGGTCACGGTCTCGGTCCCCGGCACCCCGCTGACCCTGCCGGCCGCCGTGGCCGCGGAGCTGGCCGCGGCCGTCGGGGCCGCCCTGGACAACGTCGCCCGGCACTGCGGGGAGCGGGCCCCCGCGTGGGTGTTCGCCGAGAGCGACGACGGGATCGTCACCGTGACCGTCCGCGACGAGGGGCCGGGCATCCCCGAGGGCCGCCTGGAGCAGGCCGCCGCCACCGGGCGGCTGGGCATGGCCCAGTCGATCCGCGGGCGGGTGGAGGATCTGGGCGGGACGGTCACGGTCGTCTCCGCTCCCGGCAGGGGCACCGAGATCGAGATGTCCGTCCCGCAGCCGTGCTAGAAGCCGCTCTCCCAGGTGATCGCCGGGGCCGGGGGTCGTCGTCCTAAGCTGGTCGGATGCGCGTGATGGTGGTGGACGACCACCCGATGTGGCGGGACGGGGTGGCCAGGGACCTGGCCGAGGCCGGATACGAGGTGGTGGCCGCGGTCGGCGAGGGCGCCCAGGCGCTGCGCGTGGCCGCGGCCGTACGGCCCGAGATCGTCGTACTGGACCTGCAACTGCCCGACCTGTCCGGGGTGGAGGTGGCCAGGGGCCTGGCCGCGGCGGATCCGCCGCCCCGGGTGCTGGTGCTGTCGGCCAGCGGCGAGCAGGACGACGTGCTGGAGGCGGTCAAGGCCGGTGCTGCCGGATACCTGCTGAAGTCGGCGAGCAAGGAGGACTTCCTGGAGGCCGTGCGCCGCACCGCCGAGGGCGACGCGGTGTTCACCCCCGGGCTGGCCGGCCTCGTGCTGGGGGAGTACCGTCGGCTGGCCGCCCAACCCGCCCCGGCGCAGGGCCCGAGTCTGACCGAGCGGGAGACCGAGGTGCTCCGGCTGGTCGCCAAGGGTCTGTCCTACAAGCAGATCGCCGAGCGGCTGGTGCTCTCGCACCGGACCGTCCAGAACCACGTGCAGAACACGCTGAACAAGCTCCAGCTCCACAACCGCGTCGAACTGGTGCGCTACGCCATCGAGCAAGGACTCGACGAGTCGTAGGCAGGACTAAAGTGACCGGGACGCGGCGTTGCCAGATAGCGGTTCCGCGAGACACTGACTCCAGCGGTACGTTCCCCGTCCCCCGCCTGTTCCACCGGAGGTTCCACCATGACCATGTCCGCCCTGGGCGAGCCCTGCGTTCTGCTCAAGCTGGGCGAGGTCGTCCTCAAGGGAAACAACCGCGAGGTCTTCGAACGGCGGCTGCAGGCCAACATCCGTGCGGCCCTGAAGGAGTTCCCCTTCAAGGTCGACCTGCGCCAGCGTCACGGCGTCATCGCGGTCTTCCTGCCCGAGGGGACCAGTGCGGAGGTCGCCGACGCGGTCGCCGAGCGGATCACCTACGTTCCCGGACTGGTCTGGGTCCACCGGGCCTGGCGGGTGGCCAAGGACCCGGGCGCCGTCACCAAGGCCGCCATCGAGCTGCTGGCCGACCGCGAGGACGTCAGGCGCGGCGTCTCCTTCGCCGTGCGCTCGCGCCGCCGCGACAAGCGCTTCCCCCTGACCTCCATGCAGATCGACCGCACGGTCGGCGGCGAGCTCAACGACATCTACGGCCTGCCGGTCGACCTGAAGAACCCCGAGCTGGTGGTCTCCATCGAGGTGGACCGCGACGAGGTCTTCGTCTACACCGGCGGCCTGCCCGGCCAGGGCGGCCTGCCGGTCGGCACCAGCGGCCGCGGCCTGGTCCTGATGTCGGGCGGCATCGACTCGCCGGTGGCCGCCTACCGGATGATGCGCCGCGGCCTGCGCGTGGACTTCCTGCACTTCTCCGGGATCCCGTTCACCACCTCGGAGTCCATCTACAAGGCCTACGCGCTGGTGCGGGCGCTGGACAGGTTCCAGGGTGGGTCCCGTCTGTGGGTCGTCCCGTTCGGCAAGGCGCAGCAGTCCATCAAGGCCTCCGGCCAGGACCGCCTGGCCGTCATCGCGCAGCGCCGCCTGATGCTGAAGACCGCCGAGGAGGTCGCCCACCGGCTGCGCGCCGGCGCGCTGGTGACCGGCGACTCCCTGGGCCAGGTCTCCTCCCAGACCCTGCAGAACATCACCGCCCAGGACGACGCGGTCGACCTGCCGATCCTGCGCCCGCTCATCGGTCTCGACAAGACCGAGATCATGGCCACCGCCCGCAGGATCGGCACGCTGGCGATCTCCGAGCTCCCCGACGAGGACTGCTGCACCCTGCTGGCCCCCCGCCGTGCGGAGACCGCCGCCAAGATCGCCGATCTGAAGCAGATCGAGAAGCGCCTCGACGCCGAGGAGCTCGCGGTCCAGCTCGCCGACTCCCTGCAGGAGTACAAGCTGGAGGGCTGACCGGGGACCCGCGAAAGAGGGCGTACGCCATACCGGGAGGGGACTTTGGTCCCCTTAGTGATCTCATCTCCTCGCCGATGGATCCGGCGCAACCGCAGATGAAGATGAGATGAGAACCGCCATGAGCACGCCCGCAGCATCACAACGCGCACCCCGCACGTTCATGTCCGCCGTCCGCGACCGCGGAGTCGGCACGAAGATCCTCGCCTCCGTCGTCGTCGCCGTCCTGATGGGCGGTCTGGTCGGCGTGCTCGGCATCACCGCGCTGAGTTCGTCCAACGACAACGCCCAGGCGATGTACACCGACAACTTCATCGGGCTGGAGAGCGCGACCAAGATGCGCCGGCTGACCATCCAGCTGCGCCTGGACACCGCCAACCACGCCGTCTCGGTGGAGGCGTCGGACAAGGCCAACTACGAGGCCGCGATCAAGGACACCGAAAGCCAGCTGCGCAAGGCCGTGGCCGAGTACGCCGGCCGCAACCCCACCGCTGAGCAGACTGTCGCCGTGCGGGACTTCGAGCAGGCGCTGGACGCCTACGTCGCGGTGCGCGACAGCGAGCTGGTCCCCGCCAGCCAGGCCGATGACATGGCCGGCTGGGCCGCGGCGCGTGACGAGAAGGCCAACCCCGCCATCGAACGGATGTTCGCCGCGCTGGGGGCCGTGATCGACTCGGAGAAGCATGCCGCCGCCGCCGAGGCGGACGCCGCCGCCCGCGTCTACGAGAGCAACCGCACCAGGATGATCGTCGCCTTGGCCGTGGGCATGGTGGCCGCGCTGGGCCTGGGAGTGGCCGCCTCCCGCGGCATCGTCGGCGGGCTGCGCCGGGTGCAGACGGTGGCCGAGGGCCTGAAGGACGGCGACCTGACCCGCGCCGCGAACCTGGCCTCGGCCGACGAGGTCGGCCGCACCGGAGCGGCGCTGGACGCGGCCGTGGGCAACCTGCGCGAGCTGGTGGGCACCATCGACGCCGCCGCCTCCGGGGTGTCGGCCACCGCCCAGCAGGTCTCGACGGTCTCCACCCAGATCGCCGCGGGCGCGGAGGAGACCTCGGCGCAGGCCGGGGTGGTCTCGGCCGCGGCCGAGCAGGTCTCCTCCAACGTGCAGACCGTGGCGGCCGGCTCCGAGCAGATGGGCGCCTCGATCGCGGAGATCTCCGCAGGCGCCGCCGAGGCGGCCAAGGTGGCCGCCCAGGCGGTGCACGTGGCCGAGGCCACCAACGCCTCCATCGCCACGCTGGGCGAGTCCTCCCGGGAGATCGGTCAGGTGGTCAAGACCATCACCTCGATCGCCGAGCAGACCAACCTGCTGGCGCTGAACGCCACCATCGAGGCGGCGCGGGCCGGGGACGCCGGCAAGGGCTTCGCCGTGGTGGCCGGGGAGGTCAAGGACCTGGCCCAGGAGACCGCCAAGGCCACCGAGGACATCGCCCGGCGGGTGGAGGCCATCCAGGCCGGCACGGACGCGGCGGTGGCCGCGATCGGGGAGATCGCCGGGGTGATCGAGAAGATCAACGACTACCAGACCGCCATCGCCAGCGCGGTGGAGGAGCAGAGCGCCACCACCGGGGAGATGAACCGCAACGTGACCGAGGCGGCCAGCTCGTCGGAGGAGATCGCGGTCAACATCACCGGGGTGGCCGACGCCGCGCAGTCCACCGCGCAGGCCATCGCCCAGGCGCAGGAGGCGACCGCGTCGCTGGCGCGGATGTCGGGTGAGCTGAGCGGTCTGGTGACCCGCTTCCGCTTCTGACACCCGGCGCAGGAGGCGGCAGGATCCATCTTCGGGCGCAGGCCCCGGTTCCACGGAATCCGTGGAACCGGGGCCTTGCCTCTTTCCGTGATCCCCTCTGAGGCCTCTTCCGTGTTCCCCGCCGTGCGCCTCTTAGACACGCCTCCGCGCGCCCCGGTCCGTCACAGGCGGCTCTGCGCCACCCGGGCCAGCAGGGCCTCGACGCGGTCGGGAAGCTCACGGGGGCTGAACGGCTTGGTCATGTAGTCGTCGACGCCGGCGGCGAAGGCCTCCGTCACGTCGTCCTTCTCCGACTTGGCGGTCAACATGAGCACGGCCACGTCCTGCCCGCCCGGCATCCCGCGGATCCGCGCGCACACCTCGGGACCGGTGAGCCCCGGCATCATCCAGTCGAGGATGACCAGGTCCGGCCGCCCTTCGGCCCACTTCTCCAACGCCATGTGACCGTCGTCGGCCGTCCGTACCTCGTGCCCCGCCTTCTTGAGCAGGAAGCTGATCATAAACTGGATGTCGGAGTCGTCCTCCACGACCAGGACATTGGCCATCACCCCACCCCCCGGATAGACCCCCTAGTCCCGGAATTCCCTGCTGGGTGGGATTAATTCAACTCTGAAGGGCTTTGCCAAAGCTTGAAGCGTTCTGCGGCGGTCCGTACCCCCTGCCGCCCGAAGGCGCTCAGTCGACTTTGAAGGGGTCGTGCTCGGCCAGGAGCTTGTCCAGACGTGCCTGGTCGACTCGGCTGGCGACCTCGGAGAACTCCTGGCGGTCGCGCACGCACTTGGCCAGGGTGAAGGTCGAGGTGATGACGTACAGCACCCCGATGACCAGGAAGCCGCGCACCCACCTGTCGACCGGCAGATAGATCAGGCCGATGGTGACCGCCGAGACCGAGATCCCGAAGGACAGGATCGACTGGATGTAGAACGCCTGGGTGTTCTTGGGCTGGATCGCTTTCGTCATGGGACCACGATCCGGGACCGGCCCGCCCCGGCGCATGAGCGCGGATACTCAGTTACTCATGAGTACGGCTCACGGGCGGGTACGGCCGGCGGCTTGTGGCCGTGGCCGTACCCGGCTCGGGGATGCTCGTGGCGGTCATCGCGTGATCGGGGAACGGGCCGGGATCAGGCCACGGTCAGGACGTCGCCGGCGAGGGTCTTGCCCAGCAGCGGGGGGAACTGGCGCATCACCCGGGACAGCTCGCGCAGGTCGCCGTCCACCAGGGCCTGGGGGCCGTCGCACAGCGCCTGCTCGGGGTGGGGGTGCACATCGATGATCACACCGTCGGCGCCCGCGGCGATGGCGGCGCGGGTGAGCGGCAGGACCAGGTCGCGGCGGCCGCCGGAGTGGGACGGGTCGACGATGACCGGCAGGTGGGACAGGCGCTGGGCCACCGGCACGGCCGAGACGTCCAGGGTGTTGCGGGTGGCGGTCTCGAAGGTGCGGATGCCGCGCTCGCACAGCACGATGTCCAGGTTGCCGCGCTGGGCGATGTACTCGGCGGCCATCAGCCACTCCTCGATGGTGGCGCTCATGCCGCGCTTGAGCATGACCGGCTTGCCGATCCCGCCGACGGCCTGCAGCAGCGCGAAGTTCTGCGCGTTGCGGGTGCCGACCTGCAGCATGTCGGCGTAGGAGGCCACCAGCTCGACGTCGTGGGCGTCCACGACCTCGGTCACGATCGGCAGCCCGGTCTCGGCGCGCACGTCGGCGAGGATGCGCAGGCCCGCCTCGCCCAGGCCCTGGAAGGCGTAGGGGGAGGTGCGGGGCTTGTAGGCGCCGCCGCGCAACAGGGTGGCCCCGGCGGCCTTGGCCATCTGGGCCGCCTCCAGGGTCTGCTGCGGGGTCTCCACCGCGCACGGGCCGGCGATCAGCGTCACCGTGCCGGGGCCGATCGGCACACCGCCGACGCTCACCGTCGAGCGCTCGGGGTGGTTGTCCCGGCTCACCAGCTTGTAGGGCGCCGTCACCCTCATCACGTCGGCCACGCCGCGCATGCCGCGCAGGTCCAGCGAACTGAACTGGGCGACGTCGCCGACCAGGCCGATGATCGTACGGCTCACACCCCGGCTGACGAAGGCGCTGCCGCCCGCCGCGGAGATGACCTCCACGATCGCTTCGATGTCCGCCGCGGTGGCCTCGGGGGCCATGATGATGACCATTTCTCTCCTCAGATGATCGGGAGAACGACGAAGGCCCCGGGTCCGATATCCGGACCCGGGGCCTTCGTTCGTTCGCCAGGCTGTCAGCGCAGCATCTGGAGGCGAACGGTCCGACTCACGGGTCCGTCGCCATACCAAAACCAGAACGCAGTACGCATCGCGGGCAATGCTAGCGCACCCACCCGGAACGCCGGTACGCCCCCGTTAGCCGGTGGCCGCCCGTCCGGCGGGAAACCCGCGATGGCAGGATTGCCCCGTGCCATCGGGAAACAGCGTGAGGAGTGAGGGTGGATCAGTCCGAAACCCCGCTGGAGGAGACTCGCCTGCCCCCGGGGCAGTACGTCCCCCGGGGGCAGCCGGTGATCCACTACGGACGGGTGCCGACCTTCCGCCCGGCGACCTGGGAGTTCCACGTCATGGGGGCGACGGCCTCGGGTGAGCAGTACCGGTTTTCCTGGGAACGCTTCTCCGAGCTGCCCCGCACGACGGTCGTGGCCGACTTCCACTGCGTCACCAAGTTCTCGGTCATGGGCAACGAGTGGAGCGGCGTCTCCGCGGCCACGCTGATGGAGCTGGCCCCGCCGGCGCCGGAGGTCCGGCACGTGATGCTCTGGGCCGAGTACGGCTACAGCGCCAACATCAGGATGAGCGACTTCGCCCGCGACCAGACCCTGTTCGCGATGGAGCTGGAGGGCAAGCCCATCACGCCGGAGCGCGGCTTCCCCGTCCGGGCGATCGTCCCCCACCTGTACGCGTGGAAGAGCGTCAAGTGGGTGCGCGCGGTGGAGTACATGGTGGAGGACCGGCGCGGCTTCTGGGAGGAGCGCGGCTACCACAACATCGCCGACCCCTGGAAGGAGCAGCGCTACTCCTATCAGGAGGAACCGGGCGAAGGTCCACCGTGATCGGTGTTTCCCCCTGATCCTCCGGGCGGGTTGGCTACGGTTGCCCGCATGTCGACCAGCGGCTGGGCGCTGCTCTGCCTGACCTGCGCCCTCCTCGGATTCGTCCTGCCCCGCCGCAGGGGGGACTTCCCCTGCCACCCCGCCGGCTGGCAGGACGAGGCGACCTTCGCCACCCTGCACGTCGCGGCGATGGCGGCCCCGTCGTTGCGGGCCGGGCTGAGCCGGGAGTCGGCGGGCGAGGCCGTACGCCACCTGAGGACGCTGCTGGGCACCGGAGCCGTCGCGCTGACCGGCGCCGACGGCCTGCTCGCCTGGGACGGCGCGCTGGAGTGCCACACCGGCCAGGCCGCCGAGCACGCCAGGACCGCCCTGGCCTCGGGCCGGCCGCAGGTGGTGACGGGGGAGTCGCTCACCTGCGGGCGGCCGGACTGCCCGATCCGGGGCGCGGTGATCGCCCCGCTCGAGGTGGACGGGCGGGTGATCGGCGCGCTGGCCGCCTACGACGCCGAGGTCAGCGCGGCCCTGGTGCGGACCGTCACCGAGGTCGGCCGCTGGGTCTCCGGCCAGCTGGAGCTCGCCGAGCTCGACTCCTCCCGGCGGCGGGCCGTGGAGGCGGAGATGCGGGCGCTGCGCGCGCAGATCTCGCCCCACTTCGTCTACAACTCGCTGACCACCATCGCCTCCTTCGTCCGCACCGACCCCGAGCGGGCCCGCGAGCTGCTGGTGGACTTCGCCGACTTCACCCGCTACGCGCTGCGCCGGGCCCGCGACTTCACCACGCTGGCCGACGAGCTGCACTGCGTGGACCGCTACCTGCTGCTGGAGCGCGCCAGGTTCGGCGACCGGCTCCGCTTCACCGTCCGGGTCGCGCCCGAGGCCCTGGCCGTGCCGGTGCCCTTCCTGTGCCTGCAGCCGCTGGTGGAGAACGCCATCAAGCACGGCCTGGTGCACAACGGCGGCTCGGGCGAGGTCCGGGTGCTGATCGAGGACGCCGGCCCCGAGGCGCACATCAGCGTCGAGGACGACGGCCTCGGGATGGACCCGGCGCACGCCCGGACGCTGCTGGACGACGAGCTGCGCCAGGGACGGGGTGAGGGCGGGATCGGGCTGGCCAACGTGGACCTGCGGCTGCGGCAGATCTACGGCGAGGACTACGGCCTGGTCGTGGAGACCGCCCTGGGATCCGGAACGCGGGTCCGGCTGCGGGTGCCGAAGGCGCGCCCCGGCAATAGCTCTTTGTAGTTAATTGTTTACCAATAGTTGACGTACGGCTTGCGGCGGCCGGGCCGCAGGCGGCAGCGTGGGGTGCATGCTGCGCGTTCTGGCCGTCGACGACGAGATCCCCGCACTGGAAGAACTGGCCTACCTCCTGCGGGGCGACCCGCGCATCGAACGAGTTTTCACCGCCGCCGACGGCGTCACCGCGCTCCACGACATGGTCGGCATGATCGGCGCGGGGGAGCGGCTCGACGGCGTCTTCCTCGACATCCGGATGCCCGGCCTGGACGGGCTGGACCTGGCCCGGCTCGTCGGCGGCTTCCCCAACCCGCCCCGCCTGGTCTTCGTCACCGCCCACGAGGACTGCGCGGTCCAGGCCTTCGAGCTGGAGGCCGTGGACTACCTGCTCAAGCCGGTGCGGGCCGACCGGCTGGCGGAGGCCGTACGCCGCCTGGAGTCCGCGACGCCGGCCGTGACCGCGGCCGAGCCGGAGCCGGAGGACCTCATCCCCGTCGAGCTCGGCGGGCGGACCCGGTTCGTCTCCCAGCAGGCGGTGTGGTTCGCCGAGGCCAAGGGCGACTACGTGCGGCTGCACACCGAGGAGGGCAGCCACCTCATCCGCATGTCCCTGGCCGCGCTGGAGCGCCGCTGGGGCGAGGCGGGGTTCATCCGCGTGCACCGCAGCACGCTGGTCTCGGCGCGGCACGTGAGCGAGCTGCACTTCGACGGAGGACGGGTGACCCTCAGGGTCGGCACCCGGACGCTGCCCGTCAGCCGCCGCCACACCCGGCAGGTGCGCGAGCAGCTCGTCCGGCAGTTCCGCGACCGCGCGATCGCGTCGGACGCGGTGACGTGAACGCGGCGACCGGTGGGGATTTCATGAGTGGGTGTGGGGTTGAGAGGCACCCGGTGCTCCCCAAACCGACCGCTCGTCGCACGCTTCTGACCGCTCGTCGCGCCACTACTCTCCGTACGGCGACAACTACACGCCGCTAGTCGCGCTCCGCGGAAACGGCGAGTCGCCAGGTGAAGGGCCCCCATAGTGTTCCTGCATCGGAGAGCTCATCCCGTCGCACCAGGGGGGACCGGAGCCGCGAGGCTCACAAGGGACTGGTGCCGGGACTCAGGGCGGACGCTGCGCGACCGCCCGGCTGTCGGACCTCGAAGCCCGGGGGGGACGAGGTCCGGCAGCCTCCGGTGCGACGGGACGCCCGCGACAGCCGCGGGCCGGACCGTGATCCGGCCACACGGGGGCGGCCGGATCACGAGCAGCGGGCGCCCGTCGCACCGTGTTGACGGCGACGCTGGCGCGTCGCTGGTTCGCAGGCGGTTT
>NZ_BOOJ01000067.1 GCF_016863175.1 Paraplanobispora siamensis
ACCGGCGCCTCCTCACGGGGCTGCGGGATAAGGCGGAGTCGCGGAGTCGGAGCCGGAGTCACGGAGTTTCTTCAGCAGTTCGATGTCCTCGCGGTGCTTGTCGGCGCCGCCCGGGGTCTCGATGCACAAGGGGATGCCCGCCGCCGCGGGGTGGCGCATCAGGTTGGCGAAGGCCTCGGCGCCGATGTGGCCCGCACCGATGTTCTCGTGCCGGTCCTTCTTGGAGTCGCAGACGTCCTTGGAGTCGTTGGCGTGGATCAGCTTGAGGCGGCCGGGGGCGATCGCGTGCAGGGCGTCGAAGGTCTCCTGGATGCCCTCGGGGGTCGACAGGTCGTGCCCGGCGGCGAAGGCGTGGCAGGTGTCCAGGCAGATGCCGGCCTTCGGGTGCCACTCCAGAGCCTCCAGGTAGGGCTCCAGGTCCTGGACCGTCGCGCAGAGCATGCCACCCTGCCCGGCCATCGGCTCCAGCAGCAGGTCGGGGCCGTCGTCGGGGATCGCGTCCAGCAGCGGGAGCAGGTGCTCGTGGAGCTGGCGCAACGCCTCTTCGCGGGTCTGGCTGACGGCCGACCCGGTGTGCACCACCACGCCCTTGGCGCCGATGGCGGTGCCGCGCAGCAGGTTGTGCCGTACGGTGGCCACCGACTTCTCCAGCGTCTCGACGGTGGGGGAGCCGAGGTTGACGAGGTACGGCGCGTGCACGAAGGTCGGCATGCCCGACTCGCGCAGCCGCTCGTCCTGGATCGGGTCACCCACGGCCAGCGCCCAGCCGCGAGGGTTGGTGACGAACACCTGGATCACCTCGGCGCCGATGTCCGAGGCGTAGCGCAGCCCGCCCTTGGCCAGGCCGCCGGTGACGGAGACGTGTCCGCCGATGGGGGAGAGAGGAGAAGTCATGATGCTCCGATTCTAGGTCCACCGGCCGACAACCAGCGAGAACGACTCAGCGAGGGCGGGAGCCGGATCAAGGAGTCCCCGGGCCGCGGCGCGCGGCGTCGCCGTAGAGACGCAGGGCGAGGAAGAAGTCGACGCGGTCCTCCAGGCGTGACAGGTCCCGGCCCGTCAGGTCCTGGATCCGCTGGATCCGGTAGCGCAGCGTGTTGACGTGGACGTGCAGGATCTCCGCGCACTTCGTCCACGACCCCGACACCTGCAGGAACGCCTCCAGCGTGCGGACCAGGTCGGCCCGGTGCTCCTGGTCGTAGCCGCGCAGCGGGTCCAGCAGCCGGACCCGGAACATGTGCCGGATGTCGTCGGGGACCGAGGCCAGCAGCAGCACGTGGGTGGCCAGCTCGTCGTGGCCGACGACCGCGTCCGGCTCGGCGCGGCCCTCGGCCATCCGGCGGGCGTAGCGGGCCTCCTCGACCGCGCCGCGCAGCCCGTCGACCGAGGCGATCCCGCTGACCCCCACGGTGAACCCGCCGGTGCCCAGCCCCGGCGCCAGCGCCCGCACGGCCTCGCGCACCTCGGCGGTGACGTCGGACTCCGGAGCGGGGATGAGCGCGATGACCTCCTCCCCGGCCACGCCCACCACCGGGGACGCGCACGAGCGGCTGAGGATCTCCCTGACCACGACCCGCAGCTCGCCGGGGCGCAGTGCCCCGCGCGCGGCCGCGGCCACCGCCACGAAGCCCCGCCCGGCGGCGCCCGGGGCGGTGTCCGGATGGGCGGTCAGGCCGGTGACCTGGAGCCGGGGCAGGATGTCGCTGGGCTTGCCGTCGGAGACGACGAGCTGCACCAGCTCTTGGGCGATGCGGCCCTCGGGGCTGAACCGGTCGTCCAGCCGGGCGCGCTCCAGGGCGACCACCGCCACGAGTTCCCCGGCCAGCGCCCGCCGTTCCTCCGGCCAGTCCTCGAAGGCGCCCTGGAAGGCCAGGAACCAGTCGGCGACCCGCGGGGTCGTCTGCTCGTCCACCGCGAAGACCGAGTATCGCCCGGCGTCGCCGCGTTCGACGTCGCGCAGCGTGCACGGCATGCGCTTGGCGGTCAGGAAGCCGCGGGCCAGCAGCGGGGCCACGCCCTCGGGCAGCGGGTGCGAGCCCGCCACCACGCGCCCGGCCGGGGTGAGCACCCAGCAGGGCATGCCCAGGTCGTGGCCGAGCAGATGGAGCACCGGGTCCAGGCCCGCGCCCGCGGTGGCGCCCGCCACGAGCCGGCGGTGCCGGTCCAGCACGGCCGTCATGTCGTTGGCCCTGGCGGCCGACAGCCGCCGTACGATCTGCTCGGTGACCTCGGCGAACGACATCTCCTGCGGCACGTGGAACAGCGGCATCCGGTGCCGCCGGCAGGCCTCGACGAGATCGCCGGGGATCTCGCCCCAGCGCGTGTCGCCGGCGCCCAGCGCGGACACCCCGGCGTTGACCAGGCTGCGCACGAACCGCTCGCTGTCCTCCGGGCTCTGCCGCCAGACCAGCCCGGTCAGCACCAGCTCGCCGCCGTTCAGATAGCGGCCGGGGTCGAGCAGGTCGGTGGTGACGACCCAGCGGATCGTCCGGTCCAGCTCGTCGTGGCCCGTGACCGGTGACAGTCCCAGCTCGGTCATCTCCACCAGCGTGCTCAGTCGCATGCGGAGCCTCCGTTCCTCGGCGGTGAGGGTAACCCAGCCACGGCGCCGGCAGAACCGGGCGTCGGGGGGCGACATCGGCACGATACGGAGACGACACGTGTCCGACACGTGAACGGCCGTGTCTTGGAGCATGACACGAAAACCCGGGGTGAAGCCCTGACCCAGTTCGGAGTTCTTGCTGCTGGACCGTGCCGGGCGCCGGTGTGTGTACTGCTGGCATGCCGAACGTGAACTCCGCAGCACCGGCTGCGAGGCTGGCCGGCTTCAACGCGCTCGGCCCCGCCGACGCCGAGGCCGAACTGCTGACGTGCTGCGCCTCCCGGGCCTTCGCCCATACCGTGGCGGCGCTGCGCCCCTACCGCGACCTCGCCCAGCTGACCGCGGCTGCCGACGCCGCCGTGAACGGCCTGGCCTGGTCCGACGTGCGGGAGGCGCTGGAGGCGCACCCCCGCATCGGGGAGCGCGCCGGCGGGACCGGCCGGGAGTCGGCCTGGTCCCGCCAGGAGCAGTCCGGTGTGGACGCGGCCGAGCGGGCCGTGCTCGACGGGCTCGCCGAGGGCAACCTCGCCTACGAGGAGCGCTTCGGACACGTCTACCTGATCTGCGCCACCGGTCTGTCGGCCGGGGAGATGCTCGCCCGCCTGCGCGAGCGGCTGCAGAACGACGAGGACACCGAGCGCGAGGTGGTCCGCGCGGAGCTCGCCAAGATCACCCGGTTGCGCATGGCGAAGCTGCTGGGGGACCAGTCATGAGCCTGTCCACGCACGTTCTGGACGCGGCGCTCGGCCGGCCCGCGGCGGGCGTCGCCGTACGGCTGGAGAGCGGACCGGCCCGCGGCGGATCAGGAGACAAGGGTGAAGCGGTGGTCGTGGAAGGGCACACCGACGCCGACGGCCGGCTCTCGGGCTGGTCGCCGGGGGCGGGCGTCCACCGGCTGGTGTTCGACACCGGTTCCTACTTCGCCGAGCGGGGGGTGACCGCCTTCTACCCCGAGGTGGTCATCACCTTCACGATCGACGACCCGGATGAGCATTACCACGTGCCGTTGCTGCTCAGCCCGTTCGCCTATTCGACGTATCGAGGGAGCTAGCACATGACCGTCGTTCTCGGGCCCAACCGCTACGGGAAGGCCGAGACCCGCGTGGTCCGCGTCGTCAGGGACGGCGCGACCCACCACCTCAAGGACATCAACGTCAGCTCCTCGCTCTCGGGCGACATGGAGGAGGTGCACCTGACCGGCGACAACGCCGCGGTGCTGCCGACGGACACGCAGAAGAACACCGCCTACGCCTTCGCCAGGAAGCACGGCATCGACCAGATCGAGGACTTCGCGCTCCTGCTGGCCCGGCACTACGTGGCCTCCCAGCCCTCCATCCACCACGCCCGCGTGGAGATCGAGGAGTACTTCTGGGACCGCATCCCCGTCTCCGGCGGGCGCGACGGGCGGCACTCCTTCGTCCGCTCCGGCCGGGAGGTCCGCACCTGCGTCGTCCACCACGACCGCGACGGCCGCACCACCGTGGTCTCCGGCCTGAAGGACCTGGTGGTGCTCAACTCGACCGGCTCGGAGTTCCACGGCTACATCCAGGATGAGTACACCACCCTGAAGCCGACCACCGACCGCATCCTGGCCACCGCCGTCTCCGCCCGGTGGCGGCACGTCCCGGACGTCTCCTCCCGCGACTCCCACGACTCCGGAGACTCCCACGACTTCGGCGCGTCCTACGACGAGGTACGGCGCGGCCTGCTGGAGGCCTTCGCCGACACCCACAGCCTCTCCCTGCAGCAGACCCTGTACGCCATGGGCGAGCGGGTGCTGAAGGCGCGCCCGGAGATCTGCGAGGTGCGCATGGCCATGCCGAACAAGCACCACTTCCTGGTCGACCTGGAGCCGTTCGGGATGGACAACCCCAACGAGGTCTTCTACGCCGCCGACCGACCCTACGGGCTGATCGAGGGCGCCGTCCTCACCGACGACGCCCCCGACGCCGCTTTCGCCTGGGAGTGACCACGATGGATTTCCTGCGGCCCACCACGTGGGCGGAGGCGCTGGCCGCCAAGGCGGACCGGCCGGAGGCGGTGCCCATCCAGGGCGGCACCGACGTGATGGTGGAACTCAACTTCGACGTCCACCGCCCGGCCGCGCTGCTGGACCTGAACCCGGTCGCCGAACTGGCCGAGTGGACCCGTGAGGAGGACGGCCGGCTGCGGGTCGGCGCGGGCGTGCCGTACGTACGGCTGATCACCGAGCTGGGCAACCGGCTGCCCGGCCTGGCGCAGGCCGCGCGCACGGTCGGCTCGCCCCAGATCCGCAACCGGGGCACCGTGGGCGGCAACCTCGGCGCGGCCTCGCCCGCCGGGGACAGCCACCCGCCGCTGCTGGCCGGGGACGCGGTCATCGAGGTCGAGTCCGCCGCCCGCGGGGTGCGGATGATCCCGGCCGCCGAGTTCTACCTGGGCGTCAAGCGCAGCGCGCTGGAGCCGGACGAGCTGATCCGCGCCTTCTGGATGAGCCCGGCCGGCGGCCCGCAGTACTTCTCCAAGGTCGGCACCCGCAACGCCATGGTGATCGCGGTCTGCTCCTTCGCGATCGCACTGCACCCTGAGGAGCGCCGGGTCGGCACCGGCATCGGCTCGGCCGCCCCGACGCCCCGCCGGGCGCTGGCCGCCGAGGAGTTCCTGGCCGCCGAGCTGGACTGGGAGGCCCGGCTCGACGCCGCGCTGCTGGCCCGCTTCGGGGAACTGGCCGCGGAGGCGGCCTCCCCGATCGACGACGTGCGCGGCACCGCCGACTACCGCCGCCACGCCATCGGCGTGATGGCGCGCCGCACCCTGACCTGGGCCTGGAACGAGTTCCGGTCCGGACACTTCGAAAGGAGGGCCGGCTGATGCGCGTCACCTTCACCGTGAACGGCCGCCGGGAGACGGCCGACGACGTGTGGGAGGGCGAGAGCCTGCTGTACGTGCTGCGTGAGCGCGTGGGCCTGCCCGGTTCCAAGAACGCCTGCGAGCAGGGCGAGTGCGGCTCCTGCACCGTCTATCTCGACGGCACCCCCGTCTGCGCCTGCCTGGTCGCGGCCGGGCAGGCCGAGGGCCGAGAGGTCCGCACCGTCGAGGGCCTGGCCGACGGCGACCGGCTCGACCCGGTCCAGGAGGCGTTCGTGGAGTGCGGCGCCGTGCAGTGCGGCTTCTGCACCCCCGGCCTCGTCGTACAGGCCCACGACCTGATCGAGCGGGTCGCCCAGCCCTCGGACGCCGAGATCCGCGAGGCCCTGGCGGGCAACCTGTGCCGGTGCACCGGCTACGAGAAGATCCTCGACGCGGTACGGCTCGCCGCGGCCCGCAAGGCGGCCGCGTCGTGAGGACCGTGCTGATCGAGAACGCCTACCTCGCCCCCGTGGCCGGACCGGAGATCCCCTCCGGGTTCGTCCACGTCGAGGGCGACAAGATCGTGGCGCTCGGGGCCGGTCCTGCCCCGGCCATCCCGGGCGCCACCCGGATCGACGGCACCGGCTGCCTGGCCACCCCCGGCCTGGTCAACACCCACCACCACCTGTACCAGTGGGCCTCCCAGGGGCTCGCCCAGGACGCCACGCTGTTCGAGTGGCTGGTGGCGCTCTACCAGGTGTGGGCGGCGATGGACGCCGAGGTCGTCAGGGGCGCGGCCGGGGCGGGGCTGGGCTTCCTGGCCCTGTCCGGCTGCACCACCTCCTCCGACCACCACTACGTCTTCCCCTCCGGCCGCGGCGACCTGTTCGCCGCGGAGATCGAGGCCGCCCGCGAGGTGGGCATCCGCTTCCACCCGGTGCGCGGCTCGATGGACCGGGGGCAGTCGAAGGGCGGCCTGCCGCCGGACGTGGTGGTGGAGAAGCACGAGGAGATCCTCGCCGAGAGCGCCAAGGCCGTGGACACCTACCACGACCCCTCCTTCTCCTCGAAGCTGCGCGTGGCGATCGGCCCGTGCTCGCCGTTCTCGGTCAGCGCCGAGCTGATGGTCGAGGCGGCCGAGCTGGCCCGGGCCAAGGGCGTGCGCCTGCACACCCACCTGGCCGAGACGCTCGACGAGGAGGAGCACCTGCTTCAGCAGGTGGGCCTGCGCCCGGTCGACTACATGGAGAAGCTCGGCTGGCTCGGCCCGGACGTGTGGTTCGCCCACGCCGTCCACCTCAGCGACGCCGACATCGACGTCTTCGCCCAGACCGGCACCGGCTCGGCGCACTGCCCCAGCTCCAACGGGCGCCTGGGCGCGGGCATCGCCCGGGTCTCGGAGATGCTCGCCCGGGGCGCGATCGTCGGCCTCGGCGTGGACGGCAACGCCTCCTCGGAGCTGACCACGCTCTCCGGCGAGATGCGCCAGGCCATGCTCTTCCAGCGGGCGAAGTACGGTCCCACCGCGCTGACCGCCCGACAGGCCCTGGAGATGGCCACCCTCGGCGGGGCGAGGAACCTCGGCCGGGAGGCCGAGCTGGGCACCCTGGAGCCCGGCAAGCTCGCCGACATCGCCCTGTGGCGGACCGACGGCGCCTTCGCCTCGGCGATCACCGACCCGGTCGCCACCCTGGTCTTCGCCACCGCCCAGCCGCCGCTGGCCCGCCTGCTGGTGGGCGGGGAGACGATCGTCGAGGACGACGAGCTGCGCACGGTCTCCCAGGACGCGCTCGGCCGCGCCGGAGGTCAGGCCCACCGCCGCCTGCTGCGCCTGGCCGAGGAGCAGGGCTTCACCGCCGCCAAGGAGGTTCACTCGTGACGCTTACGGGCAGCAGGGGCGCCGCGCCGGTGCGCGCGCCGCGTGAGATCGCGGCCCCCGGGACCGGGGGAGTGGGCGACAGCCCGCTGCGCCCCGACGGGACGCTGAAGGTCAAGGGCGAGTTCGCCTACTCCTCCGACCTGTGGATCGACGGCATGCTCTGGGGCGCGACGCTGCGCAGCCCGCACCCCCGCGCGAAGATCGTCTCGATCGACGTCTCCGAGGCGCTGGCCCACCCCGGCGTGGCGACGGTGCTCACCCACGAGGACGTCCCCGGCCGCAGGCACTTCGGCCTGGACCACACCTGGGACCAGCCGGTCCTGGCCTTCGACGAGGTGCGCCACCAGGGCGAGCCGATCGCGCTGGTCGCGGCCGACCACCCGGAGACCGCGCGCCGGGCGATGGAGAAGATCCGGATCGAGTACGAGGTCCTGGAGCCGCTCACCGACGCCCGCCGGGCCGCGTTCGACCCGACCTACCCGCAGGTCCAGCCGCGCGGCAACCTCGCCCGCCACCAGCCGGTCCGGGTCGGCGACGTCGAGGCCGCCAAGGCCCGCGCCGAGGTGGTCGTCTCGGGCGAGTACCGGGTCGGCATCCAGGACCAGGCCTTCCTCGGGCCGGAGTCCGGCCTGGCCGTACCCGCCGAGGACGGCGGGGTGGACCTGTACGTGGCCACCCAGTGGATGCACAACGACCTCAAGCAGATCGCCCCGTGCCTGGGCCTGCCCGAGGAGAAGATCCGCATGACGCTCTCGGGCGTCGGCGGGGCCTTCGGCGGGCGCGAGGACCTGTCGATGCAGATCCACGCGGCCATGCTCGCGCTGCGCACCGGCCGGCCCGTGAAGATCGTCTACAACCGGTACGAGTCGTTCTTCGGCCACGTGCACCGGCACCCGGCCGAGATGCGCTACGAGTACGGCGCCACGAGGGACGGGAAGATCCTCTACGCCGAGGTGGAGATCCTGCTGGACGGCGGCGCCTACACCTCCGCGACGATGAACGTGGTCGGCAACGCGGCCTCGCTGGGCGTGGGACCGTACGAGATCCCGAACATCAAGATCGACGCCTACGGCGTGTACACCAACAACCCGCCCTGCGGCGCGATGCGCGGCTTCGGCGCGGTGCAGGCGTGCTTCGCCTACGAGTCGATGATGGACAAGCTCGCCGCGGCCTGCGGGCTCGACCCGGTCACCGTCCGGCAGGTCAACGCCGCCTCCCAGGGCAGCGAGCTGGCCACCGGCCAGGTGGTCTGGGCCCCGCTGCCGATGGCCGAGATGCTCCAGCAGGCCCGCGAGCTGCCCATGCCGCCCCCGCTGGACCCCGCGGACCTGCGCAACCTGCCCGGCGGCGCCTCGCAGACCACCCACGGCGAGGGGGTACGGCGCGGCGTCGGGTACGGCGTGGGCCTGAAGAACATCTGCTTCTCCGAGGGCTTCGACGACTACTCCACCGCCCGGGTCCGCCTGGAGGTGATCGGCGGCGAGGCGACCGTGCTGGTGCACACCGCCGCCGCCGAGGTCGGTCAGGGGCTGGTGACGCTGGAGGCCCAGATCGCCCGCACCGAGCTTGGAGTCGACCGGGTCGTCATCCACCCGGCCGACAACCAGGTCGGCGACGCCGGCTCCAGCTCCGCCTCGCGCCAGTCCTACATGACCGGCGGCGCGGTGATGACGGCCTGTCAGGCGGTGCGGGAGGGCGTGTTCGCCCTGGCCGCCGCCAGGCTGGGCCGTACCTACGACGACCTGTCGCTGGCCGGCGGGAAGGTCGTCTCGGAGAGCGCGGGCGTGCTCGCCACCATCGAAGACGTCCTCGGCGACGCCGTCGTCGAGGAGACCCGCGAGTACCACCACGAGCCGACCACGGGCATGGACCCCGTGACCGGCCGGGGAGACTCGCACACCCAGCTCGCCCTGTGCGTCCACCGGGCCGTGGTGGACGTCGACGTCGAGCTCGGCCTGGTGAAGGTCGTGGAGCTGGCCGCCGTCCAGGACGTCGGCAAGATCCTCAACCGCCTCTCGCTGGAGGGGCAGATCCACGGCGGCACCGCCCAGGGCCTCGGCCTGGCGGTGATGGAGGAGATCGTGGTCGCGGACGGCAAGGTGCGCAACCCGTCGTTCACCGACTATCTGATCCCCACCATCCTCGACATGCCGCCGATGCGCCTGGAAATCCTGGAGAACGCCGATCCGCGCGCCCCATACGGGCTGCGCGGCGCCGGGGAGCCACCCACGCTCTCCTCCACCCCCGCGATCGTCGCGGCCATCCGCGACGCCACGGGTCTCGCACTCACCCGAGTGCCGGTTCGTCCGGAGCACATCGCCGGAGGCAGTTGACCAACAGGGGCAGCCCTCACTCGTTATCGAAAACGCACCCTTTGTCAGGATTTATGCTGACTTGGGAGTTTGAGGGGTGCCCTGTGAATCCTCGCCGTGACGATCGCGGCAGGCGAGAAGGCTCACAGGACATCCCCATCCCCCGTGGGTGAACGGGAGAGACCCCACAACCGCACCCCCCTCGAACCATGCGGACGACCCCGGTCCGGCCACCGGGGTCCCTCCGTGGGTCGACTACGCCCTTGGGAGGGCCCGACCATGACCCAGCTGCAGACCCGGCCATCCGGCGACGATCCCGGGGCGCCCGGCGCCTCCGGGACCTCCCGGACCCGGATCGACCGCTTCTTCGACCTCACCGGCCGGGGGACCACGGTCGCCAGGGAGGTTCGCGGCGGCATCACCACGTTCGTGGCCGTCGCCTACATCATCCTGCTCATCCCCATCATCCTCAGCGGCGCCGAGGACGTGACCGGCGCCACGATGACCATCCCCCAGCTCACCACGGCGGTCGCGCTCTCCGCCGCGATCACCACGATCCTGATGGGCCTGGTGGGCAACGCCCCCTTCGCCCTGGCCTCCGGCCTCGGCATCGCCCCCGTGGTGGCCTTCCAGGCCGCCCCGCACATGACGTGGGACCAGGCCATGGGCCTGGTCGTGCTGGAGGGCGTGGTGATCGTGGTCTTCGCGCTCACCGGCATCCGGCAGCTCATCATGGACGCCATCCCCACCCCGCTCAAGCACGCCATCGGCGTCGGCATCGGCATGTTCATCGCGCTCATCGGCCTGGTGGACGCCGGGTTCGTCGGCCGGGGCGAGGGCACCGTGGTGACCCTGGGCGCCGGCGGGCGGCTGTCCGGCTGGCCCATCGTGGTCTTCTGCGTTGGCCTGCTGCTGATGTTCGCCCTGTTCGCCCGGCGCGTCCCCGGCGCCATCCTGATCGGCATCGTGGCCGCCACCGTGCTGGCCATCGTGATCAACGCGGTGGTGGACGGGGTGAAGTGGCCCGGCGTGGTCACGCCGGAGCTCCCCGAGAAGATCGTCTCCACGCCGGACTTCGGCCTGCTGTTCAACGTGGACCTGTTCGGCGGCTTCGGCGCCGCGGGCGTGCTCACCGCCACGGTGGTGCTGTTCACCCTGGTGCTGTCCGGCTTCTTCGACGCGATGGGGACCATCCTCGGCGTCGGCGAGGAGGCCGGGATGGCCGACGAGCAGGGCCGGATCCCGGGCGTCGGCAAGATCCTGACGATCGACGGCTTCGGCGCCGTCATCGGCGGCGTCACCGGCGGTTCCGCCAACACCATCGTGGTCGAGTCGGCCGCCGGAGTCGGGGAGGGCGCTCGCACCGGCCTCGCCAGCCTGGTGACCGGCGCGCTCTTCGCCGGGGCGATGTTCCTGACCCCGCTGGCGGCCGTCGTACCCGCCCAGGCCGCGGCCCCCGCCCTGGTCCTGGTCGGCGCCCTGATGATGACCGCCGCCCGCAAGATCGAGTGGGACGACATCGACCTCGCCATCCCCGCCTTCCTGACCATCGCGCTGATGCCCTTCACCTACTCCATCACCAACGGAGTCGGCGCCGGCGTCATCGCCTACACCGTCATCAAGGCCGCCCGCGGCCGCTTCGACCAGATCCACTGGCTCCTCTGGGTGATCAGCGCCATCTTCGTCGCCTACTTCGGCATCGGCGCCATCGAGGGCCTCTTCACCTGATCGCCCCACCCGCAGGACCAGGTCCCCCAGGGCGGCACCGGGGGAGTGGTCCTCCTGGCTGGAGGCGGCGGGGCAGGCGGTCGGGGCCGGGATGGTGGCTCCGGACGGTGTTGTCGGAGCAGGCGGCCGGGTGTTCCACCCGGCGCTCCGCCGCTTCGCCGGCGCCCTGCTTCCGGGGCGTCGGAGTGTCCCATCTGCCGCTCGCCCCGCCCCCCGCCGCTTCGCCGGCGCCCTTTCTTGAGGGCGCCGGGCCGGCGGGGGCGGGGCGGTGGTGGTCGGCGCCGTGGTACGGCGAGGGCCTGTTCTTCTGTGACGACTGGAGGTTCTTGCGATGCGTGAAATCGCCGGTGAGCTGCTCGGGTGGCTCGGGGAAGGGCGGGCGTTCGCGGTCGCCTCGGTGATCGGGGTCGGGGGGAGCGCGCCACGGCAGCCGGGGGCCGCGCTCGCGGTGAACGACGGCGGCGAAGCCGTCGGCAGCGTCTCCGGTGGTTGCGTCGAAGGCGCCGTCTACGAGCTCTGCCGGGAGGCGATCCGGACCGGGGAGCCCGCCCGGCAGAGCTTCGGTTACTCCGACGACGACGCCTTCGCCGTCGGCCTGACCTGCGGCGGGACCATCGAGGTGCTCGTCTGGCCGGTTCCGGCCGACTCTCCTGCGGCCTCGGTGCTCGCCGAGGCCCTGGAGGCGGTACGGCGGGGCGAGCCCGTCGCGATCGTCCGCGATCTCGGTGGCGCGGCTCCGGCCGAGGACACCGGCCCGGCCGAGGACACCGACCCGGCCGGCAGCACCGGCCAGGTCGAGGGCGTCCACGGCCGGCCGCGTCCGGACATCGGCCTCCTGGCGGTCTTCGGGGAGCGGGTCATCGGCGATCCCGGGGAGGGAACGACCGCCGGGGTCGTGGTGGCCGAGGCGCGGGCCATGCTGGACGCCGGGCTCACCGGCATCCGCACCGTCGGCTGCGACGGACGGGAGGTCACCGTCTTCGCCGAGGCCTACGCGCCCCCGCCCCGCCTGCTCGTCTTCGGCGCCATCGACTTCGCCGCCGCCCTCACCCGCGCCGGCCGCTTCCTCGGCTACCACGTCACCGTCTGCGACGCCCGGCCCGTCTTCGCCACCCCGCGCCGCTTCCCCGACGCCCACGAGGTCGTCGTCGACTGGCCGCACCGCTATCTCGCCCGCACGCGGGTGGACTCCCGGACCGTGGTCTGCGTGCTCACCCACGACGCCAAGTTCGACGTGCCGCTGCTGGAGGTCGCGCTCCGGCTCCCGGTCGCCTACGTGGGGGCGATGGGCTCACGCCGTACCCACACCGACCGCATGGCCCGCCTGCGCGCCGCGGGCCTGAGCGAGGCCGAGCTGTCGCGGCTGCGTTCGCCGATCGGCCTCGACCTGGGCGCCCGTACCCCCGAGGAGACCGCCCTGTCCATCACCGCGGAGTTCGTCGCCCTGCGTCGCGGCGGCACCGGCCTGCCCCTCACGCAGACCGCCGGTCCCATCCACCCCGCGGGCCGGGCCGTATCCGCCGGGCGTCCCCGCCTGGGCGTTCCCGGAGAGGCCGCGTGAGTCCCTTCCGCCGAAAGTCCCGCGCCGGGAGTCGCTCCGGTCGTTGAGAGAGCTCCATCTCGTTTCCCCGGCTAGAAGGGGATGCTCTAGCGCGATGGGACGTGATCCCCGCCGGTGCGACGTCGGTTCTCCGGCTCCCCCGGTCACATGCT
>NZ_BOOJ01000068.1 GCF_016863175.1 Paraplanobispora siamensis
TGCCCTTCGTGAGTACGAGCGGTTCTACAACCGGCACCGCGCCCATCAGGCCCTGGAACAAGCGGCCCCGCTGTGCACCGTTCCGGACCCGATCACGGATCCGATGCGGATCACCGAGCTGAGCGTACGCAGACGGGACCGGCTCGGCGGAGTCCTCCACGAGTACTCACATGCCGCTTGAACTGCACGGATGTAATTTTCGGCAGGTGCAGGTCGGGCTGCGCTGGAAGGACCTCGATCTGGCCGCGGGCACCGCCGGGGTGCACTGGCAGATCACCCAGCTCGGCTGGGAGCCGGTGCAGGGCAAACCCAAGACCGACGCCAGCGACCGCACTATCGCCCTGGATACCGAGACCGTGAAGGTGCTCAAGACCCACCGCAAACGCCAGGCCGCCGAGCAACTCGCGGCCGGGGAGGCCTGGGCCGACAGCGGATTCGTCTTCACCGACGAGCGTGGCCAGCCGCTGCACCCCCAGCAGGTGACCGACCAGTTCTACTGGCTGGCCTACCAGGCTGGACTGCCCCCGGTCCGGCTGCACGATCTGCGCCACGGCGCGGCCTCGCTGATGCTGGCCGCCGGGGTGGAGCTGAAGGTGGTCCAGGAAACCCTCGGCCATGTCTCGTCCACCTTCACCCGCGACACCTACACCAGCGTCTATCCGGAAGTAGCTCAAGCCGCAGCTGAGTCCACCGCCGCCCTCATTACTACAGGTCCCGCAATGCCGGAGGTACGGCGGGCCATGCTGCTAAGCCCAGCAGGGAGAACAAGCAGCTGATCGACTCAGGTAAGCGACAAGGTCCGCTGGGGGACACGCCAGCGGACCTTGTCGCTGAGTAGCCCTATCAACCCCTCGACCGCACTTGCTGCGCCTCTGAACGGCATGCACAGAACGGATGTTTTGTCATAAACTACCCCAAACAGGTTGATTGGGAGTAGAAAGCCTGCAGAGCGCTGCTTGGTGTGTAGCAGCCGGATCTCTTGTTCGGGAGGAATCCGTGGTTCGCAAGTTCGAGCTCTCCAGTTGCTGAGGCAGCCGGCCTCGCCGTAGACCAGATCTAGGCTCTAGCTTGCAAGATCCCCACACGCTGCAAGCTCTTCGAGAGGACGTATGACCCCAGACAACCGCCGGGTGCAGACCGCGGTACTTGGCAGCCCTGACTCCGATCATCCGCTCTCCCTGCCGACAGACAGGAAGGAGGCGGAATGGTATCTGTCCCGGTATCGCGGGAAGGTGTTCTACTGCGGCGTGTGGCTCGGGGGCTGTGGATGGCGCCTCACAGGCAAGCTCTATGGTGATCGGGTCTGCCATTTTGCGCATCTTCCCGATCCGAAGGGGCTGGCTCCTGACTGTGAGCGCCGGGGCGGGATCGATAGCGCGGACCACCTCTTCATTCATCGCGGCTTGGCATCTTGCATAGGAGAGCAGCAGCGCTTCGACGGTCGGATGGACAAGGAGCGCTGCACCGACCTTCTCGTGCGTCGTCGCCAGAGCAGATCCGCCATCAAGGTCCAGTTCGTCAACCTCACACCTGCCGAGTGGGAGGAGCGAGACGAAGTTCTGCGCGCTCAGTTCGGGCACGTGGATTGGATCGTCGGTCCCACGGCGACCAGGACTGGCAGGTACCTGCTGGAGCGAGATGGCTATGCGCTGCGGGTTCGTTGTGAGGAGGGGATGAACGGCACGCGAGCCGTCACGATCGGCACAGAAACCAGCGATGGCGACCTCGAGTGGAACAGCCTGCACGATTGCGAGATCACCGATAAAGGACTCGTCACCCCGCTCCTGCGCAAGGTTCGCGCCAGAGGTCAACTGCTGACAGGCAAACGCACTGCGGTACTGCCAGGGTTTCCGCTGGCAGTCAAGGACATCGTCATTCGCCCTCAGGAGGCAACCACCAGGCCGGTCTCAGGAGCGAAGATCCCGCCCAACTCCCATGTCGCGGCGATCAACGTCATTATCGGTGAAAGCGAGCCGATCAATGCCCGCCTTATAGTCTCCGGCCGCCTTGATCTTGTCATTGGTGAGCCGTACTCGCTGGTCGAACCGGCCTCAGTCGATGTCGTCAGCCGGGAAGGACAACTCGCCCCAGCGTGGACGATCTTCAGTACGGGACTCACCCCCATTAGTCCGATCGGGGTACCCGAGCGGAATTCGGCCCAGACGTCGAAGCTGGCTCCGTCTTCCTTTGAGGAGACGAGTGGGGTGGAGCCTAAGCAAGCCGGCGGAACCCGCGGATCGGATGAGCTGATCAGACATAGGCTGACGACGCTAATCGCTGAGCTGCGCAAGGCCCGAAAAGCAGGTGATCGCCACATGGTTCTGGCCCTGCTCAAGGCCAACCGGATCCTTCTGAATGAACTGAACCGTCGAGAATTCCGAAATGAACGTACGAAAGTCATCGAGATCGATCGTTGGGCGCATGCGAAGATGCAGACCCAAGAGTCGAATGAGGACCCCGCGCGCCAGCAAATCGTCCCTACCCGGCAAGAGGTGATGACAGCAAAGACCGGTACACCGAAGGAGGAACCTGTCCGGGCGTCCATGGATCCAGTGCGGCATGAGCTCGCCCTGCTACTCGCGCAGCTGCGAGGGGCGGGCGGCAAAAGGAACTATCAGCGCATTTCGGAACTGCTCGAAGACAACGCTGAACTGATGGCGTCCGAGGCAGCCGTACGCCCGGATCTCCAAAAGCTGATCAAGGATGTCGAAACGTTCCGGCGGCTCTGTCGCCAGGGGCCAGAGGCCAGTGTTCAGTCGGCCTGGAAGATCATGAGAGCGTGTTCCTCCCTCAACAAGCGAATCAATCGAGCCAAGTCGACAGGGAACATGCCGATGGTGCGGAACGCGGTTGAAGAGCTTCGCGCTGTCATTCAAGACGGTCGCAGCCAGGGCCGCGATCTCGGGTATGAGGAGCGACTGCTAGCTGAACATGACCGGTGGTTGAGCAGGTTCCTGACACAAGAGTTGGCGTCGTCTCCGGCTTTGGATGCGCCGGTTTCGCCAACAGCGACATCTGCATCGATGGGAGAGGCCCGACTCCAGGAGATCATCGATCAACTGCAGGAGGCGGAGCGTGCTGATCGCATCGACGGCGCACAAGCTCTGCTGAAGGAGGGGATGCGCTTGGTCATGCGTCTCGGTGAGGCGATAGACCCTGAGCAGCGGCAGAATCTGGTGGACAGCGGTCAGTGGCTGGCGGAAGTCACCGAACGGGCAAGAGGCCAGATGTAGCGCATGACCTTGTAGGTATCGAATTCTCCTCGGAGTGTTCGAGAATCGGTCGTGACTGCTGTGAGGCTATCTAGGCCCGGCGATCGCCCTGATCCACGACTTCATCCTGATCTCCGGTTGTGCCTATGACGCCATCATGGTTGCCGTCGTCTGTGCCTGCTCGTACAGGCTGTCGGAACCGCGGCACTGGAACGCCATTAGCCTGGCACCGACGAAGGGCTTGAGGAACCCCGCCGACTTTCGAATGGCCAGCCCCACGCTGAGGCAGGGTCGCTGAAGAAGACGGTGGTGCACAGGGCGGTGAAGTTGCGGCAGGGAGACCCAGATGAGGGTTCCCGTGAGCAGATCGGAAGCCACAGCGGATTTTTCGTTACCGCAGATCGGCAGGCCTGTTATCTGTTGGGTGTCGGCATGGTCTTCTCTGGGATAACGGCCCGTTAGGGTCTTCTGTCTTGGTCTTCCGATGCCCGTTTCCGGGGTCTTACCTGAAGGAACGGCTCTAAACGATCTACCTGTGTGCCCGGTCTGTGCCCGCGAGCAAACATGGAGCGAACATCGCTGATCTCCGGCTCGCGCAGAGCCCGTCTGGACCGAGAAATAGCAGGTCAGACGGGGTGCGAGTGGTAGGGCGCCTGGGACTCGAACCCAGAACCTACGGATTAAAAGTCCGCAGCTCTAACCATTGAGCTAACGCCCCGCTTGAGACAGCGTACCGAGGATAGTGTCCGCCGACGTCCGTTGCCAGGTGCGGGAGAGGGCGTCTGTTCACTTGAGCGGCGGGTGGGAGGGCGGGATAGTTCCTACAGTGGGGGGTGTGACGAGATCTGGACCGGAGCTGGACGGCTCCCTTCGTGAGTCCGCGCGGGGCGGTTATGTCGTGGTCGACGTGGAGACGACGGGCTTCTCGCCGGCCAAGGGGGACCGGATATGTGAGATCGCCCTGATCTCGCTGGACGGTGAGGGCGAGACCGTCGACGAGTGGCACTCGCTGGTCGACCCGCGCCGGGACACGGGGGCCGTGCACGTCCACGGCATCACCCGGGCGATGGTCGAGGGGGCGCCGGTCATCCACGAGGTGCTGGACGAGATCTGGAGCCGCGTCGCCGGGCGTGTTCTGGTGGCGCACAACGCCCCGTTCGATCTGCGCTTCCTCAAGGCTCTGCCGGGGAGCCACTGGGTGACGGAGACGCTGTGCACCCAGCGGCTCGCTCCGGAGTTCCTGCCCCACGGCAAGTGGACTCTGGCCGCCTGCTGTGAGCGTGCGGAGGTTCCCCTGGTGAACGCGCACGCCGCGCTGGTCGACGCCCGCGCCACCGCCCAGCTGTTCCGCTCCTTCCTGCGGAAGGGCGGCTCCTGGCAGGACCGGCTGGACAGGGCGGCGCAGGCTCCCGAATGGCGTCCTTGCGGACTGCCGCAGCGGGAGGCCCGCCGGCGGCCGATCGCGTAGCCCCGACCGGCCGCATAGCCCAGGCCGATCGCGTAGCCCCGACCGGCCGCATGGCCCGGACCGATCACATGGCCCGGACCGATCACATGGCTCCCGATCCCGCGGCCCCGTCCGCGGGTCTCACCGGTCTCACCGGTAGGCCGGGATGCCCGTCAGCGCCTCGCCGAGCACCAGCGTGTGGATCTCCTGGGTGCCCTCGTAGGTCAGTACGGACTCCAGGTTGTTCATGTGGCGGATCACCGGATACTCCAGGGTGATGCCGTTGCCGCCGAGGACCGTGCGGGCCTGGCGGGCGATGTCCAGGGCGGCCCGGACGTTGGCCAGTTTGCCGAAGCTGATCTGGCGCGGGGTGATCTCCCCGAGATCCTTCAGGCGGCCCAGGTGGAGCGCGGTGAGCTGGGCCTGGCCGAGGCCGACGTACATCCAGGCGAGCTTCTCCTGGGTCAGCTGGAAGCCGCCGATGGGCCTGCCGAACTGGACGCGGGTCTTGGCGTAGTCGACGGCCGACTCCAGGCAGGCGCGGGCGGCGCCGACGACGCCCCACAGGATGCCGAAGCGGGCCTCCGACAGGCACGACAGGGGACCCTTCAGCCCGCGGACCTCGGGCAGTACGGCCGACGCCGGCAGGCGGACGTCGTCGAAGTACAGGGAGGAGGTCACCGAGGCGCGCAGGGACATCTTCTTGTGGATCTCGGGAGCGGAGAAGCCGGGCGTGTCGGTGGGGACGACGAAGCCGCGGACGGCCTCGTCGGTCTGGGCCCACACCACGGCGACGTCGGCGACGGAGCCGTTGGTGATCCACATCTTCGAGCCGTTGAGGATCCAGTCCCCGGAGGGGTCCTGCTTGGCGTGGGTACGCATGCCGGCGGGGTCGGAGCCGTGGTCGGGCTCGGTCAGCCCGAAGCACCCGATCGCCTCGCCGGAGGCCATCCGGGGCAGCCACTCCTCCTTCTGCTCGGCGGAGCCGTACTTCCAGATGGGGAACATGGCCAGCGAGCCCTGGACCGACACGAACGAGCGCAGGCCGGAGTCGCCGGCCTCCAGCTCGCGGCAGGCGACGCCGTAGGAGACTGCGTCCAGGCCCGCGCAGCCGTACCCCTCCAGGTGCATGCCGAGCAGGCCGAGCTCGCCGAGGACCGGGGCGAGTTCGCGGGCGGGGAAGACGGCGTCCTCGAACCAGTCGCCGACGTGGGGGAGGATCCGGTCGGAGACGAACCCCTTGACGGTGTCGCGGATGAGGCGCTGTTCCTCGGAGAGCACGTCGTCGATGCGCAGGAGATCGTCCATGAGGGTTCCTCTCGTCCGTGGTGACCCTGCCGAGGCCGTGCGGGCGACCCTGCCGGGGCCGTACGGGATGATCCTGCCGAGGTCGTACGGCCGGCCGGATCCCGGGCCGGGTCGGTGGTGGCCCTGTCAGGGTATTGCGGGGGTGTCAGGGTTCGGCCAGGGGGAATCCCGATGTGACGCGACCCCGCCGCAGGGCAGTCTGAGGATATGAACGAAAACGACTTCTCAGGCGTCAAGCAGCTCCGCCGGACCAGGGACGGACGCATCGTCGCGGGTGTGGCCGCGGGCCTCGGCCGCTATGTCGGGATCGACCCCAACATCATCCGCGCGATCCTCGCCGTCGCCACCATCTTCGGCGGTCTCGGAGTGGCCCTGTACGCGATCGGCTGGCTCCTGCTGCCCGAGGAGGGCAAGGACAGGTCGATCGTGCAGGACCTGATCGAGAACAACAAGGACAACCCGACCTGGCTGGACGCCAAGGCCAAGGCCGAGCGCGGCTGGCGCGAGGGGCTGGCCAAGGCCGAGCAGGGCTGGGCCCGGGCCACCCACAACGACCGGACCGCCGCGCCGCACCAGGGCCCCCAGGGCCACCAGGGCCACCAGGGCGTGTCCTACCCCACGCACCAGGACCCGCCGGCGTCCTACCCCGACTACCGGGACCCGGTCTCGCCGTACGCCGGCTCCGAGCCCCCGCGGTACGCCACCCCGCAGGCCCCGCGGGGCGACGACGAGCCCAAGCCGCAGGCCTGAGTCAGGCGGTCGCCGTCGTGCGAACCCTCCTGATGATGTCCTTGCGAGATTCTGTCCACAGCATGGCCAGCGCGGCGGCGACGAAGAGACCCGCCGCGCCGGCCAGTGCCACCACCGGTTCGGGACCGAGCTCGTCGGCCGCGGCGCCGCCGACGAAGATGCCGATCCCCTGAGCGGCCAGCAGGCCGGACTGGACGAGCCCGAAGGCCTGGCCGCGCCGTTCGGCGGGCACGCACTGCACGAACGCGGCGTTCGCGGCGAGCTGGTAGGCGCCGCCGATGCCCGAGACGAACCACAGGACCAGCACCACGGCCAGCGGCGGCCGCATCGCACAGGCGATCAGCGGGGCGCAGGTCAGCATCGCCATCCAGCCCATCGCGCGCAGGCGCTTGGAGGGGCTGACGTAGCGGCTGAACAGGAAGGCGCCCACCACCGTCCCGGCGGGCATGGCGCCCATGAGCAGGCCGGCGACGAACGAGATCTGCCGGGGGTCGTCGGTCAGCGTCGCGGCGTAGGGGGCCGCGATGCCCTCGGGAAGCACGTAGAAGCCGCAGAGCCAGGCGAAGAGCACCAGGATCCTCAGCCGCGGGTCGCCGAAGACCAGCCTGGCCCCGGCCCTCGTCATCGTCCACATCGAAGGACGGTTGGCGTCGCCGCGCAGGGGCGCCGCGCGCCGCCGTACCCCGGACATCAGGATCAGCGCGGAGGCCATGAAGGTGGCCGCGTCCAGGGCGAGGGCGCGGTACGGTCCCATCCCCATGATCAGGGCGCCGCCGACGGCGAAGCCGAGCATCTGCGCCGCCTGGTTGGTCATGTTCTGCAGGGCCGAGCCCGCGACGTAGCGATCGCCCTCGAGGAGCTCGGGAAGGAGCGCGGCCCGGGCGGCGGAGAAGGGCGCGCTGAGCAGCACCACGCAGAAGACCAGGGCGCACAGGGCGGCGAACGAGGTGCCTGGGATCGCCATGAGCGCGACCATGAGGGCGCGCAGCAGGTCGCAGACGACCATGACACGGCGGCGGGCGTAGCGGTCGGCCAGACCCGCCAGCAGCGGCCCGCCGATGATCGGCGGGAGGTAGGTCAGCGCGTAGACCGAGGCGGTGGCCAGCGGGGACTCGGTCCGCTGGAAGACCAGCACGGACAGGGCCACCCGGGAGAGCTGGTCGCCGAGCAGCGAGAGCGCCTGACCGGCCCACAGCGCGCGGAACTCCCCGACGGCGAGGACTTCGCCGTAGGTCGCCCGCTGTTCGGCCGGACGACGATGCCGCCCGGTCGACCGCCCGGACCTGGTGGCAGCCATAAGACTCCGCTGAGCTGGCAGGCGAACCTGACCCCGTGTATCCACTGTGTAACCTACGGTGCCCGTTGGAGCGCCGGTTCGCAACCCGAAGTGACCAACCTCATGCAAGCTGTAATTCCAGATCAGGAAATATCGGTCATGAGGTGCGGTGATGGGGGATGCGGCCTTGAGTACCGGTGATTACCAGCCGAGTTCGTGCAGTCTCTCATCGCTAATGCCGAAATGATGCGCTATCTCGTGAACGACCGTTATCTGCACTTCTTCCACCACATGATCTTCGGTGTCACAGATCGCGCAGATCGAGTTGCGGTAGATCTCTATCCGGTCGGGCAGCACCCCGGCGTACCACTCACCCCGTTCGGTGAGCGGGATGCCGGTGTAGAGGCCCAGCAGGTCCGGCTCCGGCGGGTCGTCCACGACCACCACGACCACGTTGTCCATGACTTTCGTCAGTTCCGGGGGGATCGTGTCCAGTGCCTCGGCCACGAGCTCCTCGAACTTCTCTCTCGAGACCTCGATCACACCTGCCATTCTGCCCCTCTTTTCCGGGTAACCGGATCTCTGGAAATGGGTAGGGACTGAGGTGCATGAATCTCACGCGTTGGACCCAGAAGGCTCGCGGGCTGGTGTCGGGGCGGGTCGCCAGAGCTGTGACGGTCGTCGCCGTCGCCCTGGCGGGAGCGTGGCTGGGAATCAGCCTCGCCGGCCCCGTGCGCGCCGTGGTGGGGCCGGTCGAGGCCGGCATGTCGGCGGAGCTGTCCCTGACGGGGGAGACCGTCGTGGACGCCCACCCGCTCGGGACGCTCAAGTTCGACACCCATGACGCGCCCATCCGGTTGCGCGCCACCCTGGAGAACATCAACACCGAGCGGATCAAGGCCCTGATCGACGATCCCCGGCTCGCCGACCGGCTCCCCGAGGTGCTGGAGCAGGAGCTGAGCGACGGCGTCGGCCGGCTGATCCTGCGGGTCATCCTCTGCGGCCTGGCGGGAGGCCTGATCGGCTGCCTGATCGTCTTCCGCCGTCCCCGCGCCGCCCTGGCCGGCCTGCTGAGCGCCGTCGTCATGATCGCGGGCATCGGCACGGCGACGATCGTGACGTACCGGCCGGACGCCGTGGTGGAGCCGGAGTACACCGGCCTGCTCGCCGGAGCGCCGTCCCTGGTCGGCGACGCCGAGTCGATCGTGACGAAGTTCGAGACCTATCGGGGGCAGCTGGCCAAGCTGGTCAACAACGTCTCCCAGCTGTACGACACGGTCTCGGCGCTGCCCGTCTACGACTCCGACCCCACCGCGATCCGGGTCCTGCACGTCTCGGACATCCACCTGAACCTGATCGCCTGGAACCTCATCCGCTCGATCACCGCCCAGTTCAGGATCGACGTGATCGTCGACACCGGGGACATCACCGACCACGGCACCGGCCCCGAGGACAACTTCGTCAAGGAGATCAGCGAATTCGGCGTCCCGTACGTCTTCGTGCGCGGAAACCACGACTCCAAGGCCACCCAGCGGGCCGTGGCCAGGCAGAAGGGCGCGATCGTCCTCGACGGCACGTCCAAGACCGTCGCCGGGCTGCGCATCTACGGTCTCGGAGATCCCCGCTTCACCCCCGACAAGTCCGTGGCGGTCGACTCCAACCTCGAGTCCCTGGCCGCCCTCGGCCGGCAGCACGCCGCACGGCTCACGCAGGCCGCCGAGCCGATCGACCTCGTGGCGGTGCACGACCCGACGATCGCCAAGGGCTTCTCGGGCTCGACCCCTATGGTCCTGACCGGTCACTCCCACGCGCGCTCCACCGAGCTGCTGCCCTCCGGCACCCGAGTGCTCGTCCAGGGCTCCACCGGCGGCGCCGGTCTGCGAGCCCTCGAACACGACGAGCCCACGCCGGTCATGGCCTCGGTTCTGTACTTCGACAAGGAGACGCGCAGGCTCCGGGCCTGGGACGACATCACTCTCGGAGGGCTCGGAGAGCAGTCGGTGCAGATCCAGCGTCACCTCGAGAACGACCCTGGGCGTACAATTTCTCCGGAGCCGACGATCAGCCCGTCTCCGACGGGTCCGACCGCCGGCACCGCTACGCCGTGAGTCGAGGGAAACCACTTTGGCATCGGGGGCGAATGTCCCCTATGCTTCAGAGGTCTCCAGCGGAAGACGGCAACGGCAGCGGGACGCATGTCCTGAGCCCCCATCGTCTAGTGGCCTAGGACACCGCCCTTTCAAGGCGGCGACACGGGTTCGAATCCCGTTGGGGGCACGGCCGAGCGAAAGCTCGCCAGGGAAACGGCAGGTCGAAGGCCTCCGAAGAGCTGGTAAGCTAAGCAAGGCAAGAAGGACGGGAGCGAAAACTCCCGACCAAAGCAAGGTCCTGTAGAGCAGTTTGGAGTGCTCGCCACCCTGTCAAGGTGGAGGTCGCGGGTTCAAGTCCCGTCAGGACCGCTCTGGTGGGTGTTCATTCACCGCCCAGGTCAGGTAGCTCAGTTGGTACGAGCGTCCGCCTGAAAAGCGGAAGGTCGGCAGTTCGACCCTGCCCCTGACCACCACACCTGAAGAGCGAGAACGCCCCGTACGGATCACCGTGCGGGGCTTTTTGATCTCCAGTGACAGCGACGCTGACGGCAACGTCCTTGATCCTGGGTGAGGATGGGCGCATGGGTTCCGTCCAGCCGAAGTTCCTTCTGCTCGATGAGGATGATCAGGTTCTTGGGGCTTGTCTCAATGCAGAGGGCGTCTTCGTCGAGTCGGCGGAGAGCGATGAGGATCTCACAGTAGAGGTCCTGGGATGCCTTCCTGCTCAGCGCTTACGTGATCACCTTGAGGGATCCGAGCGCTATCGCCGGAGGAATCCCCTGGACTCGCTACGGCTCCGGATGCTGGACGTGGCAGGGGAGCCGCTCGTGGACTTCTGGATGGGCGAGATCATCGAGTGGCGATCCTCGCGACTCGATCCCGAGCGGGTGGACATCATCGCTCTGCGGGGATTCGACAGTCCGTCGGCCGGCGGGCGTGATGTCTGGGAGCGCTGGCGTTCGGCTCGGCCTGATCGGCTCAACCAGTGGGCGCCGTACGGGCCGGAGGGCAGGCGGGAATGGCTGACCATCGTCGGCCGCAGCAGTTTCCGAAGGGCCGGGGTACCCGATCGTCCGCCCGGATGCGTGTACCACCTCGATGGAACCCACGTCACCGATGAGGCGGCCTTCTATCTTGCGATCGGAGAGGCGATAAACGGGCCCGGAGGCTACTTCGGCTGGAATCTCGATGCGCTGGACGACTGTTTGGCGGGTCGCTTCGGAGCCAGGACGCCGTTCACTCTGATCTGGAGTGACTCCCAGGTTGCGCGGGAGTCCCTGACGAGGACCTTGGGGGAGGCGGATGACGCTCCCTCCTATTTCGAGGTCATCCAGAAGATCTTCGCGGAGCATGATGTGCATGTCGTGCTGAGGTGACCGCGGCCCGGTGCATCCTCACCGGGGCGGGACCCCGCTGACGAGGTGCCCGCCCTTCCACGCAGATCGGATTCGCCGCCCGGAGACGAGGTTCAGGAGACGGAATCCCTTCCCTGGGAATCCCTCCACTCGTCCCGTCCCGCCGTCTCATCGGCGGAAGGGACAGGGATGTCGGTCTCGGCGCCCCAGCCGGTCAGGCGGGCGTCGAGGACATGGGAAATCCGGATACCGGAGCCGTTGACGATCCACTCGGTCCAGGAGGTCCGGACTCTGCGTGCCAGTCGGTCCTCACCGAGCCAGATCCGCCACGAGACCTTGATCTTCGCATCTCTCCCGGCGGGCGGCTTCCTGCCGTACTGGTCACGGAACGCGGGAGAGGTTTCGTAGAGCCGGGCGTAGGTGACGGTCCCCTGGTGGATCATGGTGCGGGTGCCGTCGTAGACGCCCCCAGCGCGCTTGGTCTCGGTCGTGGCCAGTACCGCCTGCAACGCGGCCGGATCACCGAGATCGATCGCACCGGCGTTCAGGAAGGGACGGGTCTTCTCGTCCTCGTGGAACAGGACCCAGGTCTTCCCCTCGGGAGCGGGACAGATCCAGCCCTGGCAGTACGTCCGGCCCTCGAACGTGAGGAACCGCATGGGAGGCTGGGGCTCATCGGATCGGGCGATGTGTCTGACATCGGTGGCTGTCACCGTGCCCTTGCCGAACTCGGTGCGAGTCTTGCTCCGGGAACTGTGCTTCTCTGCGCCCATCCGCGAGGTGGTGACCTTGGACATGGTCACGCCTCGATCGTCGACGAGCTGACGCTTGAGCGCGTCGGCCGGACTGATCGGGCCTGTTTGAGCGCCCGCAGCGGTACCGAGTCCGGTGACCGCGATGGATGCGGCCATCGCGACGGCCAGTGGGGTGATCCATCGCTTCATCCGAGTGGTCCTCCTCGATCCCCTCCGCGCTGGAAAGGCACTGCTGATCTTCCTGTCCCGAGGTCTCCTTTCGGTCACCGGATCTTGGGGAGGTATGCCGACCGGGAGGATGTAGAGGAGCTCTCGGATCTATGGGTTCTGGACCGGGACGTTATCGTGTGCGCGTGGCGTTCGTGGACATCGTCCGGCCGCAGCGTGATGAGCCGTATCCGTGTCCGTTCTGCGGGTTCCTCACTCTTGGACAGCGGGGCATGCACGAGATCTGCCCGGTGTGCTTCTGGGAGGACGACGGGCAGGACGACCACGATGCCGGCAACAGGTCTGGACGGTCGCGGGCGATCGTCTTCCAAGCTACGGACCAGAAGCTGGAAGGGAGCCGGTGACGGTACTGCAGCGGCGAGACAGCCAGATCGTGATCACCATCCGTCCCATCCCCGGCATCCCCACCAGGAGCCGCTCAGGTGCCTGAGGCCGTACTCGTAGTCCTCGGAAGCGGGCCGGCCGCCGGGTGCCCAGACGAAGCACCGCGTCGAGGCCAGGGGCCCGTCGTTGATGTACAGCTCGGCGGCGGCAGGCGCGACATCCAGGCTCTGGCCCAGATAGCGGCCGCAGACGTGGTACAGGCCCGTCCAGCGGCAGCCGGGATCGGCGCGCTCGCCGCCCGCAATGATCGATTCCGCGTACTGCTGCATGCCGGGCCGGGAGAGCGCGAAGCGCACCGCGAAGGAGACATCCAGATGGATGGCAGCCCACACCCCTGCGACGATGAGCGGTGCCGCCAGCCAGCGCAGGGACCGTTTGACCGACCAGGTGCGCCACTGGGTTCCCACCGCCAGGAGCAGGCGGATGAGCCAGTACAGGCCGAGCGGCACCCAGACGAAGAACCCGAAGAACGTTCCTTCGAGATATGGGAAGGGCACGCTGGACCACCACAGGTTGGTGAACGCCGCGATCGCCACCGCGGTGAAGAAGCCCCATCCCGGCGGGCGGACGACCTTCATGGCAGCACCCTAATGACGATCTTCCACTGTCGTCATCCTCTGCTCGTAGGGTGGTGGTCGTGCAGCGGCTCGCGCTCTTCGACCTGGACAACACGCTCGTGAACCTGGATGAGGCGTTCCGGGCGTGGACTGCTGAGTTCGTCGACGACCGCCGGCTTGAGCATGAGGCGGTTGACTGGTTCTTCGCTCTGGACCGGGCGGGTTAGCCGATGTCACGGAGATCCATCGAATCTTGTGAGAGGAAGTACTCCGGTCGGAGATCCTGTCCTGAGTCGGTAGGTGAACCGCTGATCCTTTGTGGCTGAGACGATGTCGATCCTCACCGAAGACACATCGTGGCCGCATCGAGATCGCTTCACGATGGCCTGATTCGTGATCTTGCTAACGCGAGTGCTGGCAACAGGTCTAGACGGTCATGGACTGAGGAGCCCCGGAGACCTCGCCCGACCAGGCCCAGAGGTCGGCCGTGGACGGTTCTGGACAATCGTGCTCTCACCCGTAATGAAGTGGTCGCGGACGGCGTCGTGGTTGTGGTGCATCCGAACGTGACCAGGGCGCGCTTACCGGGCTGACACCTTGTCGGGCCGATGGGCGGATGTCTAGGCTGATGATCATGAGGCGTTCGGCGATCGCGGTGCTTGCGGCCGTCTGCGTGGGGGCCGGTGCCTTTCTGGTCGCTCCTGTCGCCTCCCTGGTGTTGACCTATGGGTGTACCGCCGAGGATGACCGGTTCGCCGCCGCTCTGGCCGGGCTCAGTGTCCTCGATGCCCACCCGGTGACTGCGACGCCCCAAGGAGAACGCGACTCCAACTGTGACAATGACGACCGGATAGTGACCGTCTGGCAGTCTTATCGGTCCTCGGGGCCGAGCGCCGATGTGCTGTCCTTCTACCGGGACGTCGCGTTCATGGATGGTTGGGAGCCCTTGCTGGGTGAGGACGGTGAAGAGACGGGCTGCTTCGTCAAGTCGGTCGGCGGCAGTGATCTCCACCTCTCGGTGTCGATGGGTGAGGAGGAACGCGACGCCGACTATGACGTGGACGTGAGCTCTTCTATGGACGGTGGGGGCTGGTGTTGATGCCGCGCCGGGTTTCAGAGCGCTTCGAGCCTTGTCGGATGACGGCGGCGGTGACGACAACGTCGGCCACCACGAGCACACGGCGGCAGCCGTACGGCACCGCCGACCTCGGGACCGAGCAGGCGACCGGGGTGATTGCTCCGCCGGAAAAGCGGAAGGTCGGCAGTTCGACTCCGCCTCTGACCACCACACCTGAACAGCAAGAACGCCCTGTACGGATCACCGTGTGGGGCTTTTGATGTGTTGCCCCACCCGATATGGGTGGTTTCCTCTGTCTTTCGCCGTCGCACGCTGTCATGAGCATGGAACCGTCACAGCAACGGTGTCCGGAGGGAACGTGCCATGACGACAAGTACGACTCCCGCCCCCGTCCCGTTCACCGCCCGTGATTTCGAGGCGCGGAGGGCGCGTGTGGTGGCTGCGGCGACGGAGGCTGGGCTCGGTGGGGTCCTCGTCGCTCCGGGGCCGGATCTCGTGTGGTTGACCGGGTACCGGCCGACTGCGATCACCGAGAGGCTGACGCTGCTGGTCCTGACCTCCGAACGGGAACCGGCTCTGCTGGTGCCCACTCTTGAGAGGCCGGACGCCGAGGCGGCCGAGGGGACCTCCGGCCTGGACATCCTCGACTGGCCGGACGGGGCCGACCCGTACCGCGTCGCGGGCACGCTCCTGCCGTCGGAGGGGGAGTTCGGCGTCTCGGATTCGGCGTGGGCCCTCCACCTGCTCGGCCTGCAGGACCATCTGCCGAAGTCGCGCTATCGCGCGCTGACGCGGAGCCTGCCCATGCTCCGCGCGGTCAAGGACGCCAACGAACTCGGCCGGCTCGCCGCGGCGGGTGCGGCCGCCGACCGCACCTACACCGAGGTCATCCGGCTGCGCTTCGCCGGTCGCCGCGAGACCGAGGTCGCAGCGGACCTCGCGGCGTTGCTGCGTGAGTCCGGGCACGAGCAGGTCGACTTCACCGTCGTCGGCTCCGGTCCGAACGGCGCCAACCCCCATCACGAGGCCGGAGAGCGGGTGATCCAGCCCGGCGACGCGGTCGTGCTGGACTTCGGAGGGCTCATGTACGGCTACGGCTCCGACACCACGCGCACGGTGTGCGTCGGCGCGCCGGCCCCGGAGGTGCGGCGGGTGCACGACATCGTCCGCGGCGCCCAGCAGGCCGCCTTCGAGGCCGTGCGCCCCGGAGTCACGTGCCAGGAGATCGACCGTGTCGCCAGGGCCTTCATAACGGAGGCCGGGTACGGCGAGCGGTTCATCCACCGTACCGGCCACGGGATCGGCGTGACCACGCACGAGCCGCCCTACATGGTCGAAGGCGAGGAGCAGCCGCTCGTCCCCGGCATGTGTTTCTCGATCGAACCGGGCGTCTACCTCACCGGCAGGTTCGGCGTCAGGATCGAGGACATCGTGACCGTCACGGACGAGGGGGGTCGGCGGTTCAACAACACCGACCACGCCCTCCAGATCGTCGAGTGAGCGAGTAATCGTCGAGTGAGCGAGCAAGAGGGCGGCGTGATGCGGCCCCGGCCGGTGAGCCGGGCGAGTAAGAGCGCGGCGTGATCCGGCTCCGGCGACGGGCCCGCCGCCGCGATCGCGCCGTGGCCGCCGCGCCCCGCGGAGCCGTACCGGGGGGCGGAACCCTACCCCCGTAAAGGTCACCTCTTCCGGGTGAGAACAGGTGGTCACAGGGCGTTTTACCGTGATCGCATCCACCTTTCCGCCGTGACTGAGGGGGCGATGAGGGTGCGAAGACTCAACGGGACGTCCGCCGTCGGCGGAAGGGGTTCCGCCATGACGGGTGGAAGGCCGCATCGGCTGGACGAAGTGAGACTGATATGAGTACCGCGGACGTGCCGGCGGACAGGCCGGTCGCGCAGCCGGTGTCCAGGGCGGAGGCCGGGACCCGGGCGCCGACGGTGATCTGGATCTCCTGGGTCGCCCTGGCGCTGATGACCACGAGCTCGGTCGCCAGCCTGCGGCCGTCTCCGACGATGGCCGTGTACGGGCTGGCATGTGTGTTCCTGTACCTGGTACCGGCGATCGCGTTCCTCCTGCCCACGTCGCTCGTCTCCGCGGAGCTGGCCTCGGGGTGGGAGGGCGGCGTCTACAAGTGGGTGTCGGAGGGGATCTCCAAGCCCATGGGGTTCCTGGCCGTGTGGTGCCAGTTCGCGATGACGATCTTCTACTATCCGAGCCTGCTCGGCTTCGTGGCCGGCACCCTGGCGTACGTCTTCAACCCGGACCTCGCGAGCAGCGGTGTGTGGACCGCCTTCGTCATCATGGTGGCGTACTGGACCGGGGTCTGGGTCTCCTCGCGCGGCACGAAGGGCGTGGCCGGCCTCGCCAGCGGCGGTCTGATCATCGGGACTCTCATACCGGGCGCGGTGCTGGTCACTCTGGGCATCGTCTTCCTGGGGCAGGGCAACCCGTCGGCAGCGCCGATGGACGCCGCCCACATCCTGCCCGAGTGGGCGGGCATCGCGAGCCTCGTGCTGATCGTGAACAACTTCCTGTCCTACTCGGGCATGGAGATGAACGCCGTACACGTGTCGTCGCTGCGTGATCCCCGCAAGGAGTTCCCCCGCTCCATCTTCCTGGCCACCGGGCTGGTCCTGCTGATCTTCATCCTCCCCCGCGCTGGCGATCAGCTGGGTGGTGCCGGCCGAGGAGCTCTCGCTGACCGCCGGCGTGATGCAGGCCTTCGACGCGGTGTTCGCCCAGTTCGGCTCGCAGTGGCTGACCCCGATCGTGGGCATCATGCTGGTCACGGCCTCACTCGGCGGCATGCTCACCTGGCTGGCCGGTCCGTCGAAGGGCCTGTTGCTGATCTCCCGCCAGGAGGGCTACCTGCCGCCGTTCCTGCAGCGGCTGAACAAGCACGGCATCCAGCAGAACATCCTGGTCACGCAGGGTCTCATCACCACGGCGATCGCGCTGTGCTACGCGTTCATCCCGGACGTCTCGAGCGCCTACTGGATCTTCTCCGTGATCACGACGCAGGTCTACCTGATCATGTACCTGCTGATGTTCGTGGCGGCGATCCGGCTGCGCCGCAAGCAGCCCGACCACCCGCGCGGGTACCGGGCGCCGATGCTGGTCAGCATGTGCGGGATCGGGTTCGCCGCGTCGCTGGCCGCGCTGCTGGTCGGGTTCATCCCGCCGTCGCAGTTCGGCTCGGGCAGTCCCGGCGTGTACTTCCTGATCGTGGCCGGCGGAGCTCTGGGGCTCGGGCTGCTCGTGCCGTACCTGTTCCACAGGTTCCGCAAGCCGTCGTGGAAGCAGCCGGAGGAGCCGGAGGCGAGTACGTCATGACTGCCGCACGGGATTCGACGCGGTTCCAGCGCATGGTCGTCTACATCCTGGGCGCCTCCGTGGTCGCGGGCATGATGCTCACGGCCCTGCTCATCTACCAGTCGAACGAGTCGACGGAGACGGCGCAGACGAAGGCCGACCAGCTCATAGCCGCGCTCCAGCAGGCCGGTGCCGTACGCGTCCCCTCGCAGGAGCAGATCGTCGGAGTCCTCGGGGACGACGGCGGAGCCACCTGCTCGGACCCGGGCAGCGCCCTCGCCAGGGGCGCGCTCTTCAGCCAGCTGGCCAACGGCGCCGCGGGACCGGGGGCACGGCCGGTCATCGCCGACAGCAAGGTCGTCCAGGGGCAGTTGCTCATCCTCCAGATCTACTGCCCCGACGAGCTCGCGGAGTTCGAGCAGACGGTCCAGGATCTCAAGTTCGAGGATGTCGTGAAGCCGTGAGCGAGATGGAGATGCGGGACAGAATCACCGCGTTGATGCCGCGGGCGCGTGCGGAGCTCGCAGAGTTCGTCGCGATCAGGTCGGTGGCCGACCCCCGTCAGTTCCCGCCCGAGGAGTGCGAGGCGGCGGCCGTATGGGTCCGCGACAAGTTCGCCGAGGCGGGCTTCTCCGACGCCCGGCTGGAGGAGACCGCCGACGGGAGCAAGGCCGTCGTGGGACACCGGCCGGGTCCCGGCACCGATGCGCCCACCGTGCTGCTGTACGCCCACTACGACGTACAGCCTCCGCTGAACGAGGCCGCCTGGCGCACCCCGCCCTTCGAGCTCACCGAGGTCGGCGGGCGCTGGTACGGCCGCGGCGCCGCCGACTGCAAGGGCAACATCCTCATGCACCTCACCGCCCTCCGCGCCCTTGGCGAGAGCGTGCCGGTCAACCTGAAGCTGGTCGTCGAAGGGTCGGAGGAGCAGGGCACCGGCGGCCTGGAGGCCTTCGTGCCGGACCACGCCGACCTGCTGCGCGCGGACACGATCCTGATCTGCGACACCGGCAACGCCGCGGTGGGACGGCCGGCCGTCACGGTGAGCCTGCGCGGAATGGTCAACGTGGTGGTGACGGTCGAGGCGCTCGAGTCCGAGGTGCACTCCGGCATGTTCGGAGGCGCGGCGCCGGACGCCCTGGCCGCTCTCATCGCGATGCTGGCGACCCTGCGCGACGACCGGGGCAACACCATGGTCAAGGGCCTGGACAACAGTCAGGTCTGGACCGGTGACCCCTATCCGCCCGAGCAGTTCCGTCAGGACGTCGGCGTGCTCGGAGGCGTCTCGCTGCTGGGAAGCGGGAGCGTCTCCGACATGATCTGGGCCCGTCCCGCCGTGACCGTCCTGGGCATCGACTGCCCGCCCGTCGTGGGGTCGGCGGCGGCCATCGTCCCGCGGACGGCGGCACGCCTCAATCTGCGCGTCCCTCCCGGGATGTCCCCCGATCAGGCCCGCGCCGCCTTCCTCGAACATCTGCGGGCGGCGGCGCCCTGGGGCGTCCGGGTCTCGGCCGAGGTGGAGGCGGAGGGCGCGCCGTTCCTCGCATCCGTCGACGGCCCCGCCTACCGGGCGATGGCCGGCGCAATGCTGGACGCCTACGGTACGCCGATGACCACTCTGGGGCAGGGCGGGTCGATCCCGCTGTGCAACGTGTTCGCCGGCGTCTACCCGGAGGCGGAGATCATCTTGATGGGCGTCGAGGAACCCCTGACCCTCATGCACGCCCCGAACGAGAGCGTCGATCCCGGCGAGATCGCGAACATGGCGCTGGCCGAGGCGCTGTTCCTCCAGAGGTACGCGACCGTCGGCCGGTGAGGCGGGGGACGGAAAGCCCCGCACGGATCACCGTGCGGGGCTTTCCGGTCTCCGGTGCGCCGATTATTGCACCATCTGGTTCAGTGTTTTATAGTGAACCACATGGTTCAGCAAGAGGTCCTTGATCGGACGTTCGCGGCTCTGGCGGATGCGACGCGAAGACAGATCCTCATCCGGCTCGGCCAGGGGCCCGCCTCCATCGGCGAGCTGGCCGAACCGTTCGGCATGTCGCTCACCGGCATGAAGAAGCACGTGCACGTCCTGGAGAACGCCGGTCTGGTCACCACGGAGAAGGTCGGGCGATCGCGGCGATGTCGCCTGGGAACCGAACGCCTGGAGGACGCCATGTCCTGGATCAGGTTCTACCAACGGCTCTGGGAACGCCGACTCGACGGCCTCGACGCCTACTTCACTCTCAACAAGGAAGACGACCGATGACCCAGAACACCGAGACCGATCAGCTGCGCATGACCCGCGTCCTGCCCGCCGGCCCGGAAGCCGTCTTCGACGCCTACACCGACGCCGAGAAGCAGAAGATCTGGTTCGGCATCCTCGACGAGAAGCCCGGCATCGTCGAGATCGACGTCGACCTGCGCGTCGGAGGACGGCAGACCGCGGTGTGGGGGCCGGATCCCGACACCCTGTTCAGGGAGACGCAGACCTTCCTGGTCATCGACCGCCCGCACCGCCTGGTCACCGAATCCGTCGGCAGCAGCCCGGACGGCATGACCATGACGACCAAGGTCGAGGTCACGTTCGAGGCGCACGAGGGCGGAACGCTCCTCACGGTGGTGCAGAGCGGGTTCCCGACGTCGGAGACGCGCGACTTCTTCGTGCAGGAGGTCTGGGTCGGAGCGCTCGACCGGATCGAGGCGTACCTGCGGCGGGAGCGGGGCCGGTCCTGACGGAGGGAACGGACGGTCACCATGAACCCGTCGAAGGACACGCGCGATCACACACCCGGGAGCTCGAAGAGGCACGGTCCCGGCAGAGTTCTCACCGTCGTCGCGACCGTGGCGGCCGCGGCGGTCCTCAATCTCGTCGTCTACGGGCTCGGGCGCGCCGCCGGTGGCGACTTCCGGTTCACCGCCTCGGGGGTGCCGGCCGAGGTCGACGCGATCACCGTCACCGGCTTCACCGTGCTGCCGCTGCTGGCGGGGATGACCCTGGTGGCGGCGCTCGTACGGATCTGGCCGTGGGTGGTGAACGCGGCACTGGCCGTCGCCCCGGCGCTGGCGCTCGGCACCATCCTGATCATGACGATTCCCGCCGACTTCGACACCACCAGCAAGATCACGTTAGCGTCGTGCCATGTCGCACTCGTGCCCGTGACGGTCGCCGGGCTGCTGACACTGCGCAGGCGCCGCGATGAACGGACCGCCTCGCATCCACCCGCCGTGGAGACGGGTCTGCCCGCGTCCGCCGGTCATGACGCCGGATGAGTGCGGGGACGGCGACGTCCCCGCACTCGGGCCAACCTCGATCAGCGTTCACCACTGTCCGGCCGGGACGCCCGGCCCCCGCCGGCGGGCGTCGCGGCGGGTCATCGGACCGGGTCGCGGACGCCCTCCACGATCTTGTCCAGTTCGCCGGCCAGATCGGGACTGACCTTGACGTGGACGGCGACGTAGGGGTTCTCCCGGAAGGCTCCGCGCCGACCGGCTGAGTCGGTGGTCCGTATCGCCACCGAGTGCCTTCCCACGCGGCCGGGTTGTCGCTGCTCCCCGCGCAGGAACTCGTTGACCCACTGGCTGGTGTGCAGCACCGCGCCGCGGGCCACGGTGATCTCGACCTCGCGGCGGCCGTCCGACCAGCGACCGGTCGTCGCGCTCCAGCCGGTGCCGAGCCGCGTGCCGTCCCGGGTGCCCGCCGGAGGCCGGGGGCAGGTAGGTGACGCCGACGTAGTCGACCGGTTCACCGGATACGGGGGGTGGCTCGGCGGGGGCGGCCCCGTTCACGATCCGGTCCAGCTCGGGTTCGAGATCCTGGCTGACGGCCAGGATGTATCCCAGCCCGGGCCTCTCCAGCCACAGGCGCGCGTGTTCCCGCGGCCGGCCGGAGTCGGCGGCCAGGACGGCCCGGTATCCCGGTTTGCCGCCGACCTCCCGCGGAGTGCCGGTGGACAGGCGCTGGTGGGCCCTGGCCCAGGCGAGCAGCTTCTCCGCGTCCGCGGCACCTGTCCCGCGTACCGCCAGAAGCCGCACCGAGGCGCCGTGGTCCCCGTTCCACTGCATCTGGGCCCAGGCGCCGGGGTGGCCGCACGACGGTGACGGGCTCGTGGGGGTGCGCCCCGGAGGGAAGGTGGGTCAGGCGCAGGTTCTCGAAGATCCCGCCGGTGGGATCGCCGGGTTCGAGGCCGTCGGCGATGGCCCGCAGGTCTTTCCGGGACGTCTCAGCGGATCACGAAGTCCGATGGCCGCAAGTACGGAGCACGTCCGCGACCCGATGCTTCTGCCATGGACGAGACGAACGCGTTTCTGCACGCGCTGACCACCCGGGAACCGGACGATCCGACGGCCTGTGACGGCTGGCGGGTACGCGATCTCGTGGCGCACATCGTCGCCGGGGCGAAGGAGGAGGCGGAGCTCATCGAGGACGCGCTGCGCGGGGTCCCGGGGCGGCCCACCCGGCCGTTCCCGGAGCGGGAGGCGGCTTATGCGGCGATGCCGTACCCCGAGCTGCTGTCGGCGCTGGCGCTGGAGGGTGTACGGCTGAACGCCGCCGTCCAGGCGCTGGCGGCCGCGGGCGGGACGGTGGAGTTCACCGGCGCGCTCATGACGGGAGCCGATTTCCGCATGCACGGCCGTTCGGAGCTGGCCCTGCATCGCCGGGACCTCGTGGGCGACGACGAGGTCGGCCGGTGCCTGCTCGCGCAGCCCGAGCTGACCGCTCACGCGGTCAAGGTGCTGACGGTGATGAGCACCCTGCAGGAGTCGATCGCCACCCGCGCGGCGAGGGCGGCCGGCGCCCCCGCCGGCTTCGCGTTCCGGATGCGCAGTCCGGGACGCGACGACGTCGTCGTGCGCGTCGCGCCCACGCCGTCACTCCAGACGGCGCCTCCCGGTGACGAACTGCCCGTCGTGCTGTGCTCGGCCGCGGACCGGCTGCTCGCGCTGTGGGGGCGGCGGCCGGCCGGGGAGCTCGACATGTCCCGGAACCCGGACGTCCGCGCCCTGGTGGAGTCCGTGCTCTACCTCTGAGGACCGGCCCGAGGACCGGCCCGGCGACCGGCCGGCCGTCAGGCCGGGGAGGCCCCGCGGGAGCCGTAGGCCGGGCCGAACACGACCAGCAGGGTCAGGTCCTCGGTGACGTCCACGAAGCGGTGCTCCTCGCCCGCCGGGACGAAGATCACCGCACCGGGGCCGACCTCGGCCTCGCCGCTCGTCGTCACGATCCGGGCCCGGCCCGCGGTCACCACGTAGATCTCGTCCTCGGTGTGCGGGCTCTGGTCGTCGACCCCGCCCGCCGGGATGCAGTACGTGCCGACGGAGAGGTCCGGCACCCTGAGGTGCTCGACCCAGTCGTTGGCGGCTCCGGCGGCCGGTCGCGCCCACTGGCCCGCACCCTTGATGATCTCCATGCCGCGACTTTACCGGCAGGCCGGCCGCCGGGGACGTCACCTCGGGATCGTGGTCAGCTCGCGGGACTCCTCCCGTGCCCCGGTCCGGCCCAGGCGGCTGGGCCACCAGGCGCGCGGGCCCAGTTCGCGTACCAGCGCCGGCACCAGCAACGACCGCACCACCAGGGTGTCGAGCAGGACGCCGAAGGCGACGATGAAGGCGATCTGCACGAGGAAGGCCAGGGGGATCACCACCAGCGCGGCGAAGGTGGCGGCGAGCACGACGCCAGCCGAGGTGATCACTCCGCCGGTGGTGACCAGCCCGCGCAGCACGCCCTCCCGGGCCCCGTGGCGCACGGTCTCCTCGCGCACCCGGGACATCAGGAAGATGTTGTAGTCCACCCCCAGCGCGACCAGGAAGACGAAGCCGTACAGCGGCACGGACGCGTCGCTGCCGGTGAAGCCGAACACGTGCGTGAAGACCAGCGCCGAGACGCCGATGGTGGCCAGGAAGTTCAGCGCCACGGTGACCACCAGGAGGACGGGCGTCGTCAGGGAGCGCAGCAGCACGATCAGGACGAGCAGGATGATCGCCAGGACGACCGGGACGATGAGCAGCGTGTCGCTCTTGGAGGTCTCCGTCGTGTCGTAGCGCTGGGCGCTGTACCCGCCGACCATCACGCCGTTCTCGGCGTCGAGTACGGCGCGCAGGCGTTTGATCGTGTCCTGGGCGGCGTCGCCGTCCGGGGCGTCGCTCAGCGTCGCCTCCACCAGTACGAGACCGTCGACGACCCTGGGATCGTCTCCCGGCCGTCCGCTCCGGGTCACCACCGCGGCCTCGGACACGCCCTCGACGCCGCGCGCCGCCTCCTCCACGGCCGCGGCGCGTCCGGCGGGGGCGACGATGACCGCGGGCTGCCCGGAGCCTCCGGGGAAGTGCTCGCTCAGCGTCGCCTGCGCGGACACCGACGGCGCGTCGTTCACGAAGGTCTCGTCCAGCGGCACGCCCGCGGGGTTCAGCTGCGGGGCGAAGAAGGCGAGGGCGGCGAGCGGCAGGGCGGTCGCGATCCAGACCCGGCGCGGGTGGCGGTCGATCAGGGCGGCCACGCGGCCCCAGATCCCGCGGGCGGTGGCCGGGTGCGGCTTCGCCGGCCACAGCGCGGCGCGGCCCAGCAGGACCAGGGCGGCGGGCAGGAAGGTGAGCGCGCTGAGGGCGGCGCACGCGATGCCGATGGCGCCCACCGGGCCCAGGGCGCGGTTGTTGGTCAGGCTGCTGAGCAGCAGCGCGAGCAGGCCCAGGGCCACCGTCGCGGCGCTGGCGACGATCGGCTCGAACGAGCGCCGCAGCGCGACGCGGCCCGCGGCGAAGCGGTCGCCGGTCGTGGCCAGCTCCTCGCGGAAGCGGGCGGTCAGCAGCAGCGCGTAGTCGGTGGCCGCACCGATGACCAGGATGAACAGGATGCCCTGCACCTGGCCGTCGACCCGGACGATGCCGCGGTCGGCCAGGAAGTACACCACGGCGCACGCCAAGCCCAGGGCGAAGACCGCGCCGGTGATGATGATGAGAGGCAGCAGCACGCTCCGGTACACCGCCAGCAGGATGAGCAGCACGGTGATCAGTGCCACGCCGAGCAGCAGGCCGTCGATCCCGGCGAAGGCGTCGGACAGGTCGGCCTGGGTGGCCGCGGGCCCCGCGAGCTGGGCCCGCAGGCCGTCGACAGCCACCGCCGAGCCGATGCGTTCCAGGGTCTCGCCGAGCGCGTCGCCGAGATCGGGCCTGAGCTGGACCACGCCCTGCAGCGCCCGGCCGTCCTCCGACGGGATGGCGGGCGTGGGGGTTCCGACGACGCCCGCCGTACCGCGCAGCGAGGCGAGCACCCCGGTCGCCGCGCCGGTCTGTTCGGATGTGACGTCCCTGCCGTCCGCGGTCCACACCACGATGAGCGGCTGCGCCTCACCCTGCCGGAAGCGTTCCTGCACCTCCAGCACGCGTGTCGACTCCGCGCTGGCGGGCAGGAACGCGGCCTGGTCGTTGGTGGACACCTCCGCGAGCTTGCCGGCGAAGGGGCCCAGCCCTCCGCCGACGGCCAGCCAGACCAGCACCAGCAGCGCCGGAACGAGCCAGCGGACCGGCCGCCGCGTCATGGGACCGCCCATGAGATCACCTCTGTGTCATCCCATATAACTCAATTATTGAGAATCTTAATTATTGAGTTAATGTAGCATGGCGACATGGACGGCGACAGCGGGGGGGACATCGATCTGCAGTCCTTCGGCGTACGGCTGCGCCGGATGAACGCCGAGTTCAACCGCATCGCCCACGACTTCGCCGGCGAGCACGGGCTGCACACCACCGACATCCAGGCACTCGTCAAGATCTTCGACGCGCCGTCGCCCATCACCCCCAGCCGGCTGCGCGAGGAGCTGAACCTCACCTCGGGCGCCGTCACCGCGTGCCTCGACAGGCTGGAGCGGGCCGGGCACATCCGCCGGGTCCGCGACGCGCACGATCGGCGGGTGGTCCACCTGCACTACCTCGACGCGGCGAAGGACCTCGCCGCCGCCTTCTTCCAGCCGCTCGGCCGCGGCACCGACAACGCCCTGCGGCGGTTCAGCCCGGAGGAGTTGCGCATCGTGGCCGCCTTTCTCGATGCGATGAACGAGGAACTGGACGCGTTGCGAGCCGCGCCGGGTTCCCCCTGACCATGCCTTCGAGCGCGCGGGCCGTACGGTTGCGCGCAGGGCCTTCCAGCGTGCGGAGGCCTCCGAACGCGCAGGTCGTTCGAGTGCGTGAGCCGTACGGTCCGCGGGGCGGCGCTCTCAGCGCACCTTCGCGAAGAACGCCCGGACGTCGCCGACCAGCAGGTCCGGGGCCTCCATCGAGAGGAAGTGACCACCCTTGCCGAGCTCGGTCCAGTGCACGATGTCGTGGTCGCGTTCGGCCCAGCGGCGGACGGTGACGTCGTGGGCGGAGACCAGCACGCCGGTCGGCACCGTCCCCCGCTGGGGCGCCCAGCCGCCCGCGTCCCCGCCCGTCTCCTCGCCCCAGCCCGCGCTCTCGCCCGTGCCCGTGCTCCCGCCCGTCTCCTCGCCCCAGCCTGCGCCCTCGCTCCACGCGCCCGCGTCCGCGCTCTCGCTCCACGCGCCGGCGGAGATCTCCTCGTAGTAGATCTGCGCCGCCGATCCGGCCGTGCCGGTCAGCCAGTAGATCGAGACGTCGGTCAGGATGCGGTCGCGGTCGACGCTGTCCTCGGGCAGTCCCTCCTCCGGCTCGGTGAGCTCCTTGAACTTCTCCACGATCCAGGCGAGCTGGCCGACGGGCGAGTCGTGCAGCCCGTACGTCACCGTCTGCGGCCGCTTGGCGTTGCACTGCAGGTAGCCGTCGTTGAAGTCCTGCATCCGCCGCCAGCGCCGCTGCTCGGCCTCCGACAGGCCGTCCATCTCGCCCTCGGCGCCGACGGGGAAGGTGATCATGGCGTTGACGTGGATGCCGACGACGCGCTCCGGGGCCTGCTTGCCGACCTCGGGGGCGACCCACGAACCGGTGTCGTAGCCCTGCACGCCGTACCGCTCGTATCCGAGCAGGTCCATCAGCCGCACGAACAGCCCCGCCATCCTCGCCGCGTTCATGCCCGGCCCGGCCAGCGGGGTGGAGAAGCCGAACCCGGGAAGCGACGGGATCACCAGGTGGAAGGCGGCGGACGGGTCGCCGCCGTGCGCGCGGGGGTCGGACAGCGGGCCGATGACGTCGAGGAAGTCCACCACCCCGCCCGGCCAGCCGTGCAGCAGCAACAGCGGCACGGCGTCCGGCTCGGGCGAGCGTACGTGCAGGAAGTGGATGTTCTGCCCGTCGACGGTCGTGACGTACTGCGGGTGCTCGTTGATCGCGGCCTCGTGCACCCGCCAGTCGTAGCCGGTGCGCCAGTACTCGGCGAGCTCCTTCAGATAGCCCACCGGCACCCCCCGGCTCCAGCCGACGCCCGGCAGCTCGTCGGGCCAGCGGGTGCCGGCCAGCCGGGCCGCCAGGTCGTCGAGCCGGGCCTGCGGGATGTCGATGCGGAAGGGACGGATGCCGTCCTGCGGGGTCGTCATACCCATGACGCTATGAAGCCGTTAGGACAGAGAAAGTCCTAAGGGTTCGGCGATCTCGATGACCGTCCCGGAGTGCCGAATAATCACGCTCATGAGAGATCGGCCGGAGGGTGTGCGCGACAGTGAGCTGGTCTCGGCGCTGGCCGACGGATGGGCGCTTGAAGCCCGGTCTGTGAGCTACCTCCCGGTGGGGGCCGGAAGTCATCACTGGGCCGCCACCGGCGACGACGGACGGACGTGGTTCGTGACGGTCGACGACCTCGGCGGCGAGAACGGCGAGAACGGTGAGGAAAGCGGGGACGGCGAGGGCGGGGTGGAGGAGGCCTTCCGCGGACTCGGGCGGGCGCTGGACACCGCGCTGGCCCTGCGGCGCCGCGCGGGCCTCGCGTTCGTGGTCGCGCCGGTCCCGGCGCGGACGGGGGCGACGGTGTGGCGGCTCGGCCCGCGTCACGCCGTCTCGCTGTTCCCCATGCTGGAGGGACAGTCCGGGCAGTTCGGCGCGCACCGGCAGGAGGACCGGGCCGAGGTGCTCGGACTCCTGGCCGAGCTGCACCGGGCCACCCCGGCCGTCGCGGCCGACGCCCCGCCGGCGGACCTGGCCCTGCCCGGCAGGGAGGGCCTCCGGGAGGCGCTGGACGACCTCGGCCGTCCCTGGACGGGCGGGCCGCTGTCCGAGCCCACCCGGCGCCTGCTGGCCGCCCGCGCCGGCCACGTCGAGCGCCTGCTCGGCGACTTCGACCGGCTCGTCGAGCGGGTACGGCGCGCGGGCGCACCCCCGGTCGTTACCCACGGCGAGCCGCACCCGGGCAACCTGATCAGGAGCGCGACCGGCCTGCACCTCGTCGACTGGGACACCGTACGGCTCGCCCCTCCGGAGCGGGACCTGTGGATGCTCGACGGCGACGACGACCTGCTGACCGGCTACACCCGCGCGACGGGCCGGCCCGTCGACCCGTCGGCCCTGGCCCTCTACCGGCTGTGGTGGGACCTGGCCGACATCGCCGCCTTCGTGGCCGAGCTGCGCGGCCCGCACCGGGTCACTGGGGACATCGAGGCGTCGTGGACCTACCTCGGCGGCTATCTCCGGTGACGCCCGGCCCCCGGGGGCGGAGGCGCGTGGCGGTGAACGCGCCGCGAAGCTTCATGATCATGCGGTGGCCGGTCGGGGAAACGTCCACGCCTTCCGGGAACGCCTGGTCTGCCCGGCTGTTTAGAACTAGAGTTCCCATATGAACCAGGTGCTGCTTCTCGTCGACGTCCAGCGCAACATGCTCCAGCCGCCCGCGCCGGTGCCCGCGGCGCAGGCCGTCTCGGCCACGATCGAGGCGTTGCTGGAGCGCGCCCGCGCGACCAGCGTTCCGGTGATCTTCGTGCGCAACAACGGGGGAGAGGGCGATCCCGACGCTCCGGGGACGCCGGGCTGGGAACTGGTCCACGAGGTGCTGCCCGGCGAGCGCGTGGTCGACAAGGGCACCCCGGACGCCTTCCGCGGCACCGGCCTGGCCTGGCTGCTCCCGCCGACGGCGTCCGTCGTGGTGGCCGGGATGCAGAGCGAGTGGTGCGTGCGGTCGACCTGCCTGGCCGCGCTGGAGCACGGCCACGCCGTCACGCTCGTGCGCGGCGGCCACGCGACCTACGACGACGGCGAACCCGCCGCGGACATCTCCCGGAAGGTTGAGGAGGAGCTGGCCGCGGCGGGGGTCAGGATGGCTGAGCCGTCGGAACCGTTCTGAGCCTCCGCTCCCGGATCACGGGGTGCCGCAGCAGGGCGTTGGCGGCCACCGCGACGCACACCACGCCGAGCAGGAAGCCCCAGCTCACGTCGCTCAGGTGGTGCATGCCGCGATACATCCGGGAGTAGGCGATGGACAGGGGGATCCCCAGCCCGAGCACCCACCACAGCACGTTCAGGATCTTGTAGCGGTGGGTGTGGACGGTCAGCACCAGGGCGACCCCGCAGTAGAAGGCCACCGCCGCGCTGGTGTGCCCGGAGGGGAAGCTGGAGGTGGGCGGCGCGGGGTCCAGGCGCGGCACGGAGGGGCGATCGCGCTCGGCCAGGACGGTCGAGAGCAGGAAGATGATCGACTGGGACCAGACGGCGATCACCAGGAAGATCGACTCGTTCCAGCGCTTGAAGACCAGCCGGAAGACGACCACGAGCACGGCCGTGGCGATGACGATCACCGGTGTGTCCGACAGGCCCGACATCACGTCGGTGAGGTCGGTCCAGAAGGCCGTACGGCTGCCGACCAGCTCCTCGTTGACGCCCCGGTCGCTCGCGCCGATGGTGGTCGTCTCCAGCACCTTGGTGATCAGGAGTCCGACACCGATCGTCAGGATGGCCATGATGGTCAACGGCAGCAGGATCAGACGAGCGGCGCCTTTGAAATCGACCGACATTCTCGACATGGAGCGCGAGCTACCCTAAAAGGAGCCCAAGGAACGTCCATCGCGAAGTATTACGGCGGCCTAGGAGACCTCGGGCTCCACACCATCCTCGTACGGCACAGCCGGCCTGCGGCCCTCGTCGCGGCGCCAGGTCTCGTACCCGGTGGCCGTGGCGGCCACGGTGGCCAGTCCGAGGGCCACCCCCGCGACCACGTCGCTGACCCAGTGCACGCCGAGCGCCACCCGGGTGTAGGCGACGAACACCGTGATGGCCGCGGCGACGACCCAGGCGACCAGGTGGAGGCGCCGGTTCTTCAGGAGGGGCAGCAACAGGAGCACCAGCATGCTCGTCCCCGTCGCCGCCGCCATGGCGTGGCCCGAGGGGAACGACGCGCCCGGCGCCCACGACAGCGGGTCGGGCAGCACGGGACGCGCGCGGTCGACGAGCTCCTTGACCGCCAGATTCAGCAGGCCGCTGACGGTGATCGTGACGACCGACCAGACGGCCAGGCGCCGCCATCCGCGTCTCCACAACCAGAGCGCCGCCAGCACCGCCAGGACACGCCACGTCCACGGCCCGAACACCTCGGTCGCCACCTTGAGGAAGTCCGGATAGCCGGAGACGGAGATCGCGTGCCCGTGGAACAGACGGGCCATGTCCTCGTCGAAGGTGTACAGCGGCGGGAAGGCCGCGAGCACGAGCACCGCCAGCAGCATGAAGGGTACGGAGAACAGCGCGACGGCCAGCGTGGCCAGCGTGAGCCGTACCCCCAGGCGGTGATCTGGATCCTGACGTTGGAGCAACCTGACCATCACCAATGGCTACCCGACACCACGGTTTCATGCGCCCTCCAGGTGACAAATCACCCGGGCCGTGGCTCCGTCCGGTGCGGTGGGCCGGGCGGTCCGGTGCGGCGGACGGGGCTGCCCGGTGCGGTGGGTCAGGCGGCCTGACGCGGTTCGCGGCGCAGGGTCCAGCGCAGCACGTCGCCGTGGCGCCGTTCCGCCTCGGCGAGCGCGGGCTCGCCGGCGTAGGCGTCCAGGACGGCCCGCAGCCGCGGCAGCCGCTCGGTCACGTCGGCCCACGCCTGGCAGGGGTCGCCCGCGCCGAGCTCGATCAACGCGTCCAGGTGGGCGGCGTAGGCGGTCCACCACTGGCGGCTCAGCTCCGCCAGGAAACCGCCGAGCCCGCCGAACTCCCGCTCGATCTCGGGCTGCCACCACGGCGGGACGGTGGTGTGCCCGGTCTCGGCGAGGTCGTGGAGCACGGTGCGCGCCAGCGCGCGGCGGCGGCGGACGACGGCGGAACGCGAAGAGGTGTTCATGCGGGCAGCTTGCCGATCTTCGTTTGCCGTTTGCTTAACGTGGTATTGACGGGCATGAGTGGCATTGTCCGGGTATCTCTTTCGAGAGAATCCCCATGCACCCGGCTCCCTGCCGGAGAATCGCTTGGCGGAGTCACCGGGTCGCACTACGCTCTACTCCAGCCATTCCGCCCTGTGTCCGCGGAGCTGCCTCGCCATGGAGGAAGCCCGTATGACCCACGGTGTCGAATTCACCCATGTGGTGGACCGCACGTTGAACGCCCTAGCCGACGCCCTCGGCGCCGACGGCGCCGCGCTCATGCTCATCGACGACCACGACCGGCCGCGAGCGGTCGGCGGGTCCGACGCCGACGGCCGGCGGCTGGAGCTGGCCCAGGAGCAGGCCGGTGCGGGGCCCGCGTTCGAGAGCCTCAGCCGCGACACGGACATCGTGATCGACGACCTGCGTGCCGCCCGGCCCTCGGGTTTCCCCGGCGTGGCCGAGAAGGCGACCGGCGTGCGTGCCGTTCTGTCCGTACCGCTGCACGCGGACGACAGGGTGATCGGTTCCCTCGACTTCTATGACCGAGTCAGCCACGAATGGCAGCCCGCGAAGGTGCGTGCCGGGAGGCGGCTCGCCGAGCTCATGGTGATGGTCCTCAAGGCGCTCGCCCATAAGTCAACCTTCTCAGGGCAGTCGTAGATCTGAGTCAGTAATAGGGCCGACGCTGTGAAAGGCACCCACGTATGACGCACATTGACCAGGAGGCACTGGTCGCGAGCCTCAGAGGGCTCCAGATGACCGTCCCGGCGACGGGCATCGTCCATCAGCTTGAGCGGGCCGTTGAAGTGGTGGACACCTTGTTCGGGTACTCCGGCGCGGGATTGATGTTCGCGGGGGACAGCAAGGAGTTGCGTTATCTGGTGGCCACCGACGATGCGGGACGCAGTCTTGAAGGCGCCCAGCTCCACGTCGGCCGAGGTCCGTGCATATCCACTTTTGAAAGCGACGCCGCCGTGATGACGACTGACGTGCGCGACGATCCCCGCTGGCCGGAGTTGGCCGAACGGCTCCACCCCGACGTGCGGGCGGTGGCCGGCGTGCCCGTACGGCTCGGCGGCGAGCCGGTGGGCACGCTCAACGTCTACCAGTCGACTCCGTACGAGTGGGACGAGTCGGACATCCAGGCGCTCTACGCCTATGCCAACGTCATCGAGCAGATCCTCACCGCCGCGATAGCGGCCGAGGAGAAGAGCGCCCTGGCCGATCAGCTCCAGTACGCTCTTGACTATCGAGTGGTCATCGAGCGGGCGATCGGCTATCTGATGGGCAAGCACGATCTGACCGCGGCCCAGGCGTTCACCGGTCTGCGCAAGCAGGCCAGGGACAGTCGCAGGAGGGTCGCCGACCTGGCGGCGGAGGTACTCGGTGAGGGAGCGGGCGAGTTGAGGTGATCGTCATCACCTCGCGGGAGACCGGCCGTGGCACCACGGAGATCACAGTCCGGGGGGACCTCGACTCCGTAGCCGCGGTCGAACTGCGGCGCGCTCTGCTCGGAGTCGGTTCGGCCGCGGTCGAGCTCGACCTGTCCCAGGTGGAGTTCCTCGACTGCGCGGGCGCCAGGACGCTGCTGTGGGCCGACGAGCACCTGCGCGCGAGGGAGGGCACGCTCACCGTCGTGCGTCCCTCACGGTTGGTGATGCGGCTGCTGCGGCTGATCGAGTTCGACCAGTACCTGTCGATCGAATGGGCGGTCGGCGCGGGATCCCCGGCTCCGGGGGACTAACCTGACCGGTGATGTATCGATTCGTTTTCACCCAGGTTCTCAGCCGCTTCGATCCCGAGGACGTGCACCACCTGACGGTCCGCGGGCTCCGTCTGCTGTCGGTGACGCCGGTGGTGAAGAAGCTGGTCCACCGCCGCCTCGCCCCGCGCGACCCGGCGTTGCGCGTGCAGGCGTTCGGCGTGCACTTCCCCGGCCCGTTCGGGCTGGCGGCGGGCTTCGACAAGGACGCCGGGTGCGTGGAGGCCATGTCCGCGCTCGGCTTCAGCCACGTCGAGGTGGGCACGATCACCGCCCACGCCCAGCCGGGCAACGCCAGGCCCCGGCTGTTCCGGCTGGCCGGCGACCGGGCGATCATCAACCGGATGGGCTTCAACAACGCCGGCGCCGGCGCCGCGGCCAGGGCCCTGAGCCGGGTCAGGGGCGTCCCGGCGATCGTCGGGGTGAACATCGGCAAGACCAAGGTCGTGCCCGAGTCCGAGGCCGTCCAGGACTACGTGGCCAGCGCCGGGGAGCTGGCGCCGCTGGCCGACTACCTGGTCGTCAACGTCAGCTCGCCCAACACCCCGGGCCTGCGGAACCTCCAGGCGGTGGAGCTGCTGCGCCCGCTGCTCAAGGCGGTCAAGGAGGTGGCCGACGGCACCCCCAAGCGCACCCCGCTGCTCGTCAAGATCGCTCCGGACCTGGCCGACGAGGACGTGGACGCGGTCGCCGACCTGGCCCTCGAACTCGGTCTCGACGGCATCATCGCGACCAACACCACGATCAGCCGCGAAGGCGTGGCCAGCACCGAGACCGGCGGCCTGTCCGGGCGCCCGGTGAAGGCGCGCTCGCTGGAGGTGCTGCGCAGGCTGCGCTCGAGGGTCGGCGACCGGCTCGTGCTCGTCTCCGTCGGCGGGGTCGAGGACGTCGACGACGTCTGGGAGCGCCTGCTGGCCGGGGCCACCCTGGTCCAGGGCTACACCGGCCTGATCTATCACGGCCCCCTGTGGGCCAACCGGATCCACCGGCAGCTCGCCCGCCGCATGCGCCGCCACGGCGTGACAGATCTGCGCGAGATCATCGGCCGCACCGCGAGCTGAGTTATACCCTGGGTGGGTAAGGTGCGGACACTGGAGGTGCCATGAGTGTGACCACGTATACCGTGACCGGCATGACCTGCGGCCACTGCGTGAGCTCGGTCAAGGAGGAGGTCGGCGAGGTCCCCGGCGTCACCGGGGTCGAGGTCGACCTGGAGACGGGCCGCGTCGAGGTGAGCGGCGACTCCCCCGACGACGCGGCCATCCGCGCCGCGATCGCCGAGGCCGGCTACGAAGTCGCCGGCTGACCCGGGACTCACGGTCGCCGGCCGCGTCTGAGGGCGGGTGAGCCGCCGGACGTACGGCTGCGCCCCGGTCACCGCCACCCGCCGACCGGGGCGGGCTCCGTCGCCCCACGCTCCTCGGGCGCTTCCGCCCGCGCGCCGCTACGCCGTACGGTGAGTCAGGTCTGCGGCGGGCCACGCCACGGCGGCGCGGACCGTCACTCCGGGGGAAGTGACGCGGACCCCGGACGGCCGGCGCGGAACAGGGCGAAGGTCTCGGAGAACTGCGAGTGCAGCGGGGCGGGCAGGGCGTCCGGGGTGAACCAGCCGAGCTCGTCGAACTTGTGCGGCTCGCCGATCGCGACCTCGCCGGGGTCGACCCTGACCGCGAAGACCGCGGCGACCCAGTGCGAGGTGACCGGGTCGCCGCGCAGGACGTTGCGCACGCCGATCGTCTCGATCTCCAGAGCCTCGGCGGAGTATTCCTCCCGCACCTCGCGGGCGACGGCCGTCTCGAAGGACTCGCCGTACTCCAGCGCCCCGGCGCCGCAGTCCCAGACCCCCGGCTCGTCCCTGGCCCCGGCGCCGCGCCGGGCCAGCAGGATCCTGCCCCGCCCGTCGTGACAGACGAACACGCACGAGACCGAAGGCGTCCTCGGTCGTGAACCGGTGCCCCCGTCCGGGGACGGGGCGGCGGCCGGAGGCCGGACGGCGTCGGAGGAGCGAGCGCTGTTCATGCCTCGGGAGCGTACTCAGCCCCTCACCGGCTCGACCAGCCGTTTTCCGGCGTGGCCTCCGTACGGGCCGGTGAGGAGGTGGGAGACCGGGACCTCAGATGCCGGGACGTCAGATGCTGGGACGGGTGGAGTCGGCGGCGTGCGTCAGCTCCTCCACGTGCTTCATGCTCTCGACGACCTTGATGACCCCCGCGCGGTGGCGGCGCCATCCGGTCCCGCCGCGCTGCCAGGGGTGCGGCCCGGACGGCGGGCGGTACTCGACGCCGAGCGCGTCCAGCCGCCGCAGGTGCCGTTCCAGCCGGGCGCCGAACGAGGCGTCGGCCGATCCCGCCCAGGCGACCTCCGCCAGCGCGCAGCCCCGGGGCCAGGCCCGGTAGTCGACGGCCCGGCCGTCGGGCAGACGCTCGCTCCACAGCTGGAACTGGGCCCCCAGGACGTGCCGCGCCTCCTGCGCGCCCCAGGTCCCGGGCACCGGCTCGAACTCCGCCACGTCGGTCACCGTGATCGCGTCGCCGATGGCGACGGGCTCGTCGGGCGAGGACGCCTCCGCGTAGTCGAAGTAGAGGGGGAAGATCGGCGTCTGCACCACGTCGTGCCCCGCCCGGGCGGCGCGTTCGGCGACGCCGAGCCCGCGCCACGGCATCACGATCGTGTCGGGGCGCAGCATGCCGCTGACGAACGCCTCGTCCCACACGACCGCCCGGCTGCCCCGCTCGGCCAGCACGTCGGCGAGCCGCCGAAGGAACCAGGCGTGCATCTCGGGCAGGCTCGACAGCCCCAGCTCCTCCAGGTAGGCGACGATCTCCGGCGAGGCTGCCCAGTCGTCGAGCACGCACTCGTCCCCGCCGATGTGGACATACGGCGTCTCGCCGAGGGCCTCCAGCAGTTCGCCGATCACCTCGGCCAGGAAGTCGACCGTCGGCGGGAGAGGGGAGAGGATCGCCGGGGAGATGCCCCAGCGCTCCAGGACGGTGAACGGCTCCGGCCGCCGTCCCCCGGTCGCCCGCGCGTCCAGCTCCGGGTAGGCGGCGAGGATGGCCGAGGCGTGCCCGGGCACGTCGATCTCCGGCACGATCGTCACGGCGCGGGCCCGGGCGTAGGAGGCGATCTCGGTGAGGTCGTCGAGCGTGTAGTAGCCGCCGTGGGGGACGCCGTCGTAGGCCGGCTCCTCGTGGTAGTAAGTCGTGATCGTCTGCGGCCGGTGCGAGGCCACCTCGTGCAGCCGGGGACGGGTCCGGCTCTCGAAGCGCCACCCCTGGTCGTCCACCAGGTGCAGGTGGAGCCGGTTCAGCTTGTGCACGGCCATGAGGTCGATCATCCGCAGCACCTCGCGCTTGGGCAGGAAGTGCCGGGCGACGTCCAGGTGCACGCCCCGCCAGGCGAACCGCGGCGCGTCCTCCACCCGGACGAACGGCACGCTCCCGCCGGCCGGGACGTTGCGGAACGCCGCGTCGGGCAGGAGCTGGCGCAGCGTCTGCCCGGCGTAGAACGCGCCGGCCGGGCCGGCGGCCTCGATCCGCACGCCCCCGGCGGAGACCTCCAGCCGGTATGCCTCCGCGCCCAGCGACGCGTCGTGCCCGACCGCGACCGTCCCTGACACGGCCCCTGACTCGGGCCCCGGACCGGGCCCCGAACCGGATCCGGCGGGCCGCAGGTCCAGCACGGCCAGCGCCAGCCGTACCGCGTCCACCAGCTCGGCGGGACCGGAGATCGGGGTGCCGGGGGAGAGGTCGAGGGATCCGGAACCGGGCTCGGCGGACAGGGGACGGGGGAGCAGGTCGGTCATGGCCCGATCATGCCAAAACGGCCCGGGAACGCCACGCGCGGAGCCCACATGTTGTGCATAGCGGCATGGGTCCGGCCGGATGTCCACAGGCTGTGGACATCCGGCCGGAGATCCCGCGGGTCTATCGCAGGTAGTCCTGCAGGCCGTCGACCAGCGCGAGCGCGACCTTCTGCCGGAACTCGGCGGACCGGAAGAGCCGCGCCTCGGCGGGGTTCTTCATGTTGCCGGTCTCGATGAAGACCTTCGGGACCGTGGAGAGGTTGAGCCCGCCCAGGTCGTTGCGGTAGTCGAGGGCCTGGCGGCCGATGTAGGTGGAGTACGGCAGGCCGGTGCCCTCGCGGAAGGCCTTGCGGACGGCCAGGCCGAGCTTCTCGGACTCGGCGACCATCCGGGCCGTCTGGCTCCTGATCTTCTTCGGCATGATCACGTGGAAGCCGCGGTTGCCCGCGGCCGAGCCGTCGGCGTGCACCGAGATCGCCGCGTCCGCCCGGGCCCGGTTGCCGATCGCCGCCCGCTCGGTGATGCACGGGCCGAACGGAGTCTGCGGGGTGCGGGTCAGCACGACCTTCGCACCCCTGGCCCGCAGGAGCGCGGTCATCCGCTTGGACACGTCCCAGGTGAACGCGGCCTCGGAGTAGCCGTTCGGGGTGGTCGTGCCCGTGGTGTCGCAGGCCTTCTTCTGGGTCTGGACGTCGACCAGCCGGTTGATCTCGGCGGTGTGCCGGAAGTTGTTCTCGTTGTGCCCCGGGTCGACGACCACCACCTTGCCGGCCAGCGGCTTCGGCGAGGCGGCCCCACCGGTCGCGGGAGCCGCGGATTCGGAGGAGGCTCCGGGATCCGCGGACTCGGCCGTGCCGGTGGGGTCCGGGGCGGGAGTGTCGTCCGGGGAGCCCGGCGAGGCCGTCTCCTCCGGAGATCCTCCGGAGGGCGTGGTCTGCGCCGGGCTCGCGGCGGGGCCGGTGGCCTGTGCGGAGCCCGTGCCGGTGTCGTCCTGGGCGCCGCCGCAGGCGGTGACACCCAGGGCGCAGAGGGCAAGGGCCGCCGTGAGCGCTCTGCCAGTCACGTTCATCCCCCCGTAGGAACCGTCAGCCCACCAATGTACGTGGCCCGACGCCGTGACCGCGGCCGGATGTCACCAGACGTGTTCCTCGATCTCCTGTCTCTGCGGGAACGCCTCCTGTCTCTGCAGGAACGCGGCCAGCTCCCGCGCGTCCTCGGCGTCCACGCCGAGGACCACGCGCGGGCGTCCCCAGGGATGGTCGATCGAATGGGCCACGTAGCTGGCCACGGAGTCGGCTCCGGCATCCCCGTGCCGGCCCCGGGCGGCGCGCCACTGCGCCCACGCCCGCTCCAGCTCGGAGGCGGCGCGCTGAGCGCATGACACCAGTTCTGGATCACGCATGATTACCCCCTTATCAGGACCTGAGTGAACACCAGACCTGCGTGTCACCCACGGGGGTTTGCCCAGCCTTGGTGCCCGCCTGGAAGCGCTGTAACGCTCCAGGCGGGCCGTTTACGATCCGATGGGGCCGGTGCTGCGCCGTACGATCAGCTGCGGGGTGACCTGGCGCATCCGCGAGGCCTTGCCCGGCTCGGTGATCCGGTCGCTGAGCAGCGCCGCGGCCGAGCGGCCCATCGCCCTGCGCGGCTGGTCCACCGTGGTCAGCGAGATCGGCGGGGCGCCCGACAGCTGGGAGTTGTCGTAGCCCACCACCGACAGGTCCCCGGGCACCCGCAGGCCGAGTTCGGCCGCGGCGGTCAGCACGCCCGTGGCCACGCGGTCGTTGACGGCGAAGATCGCTGTGGGGCGGGGGTCGCGGGACAGCAGGCTCCGCGCGGCCCGCGCGCCGCCCTCCTCGGTGGCCTCGGCCTGCTCGACCGTGATGTAGGGCGCCAGCGCGTGCCTGCGCATCGCCACCAGGTAGCCCTCGCAGCGGAACCGGCCGGAGGAGGAGCAGGAGCCCTCGATGTGGGCGATCCTGCGGTGGCCGAGCTCCACGAGGTGGTCGACGGCCAGGCGGGAGCCGAGCTCGTCGTCGTCCACGACGATGTCCACGCCGCCCAGGTCGATGTCGCGCTCGCCGACCACGACGGTCGGGGTGTAGGCGGTGGCCTCGATGAGCGTCTCGCTGGTGGGCGGGATGCCGAGCAGGACGAGCCCGTCCACCCGCAGCTCCAGGAACGCCTCGACGGCCTCGTCCTCGAACGCGGGATCCCACTGGCTGTTGCCGATGAGCAGCCGGAGCCCCTCGCCGTGCAGGCTCTCCTGCAGGCCGTCGAGGAACTCGGCGTAGAAGGGGTTGTGCAGGTTGGCGACGAGCGCGCCGACCAGGTGGGTGCGGCCCTCGACGAGGCTGCGCGCGACCGCGTTGGGCCGGTAGCCGAGGTCCCTGGCCGCTTGCAGCACGGCCTGCCTGCGGTGCTCGCTGACGTGCGGTGATCCGCGCAGTACCAGCGATACCAGCGATTTGGAGACGCCGGCTCGTTCGGCGACGTTGCGGATGGTGGGCCGCGGGCGCGGTCCGGAACCGTCTGGCGGGACGGTGACGGCGAGCGCGCGGGCTCTGGTGACGGCGGTGTTGACCGGCGGTCCTGACATGGCCTCTCCCCCGGAATGGTGGGTGGGCACCTGTGCGGGTGTCTGGATGCCCTCTCACTCAAAACGATCGAGTTCCGGATCGGGTACGGCTTTGGCGCGATCTACCTTCGATCTTGACCGTGCGGCTGTCGGGCACCGGCTCCGATAGTCTGCGGATGTGAGTTCGACATCCGGAGCGGCCAAGCAGGACAAGCCGGTGACGGGCGGCGCACGCCCGGCGCGGCGCAGGCTCAGCGTCGACCGGCGCCGTGAGGAGCTCATGGCGGCGGCTCTGGAGCTGTTCAGCAAGCACGACGCCGAAGACGTCTCCATCGACGACGTCGCCTCGGCGGCGGGGGCCTCGCGGGCCCTGGTCTACCACTATTTCGGCGGCAGGCAGGAGCTCTACGTCGCCGCGCTCAGGAGCGCCGCGACCCAGCTGGAGACCCGGCTGCGTCCCCAGGGCAACGGCCGCCCGCTGGACGAGCTGGCCTCCGGGCTGGAGCGCTATTTCGATTTCGTCGAGGAGCACGCGGCGGGGTTCGCCGCGCTGCTCAAGGGCGGCCCGGCCAACCGCAGCGGTGAGATCGGGGAGATCGTCGACAGTGTCCGGCACCGTCTGTTCAACCTGATCACCAAGCAGATGCGGGTCGAGGAGCCCGGTCCCGCTCTGCGCATGACGCTGCGCTCGTGGATCGCCTCCGTCGAGACGGCCGGTCTCGACTGGCTGGAGCACCGGGACATCGAACGGGCGGTGCTGGAGCGCATGCTGGTCGATCACATGGTGGCGCTGCTCGGGGTGGCCGCGAACCACGACCCGGAGGTCGAAGGGCTCGTCGAGGAGCTCGTCCGCGACCAGTTACTCTGAGTCGCCATGAGGGGTCGCCCTGAGGGATCGCTCCGAAGGTCTTGCAGGTCTTGCGGGGAGTCGCCCTGAGGGCCTTCGACGGAGACGGCGCCAGGCGACTCGGGCGCCGCGACGGATGCGGCGCCCCGGCGGGTGCGGCGATCTGTGGGGCGGCGCCGGGCGGGCGACGCCGCTTCCCACATGAGCCGACCTACGCGCCCACACGTTCTGTGAGCGCGCGCGTGGTGCCCCCGGATCGTGCCTCCGACGAGCCCGTCCTACTCGGAGCGCTGCTGCGGGATTCCCGCGAGCAGGGCGCGGACCTCGGTCTCCCTGTAGCGACGGTGCCCACCCAGCGTGCGGATGGACGTCAACTTGCCGGCCTTCGCCCACCGGGTGACGGTCTTGGGGTCGACGCGGAACATGGTTGCGACCTCCGCCGGGGTGAGCAGCGGCTCGGCCTCAGGTGTACGAGCTGACATTTGTGCGGCCTCTCCTCCGTGTGGACCGGCGACAGCGATCCTGCGATTTGACGCTTGTCACGGATGTCCTCTATGGCCCCTTGCGTGCGGCTATTCGGACCATATGTGGCATCACCCGATGTGACCATACAGCTACGTAGGGCGATTGGCGAGTCTTTGGGAGACTCATCTCTCTTGTGTACGCGCTGTAGTCACGCTCGGTGATTCTAGCGACACGTTTCGTGGTATCGCAGTGAAAACGGCAAACTACTCAGTTCGCAGATGCGTCCCCGGACGTTGACAGCCCCACTTATGCAGGTCAGAGGGGTGATATGCGACTCAGTTTGCTGATTCGAGAAGTTGTATTGACCTCCAGCGGAGGATCACCCGCTGATACATGGCGAACGCGAGCTCTTCCTGTCCCGTCTCCAGACCTGTCAGCGCCGCGGCCAGCTCCGCCACGGACTGGTCGGCCTGGAGCTTCTCGTCGTCCATGAGGTGGACGATGCCCCCGTAGTCGAGCTCGACCAGGGAGTGGGGGTGGAACTCCTCCAGCCACCGGGCGACGTCCTCGACCTCGCTGGTGACGCCGGCCTCTCCCACCTGGCGGCGGATGATCTGTAGCGCCCGGGCGGTGCGCCGCCGGGCGTGGGCCATGGAGGTGACGTAGATGAGGTTGCGGGAGGCGGACGAGCCTCCGGCCGCCGGCTCGCCGTCCAGGACCAGCCAGCGCTCGTTGCCGTCGAAGGGGACGAACCAGGATGTCGGAACGTGCCAGGTCGAGGTCCTGATGTGGGTGCGCAGCGCGGCCGAGCCGCTGCGCCGCTTGAAGCGGTCGAAGTCGTCGGCGGTCTGCTCGGCGATGGTGATCGGCACGAACCGCTCCATCAGCCGCAGGGGGGTCGTGCCCCGGAAGCGTGAGAAGGCCAGCCAGGACCGGAGCCTGCTCTGCCAGGGACAGACGTACAGAACGTCCTCCACGCGCCTGAGATAGGCGTTGGGGCTCTCGTGCGGGGGCGCCGGGATCGGCGGTCTGCCGATGAGACGCGCCACCGCCTCCCCGTGCTCGGCGTGGAGCGCGCTCGCCCGGCGCGGCCGGTCGCGCGCTCCGGCATAGGTCTCCCATGAGACGCGCTCCGACGGGCTGAAGGCACTCAGAGGTTCGTAGACGCGGAGGTACGCGGCATAGGGCAGCACGCTCGCATCGTGCCACGAAGAGCCCGTCATTGTCCGGTACCGTCTCATCCGCCGGCGGCCGGGGACGCGCCCGGAGAACAGGCCGGGCGATCCCCGGCGTGTCGCGTCCAGGCAGGTCGACGGGACTTTCACTCCTCCCCCGGGAAGAGTTGTGGTTACCCTGAGAAGTGATCTCCGCCGCGACGGTGCGGCGGACCGGACGACCAGGAGTCACCACCGTGACGGACGTCTTCGGGCTCTCCCACAAGGAGAACGGCCCAGTAAGCGGCCAGGCCAGGCACGAGCAGGTCATCTTCTGCTCCGACGAGCGCAGCGGCCTCCACGCGATCATCGCGATCTACAACACCGCCCTCGGCCCAGGCCTCGGCGGCACCAGGTTCTATCCCTACGAGAGCGAGCAGGCCGCGCTGGCGGACGTGCTGAACCTCTCGCGGGCGATGGCCTACAAGAACGCCCTGGCCGGTCTCGACCTCGGCGGGGGCAAGGCCGTCATCATCGGCGACCCGGACAAGGACAAGAACGAGGCGATGCTGCGGGCCTACGGCCGCTTCATCCAGTCGCTCAACGGGCGCTACCTCACCGCGTGCGACGTCGGCACCTACAGCGAGGACATGGACGTCATCGCCCGCGAGACCTCCTACGTGACCGGGCGCACCACGGCCAACGGCGGTGCCGGCGACTCCTCCATCCTGACCGCCTTCGGCGTGTTCCAGGGCATGCGGGCCGCGGCCGAGCACGTCTTCGGCACGCCCTCGCTGCGCGGCCGGCGGGTCGGCGTGGAGGGCGTGGGCAAGGTGGGCCACCGGCTGGTGGAGCACCTCCTCGAGGACGGCGCCGAGGTCGTCGTCTGCGACGTCAGCGAGCGGGCCGTCGAGCAGGTGCGCCGGCGCCACCCCGGGGTGGACGTCGTGGCGGACAAGCTGGAGCTCACCTCGGCCGGCATCGACGTCTACGCGCCGTGCGCCCTCGGCGGGGCCCTGGACGACGACACGGTCGCCCGGCTGCGGGCTGCGATCGTCTGCGGCGGGGCCAACAACCAGCTCGCCCACCCGGGGGTGGAGAAGCAGCTCGCCGACCGCGGCATCCTGTACGCGCCCGACTACGTGGTCAACTCCGGCGGCGTGATCCAGGTCGCCGACGAGATCCAGGGGTTCGACATGGACCGCGCGCAGGCAAAGGCCGCCAAGATCTACGACACCACGCTCAAGATTTTCGCCACGGCGGCGGAGGACGGCGTTCCTCCGGCGGTCGCAGCGGATAGGCTAGCCGAGCGCAGAATGTCGGATGTTGGGCGGATCAGGGGCATTTGGCTGGGCCACTAGTCCCTCGCGCTCATACGGCGTACCGAGCCGGGCGCAAAACAGGTACGGTTGTAGTCGAACGAGAGCTGACGTCTCAAGTCAGGCGGCGTCAGTGCGTGGTGCGTTAGCGACGAGGGGCCAGATCGGCCCCACACGAGGGGGTCGAGCCAATGGGGCGCGGCCGAGCAAAGGCCAAGCAGGTCAAGGTTGCTCGCCAGCTGAAGTACAACAGCGGTGGCACTGATCTTGAGCGTCTTCGTGACGAGCTCGGAGTCAGGGATGACTCCAACCACAATGACGACGCCAACGACTCCTACGATGATCTGGCGGATCGCTATGCCGATTACGCCGATGACTTCGACTCCGAGGACGACCGGGACGACAACCCGCCCGGCCGTCGGTAGGCGGCTTTCCGTTTGGTCGTGAGCAGGGCACCCGGGGCAGGTCCACCGGGTGTCCTCTCCATATGCACCGATCCCCGTTCAGCGCTTCGCAGGTCCGGAGCGCTCTTTCGCGTTTCCGCGCTCTTTCCGGTCATGTGACGGGTCCCGGGACAGGCCACGTGACGGGTCCGGTGGCGGGGAGGCCCCGCCACCGGTGAACACCCGGAATCAGTGAGAGCTAGCGATAGCGGGCCCGGCCGGAGCCGGCGACGACCTCGCCCAGGACCCACGCGGGCAGGCCGCGCTCCTTGAGCAACGTCAGGGCCGGATCGACCGCGTCCGCGGGGACGATCGCCGCCATGCCCACCCCGAGGTTGAAGGTGCGGTCCATGTCGGCCTGCGCGACCTTGCCGTGCTCGGCCAGGAAACCGAAGACGGCGGGCGGGGTCCAGGACGACCGGTCCAGCACCGCGTCCACCGCGGGCGGCAGCGAGCGGGCCAGGTTGCCCTCCAGCCCGCCGCCGGTGATGTGCGCGTAGGCGTGGACCTCCACCGAGCGGGCCAGCGCCAGGCAGTCCAGGGAGTAGATCCTGGTCGGCTCCAGCAGCTCCTCACCCAGCGTCCGGCCGAACTCGGCGACCTCCCGCTCCAGCGGGAGGCCGGCGAGCTTGATGATGTGCCGGACCAGCGAGTAGCCGTTGGAGTGCACGCCGGAGGAGGCCAGCGCGAGCACCACGTCGCCCTCGCGGACCCGGTGCGGGCCGAGCATGTCGTCGGCCTCGACCACGCCGGTGGCGGCGCCCGCCAGGTCGTACTCGTCGGCGCCCATGGCGCCCGGGTGCTCGGCCGTCTCCCCGCCGATCAGCGCGGCCCCGGCCAGGCGGCAGCCCTCGGCGACGCCGCCCACGATCTCGGCGATCCGCTCGGGGACGACCTTGCCGCAGGCGATGTAGTCGGTCATGAACAGCGGCTCGGCGCCGCAGACCACCAGGTCGTCCACGACCATGCCGACCAGGTCGATGCCGATCGTGTCGTGCCTGCCCAGGCGCTGGGCCAGCATCACCTTGGTGCCGACGCCGTCGGTCGAGGTGGTCAGCAGCGGGCGCCGGTAACCCAGCAGCGCCGAGGCGTCGAAGAGGCCGGCGAACCCGCTGGCGTCGTCGACGACCTCGGGCCGCCGGGACCGGGCGACCTTCGACTTCATCAGCTCGACGGCGCGCTCGCCGGCGTCGATGTCCACGCCGGCGGCGGCGTAGCTGGTCATGCCTGGGCCTCCAGCACGTACTTGCCCACGTTGTCGCGGTCGACGGCGATGGGGTACTGACCGTCGAAGCAGGCTCTGCAGAGCCGGTCGGCGGGGATGGTGGTGGCCTCGATGAGGCCTTCCTGCGAGATGTATCCGAGCGAGTCGGCGCCCAGCGAGTCGCGGATCTCCTCCACGCTGAGCGAACCGGCGATCAGCTCCGCCCGGGTGGCGAAGTCGATGCCGTAGAAGCACGGCCAGGCCACCGGCGGCGAGGAGATCCGGACGTGGACCTCGCGCGCCCCCGCCTCGCGGAGCATCTTGACGATGGCCCGCTGGGTGTTGCCGCGCACGATGGAGTCGTCCACGACGATCAGCCGCTTGCCCGCCACGACCTCCTTCAGCGGGTTCAGCTTGAGCCGGATGCCGAGCTGGCGGATGGTCTGGGACGGCTGGATGAAGGTCCGGCCGACGTAGGAGTTCTTGACCAGGCCCTGGCCGTACGGGATCCCGCTCGCCTCGGCGTAACCGACGGCGGCCGGGGTGCCCGACTCGGGGGTGGGGATGACCAGGTCGGCCTCGACCGGGTGCTCGCGGGCCAGCACGCGGCCGACCTCGACCCGGGTGGACTGCACGCTGCGCCCGGCGATCGTGGTGTCGGGGCGGGCGAGGTAGACGTACTCGAACAGGCAGCCCTTGGGCTCCGACAGCGCGAACCTGCGGGACCGCACGCCGCGCTCGTCGATGGTGATGAGCTCGCCCGGCTCGATCTCGCGGACGAACGTGGCGCCCACGATGTCGAGGGCGGCGGTCTCGGAGGCCACCGCCCAGCCGCGCTCCAGCCGGCCCAGGACCAGCGGGCGGATGCCCTGCGGGTCGCGGGCGGCGTAAAGCGTCTTCTCGTCCATGAAGACGAGGGAGTAGGCCCCCTTCACCTGGGGGAGGAGCTCGGCGGCCGCGTCGTCGATGGGCTGGCTGCGGTCCTGGGCCAGCAGCGACGTCAGCACCTCGGTGTCGGTGGTCGCCCGGGTGGCGCCCGGCGCGAGGCGCTGGGCCAGCTCACGGGTGTTGATCAGGTTGCCGTTGTGGGCGAGCGCGAGCCCGCCGACCTCGGTGGAGCTCAGCGTCGGCTGGGCGTTCTCCCAGACGCTCGACCCGGTGGTCGAGTAGCGGCAGTGGCCGATGGCCAGGTGGCCGCGGAGGGTGCCCAGCACCGACTCGTCGAAGACCTGGGCGACGAGGCCCATGTCCTTGTAGACGAGGATGCGGCTGCCTTCGCTGACCGCGATGCCCGCGGATTCCTGCCCGCGGTGCTGCAACGCGTACAGCCCGTAGTAGGTGAGTTTGGAGACTTCCTCCCCGGGGGCCCATACGCCGAAGACGCCGCAGGCGTCTTTCGGAGGTCGGTCATGGGGGTCAAGGTCATGGCTCAGCTGGCCGTCGCCCTTCAGCACGGCTTCAGTTTAGGTCGACCGCTTCGCTGCCCGTGCCCCGGGGCCGGAACTCGCCCCAACGATGACCTGACCGAACAATCGTCGGCGCTTTGCCGTGGCGTCCTCGTTTCGGCGCCGGGACGCGGGGGATGGTGGGGTATCCGGCATTTCGACCGTCGGGAGAGCAGAAGTGACATCACCTATCGACTCACCCCAGCCCGACCCGTGGCGCGAGCCCCGGGACCGGCCGTCCACGCCGGACGAGCCCGCCTCACGACCTCCCTCGGCCGCCGGGTCCTCCGGCTCCGGGGAGATGCCGCCGGGCACCCCGGAGCCTGCCGGACCCGGCGAGCTGCCACCGAACACTCCGGAACCCGCCGGCCCCGGCGAGGTTCCCCCGGGCCGTCCGGAACCGGTCCCGGGGGAGACTCCCGGCCTGCCTGAACCGGCGCCGCGAGAACCGGTGCCGCCGCATCCGGACCTGCCGGACGCACCAGAGGTGCTTCCGCCGGTCCAGACGGCCGCACCGGACTCTCCGCGGTCCGGGCAGGCGGGATCGTCCCCCGAGGCCGCGGGCCCGGGGGACACGCGGCCCTCGGCGGACACCCCGGGACCCGGAGAGGCGGGATCCCGGGGGGCCGCCGGGGGGTCCGGGGAGACCGGGCCGCGGGAGGACACCGGAGGGCCGGGGGAGGCGGGGTTTCCGGCTGCGGAGCCGCCCGCCTCCTACCCGGTTCCCGGGGCCGCGCCGCCCGCCTACCCCGGCTGGGAGAGCGCCCCCGAGCAGGCCCCCCTCGACGACATCGGCGCGCCGCCGGGCGTCGTGCAGCCTTCGCGCTACGACCCGCCGACGCCGCCGGAGAGCCTGTCCGCCGTGCCCTCCGAGGCCACCGAGCCCGTCACCGGCGATTTCCCGCCCGGCCGCGACCCCGTGCCGGGCGGCCCGTACGGCGCCGCGGGCCCCGGCGGCCCACCGGCCGCCCAGGGAGGCCCGTACGGCGTCCCCGAGGCCGGCGGCTCGTCCCCCGGTCAGGGAGGTCCGTACGGTGCTCCCGGTCCCGGGGGTCCGCCGGCCGCTCCGCCGTACGGCGCTCCCGCCCCGGGCGGTTCGCACGCCGCTCCCGGCGGGCCGGGCGTTCCGCCTCCGGGCGGCCCGTACGGCGCGCCGCCGCCCGGTGGTCAGTACGGCGGCGTTCCCGGCGCTGCGGGGATGCACCCCGGCGCGCCTCCGCACGGGACGCCCACGGGGGCTCCCGAGGCGGCCTCCACCGGCGCCCATCCCTACGGCGGGGCGCCCGCGCAGCCGTACGGCGCGCAGCAGTACGGCCAGGCCTATCCCGCGGGACCCGGGGGATACCCCGCGCCGCCCCGTGGCGACCGGCCCGGGCCCGGGCGGGGCGGCGGGCTCGGGACCGCCGCACTGGTGCTCGGCATCGTCAGCGTCGTCCTGCTCTTCGCCTGCGGGATCGGCACGCTGACCGCGATCGTCGGCGTGATCATCGGCATCGTCGCGATCGTCAAGAACTCCAACCGCGGCCGCGCCTGGGTCGGCCTGATCCTGAGCGCCCTGACTCTGATCATCGCCGCGGTGGTCCTCGTCTGGTTCGCGAACAAGGTCGGCGACTGCCTGGAACTGCCCACCGCCGAGCAGCAGCGGTACTGCGTCGAGCAGAAGTTCGGCGTCCAGCTCCAGCCCGTGCCCTGACCCCGCCTCCGCTCCGCCCCGTCCCGCCTCCGCGAAGGGGGGCGTGACCGGGAACCTCCGGCATCCGGCGGGCAGAGCCCCGGAACCCTCAGGTGAGCGGCAGATAGTCCGTGAGATCGGCCCGGGAGCCGCTGGCCGCGATGCGTCCGGCCGCGGTCGCCTCGGCCCAGGTCAGCCGCCCGGTGGCCAGCTCCAGCCAGGTCCGCGCGTCCGTCTCCACCACGTTCGGCGGGGTGCCCCGGGTGTGCCGGGGCCCCTCGACGCACTGCACCGCCGCGTACGGCGGGACCCGCACCTCGACGGTCCGGCCCGGGGCCGCGGCCGCCAGCCGGTCCAGCAGGTGCCGCACGGCCAGGCGCGCCGCCTCCCGCTCCGGCCGGACGTCCCGCCCGTAGGCCCGCATGACCGCGGTGACGCACGCGCCCAGCATGGCGCCGGGGCTCTCGGGACCGTCGTAGGACGGCTCGCCGAGGGCGGTCAGCTGGGCGTCCAGGGCGGATCGGATCTTGGCGGGATCGGGCTTGTGTGCTGGCACGCCCCCATCATGCCCGCCCGCCGTACCCCCGCGTCGTCCTCCTCCGCCGGAGCGCCGCCCGAGTGAGCCGGAGCGGGCGGCGGTCCGTATCTCCGGGTGAACCACCCCCGCACAAGTCGTTACCTGGCTATTTGCGACAAACGGTTCATCATCCGGGCAAATGTCGTTCACCTGGGGTTCGGCCGGCGCCCGTAGCGTCCCGGCCCGGAACATCTGCACATCCTTGGAGGCCCCTGTGGCGAACCCGTCGCCGCGCCGAATGCTCCCGCTGCTCACGAGCCCGCACAAGGGTGGCCGCAGCGCTCTGACCTGCGAATTCCGCTGCGGCAACGCCTGCGCGCACGAGGTCGCGAACGCCAGCGAGAACGCCTACTTCGGTGACGTGGTCACCTCGGTCCTCTCCCGCCGCGGCATGCTCCGCGCGGGTGCGCTCGGCGCGCTGGCCGCCGGGGTCGGCGCGGCCGGCCTGGCCGGGGCCGCGCCCGCGGCGGCCGAGCCCAAGCCGGAGGCCGGCGCCTTCGGGCACGGTGGCGACCGGGGCCGGGGCGGTCTGCGTTTCGCCGCGGTCGCGCCCAACCGGGAGGACCGCCTTGTCGTCCCCGAGGGCTACCAGTCGGCCCCCGTCGTGCGCTGGGGCGACCCCGTCCTGCCCGACGCCCCGGCGTTCGACTTCGAGAACCAGACGGCCGAGGCCCAGGCCAAGCAGTTCGGCTACAACTGCGACTTCGTGACGTTCTTCCCGATGGGGAGCAACCGCGGGCTGCTGTGGGTCAACCACGAGTACTCCGACGAGGCGCTCATGTTCCGCGGCTACGCCGGTGGCAACGCCGCGACCGAGGAGCAGATCAAGATCGGTCTGGCCGCGCACGGCGGCTCGGTCGTCGAGATCGAGCGGGTGGGCGGCTCCGGGCAGTGGAGGCTGGTCACCAGGGGCCGGCGCCGCTACAACCGGCGCGTCACCGCGCAGACCCCGATGAGGTTCACCGGTCCGGCCGCGGGCGGCGACCTGCTGAAGACCGCCGCCGACCCGTCCGGCACCACCGTCCTCGGCATGCTGAACAACTGCGCCGGCGGCACCACCCCGTGGGGCACCGTGCTGAGCGGCGAGGAGAACTTCAACCAGTACTTCGTCCTGGGCAGCGGCGCCCCCGAGGCGGACAAGGCCGCGCTCAGGCGGTACGGCATCGACACCACCTCGACGACCCCGTCCGGGCGGCGCTTCGACCGGGTCGAGGAGCGCTTCGACCTGTCCAAGCACCCGCATGAGGCCAACCGCTTCGGCTGGATCGTGGAGATCGACCCGTTCGACCCCGACTCCACCCCGATCAAGCGCACCGCCCTGGGCCGCCTGGCCCACGAGGGCGCCACCACCACCCTGGCCAAGGACGGCCGGGTCGTGGCCTACATGGGCGACGACTCCCGCTTCGAGTACGTCTACAAGTTCGTCTCCAAGAAGCGCTACATCCCCGGCTACGACCGCCACAACCGCACCCTGCTGGACGAGGGCACGCTGTACGTGGCCAAGTTCACCGGCGACAGCCCCGCCGCCGAGATCGACGGCTCGGGCAAGCTCCCCTCCGACGGGCAGTTCGACGGCTCCGGCCAGTGGATCCCGCTGGTCACCGGGAACGTCTCACACGTGCCCGGCATGACGGCCGCCGAGGTCCTCGTCTTCACCCGCCTGGCCGCCGACAAGGTCGGCGCGACCAAGATGGACCGTCCCGAGGACATCGAGCGCAACCCCGTCACCGGCGGCGTCTACCTGGCGCTGACCAACAACTCCAACCGGACCGCCGCCCAGGTGGACGAGGCCAACCCGCGCCCGTCCAACCGGCACGGCCACGTCCTGGAGATCGTCGAGCGGCGCAACGACGCGGGGGCGACCACCTTCGCCTGGTGGCTGCCGCTGGTCTGCGGCGACCCGAACGACCCCGCCACCTACTTCGCCGGGTTCGACAAGACCAAGGTCTCGCCGATCTCCTGCCCGGACAACGTCGCCTTCGACCGCGACGGCAACCTGTGGATCTCCACCGACGGCAACGCGCTCGGCTCCAACGACGGCCTGTTCGTCATGCCGGTCACCGGCCGGGAGCGCGGCTACCTGCGGCAGTTCCTCACCGTGCCGATCGGCGCGGAGACCTGCGGCCCCATGATCACCCAGGACCAGCGCAGCGTCTTCGTCGCCGTGCAGCACCCGGGCGAGGTCAACGGGGCCTCGCCGGAGGCCCCCGCCAGCCACTGGCCCGACGGCGGCACCAGCCAGCCCCGCCCCTCGGTCGCGGTGGCCTGGCACACGCAGGGCAGGAAGATCGGTTCCTGATCCCGGTACGGCCCGCGTCCCGCCGGACCATGGCGCGGACTCCCCAGGACGCGGGCCGTGCTCCCGTCTCCTCCCCCTTCGCGAACGCCCCGCCCTACGCAGCGGGTACGGCGGGGCGTTCGCCCTTGCCGCGGGGGCGGGCCAGGGCGGCCAGGACGGCGCCGGCCAGGGCGACGGCGAACAGCACGCCGTACGTCCTGCGGAACCCTTCCATGAGCTGCTCCACGGCGACCGGGGAGATGCGCGAGAGCGTGCCCGCGTAGACCTGTGATCGCAGCTCGGGGCTGAGCGTGCTGGTCAGCACGCTCAGGGTCAGGGCGACGCTGAGCACGATGCCGACGTTCATCACCATGAGCCTGAAGCCGTTCACCACGCCGAGGCTCCCGGCGGGCAGCGCCTTCATCACCTGGGTGGTGTTGCCGGTCAGGAACGTGCCGCTGCCGCAGCCGCACAGGAACAGGCCGATCCCGACGACCCAGTACGGCGTCGCCGGGGCGGTGTTCAGCATCAGCACCGCCAGCCCGGCCGTGCTCAGCAGCGCGCCGCCCACGGACAGGACGTAGGGGGAGATCCGGCGGCCGACGGCGCCCGCGACGGGGGAGGCCAGCGCCATGCCCACCGGGACCGGAAGCACGCCCAGCGCGGCGGTGACGGCGTCGACGCCCCTGGCGGCCTGGAAGTACAGGGCGGCCAGGAGGATCAGCGACGCGCGGGCCAGCGCGTTGCAGAACGAGGCCAGGTTGGCGAAGGCCAGCATGCGATCGCCGAACAGGCGCACGTCGAGCACCGGGTTCGAGGCGCGGCGCTCCACGACGATCAGCAGCGGGATCAGGACCAGCGCGACCGCCGCCCCCACGATCACCACCGGGCTGCCCGGCCCCCGCGAGCCCGCCTCGGAGAGAGCGATGAGCGCGGCCGACAGGGCGGCGAAGACGATCAGGTTCCCCAGGGCGTCCACCGGCTCGCGGGGGCCGCCGCGCTCGACCTTCCGCAGGGTGAACGCCCCCCAGACGAGAGCGATCAGACCGGCGGGCACGTTCACCCAGAAGATCCACTGCCACCCGGCCGCCTCGGCGACCAGCCCGCCCAGCGTGGGGCCCGCGAGCTGGGCGACCGAGAGGGTGCCGATGTAGACGCCCATGCCCTGGCTGAGCCGGTCGGGCGGGAAGGCGTCGGTGATGATCACGGTCCCGTTGGCGAGGATCATCGCCGCGCCGATCGCCTGCACCGCGCGCATCGCGATCAGGAACCAGACGTTCGGCGACAGGCCGGCCAGGAGCGAGGCGAGGGTGAACAGGGCGAAGCCGGCGAGGTACACCTCCCGGCGGCCCAGCAGGTCGGCCACCCGGCCGAAGAACACCAGGGTGGCCGTGTTGACCAGGAGGAAGGCGAGCAGGATCCACCCGGAGGCGAAGGCGTCCGCCCTGAAGTGCCTGACCACCTCAGGCAGGGCCACGTTGAGCGTGCTCCCGGAGACGCCGATCAGCACCAGGCCGAGGCTGGTGACCGAGCAGACCCGCCACGCGTAGCGCAGCTTGGAGGCGTACTCCGGGGAGCCGGGGAGGTCCTGGGGGATCGCGACCATGACTCCCAGTGTGACGTACGGCGTACGCCCGTTTTGTCCCGGGTGTCGCCGGGTGGCGGTCACCTGGCGCGCTTGCGCAGCCCCTCCAGGTCGTGGACGACCACGCGGCGGCGGCCGGTCTCGATCAGGCCCCGGTCCCTGAGGGAACGCAGGGCCTTGCTGACCGCCTCGCGCGAGGCCCCGGTCCACCCGGCCAGCTCGTCCTGGGAGAGCGGCAGCTCCACCCGGATCCCGCCGTTGGCGGGCCTGCCGTACCGCTCGGCCAGTTCCACCAGCCGGGTCGCCACCCGGCCGGTGGTGTCGAACGCGCCGTACTCGATCCGCTTGCGGTCGGCGTCGCGGACCCGGCCGGTCACCATCTGCAGCAGCAGCACCGCCACCCGGCCGTGCTCCTGCAGGAACGCGGTGAAGTCGCGCAGGACCACGCCCTCCACCGGCTCCAGCGCGGTGACCGTGGCCGAGCGCGGCAGGCCGTCGATGACCGAGAACTCGCCGAGCAGCGCGCCGGGCCCGCGCACGGCGAGGACCACCTCGGTGCCGTTCGCCGTGTGCGAGGACGCCTTGACCCGGCCGGAGGTCAGCACGAGCACCCAGTCGGACACGTCGCCCTCGGTCATCAGGGTCGCCCCCCGATCCCAGCGACGCATCCGCCCCGCGGCGCGCAGCGCGGCGGCCTCGTCGGGGGTGAGTAGAGCGAGGAACTCGCCCGGCTCGGATGAAGGGCTCACGGGAACCTCCTGGCGGTGCGGCGCCGTGCGGTTGCCCTGTCGATTATGTCGGTCCCGCCCCCGGGTGAAAAACGCATTCCCCCGTTCGGATTAGCCGATCCGTATTTACCGTACAAATGGCCATGAATTACCCGGCCTCACATCAGCGCGGAGAGCACGTAGGCGCGCACGGGGTTCTCCTTGCCCTTCAGGCTCAGGTCGCCCAGTGAGCGGGCCTGGGCCCGGGGGCCGATCAGGTCGAGGGTGCTCTGGCCGATCACGACGGTGCCGGGCTCGGCGACGCCCTCCAGCCGGGCGGCCACGTTCACGCAGTCGCCCATCGCGTTGAATCCGCGCAGCTGGGGGCTGCCGATGTTGCCGACCAGGGCGGGGCCGGTGTTGATCCCGATCCTGAAACGCGGATAGCCGGGGCTCGTGGCGACGATCTTCTCGGCGGCCTCCTGCATGGCCAGGGCCGCGCGGGCCGCGGCCGCGGCGTGGTCGGCCTGGCGTGCCGGGGCGTTGAACAGCGCCAGCAGCGCGTCGCCGACGAACTGCACGATCGTGCCGCCGTTGCCGAGGATGATCGGCACGGCCGCCGAGTGGTAGCGGTTCAGCATCTCCACGATCTCCGCGGGGGCCACCCGCTCGGAGAAGCTCGTGAACCCCTTCAGGTCGGCGAACAGCGCGGTGAGCTCGACCAGCTCGCCGCCGAGCTCGGCCGTCCTGGGGTCGGCCAGCAGGGACTTGGCCACATCGGGGGACATGTACTGGCGGAACAGGGTCTCCAGCTCCTGGTAGAGCCGGGCGTTCTCCAGGGCGATGGACATCTGGCCGGCCAGGGTGGCCGCGAGGGCGTCGTCTTGGGGGGTCCGGCCGACGGGGACCCGCAGGGCCCCGGCGAGCCGTCCCTTGACGGTCAGCGGATGCACGACCGCGTCGTCGAGCCGGACCGGCTCGCTCGCGGGGAAGTCGTCCTGGCGGTACTCGGCCGAGCCCATGGAGACCACCCCGTCGGAGACCAGCGCGATGCGCACGTCCCCGTACGCCTGCCGCGCCCGTTCCAGGGACTGCACGAGCAGCTCGTTCTCGGGCAGCCCGACCCGGGCCCGGTTGCCCAGCTCCACCAGCGCGCCCAGCCGTTCCGACAACTCCCGCTCGTTGGCCAGGGCCTCGCCCGCCCGGTCGAGCACGGCGGCCTGCGCCTCGGTGAGCCCGAACTTGCCCGCCAGCCGGGTCGCGACCGGGACCCGGCTGTCCGCGCTGCGCCGCAGGTGGCCGACGAGCTCCTCCAGGGCCCGCTCGTAGTCCGCCCGGATCCGCCGGACGGTCGCGGCCAGGGCGATCGAGTCGAACAGCCCGGCGGTGGAGCCCTCCCGGCGCGACTGGATGTGGGCGCCGTAGGCGACGAACACGAAGGCGAAGGTGAGCAGCAGGTGCCACAGCCACCACGACAGGTGCCAGTTGAGGTGGTACATCCCGGCGAGCATCGCCTCGGCGAGCAGGGCGTAGGCGGTGATCATGCTGATCAGCATCGCGGCCGGGCGCCTGCGGTGGAGCCGGAACAGCATCGCCGCGGCGACGCCGTACAGGACCAGCCCGATCAGTTCGACCCCGCCGAGACCGGCGCCCAGCTTCGGCGGCCGGCTGGACAGCGGGGTGAGGTCGGGGACCAGTGAGAGCACTCCCCACAGGACGAGCAGCAGCACCAGCCCGCCTCGGAGCCAGGCCTGTGAGCGCAGGACGGCGGAGGCGGTGCGCTCGTTCAGCGGCAGCGCCGAGGCGAAGGCGAACCCCGAGGCGATGAGCAGGCCGACGGGCTGGGAGAGCTCGAACCCGTAGTTGGGCTCGGGAAGGATGATCGTCGGTGTGGTCAGCCCGTGCATCAGGAAGAAACCGGCGCTGCTCAGGAAGACCAGGGAGACGAGCAGCAGCCGGGCGTCCGACCGCCGGGCCGAGGCCTGACTGATCATGGCGCCCAGGACCACGTTGATCCCCGCTACAAGGATGATCAGCCAGAAGTGGCTGGGATTGTGATGCCATTCGATGTTGATGCCCGGGTTGGCCAGCAGCAGCCACAGGCCCAGCACGGGCAGGGCCAGGTGGATCGTCCAGACCACCGCGCGGACCGGCTGCGTGGCCGGGGGAAGGTATGGCTCTCGCCCGGCGCCGCCCATGTCCGCGGTGGCCGTCGGGTCGTTCGTCGGCACAGTGGCCTCCGTATTCATCAGGGGTTCTCGACCCCCTGTAGCGTCCGCCCCCGTCCATCGGACAGGGCTCCCCCGAACGGTTCGATTATTCCGGTACGCCGCGGATGCCGCCAACGAGGTTTCGGTTGGCTTGATCACAATCGGGACACCACGGCGATCCCGCCCGTCACCCCTTTCACGATTGATCGTTACTGAAGCCGCTATCACTTCCGAATCTCCACTAGAAGAAAGAACCGACCATGGGATTACGTGTCATGGCAACCAGCAAGAATCTTGTGCTCATGGCGGTGGGCGTCGTCGTGGGCGGCACGCTCATGGTGGGTGGCGCGGCCATCGCGAACGCCGGGCCCGGGAGCACCGTCTATGCGTGCGTTCTGAAGCAGACCGGCGCGGTCCGGATCGTCACGGCGACGACGACCTGCCGCAAGGGCGAGAACAAGATCGCCTGGAACCGGCAGGGCCCGGTCGGCCCGGAGGGCGCGCCGGGTGCGGCCGGAGCGCAGGGTCCCCAGGGTCCCCAGGGTCCGACCGGCGCGCAGGGACCCCAGGGTGTGAAGGGCGAGACCGGTCCGCGCGGACCCCAGGGCGAGCGGGGCCTGAAGGGCGACAAGGGCGACAAGGGCGACAAGGGGGAGACCGGAGAGCGGGGGCCTCAGGGCCCGAAGGGTGACAAGGGCGAACGCGGGCTCCCCGGCGCCGGCGGCTTCAAGCTGAAGTACGTCGCGGGGCCCGTCAATTCGGCCAACGTCAACGGCGGTTCCGCCGGCTCCGCGGCGGAGTGTCCCAGTGACTACATCGCCGTGTCCGGCGGGTACAAGGGGGCCTTCGACGACAAGAGCCCGGTGACGGTGGAGAGGAACGGCCCCAACGGCGACTCGTGGGACGTGGTCATCGTCAACCACAGTTCGACGGCGGCGGCGACCGTCCAGGCGTACGCCTTCTGCGCTCCGGAGGACGCGATCGGGTGAGCCGGTTCGGCACCTCGCAGGGCGACGGGGTGCGGATCTGCGGATCCGTGGATCGACAGGGTGCGGCCCGGGTGGGCCGCACCCTGTTTTCCGATCTTGAGTGACCCGGTGTTCACGGCTTCGCGTCCAAAGCGTGATGTTCTCCGTGACAACTCTTGGAACGGTTGAAACGTGAAACATCCGACCCTCAGATCACACCAGTCCCCCTGGTGTCGCAGAAAGGAAGCCCCGTGGCTTTCAACGTCCCGGGCGTGCGCACGATCAGTGTCGTGGCCGTCGGAGTGCTGGCCGGAACCATGCTCTCGGTGGGCGGCAGCGCCGTCGCCGCGACCGCCGGCGAGGAGGTGCACGCCTGCGTCCACAAGAAGACGCGCTACACCCGGATCGTCAACCCGACGGCCAAGTGCCGCACGACGGAGATCCGGGTGACGTGGGGTTCCCAGGGGCAGCAGGGCGTGGCCACCGCCGGCCCGCAGGGCGAGCAGGGCCCCCAGGGCAAGCAGGGCCCGGCCGGTCCCGCCGGTCCCCAGGGGCCGCAGGGCTTCCGCGGCCCGCAGGGCAAGCAGGGCCTGCAGGGCCCGAAGGGCGACACCGGTCCGCAGGGCCCCAAGGGTGAGACGGGCGCCCCGGGCAAGGACGGCGAGACCGGCCCGCGCGGCCCGCAGGGTGAGCAGGGCCCTCAGGGTCCGCAGGGCAAGCCCGGTGAGAACGGCGCTCCGGGTAAGGACGGCAAGGACGGGGCGCAGGGTCCCAAGGGCGACACCGGCCCGCAGGGCAAGCAGGGACTGCAGGGCCCGAAGGGCGACACCGGTCCGCAGGGCCCGCAGGGCAAGCCCGGTGACGACGGTCGCGACGGCCGTAACGGTGAGGACGGCGAGAGCGCCTACGACACCTGGCGCAGCCTGCCGGGCAACCGGTACAAGAGCAAGGAAGAGTTCATCGCGTCACTGAAGGGCCCCAAGGGCGACAAGGGTGACAAGGGCGACCCGGGCTCGGGCGGCGGCTCCGCCACCACCACCGTCGTCAGCAAGTCGTTCAGCTTCGGCAACGGCCAGTCCGGGTCCGCCTCCGTGAGCTGCGGCTCGGGCAAGGTCGCCACCGGCGGCGGCTACAGCATCGACGGCAGCCAGTCCGCCCAGATCTTCGCGAGCATGCCCAGCGCCTCCAGCGGCACGCCGACCGGCTGGACCGTCTCCGGCAAGAACGCCTCCGGCACCATCTACGTGATCTGCCTGTGATCCTTTCCGGGGAGCGGATCTCGCAGGACGAGACCTCCTGAGATAGGGCCCTCCGGATGGCTGCCGGAGGGTCCCACCCGGGATGCAGGGCCCGCCGTCTGCTCGGACGCCTCGGCGGCAGGGCCCTCGCACGGCGAAGGGGTACGGCTCACGCGAGCCGTACCCCTTCGTCCGTTGGAGCCGTCAGCCGAAGATGGCCGGAAGGGCGCCGGTGTGGACCTCGCGCAGGTTGGGCAGCGGGATCTCCAGGACTCCCTCGACCGTCAGCGAGGCGCCGCCGGTGGTGCCCAGGCCGTAGCACGGCACCTCGTGGGCCGCGCAGAGCTCGGCGAAGGCGTCGAAGGACTCCGGACGCACGGTCACCAGGGCGCGGGCCGCGGACTCGCTGAACAGGTCGGTGAAGGCGTCGTCGCCCGTCAAGGCCACCGAGCAGCCGACGCCCCGGGCCAGGCAGGCCTCGGCCAGGGCGATGGCCAGACCGCCGTCGGACAGGTCGTGGGAGCCGGTCAGCAGGCCGCGCGCGGCGGCCTCGACGAGCACGCGCGCCAGGGCGCGCTCGGCCTCCAGGTCGACCTCCGGCGGCAGGCCGCCGAGGTGGCCGTGGGCGACGTGCGCCCACTCCGAGCCGCCGAACTCCTCGCGGGTCTCGCCCAGCAGGACGACCTTGTCGCCCTCGCCGGTGAAGCCGCTGCGCACCCGCCTGGCCACGTCGTCGATCACGCCCAGCACGCCCACGACCGGGGTCGGGTGGATCGCGGCGGAGCCGGTCTGGTTGTAGAACGACACGTTGCCGCCGGTCACCGGGACGCCGAGGGTCTTGCAGGCGTCGGCCAGGCCGCGCACGGCCTCGGCGAACTGCCACATGACCTCCGGGTCCTCGGGGGAGCCGAAGTTCAGGCAGTTGGTCACCGCCAGCGGGGTGGCGCCGGTCACGGCCACGTTCCGGTAGGCCTCGGCCAGGGCGAGCTGCGCCCCGGCGTAGGGGTCGAGCCGGGCGTAGCGGCCGTTGCCGTCGGTGGCCAGCGCGATGCCGCGGGAGGTCTCCTCGGCGCCGGGCATGGCCTCGCTGATCCGCAGGACGCCGGCGTCGGCGGGCTGGGCCAGCACGGTGTTGCCCCGGACGTAGCGGTCGTACTGGGAGGTGACCCACTCCTTGGAGGCCAGGTTCGGCGAGCCGAGCAGCTGCAGCAGCGTCGCGCGCAGGTCCTCGGGGCGGGGCAGCTCCGCGGGCGTGGCGGCGTTGAGCGCGGCCTGGCCGGCCGGCTCGTGGAACGGGCGCTCGTAGACCGGGCCCTCGTCGGCCGCGGTGCCCGGCGGGATGTCCACGATGGTCTCGCCGTGCCAGGTCATGACCAGGCGGCCGGTGTCGGTGACCTCGCCGATCACGGTCGCGGGGATGTCCCACTTGGCGCAGATCGCCATGAAGGCATCGATGTCGTCGGGGGTGACGACCGCCATCATGCGTTCCTGCGACTCGCTCATCAGGATCTCTTCGGGCCGCAGCGACGGGTCGCGCAGCGGGACCAGGTCCAGCTGGACGTCCATGCCGCCGGTGCCCTTGGCCGCCAGCTCGGTGGTGGCGCAGGACACGCCGGCCGCGCCGAGGTCCTGGATGCCGACGACCACGTCGGCCTGGTACAGCTCCAGGCAGCACTCGATCAGCAGCTTCTCCATGAACGGGTCGCCGACCTGCACGCTGGGCCGCTTGGCCTGCGACTCGTCCTCGAAGGTGGCGCTGGCCAGCACGGAGGCGCCGCCGATGCCGTCGGGGCCGGTCAGCGCGCCGAACAGCACGACCTTGTTGCCGGGCCCCGGCGCGGTGGCCAGCTTGATCTGGTCCTTGCGCAGCAGGCCCACGCACAGCGCGTTGACCAGCGGGTTGCCGATGTAGCAGGGGTCGAAGACGACCTCGCCGCCGATGTTGGGCAGGCCCAGGCAGTTGCCGTAGTGACTGATGCCCTCGACCACGCCGGGCAGCACCCGCCGCGTGTCGGGCTGGTCGGCGCCGCCGAAGCGCAGGGCGTCCATGACCGCGATCGGCCGGGCGCCCATCGACATGATGTCGCGGACGATGCCGCCGACGCCGGTGGCCGCGCCCTGGTGCGGCTCCACGTAGGAGGGGTGGTTGTGCGACTCGATCTTGAAGGTGGCGGCCCAGCCGTCGCCGATGTCCACCACGCCGGCGTTCTCGCCCATGCCGACGAGCAGCGCCTCGGACTCGGGCGCCTTGGTGCCGAACTGGCGCAGGTGCACCTTGGAGGACTTGTAGGAGCAGTGCTCGCTCCACATGACGCTGTAGATGGCCAGCTCGGAGCTCGTCGGGCGGCGGCCGAGGATGTCGCGGACCCGGTCGTACTCGTCGCGCTTCATGCCCAGCTCGGCGTACGGCTGGCGCTCGTCGGGGGTGTCCGCGGCACGCTTGACGGTGTCGAGGGCGGGGGAAGACTGACTCACGCGCCCTCCTCCGTCGGCCGCGTTCGCGAGACTGCTGTGTCCATTGGCTCGCTCGCTCCGCTCGCTCACGCGTTCACCAGCTTCTTCAGGATCGAGGTGAAGAATCCGCGGCCGTCGGTGCTCGGGGCGCCGGTCAGGTCCTCGACGGCGTGCTCGGGATGGGGCATCAGGCCGACGACGTTGCCGGCCTCGTTGCGGATGCCGGCGATGTCGTCGAGGGAGCCGTTGGGGTTGCCCCCGACGTAGCGGAAGACGACCTGGCCGCCGGCCTCCAGGGCCGCGAGGGTGGTCTCGTCGGCGACGTAGCGGCCCTCGCCGTGCTTGATCGGGAGCACGATCTCCTGGCCCTCGGTGAAGTCCGAGGTCCACGGGGTGGCGGTGCTCTCGACGCGGATGCCCTGGTCGCGGCAGATGTAGTGCAGGCCGGCGTTGCGCATCAGGGCGCCGGGCAGCAGGTGGGCCTCGCAGAGGATCTGGAAGCCGTTGCAGGTGCCCAGGACGGGCAGCCCGGCCCGGGCGGCGGGGATCAGTTCCTCCATCAGCGGAGCGAAGCGGGAGATCGCCCCGCACCGCAGGTAGTCCCCGTAGGAGAACCCGCCGGGCAGGAAGACGGCGTCGACGCCCTTGAGGTCGCGGTCGGCGTGCCACAGCGGGACGGCCTCGCCGCCCGCGTGCCGCACGGCGCGGGCCGCGTCCTGATCGTCAAGAGTTCCGGGAAAAGTGACGACGCCCACGCGGGCAGCACTCATGGCAGCGTTCCCCTCCACAAACGAGCGCCGCGCCGACGTCTCACACAGCGGACGGCGGTCTGCGGCGGTGCGTCCAGGCTATCCGCTCCGTGTCGGAGAGTCGTACCGGGATCCGTCTGATCGCACAGTCCGCCCCCGCCAGGACCTCGTGATCTTTGGAGGATCCTACGAACGCCGTCGCGTGACCGGGGGCGCAGGGAATGAATGGGGCCGGTGGTCAGACCGAGGCGAGCTCGCGGGGGCGCGCGGTCACGGCCTCGTCGACGTCGAGCCGCTTGCGCAGCAGGACGGTCGTCCCCTGGCCCGGGGAGTTCTCGAAGGAGATCTCGTCGACCACGGCCTGCATGATGAGGATTCCCCGGCCGTTCTCGATGTCGGAGGAGGGGTAGTGCTCGGGGATCCGGACCTGGCCGCGGCCTTTGTCGATGACCCGGACGTCGCAGCGGCCGAGGCCGATGGCCGCCTCGACGTGGTAGCGGTTGGCGGGGCCGCCGTGGCGTACCGCGTTGCCGCACGCCTCGCTGACCGCGAGCAGAATGTCGGAAACGCAGTTCTCGGTGACGTGGAGGGAACGAAGGGAGTCACCGAGTACTCTGCGGACCATCGGAATGCCGACGGCCTCTCTTGGCAGAGCCAACGAGAACTCGATATCCACCGGATTCCTCCCGGGGCCAGACGTCACCTTGTGAAGGTTTCCCGCCCCGAATCCGGCCTAACCGCAAAATAACTGTGATGTTATCCGCAGTTGGTCAAGGCGTGGCGTTCGACAGGCTCTCTAGACCAATTTCTGCGGCCGGGCCGGAATGGCGTGTTACCTATGTGACTGTTTGTGCCTCGATGGAACTAGCCGTTCACTCCTCGACGGTAACGGTGAAGTCTTCGATCACTGTGTTGGCCAAAAGGGTCTCCGCCATCTTTCGGACATCCGAAAGCGCGGCCTCGTCCGCCGGGCCGTCGAGCTCCACCTCGAACCGCTTGCCCTGCCGCACCGCGGAGACACCGGAGAAGCCGAGCCGGGGGAGCGCGCGGGCGATGGCCTGGCCCTGCGCGTCGAGAATCTCGGGCTTCAGCATGACGTCGACGATGACGCGCGCCACGGTGTTCCTCCAGGTGTCACGGGACGGTCGGGCGCCTCAAGCGTAACGGGCCCCGGCGGGCGGTCGTCGCCGGGGCCGGGCAGGTGCCCGGAAGGCGGGATTCTCCGGGAATGCGGAGATCCTGACAGGGAACGGGGCGGGGGATGAAAGGCGGGCGAGGAGGGAACGGGGAAGGCATGGACGCCGGAGCAGGTCTTGCGCACAGGTATGTGACCTCTGCCACGATGTCCACAAGCGCTGACGAACCCCTACCAGACGGATCCGATGCGTCGCTAACCGGCCGGTCGGCGGCAGTGATCCTGCCGAGACGGCCCCGAGCACACAGGAGCGGCACGTGACAGCCGACGCCTCTCGTGGTGCGCAAGCACCCCCCGAGCTCGTCCAGTTGCTCACCCCCGAGGGGGAGCGGGTCGAGCATCCCGACTACGACATCGACCTGACGCCCGAGGAGGTCCGCGGCCTCTACCGCGACCTCGTCATGATCCGCCGGGTCGACCTGGAGGCCGTCGCCCTGCAGCGCCAGGGCGAGCTGGGAATCTGGGCCTCGCTGCTCGGCCAGGAGGCCGCGCAGATCGGTTCCGGCCGGGCGCTCACCGAAGCGGACATGGCCTTCCCGACCTACCGCGAGCACGGCGTGGCCTGGTGCCGCGGCGTCGATCCGCTGAACCTGCTCGGCCTGTTCCGCGGGGTCAACCACGGCGGCTGGGACCCCGCCGAGCACAACTTCCACCTGTACACGATCGTGATCGGCAGCCAGACGCTGCACGCCGTCGGGTACGCCATGGGCATCCAGCGCGACGGGGCCGTCGGCGAGGACGGGGCCGCCACGATCGTCTACTTCGGCGACGGCGCCACCTCCCAGGGCGACGTCAACGAGTCGTTCATCTGGGCGTCGGTGTTCAACGCGCCCGTGGTGTTCTTCTGCCAGAACAACCAGTGGGCCATCTCGGAGCCGCTGGAGAAGCAGTCGCGGATCCCCCTCTACCGCCGGGCCAGCGGGTTCGGTTTCCCCGGCATCCGGGTGGACGGCAACGACGTGTTCGCCTGCCTGGCGGTCACCCGCCAGGCGCTGAAGAACGCCCGCGAGGGCCAGGGGCCCACGCTCATCGAGGCCTTCACCTACCGCATGGGCGCCCACACCACCTCCGACGACCCGACCCGCTACCGGGTGCAGGACGAGCTGGAGGCCTGGAAGCTCAAGGACCCGATCGAGCGGGTGCGGGCCTACCTGTTCAAGAACCAGCTCGCCGACCAGGCCTTCTTCGACAAGATCGACGCCGAGGCCGACGAGCTCGGCCGCGACGTGCGCAGGCGCTGCCTGGAGATGCCCGATCCCGAGCCGCTGGAGATCTTCGATCACGTCTACACGGAGCCGCACCGGTTGATGGATGAGGAGAGAGCGCGGTTCGCCGCCTACCTCGCCGGGTTCGAGAGCGAGGAGAGCAGCCGATGACGACGCTCACCCTGGCCAAGGCCCTCAACGAGGGCATGCGCAAGGCCATGGAGGACGACTCCAAGGTCCTCGTCATGGGCGAGGACGTGGGCAAGCTCGGTGGCGTTTTCCGGGTCACCGACGGGCTGCAGAAGGACTTCGGCGAGGACCGGGTGATCGACACCCCGCTGGCCGAGTCGGGGATCATCGGCACCGCCATCGGCCTGGCGCTGCGCGGCTACCGCCCGGTCTGCGAGATCCAGTTCGACGGCTTCGTCTTCCCGGCCGCCGACCAGATCATCACCCAGCTCGCCAAGATGCCGCTGCGCTCGCTGGGCGCGATCAGGCTGCCGGTGGTCGTGCGCATCCCCTGCGGCGGCGGCATCGGGGCCGTGGAGCACCACAGCGAGTCCCCCGAGGCGTACTTCACCCACACCGCGGGCCTGCGGGTGGTGGCCTGCTCCAACCCGGCGGACGCCTACACGATGATCCAGCAGGCGATCCGGTGCGACGACCCGGTCGTGTTCTTCGAGCCCAAGCGGCGTTACTGGGACAAGGCCGAGGTCGACACCTCCCTCGGCGGCGGCGACTGGCCGGCCTTCGACGAGGCCCGTGTCGTCCGCCCCGGCGCCGACATCACCCTGCTCGCCTACGGCCCGATGGTGAAGACCTGCCTGGAGGCCGCGACGGCCGCCGAGGAGGACGGCCGCTCCGTGGAGGTCGTGGACCTGCGCTCGCTCAACCCGCTGGACATGCCCGCGGTCGCGGAGTCCGTACGGCGCACCGGGCGGTGCGTGGTGGTGCACGAGGCGCCCGTCTTCAGCGGCTACGGCGCCGAGCTCGCCGCCCGGATCACCGAGGAGTGCTTCTACAGCCTGGAGGCGCCGGTGCTGCGCGTCGGCGGGCCGTCCACGCCGTACCCGCCCTCCCGGCTGGAGGAGCACTATCTGCCCGACCTGGACCGGGTGCTCGACGCCGTCGACCGCTCGTTCGCGTTCTGAGAGGGAGATGATGAAGGAGTTCAAGCTCCCCGACGTGGGCGAGGGCCTGACGGAGGCGGAGATCGTCCGCTGGCACGTGAAGGTCGGCGACCCGGTCAAGGTCAACCAGACCATCGTGGAGATCGAGACCGCCAAGGCCGTGGTCGAGCTGCCCTGCCCGTTCGAGGGCGTGGTCTCGGCGCTGATGGCCGAGGAGGGGCAGACCGTCGACGTGGGCACGCCGATCATCGCGGTCGACGACGGGTCGGGCCCGGCGGCCGGGTCCGGCGGCGCGGTGGCCGGGGAGGCCCTGTCCGGCGGGGAGGGCGGTACGGCCGAGCGCGCCGGGCGGGGCGAGGCCCTGGCCGACGACATGGTGCCGGCGCCGCCCAAGGAGGAGCGCCAGCCCGTGCTGGTCGGCTACGGCGTCAAGATGGGCGCGGCCAAGCGCCGCCCGCGCAAGCAGCCCCCGGCGGCTCCGGGCTCAGGCGTCTCCGCGACCCCGGCCGCCGCAGCCCCCGTCTCCGCGCCTCCCGTCTCCGCGCCTCCGGTCTCCGCGGCTCCGGTTCCGGTCTCTCCGGCTCCGGCCTCGGTCCCGGCTCCCGCGGGGAACGCGCACGCCGGGGCGGACGGTCCCGGCACGGGTCGTGTCGCCGTACTGGCCAAGCCGCCGGTGCGCAAGCTCGCCAAGGACCTCGGAGTGGACCTCGCCACGCTCTCCGGGACCGGGCCGCAGGGCTCGATCACCCGCGAGGACGTGCACTCGGCCGCGAACGCCGCGCCCGGACAGGAGACCGGACCCGCCCGCCCGGCGGCGCGCGCCGTACCGGCCGGGGGCGAGGAGCGGATCCCGATCAAGGGGGTGCGCAGGGCGACCGCCCAGGCCATGGTGTCCTCGGCGTTCACCGCCCCGCACGTGACCGAGTTCCTCCAGGTCGACGTGACCGCGACCGTGGAGGCGGTCGCGCGGCTGCGTGCCCTGCCCGACTTCGCCGAGGTCAAGGTCTCGCCGCTGCTGCTGGTCGCCAAGGCGGTGCTCGTCGCGGCCCGCCGCCATCCGATGATCAACTCGTCGTGGGACGAGGCGGCGCAGGAGATCGTGGTCAAGCACTACGTGAACCTGGGCATCGCCGCCGCCACCCCGCGCGGCCTGATCGTCCCCAACGTCAAGGACGCCCACGCCCTGTCGCTGCCGGAGCTCGCGGCGGCGCTCGGCGGGCTGACCGAGACCGCGAGGGCGGGCCGCACCCAGCCCGCCGACATGGCGGGGGGTACGTTCACGATCACCAACGTGGGCGTGTTCGGGGTGGACGCGGGGACCCCGATCCTCAACCCGGGCGAGTCCGCGATCCTGGCCCTCGGCCAGATCAGGGACCTGCCGTGGGTGGTGGACGGGCAGATCGTGCCGCGCAAGGTGTGCACGCTGGCGCTCTCCTTCGACCACCGGATCGTGGACGGAGAGCTCGGCTCGCGGTTCCTGCGCGACGTCGGCGACATGCTGGAGGACCCGCTGCGCATGCTCGCCTGGGGCTGAGCCGGCCGCGGATCCCACGGGGCGGGGCGGCGGCGGCCGTCCCGCCCGCCGGCCGTACGCTGGCGGGGCATCCGAACCGAAAGGACGACCATGTTCCGCCACGTCGTGCTGTTCACCTGGGCCGATGACGCCACCGACGAGCAGAGGGCCGCGGTGGTGACCGAGCTCGGCAGGCTCCCCGGGATCATCCCCGAGATCCGTTCCTACACCCTCGGCGCCGACGCCGGAGTGAACCAGGGCAACCACCAGTTCGCCCTGGTGGCGGACTTCGACAGCGTCGACGACTATCTCGTCTATCGCGACCACCCGGTCCACCAGGCGGTGATCGCCGAGCACATCAAGCCGATCCTGGCCTCCCGCGCGGCCGCCCAGTTCACCTTCTGACCGCCGCCGGACGCCCCGCCGCCGGACGTCCCACCGCCGGACGTCCCACCGCCACCGGCCCACCGGCCCATCGGTCGCCGGCCGCCGGTCAGAACTCCGGCGGCTGGTTCTCCCGGTGCATCAGGCGGTTGTCGGAGGTGCTGCCACGCCGCGGGGCGAGCAGGATGCTCAGCACGACCCCCACCCCGCCGACGATCATGAAGATCAACCCGATGACGTCGATGTGCACGTTCTCGCCCAGGACGTCGGGTTCGATGGCGAACCGGAGGATGGCACCGAGCGTGAGAAAGAAGATGCTGACCCCGACACCCATCCGGACCTCCGGGCACACATAGCGGCCAGGTAAACAACGCGTTCGGGGTCGGTCATACCCGCCTCCGCGTGCGCAAAATCCCGGTCTCAGGCCCAGCGCAGCGGTCGGGGCCGATAGCCGGCCCGCTCCCTGGCCGTCCCCGCGTGCGCCATGACGCGCATGTCGTTCCTGCGCGGCGGGGCGGAGGGGAACAGCGACTTGGCCCTGGCCGTCGGACCGGAGGAGCCCAGCCAGACGCGCACGCCCAGAGCCTCGGACACCGCCGTCGGCCAGTCGGTGACCCCGTCGACGTAGTGCGGGCGGGCCTCGCCCAGCCGGGCGGTGAGCGCGGCCTGGCCCGCCAGGTCGCCCTTGCGGCCCACCGGCAGTTCCCCGATGTCGTAGGAGTCGCACATCCGCGACACCGGCGCGTCCAGGTGGGTCAGGGCCAGGGCGTCCACCCCGCCGGCGACCGCCAGCGCGTAGCGGTGGGCCACGGCGTCGAAGTGCCCGGTCCTGAACGGCCCCTGCCAGCGGCCGTCGCCGTTGTGCGGCTCGGGCAGGGCCAGGTCCGGGTCCTCGGTGACCAGCGGTCCCGGCCCGTGCCGCGGCGTGTAGGTGCGCAACACGCCGAGCCGTACGGCGTGCACCCCCTCCAGCAGGGCCAGCGCGTTGTCGAAGGTCGTCGTGCTCCAGGTCGTGTAGGGGTGGAAGCCGTGCCACTCGTCGAGCAGCACCCCCTGGGCGCCCTCGAAGACGACGGGCCTGCGGCGCAGCAGCTGGGTCATGTGCGAGGAGTCGACCAGGGCCACCCGCGCGGCGAACGCCCGGTAGGCGGCCACGCAGTCGGCGACCGGGGGCCCGCCGACCCCCAGCCGCTCGCGCAGCAGGTTCAGCTTCTGGGCGAGCAGCCCCGGCCGCTCGCAGTCGCCGGCCTTGGGCGCCACGAACGGGTTCTCCAGCGCGTAGGCCATCGTCTCGCCGACGCCCATCCCGCAGGACCCGTGCCGGTCCTCACCGCGCGCCAGCTCGCGGGCCCGGCCGGCCTCGATGTGGTACGGCGTGGCGAGCAGGGCCTCCCGGTCGACGGTGATCATGCCGTAGGGGCGGGAGACGCCGAGCCGGCGCAGGTGCTCGGCCTCGGCGGTCAGCGCCAGGGGGTCGACCACCACGTACCGGGACAGGTGGGTCGGGACGCCGCGCAGCGTCCCGGACCCGAACTGGGAGAAGGTGTGGTGCCGCCCGTCGGGCAGCACCACGTTGTGGCCGGCCTGGGCGCCCCCGTTGAACCTGACCACGGCGGCGACGTCGCCCTGCGCGCAGAGCCAGTCGACGACCCCGCCCTTGCCCGCGTCGCCGTACCCGAGATCGACGACGATCATGTGGTCCTTCACAGCCGTGTCACCCCGCTTCCGCCGCGGTCGAGGCCGAGGCCGTCGCCCACCACCAGCGTTCCGCGATCCAGCCGGGCCAGCGCCTTGGACACCGAGGCCCCGGCGGCCGAGCCGAGCTCCTCCAGGTCGTCGAGCCCCTCGGCGAGGTCGATGGCGTCCTCGCCGAGACCGACGGTGAGCGCGATGGTCTCGGAGACCGCGTCCAGGTCGTCCAGCTCCAGCACGTTCTGCCCGAGCAGCGCGCGCCAGGTGGCGAGCACGTCGCGGTTGCCCGCGTAGCTCGCCCCGGCGGGCAGGATGTAGTAGACGTCGTACATCCGGGTCAGCTCGCCGACCATCTCGGCGATCGGGATGTCCCGTTCCAGCCGGTCGCCGATCACGTCGCGGACCTCGCGCCGCTTCACCTTCCGGTAGGGCAGCTCGTCGCCGATGATGAACAGATAACCGCGGCGGCCCCGCTTCTCGAAGCAGTCGATCGAGGTGTGCCGGGCCATGAAGTACATCGCCAGCTCGTAGGACTCGGTCATCTGACCGCCACCCCCGCCCTCCAGCAGGATGTCGCCCAGCTGCTCGTCCATGCGGTTGTCGGACTCGAACTGCCCGACCTGCAACGGCGCCCGGTCGCACGTTGCGTCGCCGATCGCGCCGAACATGATCTGCGGGTCGGTGGCGTACCCCTTGCGCAGCAGCAGGCCGAGCAGGTCCGGCAGCTTGGTCTGCAGCGCGCGGGGCACTCCGCCCATCGAACCGGTCACGTCGAAGAGCACGGCCACGGCCAGCGACCGGGGGTGCTCGTCGGAGTCGCGGCTCTCACGGAACCGCACGCCGTGGGGGTCGAGGTCCTCGTGCACGGTGCGGGCGCCCCTGTCGCTGTAGGCGAAGGCGCTGGCGCCGCTGGCGGCGCGCAGGCGCTCGGCGGCGGAGTAGACGTCGGTGGACCAGATTCCGCTTCCCATGAGGGACTCCCGTTCTTCCGGAGGGGCGTGCTGAGAGGGGGCGTGCTAGAGGTGGAGCGGCCGGTACTTCCGTGGGCCGTACAGGTCGTCGAGGAGCTCGTCGAGTTCGGCGAGCAGGCGCCAGGCGTCGTGCGGGGGGCTCAGCAGGCTCCCCCGTACGAAGGCGCGCATCGGTGCGGGCAGGTGGTGTGTGCCGCCGTCCGGCCCGCCCATGAGCGCGGCGACGCAGCGGGTGGCCAGGCGGATGTCGAGGGCCGCGGTGGCCGGTTCCCCGGCGAGCGCGTCGGGCGGATAGTCGTCGCGGTGCCGGGAGACCAGGGCGGTGAGCGGGCTGCCGATCGGGACCGACAGACTCCAGTCGACGAGGATCAGCCCGTGCTCGATCGGGTGGACCAGCACGTGGTGGCCGAAGACGGCGCCGTGCACGATCCCGGCCCGGTGGACCGTGCCGATCGCGACCAGCAGCCGCCGCCAGATCCACGCCGCGTCCCGCGGGTCCAGCCGCGGACGGCGGCGGGAGATCTCGGTCAGCGTCAGGAAACCGTCCGGCGCCCTGCTGATCACGTTGGCCTGCCGCTCGATCCCGTCCGAGCGGTGGCGGAAGGACTCCACCAGCCGCGGCACGTACGGCAGCAGCAGCGGGTCGCCCTCGCGCTCGACGGTCCTGAGCGCCTCGGCCTCGCGCCGCATCAGGTCGTTGTCGGCCGGGCTGAGGGGCAGCTTGACGAGGGTGTCGCCGTCGGTCCGGTAGAGCACGGCCGTGGCCCCGCGGCGCAGGACCCCGCCGAGACGGTAGGTCCCCCGCCTGGTGGTGATCACCGTCTCCCCGCCCGGCTCGTCCTCCCTCTCCCCGCCCGCGCTCCCGTGGCGGGCGGAGGAGGCGCGGTCCGGGGCGGCGGTCCCGTCCCGTCCGGGGGCGGAACGGGCGGCCCACAGCCCGGCCAGCCTGACGAAGGCCGCGGCGGCCTCCGCACCGCGGGCCAGGTCGGGGTGGAGGAGCCGGGCGAGCCGGCGGTAGACGGTGCCCGGCGCGTCGCCGCCGAACAGGTCGCGCGGGACCCCGGCCGCGTTGACCAGGGCGATCGCCTCGTCCGTCGTCATCGCCCGCCCTCCTGCCCGCCCGCCGGCGGCGGCCGGATCGCGTCCCGGCCCGGTCGCGGCGTTCACCGGATCTCCTCCTCCCGCTCCGGTCGCAGCAGAGCGGGATGGAGGAGCCGGGCGTCTCCGGCACGGTAGAGCTTGGCCCGGGGACCGCCTCGGGCGCCGCCGCTCTCGGTGGTCTCGCCGGTGCTCTCGACGAACCCCGGAACCGAGAGGATCTTCCGGTGGAAGTTGCCCGCGTGCAGCGGGACCCCCCACACGCTCTCGTAGACCCGGCGCAGCTCGGAGATCGTGAAGGTCTCGCCCACGAACGCGGTGGCCAGCGGGGTGTACTCCAGCTTGGCCCGCGCCCGCTCCAGGGCGTGTCCCAGGATCCGCTCGTGGTCGAAGGCGAGCTTCGGCAGGTTGTCGATGCCGTACCACGCGGCGTCGGCGGCGTCGGAGCCCGCCTGGGGGTCGGGCAGGTCCGGGGCGAAGGCCAGATAGGACACCGAGACGATCCGCATCCGGGGGTCCCGGTCCGGCGCGCCGTAGCTGGCGAGCTGCTCGATGTGGACCCGGTCGGTCATCCCGGTCTCCTCGGACAGCTCCCGCAGCGCGGCCTGGTCCAGGTCCTCGCCCGGCCGGATAAACCCGCCCGGCAGCGCCCATCGCCCCGCGTAGGGCGGCTCACCCCGCTCGACCAGCAGAACGTGCAGCACGCCCCCGATGATCGTGAGCGCCACCACGTCGACCGTCACGGCGACCGCCGGATAGGCCCGTGGATCGTAGCCCGCCAGGTATTCACTCTTACTCATCGCCTGTCCTTCTCAAACTGAGACAATCTCAGTATGAGAAGGACTTGGGGGCCTGTCAATCCGCAGTTCCGGTACCGGCGTGTAACACAAATCACTCATGTCGATCGACCACCCGCCGACCGGTGAGGTGTCATAACAGGTCGGAAGGTCAGAGCGTGATCAATCTTCGGAACACCCCCATCCTGGCGAAGCTGGCCGTGCTCGCCATGGTCGCCGTCATCGGAGTCCTCGCCGTGGGAGCGATCAGGTTCGCGGACATCGAGCCGACCGAGCTCGCCGCGCGCAAGGCGAAGGTCCAGAGCCTGGTGGAGTCGGCGCGCTCGGTCGTGGAGAGCTACCACGAGCAGGCCGAGAAGGGCGTCCTCACCGAGGAGCAGGCCAAGGCGGCCGCGCTGACCGCGGTGAAGGCGATGCGCTACGGCGGGGGCGACTACTTCTGGATCAACGACATGAGCCCCGTCATGGTCATGCACCCGATCAAGCCCGAGCTGGACGGCAAGGACCTGTCCGGCAACGCCGACCCCGACGGCAAGCTGCTGTTCGTCGAGTTCGTCAAGGTGGTGCGCGCCCAGGACGCGGGCTTCGTCGAGTACCAGTGGCCCAAGCCCGGCAAGGAGGAGCCCGTCGCCAAGCTGTCGTACGTCGCGGGGTTCGAGCCGTGGGGATGGGTCATCGGCACCGGCATCTACATCGACGACATGCAGGCGACCGTTCTGGACAAGGAGCGGAGCACCGCCCTGCAGACCGGCGCGGTCGTGGGCGCCGTGCTCGTCGTGCTCGTCCTGGTCGGGCTGGGCATCTCCCGTCCGGTGCGTGCCCTGACCGCCGCGACCCGCAAGCTCGCCGAAGGCGACCCCGACGTGGCGCTGCCGCCGACCTCGCGTGACGAGATCGGCCGGATGGCCGCAGCCCTCGGAGTGCTGCGCGACGACCTCGCCGGCAAGCAGGCTCTGGAGCGCGAGCACGAGGAACTGCGGGCGCGGGCGGAGGAGGACCGCCGCCGCTCCGTCGAGACGCTCGCCGCCCGGCTGGAGGCGACGGTCTCGACGGTCGTCGCCCGCCTCGACGAGGCGGTCCTGGCCATGCGTGACGGCGCGGCGGAGCTGGGCACCACCACCGGCGGCCTGAGCGAGACCGTGCGCGAGATCTCCCACCTGGCCGAGCAGTCGAGTGCGACGGCGGCGCGGGCGGCCACCGAGACGGCCAGCGCCGGCGGCACGGTCAACGGCCTCACCGCGGCGGCCGAGACCATCGGCGGCGTGGTGGAGGTGATCCGGCGGGTCGCGGCCCAGACCAACCTGCTGGCGCTCAACGCCACCATCGAGGCCGCCCGGGCGGGCGACATCGGCAAGGGCTTCGCCGTGGTGGCCAACGAGGTCAAGGAACTGGCGCAGCAGAGCTCGCAGGCCACCGACGAGATCGCACGCGAGATCGAGGCGATCCAGCACACCTCCCAGGGAGCCGCGCAGGTCATCGACCGCATGGCCAACGCCGTACGCAGCCTCGGCGCCAGCACCGGGGAGGTCGCCGCGGCGATCGCGGGCGAGAACGGGGGCGAGCAGAACGTGAGCGTGCGGCACTCGGCCGAGGCGACCGGCCGGGTGGCCGCCCGGATCGAGAGCCTGTCGGCGGACCTCGCCGCCGAGGCGGGCCGCCTGCAGGCGGAGTTCTCCCAGCTCCTGGCCGAGATGCGGCACTGACGACACCCGCCCGCCCGGCCCCGCGGCTCCGGTTCAGGACGCGTCGGCCGGTACGGCGGAGGCATCCGGCAGGCGGTTCAGGACGCGGAGTCCGGTACGGCGGGCAGGAGCACCCGGAAGGCGGCGCCCCGGCCGGGGGAGGTGTGGAGTTCCACGCGGCCGCCGTGGGCGGTGACGACGGAGTGGACGATGGCCAGGCCCAGGCCCGCGCCGCCGCCTGCCGTACGGCTGCGTGAGTCGTCCGCGCGGTAGAAGCGGTCGAACGCGCGGGCGGCCCGGTCGGCGGTCATCCCCGGGCCGGCGTCCTCGATCACCAGTACGGCCTCGTCCCCGGCCGTGCCGACGCCGATCCGCACGGGGGTGCCCGGCGGGGTGTGGGCCACGGCGTTGCCGACGAGGTTGGCCGTCACCTGCCGGAGCCGGGCCTCGTCGCCGTGGACCGGCGCCTCCCCGGGAGGGCCGCCGTCCGGGCCGGTCAGGGTGACCGGGCGGGTGGGGTCCAGCACGCGCAGGTCGTGGTGGGCGTCGACGGCGAGCGTGCGCAGGTCCATCGGGGCGAGGTCCATCGGCAGGGCGCTCTCGCCCTCGTCCAGGCGGGCCAGCAGGAGCAGGTCCTCGATCAGCCGCGAGAGACGTCCCGACTCGCTCTCGATGCGGCTCATGGCCCGGTCGATGTCGGGCAGGCCGCCCATCCGGTGCAGCTCGGAGAATCCCTTGATCCCGACCAGCGGTGTGCGGAGCTCGTGGCTGACGTCCGCGACGAAGCGCCGCATCCGGGCCTCCGACGCCTCCCGCTCGGCGAAGGCCCGCTCCAGCTGGCCGAGCATGCCGTTGAGCGCGGACGACAGGCGGCCCACCTCGGTCCCCGGCGCCGCCAGGCCCGGGACCCGCCGGGACAGGTCGCCCCCGGCGATGGCGGCGGCCGTCTCCTCGACCCTGCGCAACGGCCGCAGCCCGGCGCGTACGGCGAACCAGCCTGCGACGGCCAGCAGGGCCAGCAGCACGATCGAGGTGATCACGCAGACCAGGGTGAGCCGGCCGAGGATGGACCGCGCCCCGTCCAGCGAGGCGGCCACGACGACACTGCCACCCGCCGGTGAAGCCGGGCCGCCGCCGTTCCCCCCGCCGGGGGAAGGGTCCTGCCCCCAGCCATCGCCGTCCACATCACCGAGGGGAGGGTTCTGCTCCGGGGCGCCGCCGTCGCCGAGGGGAAGGTCCCGTCCCGGTGACAACTGCTGTGCGGCCCGGGACACCGCGGTCACCCGCCAGCGCGCGGCGCCGTCCTGCCCCGGTGCCTCGAAGGGCTGCCCGCCGAGCCGGGCGACGGCCCCGGCGTCCAGCCGGGGGAGTCGCGGTCCTCGTTCCCGGTCCCGCGTGGGCAGGGTGATCCGGTGCTGGACGGTCCCGTCCGGGGCGAGGTAGAGGATGTGCACCTGGTCGATGAGGTCCGTGCCGGGGAGCATCCGCAGGGCCTGCTCGCTCTGCGAGTGGGCGGAAAACCGGAGGATCTCGGGGGAGAGGCGTGACAGCAGCGCCGCGAACGGCCTGAGCTGCCCGTCGACCCGGTCCACCAGGTGGGAGCGGAGGGTGGCGATCGCGACCACGCCGCTCACCACCAGCCCGATCGCCAGCAGGGCCGTCGTGATCAGCAGCAGGCGGCCCCGGAGTGAGAGACCCCGAGGGCGCCGTCCATCCCGTCCCGTGCTCATGTCCTCGGCCTGCGCAGCACGTATCCGACTCCGTGCATGGTGTGGATGAGCTTGGGCTCGGTGGTGTCGACCTTGCGCCGCACGTAGCTCACGTAGGTGTCGACGATGCTGGAGTCGCCCGCGAAGTCGTACTGCCAGACGTGCTCCAGGATCTGCGCCTTCGAGAGCACCTTCCCGGTGTTCAGGATCAGATAGTGCAGCAGCCGGAACTCGGTGGGCGACAGCCGTACCGGACGGCCCGCCTTGACCACCTGGCGGCCGTCGGGGTCGACCTCCAGATCGCCCGCCCGCAGCGTCCGGTCGTCGGGGGCCGATCCCGTACGGCGGAGCACGGCCTGGATGCGGGCGAGCAGTTCCTCCAGGTCGAAGGGCTTGGTCACGTAGTCGTCGCCGCCCAGCCGCAGGCCGTTGATCTTGTCCGTCGTGGCGTCGCGGGCGGTGAGGAAGAGCACCGGGACCCGGCCCGGATGGCCGGACTCCAGCGGCCGGGGCAGTTCCCTGAGACGGCGGACGACCTCGAAGCCGTCCAGGTCCGGCAGCATCACGTCGAGCAGCACCAGGTCGGGCGGGTCGCTCAGGGCGGCCTCCAGCGCCTCGGAGCCGGTGGCGGCGGAGGTGACCGTGTAACCGGCGAAGCGCAGGGTGGCCGAGAGCAGCTCACGCACCACGGGCTCGTCGTCGACCACCAGCAGCCGGTGTCCGTCCATCCGTCCCCTCCCGATGACCCATGACCCATGACCCATGACCCATGACCGATGACCGATGCCCCCGCCGGACGCGCCCGCCCGGCGGGGGCGTGTCCGGTCCCCAGAATCCCAAGGATTCCGGGGACGGCGACAGACGCCGGCCTCACACGTCCCGCGCCCGGAAGCGGGCGAAGGCGGCCAGCGACAGGGCGAGCGCGGTCCCGGCGAGCAGGACGAAGGCGGCGGAGGGCGGCAGGGCGTCGGGAGCCGGAGCGGGGGCGAACAGGCGCAGGCCCGCGCTGCTCGGCCAGTAGGTCACGAGCATCCGGGCCGGCCACTCCGGCAGCAGGGGCGCCATCGCGGGGAGCAGCAGCAGGAACGTCCCCAGGCTGACCGCTCCCGCCGTCCTGCGGATCAGGAACCCCGTCGCGACGCCGTACAGACTGATCAGGGTCAGGTACAGGCCGGCGCCGGCGATCGCGCCCGGTACGCCGGGATCCGTCAGCGCGCCGGACGGAGCGCCCTGGGCGGCGAGCGCCGCCTGGCTGACCAGGAAGGATCCGAGGGCCAGGAGCGGGCCGCAGGGGAGTACGAGCGCGGCGACGACGGCCGCCTTGCCCGCCAGGAGACGGCCCCGCCGCGGTACGGCGGTCGCGCTGGCCGGCATCGTCCCCGCTGCGTATTCGGAGGTGACGGCCAGCACGCCCAGGGCGTTGACGAGCAACTGAACGAGTACGAGGCCGCGGAAGGCCGACTCCATGGGGTCGAACAGCGCCCGCTCGTCCGCGGCGGCGGCCAGGTGGGCCCGCCCGTTCGAGGTGCCGAACAGGTAGCCGTAGCCCAGGGCGGCCACGAAGGCGCCGGTCGGCAGGTACCAGGTGGAGCGGAGGGTGCGGAGCTTGGTCCATTCCGAGCGCAGGACGGCGGCCCAGGACACCGCCATGGAGGCCGCGGAGGGAGTGGACGGCGCGCCAGCCGGAAGGGACGCGGATGACACGCTCATCGCCCGCCTCCCCCGGAAGCGCCCAGTCCCCCGGAAGCGCCCAGTCCCCCAGATCCGGAGGCGCCGAACTCCACGCTGCCGCGGGTCAGCTCCATGTAGGCCTCCTCAAGCGAGGTCCGGTGCGGTGTCAGCTCGTGCAGCACGATCCCGTGGGTCATCGCGACCTTCGCGATCACCGCGCTCTCCGCCCCCGTCACCGTCAGGGTGTCCTCCGGCTCCCGCCGTACGGCCGCGCCGGCCTCGCGCAGCCGGTGGGCGAGCTCCGGCGCCTCCGGGGTGCGCACCACGACGGTGTCCCGGGAGTTCGCGCGGACGAACTCCGCCAGCCCGGTGTCGGCGAGCAACCGGCCACGGCCGATGATCACCAGGTGGTCGGCGGTCAGCGCCGTCTCGCCCATCAGGTGGCTGGACACCAGCACCGTCCGGCCCTCGGCGGCCAGGTCCCGCATGAGCGTGCGGACCCACACCACGCCCTCGGGGTCGAGGCCGTTGACCGGCTCGTCGAAGATCAGCACCCCCGGATCGCCGAGCAGGGCCGCGGCGATGCCGAGCCGCTGGCCCATGCCGAGGGACAACCCGCCCGCGCGCCGTCCGGCGGCCGGGGAGAGGCCGACGAGCCCGAGCACCTCCTCGACCCGGCGCCGCGGGATGCCGTTGCTCTGCGCCAGGTACAGCAGGTGGTCGCGGACGCGCCTGCGCGGGTGCACCGCGCGGGCCTCCAGCAGCGCCCCCACCTCCCGCATGGGCACGGGCAGGTCGGCGTAGCGGCGCCCGCGGATCGTGGCGGTGCCGCCCGTCGGCGCGTCGAGGCCCAGTATCAGCCGCATCGTGGTCGTCTTGCCCGCGCCGTTCGGGCCGAGGAACCCGGTGACGATGCCCGGCCTGACGTCGAAGCTCAGGTCGTCCACCGCGCGGACCTCGCCGTGGCGCTTGGTCAGCCGTCGTAGCTCGATCATGTGAAGCAGCCTGGGACAGGCGGCTGAGGGTTCCCGGAGAGAATCTGTGAGCCTTCTGCGAGCCGTACGGCCCGCTGTGCCGTCACGGCGTCCCCACGGCGTCCCCATGGTGTCCCCACGGCGGCGTCATCGCGGCGCGCGGGCCGTACCGGCGCCGGCCGCCGCGGATCTCACAGGATCCTCCCAGTCGTCCCCCGGTCCCGGCGAGGCCGGAACCGGGGGGACGACTGGGAGAACGGAGAGAGGGCGGCCCCGCCGGGACCGCCCTCTCATCGCTTACCTGCCGCGGGAGCAGGTGACCTTTCTCAGAACGCGTCCTCCGGCAGCTCCATGAGCTCCTGGTTGGTGGCGGTCAGGATGCGGCGCTCGGCGGCCAGGCGGGGCAGGACGGTCTGGGTGAAGAAGGAGGCGGCTGCGACCTTGCCGGTGTAGAAGGCCTTGTCCGTGTCGGACTCGCCCAGGGCCTTCAGGGCGATCTCGGCCTGGCGCAGGAGCAGCCAGCCGATCACCAGGTCGCCCAGGGAGAGCAGGAACCGGGTGGTGTTGAGGCCGACCTTGTAGACCTCGGCCGGGGTCTCCAGCGAGCCGAGCGCCCAGCCGGCCATGGTGTCGGCCATGGCCTTGACCTCGTCGGCGGCCTCGTCGAGGAGCTTGCGCTCCTCCTTCAGGCGGCCGTTGCCGGCCTCGGAGGCGGCGAAGGCCTTGATGTCGGTGTAGAGCGAACCGAGGGCGATGCCCTGGTTGCGCAGGACCTTGCGGAAGAACAGGTCCAGGCCCTGGATCGCGGTGGTGCCCTCGTAGAGGGAGTCGATCTTGGCGTCCCGGATGTACTGCTCGATCGGGTACTCCTGCAGGTAGCCGGAGCCGCCGAAGGTCTGCAGCGAGCGGGCGAGCATCTCGTAGGAGCGCTCGGAGCCGACGCCCTTGACCAGCGGGAGCAGCAGGTCGTTCATCGCCTCGGCGTGCTCGTCCCGGCGGCCCTCGAACTCGGCGATCTGCACCGCGTCCTGGTAGGTGGCGGTCAGCAGGACCAGCGCCCGCATGCCCTCGGCGTAGGCTTTCTGCAGCATCAGCTCGCGGCGCACGTCCGGGTGGTGGGTGATGGTCACGCGCGGGGCGGACTTGTCGGCCATCTGGGTCAGGTCGGCGCCCTGGACGCGGGACTTGGCGTACTCCAGCGCGTTCAGGTAGCCGGTGGACAGCGTGGCGATGGCCTTCGTGCCGACCATCATGCGGGCCTGCTCGATGACCATGAACATCTGCTTGATGCCCTCGTGCACGTCGCCGACCAGGGTGCCGATCGCCGGGTGCTTGTCGCCGAAGGTGAGCTCGCAGGTCGTGGAGACCTTCAGGCCCATCTTCTTCTCGACGTTGGTGACGTAGACGCCGTTGCGCTCACCGAGCTCGCCGGTCTCCGGGTCCACGTGGTACTTCGGCACCAGGAACATCGACAGGCCCTTGGTGCCGGGGCCGTGGCCCTCGGGGCGGGCCAGCACCAGGTGGAAGATGTTCTCGGCCATGTCGTGCTCGGCGCTGGTGATGAAGCGCTTGACGCCCTCGATGTGCCAGGTGCCGTCGGCCTGCTGTACGGCCCTGGTACGGCCGGCGCCCACGTCGGAGCCCGCGTCGGGCTCGGTGAGCACCATGGTGGAGCCCCACTGCCGCTCGATGGCCAGCTCGGCGAAGCGCTTCTGCTCGTCGTTGCCGATGGTGTGCAGGATGTGGGCGAAACCGGGGCCGCTGGAGTACATCCAGATCGCCGGGTTGGAGCCCAGGATCAGCTCGGCCAGGGCCCAGGCCACGCTGCGCGGCACGCCGGGGCCGCCCAGCTCGGCGGGCAGGTCGAGGTTGGTCCAGCCGGCGTCGCGGAAGGCGGTGAACGACTTCTTGAAGCCCGCGGGCACGGTCACCGAGCCGGTGGCCGCGTCGAAGACCGGCGGGGTGCGGTCGCCCTCCTCGAAGGAGTCGGCGAGCACGCCGGTGGCCATGCGGTTGAGCTCGTCGAGCATGCTGCGGACGATGTCCTCATCCAGCTCGGCGAAGCGGCCGGCGCCCAGGATGTCCCGGCGTCCGAACATCTCGAAGAGATTGAACTCCAGGTCACGGATGTTGCTCTTGTAGTGGCCCATGGGGTCTGCTCCTTGAAACGGGCGAGCCGGGACTCGGGACGTACTGGTGAGTAACCTTACCCGGAATGCTACCCGCCGGTAACCCCTAGAAAACAGCAGGCATAGGGGCGTTTGTCACATGTTCTGAGGGAAGAGCGATCACATGGCGCTTCCCCCGCTCCGCCCGGCTGGTCTCCCGGACCCCCAGCCGCTGCGGAAGGTGCTGGGCCCGGGAGTCATCGCGGCGGGGGTCGGCCTCGCCTCCGGGGAGTTCGTCCTGTGGCCATACATCTCCGCCAACGTCGGCCTGGTCTTCCTGTGGGCGGCGGTGGTCGGAGTGGTCGCGCAGTACTTCCTCAACATGGAGATCGAGCGCTACACGCTCGCCACCGGTGAGACGGCCCTGGCCGGGTTCAGCCGGCTGTGGCGGCACTGGGGTCTGATCTTCGCCCTCATGGCGGTGCTGGCCAACATCTGGCCCGGCTGGGCCACCAGCTCGGCCACCGTGCTCACCTACGCCGTCGGCGGGGGAGACATCGCCGTCATCGCCGTGATCGAGCTGCTGCTGATCGGCGCGGCGCTCACGCTGTCGCCGGTCATCTACCGCACCGTGGAGGCGACCCAGTTCATCAAGGTCGGCGCGGTCATCGTCTTCCTGGTGATCGCCGTGTTCCTGGCCATCACCGGGGACGCCTACCGCGGGCTGGGGGAGGCGGTCACCAGCATCGGCCAGGTCCCCGCCCAGCTCGGCGCGGCCCTGGTGCTGGGCGCCATGGCCTTCGCCGGAGCCGGCGGGGGGCAGAACCTCGTGCAGAGCAACTGGATCCGCGACAAGAACATGGGCATGGGCGCGCGCATCCCTCGCCTGGTCTCGCCGGTGACGGGGGAGGACCAGGCCGCCCCGGCCACCGGGTACGTCTTCGAGCCCGACGAGGCCAACATGGCCCGCTGGCGCGGCTGGTGGCGGGTGGCCAACATCGAGCAGCTCGTCTCGTTCGTGGCCATCACGATCTTCACGATCTTCCTGATGTCGATGCTGGCGTACTCCACCGTCTTCGGAGCCGACACCGCCAGCAACGTGACCTTCCTCAAGACCGAGGGGGAGGTGCTCAACCAGCGGCTGTCGTGGTTCGGCACCTTCTTCTGGTCGATCGGCGCGCTCTCGCTCTTCGCGGCCAGCATGGGCATCTGCGACTACGTGGGCAGGATGGTCGCCGACATCGTCAAGACGGTCTATCTGCCCGGCAGCACGCGGTGGACGGAGAGCCGCGTCTACACCCTCGTCGTCTGGTTCATCGTGCTCTTCGGCATCACGATGATCACGGTCGGCTTCGACCAGCCGATCACGCTGCTGGTGATCTCCGCGAGCGTCGGCGGGATCATGATGTTCCTCTACTCCGCGCTGCTGGCAATCATCAATCGCAAGCTGATCCCCGAGCAGATCCGGATCCGCGGCTACCGCCTGGTGATCGTGCTGCTGGTCTTCGCCTTCTTCGGATACTTCTCGGTGCTGACGCTGATCGACCAGGTGGGCAAGCTCTTCTAGGCTCGTCGCATGGACGGGCTGGAGGAGCTGGGCGGCCGCTGGCGGGCGGACCTCGCCGGGTGGGGCATCCCTCCCGAGATCGCGGCGAAGGCGCCGGCCGATCCGTGGGCGCACTCGCCCGCGCGCTTCGCCGAGCGCACCGACCGCGCGCTGGCGGACCCCGAGGGGCCGACCCTGGCCAGGGTCGCCGAGGCCCTGCCGGAGGGCGGCAGCGTCCTCGACGTGGGCGCGGGCACCGGGGCGGCCTCCCTGCCGCTGGCCGGAGCCGCGGGCGTCCGGGAGTCACGGGCGGCCGCGGGCGCCTCGGAGCCGCCGGTGCGGGCCGGGATCCTGGGCGAGCTGATCGCGGTGGACACCTCGGAGGGGATGCTGGCCGAACTGGCCTCCCGGGCCGCGGCCCTGGGCGTGCCCACGCGGGTGATCCAGGGCCGCTGGCCCGACGTCGCGGGGCAGGCCCCGGTGGCCGACGTCGCGGTGGCCGCCCACGTCGTCTACAACGTGCCGGACCTGGTCCCCTTCCTGGCCGGGCTGACCGCCCACGCCCGCCGCCGGGTCGTCCTGGAGCTCCCGTACCACCACCCGATGAGCTGGCTCAACCCGCTGTGGGCCCACTTCCACGGTGTCGTACGCCCGCAGCGGCCCACGGCCGACGACGTCGCCGCCATCGCCGAGGCCATGGGGTACGGCGTCCGGCGGACGGAGCGGCTGGCCCCGCTGAGCCGGTTCGCGGACATGGAGGCGCTGGCCGAGAGCGCCTGCCGCAGGCTCTGCCTCGACCCCGGCCGGGCGGAGGAGGTCATCGCGGCGGTGACGGCGCTGGACATGTGGCCGGTGCGGCGGGACCGGTGGATCACTCTGTGGTGGGAGCCGTGACCGCCATGGAGCGCATGACGAAACCGGCTTAAGCGTTTAGGAGGTTACGTAACCGGCTTGACGGTTTAGGTGGTGTCGAGATTGGGTGTGCCCATGATTGACATCCACTACGTGACCTTCGACTGCGCGCAGCCGTACGAGCTGGCGACCTTCTGGCGCGACGCCGCGGGCCTGGAGTTCCACCCGGCGACGGACAAGCAGGACGACGAGGTCCTCCTCCTCGGCCCGATCAATCTGCTCTTCATCAAGGTCCCCGAGGGCAAGACCGTCAAGAACCGCGTCCACGTGGACGTCACCGGTTCCGAGGACAGCACGCGCGACCAGGAGGTCGAGCGGCTGCTCGGACTCGGGGCCACGGTTCAGGCCGACCGCCGCAAGCCCGACGGCACCGGCTGGGTCACCATGCTCGACCCCGAGGGCAACGAGTTCTGCGTCTGCCAGGGCAAGGCCGAGCTGGAGGCCCTCAGGGCCGGGGCGGGGCAGGCCTGACCGCCGTACGGCGGCGGCCCGGGACCGGAGGTCAGCGGCCGGGCGGCAGGGAGGCCTGTCCCCGGCCCCGCATGACCAGCGCCAGCACCGCGGTGATCAGATAGACCGCGACACCGCCCTGGAGCGCGTCCAGGGCCGCGCTGAACGGGCCCTCGCCGTCGACGACGAGCTGCACCGGATACATCAGCACGGCGGCGCCGAGCGACGGGTAGAGCGAGAAGCGCCACGGGTGGCGCAGCGCCCACTGCCGGGCCTGCCGGGTCACCCGGTCGCCGGTGTTGGGCCTGGCGACCGCGCCGATGGCGGCGATCAGCGAGAAGAGGCTGACACCCAGGCACAGCGCCCAGGTCACGTCGGCGCTGCCGGGCAGCAGCCAGCCCATGCCGACGCTGGCCGCCGCCACCGCGCCACCGGTCACCGCGGCCGTCTTCCAGGGCGCCCCGTGCAGGGCCGCGCCGGCGAGGGACATCTCGTCACGTCGAGTCAGTTCGTCTTTCATGACATCAGGGTGCCTTCGGCGACCCCCTGTCCACATCGGGGACGAACCCTGGTTCTTACCCCGGCAGATCCATCCGGACCTCAGGGTTTCCCGCCCCGCGTCATGTCGGAGGAAAGCAATCCTCCGCAAATCCTCCGAAGCTCCCCCGCCGGGCCGATGGAAGGGGCACAGCGCCTGCGCGATCGCCCACGGAAGGCCCCGCGCACGGCATTTCCGGCTCATGGAGGAGCTTTTCTATGAACACGTCTGTCTCTTCGCGCTTCGGCATGCCCGGCCGGCGTCGTGCGGTCTCCCTGCTCGCGGCCGCCGCCCTGACCTCCGGCGCGCTGGCGGCCACCGCGGCCCCCGCCTCCGCCGTCACCGTCCCCGTCTGCGCCACCCCCGGATTCGCGGCCCCGGTCACCTACCCCACCGCGAACATGGTGCTCTTCACGGCGACGGCCGACTTCAACAACGACCACAAGGCCGACCTCGCGACGTACGGACACGGCGGCGGCGACATCGAGGTGCTGACCGGTAACGGTGACGGGACCTTCGACCCCGCCGTGGGCGCCGACCCCGGCATGGCCTCGGCGAGCCGCCTCGCCACGGGCGACATCACCTCCGACGTGGACAGCAGCATCGACATCGTCGTGGCGGACTCCGCGAGCGGTACGGTCCGGGTCCTGCCCGGCAACGGCGACGGGACCTTCGGCGCGCCCATCACCACCCCGACGATTCTGAACGCCTCGATGGTCATCCCGGGTGACTTCGACGACGACGACCGGCTCGACGTGCTGGTGACCAGCGGCAGCAACAACAACTCGATCATGCTCGGCAACGGCGACGGCACCTTCAAGGCGCCTGCTCCCACCGGCTTCACGGGATATGCGCCCCTTGCCGCCGTGGCCGACTTCGACGGCGACGGCGACGACGACGTGGCGTTCGGTGACGGCAGCATGATGGGCACCAACGGGATCGAGGTCTTCCCCAGCAACGGCGACGGCAGCTTCGGCCTTTCCACCGCCTACGGCGCGGGAACGAGCGCCCTGTTCGTCTCCACGGCCGACTTCAACGGCGACCACGAGGCCGACCTGATCTCCAGCGGCATGGGCGACGGAATGGTGCTGCTCGGCAACGGCGACGGCAGCTTCCAGAGCGCGCTTCCCTACACCGGGAACGGCGGCCTGGGGTGGCCCACGCTGGGTGACTACAACGGCGACGGGAAGACGGACGCCGCCTTCGCGTCCCCGATGGGCGGCTCGCTGCTTCTCGGCAAGGGTGACGGCACCTTCCAGGCGCCCGTCTCCTTCAACGGCGGCAGCATGGGAATGGACATGGTCAGCGGCCGCTTCGACGCCGACAACCGGAGCGACCTGGCGACGTCGAGCGGGCTGGCGCAGGGCGTCTCGGTCCTGCTGAGCACCTGCGGCACCTCCGCCACTCCCACGCCGGCGGTCAAGCCCAAGCCGGTCGTCGAGCCCAAGCCGACGGTCAAGCCCAAGCCGGCCACCAAGCCCGCGCTGAAGTGGAAGACGAAGGTCAAGCTGGAGAAGCCGAAGCTGGAGAAGGCCAAGCTGAAGAAGGCCAAGAAGATCCGCGGCGGCGGCGTCAAGTAAGCGCCCCCGCTCACGGCGGCACGCCCCTCCCGGTTCCCCGGCGAGGGGCGTGCCGCCGTATTGGCTAGGTTGATCGGCATGTCAGTGGAATTCCGCCCCGCCCGCCTCGACGACCTCCCGCACATCGTGGCCATGATCGCCGACGACTCCATCGCCGCCGCCCGGACCGGCACCTACGGCCGGGAGCACCGCGAGGCGTTCGAGGCGATCGAGGCCGACCCGAACAACGAGCTGATCGTGGCCGAGCGGGAGGGAGAGGTGGTCGGCACCATGCAGCTGACCTACATCCCGGGGATCTCCCGGCGCGGCTCCCTGCGCCTGCAGGTCGAGGCCGTCCGGATCGCCGCGCCCCTGCGCGGGCAGGGGCTGGGCGGGACGATGATGCGCTGGGCGATCGAGCGGGGCCGCGAGCGCGGCTGCACGGTGGTCCAGCTCACCACCGACAAGCGGCGCAAGGACGCCCACCGCTTCTACGACTCCCTGGGCTTCGTCGCCTCCCACGAGGGGTTCAAGCTCATCCTGGACTGAGCGCCCCGGCCGGGCGCCGTCCCGAGGGCTCAGACGGGAGCGATCTCCACGAGGTTGTCGTGATAGACGGCGCCACGGCCCAGGTCGGCATCCCGTTCCTCCACCACCGCGTTGACACCGGCCCCGTCCGGGTTCAGCTTGGGCCAGTGCCCCTTGGCGGAGGCCACCACGCCGGGCCGTACCTTCTCGCTGATCTCCACCTCGGCCTCGAACCCGCCCCCGGCGTTGAACACCCGCACCCGCTGCCCGGCGGCCAGGCCCCGGTCCGCCGCGTCCGACGGGTTGACCAGGATCCGCGGGCCCTTGGCGCGGCGCAGCAGCTCGGGGTTGTTGCCGAAGGTCGTGTTGAGGAAGGTGTGGGAGGCGGGGGTGATCAGTGTCAGCGGGTACGGTCCGCCGGCGGCCGCAGCCGTGTGCGGCGGGACGTAGGCCGCCCCCCGGGGGAAGCGCAGCCGGCCCGAGGGGGTGGGGAAGCCGCCGTCGGCGAACGGCGCGAACGGCTGCGGCACGTTGAGCCGGACCCAGCCCTCCTTCCGCAGCCGGTCCACCGTGATCCCGTCCAGGGACGGGTGCCCCGAGGAGAGCAGCTGCTCGGCCAGCTCCAGGTCGGAGTCGAACAGCGACGGCTCGGTCAGGCCCATGTGCCCGGCCAGGCGGCGGAACGTCTCGGTGGTGGACAGGCACTCGCCCGGCGGCTCGACGGCCGGTTCGTTCCACATCAGATACATGTGCCCGTATCCCGCGTGCAGGTCCATGTGCTCGATCTGCATGGTCGCGGGCAGCACGATGTCGGCGTAGTCCACGGTGTCGGTGGGGAACTGCTCCATCACGACCGTGAACAGGTCCTCGCGCAGGAGCTTCTCGCGGATGCGGTTCTGGTCGGGGGAGGAGCCCACCGGGTTGGCGGTGTAGACCCACAGGCACTTCACCGAATCATCCAGTTCGGTGGCGAGCCTGGTCATGGTGAGCGTGCGGACCGGCCCCGGCAGCAGGTCGTTGCGGGTGTCGATGTCCAGGTGGATGTGACCGCTGGTGGAGTAGGCGACCCCGCCGCCGGGGTGGCGCCAGTCGCCGGTCACCCCGGGGATGGCGGCGATCACGCGCATCGCGGCGCCGCCGCCCGCGTGCCGCTGGATGCCCATGGTGGCGCGGATGCCGGTGGGCCGGGTGTGCGCCAGGCGCAGGCCCAGGGCCCGGATGTCGGCCTCGGGCAGCCCGGTGATCTCGGCGACGCGCGCCGGGGGATGGCGCAGGATCTCCTCGCGGAACGCCTCCCAGTTGTCCGTGTGGTCGTCCAGGTAGTCGCGATCCTCCGCACCCTCGGCCAGCACGACGTGCAGCAGCCCGAGCGCCAGGGCCGCGTCGGTGCCCGGCCGGATCGGCAGGTGCTCGTCGGCCTGCTCGGCGGTGCGGGTGCGGATCGGGTCGATCGCCACCACGTACGCCCCGGCCGCGCGGGCGTCCTGGATGAACTTCCACAGGTGGTGCCCGCTGGTCAGCGTGTTGGTGCCCCAGAGCAGGATCAGCTTCGACAGGGCGAAGTTCTCGGGGTCCATCCCGCCGGGCGTGCCGTTGGTCTTCACCAGGCCGACGTTGCCCGCGGTGGAGCAGATGTTCAGGAAGTGCCGGGAGGCGCCCAGGACGTTCCAGAACCGCCGGCCCGCGACGCCCTCGCATCCCTGCAGGTACCCCAGGCTCCCGGTGCCGTTGTAGGGCCAGATCGCCTCGCCGCCGTGCTCGTCGACGATCGCGCGCAGCCGTACGGAGATCTCCTCCAGGGCCTCGTCCCAGGAGATCCGCTCGAAGCGGCCCGACCCCTTGGGGCCGACCCGCCGCATCGGGTACAGGATGCGGTCGGCGGCCCCGGCGTGCTCCAGATAGCGGTTGACCTTCACGCAGAGCGCGCCGCGCGTGTAGGGGTGGTCGGGGTTGCCGCGCATGCCGACGGCCTTGCCGTCCTCGACCGTGACGACCCACGAGCACGTGTCCGGACAATCCAGAGGACATGCCCCCAGAACCCGCAATTCACCCTGCATACCTCGACTTTACCCGGGCAGGTCCGCGGCGTAGGCGTAGGCGAAGGTCGCGGCGGCGATTGCGCCGGTGTTCACCGTCAGGGCCCTTGCGTCGATGTTGTCGATGGTGTCGCACGCCTGGTGGTAGCACGGGTCGTAGGCCGTCCCCGCCGTGCCGCCGAACCGCTGGGCCTCCTCGGCGGTCTTGATCTCCTCGGCGCCGGTGAACACGCCGCCCGACGGGATGCCGGCCGCGATGAAGGGGCCGTAGTCGGAGCGGCCGGTGAAGTCGTCGCCGGTGTACGGCAGGCCGGCGGCCGTGTAGTACGACTCGAAGAACTTCTCGATCTCGTCCGAGCCGGGCGGGCCGGCCGGGGACCCGACGGCGTCGGAGTCGTCACCGTCGTAGATGGAGAAGACGTAGTTGGGAGAGGCGATCATGTCGAAGTTCAGGTACATCTTGATCTTCGCCTTCTCCTCCGGGGGAAGGCTCGTCACATAGTGCTGGGACCCCAGCAGGCCGAGCTCCTCGGCGCCCCAGAAGGCGAAGCGCAGCCTGTTCACGGTGGGCAGCATGGCCGCCTTCAGCGCGGTCTCCAGTACGGCCGCGCTGCCCGAGCCGTTGTCGTTGATCCCCGGCCCCTCGTCGACGCTGTCCAGGTGGGCGCCCACCATGACGACCTTCGACGGGTCGCCCCGGCGGCTCTCGGCCAGCACGTTGCGCGTCCTGCGCTTCGGGTCGCTCTGGGTGTTCGCGACCAGGGAGACGGTCGTCCCGGGCGCGGACAGCTCCTGGCCGATCGCGAAGGTGGTCCCGACGACGGGGATGCGCGTGTTCGGCGCGCCGAGGTTGCCGCGCAGCAGGCGGCGGCGGTCGGCGTCGCCCTCGCCCTCCTGGCCCTCGTTGAAGATGATCACGCCTCCGGCCCCGGCGGCCTGGGCGTTCTCGGCCTTGACCTGGAAGGTGCAGGTGCCGCGCTGGACCAGCGCGATGTCACCCGGCGGGAACCCGGCGAAGTCGCCCGCCTCGCACCCGGAGGTGGAGGTGTTGACCGCGCCCGGCGGCAGGGTGAGGTCCACGGGCCGCACGGCGGCGGTGACCCGGCCCGAGCCGGAGTACACCATGGTCGTGAAGTCCGTTTCGCGCGTGTAGACCTTCGGCTGGGGCGAGACCCTGCTCACGGTGGTCTCGGTGATCTCCCGGAAGAACGGGAACTCGAACTCCTGCAGGGTGACCGCGTACCCGGCCCTGCGCAGCCGGCCGGCCACGTAGGCGGCCGAGGCGTCGTACCCGGAGGTGCCCGCGGCGCGGTTGCCGCCGTTGGCGTCGGCGATCTCCTGGAACGTCTGCAGGTGCCGCCTGACGAAGGGGACCGTGACCATCTGGCGGCGCAGTACGGGATCGGGGGCGATGACCCGGGCGATCCGCGTGGCCTGCGTGGCCCGTGCGGCTCGCACGGCCTGTTCGAGCGGCGGCGATGAGGCCGACACGACCGGAGCCGACACGACCGGGGCCGGTTCGGCGGGCAGGGCCGAGACCGGGGCGGCGGACAGGGCCACGGCCGACGCCGTGACGAGGACGGCCGGCAGAGCCCAGTGCGCGCGAGTGCGCATGCGAGAACCCCTCTGACTCCATCGGGAGCGGGAAAGTCCCCGCGACCACGTCAGGCGGGGTACGGAGCCAGCCTGGCAGGTGCCACCTGGGTCGATCCAATCGCCGTGGCGGGAGGAAAGGTCAATTCTCCATCTCGGAGAGATACGCGATGTTGGCCATGTCCTCGTCGTCGGTGCTGGGAGAGCCGTCGAACCAGGCGTCCAGGATCTCCCCCAGAAGCGGGACCGAGGTGAGCCGCAGACTGAGGGCCAGCACGTTGGCGTCGTTCCATTTACGCGCCCCGGCCGCGGTCGCCGCGTCCACGCACAGCGCCGCGCGCACGCCGGGCACCTTGTTCGCCGCGATCGACGCCCCGGTCCCGGTCCAGCAGCACACGACCGCCTGGTCGGCGACCCCCTCGACCACGTCGCGGGCCGCCCTCGCGCAGCACCACGCCCAGTCGGCCCGCCCGCCGGAGACGGCGCCGTGGGCGATGACCGTGTGCCCGCGTCCCTCCAGTTCCGAGATCAGAACGGGCGCCACACCGTCGAGACTGTCGGAGGCCAGTGAGATACGCATGACTCCATTGTGGACACTGGAGGGAAAGATCAGTGATGCACCTGTAATACGAAACGGGCAGAATCACTCCCAGTGAAGGACACCAAGGAACGCGACGAGACGACGACCGGCGGCAGGCCGCCGGTTGGGGATGACCCCGTCGTACTCGTCGTCGAGCCGCTGCTCCCGCAGCGCATCCGCCGTCCCTCGGACGCCCTGCGGTTCCTGGCCACCCTGGTGGTCCTGGCGGCGGTCATCCTGCTCGCGCTGGTGGCGAAGAAGACGCTCAACGGGCTGGAGGCCGACGTGGCCGACGGCACGAGGCGCGTGCCGTTCCTGCTGAGCGGCCTGGTCGGCGTGCTGGGCGGCGTCGCCATGCTCGGCATCCCCACCGCCTACGCGGTCGAGCGGGTGCTCCACCGCGACGGCCTGCGCGTGGCGGAAGGGCTGTTCGCGGCCATCGCCGGGATGGTGCTGTCCTTCGTCCTCGGCGAGTGGATCCTCACCGCCGGCCCCGAGGACCTGCGGCTGCTGCTCACCGGCGGCAGAACCGGGGTCGAGCCGCTCAACACCCTGCTCACCTCGGTCATCGCCTACGTCACGGCGATGCGCATCTCCCGCCGCCCCACCTGGCGCGCGGCCCTGTGGACGGCCGTCGGGGTCAACGCGGTCGCGCTGTTCGCCGGCCTGGCCGCCACCGTCCTGGGCATCATCGTCTCGATCCTCGTCGGCCTCGCGGTCGGGTTCGCCACGCTGTACGGCATCGGCAGCCCCAACACCCGCCCGCCGGGCAGCGCGATCGTCGCCGCGGTCCGCAAGCTGGGCTTCCACCCGGTCAAGGCCCGCAGGCTGGAGGACGACCACCAGGGCAGCCGCAGATACGCCATCGGCCTGAGGGACGGCGAACGCCTCGACGTCACCGTCCTCGACCGCGACCGCCAGGTCGCCGGCCTGCTCTACCGCCTCTGGCGCCGGATCCGGCTCAACTCCGAGACCCGCCGCCGGGCCATCCGCTCGCTCCGCGCCGAGCTGGAGCGCGAGGCCCTGATGGCCTACGCCACGCAGGCCGCCGGGGTCGGCAGCCCCCGGCTGGTCGGCACGAGCGAGATCGGCGCCGAGGCCGCGCTGCTCGTCTACGAGCACACCGGCACCCGCGCGCTGGCCGACATCTCCGACGAGGAGATCGACGACCACCTGCTCGCCCAGGTCTGGGAGCAGGTCCTGCTCCTGCAGGTCCAGCGGCTGGCCCACCGCAGGCTGACCGGCGACAGCATCCACGTCGACAACGAGGGACGGGTCGTCCTGATGGACGCCCGCAGCGGCGAGATCGCCGCCGGCGACCTGCTGCTCCGCCTCGACATCGCCCAGTTGCTCACCTACCTCAGCCTGCGGGTCGGCGCCGAGCGCTCGGTCCGCGCCGCGGCGGCCGTGGCCGGGGCGAACACGCTGGCCGCCGCGATGCCGCTGCTGCAGCGCATCGCCCTCACCCGCGAGACCAGGGCCGCCCTGAACAAGGGCAACAAGGAGCTGCTGACCGCGATCCGCGAGGAGATCGTCGCGCTCGGACCCAAGGCGGAGGCCGAGGAGGTCCGGCTGGAGCGGTTCCGCCCGCGGACCCTCGTCACGATCATCGCCAGCGCCTTCGCGGCGTACTTCGTGGTCTACTACCTGACCCAGCTCAACCTGAACATCATCACCTCGGCGAAGTGGGGCTGGACGGGGGCGGCCTTCGCCGCCGCGATGCTGAGTTACGTGGCCGCCGCGCTGATGCTGATGGGCTTCGTGCCGGAGAAGCTCCCGCTGGGCCGTACCGTGCTCGCGCAGTTCGCCGGATCGTTCGTCAAGCTGGTCGCCCCGGCCGCGGTGAGCGGCGTCGCCATCAACACCCGCTATCTGCAGAAGCGCGGGATCCCGCCGGGCCAGGCGATGGCCAGCGTGGGCGCCTCCCAGTTCGTCGGCCTGGCCTTCCACATCGGGCTGCTGCTGCTGTTCGCCTACATCACCGGCTCCGGCACGGCCGAGTCCTTCACCCCGTCGCGCACGCTGGTGTTCGTGCTGCTGGCCGTGGCGGTGCTGATCGTCGTCATGGTGGGCATCCCCAAGCTGCGGCGGATGGTCACCTCACGCCTGCGCTCGCTGTTCTCGGGCGTCCTGCCGCGCCTGCTGGACGTGCTCCAGTCCCCCAGGAAGATCGCCGAGGGGTTCACCGGCACCCTGCTGCTGACGATCTTCTTCGTCGTCTGCCTCGACGCCTGCGTCCGGGCCTTCGGCGGCTCCCTCAACTTCGCCGCCGTCGCCGTGGTCTTCCTCGCCGGCAACGCCATCGGCTCGGCCGCCCCCACCCCCGGCGGCCTGGGCGCGGTGGAGGCCGCCCTCATCGGCGGCCTCACCCTCGCCGGCCTGCCGCAGGGGATCGCCACCCCCGCGGTGCTGCTGTTCCGGCTGCTCACCTTCTGGTTCCCGGTCCTGCCGGGGTGGGCCTCGTTCACCTACCTGCAGCGCAACGAGGCCCTGTGACGCGTTCCCCGGCCCGGAGGGCTCAGGCCCAGAGGTTGATGCCGGCCTCGACCGCGTCCTTGTCGATCGCCGCCAGCTCCTCGGGGGTGAACGAGAGGTTCTCCACCGCCGCGAGGCTGTTCTCCAGCTGCGCCACGCTGCTCGCGCCGATCAGCACCGAGGTCACCCGCCTGTCGCGCAGCGCCCAGGCCAGGGCCATCTGCGCCAGCGACTGGCCGCGCGCCGCCGCGATCTCGTTGAGCGTGCGGACGTGCCGCATGGTCTCCTCGGTGAGCATCTCCGGCTTGAGGAAGTGCCCCAGCGACGCGCGCGACCCCTCCGGGATCCCGTTGAGATAACGGTCGGTCAGCATGCCCTGGGCCAGCGGCGAGAACGCGATGCAGCCCACGCCCTCGGTCTCCAGCACGTCCAGCAGCCCGCCCTCGATCCACCGGTTCAGCATCGAGTAGGACGGCTGGTGGATCAGCAGCGGCGTCCCCATCTCCCGCAGGATCCGCGCGGCCTCGGCGGTCTGCTCGGGAGAGTAGGACGAGATCCCGGCGTACAGCGCCTTGCCGGAACGGACCGCGTGGTCCAGCGCGCCCATCGTCTCCTCCAGCGGCGTGTCCGGGTCGAACCGGTGGCTGTAGAAGATGTCGACGTACTCCAGGCCCATCCGCTTGAGCGACTGGTCCAGGCTGGCCAGCAGGTACTTGCGCGAGCCCCACTCGCCGTACGGCCCGGGCCACATGTCGTAGCCCGCCTTGGTCGAGATGACCAGCTCGTCGCGGTAGGGCGCGAAGTCCTCGCGGAAGTGCCGCCCGAAGTTGGTCTCCGCCGAGCCGTACGGCGGGCCGTAGTTGTTGGCCAGGTCGAAGTGGGTCACCCCGAGGTCGAAGGCCCGGCGCAGGATGTCCCGCTGGACCCCGAAGGGCTTGTCGTCGCCGAAGTTGTGCCACAGGCCCAGCGAGACCGCGGGCAGCCTGAGCCCGCTCCTGCCGGCCCTGTTGTACGGCTGCCGCCCGTCGTAACGGTCGGCGGCGGCGATGTATGTCACTGCGTCACCTTCGATGTGTCGAGAATCCAGGAGAGGGTGAAGGCCTCCTCACGCCAGGAGTCGTACCTGCCGCTTCGGCCGCCGTGCCCGGCGCCCATCTCCGTCTTGAGCAGGAACGGCCCGCCCTTGGCGACCTCGCGGAGCCTGGCGACCCACTTGGCGGGCTCGTGGTAGAGGACCCGGGTGTCGTTGAGGCTCGTGATCGCCAGAATCGGCGGGTAGACCTGCCCGCTTACGTTCTCATAGGGCGAGTACGACTTCATGTAGTGGTACACGTCCGGGTTGTGCAGGGGATCACCCCACTCGTCCCATTCGATGACCGTGAGCGGGAGCGACGGGTCGAGGATCGAGGTCAGCGGGTCCACGAACGGCACCTCGGCGACCACGCCCGCGAACAGCTCCGGCGCGAGGTTGGCGACGGCGCCCATCAGCAGCCCGCCGGCCGAGCCGCCGCGCGCGACCACGCTGGAGGACCAGCCGGTGGCCTTGAGGTGCTCGGCGCAGGCGACGAAGTCGGTGAAGGTGTTCTTCTTGTGCTGGAACTTGCCGTCCTCGTACCACCGGCGGCCCATCTCGCCGCCACCCCTGACGTGGGCGATGGCGAAGACGAAGCCCCGGTCGAGCAGGCTCAGCCTGGCCACCGAGAACGACGGGTCGATCGAGATCTCGTAGCTGCCGTAGCCGTACAGCACCGTTGGGGCGGGCCGCTCGGTGCCCTTCTTGACCGCGATCGAGATCGGGACGCGGGTGCCGTCCGAGGCGGTGGCCCACTCGCGGAACTGCTCGTAGTCGTCGGGGTCGTAGCCGCCGAGCACGGGCCTGCGCTTGAGCAGTATCAGCTCGCGGCTCCGCAGGTCGAAGTCGTAGACCGAGGGCGGAGTGATCATGCTGGCGTAGCCGAGCCGGAGGCGGCCGGTGACGAACTCGGGGTTGCCCGAGGGGGCCACGTCGTAGATCGGCTCGGGGAAGGGGATCTCGTACGCCGCCGCCAGGAGCGCGTCACGGTCGGTGCCGCCCTCCGTGGGCAGCACGCGGATGCCGGTGAGGCCGTCCCGGCGGAAGTGCACCACGATGTGACTGGCGAACGCCTCGACGTCGAGCAGCCGGGTGTCCTCGCGGTGCTCGACCAGCGGCGTCCAGGTGCCGGGGTCCTCGATCGGGGCCGTGGCCACCTCGAAGTTCTCGGCGTTGCGGTTGTGCAGGATCAGGAAGCGGTCGCCCGCGTGGTCGATGCCGTACTCGACGCCGGTCTTGCGGGGCCGTACGACGCGGAACTCGCCGGTCGGGTCGTCCGCCTCCAGGATGCGGACCTCGCTGGTGATCTTGCTCCCGGCGGAGAGGACGAGGTAGCGCTCGCTGCGGGTCAGGCCGATGCCGATCCAGAACCGCTCGTCGGTCTCCTCGTAGACGAGGACGTCGTCGGCGGCCGGGGTGCCGATCACGTGCCGGTGCACCTTGTCGGGCCGCCAGGCCTCGTCGACCGTCGTGTAGAAGAACGTGCTGCCGTCGGCCGCCCAGGCGCCGCCGTAGAAGATGCCGGGGATCTCGTCGGGGAGGGTCTCGCCGGTGACGAGGTTCTTCACCTTCAGGGTGAAGCGCTCGTCGCCGGTGAAGTTGACGGAGTAGGCCAGGAGGGTGCCGTCCGGACTCACCGCGCTGGTGCCGATGGCGAAGAAGTCGCTGTCGCCGGCCAGCTCGTTGCCGTCGAGCAGGATCTGCTCGCCGGGCAGCGACTCGTCGGCCTTCAGGTCGGGCGGAGTCTCCCCGTCGGCGGGCACCCGGCACTGGATGCCGTACTGCTTGCCCTCCTCGGTCCGGGAGTAGTACCACCAGTCACCCTTGCGGGTGGGGACGGACAGGTCGGTCTCCAGCGTCCGGCCCTTGATCTCCTGGAAGATCGTCTCCTGGAGGGGCTTCAGATGGGCGGTCGTGTGCTGGGTGTAGGCGTTCTCAGCTTCGAGATGGGCGATGGTCTCCGGGTCGTCCTTGGCCATCAGCCACGCGTAGTCATCGACCACGGTGTCCCCGTGGTGCACCCGCTCGCTGGGAACCTTCTTCGCCGTAGGCGGCGTCTCGATGCTCACGCGCCGAGTCTATGTTTCCGGTCCCGCCGGTTCCGGATGAGCCGGAACGCCGTGCCGTGGGTTTCGCGGTTCTGTCCCGAGTGGTCATCGGGGACTGCTAATCTTTTGACGTCGCCAAGATCCGGCGCAAACCACTCCATTCACTCCGGTGACTTCGATGTGGGCTGCCCTGTGCTTGTCGACAACTCCTTGAAACCAACGGTTCCGGAGATCGGTTCGCAGAACTGCTCAATGGCTGGTAAGTTCGAGGGGTTGCCTCGGAGACGGGGCGGTCGGAATTCCCGGCAGATCAGCTCGAA
>NZ_BOOJ01000069.1 GCF_016863175.1 Paraplanobispora siamensis
AGAGGGGGTGATGGCCCAGGCGAAGGAAGAAGGATTAGAGTGCCTGGGCCACGTACTGTCCATGTACTCGCCGATGCTGGAGGAGACATGAGCAACCTGGATGAACGGGCCGAGAGACTGGCCGTGCAGAGGGCGAGCTGGCCGATGCTGTACGACGTCGATGACGGCGCCACGGTGGACATGGGCCAGGTGTGGTCTCTCACACCGGGGAAGATCGGACACGACAAACGGGGGACCGCGCTTGTGGAGGCTCTGGCCGGGCAGGCCGGCGGGGCGGCTGAGCGGCTGCTGTTCGGGGTGCGTTCGTTGTTCGACCGGCGTGACGACGACCTGACGGTTCAGGTGGACGTGGAGGACGGCGACCTGCTGGAGATCACCGCCTGGTCCGCGGGATGTTCGTTGAACCCCGACCGCAGCTGGTGGTTGCGGTGCACGCTGGCCGTGGAGTCCACGCTCGGGTTCGAAGCCGGCGGAGTCAACGGTGTCCAGCTCCGTCCTCACCGGTCGGCCTTCGCCGTCGGCGGCGTGGACGGGGTGACGGTCTTCCGGGAGGACTTCGGCGGTCCGCTGGGGGACATCGCGGCGAGCTTCTACCTGGCGTGGGAAGGCCGTCGTGCGATCGCGGACCGCCTGGGGTGGCGGCGACCCGAGCCGCCATCCGGGACGCCGACGCTGGCGGAGTTCCTGCGGCGGGCACGACAGCGTGTGTGGTCCTGACGGCCCGCCCCTGAGCTTCTCCAACACCAGACGGCCCGCCGGCTGGGCAGTGGGATGAGGAACGCCTACTGCTCAACCGACGGGCCGTTCGCCGTTCCCTCACGGAAGGTGGGGAGACGACGTGACGGGATCAGGGGACGATGAACAGACCGTCGCCCACGGTGCGCTCGCGGCCGTCGGAGGGGCGGTTGATGACCTTGTTGCGGATCACCATCGCGGTCGAGCCGCCGCCGTCGAAGTTGATGGCCTGCTTGGCGCCCAGCCAGCGCATGACCTGGGCGGCCTCCACCATGGAGGCGCCGACGGAGACGCCCGGGTTGCGGCCGTCGACCGTGACCAGGATCAGGCCGCCCGACTTGGTGACGCCGACCATCGTGCGGGGGTGGCGGCGGAGCATCATGTTGACCGAGGCGTGCCCGTCGGCTCCCGCCGTGATCCGGACGCGGCCGTTCCTGACCAGCCCGACGCCGCCGCCCATCACGTAGGTCTGCGGGGTCAGGGGGATGGCCCGGCGGGTGCGGAGGTCGACGACCTTGGTGCTGACCTTCATCAGCCCGCCCTCGGCGGCGTGCTCGTACAGCCAGTCGGCGAAGGTGCCGGTGCCGTGGAGCACGTAGTGGCCCTTGGGTACGGCGCCGCCGGCGGCGCGGGCGTTGACGATCCGGCCCCGGGCGTCGACCACGACCTCGGCGCCGCCGTCCGCGGCGGTCTTGGCGCCGAACTCCTCGGTGTAGAGCACGAGCTCCTCGGCGGCGGCGGCCCGGTTGATCCCCTTGACCTCCGTCTTCGCGCCCGTGGAGGAGATGGCGATGACCGTGGTCTGCAGCTCGGTGATGCGGGCCTTGCGGCCGGTGATGACCAGGCCGCTGCGGCCGGGGACGCCCTCGCTGAGCAGCTTGCCGCCCACCACCGACACGCCCACGGGGTCGCCCTGGAGCGCCCTGGCGGTGTGGATGTTGAAGAATCCGCCGTTGACCCCGGCGACGGCCTTGATCTGCTTGGACATGGAGCTGATGGTCTCGCGCTTGGCGACGCCGGTGCCGACGCTGGTCTTGTAGGTGCCCCGGAAGGTCCTGGGGTCCACCATGACCACGCGCATGTCCCAGGGGCCGGTGGTCACGTCGCCGTCGTCGCCGAGATAGTCGGTCTTGGCCCGGATGTCGAACTCCTTGAGTTCCTTGACCACCTTGTCGGCCTTGGCGCGCTGCTTGAACGTCCACAGTCCCACCCGGACCATGTAGCGCTCGACGGCGGGGGCGTCCGCCGCGGCGGGCTGCACGATCTTCAGCACGCTGGGGGTGAACCCGGCGGCCTCCACGGCCTCGGCCCTGGCCTGGGCGGTGGGCAACGGGCCGTTGTCGTGCCCGTTGGGCATCAGCACCGACACCGTCCACCCCTGCGTGGACTTGCCGTGCATCACGTTGAAAAGCTCGACACCGGGAGCCACCGTGCGCTGGTTCTTGGTCGGCACGCCGCGCTCACCGAGCGGGAACGCCGAGGCGGGAAACCTGACACTCGCCTGCTCGGCCTCCGCCGGCATCGCCGTGACCGCGAGGGCCACGACCGAAAGACCGGCGATGAAACGTCGCGACATATTCTTCTCTCCCCGTGCTGGCCAAACGTCGGTGAACCATGCTGCCGGGATTCATCCGTCAATGGCGGCAAAACGCCGGAAACGGCCTAACGTATCGCCCGACAATGAACCCGCTTATCAGCCAAAGATCGTTCATATCACAACAAGATCGGCTATGTGCGGCGGGAGAGAGGTCAGCCGCGCGGGATCTCCCTGCGGAAGGACTCCAGTGCCAGCAGGGCGACGTGCAGGGAGAGGCAGGACTCGACGTCGTCGAGATCGGTGTCGAGGATGCGTTCCAGGCGGCGGAGCCGGTCGTAGAAGGCGGGCCTGGACAGGTGGGCCTTCTGTGCGGCGACGGCCTTGTTGCGGCCGGCGTCGAGATAGATGCGCAGGATCCGGGTCAGGTCGCCGCCGCGCTGGGCGTCGTGGGCCAGCAGCGGACTGAGCTCGCGCTCGGCGAAGGTCTGCAGCCGGGCGTCGTCGCGCAGCAGGTGGAGCAGGCCGCGCAGGCGCAGGTCGGGCAGACGGTAGAAGGCCCGGCCGTCAGGCTGCCGGACGGCGACGTCGGCGACCTGCTCGGCCTCCAGGAAGCTGCGCCGTACGTCGCGGACGGACTCGACCACCGAGCCGGCGGCGAGCACGAACGGGGTGGTGAAAGTGGCGCGCAGGCGCTCGGACAGGGTGCTCAGGGCGGGCTCGGCGAAGACCCGGGGCGGCAGGGGGAGCAGGACGCCGACGCGGTTCTGGTCCAGTGCGCCGACCAGGGCGGCCATCCGCGCGTCGCGGCAGGCGGCGGCGGTGGCGTCGGCCAGCTCGCCGAGCCTGGCGAGCTGCTCCTGGCTGTCGGGCTGGCCGTCGGGTGAGTCGGCCAGGCGGAGCACCGCGCTGATCAGCTTGCGGCCGGTGAGCGGCACGCCGACCGCCCGGGCGCGGGCCGCCGCCTCGTCGGGATCGGCGTAGGCGTGGGTGAGGATGCCGGTGATGATCGTGCCGTGGGCCTGGCGTTCCAGCGACTCCTGGTGGCGTTCCAGCAGGCGGCCCAGAGCCAGCGTGGTCGCGGCGCGCTCGGCGAGCACGATGTCCCTGGGGCTGGGATCGGCGTCGCACAGCAGGATGAGCCGGCCCCAGTCCTGGCCGCGGGCGCCGACCATGGTGACCAGCCAGCCGGAGGAGGCGTCGTAGGCGGTGCGCTGGCCGGGCGCCACCGCGCGTGAGCGGGTCTCCCAGCTCGCCAGCAGCGTGCCGGTGTCCCGGCCGACCGTCTCGCAGGCGAGCACCTGGTGGGCGAGGTTCTCCAGCAGCACGGGGCGGCCGGACAGGCGCGCGACCTGGCTGAGGACCTCGGCCGGGGAGGCGCCCTCGACGGACAGTTCGGTGAAGACCTCGTGGAGCTGCTCGGAGGCGCGCAGTTCCTCCAGCTGCCGGTCGATGATCCGGGCGTGCACCGACTCGGTGATCTGCACGAACGGGGTCTCGCGGGCCAGCGTGATCAGCGGCAGGCCGTGCTCCTCGGCGGTGGTGACCACCGAGCGGGGCAGCTCCCTGACGAACTTGCGGCCCAGCTCCACGATCAGGCCGGACGCGCCGACGGAGGCCAGCTCGGCGATGTAGCTCGCCAGCTTGTCGGGGTCGTCGGGCAGGGCGATGCCGGTGGTGAGCACCAGTTCGCCGCCGCGCAGCAGGTGGGCGATGTCGGTGACCTCGCCGACGTGGACCCAGCGCACCCGGGTGTCCAGCCGGTCGGCTCCCGCCACGACACGGGGGTTGCCGCGACGGACGGTGTCCAGGGCGAGGACGTCGGCGACGGTGGGGAGCACTCACCGAGAATAGCCGATCAAAGTGTATGTGTGATGGCTCGATGTCTTACATCATGTCCGTGACGCCTCGTCGGGGTCCGCGGCGATGCCCGGGACGTCGGCCCGCGCCCTCTCCCGGCACTCGGCCAGCCGTACCCGCAGCCCGTCCAGCAGACAGGTCAGGCCGAAGTCGAAGGCCAGCGCCCGGACGACGTCGGGGTCCTTGGCCTGGTACTCGTCGAAACGCCGGAGGATGTCCGGGTGGCCCTGGGCGGCCTGCCGCACCGTCTTCATCATGGCCGCGTCCAGTTCCCGGCCGCTCATCCCCGAGCTGTCGAGGGTGGCCCGCCAGGCGAGCTCGGGCCCGGTCCAGCCGAGGACGAAGGCCAGCAGCGTGGAGACCGCGTAGTCCAGCGGCGGGCTCGTGAAGCCCGCCCGCTCGAAGGCCTTCAGCATCTGGGAGGACATGCGCATCGCGTTGGGGCCGAGGGAGGGCATGGTCCCGACGAGCGGGATCACCCACGGGTGCTTGACGAACGCCGCGCGCAGGCCGTACGCGAGGATCGAGGCCATGTCCTCCCAGCTGGTCACCTCGGGATCGGGGAGTGAGAGCTCGCCGTAGACCTCGTCCATGACGAGCTCCATCAGCTCGTCCTTGTGTGCGATGTGCCAGTAGAGGCTGGTGGCGCCGGAGCCGAGCTTCGCGCCCAGGCGGCGCATGCTCAGCGCGTCCACCCCCTCGGCGTCCAGGATCTCCATGGCCGCGCGCACGATCTGGTCGCGGCTCAGGCCGGGGTTCTTCGCGGGCCGGCCCTCGCGGGTCCACACCGAGCTGAAGGGCTCTTTCACGGTTCCAGCATAAATCCCCTCGCACACTGTTCGACTATCGTCGTACGCTGTGCGGGTGACATCGAACACTGTACGATCCGAATCGAACGACGTGCGAGACGAGCGGGATCCGCGACGCTGGTGGATCCTCGGCGTCCTGTGCCTGAGCCTGCTGGTCCTGGTCGTGGACAACACCGTCCTGAACCTGGCCATCCCGTCCCTGATGACCGAGCTCGGCGCGAGCCCTGCGGACATCCAGTGGATCATCGACGCCTACGTCCTGGTCTTCGCGGGACTCCTGCTCACCGCGGGCAGCCTCTCCGACCGGTACGGCCGCCGCCGCTTCCTGATCATCGGCCTGGTGCTGTTCGGCGGGGCCTCGGCGCTGGCCCCGCTGGTCGCCGAGCCGTGGCACCTGATCGCGGTGCGGGCGCTGATGGGCGTGGGCGGCTCCATCCTCATGCCGAGCACCCTGTCGATCCTGATCACCGTCTTCGACGACAGCGAGCGCCGCAAGGCCATCGCGGCGTGGAGCGCGGTGGCCATGGTCGGCGTGATCGCCGGGCCCACCCTGGGCGGCTTCCTGCTGGACCACTACGGGTGGGCCTCCGTCTTCCTGATCAACGTGCCCGTCGCGCTCGTGGCCATCGCGGCGGCTGTCCTGCTGATGCCCGAGTCGCGCGGCCCGAGCCGGCGGCTCGACCCGCTCGGCGTCCTGCTGTCCGTCACGGGCATGAGCGCGCTGGTCTTCGTGGTCATCTCCGTGCCCGCCGAGGGCTGGACCGCGCCCTCCGTGCTGACCGCCGCGGCCGTGGCCGTGCTGGCGATAGGCGCCTTCGTGCTCTGGGAGCGCCGCGCCGAGCACCCGATGCTGCCGCTGGATCTCTTCCGCGACCGCAACTTCAGCGGCGCCTCGTTCTCCATCGTGCTGCTGTCGTTCGGCACCGGCGCGCTGCTGCTGATGCTCACCCAGTACCTGCAGTTCGTGCTGGGCTACGACCCGATGAAGGCCGGGCTCGCGCTGCTGCCGTACGCGGTGGCGGCCGCGCTGTTCAACGCGGTCGGCGCGGGCCTGGGGCAGAAGGTGAGCAACCGCACGCTCATGGCGGCCGGTCTGGGCGTCATGGCGCTCGGTTTCGGGGTGCTCGCCCTCATGACCGCCGAGAGCGGGTACGGCATGCTGATCACCGGCCTGCTGATCATGGGGGTCGGCGGCGGCCTCGCGGGGCCGGCGGCCTACACGACGCTGATGGGCGCGGTCCCGCCGGCGCACGCGGGCGTCGGCTCGGCGCTCAACGACACCGTCCAGCAGGTCGGCATGGCGCTGAGCGTCGCGGTGCTCGGCAGCGTGCTCGCCGGGGTCTACACCTCCTCGATGCCCGCGGACGCGCCCGCCGCCGCCCGCGACTCGATCGCCGGGGCGGCGCAGCTGGGCGACCCGGCCGTGATGGAGGCCGCCGACCGGGCGTTCGTCTCGGCCATGTCGTTCGGCTCCTGGGTCGGCGTCGCCTTCTGCCTGGCCGCCGTGGCCCTGGCGCTGGCGGTGATCCGTCCCCTGCCGAAGCCCCCCGCGGCCGCGGAGCCCGGCCTCGCGGAGGCGGGACAGGCGGCAGGTTCCTGAAGGCGCCCGGTTCCCGGGGATCCCGTACGGTCCGCACCGTCTCCAGCGGGGGCGCGGGCCGTACGGGATCGGGATGCGGGCCGTGCGGGAGCAGGTGTGAACCGTGCGGGAGCAGGTGTGAACCGTGCGGGAGCGGCACGTCACCGGGCTGACACCATGACGGGTTCGGGGTCTTTTCCCCGACACTCTGGCGGTAGGACCGGAGGTGGCGAACCGGGATACTCAATGCATGTCGGACCTTCTTGCGCGCCACCGGGCGGTCATGCCCAACTGGGTGGCCCTCTACTACAACGAGCCCATCGAGATCGTCGGCGGCAAGGGCAACCGGGTCGTCGACGCCTCGGGCAAGAGCTACCTGGACTTCTTCGCGGGCATCCTGACCAACATGATCGGGTACGACGTGCCCGAGGTGCGCGAGGCCGTCGAGCGCCAGATCGCCACCGGTGTCGTGCACACCTCCACCGTCTATCTCCTGCGCGGCCAGATCGAGCTGGCGGAGAAGATCGCCAAGCTCTCCGGGATCGAGAACGCGAAGGTGTTCTTCACCAACTCCGGGACCGAGGCCAACGAGACGGCGCTGCTGCTGGCCACCTACGCGCGCAAGACCGACCAGGTGCTGGCCATGCGGCAGAGCTACCACGGCCGCAGCTTCGGCGCGCTCGGCGTGACCAGCAACCGCTCCTGGAAGAACAACTCGCTCTCGCCGCTGAACGTGCACTTCCTGCACGGTGCCGACCGGCACCTGTCCCAGTTCCGCGGGCTGTCGGACGCCGATTACATCGCGGCCTGCGTCGAGGACCTGCGCCACGTGCTGTCCACCGCGGTCGGCGGTGACGTCGCCGCGCTGATCGCCGAGCCCATCCAGGGCGTGGGCGGGTTCACCATGGCCCCCGACGGCCTGTTCGCCGCCTACAAGGAGGTCCTGGACGAGCAGGGCATCCTGTTCATCTCGGACGAGGTGCAGACCGGCTGGGGCCGTACCGGATCGGCCTTCTTCGGCATCCAGAACCACGGCGTCACGCCGGACATGATGACCTTCGCCAAGGGCCTGGGCAACGGCTTCGCGGTCGGCGGCGTCGTGGCCCGGGGCGACCTGATGGACGGCCTGCACGCGACCGGCCTGGCCACCTTCGGCGGCAACCCGATCTCCATGGCCGCCGCCAACGCCACCCTGGACTACGTGCTCAGCCACGACCTGCAGGCCAACGCGGCCCGCACCGGCGCGCTGATCGTCGACGGGCTCCGCGAGGCCGCGACCCGCCTGCCGGTCGTCGGCGACGTGCGCGGCAAGGGCCTGATGTTCGCCGTCGAACTCGTCGAGCCCGCCACCGGCGCGCCCTCCCCGGCGCTGGCGGCCCGGTTCATGGAGGAGACCAAGAAGGCCGGCCTGCTCGCCGGCAAGGGCGGCCTGCACGGCAACGTGCTGCGCATGGCGCCGCCGCTCACGCTGACGACCGAGGAGGCCGCCGAGGGCCTGGGCATCATCGTCAACGCGCTCGAAGTCGTCAACGCGGAAGCCGCGCAGTAGGCGCACGGCGGACGCGCAAGGAGCACACAACCGTGAAGAACGTCACCCACTGGATCGACGGCGCCCCCGCCGAGGGCGCCGGCCGTACCTCCGAGATCTTCAATCCGGCCACCGGCGAGGTCGCCGGGAGGGTCCACCTCGCCTCGGCCGCCGAGGTCGACGCGGCGGTGGCCGCCGCGGTGGCCGCCTGGCCCGCCTGGCGGGACGCCTCGCTGGTCAAGCGGGCGCAGGTGCTGTTCCGCTTCCGGGAGCTGCTGGTCGCCCACCGCGACGAGCTCGCCACGCTGATCAGCTCCGAGCACGGCAAGGTCCACTCCGACGCGCTGGGCGAGGTCGCCCGCGGCCTGGAGGTCGTGGAGTTCGCCTGCGGAATCCCGCACCTGCTCAAGGGCGGTTTCTCCGAGGGAGTCTCCACCCGGGTCGACTCCTACTCGATCCGCCAGCCGCTGGGCGTGGTGGCCGGGATCACCCCGTTCAACTTCCCCGCCATGGTCCCGATGTGGATGTTCCCCGTCGCGATCGCCTGCGGCAACGCCTTCGTCCTCAAGCCCTCCGAGCGGGACCCCTCGGCGTCGCTGCTGATGGCCCGGCTCTGGAAGGAGGCGGGGCTGCCCGACGGGATCTTCAACGTCGTCCAGGGCGGCAAGGAGGCCGTGGACCGGCTGCTGGAGCACCCGGACGTCAAGGCGGTGTCGTTCGTCGGTTCGACCCCCATCGCCAAGTACGTCTACGAGACCGGCACCTCCCACGGCAAGCGGGTCCAGGCGCTGGGCGGGGCCAAGAACCACATGCTGGTGCTGCCCGACGCCGATCTCGACCTGGTCGCGGACTCGGCCGTGTCGGCGGGTTTCGGTTCGGCGGGGGAGCGCTGCATGGCGATCTCCGTCGTGCTGGCGGTGGACCCGGTCGGCGACGAGCTCGTCAGCAAGATCGTCGATCGGGTGGAGAAGCTGGTCGTCGGACCCGGCGACGACCCGAAGTCCGAGATGGGCCCCCTGGTCACCGAGGTCCACCGCGACAAGGTCGCCTCCTACCTCGACCTCGACGAGGGCTTCGAGATCGTCGTGGACGGCCGCGGGACCCCGGTCCTCGGCGGCACCACGGCGGAGGAGACCCCCGGCTTCTGGCTCGGCCCCACCGTGCTCGACCACGTCCGCCCCGGCTCGCAGGTGCACACCGAGGAGATCTTCGGTCCGGTCCTGTCGATCGTGCGGGTCTCCTCCTACGAGGAGGGCCTGGCGCTGATCAACGGCGGCGAGTACGGCAACGGCACCGCGATCTTCACCAACGACGGCGGCGCCGCCCGGCGCTTCCAGAACGAGGTCGAGGTCGGCATGGTCGGCATCAACGTGCCGATCCCGGTGCCGATGGCCTTCTACAGCTTCGGCGGCTGGAAGGCCTCCCTGTTCGGCGACACCCACGTGCACGGGACCGAGGGGGTGCACTTCTACACCCGGGGCAAGGTCGTCACCTCGCGCTGGCTCGACCCGAGCCACGGCGGGGTCAACCTCGGGTTCCCCACGAACAAGTAGGCCCCGCGGTGCGGGGAGGCGGCCCGCGGCTCCCCGCACCGCGGGCCGCCTCCGGTGCCGCGGGGCCGTACGGCTCCGCCCGCCGGGTCGCCGAAAGGCCGGTAGGCTCCGGGAGGCGGATGTCGGCGGAGGTGCTTCGAGGGGGTTTGCGTGCGCGGGAACAGGCTCGGCCGTACGCGGCTGGCGGCGGTCGCGGGAGCGGGCGTCCTCGCCCTGACGGCCTGCACCGCGGCGGGGGCCGAGAGCGCCGGACCCGTGCCCGGCGCGAGCGCGACCCCGGGCGCCGGGACGAACGCGAGCGCGGGTGCGAACGCCGGGACGAGCCCGGGTCCTGCGGCGAGTCCGTCTTCCACCGCGAGCCCGGGCCCGGCCGCGAGCCGGACCGCGAGCCCGGCGGCGAGTCCCTCCGTGAGTCCCACCCCCTCGGCGTCCATCGGCGCCTCCGAGGGCACGTTGCGGGTGCTCACCTTCGTCGGCCACGTCGAGTACGGCGGGATGAGCCACAGGGCCAACTGGGTGGGGCCCTTCGAGGAGGCGACCGGATGCCGGGTCGCGACGCTCGACCGGGTCACCACGAGCGAGGAGATGGCGGCCAAGTTCGCCGCGAACGCCTACGACGTCGTCTCGCCCTCCCCGGAGCTGGCCGGGCTGCTGACGGCCCGGGGGAGCGTGGCGCCGGTCGACACCTCCCTCATCGAGGGCTACGGGGACATCCCCGAAAGGCTGCGCGAGCTTCCCGCCCTGCGGCGGGGCGATCGGGTCTACGGCATCCCGTACCTTTGGGGGATCAACCAGGTCATCGGCCCGCGGGGCGGCGGGGACGGCCCCGCTGACCTCTACGCGGCGGGCCCGTCGGCGATCAGGAACAGCCCGCTGAGCATCGCCGACGCCGCGCTGGTGCTCAAGAGGACCGAGCCGGCCCTGGGGATCGACGACCCGTTCCGGCTCACCCCGGCCCAGCTCGACGCCGCGGAGAAACTGCTGGCCGCAGGAGACGGGCCCGACCGGATCTACTGGAGCGACCCCGTCGAGGTGATCAGGGCCGTGGCCGGCGGCTCGGCGCGGCTGGCCCAGGCGTGGCCGTACCACGTGGACCTCTTCGAGCGCGCCGGCCGGCCGGTGCGCGCGGTCGAGGCGGCGGAGACGACCGGCTGGGTCGACTCCTGGATGCTCGCCGCCGATACCGCCAGCCCGAACTGCGCCTACAAGTGGCTCAACTGGATCACCTCGCAGGAGGTGCAGCAGCGGGCCTCGGCCTGGACGGGCCTGGCGCCGGCGAATCCGGAGGGCTGCACCGGGCACGCCCGCCCCATCTGCGACCGCCACCACCTGGGGGACGACAAGTGGCTCGACCGCGTCTTCTTCGCCGTTCGCCCGTCACGGGATTGCGGGGGACAAGATGGGGAATGCACTGATTACGACGACTGGGCCAACCGCTGGAAGAAGCTGGTGAGCTAGCCGGCGACCCCCGGTCCGAACGTGAGAGCTGCGGGCGCGTCCGTCCCCCCGCTGGACGTCGCCTGCCGGGGCGCTCTGGGCGCTCCCCCGACCCCGGGGCGCCCCACTCGCGAGCCTCTGATCAGCCCAGTCCCTGATAGGCGACGGAGAAGGCCTCACGGATCACCGCGTAGCAGGAGCAGGCGTGCCCCCGCAGCCGCTCGTGGTCGGTGACGTCGATGGTGCCGCGGCTGTAGCGGATGCATCCGTCGGCGGCCAGGGCGGTGGCGACCTCGCTGACCGAGGCGCGGCGCACCCCCAGCATCTGGGCCAGGAACTCCTGGGTGAGGTCGAAGGAGTCGCTGTGCACCCGGTCGGCGGTCATCAGCAGCCAGCGGGCGCAGCGCTGGCGGATGTTGTGGGCGCGGTTGCAGGCGGAGTTGCGGGCCATCATGGTGAACACGGCCTGGACGTAGCGCTGGATCGCGGTCTGCAGCCCGCCGTCCAGGACGACGACGTCGTTGCGGAACTGCTCGGCGCTGATCCGCAGGGCGGCGCCGGCGATCTGCACGCTGGCGCGCTCGGTGGGCGGGCCGGCGCCCAGGAACACCGACAGCCCGGCCATGCCCTCGTCCCCGACGGTGGCCACCTCCACCAGCTGCCGGCCGCCGAGATCGGTGAGCAGGGAGAGCACCGCGGTCAGCGGGAAGTACACGTGGGAGACGTTGCCGCCGGCCTCGTAGAGCACGTCGCCGACCTTCAGCGTCACGGGTTCCAGATGCTCGGCCAGGCGGTTCAGCTCGGACGGGGGAACGGCCGCCAGGACCTGGTTGCCGCGTACGTCTATCTCGGTCGTCACTGCTGTCTCCACCTCGTGTTCCGTGCTGCGGATCGCCTCAACCGGTCTCGGCGGGCATCACCGGCGCGCTCGCCCAGGGGGGTACGGCCTGGGCCCAGGATGGCAGCGCCGTGCGCATCATCGACGCCGCCCCGGGCGTCATTACCAGCGCGGTGATCGCATCGGCCAGCACGGGCAGGGGCAGGACGAAGTCGACACAGCCCGTGGCGATCGCCGAGGCGGGCATCTGATAGGCGTGAGTCTGGCAGGTCGACTCATGCTGGGCCAGCACCCGGCCGCCCGCGCCTTTGACGTGGCGGACCCCGGCGGCGCCGTCGTCCAGGCGCCCGGACAGCACCCCGGCGATCAGGCGGGAGCCGTACAGCGCCGCCGCCGAGGCGAACATCGCATCGGCCAGCCGGTGCCCCTTCTTGGGCCGCAGAGTGACCGTCCCGTCGGGGCCGAAGGTCGCCTCATGCCCGGCCGGGACCACGTGCACCGCGCCCGCCGCCGGGAGCTGTCCGTCGGCCAGCGTCACCACCGGCAGCGCCGAGTGCCGGCCCAGCACGGTGGGAAAGTTGTCGGGCAGTTCGGCCGAACGGTGCTGGACCAGAACGATCGCGGCCGGGAAGGAGACCGGCAGCGCCGACATCAGCCGGCCGTAGGCGAACACCCCGCCCAGCGACGCGGTGAGGCAGACCATGTCGAAGGCGCCTTCGGCCGCCGTGCTCTGTACGGTAGCGGACACACTCACACTTTAGAGTACGCCACCGTACAAAGCCGCGAGGCCCCGCTGATCTCCCTGGGGCACGGACGTGCCGATCTCTCCCCGGGCCGCGGTCCCTCACCTGCGAGGTCACAGTCCGAACTCGGTCCGAACTCGGTGCAGAAAATCCTGGCGCCGCTATTGGCTGGTCAGTCAGTCAGTGGATAGAGTCCCGCCATGAGAATCCTTCTTGTGGGAGCCGGCGGCGTCGGCTCCGCCGTCGTTCCCATCGCCGCCCGCCGAGATTTCTTCGAACACATCGTGGTGGCGGACTATAAACAGAGCCGCGCCGCCGAGGTGGTGGCCAAGATCGGAGACCCCCGGTTCAGTGCCATCGGGCTGGACGCCTCCGACCAGGCGGCGGTGGAGGCCGCCCTCGCCGAGCACCGTTGTGACGTGCTCTTCAACGCCGTCGATCCGCGCTTCACCATGCCGCTGTTCCGTGCCGCCCTGAACCGCGGCGCCCACTACCTGGACATGGCGATGTCCCTGTCGCGCCCCCACCCCGGCCGGCCGTACGAGCTGCCCGGGGTCAAGCTGGGCGACGAGCAGTTCGCGCTCGACGGCGCGTGGCGCGAATCCGGGAAGCTGGCGCTGGTCGGCATGGGCGTGGAACCGGGCCTGGCCGACGTGTTCGCGCGCTACGCCGCCGACCACCTCTTCGAGAGCATCGAGGAGATCGGCATCCGCGACGGGTCGAACCTGGTGGTGGAGGGATACGACTTCGCTCCGACCTTCTCCATCTGGACGACCATCGAGGAGTGCCTGAACCCGCCGGTGGTCTGGGAGGACGGCCGGTGGTACACCACCGAGCCGTTCAGCGAGCCGGAGGTGTTCGACTTCCCCGAGGGGATCGGCCCGGTCGAGTGCGTGAACGTCGAGCACGAGGAGGTCCTGCTGGTCCCCCGCTGGATCGACGCCAAGCGGGTGACGTTCAAGTACGGGCTCGGCGAGGAGTTCATCGGCGTCCTGAAGACGCTGCGCAAGCTCGGGCTGGACAGCGCGGAGAAGGTTCGGGTGGGCGGGGTCGAGACCTCGCCGCGTGACGTGGTCGCCGCCAGGCTGCCCGACCCGGCCACGCTCGGCGACCGGATGCGCGGCAAGACCTGCGCCGGGACCTGGGTGAAGGGCGTCGGCAAGGACGGCTCGCCGCGCGAGGTCTACCTGTACCACGTGGTCGACAACGAGTGGTCCATGCGCGAGTACGGCTCCCAGGCGGTGGTCTGGCAGACGGCGGTGCACCCGGTGGTCGCGCTGGAGCTGCTGGCCTCCGGCGTCTGGTCGGGCACGGGCGTGCTGGGGCCCGAGGCCTTCGACGCGGTGCCGTTCCTGAACCTGCTGAACGAGTACGGCTCGCCGTGGGGTCTGCGCGACCAGACGCCCGCGGCGCACGAGGAGGCCGGCGAGGTGCTGCTGTCCGCCTGACGTCTGACGTCTGAGCGCGGCCGGCCGGCGCCGCGAACCGACGCCGAAGGGCGGTGACCAGGGGTTCCTGGTCACCGCCCTTCGGCGTACAGGGACAACCGATGTCTATGGTGCTGCCGATCAGGTGTCGAACGTCACATCGTCCGGGAAGCCCGTTGTGTTACAGAATCCGGACACTGTTACGCCTGATCGTTACACGAGACGTCCTATCTTTACTTTGCGTCCAGGTATCGTTTCGAGCATCCCGCATTAAACCGTAAAAAGCGGGATTAATCGTGCGTTTATTGGGGTTTTGGCATGCCCAGATCATGGGCCGGCCGCGTTGCCCCTCGAGCTCTCGGTGATACACGAGGGGAGGACGATGGGCGCCTTTCTGCTGAAGCGGCTGGTCAGCAATGTCCTGCTGGTGGCGATCGCCGCGAGCATGGCCTACTTCCTCGCCGCGACCAGCCTCAACCCGCGCGCCAACTACGAAGGCCGGCAGCCGCCGGTGGCCGAATCGGTCGTCGACGCGACGCTGGAGCAGTACAACCTCAACGACAAGACGCCGGTCTTCGAGCGGTACGTCACCTGGGTCTCCGGGGTCGTCACCGGCGACCTGGGCGAGACCTGGGGCGGCAAGTCCATCAACGACGAGATGGGCCGCCGCATCGGGGTCAGCCTGCGCCTGCTGCTCGTCGGCACGCTCGTCGGCTCCGCCGTCGGCGTCACCGTCGGCGCCTATGCCGCGGTCAAGCAGTACCGGCTGAGCGATCGGGTGATCGGGGTGAGCGCCTTCGTCATCATGGCGATCCCGGTCTTCGTGCTCGCCACGATGCTCACCCTGGTCGCGGTGGGGATCAACGACACCCTCGGGTTCACGCTCCTGGAGTACACCGGTGAGTACAACCCGGCGCTGAGCGGCTGGGACCAGTTCACCAACCGGCTCAACCACCTGATCCTGCCGACGATCTCCCTCGCTCTCGGGCAGATCGCCTTCTACAGCCGCATCCAGCGGAACATGATGCTCGACGTGCTGGGTCAGGACTTCGTCCGCACCGCCCGGGCCAAGGGCCTCAGCCGCCGGACCGCGCTGTTCAAGCACGCGCTGCGGACCTCGCTGATCCCGGCCGCGACCTACTTCGCCTTCGCGTTCGGCACGCTGCTGACCGGCGCGACCTTCACCGAGAAGATCTTCGGCTGGCACGGCATGGGCGCCTGGCTGGTCGACTCGATCCACACCCACGACGTGAACGCGGTCGCCGCGGTGAGCCTGTTCGCCGCCGTCTGCGTGCTGGTGGCCGGATTCCTCTCGGATGTGATCGTGGCGGCCCTCGACCCCCGGGTGCGGGTGAGCTAGATGCGTTCCAAAGTCACTCTCGCCCGCCTGGCGCGCAACCCCCAGGCCCGTTACGGCCTGATCGCGCTGGTCCTGCTCCTGGCGCTGGCCTACGTCGGCCCGTTCTTCGGTCCCTACGACTGGACCGACAAGGACTTCACGTCCTTCCTCTCGCCGCCCTCGGCCGACCACTGGTGGGGCACCACCCAGATCGGCCAGGACGTCTACGCGGTCACGCTGCGCGGCATGCAGAAGTCGATCGTCATCGGCTTCCTCGTCGCCCTGTTCTCCACAGGCCTGGCCGCCCTGGTCGGCGCCTTCGCCGGCTACTTCGGCGGCTGGGTGGACAAGGCTCTGATGTGGGTCACGGACCTGCTGCTCGTGCTGCCCAGCTTCCTGATCATCGCGATCATCTCGCCGCGGCTCAAGGGCGCCTCCTGGCTCTGGTTCGTGGTCCTGCTCGGCGCCTTCTCCTGGATGATCACATCCCGGGTGGTCCGGAGCATGACGCTCTCGCTGCGGGAACGTGAATTCGTGCTGGCCGCCCGGTACATGGGCATCCCCGGCTGGAAGATCATCCTCCGGCACGTCGTGCCGAACCTCTCCTCACTGCTGATCATCGACGCCACCATCAACGTCAGCGCGGCGATCATCGGAGAGGCCGCGCTCTCGTTCTTCGGGTTCGGTGTCCAGCCGCCCGACGTCTCGCTGGGCACGCTGATCGCCGCGGGAAGCGACAAGGTCACGGGCTACCCCTGGCTCTTCCTCTTCCCGGCCGGCCTGCTCGTGCTGCTCGTGCTCAGCGTCAACCTCATCGGCGACGGCCTGCGCGACGCGCTCGACCCGGGGAGCAACAAGTGAACGAGCCCACCACCGGGCGCGACGCGCCCATCCTCGAGGTCAGCGACCTCAACGTCACCTTCCGCGGCGGCATCAAGGCCGTGCGAGGGGTCAGCTACCAGCTCCGCCCGGGCGAGGTCCTCGGCATCGTCGGCGAGTCCGGCTCCGGAAAGTCCGTGACCTCGCTGGCGGTGATGGGCCTGCTCCCCGAGGGCGCCGAGGTCACCGGCTCGGTCAGGCTGCACGGCAAGGAGCTGATCGGCGCGCGGGAGGAGGATCTCACGCGGCTGCGCGGCAAGAGCGTCAGCATGATCTTCCAGGACCCGCTGTCGGCCTTCACCCCCGTCTACACCATCGGCGACCAGATCGCCGAGGCGGTGCGGATCCACCAGAAGGTCGGCAAGGACAAGGCGGCCAGGCGCGCCGTCGAGCTGCTGGACCTGGTCGGCATCCCGCACCCGGACGTGCGGGCCAAGGCGTTCCCGCACGAGTTCTCCGGCGGCATGCGCCAGCGCGCGATGATCGCCATGGCCATCGCCAACGACCCCGACGTGCTGATCTGCGACGAGCCGACCACCGCGCTGGACGTCACCATCCAGGCCCAGGTCCTGGACGTGCTCAAGACCGCGCAGCGGGAGACCGGCGCCGGGATCGTGATGATCACCCACGACCTGGGCGTCGTGGCGGGCCTGGCCGACCGGGTGCTGGTGATGTACGCCGGCAAGCCGGTCGAGACCGGCACCGTGGACGAGATCTACTACCGCCCGCGGCAGCCGTACACCATGGGCCTGCTCGCCTCGATCCCGCGCATGGACCGCCCGACCGAGCGGCTGATCCCGATCGAGGGCAACCCGCCCTCGCCCGCGGCGCTCCCGCCGGGCTGCCCGTTCGCGCCGCGCTGCCCGCTCAAGGTGGACGCGTGCGACGACGCCGAGCCCGAGCTGGAGCGGATCGGCACCGGCGGGCGCATGTCGGCCTGCATCCGCTCACACGAGATCGACCTCAAGGGCCTGGACGGCGCGACCGTCTACCCGGTCCCGGAGGCCCCCGCGCAGCGGGAGGAGCGCAGGCCGCGCGCCGAGCGGGAGACCGTGCTGAAGGTGGACGACCTGATCCGGCACTACCCGCTCATGAAGGGCGCGGTCATGAAGCGCCGGGTCGGCACCGTGTACGCGGTGGACGGCATCAGCTTCGACATCGCCGAAGGCGAGACGCTCGCCCTGGTCGGCGAGTCGGGCTGCGGCAAGACCACCACCCTCCAGCAGATCATGCAGCTGCAGGCGCCGCAGGGCGGCACGGTCGTGGTCCTCGGCAAGGACAGCGCCAAGCTGGCCAAGGCCGAGCGCAAGGGGCTGCGCAGGGACCTGCAGATCGTCTTCCAGGACCCGATGTCCGCGCTCGACCCGCGCATGCCGGTCGGCGACATCCTCGCCGAGCCGCTGCGCGCGCACGGGCACAAGGACGCCAAGGCCATCAGGGCCAGGATCGACGAGCTGCTCACCCTGGTCGGACTGGCCCCCGAGCACGCCGAGCGCTACCCGCAGCACTTCTCCGGCGGGCAGCGCCAGCGCATCGGCATCGCCCGCGCCCTGGCGCTGGAGCCGAAGCTGATCGTGCTGGACGAGCCGGTCTCGGCGCTGGACGTGTCCATCCAGGCGGGTGTGATCAACCTGCTGGAGGACCTGAAGGTCAGGCTGGGCCTGTCCTACCTGTTCGTCGCGCACGACCTGTCGGTGGTGCGGCACATCGCCGACCGGGTCGCCGTCATGTATCTCGGCAAGATCGCCGAGATCGGCGCGGTGGACGAGGTGTACGGCGCGCCCGCGCATCCCTACACCCGGGCGCTGCTGTCGGCGATCCCGCTGCCGGACCCCGAGCTGGAGCGCTCCCGCGAGCGCATCCTCCTCAAGGGCGACCTGCCCAGCCCCGCAAACCCCCCGTCGGGCTGCCGCTTCCGCACCCGCTGCCCCAAGCGCGCCCTGCTGGGCGAGGCCGAGGCGCGCAAGTGCGAGGAGGCGGAGCCCGCCGTGATACGGCTCGCGCCCGCCGGAGACCACGGCGCCGCCTGCCACTACCCCGAGAACACCGAGGCCGTCGCGGCCCCGGGTGTGTGAAATCCCTGTGTTGGAGGAACACGTGAAGGTTGGCTACAAGGCCGCCGCCGGAGCCGCGCTCCTGGCCATGGCCCTGACCGCCTGCGGCAGCGGCGGCACTGCGAACAAGCCGAACGCCGCCTCGTCGGAGGCCGCCAAGGAGGCTGCGGCGCAGCTCCCGGGCAGCACCATCAACCCCGTCCCCTACGAGCAGGTCGCCGACGGCGGCACGCTGACGCTGGCGCTCAGCTCGTGGCAGGAGAACTGGAACTACAACCAGGTCAACGGCACCCACGCCAACACCGACGACGTCATCGAGCCGCTCATGCCGAGCGCCGGCCGCGCCGACGACAAGGCCACCCTCACCGCCCTGTCGGACTACGTGACCGAGTGGAAGATGGAGATCACGGACGGCGTCCAGGTCGTCACGTACAAGATCAACGAGAAGGCCGCCTGGTCGGACGGCACCCCGATCACCTACAAGGACTTCCAGGCGCAGTGGAAGGCCCTGAACGGCTCGAACAAGAAGTACCAGGTCTCCTCGACCGACGGTTACGACCGGGTCAAGTCGGTGGAGAAGGGCGCCACCGACAAGGACGTCGTGGTGACCTTCGAGAAGAACTACCCCGACTGGCAGGGCATGTTCTCGCCCCTCTACCCGGCCTCCACGAACGAGGACCCCGAGGTCTTCAACAAGGGCTGGATCGGCAAGATCCCGGTCACCGCGGGCCCGTTCAAGGTCGAGAAGGTCGACGAGACCACCAAGACCGTCACGCTCGTCCGTGACGACAACTGGTGGGGCCAGAAGGCCAAGCTGGACAAGGTCATCTTCCGCGCCATCGAGGACGGCGCGACGATGAACGCCTTCGCCAACGGCGAGATCGACGCCTTCGAGATCCCGGCCAACGCCTCCGACCTCAAGCGGGCCAAGGAGGTGCCGAACGTCGACATCCGCAAGGCCGCGGCCCCGAACTGGCGCCACTTCACCGTCAACGGCTCGGCCGAGCTGCTGAAGGACAAGTCGGTCCGCCAGGCCGTCGCCATGGGCATCAACCGCGAGACGATCGCCGCGTCCGACCTCAAGGACATGGACTGGCCGATCCAGACGCTCGGCAACCACCTGTACATGAACACCCACAAGGGGTACGTGGACAACTCCGGCGAGGTCGGCAAGTACAACCCGGAGAAGGCCAAGCAGCTGCTGGACGCCGCGGGCTGGAAGCAGGAGGGCGAGTACCGCAAGAAGGACGGCAAGGAGTTCGCCATCCGCTTCACCTACCCCTCCTCGGTGGCGGTCGCCAAGCAGGAGGGTGAGCTCACCCAGGCGATGCTGAAGGAGATCGGCGTCAAGGTCAACGTCGAGCCGGTCCCGGACGACAAGTTCTTCGACGACTACGTCATCCCCGGCAACTTCGACATCGCGCCGTTCTCCTGGCTGGGCACGCCGTTCCCGAACGGCGCCCTGCCGCAGATCTACAAGACGCCGGAGAGCGCCGAGAACTACGGCAGCAACTTCCCGCGCACCGGCAGCCCCGAGCTGGACACCCTGATCGACCAGGCGGCCGGCGAGATGGACCCGCAGAAGGCCATCGACCTGGGCAACCAGGCCGACAAGCTGATCTGGGACCTGGTCCACACCATCCCGCTGTACCAGCGCCCGGACATCTACGCCACGAAGAAGAACCTGGCCAACTACGGCGCCTTCGGCTACGCCGACCCGAAGGACTGGACCGTCGTCGGCTTCACCAAGTAGTCCGGTCAGTCCCGGTCGGTTCCGGGTGACCCCGGGGTGATCCCCGCGCAGGGACCCTGCGCGGGGACGGCCGGCTCCGCCCGGTGAGCCCGGTCGTTCCGTGCCCTTCCCCGTTCCGGCGGGGGAGGGCACGGCCCTTTTCCCGGTCTCTTCCCCGGCCCGGTCTCTTCTCCGGCCCGGTCTCTTCTCCGGCCCGGTCTCTTCTCCGGCCCGGTCTCTTCTCCGGCGGGGCCGTACGCCCTCGAAGCCGGGAAGTCCTTCTCAGGAGAAAGCGACCCGGCGGGTGAGCGGGCGGACGTTCTCCACGGGCTCGGGGACCAGCGCGTCCGCGCACTCCGGGCAGGCGAACAGGATCGCCTCGTTCGGCAGGCGGCCGATCCTGATCCTCGGCCGGGGCCACTTCTTGTGGCAGGCCACGCAGGCGTCACCTTCGCATTGGGCGCGGGTCAGGCCTTCTGGGTCGAACATCATCATGGTCCGTACCGTTCTGGTCGGCCTCCAGTCCACCACGCCTCCCCTCCTGCTCACTCTGTCACCTGTCGCAACCGTTATAACGTTCCTACCCCCGGTGATCGATTTGCTGGAGCCCAAGCGAGGGTTAAATCGCCTCCAGGGTGTGATTCACCCAACGACAAAAGGGGCACCAGGCATCAAGCCGGGTGCCCCCTGCGACGGACTTCAAACTGTCAGATCTCGGAAACGATCTTCTCCAGGATGGTCAGGCCCTCTTCCAGCAGGTGGTCGGGCATGACCAGCGGCGGCAGGAATCGCAGAACGTTGCCGTAGGTGCCGGCGGTCAGCACGAGCAGGCCCTCGGCGTGGCACCGCTTCGCGATCTCGCCCGCGGCCGTGGGGTGCGGCTCCTTGGTCCCGGGGACGACCAGCTCGATGGCGATCATGGCGCCGCGGCCGCGCACGTCGCCCACGATCGGGTTCTTCTCCGCGATGGCGCGCAGGCGCGGGAGCATGACCTCGCCGATGTGCCGGGCCCGGCCCACCAGGTCATCGGCCTCGATGGTCTCCAGCACGCCGAGCGCCGCCTCGCAGGCGAGCGGGTTGCCGCCGTAGGTGCCGCCCAGGCCGCCGACGTGGATCCTGTCGAGGATCTCGGCGCGGCCGGTGACGGCCGCCAGCGGCAGGCCGCCCGCGATGCCCTTGGCGGTGACGATGATGTCGGGGACGAGGCCCTCGTCCTCACAGGCGAACAGGTCGCCGGTGCGGGCGAAGCCGGTCTGCACCTCGTCGGCGATGAACACGATCCCGTTGGCCTTGCAGAACTCGGCGATCCTCGGCAGGAAGCCCTTGGCCGGCTCGATGAAGCCGCCCTCGCCCGCGATCGGCTCGATCAGCACCGCGGCCACGTTCTCGGCGCCGACCTGCTTGTTGATCTGGTCGATCGCCTGGGCCGCGGCCTCCTCGGCGCAGTTCTCCGGGCCCGACGGCCAACGGAAGGGGTAGGCCAGCGGCACCCGGTAGACCTCGGGCGCGAACGGGCCGAAGCCCTGCTTGTACGGCATGTTCTTGGCCGTCAGCGACATCGTCAGCAGGGTCCGGCCGTGGTAGCCGTGGTCGAAGACGACGACGGCCTGGCGGCCGGTGGCGTGCCGGGCGACCTTGACCGCGTTCTCCACGGCCTCGGCGCCGCTGTTGAGCAGGAAGGTGCGCTTCTCGTGGTCGCCGGGGGTGATCTCGTTGAGCCTCTCGGCGACCTGCACGTACGACTCGTACGGCGTGATCATGAAGCAGGTGTGCGTGAAGTCCGCCACCTGCCGCTGGACCCGCTCGACCACGCGCGGCGCGGCGTTGCCCACGTTGGTCACCGCGATGCCCGAGCCGAAGTCGATCAGGGAGTTGCCGTCGGCGTCGACGACCACACCGCCACCGGCGTGCGTCACGAAGACCGGCAGGGTGGTGCCGATGCCCGGCGGGACGGCGGCCTGCTTGCGGGCGAACATCTCACGGGACTTCGGGCCGGGGATCTCGGTGACGACGCGGCGCTCCTGCGGAAGCGACGGGCCGCCCTGGGTGACGGTGCTCATGCTGCGACGGTATGCCGGGCGTGCCGGGATGCCGATGATGCACTATGGCAAAATTGCGAGGATCGCTCTGGCCGTAACGTACAAACCGGGGGTGGTGGTGGCGCCGACGCTGCGCACCGTCGTGCGGCGCCTGCCGCTCGGGCTCGCCGTGCTCGCCGGGCACGAGGCGCTCGACCGGCCGGTGCGCTGGGTGGCCGTGAGCGAGCTGGAGGATCCCACTCCGTTCCTGGAGGGCGGCGAGCTCGTCCTGACCACGGGCATGCGCCTGGACGCCGACGGCGCCGCGCCGTACGTCGACCGCCTGGTCGCCCGGGGCGTCACCGGCCTGGGGTTCGGCGTCGGCCTGGGGCACGAGGAGATCCCCGCCGAGCTGGTGACGGCCGCCTCCCGGGCGGGACTGCCGCTGGTCGAGGTGCCGCGTCAGACCCCGTTCGTCGCGATCGGCAAGGCGGTCAGCGACCTGCTCGCCGCCGAGCAGTACGAGGAGATCACCCGCGCCTTCGCCGCCCAGAACCGTCTCACCCGCGCGGCCCTGCGCCCCGAGGGGCCGCGGGCCGTGGTCGAGCGCCTGGCCAGGGAACTCGGCGGCTGGGCCGTACTGCTCGACGAGGCGGGTGGCGAGCGGCATGCGGCGGGCAGGGGCGCCGCGGCCGTGGCCGCCGTCATCCCCGAGCTCGGCCGCCTGCGCGGACGGCCGCGCGAGGGCGGGACCCCCTCCAGCCTGGCGTTCTCCACCCCCGGAGCGCACGTCGTCGTCCAGCCGCTGGGCGCCCGCCGGATCAGGGGGTTCTTCGCGGTCGGGCTCGGCAAACCCTTCTCGCCGGTCGAGCACACCGTGGTCAACGCCGCCGGATCGCTGCTCACCCTCCTGCTCGAACACGGCAGGGAACACCAGGAGGCCGAGCGCGGCGTCCGCTCCGCCGTGCTGCGGCTGCTGCTGGCCGGGGAGACGCGGGCCGGGCGGGAGACGCTGGAGCTGCTGGGCGGCGGGCTCGCGGACGGGCCGCTGACGGTCCTGGCCTGCGGCGGCGACCCCGAGGCGGTGCTGGAGGCGGCGGCGGAGGAGTTCGCGGCGGACGCCGACGGCCGGGTGGTCGTCATCGTGCCGGCTGAGCGCGCCGAGACCGCGGCGGCGGCGCTGCGCGGTCACGGACCGGTCGGCGTCGGCACCCCGGTGGACGATCGGCAGCTGGGCACGGGCCTGGACCAGGCCGACCGGGCGCTCGCGGCGGCCCGCCGCGGCGGTGAGCCGGTCATGCGCTTCGCCGACCTGGCGGGGCAGGGACTGCTCTCCCTGCTGGACGCCGGAGCGGCCGCGGCGTTCTCCGCGGCGCTGCTCGCCCCGCTGCGGGAGTACGGCTCCCGCGCCGACCTGCTGGAGTCGCTGCGCGCCTACCTGGCGTGCAACGGGCACTGGGACGCGGCGGCGCAGCGGCTCGGCGTGCACCGGCACACCCTGCGCTATCGCATGCGCCGCGTCGCCGAGATCCTCGGCCGCGACCTGGACGACCCCGCGGCCCGGGCCGAGCTCTGGGTCGCGCTGAACGTCTGACGGTCCGGCGTCCTAGAGCAGGGCGGCCCCGGAGTCGCTCAGCTCCGGGGCGGGCTTGGCCATGTAGCGGAAGACGACGGCGCGGGTGACGGTCTCGTAGATGCTCTCGTCGCGCAGGTGACCGGCACGTTCCAGGCTGATCGCCCCCTGCGCGGCCGCCCACAGCGCGTCGGCGATCTTCCTGGGCTGGGTGGGGACGAGGTATCCGGCCGAGATGCAGTCGGCGATCACCCGGTCGAAGATGTTGAGCGCCGCCCTGGCCAGGGTCCTGGCCCGCTCGCTGGGGGTGAAGCCGGGGATCGCCTTCTCGAACATCAGGCCGTAGTAGCCGGGCTCGGCCAGCGCGGCCTCCCGGTACGCCGGGCCGAGGGCGTTGAGGTGCTCAAGGGAGTTCTTGCGCGGGGGCACCTCGTTCAGGCGCCGCCGGAACCGCTCGAAGCCCTCCAGGTAGAGGGCCTCGGCCAGGCCCTCCTTGCTGCCGAACATGGTGTAGATGACGGTCGTGGAGCATCCGGCCTCGCCGGCGATGCGCCGCATCGACAAGCTCTCCGGTCCGACGGTGACCAGAAGACGGCTGGCCACGTCGAGGAGCCGGCTGCGCAACGCGTCCTGACCGGCCCGCTCGCCGAGCATGTAGGCGCCCTGCAACCCGAGCGGCGCCGAGGAGGTCATGGGGGCACGCCTTTCCGATCTGGGGGGTGGCACACGAGACTTAGCCAACGTGAAGATCGTTCAAACCGTCGTCCATAAGAAATATCCCTTAATAATCCCTATTTCGTTACAGGAGATCGAGGGTGAGGTTTATGCGGAACGGCGAGCGATGTCACGGGTCTTGTGCGGACTGGAGTAGGGCCCGGCCCCCGCCGGTGGCATACGGTCGGAAGCATGGACGTGCGCCCCTTCTGGCTCGCCGGCCGCCCCGCGACCGGGGACGGCGAGCTCACCGTGACCAACTCCCATGACGGCCGCACCGTCGGCGTCTGTTCCGTGCCGACCCCCGACCAGGTCGAGGAGGCCGTCGCCGCGGCGGACGCCGTACGCAAGGAGGCCGCCGCGCTCCCGATCCACGTGCGGGCCGAGGCCCTCGCCCACGTCTCGCGCCGCCTGGCCGAGCGCGCCGACGAGATCGCCCACCTCATCATGGAGGAGAACGGCAAGCCCCTCTTCTGGGCCCGCGGCGAGGTCGGCCGCGCCGTCTCCACCTTCCGCTTCGCCGCCGAGGAGACCCGCCGCCTGAGCGGTGAGGCGATGCGCCTGGACACCGAGCCCGCCGCGACCGGCCGCCTGGCCTATGTCTCGCGCGTGCCGTACGGGCCGATCCTGGCGATCACGCCGTTCAACTTCCCGCTCAACCTCGTCGCCCACAAGGTCGCCCCGGCCATCGCCGCCGGCGCGCCGGTCATCGTCAAGCCCGCTCCGGCCACCCCGCTGTCGGCGCTGCTGCTCGGCGAGATCCTCGCCGAGACGGACCTGCCCGCCGGGATGTTCTCCGTGCTCCCGGTGCCCAACGACCGCGCCTCCACGCTGGTCACCGACCCCCGCCTGCCGGTGGTCTCCTTCACCGGCTCGGGCCCGGTCGGGTACGCGATCATGGACCAGGTGCCGCGCAAGCACGTGACCCTGGAGCTCGGCGGCAACGCCGCCGCGGTCGTGCTGGCCGACGCCGACCTCGACTGGGCCGCCTCCCGGGTGGCGCTGTTCTCCAACTACCAGGCGGGCCAGAGCTGCATCGCGGTCCAGCGGGTGATCGTCGAGGAGTCCGTGCGCGAGGAGTTCCTGGGCAAGCTGGTCCCGGCCGTCGAGGCCCTGGTGACCGGCGACCCGGCCGACGAGAAGACCCAGGTCGGCCCGCTGGTCTCGGTCGAGGCCGCCGAGCGCGTCGAGCAGTGGGTCAACGAGGCCGTCGCGTCCGGCGCCCGCGTCCTGACGGGCGGCACCCGTGACGGCGCCACCGTCACTCCGACCGTCCTGGTCGACGCGCCGGCCGACGCCAAGGTCTCCTGCGAGGAGGTCTTCGGCCCCGTGATGATCGTCCAGACCGTCTCCGGCCCGGACGAGGCCTTCGCGGCGGTCAACGACTCCAAGTACGGCCTGCAGGCCGGGGTGTTCACCCGCAACCTCGACCTGGCCTTCCGGGCCAACCGCGAACTCGAGGTCGGCGGCGTCATCATCGGCGACGTCCCCTCCTACCGCGCCGACCAGATGCCCTACGGCGGCGTCAAGGACTCCGGCATCGGCCGCGAGGGCATCCGCTCCGCCATCGCCGACTACACCTACGAAAAGGTCATGGTCCTCACGGGCCTGTCCCTCTAGCCGCGCCGGTGTGTGCCGGCACGGAGCGCAGATCGTGCCGGTACGGCACGGAGCACAGGTCAAGGCTCGGCGCCGGTACGGCGAGACGTGGTACGGCGGTGCTCGGCGCCGTTTGTACGGCGGGCGGCCCTGGTGGGCGGGGCCGTCCCGCTGCGGCGGGGGACATGGTCGTGCCGTGCGGGCGGGTGTTCCGGCCGGCCGGTGTTCTGTGAGTGGCTGAAGCGTGAGTGCGGGGCCGTTCAGGGGGGCTCGCCGTTGCCTTGCGGCCGTGCCGGCGGGAAGGAGCTCAGGGCCGGGCGCCGTAGCTGCGCCCAAGGCGGGGGAGTCGATGCCCGCGCGGTCGGAAGGCGGGTCAGGCCGGGGTCATGCCGGGGTGAGGGCTCGGGTGGAGGCCTGGAGGATGTCGTCCAGGGCTGTGCGGGCCCGGGTGAGGTCGGCTATGTGGGAGTCCAGCTCGGCCAGCTGGGTCTTGAGGTGGTCGAGGACGCAGGCCTGAAGTTCGGTGCCGTCGCCGACGAAGCAGGGCATGAGCTCGCGGATGACCTTGGTGGGCAGCCCTGCGGCGAGCAGGGTGCGGATGCGGGCGACGGTCGCGGGGGCCTCCGGGCCGTAATGGCGGTGGCCGCCCTCGCTGCGGCGGGAGGTGAGCAGCCCTTGAGTCTCGTAGTAGCGGAGGAGCCGGACGGCCACGCCCGTTTCGCGGGACAGTTCTCCGATCTTCATGTGATCCACCTCACAGAGAAGCGGCTTGAATCTGACACCGGTGTCACATCCTAACGTCGATCGCATGACGACGACATCGAGGGCGCAGACGCCCGTTTCGCTGTACGGATTCCTTACCCCCAAGCCCGGCCACGCCGACGAGCTCAGAAGGCTCCTGCTGGACCTCGTCGAGCCGTCCCGGGGACACGGGGGCAGCCTTCAGTACCACCTTCACGAGCAGGAGGACGGCCGGTTCTTCCTCTACGAGGTATGGCGCTCGCAAGAGGACCTCGACCGGCACAACGCGACCCCGCTGCTGCGCGCCTGCATGGACGAGCTGCCCAACCACATAGAAGGGGTGCCCGAGGTCTACTCCGGTGAGATGAGGAGCCCCTATCCGGCCGTCACGGTGTGAAGCCGACTCCGCGAGGGGCGCAGCCACGGCGGCCCGTCCTGCGCCCCTTCCCGACGGCATGGCCGCGAGGCAACGGCGGCCCGCCCTGAACGGCCCCGCTGCCGATTGCTTCAGCCGCTCACAGGACACTGGGCGTCCGGGAAAGGTCCGGCACTACGGCGGGTCATGAGTACGGCGGGCCGGGGACGGGCGCGGAGCGGGCGGGTGTGCAGGCCGACGTGTAAAAGGACCGCACCCCGCGCGCCCGGGCAGGCCGGAGGCCTGAACGCGCCAGAGCCCCGCTGAGACGGCCGGCCGGAACACCCGCCCGCCCAGCGCCCTACCCACCCTCGCCCCGGTGGTGAAACACCCGGCCACGTCCCCGCCCCGGCTCTGCCCGCCGTACAACGGCGCCGACCACCACCGCTCCCCGTCCCGCCGTACCGGCGCCGGTGCCTTGTCCGGCACCCGCGCCGTGCCCGGCGGCGATCAGGCGTTCTGGGCGATGGTGTACAGGTCCTTGGCGATGTTGCCGAAGTAGGGGCCGTACATCGTGCCCTGGTCGTCGCTGTATTTGAAGCTGCTCACCGAGGTGATGACGCCGCGGCCGGTGGCGGGGTTGAAGTCGCTGAACCAGGGGCCGCCGCTGGAGCCGGCGGTCATGGTGCAGCCGAGGCCCTGGTCGCCGGTCTGGTCGTGGGGGTCGGCGCGGACGGGGCCGGCGCAGTAGATCAGGTGCTCGCCGTTGTAGGGCGGATCGACGGGGAAGCCGAAGCCGTAGGTCTGGCGGCCGCGGGGGGCGCCGAAGGAGATGTCCTGGGCGCCGACGACGTCGGCGAGGTGCTTGGTGCCGTTCTTGTTGAGGGCGACCATGCCGACGTCGTGGTTGTCGTCCGCGCTGCGGGACCACGGGCCGGCCACGAACATGCGGCGGGCGGTGAACTGCCCGTACGGCTGGCGGCCCCGGTCGTAGCCCGGGACGAAGGTCCAGTTGTCCGCCCACGCGCCGGTGCCGTCCTTGACGCAGTGCCCGGCGGTGACGACCAGGTCCTTGTTGGCGCCCTTCACCGAGCTGGCCGAGCACACGAAGTCGACCCCGCCCAGGGTGAGGAACACGCGCCCGGTGGTCCTGCCCACCAGCCCGCCGGCGGTCCAGCGGGACCCGCCGGTGGAGGTGGCGGTGGAGGCGCCGGCGCCGGGCCGGGCGGCCTGGTGGCGGGCCGGGACGCGCGGACCGACGAGCGCGCCCTTCAGCGTTCCGAGCAGGCTGATCGGCAGGGCGGCCGCCATCCGGCCGGGAGTCCAGTAGTCGAGCACGCGGCGCCGCTCCGCCGCGCTGACGGTGGCCACGTGCTCGACGACGTCGGTCCCGCCCGGGATCGTCGCGGTGGTGCGGACGGCGGTCCCGAGCGGCCGGAGTGCCTGGGCGGCGCTCGCGGCCCGGAAGCGGTTCTCTGTGTTCGTCACATCGGCGGAAGGGGCGCCCATCAGTCCGGCGACGACGGAAGCGGCCACAAGCAGGGCGAGGCTCGAGGTCATAGGAGCCGAGTTTGCACTACCCGATGTGTTGTTGTGGCTACTTTCGGCAATCTACGGCGTGCCGGTGCTCTGTGCGGCGTCGTAGACGGCTTTGGCCTCCGTGCCGAAGTACGGGCCGAACATCCAGCCGCTGGCGAAGTTGTACTTGAAGCTGTTCACCGAGTTCTGCGTGCCCAGCCCGGTGCTCTCGTTGAAGTTGAGGAACCACGGCCCGCCGCTGGATCCTCCGGTCATGTTGCAGTTCAGGCCGAGGTCGCGGCTGGCGAGGAAGTCGTCGAAGGCCCGGCCGCTGCAGTAGATCAGCCTGGAGCCGTCGTAGGGACTGGCGGCCGGATAGCCGAAGGCGTGCATCTGCTGGCGCCTGGCCTGGTTGAAGGCGATGCCCTGGCCGCCGACCACGTCGGTCAGCCGCCTGCCGTTCAGCGGGGCCACCACGGCGGCGGCCATGTCGTGGTTGATGTCCTCGCTGTTGTTCCACTGGGGGGTCGTGTAGAGCGTGGTCGCCACCCACGTGCCGTGCGGCCGCTCGCCGTTGTTGTAGCCCGGCACGAAGACCCAGTTGGTGTGGAAGGCCCCGCCCATCTTCACGCAGTGCCCGGCGGTGATCACGGTGCTCTTGTTCTCGCTGGTGACGGCGTTGCCGGAGCAGGAGGCGTTGCGTCCCTGATAGGTGAAGAACACCCGGCCGGCGGTCTTGGTGATCTCCCCGCCCCGCGTCCAGGGCGAGCCGGAGGAGGCGCGGGCCGCGGGGGCGCGGGAGTCCGCGACGTCCTCGGCGGGGTCGGCGGGGACCGAGAAGGGCTGGGCCTGTGCGGAGTTGGTCTCCGCGGTGAGGCGCACGCCGCCCTTTCTGGGCGCCAGGGCGTCCAACGGCAGTGCCGCCTCCATTTTCGCCTCGGTCCAGTAACGCTGGACGACGCGCTGCTCGCTCTTGGTGTCGGCGGCCTCCTCCTCGGCGGGCGGGGCGGCGGGTGCTGCGGTGGCGCTGTGCGCGACCGCCGCGGGGAGCAGGGTGCTTCCCGCGGCGAGGGCGAGGATCGGAACCAGGCGTGCCGTGCGGCGCATTTGTACCTCCCGAGACCTGATGCTGGTTCGGGAAGCTAGTGCGCTGCATATCCGTATTTCTCAAAATTCGCGACTATTGATATAGCAGGATTCGGGCGTAAATATCGCTATTCACCGTGCGTTTCTGGCATCACAGATCTCCATGCCGGTTCGACATGGGTACGGCACCCGCGAGAATGGGGCCGTGCAGCCAGACATCACGCGTTCCGTCGTCCTGCTCGGCTCGACCGGCTCCATCGGGACCCAGTCCCTCGACGTCATCGCCCGCAACCCGGAGAGCCTCCGGGTGGTGGCGCTGGCCGCCGGGGGCGGCCGGATCGACCTGCTCGCCCGCCAGGCCGCCGAGTTCCGGCCCGAGGTCGTGGCCGTGGCCGACCCGTCGGCCGTCCCCGCGCTGAAGGAGGCCCTGGCGGCCCGCGGCGTGAGCGCGAAGGTCCTCGCGGGCCCCGAGGGCGTCGCCGAGGCGGCGACCTGGCCGTGCGACATCGTGCTCAACGGCGTCACCGGCGCGCTCGGGCTGACCTCGACGCTGGCCGCCCTGGAGGCGGGCCGGACGCTCGCGCTGGCCAACAAGGAGTCGCTCATCGTCGGCGGCCCGCTGGTCAAACGCCTGGCCAAGCCCGGTCAGCTGATCCCGGTGGACTCCGAGCACTCCGCCCTGGCCCAGTGCCTGTGGGCGGCGGGACCGGCCGGCCAGGACGCCTCGGCCGTACGGAAGCTGATCGTCACGGCGAGCGGCGGGCCCTTCCGCGGCCGGGCCCGCGCGGAGCTCGGGGACGTCACGCCGGAGCAGGCCCTGGCCCATCCGACGTGGTCGATGGGCCCGGTCATCACCGTGAATTCCGCCACACTCGTCAACAAGGGCCTGGAGGTCATCGAGGCCCACCTGCTCTTCGACATCGGCTTCGACCGGATCGAGGTCGTGGTCCACCCGCAGTCGGTCATCCACTCGATGGTGGAGTTCGTGGACGGCTCGACCATCGCCCAGGCCAGCCCGCCCGACATGCGGCTGCCGATCGCGCTCGCCCTCGGCTGGCCCGGGCGGGTCCCCGGCGCCGCCGCCCCCGTCGACTGGACCACGGCCCACACCTGGACCTTCGAGCCGCTCGACGACGAGGCCTTCCCCTCCGTCGCGCTCGCCCGCCACGTCGGCTCGGCGGGCGGTACGGCCCCCGCCGTCTACAACGCCGCCAACGAGGTATGCGTGGACGCGTTCATGGCCGGGCGCCTGCCGTTCCTGGGCATCGTGGACACCGTGGCCGCGGTCGTCGCCGAGCACGACGTCACCGGGGCGGGCTCGGTCGAGGAGGTCCTGGCGGCCGACGCCTGGGCCCGGGCGCGGGCGCGTGAGCTCACCGCCACTACCTAGACTGGAACGCGTCGTCGACTCTTCAAAGGGCTGAAAATGACTTCTGTTGCTCTCGGTATCCCCTCCGTCAGGATCAAGCCGATCGCCGAGCGACGCCGTTCCCGCCAGATCATGGTCGGCTCCGTCCCGGTGGGCGGTGACGCACCCGTCTCGGTCCAGTCCATGACCACCACGGTCACCGCCGACATCAACGCCACCCTCCAGCAGATCGCCGCGCTGACCGCGTCGGGCTGCCAGATCGTCCGGGTGGCGGTGCCCTCCCAGGACGACGCCGAGGCGTTGCCGATCATCGCGAAGAAGTCGCAGATCCCGGTGATCGCCGACATCCACTTCCAGCCGAAGTACGTCTTCGCCGCGATCGAGGCGGGCTGCGCGGCGGTCCGGGTCAACCCGGGCAACATCAAGAAGTTCGACGACAAGGTCGGTGAGATCGCCAAGGCCGCGGCCGACCACGGGGTGCCGATCCGCATCGGCGTCAACGCCGGTTCGCTCGACCCGCGCCTGCTGCAGAAGTACGGCAAGGCCACGCCCGAGGCGCTGGTGGAGTCGGCGCTGTGGGAGTGCTCGCTGTTCGAGGAGCACGGCTTCCGGGACATCAAGATCTCGGTCAAGCACAACGACCCGGTCGTCATGATCCAGGCCTACCGGCTGCTCGCGCAGAAGTGCGACTACCCGCTGCACCTGGGCGTCACCGAGGCCGGCCCGGCCTTCCAGGGCACCATCAAGTCGGCGGTGGCCTTCGGCGCGCTGCTGGCCGAGGGCATCGGCGACACCATCCGCGTCTCGCTGTCGGCCCCGCCGGTGGAGGAGATCAAGGTCGGCATCGGCATCCTGGAGTCGCTGGGCCTGCGCGAGCGCGGCTTGGAGATCGTCTCCTGCCCGTCGTGCGGCCGGGCCCAGGTCGACGTCTACACCCTGGCCGAGCAGGTCCAGGCCGGCCTGGAGGGGCTGAAGGTCCCGCTGCGGGTGGCGGTCATGGGCTGCGTCGTCAACGGTCCGGGCGAGGCCCGCGAGGCCGACCTGGGCGTCGCCTCGGGCAACGGCAAGGGCCAGATCTTCGTCAAGGGCGAGGTCATCAAGACCGTGCCCGAGTCGCAGATCGTCGAGACCCTGATCGAGGAGGCCCTGCGGCTGGCCGAGGAGATGGGCGTCGAGGTCGACCTCGACGACGACGCCCCCGGCCCCGAGGTCGTCGTGCGCTGACCTGCCCGCGTCCCTGCGGCGGTCTGCGCCGGGCCCGGGATGATTACACGTAGCAATCGATTGACTACATAATGGTAATCGTCTGCCCGGATGACCCGTCCCCGCGACGACTTCCGAGGGACCATCTCCTCTGGCACCAGCGAGGGGAGAGACCCAGTGAAGAGGGTCGTGGGGGTCACCGGCGTCGCCGTCATGCTTGCCGTCACCGTCGGAGCGCCGCCACAGGCGGCCGCGCAGGTTCACCCGGGGGCAGGGAGGCTGACCTGGGGGCCGTGCGACGGGACGGGCGCCCGGGAGCCCGCGGACCCGGGGGTGGAGTGCGCGACGCTCCGGGTGCCGCTCGACTACCGCGAGCCGTACCAGACGATCTCCATCGCCCTGAACCGCATCAAGGGCCGGGCCTCCCGGGACCGCGACCACCTGGGTGTCCTGCTGGTCAACCCCGGCGGTCCCGGGGCCTCCGGGCGGAGCCTGGCCAGGCGGGTCGCGGCGGCGCTGCCTCCGGGCCTGGCCGACCGGTACGACGTGATCGGCTTCGACCCGCGCGGGGTGGGCCGCAGTGAGCCCGCGCTGCGGTGCATGGACCCGCGCAAGCACTACGCGGCCCCGCGGCCGGACAACGTGCCCAGGAGCACGCGGGAGGAGACGGAGCTCCTGAGCCGGGCCCGCCAGTACGCCGAGGCGTGCGAGATGCGGTGGAGCTGGGTGCTGCCCCACATGACCACCGAGAACTCCGCCCGGGACATGGACGCGATCAGGCGGGCGCTGGGCGAGCCCGAGATCAGCTATCTGGGCTACTCCTACGGGACCTATCTCGGCGCGGTCTACGCGACGCTCTTCCCCGGCCGGGTCAAGCGGCTGGTGCTGGACAGCGTGGTCGACCCCCGCCGCGTCTGGTACACCGCCAACCTCAACCAGAACGTCGCCTTCGACCGGCGGCACCAGGACTTCCTGCGGTGGGTGGCCCGCCACAACGGCGCCTACCGGCTGGGCCAGACCCGCAAGGCCGTCTCCTTCGCCTGGTACTCCACCCGCGAACGGCTGCGCACCCGCCCGGCGGGCGGCGTGATCGGCCCGAGCGAGTTCGACGACATCTACACCGTCGGCGGCTACTCCGACATGGTCTGGCCGGAGCTGGCCAAGGCGCTGTCCGCCTACGTGCGGCGGGGCGACACCGCGCCCCTGCTGGCCGTGCACCGCCGGTACGCCGCCGGCGACGCCGAGAGCGAGAACGGCTACGCCGTCTATCTGGCGGTGCAGTGCAGCGACGCGGCCTGGCCGCGCCAGTGGACCCGGTGGCGGGCCGACACGGCGGCGATCCACGCCAACCGGCCCTTCCTCGCCTGGTCGAACGCCTGGTACAACGCGCCGTGCGTGTTCTGGCCGGGACCGGCCGGCTCCCCGGTGCGGATCCGGGACGACAAGAGGCTCCCGCCGATCCTGCTCCTGCAGTCCCGGCGCGACGCGGCCACCCCCTACTCCGGGGCGCTGGAGCTGCGCAGGATCTTCTCTCGCTCCCGGCTGGTGGTCGATCCCGGTGGCAACCACGGCGTCTCCTTCGTCGGCAACCAGTGCGCCGACCGGATCCTGGCCGCCTACCTCAGGGACGGCACGCTGCCGCGTGCCGCGGGAGACTCCGGCGCCGACGCGCGCTGCGCGGCGACTCCGGAACCGCAGCCGGAGCAGCGGGCCGTCCCCGTGCCGCAGGCGGCCGGGCAGAGCCGCTGACGGCCGCCGTCCGAGATGGCACGTCAAGCCGGTCATGCGTGGGTTCCTGCCAAAATCGAGGGGGTCGCGTAGGCTGGGCGGGTGATGCTGCGTACAACGGCGTCGCGCGTGCTCGACGACAACGATCGTGACGAGGTTCTGGCGCTTCTCGACGCCGACCCCGTCGTCAACGTCTTCGTCGCCTCCAGGGTCCGTTCGGTCGGGCTCAATCCGGCCCGGCTCGGCGGTCAGATGTGGGGATTCGGCCCGCGTGGCGGTCTGATCTCTCTGTGTTACGCGGGGGCCAACCTGGTCCCGGTGAACGCCGGCCCCGAGGCCGTTCACGCCTTCGCCGACCGGGCGCGCAGGCAGGGGCGCCGCTGCTCGTCGATCGTCGGGCCCGCGGGCGCGGTCGAGCTGCTGTGGGAGCGGCTGGAGCCCTCCTGGGGGCCGGCCCGGGCGATCCGCTGGGCGCAGCCGCTGATGGCCACCTCGACACCCTCGCCGGTGCCGGCCGACCCGCTGGTACGGCGGGTGCGGCCGGAGGAGTTCGAGATCCTGCTGCCGGCCTGCGTGGCGATGTTCACCGAGGAGGTGGGCGTCTCCCCGGAGGCGGGCGACGGCGGCGCGCTGTACCGCTCACGGGTCGCCGAACTGATCCGCATCGGCCGTTCCTACGCCAGGATCGAGGACGGCACGGTCGTCTTCAAGGCGGAGATCGGCGCCGTCACCCCGCTGGCCTGCCAGATCCAGGGGGTCTGGGTGCATCCCGGCCACCGCGGGAAGGGCCACGCGGTGGCCGGGATGGCCGCGGTGGTCAAGCACGCCCTCGACTGCTTCGCGCCGGTGGTCTCGCTGTACGTCAACGACTACAACACCCCGGCCAGGGCCGCCTACCGCAGGGCGGGCTTCAAAGAGATCGACACCTTCATGTCGGTGCTCTTCTGACCCGTCCCCGGCCGGGCGGGCGGACGGACTGGCGGGTCAGGCGGTCGTCCTGACCAGGCGGGTCATCAGGTGTTCCAGCTCGGCATCGGGGGCGTCGGTGAGGCCGGCGTGGACCGGGCCGGCCTGCACGATCGTGCTGCGCGGCGCGGTCAGCCAGCGGAACCGGCTGCCGAGCGGCTCCGCGGACAGGGGGCCCGTCTCGCCGGCGCAGGAGATCGGATAGACGCCGAGCGCGTGCCGTACCCCGTCGAGGTCCACGTTGGCGTCGAGCGCGCGCAGCCGCGCCTCGTCCAGCTCCACCTTGGCGCACAGGTAGTCGCGCGGCTGGCAGTAGAGCAGGATGCCCGCGTTGATCAGCTCGCCCCGCTCGACGCGGGGGATGACCCGGATGACGGCGTACTCGTAGACGTCTTTCATCGGATGCCCTTCCAGAACGCGCCGACCGAGCCGGACCTCTTGTCCTCGCGCGGGGCGGGGGTCCCCGTTCCCGGCTCCGGCCGCCACTCCCGCGGCCCGTGCGCGCGGGCGAGCAGGTGCTCGGTGTAGGCCCGCCGTACGGCCTGCGCGTCGTCGAACCCCGGCTCGTCGGCCAGCCACTCGTCCGGCACCTCGGCCACCACCGCGTCGAGGAGCCCGGGGGTGATCCGCTCGCTCAGCTCGGCGTCGGCCTCCTCCATCGCGGTGGCGAAGGGCGCCAGGACGTGGTCGCCCGCGTCGAAGCCGCGCTGCGGGTCGGCGGTGCGCCAGTTATGGTGGAACCACAGCGCGGCGCCGTGGTCGATCAGCCAGACGTCGCCGTGCCAGAGCAGCAGATTGGGGTTGCGCCAGCTGCGGTCGACGTTGTGGATCAGCGCGTCGAACCAGAGCAGCCGGGAGGCGAAGACCGGGTCCGGCGGCCAGGCCAGCGGCTCGAACCCCAGGGCGCCGGGCAGGAAGTCGACGGCGAGGTTGCGTCCGGCGCTGGCCTTGAGCAGGTCCTGGATCTCCTCGTCGGGCTCGCGGGCGCCGAGCTGCGGATCGACGTCGATCACCTTCAGCTCGGGGGTGCGCAGGCCGAGCCGCCTGGCCAGCTCGGCGCAGATGACCTCGGCGACCAGCACCCGGGGGCCCTGTCCGGCCCCCCGGAACTTCACGGCGTAGGTGCCGAGGTCGTCGGCCTCCATCACCCCGGGCAGCGACCCGCCCTCACGCAGCGGCGTGACGTAGCGGGTCGCCGTGATCTCTTCCAGCACCCGGCCAGGCTATCGGCTCACCCGGGTGCGGCCCGTCAGCCGGCGCCGACGCGGCGGGCCTCCCGTTCCAGGTTGTCCAGGAGCCGCTCCAGCACGGCGTCGTGCTGCCGGCGGATCAGCACCGGCCACAGCAGCCGGAACAGCCCCGTGGTGCGCCCCTTGATCTCGTGCCGGACGAGGGTGCCGCCCTCGACGGGGTGGAGCGTGAACCCGTGTCCGCCGGTCATCTCCTTGGTGTCGAACCAGAGCCGGCGGCAGGGTTCGACGGCGCCGACGCGGTAGCGCATCGGGTCGTGCTCGACGGGGGCGCCGGGCCGGACGCCCTCGGGGAGGCGGAAGCGGCCCTTCTCCTGCGGCCAGAGCGGGTCTCCCGGGCCGCCGATGTTCATGAGCAGCTCCCAGACCTGCTCGGGGGACGCGGGGACGACGCGTTCGTGCACGTTGTAGACCACGGGCCACCTCCATACGGTTGCGTATGGTCTGACTATACGCCTGCGTATGGAGGGGTCGCCGATCGGCCCGGCCATACGCCCGCGCATGGAAGACTGACCAGGTGGGACGGTTGAGCGCGGAGGACTGGGCGGGCGCGGCGCTGGAGGCGCTGGCCGAGGGCGGCCTGGCGGCCGTCGCGGTGGAGCCGGTGGCGGTACGGCTCGGCGCCACCAAGGGGAGCTTCTACTGGCACTTCGCCAACCGCCGGGCGCTGGTCGAGGCCGCGCTCGCCCGCTGGGAGGCCGGGACCGAGGAGATCATCGCCGGGCTGCTGGAGATCCCCGACCCGGTCCTGCGCATGCGCACGCTGCTGGAGCAGGCCTTCGGCGACCCGGTGGACGCCAGGATCGCCTTCCAGCTGATCAGCGCGGCCGACGACCCGCTCGCCGCCGAGACGGCCCGCCGGGTGAGCACGCGGCGGCTGGAGTTCATGGCGGCGTCGCTGGAGGAGGCCGGGCAGCAGCCCGGCCTCGCCCGGGGCCGCGCCGTCGCGGGCTACAGCGTCTATCTCGGGATGGCCGCGCTGCACAGGGTCGGCGCCGTCGCCGAGCCCATCGGCGCCTTCATGGACCTGGCCCTGGCCGAGATGGGGCTCGCCGGCCGCCAGGACACGGGCGGCGCACCCTAACGGTCGAGCTTCGCGATGACCTCCTCGGCGAAGCGTTCGAGGGTGGCGGTCTTGAGCGCCAGGGTGGCCTTGCCGTACCGCTCCTTCTCCTGCGGCGTGGCCAGCCACCAGGGGGCGGCCATCGTCCCGGTGACGCCCTTGTCGGCGAAGCGGCGGTAGGTGTCGGCGTCGGGCATGACGGCGAGCGGGGCGATGATCTCCAGGGCGTCCTGCGGCCTGCCGTACTCCTGCAGATAGCGCCGCAGGTCGGCGAGGACCGCGTCGAGCTGCTCCTCGGTGTAGATGCGGTTGCCGATCCAGCCGTCGCCCAGCCGGGCCGCGCGGCGCAGCGCCGCCTCGCTGTCGCCGCCGACGAAGAACGGCACGGGGGCGGCGGGCACAGGGCAGATCGACAGCGGGCCGAAGTCGAAGTGCGTGCCGTGGTGCTCGACCGTGCCCCCGGCCCACAGCCGCCGCAGCGCCGGGATCATCTCGTCCAGCCTCCGGCCGCGGGTGTGGAAGTCCTGGCCGGTCTGGAGGAACTCCTCCTTGCACCAGCCGACCCCGACCCCGAAGGTGACCCGGTCCCCGGACAGGACCGCGGCCGTCGAGACCTGCTTGGCGACGGTGAACAGGTCGCGGGCCGGGGCGATGTAGACGTTGGGCGCGAAGCGCAGGGTCGAGGTGACCGCCGCCATCGCGCCGATCGTCACCCACACGTCCGGCCAGTGCGTGTCGGCGTTCCAGCGGGGGGCGCCGGTGTCGGAGTAGGGGTAGGGGGAGTCGAAGTCGGCGTAGAAGATGTGGTCCGACAACGTGAGCGTGTGGATGCCGCACCGCTCCGCCACCCTGGCCAGCTCCGTGAACTGGTCGGTCGGAACGAAGGACGCCCCTAGCCAGAACTGCACAGATCCTCCGGGGTCAGTCGGCGAACTCGGGGATGACCTTGGTGGCGAACAGCTCCAGGTTGCGCTTGACGGTGTCGAGCGGGAGCACGCCCTGCTGGCCCTGCATGAACAGGCCGAACCACTCCAGGTCGGGCATGCGGTCGAGCATGCGCTGGATGCCGCGCTTGACGTCGTCGGGACCGCCCAGCAGGGCCATCTCGACCTCGTTCATGCGCTTGAAGTCGCCCTTCTCCGGGCTGATCGGCTTGTGCTTGTCGTCCTCCTGCTTGCGCAGGACCTCCAGATAGCCGAACGGGCCGAAGAAGGCGGCGAAGTCCTTCTGCATGCCCTTGCCGTAGGTGGCGATGGCCTCCTCACGGGTGTCGGCCATGCCGACGATCTTGAGGATGCCGGTGTGCTCGCCCAGCTTGTAGTTCCGGCCGCACTTGGCCGACTCCTCCTGGTAGAGCCGGGCCTTGGCGGCGTGCTCGTCCGGGTTCGGGGTGAACATCCAGGGCAGGATGTCCTCCTGGGCGGCGCGGATCACCGAGCGGTCGGAGATGGTGAACGGCTGCCACAGCTCCGGGTAGGGGTTCTGGTACGGCTTGGGCCCGACGGAGACGGCGTGGATGCGGCCCTGCTCGTCCACCTCGCCGGGGGCGCCGAACTTCTTCGTCCACTCCAGCGCCGGCCAGCCCTCGATCCCCTCGTACGGCGAGGGCACCTCGTAGTCCAGCACGTCCGACTTGTAGCGCAGGGTGTCCTGGGTCCACGCCATCTTCATGATCTTCAGCACCTCGCCGAAGACATCGAAGTTGCGGGTGTCGGAGGCCGAGCCGTCGGAGCGGGCGGCGGCGGCGTGCCAGCGCTGGCCCAGCACGTTCATCCACCGGTTCTGGTAGCCGCGGGCCACGCCCAGGCGGAGCCGTCCCCTGCTGAAGTGGTCCAGCAGCGCCACGTCCTCGGCGGCGCGGATCGGGTCCCAGGCAGGCAGCACGATGCCCAGCGGCGCCAGCAGGATGCGCTCGGTCCTGGCGGCCAGGTCGGTCAGGAACATCAGCGGGTTCACCGAGAACTCGAAGCCCTCGGAGTGGAAGTGGTGCTCGGTCATCATGAGCGCGTCGAAGCCGATCTGGTCGGCGTGCACCGCGATCTCGCGCACCTCGTGCAGCAGCGCCTGGTAGGACTCGACGTCACGCCCGATCGGCCGCCTGGCGACGGCGTTGTCCTCCTGGGAGTATCCGGAGCCGGGAATCTGCGGGTTGAGGAATATCGAGAACTTCACGACGACAGACTCCTTAGCCAGTTGGTGACGACGAGGAGAAACTCCCCGGGACGTTCCTCGTGCAGCCGGTGGCTGCTGCCCTCCCAGACGACGACCTTGGAGCGGGGGTCCTTGAGCAGACCCGCCTCCCACGCCGCCTGGGCCGGATCGAACCAGAAGGCCAGCACCGGGCAGGCCCTGCGGGACAGGTAGGCGTCGGAGTTGTGGCGGACGCCGAGCGCGTCCTGCCCGCCGAACATCGCCTCGAACGCCTGCAGCAGCACGTGCGGGGGAGTGGCGAGGATCCGCCGCCGGTGCCACTCGCGCAGCCACGGCGGGGTCGCCGGGTTCGAGGTCCACCGGTCGTTGGCCAGGGACATCGCCAGCGTGTCCTCGCGCATCCGCTCGATCATCGAGGGGAAGGCGTCGGCCACCGGGCCCGCGAAGCCGTACCCGGGATCGACCGCGACCACCGCCTCGACCAGCGAGGGATGCTCCACCGCCAGGTGGGAGACGATCTGGCCGCCCATCGAGTGGCCGACGGCGACGCACGAGCCGACCCCCAGCCGGGCGCAGAGGCGGGCGAGGTCGTCGGCCATCGCGCGGGGGGTGTTGCCGGTCTCCGGGGCGGAGGAGTAGCCGTGCCCGCGCATGTCGACGGCGATCACGCGGTGCCTGTCGGCCAGGGCCGGGATGTGGTGGACCCACTCGTGGGAGTCCGACCCCAGGCCGTGGACGAGCAGCAGCGTCGTGTCCCCCGCACCGTCGTCGGTGTGGAACAGCCGTACGTCGCCTAAGTCCGTGAACGCCATGAGCGCCTTCCGTGAGGGTCGCCGTGTCCCTGGCAGCCCGGGGCCGTGCGTCGCGGTCGTCTCGTCCTCGGCGTCTCGGCCTCGTCTCCCGCGACGTCAGCAAGCTACCCTAGGAATGATAACCGAGCAATCGCTTGGTTCACCAAGGATCCGTCCGGCGGGGCGGAACGGACGAGAACCGGAGGCCGCCATGCGCCTGGGTGTCACGATGTTCGCCACCGACACGGCGATGCCGGTCGCCGACCTGGCCAGGGCCGCCGAGGAGCGCGGGTTCGCCTCCCTCTACCTGCCCGAGCACACCCACATCCCCGTCTCGCGCCGCACGCCCCCCGCCGGCGGCCAGGACACGCTTCCAGAGGAGTACCGGCGCACGCTCGACCCGCTGGTGGCCCTGGCCGCCGCCGCCGCCGTGACCGGGCGGATCTCCCTGGGCACCGGCATCATGCTCGTCGCCCAGCGCGAGCCCATCGTGACCGCCAAGGCCGTGGCCACCCTCGACCACGTCTCCGGCGGGCGGGTGGTGCTGGGCATCGGGTTCGGCTGGAACGTGGAGGAGATCGAGGACCACGGCGTGCCGTACGGCTCCCGCAGGGACGTCGCGCGCGAGCACATGCTGGCGATGAAGGAGCTGTGGAGCCGGGAGGAGGCGGGCTTCGAGGGGCGCCACGTGCGCTTCGAGCCCTCCTGGTCCTGGCCCAAGCCGGTCTCCGGGCCGCCGGTCTACGTCGGCGGCGCGGCCGGGCCCAAGCTCTTCGCCCACGTCGCCGAGTACGCCGACGGCTGGATGCCGATCGGCGGCAGGGGGGTGCGGGCGGCGCTCCCGGCCCTGCGCGAGGCGTGCGAGAAGGCGGAGCGCCCGATGGCGAAGGTGATCCCGTTCGGCACGCTGCCGAGTCGGGAGAAGCTCGCCTACTACGCGGAGAACGGCATCGAGGAGGTCGTGCTGAGCCTGCCCAGCGCTCCGGCGGACCGGGTGCTCCCCGTGCTCGACGACTACGCCGGGTTCATCACGTTATAGTCGGGTCTCATGTCGCGAGCGGCTCCCCTCCAGCCGGAAGACCCCCCGAGGGTCGGCGCGTACCGGCTGGTCGGACGGCTCGGGGCCGGCGGTCAGGGAGTCGTCTTCCTCGCCGAGCCCGCACAGTCCGCGGAACCCGGCGGGCCCGCCACGGGACCGCCGGTCGCCATCAAGCTGCTGCACGCCCGGCTGCTGAACGACGAGAAGGTCCGGCGCAGGTTCATGGGCGAGATCGAGGCCGTGCGGCGGGTGGCCCCCTTCTGCACAGCTCAGGTGCTCGACGCGGACCTGGACGGCGACCGCCCCTACATCGTCAGCGAGTACGTCGACGGGGTCTCGCTGCAGGAGCACATCGCCGCCGAGGGGCCGCGGGCGGACGGCTCGCTGGACCGGATCGCGGTCGGCACCGCCACCGCGCTGGCGGCCATCCATCGGGCCGGGGTGGTCCACCGCGACTTCAAGCCGGGCAACGTGCTGCTCGGCATGGAGGGCCCGAGAGTGATCGACTTCGGCATCTCCCGGATGATGGACGCCGCCGTCACCACCGGGAAGATCCCCTTCGGGACCCCCGCCTACATGTCGCCCGAGCAGATCAAGGGCGAGTCCGCCGGGCCCCCGGCCGACATGTTCAGCTGGGCGCTGACGGTCGCCTTCGCCGCCACCGGCCGCCACGCCTTCTCCGCCGACTCCTACCACGCCGTGCTCGCCAGGATCCTGTACGGCACGCCCGACCTGGGGCCGCTCGCCGGCCCGCTGCGGGAGATCGTGATCGACTGCCTGGCCGCGGAGCCGCAGGATCGCCCGGGGGCCGAGGAGGTGCTGGGCCGGCTGTACGGCCACGGCGGCCGGGCCGTCTCCCGGCCGGTCCCCGTGCTCGCGGCCTCCACGGCGGAGATGCCCGCGGTCCCCGCCTCCACGGCGGAGATGCCCGCGGTGCGGGACTCCACCGCCGAGATGCCCGCGATCCAGGAGGCCGTGACCAGGGCGACGGCGGAGCGCGGGTCCACGGCGGAGATGCCCGCGCTGAGGTTCCTCGTCGCGGAGCTCCCGGCGCTCGCCTCCGTGCCGCGGATCCTCCGGCGGCGGCGGTGGCGGTGGGTGCTGGCGGTGACGGCCGCCGCGGTCGTGGTCGCGGTGGCGGCGTTCCTGCTGGCCGCGTCCGGCGCTTCCCCGCTGACGGGAACCTGGAAGGGCGTCGCCGACCACGCGAGCGCCGGACGCGTCTTCCCCGTGGAGATCCGCCTGGCGGACGGAGGGCCGGTCCTGCGCTGGGGCGCCGACCTGCACTGCGCGGGACGGCTCACGGTGAAGGAGGAGGGCCCGCCTCTCGCGACCACCTACCGTCTCGATCGGGTCACGGGACAGGAGTGCTACCCGGGGACTCTGGTGCTGTTCCCCCAAGGGGAGGATCGGGTGGCGTTCGAGGTGATCAGGAGTGGTGAGAAGGAGGCGCGATACAGCGGCCGGGCCGTACGGTCTGACTGATCCAGATATAACGCAAGTATCACGGTCTGGGATATAAGCATCTGGTTCCCGTTGACGCGCCGCGAGACCTCTTCTTGAGTGGAGGGGTGGGGCGAGGGGAGGCCCGCGTTGTCCTATGCACAACCGCTCAAACCGGGGGATCCCGAAAGGCTCGGCGAGTACGAGATCGTCGGCCGCCTCGGTCAGGGCGGTCAGGGGGTGGTGTACCTCGGCGTGCGCCCGGCCGCCGGCCCGGAATCGTACGCGGTCAAGCTGCTGCACGATCCTGTGGTGGAGGAGCGGGAGACGTTCCTGCGCGAGGTGGAGCTGGCCAAGCAGGTGGCCCGGTTCTGCACCGCCCAGGTGATCGAGGCGGGACTGGACGGCGACCGCCCCTACATCGTCAGCGAGTACGTCGACGGCCCGTCGCTGCACCGCGAGGTCGCCGTCAGCGGCCCCCGGACCGGGGGCGGGCTGGAGCGGCTGGCCATCGGCACGGCGACGGCGCTGGCCGCCATCCACCGCGCCGGGATCGTGCACCGCGACTTCAAGCCGCAGAACGTCCTGCTGGGCCCCGACGGCCCCAGGGTCATCGACTTCGGCCTGGCCAGGGCGCTGGACGCCGCGGCCACCCAGAGCGGGCGCGGCGTGGGCACCCCGGCCTACATGGCGCCCGAGCAGGTGGAGGGTGATGCGATCAGCCCGGCCGCCGACGTCTTCTCCTGGGGCGCGACCATGTGCTTCGCGGCCAACGGCCACGCCCCCTTCGGGCAGGACTCGATCGCGGCCGTCCTGCACCGCATCCTCACCGCCCCGCCGGAGCTGGGCCACCTCGACGGCTGGCTCGGCGCGCTGGTCGCCGCCTGCCTGAACAAGGACCCCGGCGAACGGCCCACCGGCCAGGAACTGCTGCTGGCGCTGCTCGACGACGACGCGAGGTCGGCCGTGCTCAGGTCGTCGCTCGTCTCCATCCGCTCCTCCGCGTTCCCGCCGGTCTCCGGGGCGCCGGGGCCCGGGTCCTCCGCGCCCGGCCGTACGGGCCCCGCGGGCCCGTCCGGGGGCGCCGACGCCGACGGGTACGACGACCCCTCGTGGGGCGCCTCCGGCGAGCACGCCGTGGTCAGGACCCATCCGGGCCGGGCGGCCACCAGGGCGTCGGTCGCGATGTCGGGGTCGCTGCTGGTCAGCGCGGCCGTGCTGGTGGCGGTGCTGGTCCCGGCGCTGAGCGCGAACCGCGGGCCGCAGACGGACGGGCAGCAGTTCAGGCCGCCGGCGGCGACCGCCCAGCAGACCGCTCCCAGTGCGCAGCCGAGCGACGACGCGGTGGCCGACGACCGGTCCGACACCTCGGAGCCGACCCGGGGAGAGGCGCCCTCCCGCACGGCCGGGCCCACCGGCGGCGGGCAGACCACGGCCCCGCCTCCCGCCGGGATCGCGGTGCCCGCGCTGGTGGGACTGGATCGTTCCGCGGCGACACGCGCGATCAAGCGCGCCGGGCTGGTCCCCGGGGCCGTCACCGAGGCCGACTCCCGGGAGCCCGTCGGGCGGGTGCTGCGATCCTGGCCGGCGGCGGGGAGCACGGCGCCCAAGGGGAGCACGGTCCGTCTGGAGGTCTCGGGGGGAGTACGGGTGCCCCAGGTGGTCGGGCTGCGCAGGAAGGCGGCCGGGGCGGCGCTCACGCAGGCGGGACTGGCCCTGGGCACGGTGACGGCCCGTTGCTCGGACCAGCCCAAGGGGCAGGTGCTCTCCAGCACTCCGGCGGGGGGGAAGCGCGTCTCCGCGGGGACCGCGGTCGCGCTGGTCGTCTCCCGCAAGGGCGGGCAGGTGCCCGCGGTCGTCGGCCTGAGCCAGGCGAAGGCGCGCGACGTGCTGGCCGCCGCGGGCTTCGGGGTGCGGGTGCGGGCGCGTCTGGTCGCCGACGCCTCGAAGGACGGGGTGGTGCTGCAGCAGAACGTGGCGGCCGGCTCGTGCGCCCGCCAGGGGGTCGCGGTCGTCATCACGGTCGGAGTCAAGGCGCAGACCGGGCCGGGGGGCGACCCCACCCCCTCGCCGGACCCGACGGACTCCGCCGAGCAGGGGTCCGGCGACGCCTACCCGTGACCGGGTCCCGGTGCGGTGCCGGGCACCGGCGCGCGCCGGTCCCGGGCGGATGGTCAGGCTGAGGAGCCGTAGGCGGCCGAGGCGGCGGTCAGCAGGGCCTCCCGGACGACCTCCTCGGGCAGGTCGCTCGTCTTGACCACGGCGTACTGCAGCGAGCCCACCACCGCCCAGGCGCGCACCCGGCCGGCCGGGCCGGGGTCCGGGCCGGCGAGCCGGGCGTAGATGCAGTCGCGGAAGGCGCGGATGACCTCGCCGGGGGAGCCGGGCGGGGCGCTGTCGGCGCCGCCGATGTCCTCCATGATCAGTCGGATGATCGTCCGGTGGCGGACGACGAAGGTGACCAGCGCCTCCAGGAACGCGTGCTCGTCGTCGAACTCGGACTCGATGAGAGCGACGATGTCCTGGGCCGCGGGGGCGAGCAGCTCGGCGGCCAGCCGGTCCTTGGGGTGGAAGTGGTAGGCGACCGCCGTCTTGGTCAGGCCCACCGCCGAGGCGATGTCGGCCAGCGACGTGGCGGCGTAACCGCGTTCGGCGAACAGCTGACGGGCGGCGTCGAGGATCCGGCTCCTGGTGTCGTAGCCGGGCTCAAGTGTGGTCATCGTCTCATTTCCACGGGGAGCGCGATCGACCCGGAATGACGGGTACTAGGCTTTACTCGTCGTTCTGTACGGCCGTACAGAACGGTGTTACAAACGTATGTCACCGAGTTTAATAGGGGCGGTCACCATGTCTGGCCTGTTGGGGCGAATAGGCGGTTGGTGCGCAAGGCACGGCGTGATCGTGCTGTCGGTGTGGATCCTGCTGGCGGCGGGGCTGACCGCGGGGTCGCTGCTCTTCCCCGGGCCGGTGAGCAACAACGTCTCCATTCCCGGGACCGACGCGCAGCGCGCCCATGACCTCATGAGCGAGGGATTCGGCCCGGGATACGACGCCGGCGGGACGATCCAGCTCGTCCTGTACTCCGGTGACGGCCTTCTGACCACCGAGGCCCGCGAAGAGGCCGTGGAGCAGGCGATGGATGACATCCGCCGGCTGCCGCACGTGGCCGAGGTGCTGAGCCCCTACCGGATGGGCGGCATGGCCGCCAACCGGCAGATCGGCATGATCACGGTCAAGCTCGAGGGCCACGACAACACCAAGCTGGCCGAGACGACCAAGACGATCTCCGCGGCCGCCGAGCCGGTCCGCGCGGCGGGCGTCGAAGCGGTGCCCGCCAACGCCGGGACCCCGGCCGACAAGGAGATCAAGACGGGCGCCAGCGAGATCATCGGCGTCGTCTGCGCGATGCTGGTGCTGCTGTTCGCCTTCGGCACGCTGGTGGCCGCGATGATCCCGATCTTCGCGGCGCTGGTCAGCATCGCGACCGGCCTGGGCGTGATCGGCCTGCTCGGCCACCTCGTGGACGTGCCCAAGCAGGCCTCCATCATGGCGACGATGATCGGTCTGGGCGTCGGCATCGACTACGCGCTCTTCCTGCTCAGCAGGCACCGCAAGCTGCTCGCCGACGGCGTGCCCGTGCGCGAGGCGGTCCGCAGGGTCTCCGCCAGCTCGGGCGGGGCCGTGGTGTTCGCCGGCGGCACGGTGGTCATCGCGCTCAGCGCCCTCATGCTCGCCGGGTTCCCGATGCTGCGCACGCTCGGCTGGATCACCGGCATCTCGGTCATCTGCGCGGTCCTCACCTCGGTCACCCTCGTCCCGGCGCTGCTCGGCCTGCTCGGGCACAAGGTGAACGCGCTGCGCCTGCCGTTCATGGGCAGGCGCGGGAACGACGGCTCCTCGGGCTGGGCCGGACTGGGCAACTGGGTCGCCCGCCGCCCCTGGAGCGTTCTCGCCCTGAGCGTCGCGGTCCTGGCCGCGCTGGCCGCGCCCGCCCTCGCGCTCAAGCTCGGCCCGCTCGACGACGGCTTCGGCGACCGGGGCACCGACTCGCGCCGCGCCTACGAGCTCATCGAGGCCGGGTTCGGGCCGGGCATGAACGGCCCGCTGGTGGTCGTCGCCGAGCTGGAGGAGAAGGTCACCGACCGCGAGCCCGAGCCCGCCGTACTCCAGGCGCTGAAGGACGGGGTCGGGGACGTCGACGGCGTGCGCTTCGTCGGCGACCCGCTGCTCAACTCCGCGGGCACCGCGGTGCTGCTGCAGGCCGTCCCCGAGTACGCGCCCAGCGACCCCCGGGCCCTGGACGTGGTCGAGGACGTGCGCGCGCTCCGGATCGAGGGGGCGAGCGTGCACGTGGGCGGCAAGGTGGCCGGCATGGCCGACGCGGGTGACACGATCGCCGAGCGCACCCCGCTGGTCGTCGGCGTCGTGGTGCTGCTCAGCGCGCTGCTGCTGCTCCTGGCGTTCCGCTCGCCGATCGTGGCGATCAAGGCCGCCCTGATGAACCTGATCTCGCTCGGCGCCGCCTTCGGGGCGCTCTCGCTGGTCTTCTCCCTCGGCCTGGGCAGCGGCCTGGTCGGCATGGACCCGCCGGTCGGCGTGGACGACTCCTACCTGAGCACGCTGTTCTTCTCGGTGCCGATCGACAGCTACATCCCGCTGATGCTCTTCGCGGTGCTGTTCGGCCTGTCGATGGACTACGAGGTGTTCCTGCTGACCGCCGTGCGGCAGTCCTACCTCAAGCACGGTGACAACAGCAGGGCGGTGGCCGAGGGGCTGGGCACGACCGGCCGGGTCATCACCTCCGCCGCGCTGATCATGGTGTCCGTGTTCGTCGCCTTCATCGCCTACCCGGACCCGATGGTCAAGATCTTCGGTGTCGGCCTGGCGGTGGCCATCGCGGTGGACGCCACGATCATCCGGGGCTTCCTGGTCCCGGCCACCATGGTCCTGCTCGGCCGCTACAACTGGTGGTGCCCCCGCTGGCTGGACCGGATCCTGCCCAACCTCTCCGTCGAGGGTCACGACGAGGAGTCCATGACGGAGGAGGAGCCCCGCAGGGAGCTCGTCGGCGCCGGCCGTTCCTAGCGGCGCCTGCGGCCCGGCCATCGGCACGTCCCGGAGGAGATCAGTCGAAGACGACGACGCTGCGGGCCACCGCGCCCTCGCGGACGTGGCGTACGGCCTCGTTGATCTCCTCCAGCGGCACGCGCTCGCTGACCAGGCGGTCGAGGTCGAGACGGCCCCGCAGATACTGCTCGGCGAGCATCGGCAGGTCCCTGATCGGGGCGGCGTCCCCGCCCTGGGTGCCCATGAGGCGGCGGGAGGCGAACAGCAGGCCGGGTTCGAGGGTGATCGGGCGGCCCTGGGGCGGGCTGCCCACCATCACGGTCGTGCCGCCGGGCTGGGTCGCGGCGAAGGCGTCGGCCAGCACGCCCGGCACGCCGGTGACGTCGAAGGCGTAGTCCACCCCGCCCCGGACGACCTCACCGACCTGCCGGGGCAGGTCGGTGGAGAGGATCGCGTGGGTGGCGCCGAACTCGCGGGCCAGTTTGAGCTTGGGCTCGGCGACGTCGGCGGCGATGATCGTCGTCGCCCCGGCCAGCACCGCGCCCTGCACGACGTTCAGCCCGACGCCGCCGCAGCCGACCACCAGGACGCTGGAGCCGGGCGTCACCGCGGCCACGTTCAGCACCGCGCCCACCCCGGTGATCACGCCGCAGGCGAGCAGGCACATGGTGTCGAACGGCGCGTCCTTGGCGATCTTCACGCACATGGGCTCGTTGACCACGGCGTACTCGGCGAAGGACCCGATGCCGATCATCGTCCGGGCGTCGGCGCCGTCCACCCTGATCCGGGTGGTGCCGTCGCGCATGGTGCCCATGATGGCGGCCATCCTGGCCGGGCCGGAGCACAGGTGGAAGCGCCCGGCCCCGCAGTTGCGGCACCGGCCGCAGGCGCCGTTCATCGCGATGATCACATGGTCGCCCGGCCGGACGCCCGTCACCCCCTCGCCGACGCTCTCCACGATCCCGGCGCTCTCGTGGCCCAGGACGAAGGGGAGCCGGCGCACCACGGGGCTCTTGCCGTCCATGGCCTTGATGTCGGAGCCGCACACGCCGGAGGCCTTGATGCGGACCCGCACCTCACCGGGGCCGGGGTCGTCGATCTCGACCTCACGGACCTCCATGGGCCTGTCGAACCCGGTCAGTACGGCCGCACGCATCAACATCAGTCCGCTCCCGTCGCGCCGGAGGCCCGGTCCGCTCCGCACGCTAGCCCGGGAGGTCATTTAAAGCAAGCAATTGCTTGGTAAGCACATGGGTACAACGCTCCCATAACGTCCATTGACACCCCTGATCGGGCAAACCTACGCTGACCGAAACCAAGCGAGCGCTAGGCCAAATAACCCTAGGTCAGACAACCGCGACAGGGCATGGCTGTACGGCACGGCAGGGAGTGACCCATGGGACGGCAGGCAGTGCGACTCGTCGGCCTGGTGGCCGCGGCGGCGCTGGCCGCGGCGGGCTGCGCGGCCGAGCAGAAGGCGGCGGGCGGGGGCGGCTCCGGCGAGACGCCCGGGGTGACCGCCACCGCGATCAGGGTGGGCGGGGTGCTCACCAAGACCAGCGCGAGCGGCTACTCCACCAAGGACGCCGAGATCGGCGCCCGGGCCCGCTTCGAGCGGGCCAACGGCGCGGGCGGCGTGCACGGGCGGAAGATCGAGTTCGTCGGGGCCGAGGACGACAACCAGGACGCGGCCAAGGGTGACGCGGCGGCCAAGAAGCTGGTCCAGAAGGACAAGGTCTTCGCGCTGGTCCCGGTGCACGGGCCCAACTTCGGCGGGGCCGCCTTCCTGGAGCAGCAGGGCGTGCCGTGGTTCGGCTGGGCGACCGGCCCGCAGTGGTGCGGGACCCAGACGGGCTTCGGCTACAACGGCTGCCTGGCCCCCAAGCCGGGTGCGGGCTCGCAGACCTGGTGGGGCAACCAGATGGCCGAGCTGCTCGGCGGGTCCGAGGGCAAGACGGTCTACGTCCAGACCACCGACTCCAGTGGCAGCAAGTACGGCGGCAAGACCATCTCCCAGTCCTTCGAGGCCGCCGGATTCAAGATCGTCGGTATCAACTCCGGCCTGCCCGCCGCGGCCCCGCCGCCCGACTGGCTGCCCTACGTCAACAAGATCATGACCTCGGACGGCGGGAAGGCGCCGGACCTGGTGGTCTCGATCATCGCCGGGACCAAGTTCAACGTCGGCCTCTACTCGGCGCTGAAGAAGGCCGGGTACGAGGGCCTGCTGTCCGACGCCACCAGCTACGACGCGGCCATCCTGAAGGACCCGGCCACGGCCCAGGCGCTGGAGGGCGTGATCGCGGCCCCGATGTTCGAGCCCTTCGAGTCCGACGCGCCCGAGATCGCCCAGCTCAAGGCGGACGTGGAGAAGGTCGCCCCGGGCACCGTGCTCACCCAGCACCTGGCCATCGGCTACTGGTCGGCGGACATCTTCCTGAAGATCCTGGAGCAGACCGGCAAGGACCTGACCCGGGAGAGGTTCCTGTCCACCGCCAACGGCTCGTTCACCTACGAGAACGCCGGCTTCGGCAGGATCCAGTACCCCAGGGACCACAACGAGCCCAACGGTTGCGGGGCCCTGGTCAAGCTGGAGGGCGGCACCTTCAAGGTCGCCAAGAACATGAAGTGCTTCGACAACGTGCCGCTGAAGTAGGTCCCGTGCGGGACCGGCGGCCCCGGCGTGCCGCCCGCGAGCTGGCGGGCCACGTGGGCGGCATGACGCGAGCGGCCGGGGCGGCCCCCCACGCCCCGGCCCTCGCCGTACGGCGGGCGCCGTCCCCCACCGCGACGCCGCCCGCCGCACCGGCCCCGATCGAGCGGGTCCGGGGCCGGGGACCGGGGGGATCCGGCCGGTGGAACAGGCGCGAACTTTCGGAGTGAAGACCCTTGTCGGAGCTTGTCGGCTACATCGTCAGCGGTCTCGTCACCGGGGCCGTCTTCGCCGTCATGGCCTCGGGCCTGACCCTGTCCTACGCGGCGACGGGCGTGTTCAACTTCGCCCACGGCGCCGTCGGTTTCCTGGCCGCGCTGCTGTTCTTCGAGCTCAACGTCGGGTTCGGGCTTCCGGCCTGGCTGGCCGGGCTCATCGCGGTGCTGGTGTTCTCGCCCCTGCTCGGGTACGTGCTGCACCGGGTGATGTTCCGGGGCCTGGCCCAGGCCGGGGAGACCGCGCAGATCGTCGGGACCATCGGCCTGACGATCGCGCTCCCCGCGCTCGGGCTCTGGATCGTCGACCTGACCGCGGAGCCGCTGGGCCTGCCGCGCGCCGACGCGACCTCGCTGCCACGCGGCCTGGGGCCGTACCCGCCGGTCAACGTCACGGTCGCCGGCGTCACCCTCGACTCCGACCAGCTCCTCACGTTCTTCTTCGCGGTGCTGGCCGCCGCCGGGCTCTGGGCCTTCATGCGGCACACGCCGTACGGCCTGCGGATGCGCGCCTCGGTCGACCGCCGCAGGCTGGCGACCCTGCGCGGGATCGACGCCGACGCCTCCTCGGCGATGGCCTGGATGCTCAGCTCCACCCTCGCCGGGCTCGCCGGGGTCCTGGCCGTGCCGACCCTCGGACTGGACCCCACCGCGTTCACCGTGATGCTGTTCGTCTCGGCGACCGCCGCGGTCTTCGGGCGGCTGCGCTCGATCCCGGTGACGTTCGCCGCCGGGCTCGGGCTCGGCGTGGTGCAGAACCTCGTGGCCGGATACGCAGACTTCGCCGAGGACGTCACCGGCCTGCGCACGGCGGTCCCGGTGATCCTGCTGTTCGCCGGGCTGATCCTGCTCAACAGGTCGGGGGAGCGGGTCGCCGGCTCCGCCGCCGAGGACGCGCCCCCGCCCGACTATCTGGCCGACCTGCCGGTGTGGCGGCGGCGCCTGCCCTGGGTCGTGGGCCTGACCCTGCTGCTCGGCTGGACGCTCACCCGCCCCGCGGACGACTTCTACGTGAGCGTGGTGGCGCAGGGACTGGTCCTCGCGCTGATCTTCTGCTCGTTCGTGGTCGTCACCGGCATCGGCGGCATGGTGAACCTGGCCCAGGCCTCCTTCGCCTCGATGGCCGCGCTGACCTGCGGATGGGCGTTCTCGGCCGGGTTGCCCTTCCCGGTGGCGATCCTGCTCGGCGTGCTGGGCGCCACGGCGGTGGGCGTGCTCGTGGCGCTGCCCGCCCTGCGGCTGGGCGGGCGGATCCTCACGCTCGCCACGCTCGCCCTGGCCCTCCTCGCCGACCAGGTGCTCTTCCAGGTCGACGCGTTCAGCAACGGCACGATCGGCTGGCCGCTGCCCGCGTTCGGCCTCGGGTTCGCCGACACCACCGACCCGCGCGTGCGCGTCGTGCTGCTGCTCGCCCTGATCGGGCTCGTCGCCCTTCTGGTGCGGAACCTGGAACGCTCGGCCTCGGGCCGGGCGATCCTGGCCGTGCGCTCGGCCCCGGCCGCCGCGACGACCTCGGGCGTCTCCGCACCCCGTACCAAGATCATGCTCTTCGCCCTGGCCTCGGGCATCGCCGGGCTCGGAGGCGTGCTGTTCGCGAGCTTCAAGGGGTCGGTGACGGCCACCGACCTGCCCGCCATGGCGGGGTTCGTCTGGCTGGCGGTGGTGGTCCTGCAGGGCGTGCGCCGGATCGGCGGGGCGGTGCTCGGCGGCCTGATCGCCGCGATCTTCCCCGAGCTGCTGGCCACCTGGCACGTCTCCGCGCACGTCGGCGCGATTCTGTTCGGGACCGGTGGGATGATCCTGGCCAAGCATCCCGACGGGGTGCTCGCCCAGATGGCCGAGGCCCGCTACCGGCGCCGGCGGCGCAGGCTCGAACGGGCCAGGGCCGCTGAGATCCAGGCGGAGGCCGCGGCCACCGCACGGGCGGGCGTCACGGAGCGGGCGGGCGTCACGGAGCGGGCGGGCGTCACGGAGGCGGAGGCGGTGTCGAACGGGGCCGGACCGCCTCCAGGCGGCGGGAGCACGACCGGGGCGTCTCCGGGTGGCGGGGACGCGGCCGGGGCGGACGCGGCGTCCCCGATGCGGGCCGTGGCGGGAACGAGTGAGGATTCCGCCGACGGCGGCGCGTTGTTCCGGCTGGAGAACGTGGTCGCGGGATACGGCGACGTGACGGTGCTGCGCGGGGTGGATCTGTCGGTACGGCCCGGCGAGGTGGTGGCGCTGCTCGGGGCCAACGGCGCGGGCAAGTCCACGACCTGCGCGGTGGCGGCCGGGGATCTTCCGGTGACGGCCGGGCGGGTGCTGCTGGACGGGGTGGACGTCACCTCCTGGCCCGCCCACCGCCGCGCCCGGGAGGGCGTGCTGCTGGCCCCAGAGGGGCGCGGGGTCTTCCCCGGCCTGACGGTGGAGGAGAACCTGCGGACCTGGCTGTCCGACCCCGATCCCGTCTACGAGCGCATGCCGCAGCTGGCCGGGCGCCGGGGGATCGCGGCGGGCGCCCTGTCGGGCGGGGAACAACAGCTGCTCACCCTGGCCCCGGCGCTGGTCAGGCCGCCCCGGGTGCTGATCGCCGACGAGCCGTCCCTGGGCCTGGCCCCGCTCGTCGCGGAGCGGGTCTTCGAGGTCTTCGCCGAGCTGAGGGACCGCGGCGTCGCGCTCGTACTGGTGGAGGAGAAGGCCACCTCCGCGCTGGAGCTGGCCGACCGGGTGGCCTTCATGAGCCTGGGCCGCGTCATCTGGACCGGCCCGCGCGCCGAGGTGGACGAGACCCGGCTCACCGCCGCGTACCTGGGGGTGTCGAGGTGAACGGCGCGACGGACAGCGGGGTGAGTGTGAACGGACGATCGGGTGCGGGCGGCGAGGCCGGTGCGGGGGCGCGTGAGGGGGTGGGCGCGGCGCTGGCGGTCGAGGCGGTCTCGGTGTCCTTCGGCGGCGTGCACGCTCTGTCGGGGGTCTCGTTCGAGGTGCCCGAGGGGCAGGTCTGCGGGGTGATCGGGCCCAACGGCGCGGGCAAGACCACGCTGTTCGACGTCATCTCCGGGCTGCGCCGGCCGACCTCCGGCTCGGTCACGATGGCGGGCCGCGACGTCACGGCCGTGCCGGCGGTACGGCGGGCGCGTGCCGGGCTGCGCCGTACCTTCCAGAGAACCCAGGTGTTCGGCCGCCTGACCGTGGCCGACAACGTGCTGACCGCGATGGAGTGGCGCGGGGGCGGCGGCGGTCTCCTGGCCGACCTGGCGGGCCTGCCCTCCCGGCGGGCCCGGGAACGGGAGCGCCGGCGGCGGGCGGATGAGGTGCTCGACCTGTGCGGGCTGACCGAGCTGCGCGGCGCCTACGCGGCCGCCCTGCCCGTCGGCCAGCGCCGCCTGGTCGAACTGGCCCGGGCTCTGGCCGACGGCCCCTCGCTGCTCCTGCTCGACGAGCCGACCTCCGGTCTCGACGCCGAGCAGACCGCCCGCCTCGGCGAGGTCGTCCGCTCCCTGAACACCACGACGCTGCTGGTCGAACACGACATGAGCTTCGTCATGGAGGTCTGCGACCGCCTCGTGGTCCTCGACCTCGGAAAGGTCATCGCCGTCGGCACCCCCGCCGAGGTCCGCGACGACCCCGCCGTCCGCGCGGCCTACCTCGGCTGACGCTCAGCGTGAGCGGTGGGCGTCAGCCCGGTGATCGATCGCCGTGACGATCACTTCGTGGTTCTCTTCGTCGATCTCGTAGAGGGTTCGATATGTTCCCCGCCGTGCGGAACGGGTGCCCTCGTACGGCGGGAGCAGGAGAAGCTTGCCGACCCGGCGGGGGTTTTCCAGGAGCGCACCCGTGATGAACTCGTATGCGGCGGCGGATACCTTCTCCGGCAGCCGGGAGGCCAGTGCCCGAGCCGCCGGAACCGTTATGCGCAGGGTGCAGGCGGGTAGGCCGTCCTCCGTCGGCCGCGTTCGCTGCGCTGCTGTGTCCATGGCTCGCTCGCTCCGCTCGCTCACGTGCCCTCCTCCGTCGGCCGCGTTCGCTGCGCTGCTGTGTCCATGGCTCGCTCGCTCCGCTCGCTCACGCAGATCGCCTCGCCCGCTTGGCCGTCAGGGCCGCGAGCTCATCGGCGTCCAGCACGTCACCCGCGTCGATCGCCTCCCGCGACTCGGCCAGTTGCCGCATCGCCTCGGGGCTGGAGAGGACGTCGAGAGTCTCTTCCAGGGCGGCGAGGTCATCGGGAGAGATCAGCACCGCGACCGGTTGACCATGGCGGATGATGGCCACCCGGTCGTGGGTGCGGTGCACCTCGTCGATCAGCTCGGAGAGGCGGTTCCGGGCGTCGGTGAAAGGAAGGGCGGTCATGCTCGACGTACAGGCGCTCAGTGGCGTGAAGTCTGTACAGATCAGGTGAACAGCTGGCCGGCGTTGACGTCGAGGGTGGCGCCGGTGATGGAGCGGGCCCGGTCGGAGGCGAGGAAGATGATCGCGCGGGTCACGTCCTCCTCGGTGGCGATCCGGCGCAGGGCCATCGCGCTCACGTCGCGGGCCAGGATGTCCTCGTAGGCGACGCCCTCGGCGGCGGCCCGGGTGCGCATCCAGTCGTCCAGGACCTCGCTGGCGATCCAGCCCGGCGCCACGCAGTTGACCCGCACGCCGTACGGCCCCAGCTCGTCGGCCAGGCAGTGGGAGAGCAGGTGCGCGGCGGCCTTGCCCGCGGCGAAGTCGCTGCGGCCGGCGTATCCCTTCCTGGACGACATGGACGTCACGTTCACGATCGCGCCCTCGCCCCGCTCGACCATCAGGGGAGCGAGGAAGCGGCAGGCGAGCAGCGTGCCGTACGCGCCGATGTCGACCGCCGTGCGCCAGGAGGCCAGGTCGTCCAGGGTCATCTCCAGCACGTTCTTGCGGTGGGTGCCCGGGAAGGCGGCGTTGACCAGGATGTCCGGACCGCCGAGCCGGTCGGCGACCGTGGCGGCGAGGGACTCCATGTCCCGGGCGCTGGTCACGTCGGCGGAGACGGCCAGCGTGCCGGGGACCTCCGCGGCGATCTTCTCGACCGTGGCGGCCGTCCGGGCGGCGACGACGACGCTGGCTCCCTCCGCGGTCATCAGACGGGCCAGCGTCCGTCCCAGCCCGGGCCCGGCCCCGGTGACGACCGCGACCTTCCCCCGGAGCGCGCCGCCCGGTTCGTGCGAGCCGTGCGGCGCCCGGCCCGGTCCGGGTGAGTCGTGCGGAGTCGGGTCCGGTCCGTGCGGGCCCGGGTGCACGCCGTACGGCATGCGGTCAGGCTCGGGTGTGCGGTCTGTCCCATCCGGCATGGGAGCACGATAACAAGCGGTCGCTAGGTTGGTGCATCTGTGTCCGACCTTCCTCCTGTACGGCTTACCAAGCGTGCGCTAGGTTGGTATAACGACGGGGAGACCGCGTCCGGGCGGCGGTTTCCGGACCGGCAGTTCGGAGGTGGCCGTGAGGTTCGGAGTGCCGCTCGGGCTCCTGCACCCGGACGCGTGGAAGGACGTCGCGGTCGCCGCGGACGAACTCGGCTTCGAGTCGGTGTGGCTTCCGGAGCACCTGGTCTTCACCACCGACCTGTCGCTCGCGGTCTACCCGGGGACCGACAAGCCCGGCATCTCACCGGCCACCCCGCTGTTCGACGCACCCGCCTACCTGTGCTGGCTGGCCGGGCTGACCTCCCGCGTCATGCTCGGCACCGCCGTCCATCTCTACGCCCTGCGGCACCCGTTCGTCTCGGCCCGGGCCTTCGCCACACTCGACCGGGTCTCCGGCGGGCGGGCGATCTGCGGGGTCGGGGCCGGGTGGTACGAGGGGGAGTGGCTGGCGGCCGGGGTGGACTTCGCCACCCGCGGCGCCCGGCTGGACGAGGCGATCGAGGTGACCCGCAGACTGTGGTCGGAGCCCGCCGTCGCGCACGCGGGCCGCTTCTACGACTTCCCCGAGGTGGCCTTCGAGCCCAAACCGGTCCAGGCGCGGCTGCCCATCCTCGCCGGAGGCGAGTCCGGGGCCGCCCTGCGCCGCGCGGCGCGTCTGTGCGACGGCTGGATCAGCATGCCCCACTCCCTGACCTCGGTCCGCGGCCCCCTCGGCAGACTCGCGGCCCTGCGCGACGAAGCCGCCCGCGACGGAAACTCCGGCGACCGCCCGTTCTCGGTCACCGTCCACGCCTACGAACTCACCGGCCCCGCCGAGATCCCGCACTGGGAACGCCTCGGCGTCGACCGGATGATCGTGCGCCCCTGGCACCGCAGCCGCGAGGCGGTCACAGCCCTGACCGCCTTCGCCGCCGAGTACGGCCTCCGCCCCTGATCACCGTCCCGGCCGGCTGCAAGAGGTTCGCCGGTCCGGGGAAGGCCTGCACTCCTGATCGCCGTCCCGGCTGTCGCGGGGGGCTTTTGCTTTGGCGCCGGTGCGGGGGGAGGGGGTCAGACGGCTGTCGGCGCCTCTGTGCGGTGGGCGGCCCGGTGGCCGGAGTAGGCGACGGGGGCGAGGATGTCGCCGTCCGCGGGGGCGGTGGGGCGGGGGACGGCCGCGTTGACGGCGGGGTCGGGGCGGCGGTGGCGGCGGCCCCGCGTCGGGGCGTCCTGGCGGAAGGCGGCGGGCTCCTGGACGAAGGTGGAGGTCTCGGCCCTGCGGTGGCGCCGGCCGCGAGGGGCGTCCTGGACGAACGTCGAGGTCTCGGCCCTGCGGTGACGCCGGCCGCGCAGCGGGGCGTCCTGGGAGAAGGTGGACGACTCGGCGACCGGGCGCTCGGTGAAGCGGCGCCGGCCCTGGTAGGGGAGCCGGGTGCGCTCGGTGGAGGCGATCTCCTCGACCCGGGCCACCGGGACGGTGGTGGTGGGGAACTCGACGGGGAACGCCGTGGGGCGGACCGTCGTGACGTCGGAGGCGGGCCCGTGGGCGGCCTCCCGTCCGGCGCCGGTTCCCCGGCCCGGGGCGGCCTCCCGCCCGGCGGTTCCGCCCGCGGCGGCCTCCTGACGACTGTCCGGGACCGAGAAGGCGTCCCAGGTGGAGGCGGTCTCCAGTGCGAGGAGGGTGGCCTCGGCGGAGGCGGTCACCGGAGCGGCGGCGTCCTGCGCGGTGAGCGCCGTCGCGGCGAGAGGGGCGTCCTGCGCGGTGAGCGCCGTCGCGGCGAGAGGGGTGTTCCGGGTGATCCGACGGCGGCCGGGTGCGCGGCGGCGGCCGCCGGAGCGGTGCGAGCCGGCGCGGCGGGACGGGCGCGTGGAGTCCCCGCCGGCCGGCGCGAGCCGTACCCCGGACTGCTTGGCCTTGGCGTGGGCGATGATCGCGAGGGCGGCGAGCAGGACCGGGGCGAGCACCGTGGGGCTGCCCAGCTCGGGGAGGCTCGTGGCCGGTTCGGCGGCGGCCTGGGCGGGGACCGCGGCGAAGGAGTTGGTGTCGGCGGTGCTGGGCTTGGCGTGCTTGCCCGTCGTGGTCGTGCGCCCGGCGGCGGTCTGGGGCGGGGCGGAGGCCGCGGCCGAAGACGTCTCGGCGGTCCTGCCCGGCGTGCCGGAGGAGGTCTTCTCGGAGGCGGCGCTCTTGGGCGCGGTCTTGGAGGTGGCCTTGGCGACGGTCTCGCGGGTGGGGGCGGACGTCTTCTTGGCGGACTCGGGCCGGTGGGCCGTCTCGGCCTCACGCTCCAGGGGGGCGATGGAGGGGATGAGGGACGACAGCAGGTCGGGCTGCGGCTGCAGGGCCACGAAGTTGTCCGGCGTGGCGGTGGACGAGGTGATGATCGTCTTCTTCTCGGACGCCTCGCGGTCCAGCCGGGCCTTGATCTTCTCCGGGTAGCCGTACCCGACGATCTTGCTCGCCTCGCGCTCCTTGCGCTTGGCGACGCCGCCGTCGATGTTGCCCTCGATCGTGTGGATGACCTTGCCCTCCACGCGGGTCACGATCCCCACGTGGTCGATGTTGTCGATCTTCTTGGAGCCGCCCCAGTCGAAGAACACGATGGCGCCGGGCTTGGGGGTGGTGCCCCAGGCGTCCTGCTCGCGGAACCACTCGGCGTGGTACACGGTGTAGGCGAACTGGCCGATCCAGTCCTCGTAGCCGAGCTTCTTGGCGGCCCAGGACAGGTACATGTCGCACCAGGGGGCGTTCGAGTAGTCCGCGTCGAACTCGACGCTGCTGCCGTACCAGTCGCCGAACTTGGTGTAACCGTTGCTCTTCTCGGCGTACCCGAGCTGGCTTTCCAGCAGCTCGATGAACTTCTTCATCTCTGGGGTCATAGGAAGTGGTGCACCTTCCGGAGCCGTGCAGACATGGTCGCGCCGCCCTCGCGACCGGGCTTCGGGAGATCGGGTCGAACGATGGCGCTTTCACGCGGCCCGCCGGGGTACGGGTGGGACGCGTGTGGCGGCGCCACAGGTCAGGGTCTTCCGTGGGCAGGGAGGCTACCCGGACAAAAGAGGAGGTCAAGACAGACCAAAGCGACTGCCAAGGCGGCGAGGGGGCGGGGTCGATGGATAAAACCCCATGTCAGCGCCCTTTAGGGGATTTTTGCACAGGAAGCCCTGGAAGCAAAAAGATCTACGAAAACCTCGGTCTCGGCGGATGATCCGAATGATGTTCTGTAGAACGTGTTCTAATATGAGGCCATGACGATCGATGTCACCGCCGAGGACGCCGGGGCCCGCCACACCGCGCTGTCTCTACTCAGCCAGCAGACCCGCGACCTCATCGACGCCGTGGTGATGACGGACGTCCCCCAGGACGAGCTCCTCGCGGTCACCGCCGAGCTGGCCGCCCTGACCGAGCGGCTCAACGCGCTGCGGCGCGACTCCACCCGGGGCTTCGACCTCGGTTCCGACGGCGTGCCCCGACACCCGGGCAACGCCGTGATCGGCTCGGCCAACCCGCTCGCGCTCCCCCTGGCCGTCGAGACGACCCCGGAGCGGACGGCCCGTGCGGAGCTCAGCTTCCGCCCGGCCCACGAGGGCCCGCCGGACTCGGTCCACGGCGGGGTGAGCGCGATGATCCTCGATCACCTGCTGGGTCACGCCGCCGCGGTGGCGGGATTCCCCGGGATGACGGCCTCCCTCACCGTGCACTACCGGCGGCCCGTGCCGTACGGCGAGCCGCTGGTGGCCACCGCCGAGTACACCCGCTCGGAGGGGCGCAAGAACTGGGCCGACGGACGCATCGCCCTGCCGGACGGGACCCCGCTGGTGGAGGCGACCGGATTGTTCGTCACCCCGTCCGGCTGGATCACGCGGGGCGACCCCGCCTGAGGGCGTCCGAGGAAGCCCTCAGGCGGGGTCCCTCAGGCGCCGGGATGCGGCCTGCCCGGCGCCGGGCGGGGTCCGTGAGCCCGCGCCGGACAGGGACCGCGGGCCTCAGACGGGGATCTCGACGCTGAACGGCCGCCCGTCGAAGGTTCCGGAGACGGGGACCGGGTCCAGGGCGCGCAGGGCGGGCCAGGAGAGGGTCACCTCGGTGCCGCCGGCCGTCAGCCGGGCGGTGGCGGTGCCGTCCGGTCCCAGGACGACCTGGCCGCTCACCGCCAGGTCGCGCACGAAGCGCACCTCCTCCAGGCGGACGGTCGAGGCCTTGTCGTCGAAGACCAGCTTCCCGCCGCGCAGGCCCGGCTCCTCCTTCAGCGCCCGGTAGGACGCCGAGCCCGGGTTGCGCCTGACCGCGGCGTCGGCCGCCGTGGCGAACGCGGCGGCCAGGCGCGGGTCGACGCCGCCGGTCTCCGGCAGGTCCTTGACCGTCAGGGGGAAGGACGCGATCGGCCGGTGGCTCGACACGTCGCAGGAGCGGGGCAGCTCACCGGGGCGGGCCAGGAAGGACCGCAGCGCCTCGCGGGAGCAGGGCACGCTGAGCGTCGTGCCGTGCCCGCCGCCGACGACCCGCAGCACGGAGGCCTTCGGGAGGTACCGGGCGACCTCGGCCGGGCTGTGGGTGTCGTAGTCCCCGGCCACCGCCGCGACCGGCACGGCGGGACGGTCCGCGCGCGGCGGGACCGGCGGGTTGTCACGCGGGGTCGGCCAGTGGACGCACCAGTCGGCCCACCCGGTCTTGCCGCCCACCTCGGCCACGGTGAACGGCCGCAGGGGCCGCTTCTCGGCGTAGAAGCGGTCGAGCTGCCGCCTGCGTTCGGCGGCCGTGGCGTCCCGGTCGAAGGGGAAGCGCGCGTCACCGCACTTGTAGGCGACCAGACCGGCGAAATCGGGCCCGCGCAGCGGTGGGACCGGCGCCGCGTCGGCGGCCTCGGCCAGACGGCGCAGCGGCAGCGGGTCGCCGCGCAGGTAGGCGGAGGCGGCCGCGTTCAATTCGCGTCCGAACACCGGCTCGTTGAGGCGGGGCAGCAGGCCCAGCAGCGTCGTCATCGGGATCGCCGGGTCCGGCTGGGCGCGCAGCCGCCGGACGAGCGCCGACCAGGTCTTCTCGCAGTCGCGGGAGGACCGGCAGGTCAGCTCCAGCAGGTCGGTCCGGGCCCGGATCGGCTCGACGGCGTAGCCGTCCCTGCCCACCGGGACGAGGCTGTCCAGGAACACCCCGGCGGTGCTGTCCGGATAGCGGGCGGCGTAGGCCTGGGCGAACAGGGTGCCGTAGGAGACGCCGTAGAACGTCACCTTGGACACGCCCAGCGCCCTGCGCACGGCGTCCATGTCGGCGACGGCCTGGTCCGCGGTGAAGAACCGGCCCCGGGCGCCCACGTGCTCGGCGCAGGAGGCGATGGTCTCCGGGCGGTTCAGATCCAGGTCCGGGCAGCTCAGCGGACTGGACTTGCCCAGTCCGCGGGGCTCGACCACGAGCAGGTTCTGCCGGTCGACCGTCTGCTCCAGCACGGGCAGCAGCGGCAGGGCGGGCAGCGGCCCGCCGGGGTTGGCCAGGACCGTGGAGGTGGCGCCGGCCCGGGGGACCCAGGCGAACGCGACGGTGATCCGCTCCGAGGAGGGGTCGTTCCAGTCGAGCGGAACCGAGATCTGACCCTCGCACCGCTGCGTGGCCGCGGCGCAGGCGTGGGTGGACGGGGGGATGCCTGAGGAGGCGGGAGCCGAGAAGGCCGACGATGACGCGGATGATGAGGAGGAGATGGCGAGCAGCCCGGCTGAAAGAGCTGCGGCCGTTGCGATCGTCCGTAGCATCCGGAGCGACTTCCCCGGGATCTTGTCGGAAAACCCCTCCGAATGCCCCGGAACGGGCTCGGTATCCGGTGCAGGCCGGGTATCCGGTGCAGGCTCAATATCCGGCGCCGGTGAGCATGCCCCCGTCCACCGTGAACTCGCTGCCGGTGCAGTAGCTCGACCGCTCCGAGGCCAGGAACGCCACCACGTGCGAGACCTCGACCGGCTTGGCGAAGCGCTTGATGACCATGGACTTGAAGAACGCCTCGGCGTCCACCTCGGATGCGATCTCCGGGTCGGCGACCATGGCGGTGTCGATGGCCCCGGGGTGCACGGAGTTCACCCGGATCTTGAAGCGGGCGAGCTCGCGGGCCGCGGCCTTGGTGACGCCGCGCACGCCGAACTTGGAGGCGGCGTAGGCGGACATGCCCTCGGCGCCGATGAAGCCCTCGACGGAGGAGATGTTCACGATCGAGCCCCGGCCCGCCGCCTTCATCGGCTCGATCACCGACTTGATCCCGAGCCAGGTGCCCTTGAGGTTCACATCGAGGATCCGGTCGTACTCCTCGATCGTCATGTCCGCGATCCGGCGGAACTTCAGGATCCCGGCGTTGTTGACCAGGATGTCGAGCTTGCCGTACGCCTCGACGGTGGCGTTCACCGCCCGTTCCCAGTCGCCGGGGACGGTCACGTCCTGGTGGACGAACAGCGCCCCGGTCTCCTCGGCGAGCGCCTTGCCCTCCTCGTCCAGGATGTCCCCGAAGGCGACCTGCGCGCCCTCCTCGACGAACAGCCGCACGTGGGCCGCGCCCATTCCCCGGGCGCCCCCCGTGATCAGCGCGACCTTGCCGTCCAGCAGACCCATCTTCCAGCTCCTCGGATGATTCAAGCGACTCGATCGACACGCATGGCCCGGATGAAGCGCCCGGCGGCGGCGACGGCCGTCGCCGCCGCCTCCATCGAGCGGTAGACGGGGATCCCGGCCTCCGCCGCGATCTCGCGGAGCTCGTCCTCGACCCCGTACGGCGCGCACTCGCCGTTCCTGGTCACCAGGGTGATCCTGACGCCGGGCAGCTCCCGCTGGGCCCGCGCCAGGGCGCGCGCGTAGGCGTGCAGGGGCTCGGCGGAGGTCCCGTAGGTGAAGAAGCTCTGCACGTTGACGTGCGCCACGACGTCCGGGTACGGCCGCCGCGCCACGATCGTCCCGATGGCCTCCCGCACGAGGTCCGGCCGTCCGCGGGGGCCGACGGGGATCTCCAGGGGGTTGGCGAGCGAGCTGCCCACCCCGACCCCCAGGGCCCGCAGCCCGTCCAGGGTCTCCTGCGGCAACGCCCGCAGCGACAGCCCGGCCCCGTCGAACACGTCCGCGGCCAGCACGCTGGCCCCGCCGCTCGGGCCGATCACCAGCACCCCGCCGTCGTCGTCGTCCTCGTCCGGCGGGCGGCGGGGTGCGGGGACCTCCGCGACGGGACCGGGGCCGGCACCTGAGACGGTCAGGCGGGCGGCGTGGGACTGGAAGAAGGACAGCGCGCCGATCAGATCGTCCTGACCGGTGACGAGGGCGGCCCCGGTCTGCTCGGCCAGGGAACGCCAGATACGGGCGTCGCCGACCATGCCGCCGGTGTGGGAGGCGGCGGCGCGGCGTCCCTGGGCGCTGCGGCCGCCGACCAGCAGCACCACGGGCAGACGGCCGCGCACCGACGTCAGCGCCTCGAACAGGGCGCGCCCGCCGCGCGGGTCCTCCAGGTACATGCCGACGGCCGAGGTGTGCTCGTCGGCGGCCAGCCAGCGCAGCAGCTCGGCGGGGGTCACGTCGGCGGAGTTGCCCACCGTCGCCACCCGGCTGAAGGCCAGCCCGCGCCGCTCGCCGACCTTGATGACCTCCCCGGCCAGGCCGCCGCTCTGCGAGATCAGCGCCACGTGCCCGGGAGGGCCCTGCTCCCCGCCGACGAAGGTCTGCCCGCCGCGCGGGCTGTAGACGCCCATGCAGTTCGGGCCCAGCAGCCGGGTCCCGGCCTCGGCCGCGGCCCTGACCAGCTCGGCCTCCAGCTCCGGTCGTCCGGCCTCGCCGAACCCGCCGCTCATCACCTGGACGAACGGGATGCCGCGGGCCTGCCGTACGACCTCGGCGCACCGCCCGGCGGGCACGGCCACCAGCGCGTAGTCGGCCTGTGCCGCGCCCAGCTCACGCACCGCCGGCACCCCGTCGACCTCGTCCGCCTCCGGATGCACCGCCACCAGCGGCACCCCGGTCGCCTTGTAGAACTCCAGGAACATGTTCCCGAAGTTCGGCCGGTTCGCCGACGCCCCCACCACGGCCACCCGCCGCGGCTCGAACAGCGCCGTGAAGTCGGTCTCCTCCGGCCGGGCCTGCGGTGGGGAGTCGGAGTGCGGCGAGGAGGCCGGGAGGTAGCGGGCGTCGACGGCTATGACGCCCTTCTCCGTGGCGATCACCGGGTTCAGCTCGAACTCGCCGAGGTCCAGCCGCTCCCAGAGCCCGCCGGGACCGCCGACCGTGACGAGCAGCTCGACCAGGGCCTGCACGTCCACGGCTGGACGGCCCCGGTAGCCGTGCAGCAGGGGGGCGCCCCGCAGGGAGACGAGCATCTCCCGGGCGTCGGCCTCGGTGATCGGGCACAGCCGCAGGGCGGTGTCGCGCATCGCCTCGGTCCAGACGCCGCCGAGCCCGGCCAGCAGGACCGGCCCGAACCCCGGGTCGTCCACGACGCCTGCGATCAGCTCGACCCCGGGCGCGGCCTGCTCCTCGACCAGGAACCCGGCGGGCGTGACGCCCCGGGCGAGGAGCGCCCGCAGCATCCCGGCCGCCGCCTCCCCTGCCTCGGCCGCGCCGCCGAGCGCCAGCCGTACCGCGCCCGCCTCCGACTTGTGCACGAGGCCGGGCCCGTAGGCCTTCAGCACCAGCGGGGGGACCAGGTCCCGGGCCGCGGCGGCCACCCCGGCGGTCACCTCGGCGGCGACCTCGGCCGTTCCGGACGTCCCGGCGGCTCCGGCGGGCAGGGCCACCGCGGCGCCGCGCGGTACGGCCACCCCGGCCGCACGCAGCAGCGCTTTGACTTCGTGCTCGGGGATCACGTGGCCCTCTCGCTCGGGGATCATGCGGTTCTTCCTCCCGCGGGGGTCGGGGTGGCTGCGGGCCGGGACGGGAGCCGGAGGGGTCAGTCGAACAGGTGCTGGTACCTCTCGCGGATCTCGCGGCGGAGCAGCTTGCCCGGCCCGCCGGAGGCGTCCTGGAAGTGGGGCAGCTCCTCGGCGACCACGATGCGGTCGGGCCGCTGGTGTCCGGGAAGCGTCTCGCCCAGCGCCAGCTCGATCTTCGAGGCGTCGAGCGAGTGCCCGGACCGGGGGACCACCGCCAGCAGGATCTTCTGCTCGACGGCGCCCGCGCCCTCGACGTGGGCGGGCACGCCCACGACCCCGGCCTCGGCCACGCCGTCCAGGGCCACCGCCGCCTCCTCGATCGCGGAGGGCTGCGACCACGTGCCGCCCTTGAGGATGGCGTCCTCGCGGCGGCCGAGCACGGTCAGGTTGCCGTCCTCCGACAGCACGCCCAGGTCGCCGCCGACGTACCAGCCCCCGCGCAGCACCTCGGCGGTCTTGTCGGGGAGCCCGTCGTAGCCGGCCATCCGGTGCGGCCCGGCCAGGTTGATCTCGCCGGTCTCGCCCAGCACCCGGGCGCCGTCCGGCCCGGTGATCCGTACGGCGTTGCCGATCCTGGCCCGGCCGGAGGAGCCGAGCGGGGTGCTGCCGTCGTCGACCCGGCCGAAGCAGGTGTAGGGGGCCTCGGTCTGGCCGTAGTAGCAGTAGACGCCGGCGTCCGGCAGCCGCTCCTTCATCCTGGCCAGCAACGCCGCCGGCAGCGGTTCGCCGCCGAGCATGATGACCCGCAGGGAGGACAGGTCGGCGGAGGCGTGGTCGTCGGAGCCGAGCAGCGCCGCGTAGAACGACGGGATCTGCGAGACGTGCGTGACCTTCTCGCGGGGGACGACCTTCAGGAAGTTCGCCGGTCCCCAGTCCTGCTCCAGCACCAGCCGCATCCCGGCGTAGAGGGCGGGCCCGACCAGGGCGGGGAAGCCGATGCCCCAGATGATCGCGCCGGTGCCGAGCACCGAGTCCTCCGCGCGCGGCACGTCCAGCCAGATCTGCGCGGTGGCCAGGGCCGAGGCGTGGGTGTGGACCACGGCCTTGGGCAGGCCGGTGGTCCCGGAGGTGTAGTACAGCGCCAGCGGGTCGTCCCAGGCCGCGCCCGGCTCCGGCTCCTCCTCGGAGGCCGCGGCGCTCAGCGCGTCCAGGTCCACGGCGTCCTCGCCCGGGCCGCCGACCTTGATCCAGGTGGTGATCCCGGGCAGCTCGGGCCTGATCCGCGCCACGGTCTGCTCGACCGTCGAGTCGTAGACGAACGCGGTGGCGCCGGAGGCGGCGACGACCGCCTGCAGCGTCTCCACCGGCCAGTAGGGGTTGAGCGCCGCGGTGACCGCGCCGAGCTTGGCCGTGGCGAGATAGACCTCCGCCACGTGCAGCGTCTCGTTGAGCAGCGCCGCCACCCGCCGCCCCGGCTCGACCCCGGCCTCGGCCAGCGCGTGGACGCGCCGGTTGACGACCCGGTCGAGCTCGGCGTAGGTGAAGCTCTGCGTGCCGCAGTAGGTCAGCGCGACCCGGTCCGGGGTGCGCAGGGCGTTGGCGGACAGGACGGCGTAGGCGTAGTTGCCGTAGGGGGATCGCGCCATGGGGGCCTCCGGTCGGTGATGTCCTTGCGCGGTGTCCTCGGCCGCGCCCCGCGTGGACGGGGTCACAGGGCGAGACGGCGTCTCACAGGGGCGAGTAGAGGACGAAGACGTTTCCTGACGGGTCGCGCAGCACGGCCCGGGTCTCGTGGGGGCCGGTCTCGGGCCCGAGCACGACCTCGGCGCCGGCCTCGGACAGCTCCCGTACGGCCCGCGCCGTGTCGCCGACCTTGTACGAGGGCGCGGTGACCGCGCCGGCCACCTGCTCTCCCGCGGCGGCGAGCGCCACCGTGGCGCCCCCGCCGTCCAGGGCCGCGAACCGGTCGCCGTCGCGGAACTTGACCGTCAGCCCGAGCACGTCGCAGTAGAACGCGATGGCCTTGTCCAGGTCGTCGACGGGGATGAGGACGTTGCCGAGCTTGCTCACGCGGGTCTCCACTGGGGTAGGTCGTCGACGAAGGTCACGCGCACGGGCATGCCGATCCGCACCTGCCCGGGCGGGCAGCCGACGACCCCGCCGAACGCCCTCACCCCTTCCGGCAGGTCGATCCAGGCCAGCACGTACGGCTCCCGCCCGCGGAACTCCGGCACGAACGAGCGGTGCACCACGGTGAAGGTGTGCACGCGGCCCTCGCCCGACACGGGCGCGTAGGGGAGGTCGGTGCCACCGCAGCGGGGGCACTCGTCGGCGGGCAGGTGCACCCACCGTGCGCAGGCCGCGCAGCGCTGGACGAGCAACTCGCCGCGGCGGCAGGCCTCCCAGTAGGGGAGCGTGTCACTGGCCATCGATCGCCAAGCTAGCGCACGCTTGGTTTGCTCACAAGGTGTCGTACCGGGTGGATTCCTCCCCTTCCACCGGCTCGTCCGGAGGGCTCTCCCCGGTGCCGCCCCCCGTGCCGCCCCCCGTGCCGCCCCCGGTGCCGCCGGCCTCGGGCGGCCCGGCCTCCGGCTCGTCCGTCGACCCGCCGGTGAGCCCGTCCCGGTCCGAGGCGCTCGGCTCGGGGCAGGGCTCGCCCCGGGCCTCCACGACGAGCGAGTGCGCGCCGCCGGGAGCCTGGGGGGAGGTGGTGACGGTGGCCCGGCGCAGGAGGGTCTGCCCGCACGGGGGGACGGTGAAGGCGTGCGGGACCACCTCGATGTAGACCTCCCGGCCCGAGAGCGTCAGGGTCTGCTCGGCGGTGTCCCGCAGCTCCTCCTCGTCCGGCCCCTCGGCGAACTCGACGGTCAGGACGACGTCCGCCGTGGTCGAGGCGCGCAGCGCGACCGTGGCCCCGTCGGCGTCGATCCCGGCGACGGCCAGGCCGATGACCTCGTGGCGGGGGGCGGGCGTGGTGGGTGCGGTGGGGGAGGCGGGGGAGGGTGTCGAGGAGGCCGTCGGCGAGGGCTTCGGGGAGGGCGCGGTCCGCGAGGTCCCGGGGGAGGCGGCGGTCGGGGCGGGGGCCGGGGGTTTCACCGGCGCCGCGGACGAGGCTCCCGGGCGCGGGAGGACGGGAGGGTCCGGGGCGGCGGCCGTACCGGACGGCAGGGGGCCGTCGGCGGCGGTCTCCACCGGCTGCCGCGAGGGCCCGGGGGCGCCCGCGGACCGGGAGGGGGAGGTGGTGGCGCTCCCGGCGTCGCCCGGCGCCCCGCCCGCGGGATGGCGCGGCGGCGTGAAGACGTTGTCCGAGGCGAGCGGGTCGGACGGCCGGTCGGCGGCGATCAGCGCGACGGCGGCCGCGACGGCCACCAGCCCCGCGGCGACGATCGTGCGCCGTCGCGGACGGCGGAAGGCCCGCGCCCGGCCGCGCGGGGTTCCGGCGACCGGGCGGCCCGTCCCGACGGCGGCCCTGGCCAGCGGGAAGCTCAGCGCGAACAGGGTGGCGGTCTCGGCCAGCCGCCGGCGGCCGCGCCGCTCCCAGTCCGGGCCGTAGGCGGCCAGCGCGGCCACCTCCAGTTCCGCGGCGAACGTGCGGGCCGTCGGCGGCCGGTCGGCCGGGTTCGCGGCCATCCCGTGCGCGACCAGGGGGCGCAACGACTCCGGGACGTCGTCCATGGGGACCGGCTCCGCGCGGTGCCGGGCCGGTACGGCGTGGCGGTCCGGCGCGCGCCCGGTGAGGCATTCGAGGAACACGCGGGTGGCCGCGTAGAGGTCGGCCTCGGCGCTCGCCGGCTGCCCGGAGCGGCGCTCGGGGGCCAGATAGCGCGGGTCCCCGGAAGCGGTGTCCCCGGAAGCGGTGTCCCCGGCGGGGGTCTCCCCGTCCGGGGCGACGATGCCGAAGTCGGACAGTTTGCCGGTCCCGTCCGCCCGGACCAGCACGTTCTCCGGCCGGCAGTCGCGGTGCACGATGCCCAGCGCGTGCCCCGCGGCCAGGCCCGTGAGCACGTCCTTGAACACGGTCAGCGCCGTCTCGGGGCTCGTCGCGCCGTGGTCGCGCAGGATCCCGCGCAGCGCGACGCCGTCGACCAGCTCCATCACGACCGCGGCCTCGAGCACGTCCTCGTAGTACTCGTACAGCCTGACCACGTTGGGGTGGTCGAGCTCGACCAGGGAGCGCGCCTCCCGGCGCAGGCGCGTCACGAAGCGCGGGTCGTCCTTCAGGGCGGCGGTCAGGTATTTGATGGCCACGTAGGCGCCGGTCTCGGTGTAGGTGGCCAGGACGACGCGGCCGCCGACCCCCGTGCCGAGTTCCCGAACCTCGCGGTATCCCGGAACCATGCAGTCCCCTTCCGAGTGCCGTCCTTGTTCGACGGTCTCACCCGGGGTGCCGGTTGTCATGGTTCGTGAACTTTGGCGGAGTGCGACACGGATGTCACATCGGGTGGGGACCGTACGGCGGGAGCCGTGTTACGCTCGCCGTACCAAGCAAGCGCTCGTGTATATCCAGGTTGTGTGGATCTCGGTTGCGGAGGTCGGATGCCGGTCGATCTCGGATCCCTGGTCGCGCCCGGGCACAGCGCGGTGCTGGTCATGGAGATGCAACGCGGGGTCGCCGGCGACCTGACGAAGTTCCCCGAGCTGGTGGAGGTCTGCGAGCGCCGCGGCGTGGTGGCGGGGGCGGCCGCGGTGCTGGACGCCGCGCGCGCCGCGGGGGTGCGGGTGATCCACTGCACCGCCGCCTTCCGGGCCGACCGCGCCGGATCGCACACCGGCAACTGCCCGTTCGCCGCCGCGCTCCTGAAGGACCCCTCCCACATGCTGGAGGGCAGCGGCGCCGTCGAGGTCCTGCCCGCGCTGCTCGCCCCCGGCGACCTGGAGTCACGCCGCTATCACGGGTTCTCGCCCTTCACCGGCACCTCGCTCGACATGACCCTGCGCTCGCTGGGCGTCTCCACCGTCGTCGCCGTCGGCCTGTCGCTCAATCTCGGCATCCCCGGTCTCGCCCTGGAGGCGGTCAACCTGGGATACCGGGTGGCGGTGGTGACCGACGCGGTGGCGGGGGTCCCGGACGACTACGCGCAGGCCGTACTGAAGCACACCGTGAGCCTGCTGGCCACGAGGGTGAGCTCCGCCGATCTCGTGGAGGTGTGGAAATGACGGACGGCACGCCCGGGTCCGGTCGCGGGCCGGTGGAGGCCCGGCCATGATGGACGGCCTGCGCCTGGACGGCCGGACCGCCGTCGTCACCGGCGGGGCCGGGGCCATCGGCGCCGCCGTCTGCCGGGACCTCGTCTCGCTGGGCGCCCGCGTCGTGGTCGCCGACGTCGACGAGCCCGCCGCCGCCGCGACCGCCGCCGCGCTGAACGCCGCCCGTCCCACGCCCGGGGCGGGGGCCGGGGACGGCGCGGAGGGAGGGCCCGGGGAGAGAGCGGGGACGCGATCCGGGGACGGAGCGGGGACGCGATCCGGGGACGGAGCGGGGACGCGATCCGGGGACGGAGCGGGGATGCGACCCGGGGACGGGCCGGATGCCGGGAGCGGGGCGCGGGCCACGCACCTGGCGGTGGACCTGGCCGACCCGGCCTCCATCGAGGAGTTCTGCGCCCGGGTGGGGCCGGTGGACATCCTGGTGCACAACGCCGGGATCTCGATCGTGGAGCCGTTCGTCACCGGCGACCCGGCGGGCTGGGACCTGATGTGGCGGGTCAACCTGCGGGCCCCGATGCTGCTCACCAAGCTCCTGCTGCCCGGCATGACCGAGCGCGGATGGGGCCGCCTGGTCTTCGTCTCCTCGGACGGCGCGCGGGCCGGCTCCGGAGGCGAGGGCGCCTACGCGGCGACCAAGGCGGGCCTGTTCGGCCTGGCCAAGACCCTCGCCCGCGAGGCGGCCAGGGCGAACGTGACCTCGAACGTGGTCTGCCCGGGTCCGACGGACACCCCGATGCTGCGCAGGATCGACGCCGAGAAGCCGGGACTGGTCGACAAGATCGCCCGGGGCATCCCGCTGCGCCGCCTCGGCACCCCCGAGGACGTCGCCGGGCTCGTCGCGTACCTGTGCACCGACAGGGCGGCCTACGTCACCGGCCAGACCCTGTCGGTCAGCGGCGGCGTCACGATGCAGTGAACGGGCCGCGGGGCATGTCAGGCGAGCGCGTCGTAGACGGCCTCGGCCAGGCGGTAGGCGCGCATGCTGCCGGAGACGGCGTCGGCCATCTTGTTCATGGTGTAGCCCATGGCCAGCCCGTGCTCCACGTCGCCCAGGCCGAGGAACCCGCCCATGCCGGTGTGGCCGAAGGCGGTCTCGGCGCCCCTGGCGGGGGTGAGGAAGGTCAGGGCCGGGCGCATGTAGCCCAGCCCGAAGGAGCTGTCGATGAACAGCACCCGGTCGGGGCCGTGGACGCGGCGCCGCATGGCGTCGCGGAGCGTCTCGGGACGCAGGATCCGCCCGGCGACCAGCTCCCGGTAGAAACCGGCCAGACCCCGGGCCGTGGTGACGGCGCCCATCGCCGGCCAGCCCGCCCGCAGGATCACCGGGTGGTTGCCGCCGCCGCGCAGCTTGTGGACCGGCGGGTTGCCCAGGGCCCTGTTCATCAGGCTGTTCTTGTCCAGGGAGGCCTTGGCCATCTCGTAGATCGGGTCGCCCGGCCCCTGCCCGGGGAACTGGGCCGCGGTGGAGGGCGCGCCCGCCCCGGCGTCGGTCTCCGGGGGAGCGGGCAGCTGCGAGGCTCCGGACATCCCGGCGCCGGACGCCTCCGAGGTCCCGGGCGATCCGGCCGCGCCGGACGCCCCGGCGCCGCTCTCCCTTCGGGCGTCCTCGGGCTTCGCCCGCCTGCCGGCGGACAGGCGGGCCGCCCGCGCCGCCACTTCTTCCGGGGCCCCGAGCCACAGCTCCAGGCCGAGCGGCCCGGCGATCTCGGTGGCCACGATCTCGCCCACGCTCTTGCCCGACACCCGGCGGATCACCTCGCCGAGCAGGAACCCGTAGGTCAGCGCGTGGTAGCCGTGCGCGGTGCCCGGCTCCCAGATCGGCTCCTGGGCGGCCAGCCGGGCGGCGATGGCCGGGTGGTCCTCGAACTCCTCCACCGGGACCGGCTCCTCGATCACCGGCAGCCCCGCCTGGTGGGTGAACAGGTGCTCGACGGTGATCCGCTCCTTGCCCCGCCGCCCGAACTCCGGCCAGAGGTCGGAGACCGGCGCGGTCACGTCGAGCAGCCCGCGCTCGGCCAGCAGCAGCCCGGCCGTCGCGGTCACCGCCTTGGTGCAGGAGTAGGCCAGCGCGGGGGTGTGCTCATCCCACGCGCGCCCGGTGTGCCGGTCGGCGACGCCGCCCCACAGGTCCACCACCGGCTCGCCGTCCAGGTAGACCGCGAACGCCGCGCCCAGCTCCTCGCCGTCGGCGAAGTGCCCGTCGAACACCTCGCGGACCCGGGAGAAGCGGGGGTCGCACCACCCGCTCGTCGTGGTCCCCGCGTCTTCCCCGATCTGGCCGTCCGCCGTCATGACCCGTCCTCAAGAATGTGAGCAATCGCTTGGTTACAGAGCCTAACAACTGGGGCCGCTTCGGCCCAGACGATCAACGCGGCACGCTGAACCTCCTGACTCCCGCCACCGTCCTGGCCGCGCTGACCGCTGCGGTCACCGGTCAGGTGATCAGCCTGGCCATGCCGATCAGGGGCGCCACCTCCTCGCCCGCCCCCACGACGGTCCCGCACCTGCGGGGCCGCCCGCTGCCGCAGCACTTCATGTCGGTCGACGGCGCCGACTACGCGGCCGGCACCAGGCCCGTGGGCGCCGGGCTCCGCATGGCCGACGACGCCGTCGTCGTCACCCCGCACGGCACGACGACCCACATGGACGCGCTGTGCCACATGTGGGCGGGCGAGGAGCTCTACAACGGCCATCCCGCCGCCCGCGTCAGGTCGTACGGCGCGACCCGCTGCGGCATCGAGCACGCCGGCGGCGTCGTGGCCCGCGGGGTCCTGTTCGACGTCCCCCGGCACCTGGGCCTGGACCGCCTGCCCGCCGACTTCCGGATCTCCGGGGACCTGCTGGCGGAGATCGAGGACGACGTACGGCCCGGCGACGTGGCCGTGATCCGCACCGGCTGGCCGCTGGCCTGGGAGAGCTCCCCGCAGGAGTACTGGTCCGGCCAGCCGGGTCTGTCCGCGGACGGGGGACGCTGGCTGGCGGCCAGGGACGTGGCCGTGGTCGCCTCCGACAACGCCGCCATCGGCGGCCTCAACGCCCGTCAGCTCGCCGACGAGGGGCTGGATGACGACCTGCACCTGATCCTGCTGTGGCGGCACGGCGTCCACCTGGCCGAGATGCTCTGGCTGGAGGAGCTGGGCACGGCGTGCGCGGGCCGTACGGGCCGGGACTTCGTCTTCGTCGCGGCCCCCCTCAAAATCGAGGGGGGCACCGGCAGTCCCGTGAACCCGCTCGCGATCCTGTGACCGGCGCCGGAAACTGCATTTTTTCAGAAAGGCCGTGTCCCCGGCGCGGCAGGCTGCAGTATTTCACTACTGGCCGCGCCGCCGGTACGACACTTTGAGCGGTCATTGGATTACGCATGTCCGCCGTGCGGCAGGTTAGCCACTGGATCAGCGCGCGGCCCGCGGTCGCGCCGGCCGAGAAGGGAGTTGTCGACAATGGCCAGGGGAGACGTCGAGCGACGCCTCGAAAGATTGGAGAAACTCGTTTCGAGAAGAAATGTGAAAAGCCCCGGAAGGGTCTTCGCGGCAGGCATCCGGGAATTCATGGAAACCCGTGACGTGAGATCCGCTGACCGTCCCCTGGACGAAACCGGCACCGCCGCCGAGCCGCCGGACGAAGAGGCCGTCACGACGCCCTTGCCCGCGATCGCGAGGCCGGAGGAGACGACCGGGTGAGCCGTCACCTCGCCGGCCGCACGCGGACGCCCGCGTGCGGCCGGCGAGGGGCCGGGGACCGGGGTCAGGAGCCGGGATAGCCGCCGCCGCCGTGGGCGGCGTCGAGGGCGTCGTAGTCGGGGGTGAAGCCCTTCTTCGGGATGGACTCCGCGAAGTCGACGTGGCGCGGCTTCTTGTAGGAGGCGAGCGCCCCCTTCACGTGTTCGACGATCTCCTCGGCCGAGGCGGTCCGCCCGTCCTTGAGCACCACGACGGCCTTGACGGCCTGGTGCCACTTCTCGTCGGGCACGCCGATGACGGCGGCGTCGGCGACGGCCGGGTGGGTCTTCAGCGCCCGCTCGACCTCGGCCGGGTAGACGTTCTCGTTCCCGGACTTGATCATGCGCAGCCGTGGGCCGATGAAGGTGATCGTGCCGTCGGGCTCGCGGCGGCCGAGGTCGCCGGTGTGGTGCCAGCCGCCGCGGGTCTTGGCCTCGTTCAGCTCCGGCCTGTTGAAGTATCCGGAGAAGAGCGACTTGCCGCGGGCGCAGATCTCGCCCACCTCGCCCGGCGGGACCTCGGTCCCGTCGGCGGCCAGGATGCGGACCTGGACCAGCGGCGAGGGCCGCCCGGCGAACCCGGCGGCTCCCGGCGCCAGTCCGAGGAAGGTCAGCATGCCGCCCACCTCGGTCTGGCCGTACCCGCCCATCTTGGAACGGCACCACGGCGAGTCGTCCACGGTCGTCATCGCGTCCCACTCCTCGGAGTGGGAGATGAAGCGCAGCGAGGACAGGTCGTACTTGCCGCCCGCGTTGGCGGCCACCACGGCGTCGATCATCTGCCCGAACAGGAACGCCTGGGTGACCTTCTCCGCGTCGACGAGGCGGCAGACCTCCTCGGCGTCGAAGGCCGGGGTGAACACGTTGGTCCCGCCGATCTGGAACGTGGCCAGGCAGAACATCATCGTGCCGACGTGGAACAGCGGGCCGTTGTTGAGGAAGGTGAACCCCGGCTCCATCTGCCGCACGACCAGCAGCGAGGTGCTGTGCGCGACCAGCGCGGCGCTGCTGAGCAGGGCCGCGTTCGGGCGGCCGTCGAAGGCGGCGGTGTAGAGCGCGAGGACCGGGGCCGTGTCGTCGGCCGCCTCGTCCGCCACGTCACCCGGGGCGCGCGGCTCGTCGGACCCGCCGGCCAGGAACGCCTCGTAGCCGTCACCGGCCGGGATCCAGTCCTCGCCGCTGAGCGGGGCGGCGGTCTCGGAGCGCTCCCAGACCACGGCCTTCGGCGCCAGGTCGTCCAGCACGAACGCCAGCTCGTCGGCGGACTGCCGCCAATTGGCCGGGCAGAAGATCGCGCCGAGCCGGGAGGAGGCCAGCAGCAGCTCCAGCACGGCGTGGGAGTTCTGGCCGAGCCACAGCACCCGCTCCCCGGCCGCGACCCCCCGCGCGGCCAGCGCGTTCGCCAGGCGGGTGACCCGCCGGTCGAGCTCGGGATAGGTGAGCCGCAGCTCGCCGTCCACCACCGCCGTCACCTGCGGGCGGCTGCGGGCGTGCTCGGCGAGGACGTCGGACAGGGTCAGCTGGTGGATCATCGCGCCTCCTGGGACGGGGGGATTACTGGAACGCGGGCATGACCTCTGCGGCGAAGAACCGCATGACCTTCTTCATGTCGTCCAGCGGCATCGGCCGGGTGCTGCCGAAGTCGCACAGCAGGTTGGCGAACCCGGCCTCCTCCAGGAGCTTGATCTGACCGATCACCCGCTCCGGGTCGCCGATCACCTCCAGTTGCTCCCAGCGGAAGTCGTTGGAGACCGTGCCGCCCTTGAGGTAGCGGTCCTGGTAGTACTCGAAGCCCTGGGCGGCCTTTCCGGTCTTCGGGTCGATCGGCGCGCTCTTCTCGTTGAAGATCCGCTTGCGGTCGAACATCGCCTCGAAGCGGGCCTGGTCCTCGCGGGCCTGCTCGGCGGTCGGCGCGACGTAGACGCTGCGGGCGACGACCAGCTCCGCCGCGGCCACGTCGTGCCCGGCCCGCTCCGCGGTCTCCCGCCAGGTCTCGGCGGCCTTGACCACCTTGCGGAACGGCGCGGCGGGGTCGGCCAGCACGGGCAGGCCGCGCTCGGCGTACATGGTCACCGTCTCCGGGGAGACCGCGGCCACGTGGATCGGCGGGTGCGGGGCCTGGGCGGGCCGGGGGACCAGCTCGACCTCGGTGCCGGTCCGGTAGAACTTGCCCTCGTGCCGGAAGACGGGGCTGGTCCACAGGCCGAGGATCATCTCCAGCGCCTCGTTGAAACGGTCGCGGGCCTCGGCCAGGTCGATGCCGAAGCCCTCGAACTCGAAGCTCTGGTAGCCGCGCCCGATGCCCAGCTCCAGCCGCCCGCCGGACAGCAGGTCCACCATGGCCGCCTCCTCGGCGACGTGGACCGGGTTGTGCAGCGGCAGCACCACGATGCCGGTGCCCAGGCGCAGCCGTTCGGTGCGCGCGGCCAGGTGGGACAGCATGGTGAACAGGTTCGGCACCACCCCGTAGTCGCGGAAGTGGTGCTCGGCCAGCCGCACCCCGGTGAATCCCAGTTCCTCGGCGAGTTCCGCCAGCTCCAGGTGATAGTCGTAGACCTCCTTGAAGCTCTGGCCGTCGAACCGGTGGAAGAGGTGGAAGGTCGAGAACTTCATCGGCGTCCCCTGGCGGTCGTCTCCGTGTGTCCCGTGCCGAGCTCCGGGTACGGCGGGCCGTACGAAACCAAGCGCTCGCTTGGGAGCGTATCAGTGCCCGCCCCGGACGGTCCAGGTGAGCGGTTGAGCCGGGCTCCCCTCCGGGGGACGTGTACCGTTTCGCGGGTGACCGTCCTGCTGCCCGGTGCCGCCCTCACCGACCACGTCTTCACCGTCCCCCTCGACCACGCAGACCCCGGCGGGGCGCTGATCGAGGTCTTCGCCCGGGAAGTGGTCGATCCGGCCCGGCGGGGAGAGGACCTGCCCTGGCTGCTGTACCTGCAGGGCGGTCCCGGCGGCAGCTCGCCCCGGCCGGTGTCGGCCGGGGGCTGGCTGGGACACGCGCTGAAGACCCACCGGGTGCTCCTGCTCGACCAGCGGGGGACCGGACGCAGCACCCCCGTCACGGCCGCCACCCTGCCCGGGTCCGTCCCGCAGGCTCCCGAGCCCGGCTCCGCCGAGGACCTTCCCGGCGCGGACGCCTTCTCCGCCGGCTCCGCCGCGGAGGCCGCCGGATACCTGAGGCACTTCCGCGCCGACTCGATCGTGGCCGACGCCGAGCTGATCCGGCGCGAGCTCTGCGGCGACCGGCCGTGGGAGACCCTCGGCCAGAGCTACGGCGGGTTCATCACGATGACCTACCTGTCGCGGGCGCCCGAGGGGCTCAAGGCCTGCTACGTCACCGGCGGCCTGCCCGGCCTTACGGCCACCGCCGACGAGGTCTACGCCCGCACCTACCCCCGGGTCCGCGAGAAGGCCGAGCGCTTCTTCGCCCGCTATCCCGGCGACGCCGCCCGCCTGCAGGCGATCGCCGACCACGTGCGCCACCACGAGACGCGGCTGCCCGACGGGGACGTGCTGAGCACGCGCCGCCTGCAGACCCTCGGCATGCGCCTGGGGACCGGCGACGGGGCCGAGCACCTGCACTGGCTCCTGGAGGGGGCCTGGAGCGGCGGTGAGCTGTCCGACGCCTTCCGCTACGAGGTCATGACGGCCACCGGGTTCGTCGGCAACCCCCTCTACGCGGTCCTGCACGAGTCGATCTACGCCCAGGGCGCCCCCACCGCCTGGTCGGCGCACCGGCTGCTGCCGGAGGAGTTCGCCGAGGACGCCAAGCCGCTGCTGCCCACCGGGGAGATGATCTACCCGTGGATGTTCGACGAGATCGCCTGCCTGCGCCCCTTCAAGGCCGTCGCCGAGATCCTCGCCGAGACCGGTGACTGGCCCGCCCTCTACGACCCGGCACGGCTGGCGGCCAACGAGGTCCCGGTGGCCGCCGCCGTCTACTACGACGACATGTACGTCGACGAGCGCCTGTCCATGGAGACCGCCCGCGCCGTCGGCAACGTGCGGGCCTGGGTGACCAGCGAGTGGGAGCACGACGGCGTCCGCGTGTGCGGCGACCGGATCCTGGCCCGCCTGACGGACATGGCGGCCGGCCGCGCCTGACGGACCTGGTCGCCGCTCGCGCCTGACGGCAGTGACGGCCGGTCGCGTCCGACGCCGCGCGACCGGCCGTGCCCGGCCCGCGGGACCGCGGCCCGCCCGGGGTCAGCCCGCCCGCGCGACCGGCGGCCAGTCGAGCTGGCCGTGCAGGGCCGCCGGGGCCGAGGTGACCAGGGCCCAGTAGCGGTCGCCGTAGGACCAGTGCCACCACTCGGTGGGATAGTTGACGAACCCCGCCTCCCGCAGGACCCCGCCGAGCACCTCCCGGTTGGCCCGGGCCTCGGCGGAGATGCCGCCCGCGGCCGTGTAGCAGGCGCCGCCGCTCTCCTCGGGGCTGGCGTTGACCTCCGTACCCATGTCGAGCTCCCGGCCGTCCGGCGTGCACAGGGTGAGGTCCACCGCGGCGCCGCAGACGTGCGGGCCGATGTGCGGAGGGGACAGCGAACGGCTGGCCTGCACGTAGACGTGCTCCTGCGACCAGCCGGGGTTGGCGGCGCTCAGCTTGGCGGCGTAGGCGGAGAAGTACCGCTCCTGCAGCGCCAGCGGGCGGTACCCCTCGACGATGAGCAGCCGCAGCCCGCCGGGCAGGTTCCCCTGGGCGCGCAGGAGCCGCTCCACGTGTCCCCGTCGCAGGTGGGCGTAGGCGCCCTCGGGGTCGGCCAGGCGCCGGTCCAGGAGGAGGCCGGGGACCGACCGCAGGTCCACGAGCGGTTCGCCCCGCTCCTCGACCGGTATCGCGGCGACACGAGGATCCGACATGAGAACGATTTCCGGCATGTTGTTCTTCTCCTCGGGCTGGAGGGAAGTCCGCCCGCGGGCGGCCGGTCCGGACGCGCTCGCGGCGGCGGATCAGGTCCCCTCCAGGGTCGGAGGGCGGTCTAGAAGTTCCCTACAGAAACGCACCAAGGGCACCGTCGCGGCGGCCGGTGAGCTCGCCGTACTCGCGTGTCCCGAACGCGGAGAAGACACCGACGGCCTCGGCGCGCAGGGAGGCGGCGCCCGCGCCGTCCCCGGTCGCCTCGTGGACGGCCGCCAGGTCGCGCATGGTGCGCGCGCGGAACAGCGGCAGGTCCAGCCCGTCCCACACCGCCAGGGACCGGCCGAGGTGGTCCCGCGCGAGGTCGTACCGTCCGTGGGCCAGGTGAAGCTCCCCGATGGTCCGCTGGACGAGTCCCGCCCCGAAGCGGTCGTCGTGCTGCTCGCACACGCCCAGCGCCTCGACGAGGTCGGACAGGGCGGCGGCGTCGTCGCCGAGCCGGACACGGGTCTTGGCGAGGGACTGGAGCGCGTAGGCCGCCATCAGCGGGTCACCCGCCTCACGCAGCAGGGTCAGTGCCCGCAGGGACAGCTCCTCGGCCAGGCCGAGGTCGCCCGAGGCGCGGTGGACGAGCCCGATCGAGCGCAGAGTGATGCCCTCACCCCGCTTGCTGCCCAGTCGCCGGAAGGCGGCCAGCGCGTCGTCCAGCAGTGACAGCGCCGCCTCGAAGTCACCCTGTTCGAGCAGCACGGACCCGGCCAGCCGGTCGACGTAGCCGATGCCGGCGTCGTCGCCGAGCGACCGGAAGGCCTCGCCCGCCCGGCGCAGGTGGACCAGTGCCTGCGGCAGGTCCCCCTGCTCCCGGCAGGCGGTCCCGATCCCCGCCACGGCCACCGTCTCCCCGTGCACATCACCGCCCCGCCGCAGCAGTGGGAGGGCCTGCCGGAAGAACGCCCGCGCCTCCGGATAGCGGTCCTGCCGGGAGCGGAGCTGGCCCAGCCCCACCAGCAGAGTGGCCTCGGCCAGGGGGTCCCCGGCCCGCCTGGCGGCCTCCAGAGCGGACTCGTGGGTGCGCCGCCACTCCTCGAAGCGGGTGTCCACGGAGAACGACGAGGAGCACAGCGCGGCGGCCACCTCGCACGTCACCTCGTGCAGGCCCATCGCGGCCGCGCGCTCCACGGCCACGACGAGCGCGGGGGCCTCCGCGCGGAACCACGCCGTCATGTCCCGCGCCACACGCTCCGACACCTCCGGGCCGACGGGCCTGGCGGTGGTGTAGCCGCGCCGCAGGGCGGGCGCGCCCGACGGGCTCGCGGCCGCGGCGTGCGTGATCAGCCACAGCCACCCGCCCAGGACGCGGGTCATCGCCGCCGCGCGCTCCTCGAAGGGCTCCTCGGCCTCCGCCCGCTCGGCGGCGTACACCCGCAGCAGGTCGTGCAGCCGGTAGCGGCTCTGGCCGACGGCGTCGGCGGTGACGTAGTCGATGAGCTGGGCGTCCATCAGCCGCTCCACGACCTCCTCGCCCACCGGCTCGGGCACCTCCAGCAGCGCCCCGGCGACCCAGGACGCGAAGTCGGGCACCCCCAGCGCACCCAGCCTGCGAAAGGCCGTCTTCGCCGTCTCGTCGAGGCCGTGGTAGCTCAGTGCCACGCTGGCCCGCACCTCCAGGTCCCCGGCGGTGAGCTCGTCGAGACGGCGGCGCTCGTCGGCCAGGCGCGCGGCCAGCGTCGCGAGCGACCAGTGGGGGCGGGCGGCCAGCCGGGCGCCGGCCGTACGCAGAGCCAGCGGCAGGCGCCCGCACAGCAGGACGATGCGTTCGGCGGCCTCCTGCTCGGCGTGCACGCGCTCGCGCCCGGCGATGCGGCCGAGCAGGTCGACGGCGGTGGCGGCGTCGAAGACGTCGAGATCGGTCAGCCGCACCCCGTCCAGGCCCGTCAGCCTGCGGCGCGCGGTGATCAGCACGGCGCAGGTGCGGCTGCCCGGCAGCAGCGGGCGGACCTGCCGCTCGGCGCCCGCGTCGTCGAGGACGACGAGCAGCCGGCGGCCCGACAGGACGCTGCGGTAGGCGTCGATCCTCTCCTGGAGGGTGTCGGGGATCGCGGTGGGCGGGACCCCGAGAGCGCGCAGGAACCGTCCCAGCACCTCCAGGGGCGGCGCGGGCGACTCGGTGACGCCCCGCAGGTCGGCGTAGAGCTGGCCGTCGGGGTAGGCCCCGGCCACCTCGTGGGCGGCCCTGACCGCGAGCGCGGACTTGCCCACCCCGCCCTTGCCGGAGATGACGCACACCGGCACCGCCTCGCTGGGCGAGGTGAGCACCGCGGTCAGCTCGGCGAGCTGCTTGTCCCGGCCGGTGAAGTCGGCCACGCCCCGGGGGAGGTGCCCGGGAACGCCGTCCGGGACGGCGACGGGTGTGGTGGACGGTGCGGCGGCGGACGGCATGGAGGGGGACGGCATGGAGGGGGACGGCATGGAGGCGGGCGCGGGCTCGTCCGGCTGCGGTGCCGGGACCGGTGAGGGGGCCGGGATCCGCGAGGGGACCGGGATCAACGCGGGGTCGGCCCGCACCATCGCCTCGTACAGCCGCCGCAGCTCCACGCCGGGATCGACGCCCAGTTCCTCGGCCAGGGCCCGTCGCCCCCGGTGGTAGACGTCCATCGCGTCCGTCTGGCGCCCCAGCCGGTACAGGGCCTTCATCAGCTGGGCACGCAGGCGCTCACGGGTGGGGTGCCGCCTGACGAGCTCGGTCAGCTCGCCGACCGCCTCCGACTCCCGGCCCAGGGCCAACTCGGCCTCGACCCGCTCCTCCAGGACCGACAGGCGGGTCTCCTCCAGCCGCTCGGCCTCGCCGCGCAACGCGTGGTCCACCCCGCCCAGGGCCGTCCCCCGCCACAGCCCCAGCGCCGCCTCCAGTTCCCGGACGGCGGCGGCGTGGGCGCCCTCGGCGGCGTGGCGGCGTCCGGCGGCGACCCTCCGCTCGAAGGTCTCCACATCCAGCTCCCCCGGCCCGAGCCGGATGAGGTAACCCGGCGGCCGGGTCTCGATCACGTTCTCCCGGCCGGCCTCGGCCAGCCGGCGGCGCAGCCCGTAGACGTACGTCTGGACGAGCGCCGGGGCGCTCGCCGGGGGTTCCTCCCCCCACAACACGTCCACCAGACGTTCGCTGGAGACCACCCTGCCGGAGTCCAGCAGCAGGGCGGCCAGGAGGGTGCGGGGTTTCGGGCCGCCCAGGGAGAGGCGCCGCTCACCGTGCCACACCTCGACCGGACCGAGCAGACGGAACTCCAACGGTCCTCCCTGCGGCGGTCGTAAATGACCTTGTAAGGAAGTTGATAGCACCCCGGCACCTCCAGTGGAACCGTCTGCGCCCTATAGGCGGCGCTGGAGCGGTGTTCCAGAGAACTTGGAGCGCCCGGGCCCAGCCTTTCTCCCATAGATCGGCACCCTTGGAGAGGAAGGCCCATGAACGCACCGGATACCCGCACCAGGCCGAACGGCGGACCGCGCATGCTGCGCAGCCTCGGTGCGGGGGCGGCCGCCACGGCCCTGCTGGGGTCGGGGCTGATCGTCGCCACCGCCACGCCGGCCGCCGCCGTGTCGCGCGCCGCGATCGTCTCCGTCGCCCAGAGCCAGCTGGGCAACGGCTCGCGCAACCACGAACAGCCGATGGGCAGCGGCTGCAACTACTACACCGGGTACTTCCGGTCCTGGAAGCCCGCCTCCGGATGCCCCGCCACCGACGGGGTCCAGTGGCGCAACAGCGACTGGTGCGCGGACTTCGCCAAGTACGTCTGGAAGAACGCCGGCGTCCGGCACGCCGACGTCCCCGAGGGCGGCGGGGGCACGCTCACCGGCTGGGCCAGCTCCTTCAAGGACTACGGCGTCAAGTACGGCACCTGGCACACCCGGGCGAGCGGGTACACCCCCCAGCCGGGCGACGCGATCGTCTTCGACTGGGACCAGAGCGGCAACATCGACCACGTCGGGATCGTCAAGTCCGCCAACGGCAGCACCGTCTACACCATCGAGGGCAACAGCGGAGACCGCATCAAGGAGAACAGCTGGTCGCGGGGGAACATCGACATCGTCGGATACTCGGCGCCGGTGGACGCGGACTCCGGTTCCCCGGATCTCGGG
>NZ_BOOJ01000070.1 GCF_016863175.1 Paraplanobispora siamensis
CGCCACCGCGGTGGCCAACGGCGACCTGAGCAAGAAGATCGACGTCGACGCCCGCGGCGAGATCCTGGAGCTGAAGACCACGATCAACACCATGGTCGACACGCTCTCGTCCTTCTCCTCGGAGGTGACCCGCGTGGCCCGCGAGGTCGGCAGCGAGGGCAGGCTGGGCGGTCAGGCCGAGGTCGAGGGCGTGTACGGCACGTGGGAGCGCCTGACCAAGAACGTCAACGAGCTGGCGGGCAACCTGACCACCCAGGTCCGCGCGATCGCCGAGGTGGCCAGCGCGGTGGCCCAGGGCGACATGAGCCGGTCGATCTCGCTGGAGGCGAAGGGGGAGGTCGCCGAGCTCAAGAACAACGTCAACCTGATGGTGGCCAACCTGCGCGAGACCACCCGGGCCAAGGACTGGCTGGAGAGCAACCTCGCCCGCATCGCGGGCCTCATGCAGGGGCACCGCGACCTGATGGAGGTCGCCGACCTGCTGCTCAACGAGATCACCCCGCTGGTGTCGGCGCAGTACGGCACCTTCTTCCTGGCCGAGCAGGGGGGCCGGGGCGAGGCGGTGCTCCGTATGATCGCCGGGTACGGCTCCGCCCAGGCGGCGATGGTGACCGAGCCGATGGTCTTCGGCGACGGGCTCGTCGGCCAGGCCGCGGTGGAGAAGAAGCGCATCCTGATCAACGAGGTCCCGCCCGACTACATCAAGATCGCCTCCGGGCTCGGCGAGGCCAGCCCGGCCAGCGTGGTGATCCTGCCGATCCTGTTCGAGGACCAGGTCCTCGGGGTCATCGAGCTGGCCTCCTTCAACCGGTTCAGCGACGTCCACCTGGCCTTCTTCGACCAGTTCGTGGTCACCATCGGGGTGGCGATCAACACGATCATCGCCAACTCCCGCACCGAGGCCCTGCTGTCGGAGTCGCAGCGGCTGACCCAGCAGCTCCAGGAACGCTCCAACGAGCTGCAGCGCCAGCAGGCGGAGCTGCGGCGCTCCAACGCCTCCCTGGAGGAGAAGGCGCACCTGCTGGCCACCTCCTCGCGCTACAAGTCCGAGTTCCTGGCCAACATGTCCCACGAGCTGCGGACCCCCCTCAACAGCCTGCTCATCCTGGCGCGGCTGCTGGCCGACAACCCCGAGGGCAGGCTCGGGTCGCAGGAGGTCGAGTTCGCCACGACCATCTACCAGTCCGGCAGCGACCTGCTCCAGCTGATCAACGACATCCTCGACCTGTCCAAGATCGAGGCGGGCCGGATGGACGTGCGCCCGCAGACGCTGCCGCTGACCAAGCTGCTGGAGTACGTCGAGGCGACGTTCCGGCCGCTGACGGTCGACCGGGGACTGGTCTTCCAGGTCCACGTGGGCCCGGGCGTCCCCAGGACCCTGTACGCCGACGAGCGCAGGATCCAGCAGATCCTGCGCAACCTGCTGTCCAACGCGGTCAAGTTCACCTCGGCCGGCGAGGTACGGCTCTGCGTCGAGCGCGCCGAGGGCGTGGAGTTCGAGGAGGAGTCGCTGCGGGGGTCCGACGACGTGATCGCCTTCTCGGTGAGCGACACCGGCATCGGGATCGCGGCGGACAAGCTCCCACTGATCTTCGGCGCCTTCCAGCAGGCCGACGGGACCACCAGCCGCAAGTACGGCGGGACCGGCCTGGGCCTGTCGATCAGCAGGGAGATCGCCCGGATCCTCGGCGGGGAGATCCGCGCGCAGAGCAGGCTCGGCGTCGGCAGCACGTTCACGTTCTACGTGGCCCCCCGATACGCCGGTCCGCTCTCCGGCGGCGACGAGCAGGAGCAGGCAGCCGGCGGGCCGGAGGGTCTCCCGGCCAAGAACGGCGAGCAGCCCCAGGGGTCGGCGGCGCGTCTCGGCCCGGCCGAGACCGAGGCCGCCTGGACGACGGGGCACGTCGAGAACGGCGACGATCCGTGGCGCTCGCTGACCCGGCTGAGCGACCTGCAGCGGGGGAGCGCGGGCACGGTCCTCAAGGGCAGGCGGGTGCTCATCGTCGACGACGACGTGCGCAACGTCTACGCCCTCGCCCACATGCTCGGGCGGCTCGGCATGGATGTGATCTACGCCGAGAACGGCCGGGAGGGCATCGACAGGCTGGAGAGTGAGGGGGAGGTCGATCTGGTGCTCATGGACGTGATGATGCCGGAGATGGACGGTTACGAGACGATCGAGGCGATCCGTGCGATGCCCCGCTTCGACCGGTTGCCCATCGTCGCCCTGACCGCCAAGGCGATGCCCGGCGACCGGGAGAAGACCATCGCCTGCGGGGCCTCGGCCTACGTGCCCAAACCCGTCGACGTGGACCACCTTCTCGACGTGATGTGCGAGTGCCTGGACGGGGCGTCCGAGGGGGTCCGGTGATGATGGGCAGGGAGCGGATCCTCCTGGTCGACGACCACGAGGCCAACCTGGTCGCCCTGGAGGCGATCCTGAACCCGCTGCGCAAGACGCTCGTGCGCGCCCGGTCCGGCGCGGAGGCGATGAAGGCCCTGCTGCGCGACGACTTCGCGCTGGTGCTGCTCGACGTGGTGATGCCGGGCATGGACGGCTTCGAGACGGCCTCCCACATCAAGCGCCTCGACCAGACCAAGGATGTGGCCATCATCTTCCTGACGGGGGCCGACGGCGACCCCAGCCACACCTTCCGCGGATACGTCGCCGGGGCGGTCGACTTCCTCACCAAACCGTTCGACCCGTGGGTGCTGCGCGCCAAGGTCCAGGTGTTCCTCGACCTCCACCGCAAGAACCGGCAGCTGAGGGAGCAGGCGAACCTGCTGCAGCGCATGGCGGGGCGGAGTGAGGACGACGTCAGGGGGGCGGAGCTGGCCGCCGATCTGGCGCAGCGGCTCGTGGTGATGGAGGAGCACCTGTGCGCGCCGGAGCCGGGGGAGGGCGGCCTGGGCGTCGAGGCGGTCAAGGAACTGTCGGGCCAGGTGGCGACGGCACGCCAGACCTGCGACAGGCTCGTCGAGCACTTCAGGATCGCGGAGTGAGGCGCGCCCGCCTCCGCTTCCCGCACGGCGATGACGACGGGGCGGGAATGAGACGCGGTCGTCCGGTGCTGGAATGAGGCGCGACCGTCCGGCGCGGGGGCAGGGTGCCTGCGTCCGGTGCGGGAGCGAGGTCCGTCCGGCATGTTCGCATTCTGGAAGTAACGGCCGCCCACCCGGTGTGTTCGCATTCTGGGAGTGGCGGTTACCCGCCCGAAGCGTTGACCAAGCGCTCGCTTGGTCCATATGCTAAGACCTGTTCCGTCCGGTTTGCCGGGCGTGGCACACTGATAAACGGGAGCGAGCCCTGTGCGGCGCGCGACCAACGAAACAGAGCTGCGTGCTCCGGGGTCGGTGAAATTCCGAACCGGCGGTTAAAGTCCGCGACCCGGTCGAAGCCATCGACCGGTTGACCCGGTGAAATTCCGGGACCGACGGTTAAAGTCCGGATGGGAGGAAGCGCGCGAGCGGAGAGTGCCGTCCAGGCACCCTCCGCTGACGGGATCTGTGCACCCGTCGTCCCCGGGGCCCGCCGTGGCAGAAAGCTACTGGCGAGTAGGAGACCCGGGTTGAGTCAGCCGATCCCCCGCGACGAGCCGCCGCCCGCCGGGCGCGCGGCCGACCTGGCCCACATGCGCAGGGCCGTCGAGCTGGCCGCGCGCGGACACGGCACCACCAGCCCGAACCCCGTCGTCGGCTGCGTCGTCCTGGACGCCTCCGGACGCGTCGCCGGAGAGGGGTTCCACGCCTACGCCGGAGGGCCGCACGCCGAGGTGGTCGCGCTGCGCGCCGCCGGAGAGCGGGCCCGCGGCGGCACCGCCTACGTCACCCTCGAACCGTGCGACCACACCGGCCGGACCGGGCCCTGCTCGGCCGCCCTGCTGGAGGCGGGCGTCGCCCGCGTCGTCGTGGCGGTCGGCGACCCCAACCCGGTGGCCGCCGGCGGGGCCGGCCGGCTGCGCGCGCACGGCGTCGTCGTCGAGTCCGGCGTGCTCGCCGAGGAGGCCGAACGGGGCAACGCCGAGTGGCTGACCTCGGTGCGGCTGGGCCGCCCCCACCTCACCTGGAAGTACGCCGCCACGCTGGACGGCCGCTCCGCCGCCGCCGACGGCACCAGCCAGTGGATCACCTCGCCCGAGTCCCGCGCCGACGTGCACCGTCTCCGGGCCGGAGCGGACGCGATCATCGCGGGCGTGGGCACCGTCCTGGCCGACGACCCCCGGCTCACCGCCCGCCCGTCCGGCGACGCCCCCGATCCCGGCGCGGGGCGGCGCCTGCTGCGCGTGATCGTCGACAGCGACGGCCGGACCCCGGTCTCGGCCCGGGTCTTGGACGGCGGCGCCCCCACGCTGGTGGCGGTCGCCCACGACGCCCGCGCGACGGAGCTGGAGGCCAGGGCCAAGGAACTGGGCCGGCTCGGAGCCGACGGGGCGGCCGAGGTGGTACGGCTGCCGCGGCGGGAGCCGTACGGGATCGACCTGCACGCGCTCCTGGCCGAGCTGCACCGCCGCCAGGTCGTCAGCGCGCTGCTGGAGGGCGGGCCCACCCTGGCGGGCTCCTTCGTGCGGGAGGGCCTGCTCGACCGGGTCGTCGGCTATCTCGCCCCGGCGCTCCTGGGCGAGGGCGCCGCCGCGCTCGGCCCGGCGGGCGTCACGACGATCGCCGGGATCCACCGCCTGGAGCTTGAGGATGTCACCCCCATCGGGCCGGACCTGCGTCTGACCGCCCGGCCGGCACCACTGAAGGAGAAGTGATCATGTTCACCGGAATCATCGAAGAGCTGGGGGAGATATCCTCCGTCGAGCCGTTGCGGGACGCCGCCAGGCTGGCCGTGCGCGGCAAGGTGGTCACCGCCGACGCCGGGCACGGCGACTCGATCGCCGTCAACGGCGTCTGCCTGACCGTGGTGGACGTCGACGGCGAGGTGTTCACCGCCGACGTGATGAAGGAGACCCTGGACCGCAGCAGCCTGGGGGCGCTGCGACCCGGCTCGCGGGTCAACCTCGAGCGCGCCGTCCGCGCCGACCAGCGCCTCGGCGGGCACATCGTGCAGGGCCACGTGGACGGCACCGGTGAGCTGCTGTCGCGGGAGCCGGCCGAGCACTGGGAGGTCGTGCGGATCTCGCTGCCGGCCGGGCTGAACCGCTACGTGGTCGAGAAGGGCTCCATCGCGGTGGACGGCGTCAGCCTCACCGTGGCCGGGGTGGACGACGAGTCGTTCTCGGTCAGCCTGATCCCGACCACCCTGGAGCTGACCACCCTGGGCGCCAAGCAGCCCGGCGACCCGGTCAACCTCGAGGTCGACGTGATCGCCAAGCACGTGGAGAAGCTCGTCGGCGCCTACGTCCCGGGAGGCCGGGCATGAACTGGGCCGAAGCGGGATTCGAGTTGTTCGGGGTCCACGTCCTGTGGACCGACCTGGTCGGCAACATCGCCGCGCTGGCCACCGTGCTGCTGGCCATCCGCAAGTCGATCTGGACCTGGCCGGTGCAGCTGACCGGCTCGGTGCTGCTGCTGATCGCCTCGATCAGCGCGCACATCACCGGCAACGCGCTCAAGCAGGTGATGTTCGGCGTGCTGGCCGTCTACGGCTGGTGGAAGTGGGCGCGCGGCACCCAGGGCGGCCAGGAGCTGGCCGTACGGCCCGCGACCGGGCGTGAACGCCTCGGGCTGGTCGCGGCCATGATCGCCGGCACCGCCGTGGTGGGCGTGCTGTTCTACCTCTTCAAGCTGTCGTGGGCCGCGAACACGCCGGGGATCGAGGGGTACGCCCTCGTCGCCGCCGACGCCTACATCTTCGTGGGCAGCGCCGTGGCCACCTGGGCGCAGGGCCGGGCCCTGGTCGACTTCTGGATCATCTGGGTCGCGGTCGACCTGGTCGGCGTGCCGCTGGCGTTCAGCTCCGGGCTGGTGGTCTCCGGAGCCGTCTACGGCATCTTCTTCGTGCTCGTTCTCATCGGATTCGCCAACTGGCTCAAGGAGTACCGCTCCCGGGCCCTGCTCGTCCCCAAGGAGGCAGTGTGACGACCATGCTGGACCCGATCGAGCGGGCGATCGCCGACATCCGCGACGGCAGGCCCGTCGTGGTCGTCGACGACGAGAACCGCGAGAACGAGGGCGACATCATCTTCGCCGCGGCCAAGGCCACGCCCGAGCTGCTGGCCTTCACCATCCGGCACACCAGCGGCGTCATCTGCGTCTCGATGCCCGGGGAGAGCCTGGACCGGCTCGGCCTGCCGCTGATGGTGCACGACAACCGCGAGCGCATGCGCACCGCCTACACCATCAGCGTGGACGCCCGCGACGGCGTGACCACCGGCATCTCGGCCTCCGACCGGGCCAGGACCATCCGCACCCTGTGCGACTCGGCGACCGAGCCCTACGAGCTGGTCCGGCCCGGCCACGTCTTCCCGCTGCGCTACCGCGAGGGCGGCGTGCTGGCCCGGCGCGGGCACACCGAGGCGGCCGTGGACCTGGCCCGGCTGGCCGGGCTGAGCCCGGCGGGCGCGCTGGCCGAGGTCGTCAACGACGACGGCACCATGAAGCGCCTGCCGGAGCTGCGCGTGTTCTGCGACGAGCACGACCTGGCGCTGGTCTCCATCGAGCAGCTGGTGGAGTTCCGGCGCAGGACCGAGCGGATGGTGACCCGGGTCGCCGAGACGCTGATCCCCAACCGCTACGGGATGTGGCGCGCGTACGGCTACTCCAGCGCCCTGGACGGCGGCGAGCACGTGGCCCTGGTCTACGGTGAGCTCGGCGACGGGGAGGACATCCTGGTCCGGGCCCACTCCGAGTGCCTGACCGGGGACGTGCTCGGCTCGCTGCGGTGCGACTGCGGGGTGCAGCTGGACCACGCGATGGCGCGGATCTCCGAGGAGGGCCGCGGGGTGGTGGTCTATCTGCGTGGGCACGAGGGGCGCGGGATCGGGCTGCTGGCCAAGCTGCGGGCCTACGGCCTGCAGGACGGCGGCAGCGACACCGTCGACGCGAACCTGGAGCTGGGCCTGCCGGTGGACGCCCGCGAGTTCTCCAACGCCGGGCAGATGCTCGCCGACCTGGGCGTGAAGTCGGTCCGGCTGCTGACCAACAACCCGGCCAAGACGCGCGGCATGGACGGCTACGGCGTCAAGGTGCTGGGCCGCGAGCCGATGCCGGTGGCGATGAACCCGTACAACGAGAAGTACCTGCTGGCCAAGCGCGACCGCCTCGGCCACGACATCAACGAGAGGGCAGGGGCATGAGCGGGCAGGGACGTCCGGGGGCGGAGGCCGTCGAGGCCGGGGGACTGACGGTCGGGATCGTCGCCGCCCGCTGGCACGAGAAGATCACCGACCAGCTCGTGGCGCGCGCCGTACAGGCCAGCCAGGACAGCGGCGCGAGCGCGACCGTGATCCGGGTGGCCGGATCGCTGGAGATCCCGGTCGTGGCCCAGGCCCTGGCCCGCCGGTGCGACGCGGTGGTGGCCCTGGGGGCCGTGATCCGCGGGGAGACCGCCCACTTCGACTACGTCTGCGACTCGGTGACCTCGGGGCTGACCCGCATCGCCCTGGACGAGGAGACCCCGGTCGGCAACGGCGTGCTCACCTGCGAGACGGTGGACCAGGCCCTCGACCGGTCCGGCCTGCCCGGCAGCCACGAGGACAAGGGGTACGAGGCCACCGTCGCCGCGCTGGAGACGGCCCTGCTCCTGCGCGACCTGCGCCAGGGCCTCGCTCCCGCGTGATCCGGACCGGGCGCCCGGTTCCCGTGTGACCTGCGGAGCCGGGCGTCGCGCGGGGAACGGTGGCGGCGCGGAGGGCGGCCGGGGGGTGCGGTAGGTTTTTCGTCCGGTGGCCGACCGGCCGCAGTCCCGGAGGAAAGTGATCACCGTGAGTTCCGACAGGGTCCCCGCGCCAGCCCTGCCCGTCGTGTGGCGGCCGAAGGTGGGCCCGATCGTGGCGTACGGCCTGGCCGTGCTGCTCATGCTGGGGGCCGTGGCGATGGCGGTCTTCCTGCCGCCGCCGTTCACGATCGTCGACAAGATCGCGGTGGTGGCGCTGGCCGGGCTGATCTCCTGGGTGCTGCACCTGCTGGGCCGCTGCCGTGTGGAGGCCGACGAGCGCGGCATCACCCTGTTCAACGTCCTGAAGGTGCACCGCTACGAGTGGCCCGAGGTGATCGCGGTCACCCTGACCGAGAGCGAGCCCTGGGCGAAGATCGACTTCTCCGACGGGATGACCATCGGGGCCATGGGCCTGCAGGGCTCGGAGAAGGAGCGGACCGTGCACCAGGTCCGGGAGCTGGCCGCGCTCATCCGCGAGCGCGGCGAGGCCGGCGACTCCCGCTGACCCCCGCTCCCCGACCCCGCCACCCTGACCCCGTCGCGGCCGGTGGCGGCGTGACCGCGTGCCGGTGCGGCGGGCCGGGTCCCCGGGGCTTTGCGGTCCTGCCCGCGGCTCTCCGGTCTGTGACCTCCCGGCTCAGGTCTCCTCGGAGAAGCGCTCGGTCTTCTCGGTGTCGCCCGCGACGAGCAGGGTGTCGCCGTGCTGGACGAGGGTGTCCGAGGTGGCGTAGGTGAACCCGGAGCCGGACTTCTTGATCCCGACGATGGTCACGCCGTACGTCGAGCGGATGCCCAGCTCGCCGAGCGTCTTGCCGTCGGCCCAGGTCGGAGCCTTGGTCTTGACCAGGGCGTAGTCCTCGTCGATCTCGACGAAGTCGAGCATCCGGCCGGTGACCAGGTGGGCGACCCGCTCGCCCATGTCCGCCTCTGGCTGCACCACGTGGTGGGCGCCGACCCGCCGCAGGATCCGGCCGTGCTGGTGGCTGATCGCCTTGGCCCAGATGTCGGCCACGCCGAGATCGACCAGGATCGAGGTGGTCAGGACGCTGGACTCGATGTTGGTGCCGATGCCGACCACGGCCCGGCCGAACTCGGCGATGCCCAGCTGCTCCATCGCGTCGGGGTCGGTGGAGTCGGCCTGGACGACGTGGGTGAGCTGCCCGGAGAACTCCTGCACGTTCCGGGAGTCGCTGTCCACGCCGAGCACCTCGATGTCCCGCGCGGCCAGCTCGGCGGCCAGCGCCCCGCCGAACCGTCCCAGACCGATGACCACCACCGCATCGCCGCGGTTGTTCTTGTCAGCCAACGAGGGGTCGCTCCTCCGGATAGCGGAACCTGCGGGTCTGGACGTGCAGCGCGAGCGCGGCACCGAGGGTCACCGGGCCCAGGCGCCCGACGAACATCAGGGCGGTCAGGACGAGGTGCCCGGCGGGGCCGACCTGGGCGGTGATCCCCGTGGACAGGCCCACCGTGCCGAACGCCGAGACCACCTCGAACAGTACGCGGTCGAGGGTGAAGGGTGTGAGCATCATCATGACCAACGTGCCCGAGACCACGGCGGCCACACTCGCCAGGGCGATCGTCAGCGCCTGCCGCTGCAACTGCTCGGAGATGCGCCGCCGGCCCGCCGTGACGTCGGGCTCGCCGCGCAGCTCGGCCAGGATGACGTAGCCCAGCAGCGCGAACGTGGTCACCTTGATGCCGCCGCCGGTGCTGGCGCTGCCCGCGCCGATGAACATCAGCACGTCGCTGACCAGCCAGGTGTTCTCGTGCATCTGGGAGGTGTCGACGGAGTTCAGGCCGCCGCTGCGGGTCATCGCGCTGTGGAAGAACCCGGCCAGGATGCGCAGGCCCGGGGTGAGCGGGCCGAACGTCTTGGGGTTGTTCCACTCCAGGATCGTGACGACCAGGGCGCCGCCGAACAGCAGGATCGCCGTCATCCCCAGCGTGATCTTGGCGTGCAGCGACCACCGGGAGGGCCGCCGCCAGTTCTTGCGCAGCACCGCGTAGACGGGGAAGCCGAGGCCCCCGGCGACCACGGCCAGCGCCAGCGGCAGGCAGATCCACACATCCTCGACGAAACGCATGATGCTGTCGGGCCACAGGGCGAACCCGGCGTTGGTGAACGCCGAGACCGCGTGGAAGACGCCCAGGTACAGGGCCCTGCCGAACGGCTCGCCGTATCCGATCACGAAGCGGGCGGTGAGGACCGCGGCCGTCAGAGCCTCCACCACCAGGGTCACCTTGGCGACGCCCGCGATCACCTGGCGGACGTCGCCCGGACCCAGCGTCTTGGTCTCGGCCTGGGTGTTGAGCCGCGCGCGCAGCCCCAGCTTCCCCGAGACGATCAGCGCCAGGATCGAGGCGAGCGACATGATGCCGAAACCGCCGATCTGGATCAGCACCAGGATCACGACCTCGCCGAAGGTCGACCAGTGCCCGGCGGTGTCGAGCACGGCTAGGCCGGTGACGCAGACCGCGGAGGCCGCGGTGAACAGGGCGGAGGTCCACGAGGTCCGCTCGCCGCCCTCCACTGCGACGGGCAGCGAGAGCAGCGCCGTACCCAGGAGGATCACCGCGCTGAACGCGAAGACGACGACCCTCGACGGGGTGTTGATCTGTAGTGACCGGTACCTCACCGGGAGAGGATACGCCCTGCTCTGACCCGATCTCGATCATTCCGCGATGACCACGCCGACCGTTGGCCGCATCCAGGCGGGCGTGCCCTGGCTCTGCGGGATCGCCGGGACGTAGCCTGAGGTCGTGCTGAGGCGGACAATCACGGCATCGGATCTCGAGTCGCCCGGACAGCTCGCGGAGCTGCTCGACCGGGAGGCCTACCTGGCCGGTGAGGGGCTCGCCACGGCGGCCTTCCTCGCCCTGCGGATGGGCAGGCCCCTGTTCCTGGAGGGGGAGGCGGGGGTCGGCAAGACCGAGCTGGCCCGCACGCTGGCCGCCGTGCTGGACGCGCCGCTGATCCGGCTGCAGTGCTACGAGGGGCTCGACGGCCCGCAGGTCCTCTACGACTGGGACTTCGCCCGCCAGCTCCTGCATCTCAAGGCCGCCGAGGCCGGCGGCGTCACCGACGCCGCCCGGCTGGAGGGCGAGGTCTACGACCGGCGCTTCCTGATCGCCCGGCCCCTGCTGAGGGCGCTGGAGACCCGGCCCTGCGTGCTGCTGATCGATGAGATCGACCGGGCCGACGTGGAGTTCGAGGCGATCCTGCTGGAGGTCCTGTCCGACTTCGCGATCTCCATCCCCGAGCTCGGCACGATCCGCGCGCAGGAGCCGCCGGTGGTCGTGCTGACCTCCAACCGCACCCGCGAGGTCCACGACGCGCTCAAGCGGCGCTGCCTCTACCACTGGCTGGAGCACCCGTCCTTCGAGCAGGAGGTGGCGATCCTGCTCAGAAGGCTCCCCGGGTGCTCGGAGACCCTGGCCGAGCAGGTCGCCAAGGCGGCCGGACGGCTCCGCGAGGCGGGCCTGGTCAAGCCGCCCGGGATCGCCGAGAGCCTCGACTGGACCGAGGCCCTGCTGACGCTCGGCGCGCGGGAGCTGGACCCCGGCCTGGCCGCCGCCACGCTGGGCGCGCTGCTCAAGCACCGAGAGGACCACGAGACCGTGCTGGCGAACGGGTTCTTCGGTGAGCCGCGCGGCTGAAGGCCGGGACGGCGGTCCCGCGGAGGCCGGCCGGGAGGCCGGTCCTGTGCAGGGTGGCCGGGGCGCAGGTTCCGCGGGGATGACGGCCGGGGAGCTGGTCACGGTCATGACGGGCTTCGCCAGGACGCTCCGGGCCGCGGGGGTGCCCGCCGACCACGAGCGCACCCAGAACATGATGCGCGCGCTGTCGCACCTGGACGCCGCCCGGCCCGGCGACGTCTACTGGGCCGGGCGGCTCACCCTGTGCGCCTCGGCCGACGACCTGCCCCGCTACGACCGGGTCTTCCACGCCTACTTCGGCGGCCTGCGGGCCGGGCGGGCCCGGCCGGCCGCGGTGGTCGTCACCCGGCACACCGCCCTGCTCTCGCGCGAGACCGGGGCGGTGGAGGAGGAGCGGCCCGCACTGAGCGCCGGGGCGAGCGCCACGGAGGTGCTGCGCCACCGCGACGTGGCCCGGATGAGCGCGGCGGAGCTGGCCGAGGCACACCGGCTGCTGGCCCTGCTGCGCGCCCCGCGGGAGCGGCGCGAGTCACGCCTGTTCAGGCCCTCGCGCCGGGGGCGCCTCGACGCCCGCCGGACGATCCGCGAGGCCCTGCGGCGCGGCGGGGAGACCGCCAGGCTCCGCTACCGCGCGCACCGCACCCGGCCGCGCCGCGTCGTGCTGCTGGTGGACGTGAGCGGGTCCATGACGCCCTACGCCGACACCCTGCTGCGCCTGGCCCACGCGCTGGTCAGGTCCGAGCCCCGGGCCACCGAGGCGTTCAGCGCGGGCACCCGCCTGACCCGCCTGACCGCCGAGCTGCGCCACCGCGACCCGGGCACGGCGATGGACGCCGTCTCGCGCGCCGTACCGGACTGGAGCGGCGGGACCAGGCTGGGCGAGGAACTGCGCAGGCTCCTGACCCTGGGCGACGCCCGGGGCGCGACGGTGGTGATCGCCTCCGACGGCTGGGAACGCGGTGACGTCTCGCTGCTCGCGGCGGAGATGGCCCGGCTGTCCCGTACGGCGCACAGGGTGATCTGGGTCAACCCGCACAAGGGGCAGCCCGGCTACCAGCCGCTCACCGCGGGCATGCGCGCCGCGCTGCCGTACGTCGACGACTTCGTGGCCGGGCACAGCCTGGCCGCCTTCGAGGAGCTGGCCGGGCTGCTGGCGGGGCCGTACGCCCGGCGGCCACGGGAGGGGAGGCCCGGATGAGACCGGGGATCGCGGGACTGCTGCTGGCGGCCGGGTCGGGGTCGCGGCTCGGCACCCCCAAGGCGCTGGTGGAGTTCCGGGGGGAGAGGCTGGTGGACCGGGGGGTCCGGCTGCTGCACGACGGCGGCTGCCACCCGGTGGTGGTGGTGCTCGGCGCCGCGACCGTGCAGGTGCGCGGGGCGGTGGTCGTGCGCAACCCCGGCTGGGAGTCCGGGATGGGCTCCTCGCTGAGGGTCGGGCTGGCCGCGCTGCCGCCGGACGCCGGACACGTGGTGATCGCGCTGGTGGACCAGCCGCTCATCGGGGTGCCGGTGGTCGAACGGCTCGTGCGGGCGGCGCGGGAGGGCGCCGAGGTCGCCGTCGCCACGTACGGCGGGGCGCCGCGCAACCCCGTGCTGATCGCCCGGGATCGTTTCGCGGAGGTGGCCGAGCTGGCCGTGGGCGACGTCGGGGCCCGGCCGTTCCTGCGCGCCCACCCCGAGCTGGTGGTCAAGGTGCCCTGCGACGACGTCGGCGACCCCGCCGACATCGACACCCCCGCGGACCTGGCGGGCCTGTGACGGACCCTGCGGCAGGTCCTGCGACGTCGGGGGTCTCGGGCGGGGCCGTCACAGGCGCAGCGAGGCCACCGCGGCGCGGTGGTCGCTGCCGACGGCGGGCTCGACGCCCGCGCTGGTCGCCGTCAGCCCGCGGTAGAGGATGTGGTCCGGCCGGGTGACCGGGAAGGAGGCCGGCCAGGTGAAGCCGAAACCGGATCCGGCCTCCTGGTGGGCGTCGGCGAGCGGCGGCACCAGCCTGGAGCGTTCGCGGTCGGTGGTGGCGGTGTTCAGGTCGCCCAGGAGCAACAGGTTCTCGCTGTCGTCCTTCTCGATGAGCTGCCGGGCGCGGGCCAGGGTCATGTCCCGCTGGGCCGTCATGCCGGGGCGCGCCGAGGCGAGGTGCATGACGTAGACGGTCATCTTCCCCTTGGGCGTCCTGACGACGGCGCGCAGCGCCCGGGTCCAGTCCAGGCCGACGTCGACGGCGCGGTGGTCGAGGATGGGGAAGCGGCTCCACAGCCCGATCGTGCTGATCTGCACCTTGTGCGGGAAGTGGCGGTCGAGCTCCTCGGCGGCCGGGCCGCCGGGGGTCAGCTCCTGGGCGGCGAACAGGTCCCGTCCCTGCGCCACGGCCCGTACGGCATGGCCGGAGTCGCCGTTGGTCACGCCCACGTTGAGCGTGGCGACCGACACGTCGCTCGGCCCGCCGGGCGCCGTGCGCAGTACGGCGGGGCCGAACATGACGCCCCACACCGCCGCCGGGACCAGCGTCGCGGCGACGGTCTTCCACGACCTGGTGAACAGCGCGCCGATCAGCAGCAGGGGTACGGCGGCGCCCAGCCAGGGCAGCAGACTCTCTAATACCGGGGTGAATCCCCCCAGTTCGGGCAGGAGGCGGTGCCCACCGAGAATCAGGGCCAGCGCTCCCGCCACCACCATGATCACCGGTTTCAGGGGTGCCTCCTTCTCGCCTTTCGTCCAGGGGTCGGGGATATATCCCCTTCCCCGAAATTCGTAGGCTATCGGCCCCCGGCACGCCCTGCGGGCACGGTGACGAACATGAGGGGGAGATCCGGGGTGGGAGCGTGACGGGAGGAGCCGGGCTTGGTGCTCGGCCGCCGACTCGATAGCCTCTCTGTTGCGGAGACAACGGAACATCATTCGGTTTTGTGGGCGCGAGCGGAAGGACGAACCACGATGCGCATCGGCATGGCACTGAACTACTCGGGGGGCTTCAAGGAGACGGTGGCCGAACTGGCCGACTACGAGAGGGCCGGCCTTGACATCGTCTTCGTCGCCGAGGCCTACAGCTTCGACGCCGTCAGCCAGATGGGTTACATCGCGGCCAAGACCGAGCGGCTGCAGATCGCCTCGGGCATCCTGCCGGTCTACTCCCGCACCCCGACGCTGCTGGCCATGACCGCCGCGGGCATGGACTACGTCTCCGACGGCCGCTTCACCCTGGGCCTGGGCGCCTCCGGCCCGCAGGTCATCGAGGGCTTCCACGGCGTGCCGTACACCGCGCCGCTGGGCCGTACCCGCGAGGTCATCGAGATCTGCCGCCAGGTCTGGAAGCGCGAGCGCGTCACCTACGAGGGCAAGCACTACACGATCCCGCTCCCCGCCGACCAGGGCACCGGCCTGGGCAAGCCCCTCAAGCTCATCAACCACCCGGTCCGCGACCGCATCCCCGTCGTGATCGCCGCCATCGGCCCCAAGAACGTCGAGCTCGCCGCCGAGATCGCCGAGGGCTGGGAGCCGATCTTCTACATGCCGGAGAAGGCCGCCGACGTCTGGGGCCCCTCGATCGCCGCCGGCAAGGCCAGGCGCGACCCCTCCCTCGGCGAGCTGGACGTCATCGCCCAGGCGAGCCTGGCCATCGGCGACGACGTCTCCGGCTGGCTGGAGCTGGGCCGCCCGATGGCCGCCCTCTACATCGGCGGCATGGGCGCCAAGGGCAAGAACTTCTACAACGACCTGGCCCGGCGCTACGGCTACGACAAGGAGGCCGAGCAGATCCAGGAGCTGTACCTGTCCGGCAAGAAGGACGAGGCCGCCGCGCTCGTCCCGCAGGAGCTGCTGGAGTCGATGTCCCTGATCGGCTCGGAGGGCTTCGTCCGCGACCGCATCCAGGCGATGCGGGAGTCGGGCGTGACGACCGTCAACGTCACCCCGCTGGCCCGCACGCACGAGGAGCGCATCCGGCTCATCGAGAAGATCAAGGAGATCGCCTCCTGATCTCCCGCGGGTCCTGAGGGGCCCGGCGGGCAGACCTCCGCGAAGCGGGGTCCCGGCCACCCGGCCGGGACCCCGCTTCCGTCATTCTCCGTGCACGGAGATCGCTCGGTGCCACCGTCTCCTCGGACCTGCTAACCAGTTCAAATGTCGTGGCGGCCCTGACGAGAACGGAGGAAGGGCGGAGGATGCTGGAGACCTCGATCTCCGAGGCGTTCGCCTGGGCGAGAGTGATGCCCGACGACGCGGTGGCGGCGTTCGGCAAGGAGTTCGTGGAGATGATCCACGGCTGCGCCGAGCTCGGCCGGTTCGCCCCCCGGGTGCCCTGATCGCGGGCTGGAAGGCCACCGCGGAGGTCTACGCCGACTCCGAGGCGTACGCGGTCCTCGGCCGTCCCCACCCCGAGGGCTTCCCGGAGGACGCCGCCGAGGTCCTCCCCCGGAGGCTCCGTGAGCCCGAAGCGAAGAGTGTCCCGGGCGGCGAGGCCTTGAGTGGCAGGCCAACCGGTTGGTGAGTGAACCGCGCGCCTCTCGCGTGGTGACGGTCTGCCGGGCGCGCAGGCCGTCCCGGGGCTGGGAAGCTCCTGCGCGTCTCATCTCGAGACGTCTCATATCAAGGTCTTCCACGCTGAGACCTTTCGTGCCGAGGGCTCTCACACCGCGGCGGAAACGAGTGTGACCAGGGCCATAGGGCCGATGTGGAATCGCGTGCCCAGGTGGGGTGTTCCAACTCTCCGTGAGGTTCTCCCCGGTGCTCGTGCGGCTGGTCGGGCGACTGCATGTCGACCTGTGCCGGCTCAACGGCGATCTCTGTCGCTGACCGCGCTTTCGACCTCCCTTTCTCATCCGCATGGCCGTGTGCGATCCGGCATGCCCTTTTTCGAAAGTCACGCTCGTGAAGAGATTCTCCTTTTCCCTGCAGTTGCTGCTGGGTCTCGTCGTCGGCGCCGCGCTCGGGTTCGTCGCCCGTGCCGGTGAGGTCGTCTGGCTCGCCGACACGCTGACCGAGGTCGGCAAGATCTTCGTCCAGCTCCTCAAGCTCGCCGTCCCGCCGCTGGTCTTCACCGCCGTCGTGGTGAGCGTGGCCAACCTGCGCAACGTCAGCGGGGCCGCCAGGCTCGCCGGCAAGACGCTGATGTGGTTCATGATCACGTCGCTGGCCTCGGTGGCCGCGGCCATCGGCCTGGGCCTGCTGATCAACCCGGGCCGGGGCGTCACGATCTCCACCGAGGGCGCCAAGGCCGTGGACCTGGAGGGCGCCGGGACCTGGGTCGACTTCCTGACCGGCATCGTCCCGATCAACATCGTCACCGCCTTCACCGAGCTCAACGTCCTCCAGATCGTCTTCCTGGGAGTCGTCCTCGGTGCCGCCGCGATGGCGGTCGGGGAGAAGGCCGAGCCGTTCCTCAACCTGAGCCGCTCGGTCCTGGAGCTGGTCCAGAAGGCCCTGTGGTGGGTCATCCGCCTGGCCCCGATCGGCACCGCGGGCCTGATCGGCAAGTCCGTGGCCACCTACGGCTGGGACCTGCTTGCCCCGCTGGCCAAGCTCAGCGCCGGGGTCTACATCGGCTGCGCCGTCGTGCTGCTGGTGATCTACCCGGTGGCGCTGTCCCTGGTGGGCAGGGTCAGCCCGCTCACCTTCTACCGCAACGCCTGGCCCGCCATCGAGCTGGCCTTCGTCTCGCGCTCCTCGGTCGGCACCATGCCGCTGACCCAGCGGGTCACCACCGAGCGCCTCGGCGTCGACCGCGACTACGCCTCCTTCGCGGTGCCGTTCGGCGCGACCACCAAGATGGACGGCTGCGCCGCGGTCTACCCGGCACTGGCCGCGATCTTCGTGGCCCAGGTGTTCGACCTGCCGCTCGACCTCGGCCACTACCTGCTGATCGCGTTCGTCTCCGTGGTCGGCTCCGCCGCCACCGCGGGCCTGACCGGCGCGATCGTGATGCTGACCCTGACCCTCAGCACGCTCGGCCTGCCGCTTGAGGGCGTCGGCCTGCTGCTGGCCATCGACCCGATCCTCGACATGATCCGCACCGCCACCAACGTCACGGGCCAGATGGTGGTCCCGGTCCTGGTCGGCCGTTCGGAGGGCCGCCTGGACGAGGCGGTCTTCAACGCCCCGCCGCAGCCCCTCGACGAGACCACCGCGGAGCGCGCGGAGGCCGGCGCCGGCGAGACGGGCGGGACCGGCAGGGAGCGCGAGCTCGTCTCCGCCTGAGCCGCCTGAGCCGCGTCCCCGAAACGAGCGGGCGGGAGCCTTTCCGGCTCCCGCCCGCTCGTCGTCATTCGGCGTCCCGTTTATGGCCGGTGCCGATCGGAGAATACGTGCCGATGCCCGTGCGGGGAATTCCGAGGCGAAGCCGATGATTCATTTCCACTGATGACGGTGTGGGTGACCGTTTTCCGGGGGCTCTCGTAAGGGAAACGGGCCGCTGGTAAGTTTACGTGGTTGCATCGATTGCGGCTGGGGCGCTCAAGAAAGCTCGCGATCTCGGACATGCCACGCGACGGAGCATGGGTCATGGAAGGAGCGGCGATGCCGGACGTCACGAAGACGATCGAGCGCTGGGAGGCGATCCTCGCCAAGGGGCTGGGGCTCAACGCGCTGAACATCGGCAAGCCCGTGGCCAACTACGGGAAGGGCGAGGGCACCTGGCTCTATCTCGAGGGCTTCACCCTCAAGGAGGGCCGCGAGGAATACGACGCCCACATCACCATCACGAAGAGCCCGCTGAAAAAACCGGACAGCCTGGAATGGACCTATTGTCATTTCACGGTCAACAGGGCGAAGCGGGGGCACGTTTTCTACGAGGTCGCCGACGACGGCAGCTACAAGACCACGACGACGTTGCTGAACATCGAGGGCAAGGTCAGCAACGGCAAGACCCACTACAAGGACGACCAGATCAACGACGCGGCCCTGCAAGAGGCCGTCGACCACGACATACGGCTGATCTTCCGGTATCTCGCCCGAGGCTGACGGTCTCGCCTGAGACTGACGGGCAACCGGTTCACGGGCGGGAGCCCTCTGAGGCTCCCGCCCGTTCGCCGTCCCTCCGGAATGCGGGCTGGCGACCGGTCACTGCACGGTGTAGTTCACGATCAGTACGCCGGTGTCGGTCGTCGTCACGTCCTGGAACCGCAGGGGGATCGGCTTGTCGAGCGTGTGGAAGAGCCGCTCGCCGCTGCCGAGGAGCAGCGGGTGGACGAAGAGCGTGTAGGCGTCGACCAGCCCTTCGGCGACCAGCTGCCGGGTCAGCGCGCCGCTGCCGAGCACCGCGACGGTGCCCTCGCCTGACTCCTTCAGCGCCCGTACGGCGGGCGCCAGCTCACCCTCGAGACGGGAGGAGTTCGGCCACTCGAACGAGGTGAGCGTGCGGGTGGCGACGTACTTGGGGGTGTCGTTGAGGTGGGCCGCCATGGCGTTCTCCCGGGGCTGGTGGGGCCAGAAGGCGGCCAGCAGCTGGTAGGTCTTCCTGCCGAACAGGTAGGCCGTGGTGGTGTTCTGGCTCTCGATCCCGCTCTGCTGGGCGACCGGGTCGGCGTACGGCAGACCCCATCCGCCGTGCCGGAAGCCCGGGTCGTCCTGGTCGGGCCCGGAGAAGCCCTGCATGACCCCGTCCAGTGTCACGAATTCTACGATCATCAGTGTTCGCATGGCCTGGACACTACACTCCTATTTTAGGAGTAACAACTACTGAAAGAGGAGTCCCGTGGGAACGTACGACGACCCCTGCGGCATCGCGCGAGCCCTCGACGTGCTCGGTCAGCGCTGGGCGCTGCTGGTCGTCCGCGAGCTGCTGCTGGGCCCCAAACGCTTCCGGGACCTGGTGCGAGGACTGCACGGCGTGAGCCAGAACGTGCTGTCCCAGCGGCTCAGGGAACTCGAACAGGCGGGCATCGTCCGGCACGCCACGGCGGGACCGCCGATAAGCGGCCCGGTCTACGAGCTCACCGAGGACGGCGCCGCCCTCGAACCGGTCCTCGTCGCGCTCGGCCGGTGGGGCCGTCGCCGACCGCGGACCGCCGCAGGCCCGATGAGCCCCGACGCCCTGCTGATGGCGCTGCGCACGACCTTCGACCCGCAGGCGGCGGGGGACCTGGCGATCGAGGTCGAACTGCGCGTCGGCGACGACCGCGCGACCCTGACCGTCGAAGCCGGGCGGCTGGCGATGCGGCGCGGTCCGGCGCCGTACCCGGATGCGATCATCACCGGCGACGTCGCCGGCATCCGCACCCTGGTGTACCGCGGAACCGAGACGACCGGCGTCACCGTAGACGGCGACCGGGAGGCCGTACAGCGCCTGATCGCCGCCCTGCGCTGAGAACCCGGCCCGTGGGTACCCCGCGCCGGGCGTCCGGCCCGTGACAAGCCCGGCCCGTCGTCCGTTCCGGGGGAGGGCGCGGCCCGCTGGCGGTCCGGCCGCCCCGCGGCCATGATGAGGCCCGCGGGCCTCGCCGAGGCCGCCGGCCGGGAGGGCGCCGCGCATCCCCCCGCGCATCCCTCCGGGACCGTGCGCACAGGGGGTGACCATGAGCGACGCCGTGTGGATCGTGGACATCGACGGCACGCTCGCCCTGCGCGGGAACCGCGGCCCCTACGACTGGGACCGGGTGGGGGAGGACCTGCCGAACCCTCCCGTTGTCGCGATCGTCCGGGCGCTCATCCTCGCCGGTCACCCGATCGCGTACGTGTCGGGGCGTCCGGAGAGGACCCGCCGGGCCACCGAGCGCTGGCTGTGGGCCAACGTCGGGCACCTCGACGCCGCCGAGGGGCTGTGGCTGCGGCCCAACGGCGACCGCCGGCCCGACACGGTCTGGAAGGCCGAGGTCTATCGGGAGCACTTCGCCCTCCGCGAGGTCGCCGCGGTCATCGAGGACCGGTCGCGGGTCGTGGCGATGTGGCGCTCCCTGGGGCTCACCGTGGTCCAGGTCGCGGAGGGGAACTACTGATCCCTCCGCCGGGACCGGGAGCCGTCGTGCGGGAACCGGTGGGACGTGAGGGAGACATCGGGACGTGAGAGAGACGGCGGGGCGTGAGTGGAGCCGGGAAACGGCTGTGAGGAAAGCCTCAGATCGTCCTTTGCCCGCCGATGAAGGGGGTTACCGCCGCTTGACGCGTACGTCGCGCCCAGGAAGGGCTGCGCGCCGAGCATCCAACGGCTCACGGAGGAGCTCCCTTGAACGCCACACCCCAGTCCTCGCCGTCCGGCGTGCCCGGCCGCCGTACCGCCCCGCGGAGCGGCCGCCGCCGTGCCGCCTCGCTGCTCACGGCGGTCGCCCTGACCTCCGGCGCGCTGGCGGTCGCCGCCGCCCCCGCCCAGGCCGTCGTTCCCGTCACCTGCGTGACGCCCGGCTTCGCCACCGCGGTCGCCCACCCGGTCGGCGCCGGCCCGCGGGCCCTGGTCACGGCCGACCTCAACGGCGACGGCGAAGGCGACCTGGTCACGGCCGACTCGGGCGCCGGCGCCCTGTCGGTGCTGCTCGGCACCGGGACCGGCTCCTTCCAGCCGGCCACGCCCGTCCCCACCGGAGTGCGGCCGGTCCAGATCGCCGCGGGCGACTTCAACGGGGACGGCGACGCCGACCTGGCGGTGGCCCACGACTCCGCCGCCGACGTCTCGGTGCTGCTCGGCGACGGCGACGGCACCTTCCAGCCGGCCGTCACCTACGCCGTGACGGGCACCGCCTCCGGTGTCGTGGCGAGCGACTTCGACCAGGACGGCGACGCCGACCTGGCGGTCACCGGCAGCGAGACCACCGTCTCCGTGTTCACCACCACGAACGCGTACATCACGGTGCTGGAGGGAGCCGGTGACGGCACCTTCGCCCAGAACCCCTTCCTCTCCCTGGGATCGGGAACGATCTCCTCTCCCGCGCTGGGCGACTTCGACGGCGACGGCCACGCCGACCTGGCGGCCGTCCGCGGCGGTTCCATGATGGGCATGCCGTCGGGGTCCGCCGTCATCCTGCCGGGGGCCGGGGGCGGCGCCTTCCAGGCACCGGTCCCCGTCCCCTCCGCGCCGGGCGTCGTGAAGGTCGCCGTGGGCGACCTCGACAGGGACGGCCACGACGACCTGGTCGCGACGGAGTTCATGGGCACCGGCCTGTCCGTGCTGCCAGGCAACGGCGACGGCACGTTCGACACGCCCACGCTCTACTCCGCGGGCACGCCGCGCAGCGACGTCGCCCTGGGGGACGTCACCGCCGACGGCAGGACCGACGTGGTGGTGGCGACCGGGAACACCCCGGGCACGCTGTCGGTGTTCGCGGGCGCCGGTGACGGCACGCTGCGGCCGTCCGTCGGCTACGGCACCGGCAACGCCCCCACGCAGCCCGTGCTGAGCGACTTCAACGGCGACGGCAAGGCCGACATGGCGACGGCGGACTACGTCTCCAACACCGTCTCGGTGCTGCTGAACACCTGCGCGGGCCCCGCTGTCACGCCGGTGAACCCTCCCGCCACCCCCGCCCCGAAGCCGGTCCCCGCGGCCAAGCCGAAGCCGGTTCCCGCGGCCAAGCCGAAGCCCGCTCCCAAGGTCAAGCTCAAGCCGGATGCCAAGGCGAAGACCAAGGTCAAGAAGCTGAAGAAGGTGCGGGGCGGCGGAACCGCGTGATCGTCCGGCCGGGGACACGCGTGAAATCCGCTCGGGTTTGGCCGGGCGGCCACTCCGTGTCACAGTGAACGGGCGGGGCCTCTGCGGCTCCGCCCGTTCACTGTCTTCCCGGGGTGCCCGCCGGGTCGCACCGGTTCCGGCGGACGTGTTTCCCGACTCGCCCGTCCCGCCGGGCGCGGAGTGGATACCTTGATCGAGGTACGGTGCCGGCCCCGTGGCGTGCCACCCGGGCGAGGAGGAGTCCGTGAACAGAGAGCTGTCGGTTCACGTCACCCGCTACGCCGGGCCCCGGTGCGCCGTGGTCACCGTCAGCGGTGACCTGGACAAGATGTCCGTCCCGCTGCTGAAGAACGCCGTCAACGAACTCGTCGTCAAGGGCAACCCGCGCATCGTCCTGGACGTGGAGGGGCTGACCTTCTGCGACTCGACCGGCCTGGGGGCGTTCGTCGCCGCGATGCGCGCCACCTCGCAGGCCAGCGGGTGGCTGCGCCTGGCCGGCGTTCCGGGCCACCTGGAGAACATCCTGTGCGTGACGGACCTCTACCGGCGCTTCCTCATCGATCCGGACGTGATCCGATCCCTGGAGCACGCCTTCGAGGAGTAGGCCGGCGCGGCCGGAGCCGCCGCAAGGGCTGATCGCCCTGACAGGGGCCACCCGGTGCAGGACAATGGCCACAAGGCCCGGACCGGGCCGGTGGCGGCCGTGGTCCCGGGCCGGGCCGCGGTGCGCACACATCCCCTGCGCGCGTGCTGCCGGGCCTGTCAGGGCCGGAGGGAGGAGCGTGCATGGACGCGGTCTTGATCGGTACGGCCGCGCAGGACACGCTGGACGCGGTGCCGCGCGGGGAGATCGGCTTCACCGGCGCGGCCCGGATCGGGCAGACCGTCCGCACCGCCGTGGCCGGGCGGCGGCCGGCGGCGTTCAAGCTCGCCTGAGCCTGAGCTGAAGCCGGAGTCACCCGGTCCCGGCCCGGGTGACGGGTCATGGGCATCGGCGGAGATCGCCGGAGAGGTCACGGAGAGGTCTGGGCCGGTTGATGGAGTCGAGACAGGATTACCTGAACCGCCTGGCCGACATCGACGCCAGGGTCGAGCAGGCACGGGTCGGTCCCGACGTCGTGCTCGCCAGGGCGGCCGGGTTGCTCGCCGGGCGGGCCGGATGCCGGGTGGACGAGGCGCACGCCCACCTGCTGGAGATGGCGGCCGAGCAGGGGCGCGCCGCGCAGGAGGTGGCCGCGGAGCTCCTGGCGGCGGCCGAGAGCCGCATGCGGGCGGGCCCCGACCGGCTCCGCGCCGTGGTCGACGGGACCTTCGGGGCGCCGCCCCGTGCCGATCACGACCCCGGCCGGCCGGTGTCCGGCCCGCGGCCCGCTCCGGCCGACTGGGCGCTCCTCGTGCAGCAGGTCCTCGACGTGACGCCGGGAAGGCACGTCTTGCTGGTGCCGGTGCGCGGCGGGACCGGCGGCCCGGCGGGCGCCGGCGCCGGGGACCGGGGCATCGCGGACCAGGGCGCCGAAAGCGCGGACACCGGCGGCGCGGGCATCGGGGAGGCCGGGGACACGCAGGACGCAGGGGGCGCCGGGGACATCGAGGACTACGTGTTCGTGGCGGTGAGCCCGTCGGTGGTGGACATGTCCGGGCGGCGGGGCGCCCAGATCGTGGGCCGCCGGGTGAGCGAGATCTACCCCACCATCGTGGGCGGGGCCGTATGGGAGGCGTGGTGTGACGCGATCGCCGACGGCACGCCCCGGGAGGTCGGCCCCATCTCCTACGTCAGCCCGGCCGACCAGGCTCCGGCGGATGTGAGCCTCACCGTCCGGGTGCATCCGATCGGTGACGGGCTGCTCAACAGCTGGGTGCGCCACGACGAGGAGATGCGCCTGTCCGAGCGCATAGCCCACACCGAACGCCTGGGCAACCTCGGCTGGGGTGAGTGGGACCTGGTCACCGGGAAGGTCACCTGGTCGGAGGGGCTGTACCGCATCTACGAGCGCGACCCCGCCGACGGCCCTATGCCCAGCGAGGAGAGCGAGGCCCTCACCCTGCCCGAGGACATCCCGTTGCGGCAGCAGGCCGTCGAGCGGTTCGGGCGCGGGGAAGCGGTCGACATGGTCTACCGGATCCGGATCGGCGACCGGGTCAAGCACGTCCGCACCGTCGCCGACGCCGACCGTGACTCCGGCGGGCGGCCGGTCAAGGTCTACGGCATCATCCAGGACGTCACCGCCCGCGAGACCAGCCGCGCCCGGCTCACCGAGATCGAGCGGCAACTGCGCGAGCAACGGCGGAGCCTGGCGGCCGAGCACCGGCTCACCGTACAGCTGCAGCAGATCGTGCTGCCCGTCCCCGACGCCCCAGTCGACCTGCCCGGCCTGCGGTTCGCCGTACGCTACCTGCCCGCGGAGCAGGCCAGCCGGGTCGGAGGCGACTGGTACCACGCCGCGGTCGCCGGTGACGGCAGCGTGATCCTCGCCGTCGGCGACGTCGCCGGGCACGGCCTGCACGCCGCCGCCTCCATGGCCCGGCTGCGCCACGCCCTGGACGCCCTGACCGTCACCACCACCAGCCGGCCCGCCGAGCTGCTCTCCTTCCTCAACCGGCTGCTGTACTCCGGCAGCCCCGCGGCCGACGGCATGCCGGTCACCGCGACCGCCGCGGTGGCCCGCTACGACCCGTCCACCGGGGAGCTGGTGTGGGCGCAGGCCGGCCATCCGACGCCGCTGCGCACCCGGGGCGGCGTCACCGCCGAGCTGGACCGGCCGCCGGGTCCCCTGCTGGGCGCTTTCCCCGACGCGCGGTACGCCACCGCCACCACCGCTCTCGGGCCCGGCGATCTGCTGCTGTTCTACACCGACGGGCTCATCGAGCAGCGCGACCGCTCCATGGAGGAGGGACTGGCCCCGGTCGTGGCCACCCTCGACCGCATCTCGGCGGAAGGCGGGGAGCACCCCCTGGCGGACCTGCTCGCGCAGCTCCACCACGCCAATCCCGACGACGACGCCTGCGTCCTCGCCGCCCGCCCGCTGGCCGCACCCGGCGGCGCGCTCAATAGCATGCGGGCATGACCGCCATCCACGCCCGGCGCCGCGAGGGCGTCGCCGCGCTGCTCTCCGCCCGCGAGGCCGACGCGATCCTGGTCTCCCGCGCCGTCAACGTGCGCTATCTGACCGGCCTGGTCAGCTCCAACGCGGCCGTGCTCGTCCGGGCGGACGCCACGGCCGTGCTGGCCACCGACTCGCGTTACGCCGAGACCGCGCGGGCGGTCTGCGAAGGCGTCGAGGTGGTCGAGGAGCGCGACGTCGCCGCGGCGCTGGTCTCCCGCGCCTCCCGGGTCGCGGTCGAGGCCCACCACATGCCCGTCGCCGACTACTTCCGGCTCGGGGAGGGACTGCTGCGGACCACCGGGCTGGTGGAGTCGGTGCGCACGGTCAAGGACGAGACCGAGATAGACCTGCTGCGCACCGCGTGCGCCATCACCGACCAGGCCTTCGCCGACGTGCTGCCCATGCTGCGCCCCGGCCTGACCGAGCGGGAGATCGCCAGGGTGCTGGAGGCGCGGATGGCGGAGCTGGGCGCCGACAAGCCCGCCTTCGACACGATCGTGGCCGGCGGGCCCAACGGCTCCGTGCCGCACCACTCGCCCGCCGACCGGCCGCTGGAGCGCGGGGATCTGGTCACGATGGACTTCGGCGCCATGTACGCGGGCTACCACGCCGACATGACGCGGACCGTGGCGATCGGCGAGCCCGCCTCCTGGCAGCGCGAGCTGTACGACCTGGTCCGCGCCGCCCAGCGGGCCGGTCGCCACGCCGTACGGCCCGGCGCCGCCACGCACGAGGTGGACGCGGCGGCCCGCGACGTGATCACCGAGGCGGGGTACGGCGGGCACTTCGGCCACGGCCTCGGCCACGGCGTCGGCCTGGAGATCCACGAGGAGCCGTTCCTGTTCCCGGTGACGCCGGAGCCCCGGCGCGAGCACGGTAGACTAGACGATCGAGTTCCGGTCACCGTTGAGCCTGGGGTTTACCTGCAGGGCAGGGGCGGCGTCCGCATCGAGGACACGCTCGTGACGCGTGAGGACGGACCGGAGCTTCTCACACGGACGACCAAAGAGCTGCTTGTCCTTTAAAGAGCGGCCGTACGCAGGAGAAACCAGTGGCGACGACGAACGACCTCAAAAACGGCCTCGTGCTCAAGCTCGAGGGCGGTGAGCTCTGGACGGTGGTGGAGTTCCAGCACGTCAAGCCCGGCAAGGGCGGCGCGTTCGTGCGCACCAAGCTGAAGAACGTGCTGTCGGGCAAGGTCGTCGACAAGACCTTCAACGCCGGCGTCAAGGTCGAGGTGGCCAACGTCGACAAGCGCGAGATGCAGTTCTCCTACATGGACGGCGACGAGTTCGTCTTCATGGACACCGAGACCTACGACATGCTCCACGTCTCCCGGGCCGCGGTCGGCGACGCCGCCAACTACCTCCTGGAGAACATGCTCGCCACCGTGGCGATCAACGAGGGCAACGTGCTCTACGTCGACCTGCCCGCGGCCGTCGAGCTGACCATCGCCGAGACCGAGCCCGGCCTGCAGGGCGACCGCTCCACCGGCGGCACCAAGCCGGCCAAGCTGGAGACCGGCGCGGAGATCAAGGTCCCGCTGTTCATCACGACCGGCGAGAAGGTCAAGGTCGACACCCGCACCGGCGATTACCTCGGCCGCGCCTGATGTCGGCACGGGGTAAGGCGCGCAGGCGCGCGCTGGACATCCTGTTCGAGGCAGAGGCCCGCGGCGAGGACCCCCTCAAGGTCCTCGCCGAGCGCCTGGAGCGGAAAGAACCGCCCGTCAACGAGTACACCGCCGCCCTCGTCGAGGGAGTGTGCCGGCACCGCGCGCGCATCGACGAGCTGATCACCACCTACGCCGAGGGCTGGACGCTCGACCGCATGCCCGCGGTCGACCGCAACCTGCTGCGGGGCGGCACCTACGAGCTGCTGTGGATGCCGGACGTCCCCGAGGGCGTCGTCATCAGCGAGTGGGTCGGCCTGGCCGCCGAGCTGTCGACGGACGAGTCGCCGCAGTTCGTCAACGGCCTGATGGCCCGCTTCAAGCAGCTCAAGCCCTCTCTGGCGCTGTAGGCCCGCGGGGGGTGCGGGCCCCCTGCGGCGCTCCCTCTGCGGCCCACTGCGGCCCACTGCGACCCTCTGCGGCGCTCTCACTGCGCCTCCTCCCAAGTGAGGATCGCCCGGCGGGAAAGACTCGCCCAACGGCGAGTACGGATCGTCTGGACGGTTCGCACGGCGGCGCGGCGTAAGCTGGGCTGGTCACCTAAAGAGGAGGCGAACCGAAGTTGCACGCCGTAGGCCTCTCGCGGCACTCGGGCACCCCGGCCGTCCGCACCGCCGTCGTCTGGGACGTCCTGAGGGAGACGCTGGCCGCCCGGGTGGCCGCCACCGGCCGTGACCGGCTTGACATCGTCGATGCGGGGGGCGGCACCGGAGGGTTCGCCGTGCCCCTGGCCGAGCTCGGGCACGCCGTCACCGTCGTCGACCCCAGCCCCGACTCGCTGGCCGCGCTGGAACGCCGCGCGGCCGAGGCGGGGGTGGGCGTGCGGGCGCTGCAGGGTGACGCCGCGGACCTGGGCGAGCTCCTGCCGCCCGACACCGCCGACCTGGTCCTGTGCCACAGCGTGCTGGAGTACGTCGAGGACCCCGCCAGCGCCCTGGCCGCCATGGCGGGCCTGGTGCGCGAGGGCGGCGTGGTCAGCGTGCTGGCCGCCAACCCCCTTGCCGCCGCGCTGCACCGCTCGGTCTCCGGGCGTTTCGAGGAGGCTCTCCGGGTCCTGGACGACCCCGAGGGCCGCTGGGGCGACCGCGACCCCACGCCTCGGCGCTTCACGCGCGAGTCGCTGCTCGCGCTCCTCTCCGGGGCCGGGTTCCGTCCGGGAGAGGTGCACGGCGTGCGGATCTTCGCCGACCTGGTGCCGAGCAGGCTGCTGGACGGCGAGCCCGGCGCCGCGGCCGCGCTGGTCGCCCTGGAGCAGGCGGCGGCCGCCCATCCGGTCCTGCGGGACATCGCCACCCAGCTGCACGTCCTCGGCCACCGGTGAGGCTTGGATCGAACAGGCGTTCACATAGGATGACGTCGTGTCGAGCAAACAGCAGGTGCCGCGTCCGGACGCCCGCCTGGGCGACGATGACACCGGTTGCCCGATCCTCCATGTCGACATGGACGCCTTCTTCGCCAGCGTCGAACTGCGCGAGCGCCCCGACCTGCGGGGCCTGCCGGTCATCGTCGGCTGGCCGGGCGGACGGGGCGTGGTCCTCAGCGCCACCTACGAGGCCAGGAGGTTCGGGGTGCACTCGGCGATGCCCATGACCCGCGCCCGACGCCTCTGCCCGCGGGCGGTGATCATCCCGCCCAGCCACGGGAAGTACTCCCGGGTCTCCCGGAGCGTCATGGAGATCTTCCGGAGCATCACCCCCGAGGTGGAGCCGATCGCCTCCGACGAGGCGTTCCTCGACGTCTCCGGGGCCCGCAGGAGGCTCGGCCCCCCGGCCGCGATCGCCGCCATGATCCGCGAGCGCGTCGTCGCCGAGCACGGGATCACCTGCTCGGTCGGGGTGGCGAGCACCAAGTTCGTGGCCAAGCTGGCCTCGCGGCACTGCAAGCCCGACGGCCTGTTCGTCGTCCCGGCCGACCAGGTGGTCGACTTCCTCCACCCGCTGCCCGTGGCGGCCCTGTGGGGCGTCGGGGAGCGCACGGAGCAGACTCTGGTGCGCCTGGGCATCAAGACGGTCGGCGACCTCGCCAGGACCCCCGTGGAGACCCTCTCGGCGGCGCTCGGCCGCGCGGCCGGCACCCACCTGGCGGCGCTCGCCTGGGGCCGCGACGAACGTCCCGTCACCCCGCACACGCCCGACAAGAGCATCGGCGCCGAGGAGACATTCGCCACAGATATCGGCGACCCGGTGGAGATCCGCAGGGAGCTGCTGAGGCTGTCCGAGCGCGTCGCGGCCCGGCTGAGGGAGGGCGGTCACGTCGGCCGCACGGTCAGCGTCAAGCTCCGCCGGGCCGACTTCACGACCCTGTCACGGTCCCGGACCCTGCGGGAATCGACCGACGTCGCCCAGGAGATCTACGCGACCGCCTGCGACCTGTACACCGCCTCAGGCCTGGAGAACACGCCTCTCCGGCTGGTCGGCGTGCGGGTGGAGAACCTGCTCGCCGCCGACGGGGCGGCCCGGCAGCTCAGCCTCGGAGAGCCCGAGAAGGGCTGGCGGGAGGCCGAAAGGGCGATGGACAGAGCGGCCCGCAGATTCGGTCGTGACGCGGTACTTCCGGCCTCCCTCGTCCGCCCTCCGTTTGATGGAATGGATCTATGACGTCACCTCCGGTTTGGACTACGTTGGACGTTTTCTTTCGTCTACGTCTACAGCCTCGTATTCTGGGGATAACCGACCGCGAGGTTCGGACACCCCGTGTCGTCCGTCACCGTCTTCCCCGTCCTGGGGCCGTCCTTGGGAGGCGCCGTGCCGCTCTCTGAGCACGAGCAGCGCCTGCTCGACCAGATCGAGCAGGCCCTCTACGCCGAGGACCCGAAGTGGGCCAATACCGTAAGGATCAGTGATCCGCGCAGCCACTACAAGCGCCGCCTGGTGAAGGCCTCCCTCGGCTTCATCCTTGGCGTCGTCCTGTTGATGGTCGGCGTCGTGATTCAACTCATCCCGCTCGGCGTCGGCGGTTTCGTGGTCATGCTCGCCGCGTGTCTGTGGGGTCTGTCCAGCTGGAAGCGGATGAACGGTTTCGGTGAGAACACCGCGACCGCATCCCCCGGCCAGCCGGAAGGAAGGATGAAGCGCCGCGGCGGTCCCCGCCAGGGCTTCATGGAGCGGATGGAAGAGCGCTGGCGCCGTCGTCACGACGAGCGCTGACCTCTCCGGCATCCGCGACCGCGTGTGAGCCGCCCCCCGTCAGGGGGACGGCTCACATGATGAGCCAGGCGTTCACTTCGCCGACTTCCCAGGTCCTCACCCGCCCGGCAGCCGCGCGCGCCCCGGCACCCCGCGGACCGGGCGGGTCCCTGCGAGGGGGATGACGCGCCAGGGCCCGCCGTGCCGGTGACGGCACGGCGGGCCCTGACCTGTCAGCCTTTCCCGCGGGTCCCGCCGTCAGGCGCTCCTGCGTGCCGCGCGGCCCAGCCGGATGTTCTCCAGGCGGTCGAAGCCGTCCAGCACCCGGCCGCCCATCGCCCGCATCCGCAGCAGCGTGGACGGCGGCAGCAGCACCGCCCGGATCCTCCTGCCCCGGGACACGGTGGCCGCCAGCGCCCGCCGTACCCGCCGGACGTCCTCGCGGAACGATCCCGTCGGGGCCGGGGTCCTGGCGAAGAGCATCCGCTCCACCGCCTCGGCGATCTTCGCCATGGAGGCGGCGGCCTCGGAGTCGAACTCGTACTGCTCGCTCAGCCGCCGGGCCAGCGCCCGCGGGCTCTCACTGGGCCGGCGCGTCATGCCGTAGTCGCACAGGGCGTCGTCGAGCTCCGCCCAGGCCGCCGTCACCGTGGCCTGCCCGAGGTTGCTCCTGACCGCGACGATGGGAGCCGACCCCGGGGCCGCCTCCGCCTGCGCCGTCTCCACCTGCACCGCGTCCCTGGAGTAGGCCCGGCGGCGGCGCAGCCGCAGCTGCCAGCGGATCATCCCGGGGATGAGGGCGATCAGCAGCAGGACCACGACCCCGATGCCGATCTTCACGGCCAGCGGCATCTCCTCCTCGACCGGGAGGACCGCGCCGCCGAGCTCGCGGTCGAGCATCGGGTTGCGCGGGGTGTCCGCCGACTGGCCGGGGGTGTCGGAGCCGGTCGGCGCCGAGCTGGGGCTCGCCGTCGGCTCGTCGTCCCCGCCGGTGGTGACCTCCGGCTGGCTGTAGAGCGGGCGCGTCGCGCTGCCCTGCCCGGTGGGACCGTTCGGGGTGGGCTCGAATCGCAGCCAGCCCGCGCCCTCGAAGTACAGCTCCGGCCAGGCGTGGGAGTCGCGGGTGCCCACGTTCCACTGCCCGGCGTAGTTGACGCCGCCGGTGTAGCCGACGGCGACCCGCGAGGGGATGCCCAGGACCCGGGCCAGCACCGCCATCGAGGCGGCGAACTGCTCGCAGTACCCGGCCCGGCTGCGGATCAGGAAGTCCGTCAGCGCGGGGCCGCCGTGGCCCTGCGTGGCCAGGTTGTAGGTGAACCCGCCCGTGGTGGTGAAGAACTCCTGGAGCTGGATCGCCTTCTCGTAGGGGGTGGCGTTCGCGTCGGTCTGGTCCTCGGCCAGCTGCCGGATCTCCGGCGGCAGGTCCTCGGGCAGCCGCAGGTACCGCTCGCCGATCGGCTGCGGGGCGTTCCCGACGGTCTTGAGCAGGTCCGCGGTGGGCTTGGGCTCGGTGCTGACGACCCGGTAGGTCAGCCCGCGGGCGTCGTCCCGGGTGGAGAACACCATGAGCGTGTCCCGGTCGGGCCGCCAGTCGCCCTCGATCTGGACCTGGCTGGCCGGGTACGGCAGAGGCAAGAACTTCATGTTCTCCACCTCGTCGCTGACCGAGACGTTGGTGGTCACCGAGGCCGCGGGCATGGACGGGCTCTGACCGGGCGCCGGGGGCATCGGGCCCTCGAAGGTCCGGTCCTCCGGACGGCCCTGGGTGGGCGACATCGTCCACTGCTCGCCGTCGAAGATGTCCAGCGAGTACAGCCGCAGGTAGCGGGGCGCCCCGTCACTGGTGTCGTAGGTCAGGACGGTGGAGTTGGCCGGCAGCGAGAGCTCTCCCCGCAGGTTGACCATGGGGTTGGGGATGCTGATCGAGTTGCCGCCGCCCCTGCCGTTGCCGCTGCCCACGCCGAACCCGAACAGCGGGTCGGGCTCCAGGGTGGGCACCAGCGAGGGCAGCAGGATCGCCAGGATGATCGCGGTGAAACCGACCCGCTTGCCCGACAGGCGCAGGTTCGTGCTCTCCGCGGCCGGGCGGGGGGCGACGAAGGACGGGGCCCGGCGCACCAGCACGGCCCGGCCCCAGTGCGTGATCCGCTCCTGGCCGTCGGCGGCCAGCAGGCCCAGGAAGCCCAGGGCGGCCACGACGACCGTCGGCCAGCTCAGCGGGTCGTCCATGAACGACGCGGGCACCACGAACAGCGACAGCAGCGGCAGCCCGGCCAGCGCGCTGCGCCGCAGCCGGACCGCGAACAGATCGACCAGTATGGCGATCAGGCCGACGCCGGCGCAGGTCAGCAGGACGATCCCGGCGTTGCCGGGGACCGGGACGGCGAAGCGCTGGATGTCGGCGAACCCGGTGACCGCCAGCCCGGCCAGCTCGATGAGCGACTCCTTGGTCGGCACCACCCTGGCCCACGCGGCGTCACCGGCGAACACCGCGGTCAGATAGATCCAGACCGCCACCAGCTGGGCCGCCGGGACCAGCCCGTTCGGCACCGTGTAGCGGCTGGCCAGCATGCCGACCCCGGTGACCACGAGGATGATCCCGAGGCTCGCCCAGAACCAGGTGCCTTCCTGGAACAGGGGATAGAGCGAGAGCGCGACCGCTCCGGTGGCCGCGCCCGCCGCGATGGGAAGTCTCATGAGCCGCCCCCGCTGAGTGCGAATCGTCCTCGCTGTGCGGCGTCCGGCCACGTGTCGGCGATCGAGGCGCCCGCGGGCAGCCGTACGATCCGCCAGCCCGCGCCGGCGAGCACCGCCTGCGCCGCCCGGTACTCCTGGTTGTCGGCGAGGTCGGGCCGCTCCCAGCCCGCCACGTCCAGCATGACGGCCACGCCGGTCACGTTGCCGTGCCTGAGCCTGGCCAGGGCCTGCGCCTCCTCGACGGTCACGCCGCCGAGCACGGCCACGATCAGGCCGTCGCCGCCGCCCTGCCGCAGCGCGCTGATGCCGTACTCCAGCGAGCGCGACGAACTGGTCCGCACCACCGCGAGGGTGTCCAGCAGCGACCAGCTCAGCCCGCTGTCGGTCAGGTGCTCGGCGCCCTGGTCGGTGACCAGCCGCAGCCCGAGACCCTCGTGGGCCAGGTGCACCCCGATGGAGGCCGCGGCCGAGACCGCCACCTCGAATGAGGAGCGCGGTCCCTCGCCCCGGTGCGCGTACCTGCGCGTGTCCAGCAGCAGAGCGCCCCGGCTCTGCCACTGCTGCTCCTCGCGCCGGACCATCAGCTCGCCGTACCTGGCGGTCGAGCGCCAGTGCACCCGCCGCAGGTCGTCGCCCTGGCGGTACTCGCGCGGCGCGACGTCGTCGTCGCCCGCGGCCGCCACGCTCCTGGTACGGCTGTCGCCCCCGCCCGTCCACTCGCCCGACAGGCGCACGTGGGGCAGCGCCACCACCTGGGGCGTCACCACTAGGGTGTCGCTGACGGTGAACGACCGGGTCAGCTCGACCAGGCCGAAGGGGTCGCTGATCCGGATCGACAGGGGGCCGATGGTGAAGCGGCCCCGCAGGTCGGAGCGGACCCGGTAGTCGATCTCCCGCACGCCCCGCGGCTCCACCCGGTCCAGGACGAACCTGGGACGGGCGCCGAGCGCGTACGGGACGGTGTCCTCGATCATGAGCAGGCCGGTCGGGAGACGGGTGACGTTCTCCAGGCGCAGGGTCACGGTGGCCTCGTTGCCCACCTCGGCCCGGGGCGGGTCCAGCCGCCGCGCGCAGCTGAGCCGGTAGCGGGTGCGGGCCACCACCATGGCGGCCAGCAGCGGCAGGGAGACGATCAGCACGCCGACCCTGAGCAGGTCGTGCTCGCCCAGGAAGAAGGCGCACAGCAGCGCCGCGGTGCCCGAGGCGAGGAAGGACCTGCCGCGGGCGGTGAGCGCCTTCAGCCCCGTCATCGCCGCACCGCCCCGTCCGGCGTGGTGCGGACCCGTGCCCGCGGAGCGCCGGATCGGCCGCTCATCTGGCCTGCGCCTCGGGGACGGGCACCCGGCGGACCAGGTCGGCGATCACCTGCTCCGGCAGGCGGCGCTGGCCCTGCGCCTCGACGCTGGGCAGCAGGCGGTGGGCGAGGACCGGCACGCACAGGGCCTGCAGGTCGTCGGGGATGACGTAGTCGCGCCCGGCGAGCGCGGCGTTGGCCCGGGCGGCGCGGACGAGCTGCAGGGTCGAGCGGGGCGAGGCGCCCAGGCGCAGGTCCGGGGAGTGCCGGGTGGCCGTCACCAGGTCGATCGCGTACTTCTTGATCGGCTGGGAGACGTAGACCGCGCGCACCGCCTCGATCAGCGCCTTGACCTCGGTGGTCGTGGCGACCGGCTCCAGCTTGTCGATCGGGGAGGTGGCGCCGTGCACGTCGAGCATCTCCAGCTCGGCGGCGGGCTCGGGGTACCCCATCGCGATCCGCGCGGTGAAGCGGTCGCGCTGCGCCTCGGGCAGGGGATAGGTGCCCTCCATCTCGATCGGGTTCTGGGTGGCGATCACCATGAACGGCGAGTCGAGCCGGTAGGTCGTGCCGTCGACGGTGACCTGGTGCTCCTCCATGCACTCCAGCAGGGCCGACTGCGTCTTGGGCGAGGCGCGGTTGATCTCGTCGCCGACCACGATGTTGGCGAACACCGGGCCCGGCTTGAACTCGAACTCCCGGGTCTGCTGGTTGTAGGCGCTCACGCCGGTGATGTCGCTCGGCAGCAGGTCGGGGGTGAACTGCACGCGGCGCACCGGACAGTCGATGGATCGTGCCAGCGCCTTGGCGAGCATGGTCTTGCCCACGCCGGGCACATCCTCGATGAGCAGGTGACCCTCCGCGAGCAGAACGGTCAGGGTCAGGCGCACGACGTCGCTCTTGCCCTCGATGACCGACTCGATCGCCTCGCGTATCCGGTGCGCGGTGGCGACCAGATCGTCGAGGTGAGGTGGGACGTCATGGGTTACTGCCACCAGGCCTCCATGAGGGTGCGGCGGTTTCGCGCCGGGGGTACGTAGTACAACGGGGCCTTTGGGGCCCTTTTTCTATTGTGAGTACCGACACTACGACTCTGCAGGTTCCAGAGCGACTTTATGCGGTCATCGGATCCGTTTTCGGGTGAACGCCCGACGGCCGGTCGGACACCCCTAATGGGCCTGTCGGGAGGCGTACGGCCCCGCAGTGCGGGCCGGTCTCCGGTCCCCTCCGCCACTGTCCGCCCCACCTCCCTCCACCACTGTCCACCACCGTCCCGGCGGGCGTGCGATCGTCCGGCTTTCCCGGCCGTCCCGACACGCCCGTCGCAGGTGGGGGGTCCCTATACCCACCCCACTCAGCTCCACCCCTCCTGACCTGGGGGAATATCGGCCAATTCGGGCGCGGACACGGGTGGAATCAGTTGACGGTGGAGAGAAGTGGAGTATGGTGGTGCGCAGTGGAGGGCAGGGGCTGTGGAGGAGCAGTGCGGCACTGAGCACTCCGCTAGGCACGGGAGGTGGGTCCGGTGTTCCTCGGCACCCATCATCCGCGCCTCGACGACAAGGGACGGCTGTTCCTGCCGGCGAAGTACCGTGAGGAGCTGGCGGAGGGTCTGGTGATCACCAAAGGCCAGGAGCGCTGCCTCTACGTCTTTCCCGTAGAGGAGTTCAGGCGCATCACCGAGGCTCTGCGCACCGCGCCGGTGACCGCCAAGGCGGTCCGGGACTACAGCCGTGTCTTCTTCGCCAGCGCGTCTGACGAGGTCGCCGACAAGCAAGGACGTATCACCATCCCGCAGGCACTGCGCGAATACGCCAGCCTGCGACGTGACTGCGTGGTCATCGGAGCCAACACCCGGTTGGAGATCTGGGACGCGCAGGCCTGGGACACCTATCTGGCCGACCAGGAGCAGGCTTTCTCCGATCTTTCGGAGGAGGTGCTGCCAGGGATTCTGTGATTTCACGGCCGACTTATCGGTGAACGTCGTTCGGCGAGGTCTCCACCCGCAACCAGTCGCATGCCAGCTGATGCACCTTCCCCGGTGTCAGGTGGCGAGCGGATACGCGGGTGCGGATGGGGACCTGGCCGGGCGGCCCGGAGTGGGGGCCGGTAAGAGCCTTTTCCGACAGCCCCCGTGCACTGCCGCGCGGCGCCTTGACGGCGCCGCGTCGCTTTGTCACCCGTGATGTCGCTCCGTCACCCGCGATCGGGGTCACCCGTGATCAGGAAAAGGCTGCACCGCACCGATGAGGATCCGCCGCATATTCGCGAGTGAGGCGGTGGAAGAGGGGGTAGCGCTTCATGCGCGCCGAGAACGACAGGTCCGTCCAGGCTCCGGGCGCGGGGGACGGGCCCGGCGGGGTTCCCGCCGGCGGGGCCTCCGCTGACGGGACCGACCGGTCCGCGGGCGGGCACGTGCCCGTGATGCTGGAGCGGGTCCTGGAACTGCTGGCTCCCGCGCTGGACCGGCCCGAGCCCGTCGTCGTCGACGCCAACCTCGGTCTCGGCGGGCACGCCGAGGCGCTGCTGGCCGCGCACCCCTCGCTGCGTCTCATCGGGATCGACCGCGACCCGACCGCGATCGAGCGCTCCACGGCCCGGCTGGCGCCGTACGCCGACCGGACCACGCTGGTGCGCGCCGTCTCGGACGAACTCCGCGAGGTCCTGGCCCGGCTGGGCCGTCCCCGCATCGACGGAGCCCTGTTCGACCTGGGCGTCTCCTCGCCCCAGCTCGACGAGGCCGAGCGCGGCTTCGCCTACTCCTACGACGCCCCACTGGACATGCGGATGGACCGGGACCAGGAGCTGACGGCCGAGACGGTCGTCAACACCTATCCGGTCCCCGAGCTGATCCGGATCCTGCGCGACTACGGCGAGGAAAGATTCGCCCCGCGTGTCGCGAACCTAATCGCAAAGGAAAGGGGCAGGGAAGCCATAACGTCGACCAAGCGGCTTGCGGAAATCGTCCGTACGGCGATCCCTGCCGCTACCCGACGGACCGGGGGAAACCCCGCGAAGAGAACTTTTCAGGCGTTGAGGATCGAGGTGAACGCGGAGTTGACGGCCCTGGAGCGCGCGCTGCCCGCGGCACTCGACGCCCTGACGCTCGGCGGGCGCGTCGTCGTGCTCGCCTACCACTCCCTGGAGGACCGGCTCACCAAGCAGGTCCTCACCGCGCGGACCAGGGACACCGGCCCGGTGGGCCTGCCCGTCCCGCTGCCGGAGCACCAGCCGCGGTTCGCGCTCTTGACGAGGGGAGCCGAGCTCCCGAGCGAAGAGGAGGTGGCCCGCAACCCGCGGGCGGCCTCCGCCCGATGCAGGGCGGCAGAAAGGATCCGTGAGGCAGTTGACGAGGAGTGAGCCAGACGTCCGCCGCGCCGCGCCCGGCCGTGGCGGGAGACCCGTTCGCGTTCCCCGCGCGAATCCGCGGAGCCGCAGGCCCGGGCCGGTCCAGACCGCGCCCGCGACCCGGCCCGCGTCCCAGGGTCCCGTCGAGGCTCAGGTCCCGGTCGCGGCCCCGGCTCCGGTCGGGAGCGGCGCGCCCCGGCGCGCACGCGCGCCGCGGGCTCCCTTCATCCTGCTCCTGGTCGGCCTGCTGTGCGGCGGGCTGGTCACGCTGCTGCTGCTGAACACGGTCCTGGCCCAGGGCTCCTTCCAGGAGAGCCAGCTGCGCGCCGAGATCAAGAAGCACAGCCTGAACCTGGAGGTGCTGAAGAACGGCAACCTCCAGCTGGAGATGCCCGGCCCGCTCTCCGAGAAGGCCGCGGGCCAGGGGCAGCGGCCCGACTGGGAGAGCGCTGAAGTGATCACCCCCGACGACTCCACCGGCACCGGCCGGACGCCCGCGGGGCAGGAGCCGGTGGGCACGGGCCGATGAAGGACAGCGGCGGCCGCGGCCCGGGTCCGGGCCGCGGAGGATCCGGCCGCCGCGGCCCCGGCCGTCCCGAAGGTCAGGGCCGGCCCGGCGGCGAGGGGCAGGGGCGGCCCGAGGGTCCCCCCGGCAGGCCCGCCAGACCCGCCTCCTCCGGCTCCGGCGGCCAGGGCGGCTCCGCCCGGCCGAAGCGCCCCGGTCCCGCCGACGGCAGGGGCACCCCGGGCAGGCCGGGACGTTCCGACTCGTCCGGCAGGCCCGGACGTTCCGAGGGCCCGGGAGGGTCGTCACGCTCCGACGGCCCCGGCCGTCCGTCGCGCTCCGAGCCGTCCGGCAGGCCGGGGCGCCCCGACGGTTCCGGCAGGTCGCGTTCCGACGGCCCGGGCGGGCCGTCACGTCCGGAGCCGTCCGGAAGACCGTCGCGTCCGGACGGCTCCGGCCGTCCGTCGCGCTCCGAGCCGTCCGGCAGGGCGGGGCGTTCCGATGGTTCCGGCAGGTCGCGTTCCGACGGCTCGGGAGGATCGGGGCGTCCTGAGGGCCCCGGCAGGTCACGTCCGGACGGTTCCGGCAGGCCGGGGCGTCCCGATGGTTCCGGCAGGTCGCGTTCCGACGGCCCGGGCGGGCCGTCGCGTCCGGAGGCGTCCGGAAGACCGTCGCGTCCGGACGGCTCCGGCCGTCCGTCGCGCTCCGAGCCGTCCGGGAGGTCCCCGCGTCCGGAGGCCTCCGGTCGGCCGTCGCGTCCCGAACCGTCCGGCAAGTCCGGGCGCCCTGAGGGTCCGGGCGGGGCGGCGCGTTCCGACGCCGCCGGCAGGTCATCGCGCTCCGAGGCGCCGGGCAGGGCCGGACGGCCGGGCAGGCCGTCGCGTCCGGAGCCGTCCGGCAGGCCGCGTTCTGACGGGCCCGAGGCCCGGTCCGGGCGCGTCTCGCGGCCCCAGCGGCCGGGCGCCGGCGAGCACACCGATCCCGGACGCCCGGAGGGGCTGCGGATCGGGGCGCCGCGCGTTCCCGGGCGCCGCCCGCCGGGGGGCAGGCCGCCGCGGCCGCCGGCGCGTCCGCCGGCCGTACTGCGCCTGGGCAACCCGAACAGGCGGATCAACATCGGCCTGATCGTCATGACCTTCGTGCTGTCGATCTTCGCCGGGCGCCTGGTGCAGCTCCAGGGCCTCGACTCCAAGGTGTACGCCGCGGAGGCGGCCGAGCAGCGCATCCGGGGCGAGAAGATCACCGCCAGGCGCGGCTCGATCACCGACGTCAACGGCCACGAGCTCGCGCTGACGGTCGAGGCGCGCGAGCTGTTCGTCGACCCCTCGGTCATCCCGGCCGCGCAGCGGGACCGGGTGGCGACGGCGCTGGCCGCCGACCTGGGCCGGCCGAAGGAGGAGATCGCGGCCAAGCTCGCCGACCCGAAGAAGCGCTACGTGCCCGTGGCGAGCGTCACCCCGGCCGTGGCCGAGAAGGTGCTGGGCCACGAGTTCAAGGGCGTCGGCAGCAAGCATGAGTACCGCAGGGACTACCCCGGCGGCGACCTCGCCGGCACCCTGCTCGGCTTCGTCGGTGACGACGGCGACGGGCTGACCGGCCTGGAGCTCGTGCACGACAAGCTCCTGGCCGGGCAGGACGGCGAGCAGGTCATCGAGACCGGGGCCAAGGGCCAGCGGATCCCCATGACCCACACCACCATCCGGACCCCGGTGGAGGGCCGCGACGTGCGGCTCACCATCGACCGGGACATCCAGTGGGCCGCGCAGAAGGCGATCTCCGAGCAGGTCGCCGCCACCGGCGCCCGCACCGGCAGCGCCATCGTGATGGACGTGCAGACCGGCCAGGTGCTGGCCGTGGCCAACGCCCCCGAGCTGGACCTGAAGAACTGGGAGAAGACCTCCTCCGCCGACTGGGTCAACCGGGCGGTGTCCGACGTCTTCGAGCCCGGCAGCACCAACAAGGTGATCACCGCCGCCGCCGCGCTGGAGTCGGGAGCCGTCCGCCCCGACACCGTGTTCACGGTGGACGACGAGATCAGGTGCGCCGACCGGACGCTGCGTGACTCCCACCCGCACCCCGTCGAGCGGCTGACCTTCTCCGGCGTGGTCGCCACCTCCAGCAACGTGGGCACGATCCTGGCCGCGCAGAAGGTGGGCGACCAGAAGCTCCACGAGATGATGCAGCGCTTCGGGTTCGGCGCCAGGCCCGGCGCCGGGTTCTACGGCGAGGAGGCCGGGCTGCTGCCGTCGTGGGAGAAGTGGTCGGGCAGCCAGCGCTGCACGGTCGCCTACGGCCAGGGCGTCTCGGTCACCGCGCTCCAGACGGCCAGCGTCTACCAGACCATCGCCAACGGCGGGGTGCGGGTGACGCCCTCGATCGTGGCCGGCACCACCGACGAGAACGACGCGCTCGTGCCGGCGGCGCCGGGCAAGCGGACCCGGGTGGTCAGCGAGCGCACGGCCAGGCAGGTCACCGGGATGCTGGAGGCCGCCGTCGGCGTCGACGGCACCGGTACGATGGCCGCGATCGACGGCTACCGGGTGGCCGGCAAGACCGGCACCGCGATGCGTTACGACGCCGCCTGCCAGGGCTACTGCGGCTACACCGCCACCTTCGTCGGCTTCGCCCCGGCGGACAAGCCCCGCCTGGTGGTCCTGGCGGTGATCCAGGACCCCCACAAGGGCTACTACGGTGGGGAGATCGCCGCCCCCGTGTTCAAGAAAGTGATGACGTTCGCGTTGAAGAGCAAGAAGATCCCGCCGACCGGAACCACCCCGCCGACGGTGCGGATACGCGCCGGGGAGTGAGCGGGAACGATACGCTCTCGCCGTGCGTCCCCCGTCGTCCATGCGACCCTCAACCAGCCCGCCCCGGCCGCTGTCCGGGCTAGCGAGCCTGCTCGGCGCGCCCTCCGGCACGTCCCGGGCGCCGCTGGCCGCGGTCTCCGGAGTCACCATCGACTCGCGCCAGGTGCGGCGCGGCGATCTCTACGTGGCCCTGCCCGGCGCCACGGCCCACGGCGCCGACTTCGCCGCCCAGGCCCTGGCCGCCGGCGCCGCGGCGATCCTGACCGACCCGGCGGGCCGCGAGGCCGCGGTCGCGACCGGGCTGCCCGTGCTCGTCGTGGAGGACCCGCGGGCCCTGCTCGGCCAGGTCTCCGCCTGGGTGTACGGCGAGCCCGTCAAGGACGTGATGGTGATCGGGGTGACCGGCACCAGCGGCAAGTCCACCACGACCTTCCTGCTGGAGGCCGGGCTGCGGGCCGCGGGGCACCGGGCCGGGCTGATCGGCGGGGTGGAGATCCACGCCGGGGAGCTGCGCTTCGCGCCCAAGCTGACCACGCCCGAGGCCAGCGACCTGCAGGGCCTGTTCGCCCTGATGCGCGAGCAGGGCGTCACCGCCGCCGCCATGGAGGTCTCCAGCCACGCCCTGGCCCTGGGCCGGGTCGACTCGGTCTTCTACGACGTGGCGCTGTTCACCAACCTCTCCCAGGACCACCTGGACTTCCACAAGGACCTCGACGACTACTTCGCCACCAAGGCCCGGCTGTTCACCCCCGAGATGAGCAGGGTCGGCGTCGTCAACGTCGACGACGCCCACGGGCGGGAGCTCCTCGGCCTGGCCAAGATCCCGATGACCTCCTTCTCCGCCCAGGGCGCCCCCGAGGCCGACTGGCGGGCCGTGGACGTGCGCCTGGGCAGCGACGGCAGCGCCTTCCGGGTGGCCGGCCCCGGAGGCGTCCAGGAGGACGCCTCGGTCGCCCTGCCCGGCCCGTTCAACGTGGCCAACGCGATGGGCGCGATCGTCTCCCTGGTCGAGGCCGGGGTGCCGCTGCACACCGCGGTGGCCGGGGTGGGCACCCTGAGCGGGGTGCCCGGCCGGATGGAGCGCGTCCCGGGCGGCGAGGACTTCCAGGTCATCGTCGACTACTCCCACAAACCGGGGGCGGTGGAGTCGGTGCTGCGCTCGCTGCGCCAGGTCACCGCGGGCCGGTTGACCGTGGTGCTGGGCTGCGGCGGCGACCGCGACAGGGGAAAGCGCCCGATGATGGGGGAGGCCGCCGCGCGCCTGGCGGATGTGGCTATCCTCACCAGCGACAACCCCCGCTCCGAGGACCCGCTGCGGATTCTGGCCGAGATGATGGACGGAGTCCTCGGCGTGCCCGAGGAGGAGCGCGCACATGTGATCATTGAGCCGGACCGGGCCGCGGCCATCGATCTGGCCGTCGGCCGGGCGGGTTTCGGCGACGTCGTCGTCGTGGCGGGCAAGGGCCACGAGCAGGGTCAGTACGTCGCCGGCGAGGTTCTCCCGTTCGACGACCGGCAGGTGGTGGCCGACGCGATCGTCAGACGGCGCAGCCGGACCGGGCGCCGAAGCACATATGGAGAGTAGGGAAGCCGCATCATGATCCCGTTGCCACTGGCCAGGATCGCCGAGATAACCTCCGGCGCCCTGACGGGCATGGCCGACCCCCGCGCGGTGGTGAGAGGCCCGGTCGTCATCGACTCCCGGGCCGTCGTACCGGGGTCGCTGTTCGTCGCGTTCAAGGGCGAGCGGGCCGACGGGCACGACTTCGCCGCCCAGGCGGTGGAGGCCGGGGCCGTGGCCGTACTGGCCGAGAAGCCGGTGGAGGCCCCCGCGGTGATCGTCGGTGACACGCAGGCCGCGCTGGCGGCCCTGGCGACGGCCGTCTGCGCCGAGCTGCCGCAGTCCACGGTCATCGGCGTCACCGGTTCGGCCGGCAAGACCAGCACCAAGGACCTGCTGGCCCGGCTCACCGCCAGGATCGGCCCGACGATCGCCCCGGTCGGCTCGTTCAACAACGAGATCGGCCACCCGCTCACGGTGCTGAAGGCCGATGAGACCACCCGCTACCAGGTGCTGGAGCTCAGCGCCAGGAACATCGGGCACATCGCCGAGCTGGCCCGCATCGCCCCGCCGAAGATCGGCGTGGTCCTCAACGTCGGAACCGCCCACCTGGGGGTCTTCGGCGGCAAGGAGGCGATCGCCAAGGCCAAGGGAGAGCTGGTCGAGGCGCTGCCGGCCGACGGCGTGGCCGTGCTGAACGCCGACGACCCGCTGGTGGCCGCGATGGCCGAGCGCACCGCCGCCCGGGTCACCTGGTACGGCCGGGCCGAGTCCGCCGCCGTGCGGGCCGAGAACGTGACCCTCGACGAGCGGGGCCGCGCCTCCTTCACGCTGCGGACCCCCTCCGGGGCGGCCCCCGTCACGCTGCGCCTGTACGGCGGGCACGCCGTCGAGAACGCCCTGGCCGCCGCGGCCGCCGCCTACGAGCTGGGCCTGCCGGTGGCCACCATCGCCGAGGAACTGTCGCAGGCCGAGCCCCGCAGCCGCTGGCGCATGGAGGTCACTGACCGCGCCGACGGCGTCACCGTGATCAACGACGCCTACAACGCCAACCCCGACTCCATGCGCGCCGCCTTCGGCGCCCTGGACGCCCTGGCGGGCTCCCGCCGCCGCTTCGCCGTCGTCGCCTCCCTGCGCGAGCTGGGCGAGGAGAGCGACACCCTGAACGAGGGGGTGGGCCGGCTGGCCGGCGAGGCGGGCCTGACGGGCCTGATCGTCGTCGGCGGGAACGCCGGGCCGATCCTGACCGGCGCCCGCGCCGCCGCGGCCCGGCTGCCGGAGGAGGAACGGCCCGTGGTGACCCACGTCCCCGACGTGGCGGCGGCCGCCGCCGAGCTGCACAAGGCGCTCGCCTCCGGCGACGCGGTCCTGATCAAGGGACCCCGCGCCGCGGGGCTGGAACGCGTGGCCGAGGCGCTGCTCGGAGGTGACGGCCGGTGAGGGACATCCTCATCGCCTCGGCGGTCGCCCTGCTGCTGTCCATCTTCGGCACGCCGCTGGCGATCCGCCTGTTCTCCCGGCGCGGCTACGGCCAGAGCATCCGGGAGGAGGGCCCCTCCGGCCACCACGACAAGCGGGGCACGCCGACCATGGGCGGCACGGTGATCGTGATCGCCGCGCTGATCGGGTTCGCGTGCGCGCACCTGATGTCCTGGACCCCGCCCACGATCTCCGCGGTGCTGGTGCTGTTCCTGATGACGGGCCTGGGCGCGGTCGGCTTCCTCGACGACTTCATCAAGATCTACAAGCAGCGCAGCCTCGGCCTGCGCAGCGGCGCCAAGGCCCTGGGCCAGCTCGTCGTGGGCGCGGTCTTCGCGTTCCTGGTGACCGAGTTCCCCGACGCCTACGACATTACCCCGGCCGAGACCCGGCTGTCGTTCCTGCGGGACTTCGGGCCCTCGATCGGCATCGTCGGGTTCACGATCTGGGTGCTCATCATGATCGTGGGCTTCTCCAACGCGGTGAACCTCACCGACGGCCTCGACGGCCTGGCCAGCGGCGCCACCGGCGCCGTGCTGGCCTCCTACATCCTGATCGGCAACTGGCAGCTCCGTAACAGCTGCACCGCCCAGCTCGGGCCGAACTGCTACTGGGTGCGCGACCCGCTGGACCTGGCGGTGGTCGCCGCGGCCGTGCTCGGCGCGCTCATCGGCTTCCTGTGGTGGAACGCCCCGCCCGCCAAGATCTTCATGGGCGACACCGGCTCGCTGGCCCTGGGCGGCGTCATCGCCGGTCTGGCCATCACCACCCGCACCCAGCTGCTGCTGATCATCCTGGCCGGCATGTGCGTGGTCATCACCACCTCGGTGATCATCCAGGTCGGTTTCTTCAAGATGACCGGCAAACGGGTGTTCCGCATGGCCCCGCTCCAGCACCACTTCGAGCTGGCGGGCTGGGCGGAGACGACCATCGTGGTCCGGTTCTGGATCATCGCCGGTCTCTGCGCCGCCGCCGGGCTCGGCCTGTTCTACGTGGAGTGGGTGCCCAAGTAGCCCACAGCGGCCCACAGCGGCCCACAGCGGCCCACAGCGACCTGCGCCCGCCGGAACGCTCCTCCCAGTAAGGACCTGTCGTTCGAATGATCTGTGTTTTGGGTGCCGGGGTCTCCGGCGCCGCCGCCGCCCGCCTGCTGGCCCGGCGCGGCGAGCGGGTGGTCGTCCTGGAGGGACGGGACGGGCCGCGCCAGCGCGCCGCCGCCGCGGAACTGGCCGCGGCCGGGGCCGAGGTGCGCTTCGGCGAGCCCGCGGAGGTCCCCGAGGGCACGTCCCTGATCGTCGCCACCGGCTGGCCGCCCCACCACCCGCTGCTGGTCCGCGCGGCCGAGGCCGGGGTCGAGGTGATCGGCGAGGTCGAGCTGGCCTGGCGCCTGCGCCCCGCCGGCGCGGCGCCGTGGCTGGCGCTGACCGGCACCAACGGCAAGACCACCGCGGTGCGGATGCTCACCTCGATGCTGACCGCGGCCGGCCACAAGGCGCTGGCGGTCGGCAACGTGGGCGTCCCGGTGGTGGAGGCCGTGGCCGAGCCGTACGACGTGCTGGCGGTGGAGCTGTCCAGCTTCCAGCTGCACCGCTCGCCCGGGGTGGCGCCGCTGGCCGCCGCGGTGCTCAACGTCGCCCCCGACCACCTCGACTGGCACGGCTCCATGGAGGAGTACGCCAGGGCCAAGGGCGAGATCTTCGCCAGAGCCGGGACGGTCGTCTACAACGCCGACGACGAGTGGTCGGCCCGGCTGGCCGAGCCGTACCCCGGCGCGGTCGGCTTCACGCTGACCACGCCCAGGGCCGGGCAGATCGGCGTGGTCGAGGACCTGCTGGTGGACCGGGCGTTCGTGGACGACCCCGTGCACGCCGCCGAGGAGCTGGCGACGCTGGCGGACGTGCGGCCCTTCGCGCCGCACAACGTCTCCAACGCGCTGGCCGCCGCCGTCCTGGCCAGGGCCTACGGGGTGCCCGCGGCGGCCGTGCGGCAGGGGCTGACCGACTTCGTCCCCGACCCGCACCGGATCGCGCACGTCGCCCAGGTGGACGGGGTCGACTACGTCGACGACTCCAAGGCCACCAACCCGCACGCCGCCGCCGCGTCGCTGGCCGCCTACCCCTCGATCGTCTGGGTGGCCGGCGGGCAGCTCAAGGGCGCCGACGTCGAGGACCTGGTACGGCGGGCCGCCCCCCGGCTGCGCGGCGCGGTGCTCCTGGGCGCCGACCGCGAGCGGATCCGGCAGGCTCTGGCGCGACACGCCGAGAACGTCCCCGTGGTCGAGGTGGGCGGGCAAGACACTGGGGTCATGGACCGTGTCGTCGTCGAAGCCGCCAGGCTCGCCACCCCCGGAGACACCGTGCTGCTGGCCCCGGCCGGCGCCTCCCTGGACATGTTCACCGGATACCCGGCCCGCGGGGAGGCGTTCGCGCGGGCCGTGCACCGTCTCGCGGACCCGGAGGCGGGCGGCGGACGGGGCGGAGAGTGACCGCCGGAGCCGAACAGGCGCAGGCGGCTCCCGCGGCGGAGCTCAGGAGCGGCCTGACCCGCCTGCGCGAGCTGCTCGCGCGCCCGCTGCTCTCCTACCACCTGCTGCTGGGCGTCAGCGCGCTGCTGATGGCGCTGGGGCTGATGATGGTGCTGTCGGCCTCCAGCGTCGAGGCGCTGCAGGAGGTCGGGGACCCGTTCTACTGGTTCTTCAAGCAGTCGATCTCGGCCTCGCTGGGGATCCCCATCATGTGGATCTGCTCGCGGCTGCCGGTGCGCTTCTTCCGGCTGGCGGGCTATCCGCTGATGGCGCTGTCCATCATCGGCCTGACGATCGTGCTGTTCGTGGGCACCTCCCAGCTCGGCGCCCAGCGCTGGATCGACCTCGGGCCGTTCTACCTGCAGCCGTCCGAGCCGGCCAAGCTGGGCCTGCTGCTGTGGGGCGCCGACCTGCTGGCGCGCAAGGCGCGCAACGGCAGGATCGAATGGCGTCACCTGTTCATCCCGCTGATGCCGGGCACCGCGCTCATGGCCCTGCTGGTCATGCTGGGAAGCGACCTCGGCACCACGATCATCCTGATGGCGATCTTCCTGGCGCTGCTGTGGGTGGTCGGGGCGCCGCTGAAGCTGTTCGGCGGGATCCTCGGGGTGGCGACGCTCGCCACCATCGTGATGATCAGCACCGAGGGCTACCGCTCCGACCGGATCGAGGGCTGGCTCCGGCCGTGGGCCAACGCCCAGGGCACGGGCTACCAGGCGGTGCAGGGGCAGATCGCGATGGGCAGCGGCGGCTGGTTCGGTCTCGGCCTGGGCTCCAGCCGGGCCAAGTGGAGCTGGATCCCGCACGCCGAGAGCGACTTCATCTTCGCCATCCTCGGCGAGGAGCTGGGCCTGATGGGCACGCTCGTGGTGGTCACGCTGTTCGGCCTGATCGGCTACGCCGGCCTCCGGGTCGCCACCCGGGTCAAGGACCCCTTCGTCCGGCTCGCCTCGGCCGCCGCTGTGGCCTGGATCACCGGCCAGGCCATCGTCAACATCGGCGCCGTCATCGGCGTGCTGCCCATCACCGGCATCCCGCTGCCGCTGGTCTCCTACGGCGGATCGTCGCTGCTGCCGACCCTGGCCGCGCTCGGAATGCTGCTGTCGTTCGCCAAGCACGAACCCGGGGCACGGGAGGCTCTCGCCGCCCGTGGCCCCGGACCGGCGGCTCGGGCTCTAAGCTGGCTTGGCCTGGGCGCCCGGGGATCGACGCGGCGGCCGGGTCCCCCAAGACGATGAGTTCGACGACATAAGCGAAAGGACCGACCTGATGAGAGTGGTCCTCGCCGGCGGCGGTACGGCCGGTCACATCGAACCGGCCCTGGCCCTGGCCGACGCGCTGCGGCACCTGGATCCGAACATCGGGATCACCTGTCTCGGCACCGAGCGGGGCCTGGAGACGCGGCTGGTCCCCGCGCGCGGATACGAGCTGCAGCTCGTGCCCGCCGTACCCCTGCCCCGCTCCATCACCCCCCAGCTGCTGACCGTGCCGGGGCGCCTGGCGGGCGCCATCAACACGGCCGCGCAGATCATGGACCGGGTGCGGGCCGACGTCCTGGTCGGCTTCGGAGGCTACGTGGCGACCCCCGCCTACCTGGCCGCCCGGCGGCGCGGCGTGCCGATCGTGGTGCACGAGGCCAACCCCCGGCCCGGCCTGGCCAACCGCCTCGGCGCCCGGCTGACCGACCACGTGTTCACCGGTCACCTGGAGACGCCCCTGCCCAAGGCGGAGCACATCGGGATCCCGCTGCGGCGCGAGATCGTCGGGCTGGACCGGCTGTCCATGGGCGACAAGGCCCGCTCCTGGTTCGGCCTGGAGGCCGACCTGCCCACGCTGCTGGTCACCGGCGGCTCCCAGGGCGCGCGCTCGCTCAACCAGGCGGCGCTGGCCGCGGCCCCGGCGCTGCGCCAGGCCGGCATCCAGGTGCTGCACGTCATCGGGCCGAAGAACACCCTGGAGCAGGAGCCCCCGCCCGGCGACCCGCAGTACGTCGTGCTGCAGTACGTCGACCGGATGGACCTGGCCTACGCCGCCGCCGACTTCGCGCTGTGCCGCAGCGGCGCCATGACGTGCGCCGAGCTGACGGCGGTGGGCCTGCCGGCGGCCTACGTCCCCCTGCCGCACGGCAACGGCGAGCAGCGGCTCAACGCCGCGCCGATCGTGCAGGCGGGCGGCGGGATCATGGTCGACGACGCCGACCTGAGCCCCGACTGGATCATCCGGAACGTCCTGCCGGTCCTGTCCGACCCCGAGCGCGTGGTCGCCATGTCGGAGGCCGCCGCCCGGATGGGACGCAAGGACGCCGACACGGCGCTCGCCAGGCGGGTGCTCCAGATCGCGGCGCAGGGGAGAGGCTGAGGATGGGCGCAGGACGAGGAGCGGTGAGCGGTCGATGAGTCTGGTCAAGCTGGTGGATCCGGTCGCGGCCGAGGAGCTCGGGCGGGTCCACTTCATCGGGATCGGCGGGGCCGGGATGTCCGGCATCGCCCGCATCCTGCTCAAGCGGGGGGTCCAGGTCTCGGGCAGCGACGCGCGCGGCTCCGACATGGTGATGGCCCTGCGCGAGCTGGGCGGCGTCGTCCACGTCGGCCACGCGGCCTCGAACATCAAGAACGTGGACACCGTCGTGGTCTCGACCGCGATCCGCGACTCCAACCCCGAGCTGGGCGAGGCGCTGAGGCAGGGCCTGCGGGTGATCCCGCGGGCCGCCGCGCTGGCCTCGGTCATGGCCGGCCGGGTCGCGGTCGCGGTGGCGGGCACGCACGGCAAGACCACCACCACCTCGATGCTCACGGTGGCGCTGCAGAGCTGCGGCGCCGACCCGTCCTACTGCGTGGGCGGCCAGCTGGTCACCACCGGCCTGGGCGCCGACGAGGGCACGGGCGAGGTGTTCGTCGCCGAGGCCGACGAGAGCGACGGCTCCTTCCTCATGCTCGCCCCCGACATCGCGGTGGTGACCAACGTCGAGCCCGACCACCTCGACAACTACGGCGACCCGCGCGCGGTCCACGACAGCTTCGCCCGGTTCGTCGAGCGGATCGGCACGACGATGGTGGTCTGCCTCGACGACCCCGGATCGGCCGAGCTCGTCTCGCCGGCCCGGGCGCGCGGCCTGAAGGTGATCACCTACGGCGAGAGCGAGGAGGCCGACCTCCAGGTGACCGGCATCACCCCCGACGGGATGGGGATCTCCTTCGAGATCCGCGGCCAGGGGCGGGTCCGGCTGGCGGTCCCGGGCCGTCACAACGCCCTCAACGCCGCCGCGGTCATCGCCGTGGCCGCGGAGCTGGGGGTGTCCTTCGAGGCGATCCGCGAGGGCCTGGCCGCCTTCACCGGGGCCAAGCGGCGTTTCGAGGCCAAGGGCGAGGCGGGGGGAGTGGCGGTCTTCGACAGCTACGCCCACCACCCCACCGAGCTGGCCGCCGACCTGCGCGCCGCGCGGGACGTGGTGGCCTCCTTCTCCGGTTCGGGCCGGGTCATCGCCGTCTTCCAGCCGCACCTGTACTCCCGCACCCGGTTCTTCGCCGAGGAGTTCGGCACGGCCCTGGGGCTGGCGGACGAGGCGATCGTGCTGGACGTCTACGGCGCCCGGGAGGATCCCGAGCCCGGGGTCTCCGGAGCCCTGGTGGCGGGCAAGGTGCCGCTCCCGGCCGAGCAGGTCGCCTACGCCCCGCTGCGCGAGGAGGTGCCGGCCCTGGTGGCCGGCCGGGCGCGGCCCGGCGACATCGTCCTGACCATGGGCGCCGGCGACGTGACCGAGCTGGGGCCCCGGATCGTCGCGGAGCTGTCCGCCCGGTGACCGTGAGGGCCGGGCGCGTGAGGGGGATGCGATGACCTGGACCGAGGAGGACCCGGAGGCGGGGGAGGTACGGCGGGGCGCGGCGACGCGGGACCGCGGTCCCCGGGCCGCCGGAAGGGGGAAGGACGGCCCACGGCTCCCGGACCCGGAGGAGGACGACTCCGGGCCCGGAGGGCGTGACGCCGCCGGAAGCGTGGGGCGTGACTCTTCCGGGCCTGCGGGACGCGACGCTTCCGAGGCCGGGGGACGCGATGCCGCCGGATCCGCGGGGCGCGACGCCGCCGGATCCGCGGGGCGTGACGCCTCCGGGGCCGGACGGCGCGGCGCCGGGCGGCGGCCCGCCGGGCGGGCCGCGGGCCGCGGCGGGGTGTGGCGCACGGCCTTCCTGGCGCTGCTGACCGTGGGGGTCGTGGGCACCGCCGCCTGGCTGGTCTTCGTCTCCCCGGTGCTCGGCGTGCGGGAGGTCCGGGTGGTGGGCAACGTGGACGTCCCCGTCCCGCAGATCCGGCAGGCGGCCGGTGTCGCCGACGGCACGCCCCTGGCCACCGTGGACGTCGCCGAGGTACGCAACCGGATAGCCGCGATCCGGCAGATCGAGTCGGTACGGGTCAGCCGCGGCTGGCCCGGCACGCTGGAGATCGAGGTCGTCGAGCGGGAGCCGATAGCGGTGATGCCGGTGGGCGGCAAGGTCGCGCTGGTCGACCGGTACGGCGTGGTGACCGAGATCAGGGCGGTCGCGCCACCGGCCCTGCCGGTGCTGCGCCTGAGCCGGCCGGGCGATCCCGCGTCGACGGCGGCGCTGGCCGTGGTCGACGCGCTGCCGCCGGAACTGGCCACGCGGGTCGCGGAGGTGATCGCGCCGACCGCCGAGACGGTCTCGTTGCGCCTGCGCGACGGCCGCTCGGTGCTGTGGGGCGGGAGCGACCGCCCCGCCGACAAGGCGAGAATCCTCACTACGCTGCTGAAACGCCCCGCGGACACCTATGATGTGAGCTCGCCGGATGTCGTGACGGTGAGGTGACCGCGGCTTCTGCGGCGCCCCGCGGGCGCCCGCGCGGGACCTCTGGCGAAAAGGACAGGCTGCGACACGCCGGGCGCACTTGCGGCGCGGTTAGTTGACCCGCCCGGAGCGTAGCTCCTACTGTCCGTATCAATCCTCAGGTTGACATAAATCTAAATCTCAACTTGAGGTTGAGGGTTGAGAAAACGACGGCACGGCCCCGTGCCGCATGAAATTGCAAGTCAACGAGCGGAAAGGCCCCTCGTCGTGGCAGCACCGCAGAACTACCTCGCGGTCATCAAGGTTGTAGGAATCGGCGGAGGCGGAGTCAACGCCGTCAACCGGATGATCGAGGAGGGACTCAAGGGCGTCGAGTTCATCGCCATCAACACCGACGCCCAGGCGCTGCTCATGAGTGACGCCGACGTCAAGCTGGACGTCGGGCGTGAGCTCACGCGCGGCCTTGGCGCGGGGGCGAACCCCGAGGTCGGCCGGAAGGCGGCGGAGGACCACCGCGAGGAGATCGAAGAGGTCATCAAGGGCGCCGACATGGTGTTCGTGACGGCGGGAGAGGGCGGTGGCACGGGCACCGGCGGCGCTCCGGTCGTGGCGAACATCGCGCGGTCCCTGGGAGCCCTGACCATCGGCGTGGTGACCCGGCCCTTCAGCTTCGAGGGCCGCCGCAGGGCGATGCAGGCCGAGGCCGGCATCGAGACGCTGCGCGCGGAGGTCGACACCCTCATCGTGATCCCGAACGACCGGCTGCTGTCGATCTCGGACCGCCAGGTGAGCGTGCTGGACGCGTTCAAGGCCGCCGACCAGGTGCTGCTCTCCGGTGTCCAGGGCATCACGGACCTCATCACCACCCCGGGTCTGATCAACCTCGACTTCGCCGACGTGAAGTCGGTCATGTCCGACGCGGGCTCGGCGCTGATGGGCATCGGGCACGCCCGCGGTGACGACCGGTCGGTCGCGGCGGCGGAGATGGCCGTCTCCAGCCCGCTGCTGGAGGCCAGCATCGACGGCGCGCACGGCGTGCTGCTGTCGATCGCGGGCGGTTCCGACCTCGGCCTGTTCGAGATCAACGAGGCGGCCCAGCTCGTCTCCAACGCGGCGGCCCCGGACGCCAACATCATCTTCGGCACGGTCATCGACGACGCGCTCGGCGACGAGGTCCGGGTCACGGTGATCGCGGCCGGGTTCGACGACCCGCCTCCGGGCAGCAAGGCCACCGCGCCCCAGGGGGCCGCGCGCCCGCAGACCGCCCGCCCGGCGACGCCGCCCCCGGTGGCGGCCCGCCCGTCGACCCCGACGGTGAAGAGCGAGGTGCGGCCCGAGCCGAGGACCGCGCAGGCCGCCGCGCCCCCGCCGGTGCGCACGGTCACGCCGCCGGTCACCCCGCCGCCGCCTCCTCCGGTCGCGCCGGTGACGCCCGCGCCCGCTCCGCAGGCCGAGGCCCAGCCCGTCCCGCAGCCGCAGCCGGCCCCGCCGGTGGAGCAGCAGCCCGAGCCGCAGCGCACCGAGGAGCCCGCGGCCCCGCAGGTGTCGATTCCGCGGCCCACGCCCGAGCCGCCGCAGCCGACCCCGATCCCCGCACGGCTCCCCGACCCCGGCCGCAGGACCCGGGTGATCTTCGAGGAGCAGGAGGAAGAGCTGGACGTCCCGGACTTCCTGAAGTGATATTGCTCACGGCAGGGCGGGTGTCAGCCGGGTCTGTCGTGGGCGTCACAATGGTTTCCGCCTGTTTGTCTGCATTCGAGCGGCGGAGACGTGACGGAAGAGAAGCGACGGGACCAGATCGCGGCCGCTCTGGCCGAAGTCGAGGCGAGCATCGCCGAGGCGTGCCGGGCGGCCGGTCGCGCCCGCGAGGAGGTGACCCTCGTCGCGGTGACCAAGACCTATCCGGCCTCGGACGTGCGGATCCTGGCCGATCTCGGGATCCGGCACGTGGGCGAGAACCGCGACCAGGAGGCCGCGGTCAAGGCGCACGAATGCGCGAATCTCGGTCTCACCTGGCACTTCGTCGGCCAGTTGCAGACCAACAAGGCCCGTTCCGTGGTCGGCTATGCCGATGTCGTGCACTCGGTGGACCGCCCGCGCCTGGTCGAGGCGCTCAGCCGGGAGGCGGTCAGGGCGGGACGCGAGGTCACCTGCCTGGTGCAGGTCGCGCTGGACGACGACCCCGGGCGCGGTGGTGCCCAGCGGGCGGATGTGATGCCCGTCGCCGACGCCGTGGCCGGTGCCCCCGGCCTCCGGCTGGGAGGGGTGATGGCCGTGGCGCCGCTGGAGGAGGATCCGGCCCGGGCGTTCGCGCGGCTGCGGGACATCGCCGAGTCGGTGCGGGCCGGCCACCCCGGCGCCAGGATCATCTCGGCGGGGATGAGCGGCGACATGGCCGAGGCGGTGGCCAACGGCGCGACACACCTGCGCGTCGGTACGGCGTTGCTCGGTCGCCGCAAGCCCTTAGTCAGGTAATGTCCCTTCAAGTGGGCCTTGGCGTTCACACGTCCCGGACAGTGGTCGATCGGCGGTGGGCTGCAAGGGGGGAAGGCTGCCACCCCGAGCCAATCGGAGTAAGGCGGAGGAAGAAGTAGCGATGGCCGGCGCGATGCGCAAGATGGCGGTCTACCTCGGTCTTGTCGAGGACGACCGCTACGAGAGATACGACGCCTACTCCGACGACGAGTACGACGAGTTCGACGACTCGCGGCGTGGGACCGACGAGCGGCCTGGCACGGTCCACGACCGCGAGGAGGACACCGACGCCGGGGTCCCGGCGCCCAGGCCCGCGACGGCCGTCCTGGAGCGCCGTACGACCGATCTGGCGCGCATCACGACGCTCCACCCGCGCACCTACAACGAGGCGCGGACGATCGGCGAGCACTTCCGGGACGGCACTCCGGTCATCATGAACCTGACGGAGATGGTTGACAGCGACGCCAAGAGACTTGTCGATTTCGCGGCAGGTCTGGTCTTTGGCCTACACGGGAGCATCGAACGTGTTACCAACAAGGTGTTCCTGTTGTCCCCTGCCAATGTCGAGGTGACCGCCGAGGACAAGGCCAGAATCGCGGAACGCGGGTTCTTCAACCAGAGTTAGAGTGCCACTATGCACATCGAGTCGAAGCTCACCCCGTCCTTCCGGGGAAGGCGGACCGGGACGGAGGCAGGTCGACAGCGTGGAGATCGTTAGCGGGATCCTGGTCTTTGTCCTGTCCCTGTACCTGGTTCTGCTGATCGGCAGAATGATCTTTGAGACGGTGCAGGCGTTCGCACGCCAGTGGCGCCCCACGGGGGTCGTCCTGGTCCTGGCGGAGGCCATATACACGGTCACCGACCCACCTCTCAAGTTCCTCCGCCGTTTCATTCCGCCACTCCGGTTGGGTACGGTTGCCTTTGACCTAAGCTTCACAGTGCTCTTCATTGTGGTCTTGGTCTTGATCCAACTCGTGTCCGCGCTTCAACCTAGTTGATCGGGTACCGTCCCTCCGGACAGACTCCAAGCGCGCCAAGGAGACCGAAATGCCGCTGACACCCGCTGATGTGCGGAACAAGCAGTTCAGTACGACCAGGCTCAGGCCGGGCTACGACGAAGAGGAGGTCGACGCCTTCCTCGACGAGGTCGAGTCCGAGCTGGACCGCCTCATTCAGGAGAATGAGGAGCTCCGCGCCAAACTGGCGGAGTGCATGCGGGGCAAGGTGCCCGGCGGGATGGGCATGGCCATGGCGCCGGCGCCCGTCACCGAGCCCAAGCCCGAGATGATGATGCCCCCGCAGCCGGAGCCGATGCGGGCTCCGGAACCGGTGCAGCAGCAGCCCGTCCCGGTCGGCATGGGCATGCCCCCGGCCGAGGACAACATGGACACCGCGGCCCGCGTGCTCGCCCTGGCCCAGCAGACGGCCGACCAGGCGATCGCCGACGCCCGCCGGGAGGCGGACGAGACGGTGACCCGGGCCCGCCGCGAGGCCGACGACATCCTCGGCAAGGCCCGCCGCCAGGCCGAGCAGGTCATCGGCGACGCCCGCGCCCGCGCCGAGACGCTGGAGCGCGACGCGCAGGAGCGTCACCGCCAGGCCATGGGCTCGCTGGTGCAGAACCGCGACGAGCTCGAGCGCAAGGTCGAGGAGCTGCGCTCCTTCGAGCGGGAGTACCGCAGCCGCCTCAAGCTCTACCTGGAGAACCAGCTGGCCGAGCTCAACGTGGCCGCTGAGGGCAGCGGAGGCTTCCCGATCGTGGGCGGCCCGGTGGGCGGGCCTCCGGCCATGTCCCACGCCGCCGCGCCCGGAGCGCAGCAGCCCCTGCAGGGCGGTCCCGCCAACCCGTTCGGCGGAGAGCCGCAGCACCCCGGAGCCTTCCAGGGTGCCGACGGTCCGCACAACGACCGCCGCTAAGGTCCGGGTCATTCCTGTCTGACCCGTACCCAGGAGTTCCTCTGTGATCCTCATCAGCGCTGGTTTGGTCCTGACGGCCGTCGTCCTGCTCATCGCGGGGGTCGTGCTGGCCAAGCCCTTTCTGGTCATGTGGTCGATCGCGGTCAGTGTCCTGTCCGCGGTCTTCCTGGTGATCGGGGCGTTGTTGCGACGCCATGAGCTGTTTCCCGGCAAAAGCAGCGCCGGGACGGCTCCGCCGCTCCCCTACGGGGGACCGGCGACGGCCGGGCCGATGCCCGCGCCGCACATGGCGACCTCCCACCAGCACCGCGCACCGGTGGGTCCGCCCGTGTCGGCTCCGCCCGGCATGGGGCAGGCGGTCCCCGGCGTGGGACGCACGCCGTCCGCGGCGACCGGAGCCCGTCCCGTCCCGGCGGCCGGATCGGCCTCCGCGACGCGGCAGGGCGTCCTGGACGCCGACGCGATCGTGCTGGTGATCCCCGGTCGCAGGCGTTACCACGTCGCCGGGTGCCGCCAGCTGGCCGGCAGGGAGCACGAGGAGCTCACCCACGAGGAGGCGCGTGAGGAGGGCTTCACGCCCTGCACCACCTGCCTGCCCGAGTTCACCGCCGCGGCCCAGGACGCCCCCGTCCGCGCCCAGGAGCCCACCCGGCCCCAGGCCGTCCGGGAGCCCGGTCCCGCCGAGTCCCGGCCCCAGACCTTCGGGGAGTCCGGCCCCACCACAGCCGAACCCCGGCAGGTCTCCGGGGAGTCCGGCTCCACCGCCGCCGCGCTCCGGCAGGTCCCCGGGGAATCCGGTCCCGCCGAGTCCCGGCCCCAGACCTTCGGGGAGCCCGGCTCCACCGCCGCCGAACCGGCCGCCCACGAGGCCACGGCCCGGTTCAGCCCCCCGTACGGGCCGGTCACCCCAGCCGCCCGGCGCCCCGGCGCCCAGACCCCCGCGCCGTCCGAGGCGGCCACCTCCTCCCAGCAGGCCGGTGCCTCCTCCGCTCAGCCGTCCGGGACCTCCGAGACCGGGACCTCCGAGACCGGGACCTCCGAGACCGGAGCCTCCGAGCAGCCGCAGCCCGCTTCCTGGGCGTTCACGCCCGCCACGCAGGACTCCGCGTCGCCCGGCACCCGGCCGGACGCTCCGGAGTCCGAGGGACCGGTCGCCCGGCCGTACGTCCACGGACCCGAATCGGCGGACGAGACCACGAAGGTGCCGCCGCGCTCCCAGGAGCCGGTGAGCCCCTTCGCCTCCCCGTCGTTCCCGATCCAGACGCCCGCGCCGTCACCCGCACCGGCCACGGAGGACTCCGGGGCCACCAGCTGGTTCAGCCGGGACGTCGTCCCGCCCCCGGCGTCCGCACCGCAGCCGCCGGCGGCATCGGAACCTCCGGTCGCACCGGAGCCGGAGGCCACGTCTCCGGCGCTGCCCCGGCCCTCCGCGCCGGAGGACCCCGCGGACTCCGCCGAGCCGGCGGCCGTGGGACCGGAGAGCCCCGCCGCGCGGGAACGCACGGCGGCGGAACCCACCTCAGAAGATCAGCAAGACCCCACCGAGCTGGTGGGGCCGACCGGGACCGTGCCCGGGCGCGCCGGGCAGCCGGTGCCGGTCGGCTCCACCTCTGAGACTTCGGACGCCTCGGCCTCCGCCGGGGCGTCCCCCGCCGAGGAGGAGGCTCCCCGGCAGAGCCCCGCCTCCTCGCCGGGGGCTCCCGCGCAGGCTTCTCCCGCGCGGGAGGAGACGCTCGCCGAGACCCTGGCCGAGGACGACACGGACACCCCGCCCGAGGGCATCCCCGTCGTCAGGCCCGCCGAGCCGCCGCAGGACGAGGCGCACGCCTCCCCCGAGGGGATTCCCGCCGTCCCGGCCGGGCCCTCCCCGGACACGGTGAAGGTCATCGTGGGCACCCGCCGCTTCCACAGCTCCGCCTGCCCCCTCGTCAAGGGCGTGGACGACGGCGGCCTCGAGACCATGTCCCTGGCCGAGGCCGAAGAGGCCGGCCTGAGCAGCTGCTCGGTCTGCGAGGGTGGCACCACCCCCTGACCGGGCCGCCCGCCGCCCACGGCGCGGGGAGGCGCCTGCTGTGCCGATGAGGAAGGGCCCCGGGGGAGGAGATCCCCCGGGGCCCTTCGTCGGCGGGGTCAGGCGGTGGTACGGCGGAGCTGGAAGGTGAGGCCGAGGTCGGGGTCCTGGTGGGAGGGGACGCCCTCGGCGGTGCCCTCGGTGACGGACAGGGCGAGGACCTCGTCGGCCACGGTGGCGCCCTGGGCGCGCAGGGCATCGGCCAGGCCGGCGTCGGCGGTGGACCACCACAGGTCGATCCGGTCGGTGATGGACAGGCCCGTGGACTTGCGGGCCTCCTGGACCAGCCGGATCACGTCGCGGATCAGGCCCGCCCGGCGCAGCTCGTCGGTGATGGCCAGGTCGAGGGCGACCGTCTCGCCGGTGCCGGTGTCCACGGCCCCGGTCTCCACCGCCCAGCCGGACTTCGGCTGCTCGGTGACGATCACGTCCTCGGCGGTCAGCTCGACCGTGCCCAGCTCGCCCGCCTCCAGCGAGACCGGCGACCCGCTCCGCAGGGCGCGGGCCAGCTCACCGGGGTCGGCGGCGGACACCGCGGCGGCCACCAGCTTCGTCTGCGACCCGAACCGCTTGCCCAGCGCCCGGAAGTTGGGCTTGACCGTGAAGGAGACCAGGTCGGCCGAGAAGCCCGACAGGTCCTCCAGGGCCTGGACGTTGAGCTCGTCGGCGATCAGCTCCCGCAGCTCGGCGGAGAGCCCGGCCCAGCCGGGGGCGCCGACCAGGGCGCGGCCGAGCGGCTGGCGGGTCTTGACCCCGCTGGAGGCGCGGGCCGAGCGGCCCAGCTCCACCAGGCGGCGCACCAGCGCCATCTGCTCCGACAGCGCCGGGTCCAGCAGGGCGGAGTTCACCTCCGGCCAGCCGGCCAGGTGGACCGAGACGGGGCTGTCGTCCCCGCGGAGCACGTCCCAGACGTAGTCGGTGATGAACGGCACCACCGGCGCCATCAGGCGGGTGACGGTCTCCAGGCACTCGTACAGGGTGGCGAAGGCCGAGACGTCGCCCGACCAGAACCGGCGGCGGGAGCGCCGCACGTACCAGTTGGACAGGTCGTCGAGGAACTCGGCCAGGCGCCGCCCCACCCGGGCGGTGTCGAACTCGTCCATCGAGGAGGTGACCTCGGCCACCGTCCGGTGCAGCTCGGCCAGCGCCCAGCGGTCGATCAGCGGGCGCTCGCCGTACGCCGGGGCCTGAGCGAGCACGGACGGGGCCCAGGACTCGGCGTTGGCGTACAGCGTGAAGAACGAGACGGTGTTCCAGTAGGTCAGCAGGACCTTGCGGACGATCTCCTCCAGGGCCGCGTGACCGACCCGGCGGGCCGCCCAGGGCGAGCCGGAGCAGGCCATGAACCAGCGCAGGGCGTCGGCGCCGTGCTGGTCCATCAGCGGGATCGGCTCCAGCACGTTGCCCAGGTGCTTGCTCATCTTGCGGCCGTCCTCGGCCAGGATCAGGCCCAGGCACAGCACGTTCTCGTAGGAGGAGCGGCCGAAGACCAGCGTGCCGACCGCCATGAGCGAGTAGAACCAGCCGCGGGTCTGGTCGGTGGCCTCGCAGATGAACTGCGCCGGGTAGGCCTTGTCCAGCATCTCGCCGTTCTGGTACGGCGCGCCCCACTGGGCGAAGGGCATCGAGCCCGAGTCGTACCAGGCGTCGATCACGTCGGGCACACGGCGCGCCTCGGCCCCGCAGGAGGGGCAGGGCAGCGCGACGTCGTCGACGTAGGGCCGGTGCGGGTCGAGCCCGGAGACGTCCTGGCCGGACAGCTCACTCAGCTCGGCCAGCGAGCCGACGCAGGTGACGTGCGACTCGTCGGCCGAGCAGACCCACAGCGGCAGCGGGGTGCCCCAGTAGCGGGAGCGCGACAGCGACCAGTCGACGTTGTTGCGCAGCCACTCGCCGAAGCGGCCCCACTTGATCGTCTCGGGGTACCAGCTGGTCTTCTCGTTCTCGGCGAGGAGCTGGTCCTTGATCGCGGTGGTGCGGATGTACCAGGCGGGCAGGGCGTAGTACAGCAGCGCGGTGTGGCAGCGCCAGCAGTGCGGGTAGCTGTGCTCGAAGTGGCTGCCCCGGTACAGCAGGCCGCGCTCGCGCAGGTCCGCGGTCAGGCCCTCGTCGGCGTCCTTGAAGAATTGCCCGCCGACCATCGGGACGCTCTCCAGGAAGCGGCCGTCGGGGCCGATCGGGTTGACCACCGGCAGGCCGTACCGCTTGCAGGTCGTCATGTCGTCGGCGCCGAAGGCGGGCGCCTGGTGGACCAGGCCGGTGCCGTCCTCGGTGGTGACGTAGTCGCCCAGCACCACGTAGTGCGCCCCGGGGATGTCGACCAGCTCGAACGGCCGGCGGTAGGCGGTGTGCTCCAGCTCGGCACCCTGGAAGGTGGCCAGCACCTCGGCGTCCTCGCCCAGCGCGGCGTGCAGCAGCGGCGCGGAGACGACCAGCACCTCGTCGGACCCGGCCGGGCGCGCCGCGACGTAGGTCACCTCGGGGTGCACGGCCACCGCCGTGTTGGACACCAGCGTCCAGGGCGTGGTGGTCCAGATCAGCAGGGAGGCGCCGAGCTCGGCCAGCGGGCCGGACAGCACGGGCATGCGGACGTAGACCGACGGGCTGGAGACGGTCTCGTAGCCGCCGGGCTGGCCCAGCTCGTGGTCGGACAGGCCGGTGCCGCAGCGCGGGCAGTACGGGGTGATCCGGAAGTCGCGGAACAGCAGGCCCTTGTCGAAGACGACCTTGAGCGACCACCAGACGGACTCGACGTAGGCCGGGTCCATCGTGCGGTAGGCCTGGGACAGGTCGATCCAGTAGCCCATCCGCTCGGTCATCTCTTCGAAGGCGTCCACGTGCCGCAGCACCGACTCGCGGCACCGGGCGTTGAACTCGGCGATGCCGTACGCCTCGATGTCCTTCTTGCCCGACAGGCCGAGCTCTTTCTCGATCCCGACCTCGACGGGCAGGCCGTGGCAGTCCCAGCCGGCCTTGCGGGGCACGCTGTAGCCCTGCATGGACTTGTAGCGCGGGAAGACGTCCTTGAAGACGCGGGCCTCGACGTGGTGGACGCCGGGCATGCCGTTGGCCGTGGGCGGGCCCTCGTAGAAGACCCAGGCGGGACCGTCGGCGTTCTGCTCCACCGAGCGCTCGAAGACCTTGGCGTCCCTCCAGCGGTCGAGCACCTCGTGCTCGAGCGCGGGCAGGTCGACCTGCGCGGGAAGGGGTCGGAAGTGGGCGGACATCGGTGACGGAACCTCCACGCTGGCACGGGCACTGGCGTGGAGGGACGAGACCTCGCGGCCCCGCGGTACCACCCTCCTTGACCTCCGTACGGCGGAGGCCCTCTTCCTTTTCGGTCGCTGCCGGGTCTACTGGGCCGTTGGATTCCGGTGGACTCCCGGCCGTTCTTCCGGCGGCTCAGGGGTGATCTTCTCTCCGGGCCTCGCCCCGGGCTCGCACCGTCCCCGGGTCGCTCCTGCGAGGGGGACCGGAGGTACTCGTCCCCATCGACGCCTTGCGAACTTAAACGATAACGCACACCCGGTGCCGGAGGCTTCCCGATATCCGGGCGCCGGATGGAATGAGATGAAAGAGGGGGGATGGTACGGGATTAGTAAACAGTCCGGTGTGGCGTTTGCCGTTTTGTTATGGACGACCTAAGCTGCCCGCACCGTTTACCGTCCGGGTAAGGGTCCGATCGAGTGAGGAGGCCGACATGGCCACGACCGTACGCGCAGATAAGAGCGCGGTAGTGCCGGCGCAGAACGGTCCCACCGTAATCTGGACCGCGGAGGAGCTGGCGGAGGTCCGTGAGCGGCTGTCCACGGAGATCGGGGATCTGACCGCCGAGATCGCCAGGGCGGAGTCAGAGATCGCCTCCAACGACGTCACCGACGGCGCCGGCGACGATCAGGCCGACGCCGGGGCCAGGACCTATCAACGCGAACGCGAGATCGCCCTTACTCTGAATGCGCGCGACTTGGTCGCGCAGAACGAGCGAGCGATCGCCCGGATCGACGCGGGGACCTACGGAGTGTGCGAATCGTGCCACCAGCCGATCGGCAAGGAGCGCCTGCAGGCGTTCCCGAGGGCGACGCTGTGCGTGGCCTGCAAGCAGCGGGAGGAGCGCCGCTGAGCGGTGGGACGGAGGGCGGGGAGGCCCCGGCCGCCCCGCTCCCGGCGCGGCGGATCGCCGTGCTGGCGACGATCGTCCCGATCGTCTACGTGCTCGACCTGGTCACGAAGACGATCGTGTTGCGGACGCTGGAGGACCGGGATCCACTGGTCCTCATCCCCGGCCTCCTCCAGTTCAGAGTGATCTTCAACTCCGGGGCCGCGTTCAGCATCGGCGCCGGGATGACGATCGTCTTCACGTTCGTGGCGACCGGGGTGGTCATCGCGATCCTGCGTACGGCGCGCAACCTGCGGAGCCTGCCGTGGGCGATCACGCTGGGCCTGCTGCTGGGCGGGGCGCTGGGCAACCTGACCGACCGCGTCTTCCGCTGGCCCTCGGGCTTCGGGCGGCCCTCGCCGTTCCAGGGGCACGTGGTCGACTTCATCGAGACCTTCCCCGGTCACTTCCCGGTCTGGAACGTCGCCGACGCCTCGATCGTCTGCGGAGGGATCCTCGCCGTCCTGCTGGCCTGGCGGGGCTACCAGATCGACGGAACGCACGACACCGGGCAGAAGGAGCAGAAGGAGCGCAAGAGCGATGGCTGAGCGACGGAGCCTTCCGGTTCCCAACGGGCTGGAGGGCGAGCGCCTCGACGCCGCGCTGTCGCGCCTGTTCGGGCTGTCCCGCACCCGCGCCGCCGAGCTGATCGCCTCCGGCGACGTGCTGGTGGACGGCTCGCCCGCCGCCAAGTCCGACCGGGTGCAGGGCGGCGAGTGGCTGGACGTCGTCCTGCCGCCCCCGCCCACCGCGCCCATGCCGGTGGCCGAGCCGATCCCCGGGATGACGATCGTCTACGAGGACGACGACATCGTGGTCGTCAACAAGCCCGTCGGCGTGGCCGCCCACCCCACCACCGGCTGGACCGGGCCCACCGTGATCGGCGGCCTGCTGGGAGCCGGGCACCGGGTGGCCACCAGCGGCGCCGCCGAGCGCCAGGGCATCGTGCACCGGCTGGACGCCAACACCACCGGCGCGATGGTGGTGGCCAAGAGCGAGCACGCCTACTCCCATCTGAAGCGGGCCTTCAAGGAGCGCACCGTGGACAAGCGCTACCACGCGCTGGTCCAGGGCCACCCCGACCCGCTGCGCGGCACCGTGGACGCGCCGATCGACCGCCACCCCTTCGGAGACGGCCGGTTCGCGGTCGTGGCCGGGGGCAAGCCGTCGATCACCCACTACGACACGATCGAGGCCTTCCGCTCGGCGTCGCTGCTGGACATCAAGCTGGAGACCGGCCGGACCCATCAGATCCGGGTCCACATGTCGGCGCTGCGCCACCCGTGCGTCGGTGACATGCTGTACGGCGCCGACCCGACGCTGGCCTCGCGCCTGGGGGTGACCCGCCAGTGGCTGCACGCCGTCTCGCTGGCCTTCGAGCACCCGTCCACGGGTGACCGGGTCTCTTTCACGACCGAGTACCCCGCCGACCTGGCGCACGCCCTGAAGGCCGTCAAAGGCGACTGAGGCGGCCTCCGCGCCCGCCGGGCGGGGTAATCTCCGGAGCCGGTGACCCCGGAGTGGATCACCCCTTGCCCTTGCCCTTGGTCAGGTTCTTGACCGCCTTGGCGGGCTTGGCCTTCTTGCCCTTGGAGGCGCCGGGGCTCAGGGCGTTCACTCCGCTGCCGGGACCGACCTGGCCGGGGGCGTCGTCGCCCGAACCGGGGTCGGACTCCTGCTCCGAGCCGCCGGAGTCGTCCTCCGGGGCGTCCGGGGAGCCGTCCGAGCCGCCGGAGCCGCCGGAGTCCTCCTCCGAGGGCTTCGGCTTCTTGGAGGGCTTGTTCGAGGGTTTGTCGGAAGGCTTGTCGGAGGGCTTCTCCGACGGCTTGCCGGTGGGGGCGTTCTCCCCGCGGTCGTCCCGGGTGGGAGGAGCGGAGGGACGGGTGTCGGCGGGCTCCGGATCGGTGCCGCCGGTCAGCTCCGTCGACTCGGGCTCGCTCGGCGCCTCGTCCTCGGTCGCGGGGACGCTGCTCACCGAGGTGGGCGGCTTGGCCGGATCGGTGCCGGAGGACTTCGAGGTGATCCACGCCATCCCGCCCGCGGTCAGGGCGACCGCCAGGGCGGCGGCCGTCGCGGCGGTCAGCATGGAGCGGCGGCGGGAGCCGGGACCGCCGGAGGCCGACCACGGGTCGAGGCCGGAGGCGGCCGCCAGGGGACCGGGGGCCGGAGTGCCGGGCGGCGTCCCCCCGTCGGCGAGGGCGGGTGCGGCGACCGCCGCGGCCGCGGCCTCGGGCGCCGGGTCCCGCGGCGGGACCGCCACCCCCGCGACGGCGGCGCGCGGGGCGGCCACGTCCACCGGCATGGTGGGCTCCGGGGCGGTCCCGGCCACGATCGCCGCCAGGTGCGTCTGCACCTCCTGCGCGGGCATCCGGCGTGCCGGATCCTTGTGCAGCAGCCCGTGGATCACCGGCCCCAGCGGCCCGGCCAGCCGCATCGGGCTCGGGGCCTCGTGCATGACCGCGGAGAGCGTGGCCAGCGGATGGGCGCGCTGGAAGGGGGAGTGCCCCTCGACCGCCATGTACAGCGTCACGCCGAGCGACCACAGGTCGGAGGCGAACTGCGCGGGCCCGCCCATCGCGCGCTCGGGCGCGATGAAGGCCGGGGTGCCGATGAGCGCGCCGGTCCTGGTCACCGAGGAGTCGCCCTCCAGCACCGCGATGCCGAAGTCGGTCAGCACCGCCCTGCCGTCGGTGGCCAGCAGCACGTTGTCCGGTTTGACGTCACGGTGCAGCACGCCCACGCGGTGCGCGGCGATCAGCGCCCCCAGGACTTCGAGCCCGATACGGGCCACCTGGACGGGCGGCAGCGGCCCGTCCTCCCTGATCACCGCGCCGAGCGTGCGGGAGTCCACGAGCTGCATGACGATCCACGGCCGCCCGCGCTCCTCGATCACGTCGTAGACCGTCGCCACGCCCGGGTGGCCGATCCGCCCGGCGGCGCGGGCCTCCCGGAGCGTGCGGACGGTGAAGACCTCGCGTTCTGGGCCGGTCAGGTCGGGAGAGGGGATGACCTCCTTGACCGCCACCTGGCGGCCCAGGACCTCGTCCTGCGCCCTCCAGACCGTGCCCATGCCCCCTTGGCCGATGTGCTCCAGCAGCCGGTACCGGTCACCGATGAGCTCCTGAGAATCGGACATGCGGATCCGGCTACCCCGGATCGTTCCGGGTAATCCGGACCTGTCACGCTATCTGCTCCGACTTCCCCTCCCGGGAGGTCGGTACCGGCACGTGAGCCGCCTCCTTTCCGGGGAGCGAGGGCTCCACCCGCAGCGGCCGGGCCGCCCAGGCCGGCAGCCACCAGTTCCAGCGGCCCATCATCGCGACCACCGCCGGGACGAGGACGCCGCGGATGAGGGTGGCGTCCAGCAGGATGCCCAGCGCCAGGCCGCTGGCGAACACCTTCACGTCCAGCTCGGGGGTCATGGCCAGCGCCGCGAAGGAGACGAACAGGATCAGCGCCGCCGAGGTGACCAGGCGCCCGGTACGGCCCACGCCCTCGACCACCGCATGGCGGGTGTCGCCCGACCTGTCGTACTCCTCGCGCATCCTGGCCAGGATGAACACCTCGTAGTCCATGCTGAGGCCGTACAGGAAGGCGAAGATCGTCAGGGGGACGAACTCGCCGATCGAGCCGGTCGGCTGGATGCCGAGCAGTTCCCGGGTGCCCCAGCCGTACTGCCACAGCAGCACCATGGCCCCCACCACCGCGCCCAGCGAGAGCAGGTTGAGGACGATCGCCTTGAGCGGCAGCAGCAGGGAACGGAAGGCCCGCGCCAGCATCACGAACGTGACCAGCGCGATCAGCGCGAGCATCCACGGCAGGGCTCCGTAGGCGTGCTCGCGGAAGTCCATGCTCTGCGCCGCGGCGCCGCCGACCCTGATCTCCGCACCGGCCGCCTGCCTGACCCGTGTGACGGTCTCCTGCCCGGTGTCGGTGCCGCTCTCCGCGACCGGCAGCACGGTGACGACCGCGGTGCCGCCGCGCCGCCAGGACGGATCGTCCGGCGCCAGTACGGCGGACACGCCCTCGAGTCCCTCGATCTTCGCGACGGCCCGCGCCGGGTCGCCGGTGACCAGCACGTCGAAGGGGGTGATGGAGCCGGCCGGGACGTCCGCCCGGCGCAGCGCGGCCAGACCCTCGTGCCCCGGGCCCGAGGCGCGCAGGTGGCCGCTCTCCGGCAGGCCCAGGTCGACTTCCAGAGCGACGGCGCTAAGCGCGACCAGCAGGCCGCCGGTCAGCAGCGCGGCCGGGCGGCGCAGCCGTACCACCCCGCGGGCCCACGACGACCAGGCGCGCCCGGCCCGGGCCTCCCGGTGGTACGGCGGGGCCGCCGCGGCGCCGCGCCCGCGCTCCAGACGCCGGCCGGTGAGGGCGAGCAGGACCGGCAGCACGGTCAGCGTGACGGCCACGCTCACCGCCGCGATGACCATCCCGGCCAGGCCGAGGCTGCGCAGGAACGGCACCGGCAGCACCACCATGGTCACCAGCCCGGTCGCGACCGCGGCCCCGCTGAACAGCACCGCGCGCCCGGCCCCCCGCATCGCCCGGTGCACGGCCTCCTCGCCGCGGTGCCCATTGGCCTGCTCCTCCCGCCACCGGGCCACCAGCAGCAGCGAGTAGTCGACCGCGATGCCCAGGCCCAGCAGCGGCATGGTGGTCAGCGCCACGTCGTGCACTGTCGTCACCAGCGTCAGCAGCAGGATCACGATGAACGACACGAAGGTCGCCAGGACGGAGACGAGGATCGGCACGAACGCCAGGGCCGAGCGGAAGACCACCAGCAGCACGGCCACCGCGGCGGCCACGCCGATGCCGATCTTGGCGGGGACGTCCACGCCGCCGGCGTCCACGCTCGGCGCCAGGGCGTCCAGACCGGTGACGTGGACGACGCTGCCCGGCGGCAGGACCGGGGTCATCGCGGCCTCGATCACCGGGCTCTCGTCGGGGACCTCGCCCAGGCCGCCGCCCGGCGGGCTGCCGTCGGAGTAGGTGCCGGGGAAGACCAGGCCGAAGGTGGTGCGGCCGTCGGCACCGACGAGCCGCGGGTCACCGGTGCCGGCGTAGGAGACCACCCGGGCCCCGGGCAGTCTCTCGGCGACGGCCGCGAACGCCTGCCCGATCACCTCCCGGTGCTCCTGCGCCCGCATGCCGCCTGGCAGGACCACGACCGGGACGAACGGCCGCTGGTGACCGCCGTTGCCGTAGATCCTGACGATCTCCCGGTTGGCGTCGAAGGCGGGCATCCCGGGGTGGGCGTACTCCTCGGAGAGCCGCTGGACGGCGAGCGGCGTCGCGGCCAGGCCCGCCAGGAAGGCGAGTACGGCCAGCACCATGACCGTCCGCCCGCGCCGCAGTACGAAGAACGAGAGTCTCTGCATGCCGCCAGTGCAGCAAGGTGATCTTCAACGGCCGTGTGACCGCTCTCAGAGATCTGTGGGAACCGCGTTCCGGTCGGTGGGAACCGCGCTTCACAGAGTTCTCTAAGACCTTTTCAAGATCGGACGGGGGAGACTGGTGGGGTGAGCCGCATACTGGTCGTGGACGACGAGCCCTACCTCGCCGATCTCGTCGCCACCGCGCTGCGATACGAGGGCTTCGAGACGGCGACCGCGGGTACGGGCGCCGCGGCGGTGGCGCAGGCCGGCGCGTTCCGCCCCGACCTGATCGTCCTGGACGTGATGCTGCCCGACGTGTCCGGCACGGAGGTGTGCCGCCGGATCCGCACGGAGGGCTCCGAGGTGCCGGTGGTCTTCCTCACCGCGCGCGACGCGACCGAGGACAAGATCGGGGGCCTGGCGGCGGGCGGGGACGACTACGTCACCAAGCCCTTCAGCCTGGAGGAGCTGATCGCCAGGATCCGGGCGGTGCTGCGGCGGACCAACCCCCCGCGGACCGGCCGGCTGACCTTCGCCGACCTCGTCGTCGACGAGCAGGCCTACGAGGTGTGGCGGGGCGGGCGGCGCATCGAGCTGACCCCCACCGAGTTCAAGCTCCTGCGCTTCCTGGCCGCCAACGCCGGCCGGCTGGTCTCCAAGCGGCAGATCCTCGACCACGTCTGGGAGTACGACTTCGGCGGCAACGACGGCGTGGTGCAGACCTACATCAGCTACCTGCGCCGCAAGGTCGACTCCTGCGGCCCGCCGCTGATCCACACCGTGCCCCGCGTGGGCTACGTCCTGCGCCTGCCGCGGGAGGACGACTGATGCCCTCCCGCACCCGCCCGGCGGCGGAGCGCTCCCGTTCCGCCGCCGCGGACCGCGCCCGCCGCCTTCCCGGCCTCCGCCGGCCGCTCTCCCTGCGCGGCCGGCTGGTCGTGACGGTCGCCGGCCTCGTCGCCCTGGCCCTCGGCACGGTCGCCGGGGCCACCTTCGGCGCGCTGCAGGACTGGCGCGGGCACGAGGGCGCCCGGCTGCTGGCCATGGACACGCCGCAGGCCCTGCTCGCGGCCTCCGACGAGCTGACCGGGCGCGTCGCCAACGTCATGATCATCTCATCGGTGACGGCCCTGGCCGGGCTGACCCTGCTCGCCGCGCACCTGGTCCGCCGGGGCCTGCGGCCACTGGACCGGATCGTGGAGGCCGCGGCGGACATCGGCGCGGGCGACCTCGACCGCCGGATCGAGACGGCCCCGGACGGGAGCGAGGTGGGCCGCCTCGGCCACGCGCTCAACGCGATGCTCGGCCAGATCGAGAAGGCGTTCCGGCAGCGGGAGGAGTCCCAGGACCGGCTGCGCCGCTTCGTCGCCGACGCCTCCCACGAGTTGCGCACGCCCATCGCCACCATCCGGGGCTACGCCGAACTGTTCCGCCGCGGCGCGGCGGGGCGCCCGCAGGACCTGGCCACGGCCATGCGCAGGATCGAGGCGGAGGCGGCCCGTATGGGGGCGCTGGTGGACGAGATGCTGCTGCTGGCCCGCCTGGACCAGGGACGCCCCCTGGAACGCGCCCCGGTCGAGCTGACCGGGATCGCGGCCGACGCGGTGGCCGACGCCCTGGCCGTCGATCCGGACCGGCCGCTGTCGGTCGAGCACGACGGGCCGGTCGAGGTGCGGGGCGACGCGGCCAGGCTCCGCCAGGTGGTCGGCAACCTGCTGGCCAACGTGCTCGCGCACACCCCGCCGGGCACCCCGGCCGTGGTGCGGGTGAGCATGACAGCCGGGACCGGTCCCGCGGACGCCGCCGGCTCCGCGGGCCCGGCCCGGCGGGCGGGGGAGGCGCCGGTCGAGGCGGGGGAGGCGGTGATCGAGGTCGCCGACGAGGGGTCCGGCCTCACCCCGGAGCAGTGCGCGCTCGTCTTCGAGCGCTTCTACCGCGCCGACCGCACGCGCGAGGGGCCCGGGGACCGGGGCGGGGCCGGTCTCGGGCTGTCCATCGTGGCCGCGGTCGCCGCCGCCCACGGCGGCCGCGCCGAGGCGGTCGCGCGGCCCGGCGGGGGAGCGGTCTTCCGGGTACGGCTGCCCGCCGGGGACGCGGATCCGGCGCCGCCCGGCATGGCCTCGTGATCGGCCGGGCGCCGCCCGGCTCGGTCCCGCGACGGTCGCGGCGCCGCCCGGCATGGCCCCCCGTGACCGGCCGCGGCGCCGTGCGCTCACCCGGTCCGTGGGATCACAGGCCCGCCACCGGTCACCGGGTCCGTGGGATCACAGGCCCGCCACCGGTCACCGGGTCCGCGGGGTCACAGGCCCGCCATGCGCAGCAGCGCAGTGACGACGGCCGCCGCGGCGAGTACCACCAGGAACGGCGCGCGCAGCAGCAGGGCCACCACCGCAGCCCCGAGCCCGGCGGTGCGCGGCCAGTCCAGCACCAGGGACTGCCCGTGCGTGAAGGTCTGCACCGCGATCAGCGCGGCCAGCAGCGCCACCGGGACCAGCGCGGCGAAGCGCTGCACGCCCGGGTGGTCGAGGATCCTGCGCGGCGCCGACAGCCCGGCCAGCTTCAGCGCGTAGCAGCCCGCGCAGACGGCGACGATCGCCCACCACGTGGCGCTCACTTCGGCCTCCTGAGGATCACGGCGAGTACGACCACGGAGGCCAGCAGCACGGGCACCCCGGCGGGGGTGAAGGGGGTGGCGGCCAGCGCGACCGCCGCGCCGCCGATCGCGATCGGCCGCAGGGTCCGGGCCTCGGGGTCGTCGCCGGTCAGCCGGGGCCACAGGATCGCCAGGAAGGTGGCCGGGCCGACGGCGTCCAGGCCGAACACCGCCGGGTCGGCCACGCTGGAGGTGCCGAGCGCGCCGAGCAGGGTGGTGGCGTTCCAGGTGAGATAGAGAGTGACGAAGGTGACGAAGAACCCGGTCCTGGCCGACTCCTCCTCCGGCTGGGCCATCGCCACCGCGGTCGTCTCGTCGATCACCCCCTGGGCCACGGGAAGGCGGCGCCAGCCCCTGACCCCGAGCAGACCGGCCAGGCGCAGGCCGTACAGGCTGTTGCGGACACCGAGCAGCAGCGCGCCCGCGGCGCCCGCGACGAGGTTGCCGCCGCCCGCCACGACTCCGGCCAGCGCGAACTGGGAGGCGCCGGTGAAGGCGAACAGGCTCAGCACGCACGCCTGGGCCACGCTCAGCCCGGCGGTGACCGCGGCGGCGCCGAAGGCCACTCCGGAGAGCCCGACGGCGATGCCCACCCCCAGCCCGTCCCTGGTCGCTGAGGAACGAGTGGTTGTTTCCATGCAAGTGAGGTTATGTCCGGTTCGAGGGTGGGGTCTTGTACGTTCCTGCGCGCTGGTAGGCGGCCGGGGGCACGCCCACGATCCGCTTGAAATGCCTGTTCAGGTGGGCCTGGTCGGTGAATCCGACCTCGGCGGCGACCTGCGCGGCGGGCGTTCCGGAGTCGAGCAGGGAACGGGCCCGCCGTACCCGCAGCGTGTTCAGGTAGGTGTGCGGGGGCAGGCCGGTGGCGGCCTTGAAGGCGCGGATCAGTGTGAAGGGCCGGACCTCCACCGCCCGCGCCAGGTCCTCCAGCGTCGGCGGGTCGAGGAGGCTCTCGTGCAGGATCTCCCTGGCCCGCCGTACCGCCTCGTCCCCCGCGGACCGCTGCGGCCGGGGCGGGCGGTAGGCGGCGTGGTGGCGCACCAGCGCGCCGAACGCCGTGCGGGCCAGGCTGGAGGAGGCCAGGTCGTCGCCGCGCTCGGCGGCCAGATGGGCGGCGCGCAGCAGGGAGGCCGCCTGCGAGCCGGGCACGACGGTCTGCGGGAAGTACGGCGTGCCCCGGCCGGCGAGCAGCTCGTCGGCGATGTCGGCGATCACCTGGACGGACGGGTAGAGCATCCGGTAGGACCAGCCGTCCGGCACGCCAGCGTGACCGGTGTGCACCTGCTCGGGGTCGACCAGGACCACGGACCCGGCGCCGGCGCGGTGCCGGGCTCCCCGGTAGTCGAACTCCTCGACCCCGGACAGGATCACCCCGATCGCGTACTCCTCGTGCACGTGCCGGGTGAACCGGTGGGTGACGTAGCGGGCCTTGAGCAGGTCCACCCCCGGCAGCGCCGGGTTGCGCCAGAACCGCGCCGCCTCCGCCTCCTCTTTCCCCGCCCTGGGAGTAGTGGCCCTGGGAGTCGTGGACGTCATGGCCGGAACGTCCTGGTGAACCTGTCGAAGAACGCCCGGTTCCAGGTGGCGTCGGCGCTCTCCCAGTAGATCGCGTACGGCTTGCCCGAGGCGGTGCGGAACCCGCGGTCCAGCACGTGCCTGCGCTCGCCGGCCTTGTCGTAGGTGAACTCCCAGTCGGCGGCGGGCCGGCCCAGGTAGGTCAGCGCGGTGATGCGGATACGCCGGTAGCCGGGCCAGATCTTGGCCTCGTTGCCGCCCCGCTCCACCGTCCCCCAGTGCTTGACCGGGTCCCTCTCGGGGTCCTCCGTCGACTCGATCCACAGGAAACGATCCGTGTCCGGATCGCGGAACTCCACCCGGTCGCGATCGGTGAACCGCTTGACGCTCCAGGTCCGCGGCACCGCGACGCTGAAGCCCAGCGGGTCCTCGTGCAGCCGCCAGCCCCGCGGGACCACCCGGCCGTCCGAGGCGGTGGCCTCGGGGGTCGGCTCGGGGGTCGGCTCCGGAGTGCTGTGCGGGGTCCGCTCGGGCCCGGTCGTGCTCGACAGGGACGCGGAGACCGTGGGCGGGTTCTCCCCGCCCTCCGTGCCGCGGTTCTGGAGCACGAGCCAGCCGCCCGCGCCGAGCGCGATCACGAGCACCGGGACCCCGGCCGCCAGCGCCAGGCGCCTTCCCCGGCGGGAGCCCGGCGGCGGGCCGCCGGGGTGGGTGTCCTCCGGCCGGGCCCGGCGCCCCTGGTAGGGGGCCTCGCCGGGCCGCGCCGTCCGCACCGGGTACGGCTCGTGGCCGGGGAGCGCGGGGTCGCCGGGGTACGGCTGCTGCCCGAAGACCGGTTCCGAGGGCAGGGGCTCCTGCTCGGGACGGGTGGGATGCGCCTGCCGGGGCGCCTGGCCGTACGGGACGGGAGGGGCGGGGTAGACGGGCGGATCGCCGTACCGGGCCTCCTGCGCCGGCGGGGCGGGATAGGCGGACGGATCGCCGTACAGGGTCTCCTGCGCCGGCGGCGGGGGAGGAGTGGGATGGAACTGCGGGGGCGGTGGCGCGGAGGCGGGCTTGACGGGCGGCGGCAGGTCGTCGGGGAGCGCCGGCCCGGCGGCGCGGACGAACAGGGCCTCGGCCTCGCCGGCGCCCATGCGGGCCGACGGGTCGGTGGCCATCAGGCCGAGGACGGCCGCGGCGAGCGGGCCGGTGTGGGTCATCGGGCTGGGCTCGCCCCGCAGAACGGCCATCATGGTCGCCGCGGGCGTCGCGCGCTCGAAGGGCGGACGGCCCTCCAGCGCCGCGTACAGCGTCGCGCCCAGCGACCACAGGTCCGACTCCGGCGTGGCGGGCAGCCCGTGCAGGCGCTCCGGCGGCAGGAACGCCGGGGTGCCGACCATCCCGCCGGTGCGGGTGATCCGGGGCTCCTGCGTCATCGAGGCGATGCCGAAGTCGGTCAGCACCACCCGGCCGTCATCGGCCAGCAGCACGTTCTCCGGCTTGACGTCGCGGTGCAGGACCCCGGCGGCGTGCGCGGCGCGCAGCGCCCCCAGCAGGCGCAGCCCGACGGCCGCCACCCGCTCGGGGGGAAGCGGCCCCCGCCGCCGGACGATCTCGCCCAGCGAGCGCGAGCGCACCAGCTGCATGACGATCCAGGGCCGGCCGTCCTCCTCGACCACGTCGTGCACGATGATCACAGAAGGGTGGTCGAGCCGCCCGGCGGTCCTGGCCTCCCGGATGGTCCGCCGGTTCAGATCGGCCCGCGAGGCCTCGTCGACCCCCCGGTAGCGGACCTCCTTGACCGCCACGGTGCGGTCGAGAAGCTCGTCGTGGGCGCGCCAGACGACGCCCATCCCGCCCTCGCCGATGGGTTCCAGCAGGTGATACCTGCCCGCGACCCTCCGTTCGGTCACCGTTCTCCACCCCCTCCCCGGCCCAGAATCGTAGCCCTTCGGGTGGGATTTCACTTTTTCGAGGAAAACGTCTCCGTGAATCCCTCGAACAGTTTCAGATTCTGCTCCCACTTGGACGCGTAGGTGTGCCAGTAGATGGCGTAACCCCGGCCCTTGCCGGTGAGGAACCCCCGGTTGACCACGCGGGCCTTGCCCGACCTCGCCTGCCAGGTGAACTCCCAGTCGGCCGCGTCCGCCATGTAGTCCACCCTCTTGATCCCGATCAGCTTGTAGCCGGGGAAGTTGGCGCGGGCCTGGGGTTCGTACTCGTCCCAGTCCTTCTTGGCGTCGGAGCCGGGGGTGTCGGTGTACTCGATCATGAGGTAGCTGAAGGAGTCGTCCGGCCCGCGGAAGCGGACCTGGGTGCCCTGGCGCCTCTCGACCGTCCAGCCCTTGGGCAGGCCGACCGAGAAGCCGTTGGGGTCCTTGTGCGTCTTCCAGCCGCTGGGCAGGGCGCCCTTGTCCCCGTCCTCCTTCTTCTTCTTCTCTTTCTCCTTGCCCTTGTCCTCGGCGGTCTCCGACGGATCGGCGGAGGGGGAGTCGTCCTCCGAGGGCGTGGCGGACTGCGGGGACTCGGATCCCCCGCCGGACGAGGAGCCGTCGCCGGTCCCGTCCTCGGTGGCCGCCGGGCTCGGGTCCCGCCCGCTCGCGCCGGTCTCACCGCTGTTCATGCCGATCCAGACGCCCAGTGCGCCCACCAGGAGCAGCGCCCCGATGATGACCGGCAGGGCGCGCCGCATGCCGGAGGGCGACACCAGCGCCGACAGCCGGGTCTGCTCGGCGGGGGTCGCGTCCTCGTACGGGACCGCCGGCAGCGGCTCGGGCTCCGGTACGGGAACCGGGACCGGCTCCGGCGCGGACGGGCGCGCTGAGGGGGCGGGCGTGGAGGGCGCGGGCGGGCGTACGGGGGCCGCGGGCGGGGGCGTGGAGGACGCCGACGGGCGCGCGGAGGGCATCGGCGGCGTCGGGTCGGCGGCCTCGGCGGCCAGGCCCTTGACGTACTGCCTGGTGGAGGAGGCGGGGGCGGCCTCGCCGGAGGCCTCCTCCGCGGAGGCGGGCGCCTCCTCCGGCGCAGCCTTCCCGGACGGGGTCTTCCCGGCCGGGGCCTTCTCCGCGGGCGCCTCGGCGGACGGCGGCCGCTCGGCGGGGGACTCCATGGCCCGGGACTCCATGGCCCGGGACTCCATGGCCGGGGACTCCGCGGCGGAGGCCTCGGGCGGGGCGGGCGGCCTGGCGACGTGCCCGGTCTGCGGGATCGCGGCGGCGGCGCCCGCGGCCTTGGCGGCGTCCTTCGGCTGGGACGCCGGCTCGGCGGGGGCGGACCTGTCACCCGCGGGGGCGGCCGGCGTCTGCTTGCCCGCCGGGCTCTCCTTGCCCGCGGGCGCCTTCCCGCCGGGCGCGGCGCCGTACGGCTTGCGCCGCTCGGGCCCGCCCTCAGACGGGGTGGAGGAGGGCCGCTCAGCGGGAGGGGAGGGCAGCTTGCGGGTGGTCGCGATGGGAGGCACCGCCCACGGCTGGGTGGAGGAGTGCCCCTCGACCACCCGGCGCAGCATCGCCGAGGCCTCGGAGTAGGTGAGCCGCTGGATGGGCTCCTTGCGCAGCAGCCCCTCCAGCACCGGCAGCAGCGGCCCCGCGTTGTGCGCGGGGTCCGGCGGGTCGGTCATGACCGAGTGCATGGTGGGCAGCGGCAGCTTGCGGTCGTGCGGGGAACGCCCCTCCACCGCCGCGTACAGCGTCGCGCCCAGCGACCACAGGTCCGACTCCCGGCGGGCGGGCAGGCCGCGCAGCCGTTCCGGCGCGATGAAGGCGGGGGTGCCCGCCACGCCGGTCATGGTCAGCGTGCTCTCCGAGTCCAGGGTGGCGATGCCGAAGTCGGTGAGCACCACCCTGCCGTTGTGGGCGAGCAGGACGTTCTCCGGCTTGACGTCGCGGTGCAGCACGCCGGCGTCGTGCGCGTTGCGCAGCGCCTCCAGCAGGGCCAGCCCGATCTCGGCCACCCGCCGGGGCGGCAGCGGCCCGTCCTCGCGCAGCACCTGTCCCAGCGAGCGGGACGGCACCAGCTGCATGACGATCCAGGGCTGCTCGTTCTCCTCGATCACGTCGTAGACGATCACGACGTTCGGGTGGGTGAGCCGTGCCGCGGCGCGGGCCTCGCGCATCATGCGCCGGTTGAGGGTCTGGATGTCCTCACCCAGGGCGGCGGAGTAGCGGACCTCCTTGATGGCGACCGTACGGTCGAGAAGCTCGTCGTGAGCCTTCCAAACCGTGCCCATCCCACCCCGCCCGATGGGTTCCAGGAGGTGGTAGCGGCCTGCGACACGTCGCCCCTCCTGGGGTCCGTCAGACTGCATCACCAGCTTCAAACCTCCCTCACAGTGAAGGAGATCCTCCCATAAACATGGATCCGCCCGGACCCGTCACGCGGTTACGGTGCCGTGCCCGGAGGGAAAGACCGGCTTGCGTGACCAGCGTCCGATATTTGAGACGGATGTCCGCCAGATGGCGCCCGCGGAGGTGATGGCCTATGGTGGACCGCATGGATCGTTATTTCGCGTTTACCGAGCCGGCTCCGGAGGGCCGGTCGTGACGACGTGACCTAGCGACCATCCGGAGCCGGCTGAGGCAGAGACACCCCGTCTCTGCCTTTTTGTTTCTTACGATTTCGCCGGTTCGCGGGACACGCGCCGGCTGATTATGGGGAGCCGAGATGTCGTTGACCGCACGCGCCGAGCGCGGAGCCGTACAGCTGGGGACGCTGGAGGTGGGCGGCGGCGCGGCCGTGGTGATCGGCGGTGCGGGCGCCGACGCCCGCTGGACCAGCCTGCGCGGGCGCCGGGTGCGTGCGGCCGAGGCCGTGGCCGCGATCCGGGCGGAGTGGGCCGGGCCGGTCCTGGTGGAGCCGTCCTCCGCGGGAGACCTGCCGCGGATCGCCGCCGGGGCCGACGGCGTGGTGGTCGGGGAGACCTGGACGCGTGACCCCCGGCTGGTCGGGGAGGTCGCCCGGCTGGGCCTCCCGGTGATCGTCCGGCGCGGCCCGGCCGCGACCCTGCAGGAGTGGCTCGCCGTCGCCGATCTCTGCTCCGCCGAGGGCAACGACCGGGTGGTGCTCTGCGAGGGCGCGCAGGGTTCGCCAGAGAGGCCCGTGGTCCTCGACCTGCCCCTGCTGCGCGCGGCCCGGGAGAGGTCCGGGCGCCCGGTCCTGGCCTGGCCGGGCGGCGACCCCGCGCTGGCCGCGGCCGCGGTCGCCGCCGGGGCCGACGGGCTGCTCCTGGCCCCGGACTCCACGCCGGAGACCGTCGCCGCGGCCCGGGACGCGGTGACGATCGTGGGCGCGGTCACCCGCAGGGAGGACCCCGGCACCGTGCTCGCCGCGCGCGCCGCCATCGACCGCGTGGACGCCGCCCTGGCCGTCCTGCTGGAGCGCCGCGCCGAGCTGGCCGGGACCATCCAGCGCCTCAAGCCCGTGGGCGGGTTCGCCGGCCGGGACATGGACCGCGAGCGCCGCCTGGTCGCGGAGATGGCCCGCCGCGCCCCGGCGCTGGGCGAGGAGCGGCTGGCGCCCATCATGAACGCCGTCATCGAGGCGGGGCTGCGGCTGGCCGAGGAACGCCGGGCGACGCGCCGGGACTGACGCCCCGCGGACGCCGGGCGACGCGCCGGAGCGGACGTCTCGGAAACGCCCGGACCGGCCGCGACGGGACCATCCGGAGAATGCGCGGCGGCACCAGCCCCGGAGTCCGGCAAACGCGCGTAAGCTTCCCTCGCCGACGCGTGACAAGGGGGAGGACGAGGCCGGATGTCAGACTCGTTTGTGCATCTTCACGTTCACACGGAGTACTCCATGCTCGATGGAGCCGCCCGTTTGAAGCAGATGTTCAAGCAGGTCGGAGACCTGGGCATGCCCGCCATCGCGATCACCGACCACGGCAACATGCACGGTGCCTACGACTTCTACAAGCAGGCCACCGGCGCCGGCATCAAGCCGATCATCGGCATCGAGGCCTACGTCGCGCCCGCCTCCCGCCACCAGAAGAAGCCGGTGCTGTGGGGTGAGCCGCACCAGAAGAAGGACGACGTTTCGGCGGGTGGCTACTACACCCACATGACGATCTGGGCGCGCAACGAGCGCGGGCTGAAGAACCTGATGAAGCTCAGCTCCCGCGCCTACACCGAGGGCTTCGTGCGCAAGTGGGCCCGGATGGACGCCGAGATCCTCGCCGAGCACTCCGAGGGCCTGATGGCCACCACCGGCTGCCCCTCGGGCGAGGTGCAGACCCGCCTGCGCCTGGGGCAGTACGACGAGGCCCTGGCCGCCGCGGCGAAGTTCCAGGAGATCTTCGGCAAGGACAACTACTACCTGGAGATCATGGACCACGGCCTCGACATCGAGCGCCGGGTCCGCGACGGGCTGACCAGGATCTCCAAGGACCTGGGCATCCCCCCGCTGGTCACCAACGACTCCCACTACACCTACGAGTCGGACGCCACCTCCCACGACGCGTTGCTGTGCATCCAGACCGGCAAGCAGCTGTCCGACCCCGACCGCTTCCGCTTCGACGGCTCCGGCTACTACATCAAGACCGCCGACGAGATGCGCGCGATCGACTCCTCGGACCTGTGGGCCGAGGGCTGCCGCAACACCCTCCTGGTCGCCGAGAAGGTCGAGCCGGAGGGCATGTTCAAGTTCAAGAACCTGATGCCGACCTTCCCGATCCCCGAGGGGATGACCGAGGAAGAATACTTCCGCCAGCAGGTCTGGGAGGGCATGGCGCGCCGCTTCCCCGGCGGCGTCGACGAGGAGCACCGGGCCTGGGCCGAGAAGGAGCTCGGCGTCATCATCCAGATGGGCTTCCCGTCCTACTTCCTCGTGGTCGCCGACTTCATCATGTGGGCCAAGCGCAACGGCATCCGGGTGGGCCCGGGCCGAGGCTCGGCGGCCGGCTCGCTGGTGGCCTACGCGCTGGGCATCACCGACCTCGACCCGATCCCGCACGGCCTGATCTTCGAGCGGTTCCTCAACCCCGAGCGCGTCTCCATGCCCGACGTCGACATCGACTTCGACGAGCGCCGGCGCGGTGACGTGATCCGCTACGTGACCGAGAAGTGGGGCGCCGACAAGGTCGCCATGATCGCCACCTTCGGCACCATCAAGGCGAAGGCTGCCATCAAGGACGCCGGTCGCGTCCTCGGTCACCCCTACGCCCTGGGCGACAAGGTCTCCAAGGCGTTCCCGCCCGCGGTGATGGGCAAGGACATCCCGCTGGCGGGCATCTTCGACAAGGAGCACCCGCGCTACAACGAGGCGGGCGAGCTGCGCCGGCTGTACGAGGAGGACGTCGACGTCAAGGCGACGATCGACCTCGGCAGGGGCCTGGAGGGCCTGATCCGGCAGACCGGCGTGCACGCCGCCGGCGTCATCATGTCGTCGGAGGTGCTGACCGACTACATCCCGATCATGCGCCGCGACTCCGACGGCGCGATCATCACGCAGTTCGACTATCCGACCTGCGAGACGCTCGGCCTGCTGAAGATGGACTTCCTGGGCCTGCGCAACCTCACCATCATCGACGACTGCCTCAAGGCCATCGAGGCCAACACCGGCAACAAGATCGAACTGCTCGACCTGCCGCTGGACGACGTCAAGACGTACGAGCTGCTGGCCCGCGGCGACACGCTCGGCATCTTCCAGCTGGACGGCGGCGGCATGCGCTCGCTGCTGCGCCTGATGCGCCCCGACAACTTCGAGGACATCTCCGCGGCGCTCGCGCTCTACCGCCCCGGTCCGATGGGAGCCAACTCCCACACCAACTACGCGATGCGCAAGAACGGCCAGCAGGAGATCACCCCGATCCATCCCGAGCTGGAGGAGCCGCTCAAGGAGATCCTCGACACGACCTACGGCCTGATCGTCTATCAGGAGCAGGTCATGGCCATCGCGCAGAAGGTCGCCAACTACTCCCTGGGCGGCGCCGACCTGCTGCGCCGCGCGATGGGCAAGAAGAAGAAGGCCGAGCTCGACAAGCAGTTCGAGACCTTCGAGCAGGGCATGAAGGACAACGGCTTCTCCGCCGCCGCCATCAAGGCCCTGTGGGACATCCTGCTGCCCTTCTCCGACTACGCCTTCAACAAGGCCCACACCGCCGGATACGGCCTGGTCTCCTACTGGACCGCCTACCTCAAGGCCAACTACCCGGCCGAGTACATGGCGGGGCTGCTCACCTCGGTCAAGGACGACAAGGACAAGTCGGCGCTCTACCTCAACGAGTGCCGCCGCATGGGCATCAAGGTCCTCCCGCCGGACGTCAACGACTCCGACTTCGACTTCACCCCGCGCGGCAGCGACGTGCGATTCGGCCTGTCGGCCATCCGCAACGTCGGCGGCAACGTCGTCGACGGGATCATCTCCGCGCGCAAGGAGAAGGGGCGCTTCACCGACTTCAAGGACTTCCTGCGCAAGGTCCCCGCGGTCGTCTGCAACAAGCGCGTCATCGAGTCGCTGATCAAGGCCGGCGCCTTCGACTCCTTCGGCCACGTCCGCAAGGGCTTGGTGCTGATCCATGAGCAGGCCGTCGACGCGATCATCGACATCAAGAAGAACGAGGCGATCGGGCAGGACTCCCTGTTCGGCGCCGTCGACGGCGCCGAGGACCAGACCTTCGACGTGCAGATCCCGCCGGGGGAGTGGGACAAGACCACCCTGCTGGCGTTCGAGCGGGAGATGCTCGGCCTGTACGTCTCCGACCACCCGCTCTTCGGCGTCGAGCACATCCTCGCCGCGGGCGCCGACTGCTCGGTGGCCGCCCTGCAGGACGAGAGCCGTCCCGACGGCCAGATCGTCACCGTCGGCGGCATCCTGAGCGGCGTCCAGCGCAAGGTCACCAAGAAGGGTGACACGTGGGTCCTCACCCAGCTGGAGGACCTGGAGGGCGCCATCGAGGTGATGGTCTTCCCCTCGGCCTACCAGCTGTGCTCGACGATCCTGGCCGAGGACGCGATCGTCTTCGTCAAGGGCCGCCTGGACAAGCGCGAGGACGTCGGAAAGATCATCGCCATGGAGGTGACGGCCCCCGATCTGACCACCGAGGCGGGCGGCCCCCTCCTGGTCAGCGTCCCGCTGGCCCGGTGCACCCCTCCGGTGGTCGGCCGCCTCAAGGAGGTCCTGACCACCCACCCGGGCACCACCGAGGTCCACCTCCAGGTCCACAACGGCCCGAAGACCACGGTCATGCGCCTCGACGACCGCCTCCGGGTCTCCCCGTCCCCGGCCCTGATGGGCGACCTCAAACAACTCCTCGGCCCCGCCTGCCTGGGCGCCTGAGGCCGGCGCCGGCGCCGGTACGGCGAGAGGCCGGCGCAGGTTCGCGCTGAGAGCCGGCGCCGGTGCGGTGAGACGCTGGACGGCGGTGTTCGGCGCCGTTCTGTACGGCGCGCAGGCGGGGGTGGGCAGTGCCCCGCGGAGTGGTTGGGGGTGATCTCCGATGTCCGCGCGCCGCTGCCGATCACGGCGGAGATCCGGCGCTCGTTGACGGGAACCGCCAAGCGTGGAGCTCACTCGAACGCGGGCTCATGCCCCACTGACGATCACCATTTCGTTGCCTTCGGGGTCGGCGACCCGCCAGCGATCCTCCGACTCCTCAAGGAGCCGGCCACCGGCTGCGAGGGTCGTGGCGAGGCGCGTCCGCGCGAGGTCCGAGGGCACCGCGAGCTCGAAGTGGATGCGGTTTCGCTGCCGGCGCCGCTCCGTCTCCGAAGCGTCGAGCTCCTGGAACACCAGCACCGGGTTCAGCCGCCGCGGATCGTGGATGTCGCCGACCCCGGCTCGCCGGTCGCGGGTGTATCCGAGTGCGGCGAGCCAGAACGCGCGGACCGCGGCGACGTCGGCGGCGTCGAGGAAGAGCTGAGCGAAGCGCGGCAGCCCCGGATCCGCGGTGGCCCCGAGTTCGCGCGCAGCGGTCTGGAGGTTTCCGGCGAGGTCGGTGAAGTCGAGCTTGAGGCCGTGGGCGTCGTCCTCCCACCGGTCCTTGCCGCTGTCGACGATCACGAGCCCGGGGCGCAGGTCGACCAGCAGCGGGAAGCCCGTGTCGTCGGCCAGCGCCGCCGCTGCGGCGGCCAGGTCACGCTGCTGCGCCGGCGAGGTGACGCGGTAGCACGCCATCGCACTGAACACCGTCTGCCAGTCGGCTGTCTCGATCCTGTCGCCGAGCGCCGAGCCCGGCACCAGGTCGACCTCGTTGCCGTCGGGGTCGGTGTGACAGACCCCGAACGGTCCGGACGGCTCACCGGGACTCGCCTGCTCGACCGCCGCGGCCGGCCGCACCACGTCGAGGTGGACGCGGTTCCGCAACGGCCGTGGCTCGGTCGACCGCCGGATCCGTATCGCGGGGTCGCGCCGTAGCGGATCCGCCAAACCGCCGTCCTCCGCAGGCGCGTAGTCGAGCACGCGCTGCCAGAACCGCCTCACCGCAGGCGGGTTCGCGGATTCGAACACGACGCTCAGGTGCTGCAGCACGGCGGGGTTCGCGGCCAGCCCGAGATCCCGCGCGGCCGCCGACACCGCCTCGGCATGCTCGTCCGAGTCGAGGCGCACCCGCATGCCTGTCGCGCGCAGATCGACCACGATCTCAGCCGGCAGCTCCAGGACGCGCCCGGCCAGCGCAGCCCCCTCGATCAGCGAGGGCGCGTCGAACCATGCCGTCGCAACGCCGTCGACCACCCGCCAATCCGTTCCGATCTCCGTCATGCCCGACACTGTAGAGTCCGGATCTCCATCCGAATAGTGATCATGTCCCCGGCCGGTGCATCGATGGACGCCGTTGACGGTGCCCCGCGGAGTGGTGGGGTTCGAGGGTTGATCTCCGATGTCTACGCGCCGCTGTCGATCGCGGCGGTGGTGTCAGGATCGCCGGTCGGGGCGGATCTCAATCCCCACCGCTCGGCGGGACGCTCACTGCCGGCGGGAAAGAGCCCAGGTCGGGTCGCCGTAAGCGGCCCCGTAATTC
>NZ_BOOJ01000071.1 GCF_016863175.1 Paraplanobispora siamensis
GACCGCGGCAAGCGCTGGACGACGAGCCGGTCGTCACCGACGGCAACATCACCACGAGCCGGTCGCCCGACGATTGTCGAGCGGTAGTGACAGCGATCGTTTTGACTGAGAATCGATGTCGCTGAGAAGTAGCAGCGCTCTTGGGCGTGCGGTGAGGTGATGAACACGCTCCCGCACGATGAGCGGGCGCTGGTGCGATCGGAGAGCACGGTCGAGTCGTAGGCGGCGATCCGCCGCGACCCCGAACCCGGCTGCTTCACCGCTTCGAGCGCCGTCCGTTGGAGGATCTACAGCTGAGGCGCGGAGGCTGGGACACTGACAGCATGGCGGTGACCGTCGTGGATGGATGCGTGGCGGCGGGTGAGCGGCGCGTCGAGTACTGCCTGTACTCCTGCGGGGCGCCTCGCCGGGCGCTGTTCCAATACGGCACGCCGGGCACACGGTGGCTGTCGCCTCAGCTGACCGAGACCGCCCGATCAGCCGGGTTCGACCTGCTGGTCATCGACCGTCCCGGCTACGGCAGGACCAGCAGGCGGCCGGGACGGCGGATCGTTGACGTGGTCGACGACGTGCGCATCGTGGCGCAGAACGTGGGCTGGGAGCGGTTCGCCGTCTGGGGCGGGTCGGGCGGAGCGCCGCACGCGCTGGCGATCGCCGCCCTGCTGCCGGATCAGGTGAGCGCCTGCGCCAGCGTGGTGGGTCTGGCTCCCTATGATGCGCCCGGCCTGGACTGGTACGCCGGGATGTCCGCCGGCAACGTGGCAGAGTTCCGTGCTGCGGCCCGGGGCGAGCAGGACTATCGCGTGCTCGTCGAACGGCTGGCTGCAGAGGCGCTGGCCGGCGTCGAGGCCGGCGGCCTCCAAGTCGCCGATGCTTACCAGTTACCCGAGGCCGACCGCCGTGCACTCGCACGACGACACCACGAGGACGGCTACCTCCAGCGCATGCGGCTGACCTACCGTGACGGCGTTGACGGCTGGGTCGATGACTGCATCGCCTTGACCCGGCCGTGGGGCTTCGAGGTGTCGACGCTCACCACGCCGACCAGCGTGTGGTACGGAACCGCCGATGTGCTCGTCTCCCGGGACCACCATGAGTACCTGCTGGCCACCATCTCCGGTGCACGACGGCGGGAGCTTCGCGGCGGCCATGTCCTGAGCGATCGGGACCTCGCGGCGATCTACGACTGGCTGGCGGATCCGCTTCGTTAGCCGAACGCGCACGCCAGACACCCGGCGGCGCGATCGTCGAGACGGCCGACCGGCGCGATCGTCGTCTCAGATCGGTGGTCGGCGAAGCTGCCCGGCGATGGGGGCTAACCGGCCGGCTCCAATCGGGAGCCGCCCGTGCTCCGTCGCAGCTCCTTGAGAACTGACCTCGGCGAACTGCAAGCGACTGTCCGGAATCACCGTGGCCCACCACCCGGCGGCGTTTCGGGGATGAGGTCCCTGCCGTAGACGTACCGTAAGGACGCATTGAGGTCAGGGTCGACGGGAAAGGCGTCGTACAGGCGGGTGAGCGTCATCAGGCGCTCGAGTACGCCGGTCACTCCGGCCAGGCGCAGCCATCCACTGTTCTCGTAGGTCTGACGCAGCAGCGTAAGCAGCTCCCGCAGACCGGTGGAGTCGCAGAATGTCACCCCATGGACGTTGAGGATGATTTTCGTTCGCCCGTTCGTGATCGCTTGGTCGGCGACTTTCCTGAGCAAGTGCACCGAGGGCTTTTCGAGATCTCCGGCCACGGTGATGACCGTGTGGTGGAGATCGTCGGGGAACGGGGTCTCGGCTACCGTGAGCGGGACACTCACTGGGCCCCCTCATGATTGTGAAATCAGGGCGAGACGCGCTGCTCCTGACTCTCCAATGCTAGAGCACTATCGATGGAAAGCCAGGAGTGGAGCGGAAGGTTCACAGCACCGGGAGACCGGGCTTGCAGGGAAGGTCGGACAGTCCTGCTTTTCCAGCGGGTGTGTGACGATCGGGAAATGTCCACCGAACAATCTGAGGCCCGCACGGCTCTGTCATCGAAGACGTACGCCACCCCACCAGTCCTCACCCCGTCTGCGGGTGCGTGATCCATGTGAAGTGCTCTTGCCCGTCGGCGCACACCAGGTCGACCTGGATGTAGTCGACGAGAATGCCCAGCAACACCCGCTGTCCGTCCCGGTCCACCGAATTCCACCACATGGCGCGCTGCTCCGCCGGCGGCTGCTCCCCCTCGGCGGCTCCGGCCACCACCAGGCGCGTCCACCCCTGAGTCTGGCCCATCAGCGTCAGTGCCTGGGGAACGATCTGCTCCTCCAACGGCGCAGCTGCGACGCGGACTGTACCGCAGCCGTCGCACACGTATACGTACCGCTGCCGCTTCAGACTCGTGCCGCACATGCCGCACACGACGAAGTCATCCAAGAGAAGGACGGGCTCCGGCGGAACGCTGTGGACCCGAGCGGGACGTGATGTCGCGGCGGCCCTGCTGCTGCCCCCTCTCGCCCCGCCCGGGCGCGCGGTTCCTCGCGCCGACCCGTCAGCTGATCGAAACGCCGCCCTGAAGAGGGCCGGCTCGATCCGGAGCTGCACGGCGGACGCGGCTCCGTGGGAGCGGCCGCCCGCATCACCCGGCGGATCCTGGCGTTCCAGGTCTGCTCGGAGCTGGAGGACGACCCGGCCGGCCTGTTGTCAGGTGAGTGTGGAGTAGTCGGTGTAGCCGCGGTGGTCGCCCCCGTAGAAGGTGGCGGGGTCGGGGGTGTTGTAGGGGCCGCCCGCGTGGATGCGGGCGGGGAGGTCGGGGTTGGCGAGCCAGAGGGTGGCGAGGCTGACGGCGTCGGCGAGGCCCTCGGTGAGGGCGTCGGCGGCGGTTCGCGGGGCCGCGGGGAAGGCGTCGGGGGTGGGGTGGGGGTTGAGGATGAGGGGGTGCGGCCAGGCCTCGCGCAGGGTGCGGCTGAGGGATCGGCTTCCGCCTTCGAAAAGGTGGAGGTAGGCGAGCTGGGTCTCTGCGAGCGTGTTCAGGAGTTCGCGGTAGAGCGGGACGGGGTCGGCTTCGACGATGCCGTTGTAGGGGTTGCCGGGGGAGAGCTTCAGCGCGGTGCGTTCGGCGCCGATCGCGTCGGCGACGGCTTCGACGACCTCGACGGCGAACCGGATCCGGTGGGTCACCGAGCCGCCGTAGCCGTCAGTGCGCAGGTTGGTGTTGTCGGCGAGGAACTGGTGGAGCAGGAAGCCGTTGGCGGCGTGGATCTCGACGCCGTCGAAGTCGGCCTCGACGGCGTTGCGCGCGGCGCGGGCGAAGTCGTCGATCGTGGTGGCGATGTCGGTGGAGGTCATCGGCCGCGGGGTCGGGTGGTCGAGCATCCCGTCCGGGCCGGGCAGCTGTTCACCCGAGGCGACCGCCGACGGCGCGAGCGGCAGTTCGCCGCCCGGGTACAGGACGGGGTGGCCGATCCGGCCGCAGTGCGTGAGCTGCAGGAAGATCCGGCCTCCGGCGTCGTGGACCGCCCGCGTCACCTGCTTCCACGCCTCGACCTGCACGGGGTCGTGGATCCCCGGGGTCGCGAAGTAGCCCTGGCCGAGAACGTTCGGCTGGGTGCTCTCGGTGACGATGAGCCCGGCGGAGGCCCGCTGCGCGTAGTACTCGGCGTGCAGCGCGGTGACACGCCCGTCGGGAGTGGCCCGGTTACGGGTCATCGGCGCCATGACGAGCCGGTTCGGCAGTTGCAGTTTCCCGATCGTGACGGGCTGGAACAAGGGGTTCATGGTGGGTTCCTGGCTAGGGGAGGGGAAGGGGGCGGATGCCGAGCGCGGCGAACTCGCCGGTGACATCGGCGCTGTAGCGGTGTTCGGGACGCATCACGAAGACCCGCAGGTCGTCACCGACCGCATCCCGCCAGAGGGCGGCGTAGCGTCCGCCGTCACCGCCCAGATAGCGGGCCGCCATCGGGACGAGGTCACGGGCGAAGTCGCACTCCCGCGTCTCGACGACGGGGCCTTCGAGGCTGACATAGCGGTAACCGGTCGACACCACGAGCCCGAACCGGCCGGACTCGCTGATCGCCCGGCCTTTCCGGGAGCCGAGTGAGGTGATGACCGAGATGTCGTCTGCCGCCCGCCGGTACCAGACCGGGACGGCCAGCGTCCCCGTTCGGGCCACGGCATGCAGTACGCCGACATGGGGCTCATCGAGGAATCCGTTCGGATCCCCATCGGAATAGGTCACTGACCTAACTTAGGTCAGTGACCTAATCCTTGGCAAGCGGGCGGTAAGGTCAGGGGATGGCAGGGACACGACCACGGCACGAGAGCAGATGCGCCGAGATCATCGAGATGGCCCGCGACTTGCTTCTCGGCGAAGGCCTGGATGCGTTCTCGATGCGTACCGTGGCCGCGTCAGCCGGGATGCGGCTGGGCAATCTGCAGTACTACTTCGCCACACGCGACGACCTGCTCGAGGCCGTGATCCGGGCCGAGATCGCGAATGATCTCACGGTGGTCGAGGGCTCGCTCCGCGCCGAGAGCGCGGTGCGTGACGTCTCCGAACTCGCCCGGCAGCTGGTGGAGAACTGGTCGTCCGGCGCCGGCGGGGTGTATCTCTCCCTCGCCTCGCTGGCCTATCACAGTGATCGTTTCCGGGCGCTGAACCGCGAGGTCTACGAGTCGTTCTACGCCGCGATCGGTTCACTCGTCCGTCGGATCGACCCCGATGCGGCGCTCCCGGACGTCCGGACCAGGGCACAGCTCATGACGTCGCTCCTCGACGGCGCTGCCCTGCAACTGCATGCGGCCGTCCACACGAAGGCCGAGTCTGACGCACTGATCGAGCGAGCGGCGGCCCTGCTGGTCGCGATCGCCGCAGACCGGCAGAGCTCAAGGAGTAACCCCGCAGTTCCCTGAGCCCTCCATCGTCACTCATCCGGCCTGTCTCTCCTGGTGAGCATCGGGTCCGATGATCGTCAGGGCTTGATGGCCGTGCCCTGGGCGGAGATCAGGCGCCAGGCGCCGGAGGCGTCGGCGGCGAAGACGTGGGTGTAGCGGCTGCCCGCGCTGAACGTCGTCCCGTCCGGGTTCTGGAAGGTCATGCCCGTTCGGCCGACGACCAGGCCGACGTCACCGATCCGGCGGACGACGGCCTCTTCGGGGAAGGAGTCGATCGCCGGGAAGCGCAGGGCGCCGCTGGTGATCAGGGTGAGCAGGGCGGTCTTGTCGGCGACCGCTCCGTCCTCGACGCCCACCAGGACGAAGTCCTCGGCGAGGAGCGCGTCCAGCCGGGCGACGTCGGCGTCCATCAGGGCTTGGAAGAAGTACTGGTCGTGCCGCAGCAGGGTGTCTTCGCTCATGGGCGCGTAGCCTAAGGGTTATCGTCGGCGTCAAGGTCAAGCCCGGCACGGCGGATCAAGGGCGGGCCCGGAAGGTGGCGCGGTAGGTCTGCGGGGATGTGCCGACGGTACGGGCGAAGTGGGCCCGCAGTGTCGCAGTGGAGCCCATGCCCACCGCTTCGGCGATCCGGCCTATCGGCAGATCGGTGCTTTCCAGCAGGTGCTGGGCGCGGCGGATGCGGGCGTGCAACAGCCACTGCAGGGGAGTGGTCCCGATCTGAGCGCGAAACCGGCGAGTCAGGGTCCGTACGCTGAGGCAAGCGTGACGGGCGATGTCGCCGAGGCTGAGCGGCCGATGCAGGTTGGACTCCATCCAGGTCAGCACGGGCTGGAGCGCGGTCCCCGGGTCGCGGGGATCGGCGTGTCGGATGAACTGCGCCTGGCCTCCGTCGCGCTGGGGCGACATCACTATCCGGCGGGCGGTCTCGGCGGCCACCGCCGAGCCGTGATCACGCCGGACCAGATGCAGGCACAGGTCGATGCCGGCCGCCACCCCGGCCGAGGTGAGCAGATCGCCGTTGTCGGTGAACAGCACCGAGGCGTCGACCTCGACGGCGGGGTAGCGCCGGGCCAACTCGGCGGCGTAGGTCCAATGCGTGGTCGCCCGCCGTCCGTCGAGCAGCCCGGTGGCAGCCAGCAGGAACGCCCCCGCACAGATCGAGGCGATCCGTGCGCCGCGCCCGGCCGCCGCCCGCACCGCCTCCAGGACGTCCCCGGGTGGCTCTTCCAAGAAGTTCCAATGACCGGGGAGCACGAGGGTGTCGGCCGCTGCGAGGTCATCCAGACCCCAGGCGGTCTCCAGCCGCATCGCGCCGAAAGGCTCCAAGGTCCGTACGGCACCGCCGACGGTGCACACCCGCGTCTCATACAGCGGCTGATGCCGATCACCAGTGGAGCTGCCGAAGACCTGGGCGGGCACCGTCATGTCGAAGGCGACCACCCCGTTCATCGCCAGCACAGCGACCACATGCATGGCCAGAATCTAGCGCAGTACGGCATTGCAGCCACTTTCCGCATGATCCTTCAGTGACCACGATCGAACCCATGACAGATCACTTCACCGGCTTCGCGATTCCCGACACCTCCCTGACCCGCACGGCGTACGGGTTCGTCCAGGACATCACCGCGCAGGCCGTCTTCACCCACAGCGTGCGCAGTTACCTGTTCGGCCGGGCCATCGGGCAGCGGCATGGCCTTCGCGCCGAGCACGACTACGACGACGAGGTCTTGTTTTTGGCGTGCATGTTGCACGATGTCGGACTGACCGAGCGGGGCGAACGAGGTGGACGGTTCGAGGTGGACGGCGCGGATCTGGCCGCGGAGTTCCTCGCCGGACAAGGGCTGGCCGCGGACCGGACCCGCCTGGTCTGGGAGGCGATCGCCCTGCACACCAGTCTCGGTATCGCCGACAGGATGCGGCCCGAGATCGCGCTCACCCATGCCGGTGCGGGGGCGGACGTGGCGGCGTTCGGTGCCGAGGAGCTTCCCGAGGGCTATGCCGACCGGGTGCACGCCGCCTACCCGAGGCTGGGCGGTGGCGTCGAGTTGACCGAGCTCATCATCGGCCAGGCGGCGCGCAACCCGGCCAAGGCCCCGCCGTTCTCCTTTCCGGCGGAACTGCTGCGGCAGGACGTTCCCGGCACCGCCGTTCTGCCGTGGCGTGAGGTGGTCACCGCGGCCTGGTCCGGCATCGCCTGACAGACCGGCAGATCCTGGGCGCGGGGACCGGTGGTACCTCGGTGCCGCGGTCAATCCACCGCCATCCGCCCAGGTGACCGCATCCGCGGCGAGCAGCCGTTCCAGCCCGGCCACGTCACCGCGCAAGGTCGCGGCCGGAAATCCCTGGACGATACGGCGATGCTGTTCACGGTCTGCGTCGACCCGCTTGCGAGCTTCGCCGGCATGCCCCCTCACCCGGCGATGGAGCTGCCGGGAGCAGGCCTCGTCGAGGTGTCAGCGCCCCGGCCCGGCGGCCGCTGCGGCCTTCGAGCAGTGCCGCGGTGTCCGCCGGGAGCAGCCGGCCGAGGTTCGCCGGCTCGGCGGCGATGAGTTCGCGCTGGTGCTGCACGACATCGCCACCCCGCAGGACGCCGAGACCGTGACCGAGCGCATCCTGGCTCAGCCGCCGTCCTGCGGTGGCAGCGATCTGATCAGCCCTGCTGCCGATCGGTGAGTCCTCCCCGGTGCGCCGTCCGCCACCTCGGTGACCAGGTCGAACTCCGAAGAAGGAGATTCACGGCACGGGCCTCAGAGGCTCAAGCGGCATGCCTGAACGGTCTTACTCGACTGCTTCGTCCTATTGACTCGGGCAGACAGGAGGTACTACTTTCCCGCAGGAAAGCGTTTTCCGAATCCCTCCCCATAACAGCCACCCCCACATCAACCCCCGCCATCGACAGACCCGGCGGCAGCATGGAGGAACAGTGGAAACATCCATAACCGACGTGAAACGGCGTCGGCGTCGGACCCGCTTGACGGTTGCCATCGCGGCAGCCGCGACCGTGGTCGGCGGTCTGGTGGTCACCATGACGCTGCCCGTGTCGGCTGCCACAATCGCCACCAACCTGAGCCTGAGCGGCGGCGCCGACGGCTCCAGCAAGGCCGACGGCACCAGCTACGGCAACGTCAAGGACGGCAACACGAGCACCTACTGGTCGCCCAGCAGCTCGACCGGCTCCGTCTCGGTCAAGTGGGGCAGCGCCACGACGGTGAGCAGCGCCGTCATCAAGCAGGCCTCCGGTGGCGGCTCCATCGGCTCGTGGCGTCTGCTCAACGGCGACAACGGCTCCGTCCTGGCCAGCGGCAGCGGCAACCCGAGCACCATCTCCTTCTCCTCGACCTCGTTGAAGAAGCTCACCTTCAACATCACCAGTGCGTCCAGCGCACCGCGGATCGCCGAGTTCGAGACGTACGCGGGCAGCAGCCCGAACCCGACCGCCAGCCCCACCGCCACCCCCACCTCCAGCCCGACCGTCACCCCCACCGGTAATCCCGGTACCGGCGCTCCGACCGGTCAGTGGCCGTCATCGGCGGGTTCGGTGAAGATCTCCGGCACCGTGTCCGTGTCCGGCACCTTCGACGGCGGGATGAAGACCTACTGCTGCATCGGTGACGGCGGCCAGAGCGAGTCGCAGGACCCGATGTTCAAGATCGCCAACGGTGGCACCCTGCAGAACGTCATCATCGGCTCCCCCGCCGGTGACGGCGTCCACTGCGAGGGCACCTGCACGCTGAAGAACGTGTGGTGGAACGACATCGGCGAGGACGCCGCCACCTTCAAGGGCACCGGCGGCGGCACCTCCTACGTCATCGGCGGCGGCGCCAGGTCCGGCTCCGACAAGACGTTCCAGCACAACGGCAACGGCACGGTCAGCATCTCCGGCTTCTACCTCAACGGCTCCGGCAAGCTGTACCGGGCGTGCGGCAACTGCTCCAGCTCGTACCAGCGCCACGTGAAGATCGACAACGTGCTGGTCTCCGACGTCGACATGGTCGCAGGCATCAACAGCAACTGGGGCGACACCGCCACCATCACCCGCCTCGTCGTCGACGGCAGCGCCACCGTCTGCGGCAAGTACAAGGGCGTCAGCAAGGGCAGCGAGCCCAGCTACATCGGTGAAGGCTGGAACGACTCCAACTGCAAGGTCACCAGGAGCGACGTCACCTTCAAGTAAGCCGTAGGCACGTCCTCGAAGAAGGGGCGCCCACCGCGAGGTGGGCGCCCCTTCTCTGGTATCGGTCCACCGGTTGGCGGCCAGGGCGCCGACGGGGGAACCGGGGACGGGCGGCTGATCGGCCGGCGTGCCGGGGGCGCGGCAGGCCCGGGGAAGGGCCGTGCCGTCGGCTGCCGTGACACAACTGATCAGCGGCTGTCGTCCGGGCGGTAGACGCTGAGGTCGCCGTAGGCCGACAGAACGCCGGCCAGGTCACCGGGTCCGTGCCGCAGGGTGGTGTCCAGGAAGGCGAGAGTGGTCGCGGCGACCACGTGCGGGCTCTCGGCGCGGCCCAGGGAGCCGACTATCGAGGGCACCGGCGGCAGGTACAGGGGTCCGTCCATGAAGGTGAGGTGCGCGGCGCCGGGGATGGTGAGCCGGTAGCTCGTCTCGGTGCTGAGCTTGAGGACCTCGGTGAGGCGGGGGAGGTAGTCCGGGTCGGTTTCGGGGGTGATGGCCTGGGTGAGCGCGAGCGTCGGCTGGTGGAGGGAGGGGGAGGCGGGGCCGTGGGGATAGCCGTCCAGATTGATGACGGCGTCGAAGCGGCGCTCCTGCCGGGCGGCCTGCAAAGCGGCGGCACCGCCCATGGAGTGGCCGGTGACCGCGACCCGACCGGTGTCCAGGCGTCCGGTCAGCGGACCGGTGACCTCACCTCGGTCCAGACGGTCCAGCCGGGTGAGGACGAAGCCGAGGTCGGCGGCCCGGACAGCCGTCCACTCAACCGCCAGCTTGGCGTCCTCATCCCGGTCTCCGGTGGAGGCGATCGTGGCGCGAATCGTTCGGCCGTCGGCCAGCACGACGGCGGCGGAGTCGTAGGGATGGTCGAGGGCGGCGACCACATAGCCGTGGCTGGCCAGTTCCTCCGCCCAGGCGGTGTTCTGGGTGCGCACTCCACTCGACCCGGGAGAGAACAGCACGACCGGGAAGCGTTCGCCTTCACCGGCCACCGGGGCGTCGACGACCGCATGGGTGCGGGCACGCGGGATGCCGTCGACCAGGAAGCCGGGCAGGCCGACCTGGCGGGCGAGGGCATCGGAAACGGTGCGCGCCTCGTGCTCGGTACGTGCGAGGTACTGGGCCCGCCGCGCGCCTGCGGGGCTTTTCTGCGCCGGATACCAGAGTTGGACCACGACCGTGCGCCGGTCGTGCGGATCGGCGGTGAAGCTCTCGGGGCGGCGTGGGTCGGTCCACTGCGCCACGTGGGTGCCGACCGCGAAACGGCCCGACGGCTCGGGGAACACGGGTACGGGAAAGGCCCAGGCGGCCACCGGACCGGTGGCGATCAGGCCGGCGCAGGCCACCGACCCCGGCAACGCCAGCCACCACCGGGCCCGCCACGCCGGGCGGCCGGTACGGCGTCGCAGCAGGGGAGAGAGGGCGAACGGTAGCGCGACGGCGGCGCCTGCCAGCACCGGCAGCATCTGCCAGCGGATCCCCAGCACACTCAGCGCGATCGCGGACAGCACGAGAAGCACCCCCGCTGCGATCGTGGCGCGTGGGCGGGCGGCGGGGGGAAGCCAGCGCGCCACCACCAGCGCGACGGCGCCGAGCACGGCAAGGAGTTCCAGAGGGGACAGGTACAGCCCCGAGATGATCTCAGTCATCCGGCCATTCTCAAGGTGGGGCACGCGATGCCACATCGACCTCGGGGCGCCATTGCATGCGACCGGAGTCGCAGGCCGAGGCGTGTCCCCGGTGCGACCGGAGTCGCAACCGGGCATCCGGCCCGTGCGACCGGAGTCGCAATCGAGCGCGCCAGGTGCGCGGCCGCTTTGCGACCGCTGGTTCTGTCCGTGGAAGGGCGGTTCGCGAACTGACGTGAACCCGTCCGGCATCGATGGAGGCTCCGCTGACGCCTGCCATCACGCTGGGCCGTTCACGCCCTCGGCTCCACCACGTGGGGCACAATGCGGCAATGGAGATCATCGAGGCCCCGGCGGTCGCCGCTCTGCCCGAACGGCACTACGCGGGCATCCGGGCGGTCACTCCGTTCAAGGGCATGTTCGGGGTGCGGGATCAGCTCATGAAGGATCTTCGTGCCCGGTTCGATCAGGGGGACACGTTCTTCAGGCTGCACGTCATCGATATGGCCGGAGAGATGCACATCGAGGTCGGGGTCGTCACCGGCGCCGCGGTGAAACCGGATGGACGCGTCCTGCCCGGAGTCCTGCCGGCCGGGGATTACGCCACGATGACCTATGTCGGCCACGGGCGGCGGGCCAACCGGACGCTCCTGGAATGGATCCGTGGCAACGACCTGACGATGGACTGCGTGCCGGACCCGGCCGGTGACCGATTCGGCTGCCGCTACGAGCTGTACCGCACGGACCCGCGGACCGAACCGATGAAGACCCGCTGGCGGACTCAGCTGGCCATCCTGCTTGATCGTTGAAGGGATGATCGGGCGGTGCGAGGTCTGGCCCGTCGGCCCTCTTCGGCGGCGTGTACGTCGCAGCCTCCTATCCGAGCCTGAACGAGGCGATGGAGGCTCTGGCCTTCGCCGCCACACCGTGACGGCGGCCTTCCCACCGGGGAGTGCGAGCCCAACCCCCGGCACGGGCCGGTGCGCGACGACTTCACCCCGCTGACCGATCCGGACCACTGGCTGGGCTGGCTCGGCGACGATCCCGCCGAAGAGGTCCGCGCATCGATCGCGCAGATCCCCGACGAGCAGGTACCCGGCTCGACCCTGGAATGGGTCAAGGTCCTCGACCCGCCCGAGTTCCTCACCGGAGGGCGGCGCGACCCCGAGGACCCGGACAAGGTCCTGGTCGTGCGGGCCGCGCTGGCGCTGCCGTTCGCGCTGTCGGTCTGCCCGCCCGAGGGGGAGCGTTCGGTGCTGCAGGGCGTGTTCTCCTGGGTCGCCGCCGGGCTGGACCGGCCCGACGGCAGACGCGACCGGGTGTGGTTCGACCTCGGCACCGACCTGCAGGAGGCCGCCGAGCTGCTCCGCGACCGCATCTACTCCCTCGACGATCCGTCCTGACTTCGAGACGGCTGTGCACAGGTGCCGCGAGACGTAGTGGTGGGCGAGACCGATGGGGACATCTCCTACTTCCAGTCTTGATGACTGAACGTGTCCGATGTTTTACTCTTTGATGATCCTTGGAGCATCCAGTCTTGTGTTCCATGTGACCGATCAGGAGGAGGTGCGGCATGAAGGCGAACGAGACCACGCTCCGCCGCCTGATACAGGGTGAGCAGCAGTTGCTGGTCCCGCTGTACCAACGCCAGTACACCTGGGAGCGTGAGCAGCTCGCGCAGCTGTGGGCGGACATTCTGGCCCAGGTCGACGTGCTGGCCGAGGGAAGGCAGGACGCGCCGAGCCATTTCCTGGGATCGGTCGTGCTGGCGCCGGGACCGGACCTGGCGCCGAGCCGCTCGCAGTGGATCGTGGTGGACGGCCAGCAGCGGCTGACCACGCTGATGCTGGCGCTGTGCGCGGTCAGGGATCATCTGGCGGCGGAGGACCCGTATGCGGTGGAGCGGATCAACGAGCTCCATCTGGTCAACAGGTTCCAGCGCGGTGAGATGCGTTACCGGCTGCTGCCGACCCAGCGGGACAGGACCGCGTTCAAGGCGTGCGTGGACGGGGTCCCGGAGGGCCGGGCGGACAGCCTGATCGGCAACGCCTACCAGTTCTTCAAAAGCATGCTCAGGAAGTTCGACGACCCGGCCGATCCGCACGACATCGACCGGGTGGAGACGGTGCTGCTGGACCGGCTCAATCTGGTGCAGATCCTGGTGGAGAAGGACGACAACGCGTTCCGCATCTTCGAGTCGATCAACAACACCGGGATGCGGCTGAGTCAGGTCGACCTGATCCGCAACTACGTGTTCATGTGCCTGCCCACCCGCGGCCAGCACGTGTACGACACCTACTGGGAGCCGATCCAGGAACTCCTGGCGCCTAAAGCGATGGACCAGCTGATGTATCTGGCGCTGGCGCTGCGCCACGGGGAGGAGGCGCAGTACAACGCGGTCTACCGGGGTCACCAGCGGCTGCTCACCGCGATGGCGGGCGATGAGGGGCAGGTCGAGGCCTACGTCAGGGAGCTGGCACGTCGCGCCCGGCATCTGGAGCGGATCCTGAACCCCGACGAGGGCACGCCGATCGGCAGGAGGTTGGGCTTCCTCAACGAGTGGCAGGCCAGTACGGCCTACCCGCTGGTGATGCGGTTGCTGGAGTTCCTGGAGGAGGATCTCGTCACCGAGGAGGAGGTCGCCGAGGCGCTGCTGTACGTCGAGAGCTTCCTGGTCCGCCGCCTGATCGCCGGGGTGACCACCGGCAACCTGAACCGCATCTTCCAGCGGATCACCGTCCAGCTGTCCCCCGAAGGGTCGTCGGTGCCGCAGGCCGTGCGGACCGCCCTGTCCCCGGCCCGGCTGTACTGGCCCTCCGATGAGCAGCTGCGCGAGGAGATCCGCAGCCGCGCGTTCTACTGGCAGGGCCGTACGGCACAGCAGAAGCTGGTGCTGCGCCGGCTGGAGGAGGCGCTGGGCAGCAAGGAACGGGTGGACCTGTCCGACAAGAAGATCACCATCGAGCACGTCCTGCCGCAGACGCCGACCGCGGACTGGCTGGGGGAGCTGTCCCGCGACGGGGACGACCCCGATCTACTGCACCGGCAGCTCGTGCACACGCTCGGCAACCTCACGCTCAGCGGCTACAACTCGGAGCTGGGCAACGTCTCCTTCGCCAGGAAGTGCAGGCAGCTGTCGCAGAGCGGCCTGATGATGAACCAGGAGATCGCCGCCGCCGGGCAGTGGGGCAAGGCCGAGATCCTGGCCCGGGCGGAGCGCCTGGCCGAGCGCGCGATCGCCATCTGGCCGGGGCCCGAGGAGACCGGCCGCGGCAGCGCCGCCTCCCGCGACTGGACCCTGCTGCACAACGCGCTGGCCGCACTGCCGCCCGCCACCTGGACCTCCTACTCCGAGCTCGCCGAGCTGATCGGCTCGCACGCGGTCCCCGTAGGAGTACATCTGGCCACCACCCCGGTGCCCAACGCCCACCGGGTGCTGACCAAGTCCGGTCAGGTCTCGGAGGGCTTCCGGTGGCCGGATCCCGATGACGAGCGGGACGTCCACGACGTCCTGCGCGCGGAGGGAATCACGCTGGACGAGGCCGGTCGCGCGGCCGCGGACCAGAAGATCAGCGCTCGCGAGCTCGCCGAGCTGCTGGGGCTGCCGGGCGCGGCCGACCTGGCCGAGGCCGAGCTTGCAGAGGAACAGCAACCGGACGCCGAATCGGTGGGAGAGCGCGAGCAGCGCTTTCTGCGGCAGCTCAACGAGCACAGCGGCCCGCAGACCGCCGGTGCGGTGCAGCGCGTGCTGGAGCACTGGCGGGCACGCGGGGGAGAGGTGCAGTACGGCGCCGCGGCGGGTGCCTCGTGCGCCCCGGTCGTCCGGGTCGGCGGCAGGGCCACGGCCGTCATCCGCTTCTACGCCAAGACGGTCGAGATCCCGTTCGGGACGCTGAGGAAGCGCCCGCCGTTCGACGACCCCGGACTCCGGGAGGAGCTGCGGCAGCGGCTCAACGACGCGCCCGGCGTGGACATCCCCGTCTCCAAGCTGGAGCTCTATCCCTCCTTCAAGACCACCCAGCTCGCCAACCCCGCGGTCTTCGACGTCGTGATCGCCCTCCTCGACTGGTTCGCCGCGCAGTCGATGCCGGGTCTGCAGTCCGTCCGGTGAAACGATGTCCGCATGGCGGGCATCAAGGATCCGTTCCGGCGGCTCACCGGGCACAGGGAAATGCCCGGTGAGCCGATCGTGGACTCGGTCCACCGGCTGGTCCTCGCGGGGGAACGGGGAGGCCGCTCCGTTTTCGACGAGCTTGCCGGTGCCTTGCTCGCCGTCGTCTCCGACGCCGATCTCGCGGAGCAGGTCCTCGATGTCCTGACCGAGGCGGATCCGAAGGTCTGGATCGAGCTCGACGCGGTGTTGCGCTCCTGGAGGTACGGCTACCGCGACCCGCGTATCGCGCCGTCGCGTGTCATAGGGAAGGCGGACGATCCGCTGGCCGTCATGCTGGCCGCCTGCGACCGGAGCGGGTACGAACGCGAGAGGGCGCTCGGCCACCCCATCATGCGCACGGACGTGCGGCTGTTTCCGGTCCTGGTCGTCCGGACCGTCGACTGGGTCGGCGCAGTCCGAGACCGGGCACTGCAGATTCTGGAGGAGGCGCTCTCAAACGCGGACGCGGCGGCGCTGCAGGCGGTCGTCCCGGTCGCGGTCCGGCTCGGGGAACGGCAGCGCGGGCATTCTCTCACCGAGCTGGTCCGCCATGCCCTGGTGCGCGCCGGTGACGAGACGCTGAGCACCGTACGGCGAAGCGAGGACCTGCGCACCCGGCGCTTCGCCTTCGAGGTCACACTGCAGGCCGGACGGATGGACCGGGAGCAGCTGCTCGAAGCGGCCCTGCACGAGCCCGACGTGATCTCCCGTACCCGGTGCGCGCGGGCGCTGTCCGCCGAGGCGATCGCCGACGACCGGCCCGAGATCATGCAGCGGCTGCTGGAGGGCACCTCGGCGCGGGTCCGCGTCGAGGCGCTGACTGCTTTGGTACGGCTCGGCCACACCGACGCGGGACCGCGTTTTCTGGCCGACGACGCCTCCCTGATGCGGCTGACCGCGCAGTGGGCGGTCCGCCGGGCGGGCGGCGACCCGGCCGAGCACTACCGGCGACATCTGTCGGCTCCCGCCGTCCACGGCACGCGCGGGCTGCTGGCCGGGCTCGGCGACTGCGGCGGCCCGGCCGACGCCGATCTGGTCCTGCCCCATCTCCGTGACCCGAGACCGCGGGTCCGGGCGGAGGCCGTACGCACCCTTCGCCGGCTGGGCGCACGGATCGATGTCACCGCGATGCTGGAGGATCCCGCGCCGGCGGTGGTGCGCAGTGTGGTCACCACCCTGCGGGCCTCGGGTCCGGATGCGCCGGTGGAGCGGTTGTGGGAATTGCTCGATGCCGGTCATCCCCGCCATGTCCGGCAGGCCGCCCATCGGCTGCTGGCTGATCGGAATGCCTGGACCCGGATCCGGGCGGATCTTCTGCTGGCCGGGGACGTGGATGAGGTGCTGAGCCGGCGGGCCCGCGCCGATCTGGCCGTCTGGTGTGCGCGGGATGCGGTACGGGTTTATCAGAAGTGCCCCGATGAGCTCCGCGGTGAGCTGGAGGGCCTTCTGTCCGCGGCGGGGGAGGCCGTCGACCAGGATGACGCCCGTCTGCTGCGCTGGCTGATCCAGACAGGCAGGTGATCGCCGCGGAACCTGCGGGTGTCTCCGGTATCCGCCTGACGGCAGTGGCCGCGTGGTCCGTTCTCCGGTGCTGTCGCGGTGACGGATGGGGTGACGGGGTGCGTTCGGCGACCGAGCTGCGGCGGCTGGAGACCGTCTCCTCGGTGATGGCGCGGACCGGCATGTACGCCAGGGACGGCCGGGAGATGGAGACCGTCGGCCGGATGCTCCTGGAGGATCTCTGTTTCGTCGACGGACGTGACGACCACTTCGCAACGGTCAGCGGAATGCTCGCCGACCGCTACGGCGAGTTCGGCGTGCACGGGCCGTTCGCCGCGGTGTTCTGACGTGATCGTAACTGTGTGGCGGAGGTGGCGTCGGTCCACGCCGAGCAGTTCCACCGTCCGGGCTATCTGCAGGTCGGCCGCGAATTCGACGAGAGCGGATGGAACGCGCTGCTGGACGCGGTACGCGACCGGGTTGAGGAACAGGATGTGCGCCGTGACGAGGTCGAGGCGATCTCCGGGGTGCCCAGCCCGGTCGTCGACAGGCGGGTGTTGTGTCACGTCTGCGCGGCGGGGGAGTGTGCCTTCGTCGACTGCTGGGACGAACCCGCCCTGCGTTGCGTGCCCGGAAAGGGAAACTGCGAGCCCGTCTTCGACGGTGCTCCGCTCGTACGGTCGGTGCGCGTCCCGGCGGACGACTTCGGCAGCGGTCTCGTCTTGAGTCTGTACGGCAAGGTGCTGCGCTGGGGACCCGGCTGGTGGATTCACGGTCGTCGACATGGTCCGTTGCCGTACGGTGCTCCCACCGGAGCTCGGCGGCAGAGTGATCAAGCCGCCGAGCCGCGTTGGGCGACCAGGCCGTCGGGTGCCGGGACCGCCGACGGGCTCCGTGAATGGCAAAATGATCCAAATGCCGATTGATTCGCATCTGCTCGCCGTGTTCACGGCCACCACCATCGTCGCTCTGATCACCCCGGGCCCCGACATGTTGTTCGTGCTGGGATGCGGCGTGCGGGGCGGCGCCCGTGCCGGACTGCTGGCCACGCTCGGCGTGATCACAGGTGATGCGCTGTACATCGTCGCCGCCGCGGCCGGGCTCTCCGTGCTGCTGACGGCCTTCCCCGTCGTGTTCACGGTGCTGCGGCTCGCCGGCGCCGCGTACCTGATCTATCTCGGCGTCCAGATGTTCCGCAACCTCAGGAAAGGCCAGGCCGACGATCCGGCCGGTGGCGGGATGACCGGCCGGCGGGCCTTCCTCAACGGCGTGGTGTCGTCGGCGGCCAACCCGCAGACGTTCACGTTCATGGTCGCCTTCCTGCCGCAGTTCATCGATCCCGGGGCGGGGCCGGTCTGGCTGCAGTTCGCCATCCTCGGGGCGATCCTGATCGTCCTGGAGTTCACGGCCGACGCGACGGTGGGCGTGCTGGCGGGGCGGATCGGCGGCTGGCTGCGCAGCCGGCAGGCGGTGCGCCGCCGGCTCGACGCCGCGACCGGGACCCTGTTCATCGGCCTGGGCGTCACTCTCGCGGTCCAACGTTAGAACGCGGGACCCGGGCCGGTCGGAACCGTACGGCTTGACATGCAGCCTTCCGGCTGCCTAATTTAAAGGCAGCCGGAAGGCTGCATATTGACGGGCGGCGGCCCGGGCAGGAGAGCGGGCATGGACGAGGTGTTCAAGGCGCTGGCCGATCCGAGCCGGCGTGCGCTGCTCGACTCGCTCAACGCCCGCAACGGGCAGACACTGCGCGAGCTGTGCGCCGGACTCGACATGGCCAGGCAGTCCGTCAGCAAGCACCTCGCGGTGCTGGAGGAGGCCGGGCTCGTCACCACCATGCGGCGGGGCCGGGAGAAGCTGCACTACCTCAACGCCGCGCCCGTGCACGAGATCGCCCACCGGTGGATCAGCCGCTACGACCGGGCCAGGGTCCAGGCCCTGGCGGACCTGAAACTCGCTCTGGAGGAGACCCCGATGGACGCGCCGACCTTCGTCTACACCACCTACATCCGCACCACCCCGCAGAAGCTCTGGCAGGCGCTGACCGAGCCCGCCTTCACCCGCCGCTACTGGGCCACGGAGTTCATCACGGACTGGTCCGCCGGCTCGCCGATGACCTGGGACAACCACGGCGTGCTGATCAGCGACCCCGAGCAGGTCGTGCTGGAGGCCGAACCCTACAGCCGGCTCTCCTACACCTGGCACGCCATCACTCCGGAGCTCGCCAAGCGCTTCGGATGGGACGAGGAGTTGCTCGCCCGGCTGTCCGGCGAGCCCCGCTCGAAGGTCACCTTCACGCTCGAGGAGGCGGGGCAGGTCGTGAAGCTCACCGTCGTGCACGACGGCTTCGAGCCCGGATCGGGTCTGGCCGAGATGGTCAGCCACGGCTGGCCGAACGTGGTGGCGAGCCTGAAGTCGCTGCTGGAGACCGGCGAGCCGCTGCCGGACGATGCGTGACCGGCCCACGAGCCGCCCGCGATGACGTGAGACGACCGCCTCCGGCGAGCCGGAGGCGGTCGGGCCTGGAGCGGCCGGATCCGAGGCGGCCGGGCCTGGAGCGGCCGGGCCTCAGGCGGACGGTCAGGCGAAGGACCAGGTGAAGATGTGCATCTGGCCCTCGTCCACCGGCGAGAAACTCAGGGACTTGAGCGTCTTGCCCGGGTCCAGGGGGATGGGCTGGGAGGCGTACACGTGGGTTCCGATGGGCTGGAGCAGCCATGATCCCCAGAACTGCCGGTAGGGGGCGGTGGCCACGATCTCGTTGCCGTACTGGGGGGTGTCGCCGCCGAAGTCCAGGATCCAGTCGCTGAAGCCCAGCCGGGCCGTGCCCGTGGTCCCGTCGGTGTAGGTGAGCGTCACGGTGGTCTGGGGGTGGCCGTGGGTGCCGGCGCCGAGGAAGGAGAGCCTGCTCGCGCCGGCCGGGGCCGCCACCTCGACGGGGGCGGCGCCGACGCGGAGGTTGTCCCACTCGCCCCTGCCCGTGTCGGGCCAGGTGAAGCGGAACTCCTTCCAGGTCACCGGCTCGCCCGGGCGCAGGCCCGCCTCGGCCAGAGCCTGGGCGGAGTAGCTGAAGCCGGGGCCGTCGAGGTTGGACTCGCCGGGCGCGGTGATGTCACCGATGCCGGCGTTGTTGTGGTGCCACTCCGGGGTGCCGCGCCCGGCGACGTTGAGCCGGACGCCGGCGGTCGCGTCGCCCACCGCGATCGGCACGGTGCGGAAGCCGTGCTCCGTGCCCGCCTGCACCGAGATCCTGAGCTTCACCTGCGCTTTCCCCGACGCCGGTACGGCCAGCGTGCCGCCGGACGGCGTCACCGTGACGCCCGCGGGCGGCCGCGCCTGCCAGGTGAGGGTCGCCGACCGGCCCAGGGAGCGGACGACCAGGTCCGTTTCGAAGACGCCGCCCGGCTCCACCGGGCCGCTGCCGCGGGTCAGTCCCGCCAGGTACGGCTTCGAGCCCTGGTCGAAGGAGGGCGGGAAGTCGCGCGGGCTGGCGCCGAAGGCCTGGTTCGGGGTGGAGCCGAGTGTGAAGTCCAGCCGTCCGCCGCCCGTGGCGAACGACTCCGGCAGCCACGCCCGGCTCGTCCCCGTGCCGTTGACCTTCAGCCCGCGGATGTACGGAGCGGCGGCGCCGGGCGCGTTGATCACGATGTCGCCCGCGGGCCGGTCGACCACCACGCGGTCGAACAGCGGCGTGTTGACCAGCAGCTCGGCGCGGCCGGGGATGGTCGGGTACAGGCCGATCGCCGACCAGACGTACCAGGCGCCCATGGTGCCCAGGTCGTCGTTGCCGACCAGTCCGTCGGGCCCGGGGCCGAACAGCTCCTTCTGCACCCGGCGCACCAGCTTCTGCGTCTTGTGCGCCTGCCCGGCCCACGCGTACAGCCACGGAGCGGGCAGCGCGGGCTCGTTGCCCATGTAGGCGTAGGGCCGCGCCGGACCCGCGTTGAGCTCGGTGAAGTACTCGTCCAGACGGGCGACGGCCTTGTCGCGCCCGCCCATCGCCGTGAACAGCCCGTGCACGTTGTGCGGCACGAGCCAGTGGTACTGGGCGCCGTTGCCCTCCATGTAGACGTCGGGGTCGCCGGGGTCGAACGGCGACTTGAAGGAGCCCTCGCCCATGCGGGGCTGGATCCAGTCGTTGCCGGCGTTGAAGAGGCTCTGCCACGCCTGCGCCCGCTGCATGAACTCCGCGGCCGTGGCCCGGTCGCCCAGGCGGGCGGCGAGCTGGGCGATCCCGAAGTCGGCCAGGCCGTACTCGAGGGTGGCGGAGGGGTCGTTCGGGACGTGGCCCTGCTTCATGAAGGCGGCGTTGCCGGGACGCTCGTCGTAGCCGAGCTGCGGGTGGCCGATGTCCATGGGGCCGGCCCGGCGGGCCGCCTCCGCCATGGCCCGCAGCGCGGCGGTGTGCTCGAAGTCGCGGGCGCCGAAGGCGTACATGGTGGACAGGATCACGTGGAACGGGTCGCCGACCATGACGCCGGTGACCGCGTTCTGGTGGGACCAGCGGTCCCAGACGTTGCCGAGGACCTGGGCGTTGGCGTACATGGACTGGGCGATGTCGGCGGCCACGTCGGGCGCGAGGAGGGCCAGGAGCTGCACCTCGCTGCGGTAGATGTCCCAGCCGGAGAAGGTCGCGTAGTGGTGGTGGCCGGGGCGGACCGTGCGGATCTTGCCGTCCATGCCGGTGTAGGAGCCGTCCGCGTCGTCGAAGACGTACGGCTGCAGGAGGGCGTGGTAGAGGTTGCTGTAGAACGTCCGGCGCTGGTCGGCGGTGCCGCCGCCGACGGCCACCTTGCGCAGGCGGTCGTTCCACACGGCGCCGGCCTCCTGCCTCACCTGGTCGAGGCCCTTGCCGCCGATCTCCGTCGTCAGGTTCCGCCTGGCGCCGTCGATGCTGACGTAGGACAGGCCGACCCGCATCTGGACCGGCTGGGAGGGGTCGAACTGCAGGTAGGCCCCGGACCCGGGCCCGTTCACCGTGACGTCTCCCGGGACCACCAGATCGCCCCTGACCTTGGCCTCGCCGGCGTTGTCCACCGCGGCCGCGCCGGGGCGCACCTCGTCGTCCTTCCAGGTGCCGTGGCCGGTGACCGGGCGGTCGAACTCGGCGTGGAAGTACACCTTGTAGCGCATCGGCGGGCCGCAGAAGCCACCGGTCTGGACCCATCCCTGGACCGTGTTGCCGCTGATCTTCGTCTCACCGTCGTCCACGCCGTTGACCGAGCCGCTGGTGTTCAGCAGGATCGTGCCGGGCCTGCCCTGCGGGAAGGTGAAACGGGCCACGCCGGCCCGCATGTTCACCGAGATCTCCGTCTTGATCCCGGTGTCCAGGACGCTGCTGTAGAAGCCGGGGGAGGCCACCTCGTTCTCGTGCTTGAAGGTCTGGACGTAGTCCTCGCCGTGGGTGGCGGGGGAGCGGCCGATCGGCCCGGAGAAGGGCAGCACCGGGAAGTCCTGCGCGCCCGTGCAGCCCGGCCCCGAGATGTGCGTCATCGAGAACCCGCGCAGCCGGTTGTCCTCCCACTGATAGCCGCCGCCCGCGTTGGCCACCGTGTCGGGGCTCCACTGCAGCATGCCGAACGGCAGCACGGCGCCGGGGAACGTCATGCCCCCGCCCCCGCCGTGGCCGAAGTCGGCCGCCGCCTCCTTGGTCCCGTGGAAGACGTTGACCAGGGAGACGGGATCGCGTTCGAGCGCGACGTCCGGGGCGGCCGCGGCCGGGCCGGGCGATATCAGGGCGGCCGCGACGAGGGCGGCGACCATCGGTAGAGACCATTTGGACACGGCAATCCTCCAGGGATGAGGTCCCTATCACCGCACCTCGCGCCGCTGATCACGGTCAACGGACAGAAAGGGCGGTCACAACCTGCCGCCGGGGGTAGGGGTCGACGGGCGCGGAAGCCGGTTGCCACATTCGCAGGTACCTGTGTGTCGAGCCGGCGTGAGGAAAGCAGCGATGACTGTCGTGTCCACGGTTTCCGTCGAAAGCCCAGCCGAGCCCGCGGTCTCCGTCGAAAGCCCGGTCGGAAGCCCGGTCGGGAGCCCGGTCGGGAGCCCGGCCGGAAGCCCGGTCGCGAGCCCGGCCGAGCCCGCCGCCGATCCCCGCGATCCCGCGGTCAGGCTCGCTCTGCTCCTCGACCCGGACTCGGCCGTCCCGCTCGGCGGCGCGGACGAGAGCGGCGTGAGGGCCGTCCACGGGCTGGTCGGCGGGGCTCCCGTCGTCGCCTACTGCACCGACGCCCGCACGATGGGCGGCGCGCTGGGCGCGGCCGGGGCCGTGCGCATCGTGGAGGCCATCGAGGCCGCCGTACGCCAGGGCTGTCCGGTGATCGGCCTGTGGCACTCCGGAGGCGCCCGGCTGGCCGACGGCGTGGAGTCCATGGACGGCGTGGGCCGCATGTTCGCCGCCATGACCCGGGCCTCGGGCGTGGTGCCGCAGATCTCGGTCATCCTCGGCCCCGCGGCGGGCGCGGCGGCGTACGGGCCCGCGCTCACCGACCTGATCGTCATGGCGCCCGCCGGCCGGGTCTTCGTGACCGGCCCGGACATCGTCCGCAGCGTCACCGGCGAGGTCATCGACATGGACGGGCTCGGCGGCCCCGACGCGCACGCCCGCAGGTCCGGCGTGACCCACGTGGTGGCCGCCGACGAGCAGGACGCGATCCGCCGCACCCGCCTGCTGACCGGCTTCTTCACCCGCCCGGGCGCGTTCGATCCGGCCGCCCTGCGCGAGCCCCGCGACCTGCGCGCGCTGCTGCCCGAGTCGCCGCGCCGCGCCTACGACGTGCGCCCGCTGGTGCGCGGGCTGCTGGACGCCGACGGCGGCTTCGAGGAGCTGCAGCCCCGGTGGGCGGCCAACATCCTGGTCGGCCTCGGCCGGCTCGGCGGCCGGTCGGTCGGCGTGCTGGCCAACAACCCCCGGCACAAGGGCGGCTGCCTCGACGCGCTGTCAGCGGAGAAGGCCGCGCGGTTCGTCCGCATGTGCGACTCCCACGGGGTGCCGCTCGTCGTGCTGGTGGACGTGCCCGGTTACCTGCCGGGCGTCGGCCAGGAGTGGGACGGCGTGGTACGCCGGGGCGCCAAGCTGCTGCACGCCTTCGCCGAGTCCGTCGTGCCGCGGGTCACGCTGATCACCCGCAAGGCGTACGGCGGGGCGTACATCGCGATGAACTCCCGCTCGCTCGGCGCGACCACCACCTTCGCCTGGCCCGGCGCCGAGGTCGCGGTCATGGGCGCGGAGTCGGCCGTCGGCGTGCTGCACCGCAAGGCCCTGGCGGCCGCCCCCGCGCAGGAGCGCGAGGGGTTGCGCGCCCGGCTGGTCGAGGAGCACCGTCGGATCGCGGGCGGCGTGGAGCGGGCTGTGGCCCTCGGCGTCGTGGACGAGGTGATCGCACCCGAGACCACCCGCCTGCGGATCGCCGAGGCCCTCGACCGCGCCCCGCGCACCCGTGGCCACCATTCCAACATCCCTTTGTGAGGAACCAGGAGGCGCATCATGTCCCAGTTCACAGCCGTACTGGTGGGCGGGCCCGCCCATCTGCCCGCCGAGCGTCGGATCCAGAGCGTGGACTCCCCGGAGGAGACGCTCAAGCTGCTCCACGGCGCGGGTTACGAGCACTTCCGGCACCAGGGCGCGTCCACCGAGATCGACGGCGAACCGGCCCTGGTCTTCTCCTGGGTCATGCGCACGGCCGTGGCGGAGTGACTCAGGAGTGACTCACAGGCGCTCACCGACCAGCCGGGAGGGCAGGTCGGTGCGGCGGGACACGTTGAGTTTGCGGTAGACCCGTGTCAGGTGCTGCTCCACGGTGCTGACCGTGATGTGCAGCTTGGCGGAGATGTCCCGGTTGGAGTAGCCGTCGGCGGCCAGCGCGGCCACCCGCCGCTCGGCGTCGCTGAGGATCGGCTGCACGCCCGGCGCCTCGCCGTCGTGGTCGCCCGGGGACAGCGCCTGGCTCAGCCCGTCGGCGTGGCACTCCTGCGCCAGCGCCTTCGCCCGCCGCGCCAGCATCCCGCCGCGCCGGTACTCGCCGATGGCGTGGTAGGCCTCCACGAGGTCGAACAGAGCCCTGGCCAGCTCGTACTTGTCGCCGCCCGTCTGGAGCAGGTCGGCCGCGCGGCGCAGCAGGTTCACCCGGTGCCTGGCCTCCCCGGTGGCGGCCAGCACCCGCATCGCCATGCCGTGCACCCGGCTGGAGCGTCCCGGGCCGCGGCGCAGCTCCTCCTCGACCAGGGACCGCCCCTCGTCGGGGTCCCCGAGGCGGACCAGGCACTCGGCGGCGTCCACCCGCCAGGGGATGAACTCCGGGCTGTCCAGACCCCACCGGCCGGTCAGCTCACCGCACAGCCGCAGGTCCCGCAGCGCCTGCTCGGCCTGTCCCGCCATGAGCGTGAAGCGGGCCTTGCCGTACAGGTAGAGCAGGCCGAAGCGGGTCTCCAGCATGGCCTCCGGCACGGGCTGGGTGGCGTGCGGCAGGCACGCCTCCTGGCGGGACATGGCCGCGCCGGCCCACAGCAGCGCGCCCAGCGGGGCGCCGACGGCCACGCCCCAGCTGCCCGGAGGGATGATCTCCAGGGCGCGGCGGGCGTCGCCGGCGGCCGCGGCCAGGTCGCCGCGGCGCAGCCCGATCTCGGCGCGGATGGCCGACAGCCGGGCCTGCCTGCTGGGCGCCTGGCGGCGTACGGCCTCCTCGATGAAGGCGTCGCACCACGGCGCGGCCCGGTCGGCGCGGCCCACGTAGGTGAGGGTCAGCAGCGCGCTCTCGACCGTGTCCATGGACATCTCGTCCAGTTGCGAGCCGCGCAGGACGCGTTCGGCGGTCGCCGCGGTCTCCGCGTTCGGTCCCTCCGCCAGGGCCCTGACGAGCATGTTGGCCGACTCGACGCGGCGGGCGGCGGTGAGCGAGTGCGTGGCGCAGGCGGCCTCGCGGGCGTCCGGCTCCGGCAGGTGGGACAGGAACGACGGGCAGGCGCCGTGGAACCAGGCGCGGGCCACGGCCAGCTCCGTCATGCCCTCCCGGTCCAGTTCGTCCAGGCCCCTGAGGTGGTGCAGGACGTCCTTTGCGTCGGCCACGTGGCCGTGCCACAGCAGCGCCTTGGCCAGCACCACGGCGTCGCCGCCGCCCAGATGGCCCTTGTGCAGGGCCTCGGTCAGCTCGGCCAGCTGCCCCACCGGGGTGCTGGGGTTGATGCGCCACCTGGCGCGGACGAGCTTGGTGGCGATCCTGGCCCGCCACCGCTCGTCGGCGCAGCCCTGCCAGGCCAGCTTCAGGTAGTCGATGGCCGGCTCCACTCGGCCCTCGCGCAGCGCGTGGCCCGCGGCCTCCTCCAGCACCGACACGTTCCACGGCTCGTCGGCGCGGGCGGCCAGCAGCAGGTGGTCGGCCACCACCGTCACCGCCGCGCCGTCCTGGTAGGTCAGCTCGGCGGCGCGGCGGTGCAGGCCGGTGCGGTCGGCGGCGTCGAGCGCGGCCAGCACCGCCGACCGGGCGGCGTCGTGCCGGAAGCGGCCCTCGCCCAGCACCCCGGCGCGGGTCAGGGCCTGGAGCGCCTGGGCGGTGTCGGCCTCGCTCTCGTCCAGCAGGCGGGCGACCGGTCCCGGCTCGCCCAGGACGGCCAGTGCGCGGGCCGCCCGCAGCAGGTCCGGGCCGGCGCCGTGCAGGCAGTTCAGTACGGCCTCGCCGTACCGGCCGCCGGGGGCGTCCGTCTCCCGGAAGTCCTCGGCGAGCGCGTCCACCAGCAGGCGGTTGCCGCCGCTCAGCTCGTGGCAGCGCGTCGCGTGGCGGTCGGCGATCTCCCGGCCCGCCCGCCCGGCCACCCGCTCGGCGACCTCCTCCGGCGACAGGTGGGCGAGCCTGATCCGGCGGCAGTGGGGCAGGCGCAGCAGGTCGGCGTGGAGCAGGGACGGCTGGTGCGCGTGCTGGTCGGTGCTGCCGAAGGCCAGCATGATCTTGGTGTACTTGACCCGGCGGGCCAGGTAGGACAGGCACAGCTGGGAGCCGCGGTCGGCGTGGTGGGCGTCGTCCACCACGATCAGCAGCGGGCAGCGCTCCGACAGCTCCAGCAGGACCGTGCAGAGCGCGTCCACGATCTGCACGTCCATGTGGTCGAGGGTCTCGCCCGCGAGCTGGGCGCGGGCGCCCTCCTGCAGGAGGCTCAGCGTGGTCGCGCGGTGCTCCTCCGGCATCGGCGTGTTGTGCACGAGCTGCGACAGCACGCCCAGGGGCAGATCCCGTTCCGCCCGTGAGCCGGTCGCGGTGAGCGGGAGCGCGCCGTGGTCGAACGCGTGCTCGGTGAGGCCGTCCAGCAACCGGCTCTTGCCGGTGGCGATGGGGCCCGTCACCATCGCGATGCGGCCCCGCCCGGCCACCGCCTCATCCAGGAGGTCCCGCAGGAGGGCCATCCCCTGTACCTGGTCGTGCTCGGCCATGACGGCCCTCCTTGGTCGTGTCAATACGGCAGGTAGCGTCCTGACGGGGTACGGAGGTCGAGCCGGTGGGCGCGTCTGCGCCGGGGCTTCTCCCTCACCCTCCGGATCCGGGTCATCGTGGTTTCCTTCCGTGCCGGCGGCCGCCGGTCGGCCGCGCGCTCGTCAGCCCGCAGCGGCGAGGGGCTGGGGGAGGGGGAGACGGGACGGTTCGGGGCACGCCGCCGGACGGGCCTGCAGCGCCGCGCGGACGGCGGAGAAGGCCGAGGCGGCCATGTCGGCGTGCATGCCCGTGCCCCAGGATGTGCCCCCGTCCACCGCGCACTCCGCGTAGATCACGACCTCGCCCGGGGAACGGCCGTCGAGCGGTTCGCGCTCCAGATGTGTGTCGTGCAGCGGCGGCTCGGTGATGTGCACCGCCAGGACCCGGATCCCCCAGGGGCCGAGCAGCGAGGCCAGGTCCTCGGCCGCGCCCGGCCCGGCCTGCCGCGCGCCCCCGTCGATGTGGAGCGTGACCTCGACCGGCTCGCGGTTCAGCGGCAGCGGGCGGAAGGGGTCGCCGTGGTAGAGGTGCTCCTCGCGGAACAGCGCGCCGATGCGCTCCGGCGACAGCTCGCCGCCGGCGGCCTCAGCCTGCGCCTGCACGCGGGCGGCCAGGTCCTCCTGGAGGCCGCGCGGCAGGTTGAGCCCGTGCCAGGCGCTCATCACGTACGCCACGCCGCCCTTGCCGGACTGGCTGTTGACCCGGACCACCGCCTCGTAGGTGCGGCCCACGTCCTTGGGGTCGACCGGCAGGTACGGCATCTCCCACGGCAGTTCGCCCACCGGCGTCCCGGTCGTGGCCGAGCGCCGTTCGCGCTCGTCGAAGCCCTTCTTGATGGCGTCCTGGTGCGAGCCGGAGAAGGCGGTGTAGACCAGGTCGCCGCCGTAGGGGTGGCGCGGGTGGACCGGGAGCTGGTTGCACAGCTCGACGGTGCGGCGCACGGCGTTGATGTCGGAGAAGTCGATGCCGGGGTCGACGCCCTGGACGTACATGTTCATGCCCAGGGTCACCAGGCAGACGTTGCCCGCCCGCTCGCCGTTGCCGAACAGGCAGCCCTCGATCCGCTCGGCCCCCGCCAGCAGCGCCAGCTCGGCGGAGGCCACGCCGGTGCCGCGGTCGTTGTGCGGGTGCACCGACAGGCAGACGTGCTCGCGGCGCGACAGGTTGCGGTCGAGCCACTCGATCTGGTCGGCGAAGACGTTCGGCAGCGAGCGCTCGACGGTCGTGGGGAAGTTCAGGATGATGTCGCGGCCCGCCTCCGGCTGCCAGACGTCCATGACCGCCTCGCAGACCTCCAGGGAGAAGTCGAGCTCGGTCTCGTTGAACAGCTCGGGGGAGTACTGGTAGCCGAGGTCGCAGTCGCCGAGCACGTGTTCGGCGTGGTCCATCATGACCCGCGTGGCGTGCACGGCCAGGTCGCGGCAGCCGTCCCGGTCGATGCCGAAGACCAGCCGGCGGAACAGCGGGGAGGTGGCGTTGTAGATGTGGATCAGCGCGCGCGGCGCGCCCTTGAGCATGTCGAGGGTGTCCCTGATCAGCTCTTCGCGGGCCTGCGTCAGCACGGTGATGCGGACGTCGTCGGGGATGCGGTCCTGCTCGATGAGCAGGCGCAGGAAATCGCGGTCGTCCTGGCTGGCGACGGGGAAGCCGACCTCGATCTCCTTGTACCCCATGCGCACGAGCAGTTCGAACATCACCAGCTTGCGCTCGGGGGACATCGGGCGGGCCAGCGACTGGTTGCCGTCGCGCAGGTCGGTGGACAGCCAGCGGGGGGCCTTGCGGATGCGTCTGCCGGGCCACGTGCGGTCCGTCAGGTCGATCGGCCGGAATTCTCGGTAGCGTTCGGCGCCCAGCATCCTCGGATTTCCTTTCCCTGAATCGAATGAGTCGCGGCGGTCCACCGGATTCACGCTGCCAGAGCGTTTTTCGCGGAGCGACGCGCGGAATAAGAGAAACGGAACAATCCGCGTTTCCTCCGCGAATCCGCTCCGCTCTGTGGAGATCTTTACTGGGTATGCCAGAAGCTATAGGGGTCCGCGGGTCCCCACAAGATAGGGGGTCAGGAGTTCACGGCCGGTATCCGGGGGGAGCATCGCAGGGGGATCGAAAGGTGTACTCCCCCTGCTGCTTTCGGGTTACGCCGCTTACCGAGGGCCCGGACGGCGGTTAAGACTCCAGTCATGGCGGCTATCGCTCTCGGGCTCCGGGCCGTGCCGGCCCTCCCCCGCACCCTCGTCCTGTGCCTCGCCGAGGCCCGCCCGCTCGTCCTGGCGGTCTCGCTCCTGCGCTTCCTGACCGGCGTCGCCCTGGCCCTGCCGGTGGTCGCGGTGCCCGGTCCGTCGACGGTTCTGAGAGGGGCGGCGGCCTGGGTGCTGTCCATTTTCGCCGTCTACCTGCTCAACGGCGTCACCGACGTCGCCGAGGACCGGATCAACGGTTCCGGCAGGCCGATCGCCCGAGGCGACCTGGACCGGCGGACCGCCGCCGTCGTCGCCGCCGCGGGCGCCGGCCTGGCGATGCTGGCCACCGTGGGGCTCCCCGAGCCCATGACCTGGATCGTCGCGGGGAACCTGGTGCTGGGCTATCTCTACTCGGGGCCGCCGCTGCGGCTCAAGGGCAGCGCGGGCGGCACGGTGGCCGTGCTGTGCCTGTCGGGCCTGCTTTCATACCTGGGCGGGTTCGTCGTGGCGACGGCCGGCGGCACGGACGTCTCGGTGCCGTCGGGGCTGGTGGTCTTCGCCGCGGCGGCGATCGGGTGGATGGTGTTGGTCGGAGTGCCCGCAAAGGACCTTTCGGACATCGATGGAGACGCCGCCGCCGGGCGGCGCACGTTCGGCGTACTCGTCGGGGAGCGCAGGGCGCGGCTGGCGATGGCGGTGGCCTCCCTGGCCCTGTGCGCCGCGCTCGGCGCGGCCGTCTGGTGGCTCGGGGCGCCCCTGCTGGGCGTCTTCCTGGCCATGGCCGCGGGGAGCGCCGGAGTCGTCGCCGTGACCCGCCGCCGGCGGGCGGAGAAGGGGCGCAGATCGCTCCGGCGCCCGTACGGCGTGTTTATGGGAACGCAGCATGTTGTTCACCTGACCGCTGTTGTATGCGCTATATAGATGCGACCGGAAATGTTGCATTATTGTGTGCAGCAAGGGATAGTTGGGGGGCGCTCGAACATTAGTCCCACGGTGGAGGGGGGACATTGGCGGTGCACGGGCAGTCGGGCGATCCGGCGAGATTAGTTGAAACGTGTCGTATCGAAATACTCGCCGAGTTCGAGTCGGCCTTGCAGGCCGCCGGCAGTATGGTCTTCGCGGATCCGCAAGCCCGTGAACAGGCCCTTTCGACCGCTCGTTACGTCCTGGACGACGTGGCGGCTACGCTACGCGCTGGAAAGGTACAGATAAGTGAGCTGTACAAATTCCACGCCTGGGAAGTCGGAAACGCCAGGGCGGCCGGCGGCGTTCACCCGAAGGCCTCGCTTGAGGCCAGCTCACTTTTTTTCCGCGCGGCGTTGCGTCACCTGGTCAGGGGAATTGCCGCGGAGGCGGACGGCGGCACGGCGGCCGAACTGATCGTGCTGGCGGTCGCCGGCCTGGAGGAGAGTCTGTCCCGGCGGGTGCGCGAGTCCGCCGACGGCTACCACAGCTTCCTGCTCAACCTGGTGCACGAGGCCCAGGAGGAGGAGCGCCGCCGCATCGCCCGCGAGCTGCACGACCGCATCGGCCACGGCCTCAGCGTGGCCCACCAGCAGCTGGCGCTGTCGGAGGCGTACCGCGCGTCCGACAGCGCCCGCGCCTCCGCCAAGATCGGCATGGTGCAGCAGGCCATCCAGGAGACCATGGAGAACCTGCGGCAGCTCACCTCCGAGCTGCACCCGCGGACGCCGGTCAAGAGCCTGGAGAAGTCGCTGATGGGCTTCCTGGAGGAGGTGGAGGACGACGAGGTCTCCGTCGCGCTCGACGTCAGCGGCGACGAGTCGTGGGCCGAGCCGTGGGTGCGCGAGGAGGCGTTCCTCATCGTGCGCGAGGGCGTGCGCAACGCCCTCAGCCATGGGAGCCCGCCCATGGTCCTGATACGTGTGAACATCGCCCCCCACGAGCTGTCGGCGTCGGTGCTGGACAACGGGCGCGGTTTCGACCCGGCGGCCCCGTGCGGCCACGGGGTCGGCATGACGTCCATGCGCGAGCGCGCCGAACTGCTCGGCGGCCGGGTCGTCGTCACCAGCGAGGTGGGGCAGGGCTGCCTCGTCGAGCTGTTCATCCCGTTGAAGAGGCAGCCCCGTGGTAGCAGAGACACCTAGCGACGCCATCTCCGTGGTGCTGGTCGACGATCACGCGCTGTTCCGCGAGGGACTGCGCGAGATCCTCGAGTGCGACGGCGGCATCCGCATCGTCGGCGAGGCCGGCGACTCCGAGACGGCGGTGGCCGTGGTCGCGAAGAACCGCCCCGACGTGGTGCTGCTCGACGTCGAGATCCCCGGCGACGAGGTCACCGACACCGTCGCCAACATCAGGAAGCTCTCGCCGGAGACCCGGATCATCATCCTCAGCATGTACGACGGCCCGCAGCTCCTCACCAGGCTGCTGTCCGCCGGCATCCGCGGCTACCTGCTCAAGAGCGTGCACCGGCACGAGCTGATCGCGGCGGTGCACAGCGTGCACGAGGACGCCTCCAGGGTCGTGCTGGCCGTCTCGCGTCACAGCCTGGCCAGGGTGCAGTCGCCGAGCACCGGGATGCTGTCGGAGAAGGAGCTGGAGGTGCTGCAGCTGGCGGCGCAGGCGCTGAGCAACGCGCAGATCGCGCGGCGGCTCGGGCTGGCCGAGGCCACCGTGAAGCGGCACCTGCGCAACATCTTCGTCAAGCTCAACGCGGTCTCGCGGATCGACGCGGTGAACAAGGCGCTGGCCACGTCCCTGATCTCGCCCCAGGCCAGGAGCGAGGTGGACTGACCTCGGCCGTCGGCCGCTCACAGCAGCGGTGAGGCCGACTGGGCGTGGTGGGCGGCGGGGAACAGCTCGTCCAGCCTGCCGAGGGTCTCGGCGGGCAGCTCGACCGAGGAGGCGGCCAGGTTCATCTCCAGATGCACCGGATCGCGGGTGCTCGGCACGGGGATGACGTGCTCGCCCTGCGACAGCAGCCAGCTCAGTGCGAGCCGCCCGGCTCCCAGGTCGAGCTGCGCCGCCGCCGCCTCGAGCTCCTGGAGCCGGGAGGCGCCGCTGCGCCGGTGGTCGGGGTGGAAGCGGGGGTCGGCGAGCCGCCAGTCGCCCGGCTCGAACCTGGCCTGCGGCCTGACCCGGCCGGTGAGGAAGCCGCGGCCGAGCGGGCGGGCTGCGATCACGGCGATGCCCAGCTCGCGGGCGGCGGCCAGCAGCTCGGGGGAGGGGAGCGGCCCCCACAGGGAGTACTCGACGCCGACCGCGCTGACCGCATGGACGGCGTGCGCGCGGCGAACCTGCTCGGTCATGCCGCCGGACAGCCCCAGGCGGCGGATCTTGCCCGCGCGCACCAGCTCGGCCAGCCCCGCGACGCTCTCCTCCAGGGGCACCCGGGTGTCCTGGCAGTGGAGGTAGAACAGGTCGACGCAGTCGGCGCGCAGGCGCCTGAGCGAGGCGTGCAGGGCCCGCTCCAGCTCGTGCGGGCGGCCGTCGAACACGACCGGGTCGCCGGGCCCGCCCACGCGCACCCCGCCGCGGGTGCACACCACCACCTCCTCGGCCCGTCCGGCGAGCACCCGCCCGATCAGGCTCTCCACCTGCCCGTCCGCGTAGAAGTCCGCCGTGTCGAGCAGCGTCACCCCGGCATCGAGCGCCCTGCGCACCAGCCGGTCGGCCTCGCGGGGCCCGACCGGCCCGTACGCACCGCTCAGAGCGAGCGTGCCGAGCCCGACGACGGAGACGACCGGGCCCCCCGGACCCAACCTGGTGTAACGCACGAAATCCCCTTCGCGCATCGGTCATTATTTTCGACATGGTAAGTCAAGGGGTGGAGATTTTTTCTGTCAACCAACGCGCCCCATAAATCGGTGTACAGATATCGCCGCGCCCCCCAGGCGATGGTAGGCATATGAAGGGACAAGCGGAGAGGGCGGCGGGCGCATTGGCCCCCTAGCCGCACCCCTATTTTCCGGACCACCGCCCACTGATACTCCGCGCAGCCCTTTTCGGGAAATGCCGCGCCTGGCTACTGTGCGATGGAGGACGGATGTGAGGAGGGACGGGGTGATCGAGGAGATCCTTCCTGACGCTGTCGTGGCCTTCCACACCTTCACCGACCCGCCCGGCGTCGTGCTCTTCCCCGAAGAGGCCGCCCTGGTCCGGAACGCCGTGGAGAAAAGGCGCAGAGAGTTCACCACCGCCCGCCACTGCGTGCACCGCGCCATGGAACTCCTGGGCGTGCCCGCCGCCCCCGTGCTGTCCGGTGTCTACGGCGAGCCCGTCTGGCCGCCCGGCGTGGCCGGCAGCATCACCCACTGCGCCGGCTACCGCGCCGCCGCGGTCGGCGCGGCGCCCGCCGCCATCGGCATCGACGCCGAGCCCGACGAGCCGCTGCCGCCCGGGGTGCTGGAGGCCGTCTCGCTCCCCCAGGAGCGCCAGATGCTGAGCCGGCTGGCCGCCGACCACCCGGGCACGAGCTGGGACCGCATCCTGTTCAGCGCCAAGGAGTCGGTCTACAAGGCGTGGTATCCGCTGGTCTGGCGCTGGCTGGACTTCCAGGACGCGGTGATCGTCCTGGACCCGCTGCGGGGCACGTTCGAGGCCCGGCTGCTGGTGGCCGGGCTGCGCTGGCAGGGCAGGCCGCTGAGCGGGTTCGCGGGGCGCTGGACGTCCGGCAACGGCCTGGTGCTGACCGCGATCGCCGTGACCACCGCCCGGGCCGGGGGACCCGCGGAGGGAGCGGCGGCATGACCAGGTTCGGGGTGGTCCTCATCGCCGAGGGGGCCTCCAGGGACGCGTGGGCGGCCCGCTGCCGCCGCGCCGAGGCGCTCGGCTACGACGTGATCTCGGTGCCCGACCACCTCAACCTGCTCGCGCCCTTCCCGACGGCGCTGCTGGCGGCCGAGGCCACCGAGCGCGTCACGATCGGCACGTACGTGCTGAACGCCAGCTTCCACCGCCACGCCCTGCTGGCCAGGGAGGTCACGACCGCCGCCGCCCTCATCGGCGACCGCCTGGAGCTGGGGCTCGGCGCCGGCTACGTGGCGGCCGAGTTCGCCGCGGCCGGGCTGCCCTTCGACCCGGCCGCCCGCACCGCGCGGCTGGAGGAGCTGGTCGACGGGCTGGAGGCGAGCCTGGGCGGCGAGGGCCCGCCCATCATGATCGGCGGTCACGGGGACCGGGTGCTGCGGCTGGCCGCCCACCGCGCCGACATCGTCAGCTTCACCGGGGCCCCGTACCGGCCCGAGTACGGCAGGACCGCGCTGGTCACCGCGGAGGAGCTGCTGCGCCGCGTGGAGTACGTCAGGACCGCGGCGGGAGATCGCAGGCCGGAGCTGAACGTGCTCTCCAAGGCCACGGTGCTGACCCGGGACCGGCGCGCGGGCGTGGAGAGCCTGCGGCGTTACGCCCCCGACCTGACCACCGAGGAGCTGCTGGAGGTGCCGACCCTCTTCGCCGGCGCGCCCGCGCAGATCGCCGAGCAGGTGCGCCGCAACGAGGAGCGCTTCGGGTTCTCGTACGTCACGGTGATGGACTCGGCGATGGAGGACTTCGGGAAGGTCATCGAGCACCTCCGGTGACCGGCCGCAGCGGAGCGGTGCGGGCGAGCCCGTGCAGGCAGGCGTTCAGCGTGCGGGCCTGCACGTTCAGGTAGTAGCTGTGCCGCAGCAGCTCGTCGAGCTGGTGCAGGGCGAGCCAGCGGAAGGCCGGGTGGCCGGGCAGGGGGTCCTCCTCCACCTCGATCAGCAGATAGCGGTTGCGGGCGTGGTAGAAACGGCCGCCCTCCTCCGACAGCACGGTGTCGAACAGCACCCGCTCCGGCGGCGCGTCCAGCACTTCGGCCAGCAGCGGCGGCCGGGCCCCCGGCGGCAGGTGGTCGTAGTTGCCCGGCGTGCACTGCACGGTCGGGGCCAGCTCCACCACGTCGGTGTAGCCGGGCTCGACACGGGCGTGGACCAGCGCGTGCACCACGCCCTCGACGCGGCGCACCAGGAAGGCCACCACGCCCGTCCCGACGGGCGCGATCATCGGCTGGCTCCAGGCGTTCACCTCGCGGCCGCCGGCCTCCACCCGTACGCCGATCACGTCGAAGAAGCGGCCCGTCTCGTGCGAGATGCGGCCCTCGGCCCGCCGCCACCGGCCCACCCGGTTCAGCGGCACCGGCCGGGCGTGCACGTCGGTGGTGGACCGGATGCCGCTGAGCCAGCTCAGGATCTCCGGAGTGCCGTGCAACGCACCCCGGCGCCGGTCGCGCGAGCGCGCCACCGCCGCCCCGAACTCGCCCTCGCCCTCGTCGGCGCCCTCCTGGACGGGCAGGCAGGCCAGCACCGTGCGGGCGTCCATGTTGACCAGATCGGGCACGGACAGCAGCTCGCGCACGCGGCGCAGCGGCAGCCACCGGAACCCCGTCGCCGCCTCGACCCCGCCGTCCACCTCCACGACCATGTTCCTGTTGCGCTTGCGGTAGAACCAGGCGCCCTGCTCCGACTGCCGCACGTCGGCCAGCACCCTTCCCTGCGGCCCGCGGAAGTGCTCCAGGTACGGCACCGCCCGCCCGTTGTGCACCCGCAGGTAGTTGCTCCTGGTGGCCTGCACGGTCGGGGAGAGCTGCGGCCCCCCGGGGTTGCCCGGCTCGTTCTTGGCCTGCATGAGCACGTACGGGACGCCGCCCACGCGGCGCAGCAGGATGCCGAGGATGCCCGCCTCCGGCTGGTTGATGATCGGCTGGCTCCAGTCCGGCACCGCCCAGCCCGGGCGGCTCACCTCCAGCCCCTCGACCGTGAAGAACCCGCCGCGGGCGTGGTGCAGGTTGCCCGTGGCCGGGTCCTCGCGCCAGCCGGACAGCTCCTCCAGCGGCAGCCGGGTCGTCCGCATGAACGTGTGCCCGGCGATCTCCTCCAGCCAGTCGTGGACGTCGATGACGGAATCCATGCGGCGCTCCGATCCGTCGATCAAGTGCGGCGGTCCGATGCCGCCGAACCTGTCATCGTCCGGACGCGCGCTCAACCCCTAGTCGGAACGGCTTCTTCCCCTGTCACCTGCTTAGGGGTTCTGCGGCCCGGGGGGCCGTTCATAGCCTTTTACTGTGGACGCCATGACCGATCATCGGGAAGTGCGGGCGAGTGACCACGACCGCGAGCGGGTGGCCGAGATGCTCCGCGTCGCGGTCGCCGAGGGGCGCATCACTCTGGAGGAGCTGGAGGAGCGGGTCGACCGCGCCTACACCGCCAGGACGCTGGGCGAGCTGGACGATGTGATCGTCGACCTGCCGCGTTCCGGCGAGCCGATCACGTCCGTGCCGACGGCGCGGCCGCCCGTGCTGTCGCCCGGCGCGGCCGAGCTCCAGCTCCACACCGGCAGCGGCCGGATCGAGCAGACGGGGCGGTGGTCCGTGCCGCGGGTCATGAGCGCCAAGGCGGGCCGGTGGGGCAAGGTGCGGGTCGACTTCACCCGCGCGCACTGCCCGCACCCCGAGGTCGTGCTCGACGTCGAGATCACCTCGTGGTTCGGCGACATCACCGTGCTGGTCCCCCGGGGGTGGCGGGTCCGCGACGACGAGGTCGTACGCCGCTGGCTGGGCGCCGTCCACAACCGCCCGCCCGGGCCGCTCGCGACCGACGGCGTCACCGTGCGCCTGACCGGCTACGTGCAGACGGGCGACGTGTGGGTGAGGTACCACCGGGCCGCAACCTGAGGAGGATCGCAATGGCGTGCCGGATCTGTTCGGGTCGTCTCCATCCCTTCGCCGACTTCGGCAGGCAGCCGCTCTCCGACGCCTTCGTCGTCCCGGGCGACCCGGGCGAGGAGTTCTTCTTCCACCTGGCCGTCGGCGTCTGCGAGAGCTGCTCGATGGCGCAGCTGCTGCACGAGGTGCCGCGTGAGCGCATGTTCCACGCGGGCTACCCGTACCTGTCGTCCGGGTCGTCGGTGATGCGCGAGCACTTCGGGAGCCTGGCCAAGCGGCTGCTGGCCACCGAGCTGGCCGGCCCCGACCCGTTCGTGGTGGAGCTGGGGTGCAACGACGGCGCCATGCTGTCGGTCGTCGCCGACGCGGGCGTGCGGCACCTGGGCGTGGAGCCGTCCGGCGGGGTCGCCGACCTGGCCGCGGCCAAGGGCGTGCGCGTGCGCAAGGACTTCTTCGAGGCCGCCACGGCCGCCGCCGTACTGGCCGAGGACGGGCCCGCAGACGTGATCTACGCGGCCAACACGCTGTGCCACATCCCCTACCTGGACTCGATCATGGCGGGCGTGGACACGCTGCTGCGGCCCGGCGGCGTGTTCGTCTTCGAGGACCCGTACCTCGGCGACATCGTCGAGCGCGCCTCCTTCGACCAGATCTACGACGAGCACTTCTACTTCTTCACCGCCGCCTCCGTCCGCGCCATGGCGTCGCGGCACGGCTTCGAGCTCGTGGACGTGGAGCGGCTGCCCGTGCACGGCGGCGAGGTCCGCTACACGCTGGCGCGGCGCGGCGCCCGCACGCCGACCCCCGCCGTGGCCGGACTGCTGGCCGCCGAGGAGGCCGCGGCGCTCTCCGAGCCGGCGACGCTGCGCGGCTTCGCGGCCCGCGTGGCGCGCAACCGCGACCGCCTGGTGGGGCTGCTCACCTCGCTGCGCGAGCAGGGCGCCCGCGTGTACGGCTACGGCGCCACCGCCAAGAGCGCCACCGTGCTCAACTACTGCGGCATCGGCCCCGAGCTGGTGTCCCTCGTCGTCGACACCACCCCCGCCAAGCAGGGCAGGCTCACGCCCGGCTCGCACATCCCCGTACGCGGCCCCGAGGCGTTCGCCGACCCGTACCCCGACTACGCCCTGCTGCTCGCGTGGAACCACGCCGAGGAGATCATGGCCAAGGAGACCGGCTTCGGCCGGGCGGGGGGCGCGTGGATCCTGTACGTGCCCGAGGTCCACTCGGTGCGGGCCTGACATGGAGTACCGCGAGCTGGCCGTGACGGGCGCGTACGCGTTCGTCCCCGAGGTCTTCCCCGACGCCCGCGGCGACTTCGCCTCCCCGTACCAGGAGAGCGTGTTCGCCGCGGCGGTGGGGCGGCCGCTGTTCCCCGTGGCGCAGGCCAGCAGGAGCGTGTCCCGGCGCGGCGTGGTGCGCGGCGTCCACTACACGCTGACGCCGCCCGGCACCGCCAAGTACGTCTACTGCGCGGCGGGGCGGGCCGTGGACGTCGCCGTGGACCTGCGGGCGGGCTCGCCCACGTTCGGGCGGTGGGAGACGGTGGAGCTGAGCGGCGGCGGCGGGGAGGCGGTCTATCTGCCGCCCGGGGTCGGGCACGCGTTCGCCGCGCTGGAGGACGGCACGGTGATGTGCTATCTGCTGTCGGAGGAGTACCGCAGGGAGCACGAGCTCGCGCTGTCGTACTTCGACCGCGAGCTGGGGCTGCCCCTGCCGGTCGAGTCCCCGCTGCTGTCGGAACGCGACCGGCGGGCGCCCACGCTGGCCGAGGCGGCGGCCCGCGACCTGCTGCCCCGCTACTGACTCACAGGAGGTCGCGCAGAGCGACGATGATCTTCTCCTGGAGCCCGGCGGGGAGCGAGGGGTACATCGGCAGCGAGAAGATCTCCCTGGCCGCGGCCTCGGTCACCGGCAGGCTGCCCGGGCCCAGGCCCAGGTGGGCGAAACCGGACATGGTGTGCACCGGCCACGGATAACTGATGTTGAGATGGATGTCGTGGGCGCGCAGCGCCTCGATGATCGCGTCCCTGCGGGGGTGGCGGACCACGTACAGGTAGTAGACGTGCTCGTTGCCGTCCCCGGTCGCGGGGAGCACGAGGTCGGTGCCGGCCAGGGCCTCGGCGTAGCGGGCGGCCACGGCGCGGCGGCCGGCGACGTACCGGTCGAGGCGGGTGAGCTTGCGGCGCAGGATCTCCGCCTGCACCTCGTCCAGGCGCGCGTTGTGCCCGGGCGTGCGCACGACGTAGTACGTCTCCTCCATGCCGTAGTAGCGCAGCCGCCGCAGCGCCCGGTCCACCTCGTCGTCGGAGGTGAGGACCGCGCCGCCGTCGCCGTACGCGCCCAGCACCTTGGTCGGGTAGAACGAGAAGGCCGCCGCCCGGCCCATCGACCCGGCGACCCGGCCGCGGTGGCGGGCGCCGTGGGCCTGCGCGCAGTCCTCCAGGATCACCAGGTCGTGTGCCTGGGCCAGCCGCTCCAGCGGGGCCATGTCCACGCACTGGCCGTACAGGTGGACCGGCAGCAGGCAGCGGGTGCGCGGCGTGATCGCGGCCTCGGCCTGCGAGACGTCCATCAGGTAGGTGTCGGGGCGCACGTCGGTGAAGACCGGTGTGGCGCCCACGGCGTCGATGGCCACCACCGTCGGCGCGGCCGTGTTCGACACGGTGATCACCTCGTCGCCCGGCCCGACGCCCAGGGCCTGCAGGGCGAGCTTGATGGCGTTGGTGCCGTTGTCCACGCCCGCGCAGTGGCGCACGCCGTGGTAGGCGGCGAACTCCTCCTCGAAGGAGCGCACGCTCTCACCGAGGACGAGCCGGCCGGAGCGGAACACGGTCTCCACGGCGTCCATGATGTCGGCGCGTTCGGTCGCGTATTCGGGAAGATAGTCCCAGACATGGGTGGGCATGGCCCCGAGTAAAACGTGGCCTCCCGCGGCGGCGAAACCCCTAGAAAAGGGCGGCGCGGTTGAGGGGACGGATAGGGGATGACGTTCGATACCCGCGCTCCCTACCGTGGGCGGTGAGTGACAGTGCTAATGAACCGGCAGTGCTAATGAACCGAAAGACTTTCACATGACGGGGCATTGTCTTTTTATGTGTCATCCCGACCACGGTCACGTCATTCCCACGCTGGCCGTGGTCGCCGAATTGACGCGACGGGGTAATCGCGTCACCTATCTCACGGCGGAGAGCACCGCCGCCCTCGTGCGCGAGGCGGGGGCGGCGGCCGTCACCTACGACTCGCCGTACGCGCGGATCGGCTCGCGCGAACGGGAGGACGACCCCCTGCGCCTGCTCTCGCTCCTGCTGGAGGAGAGCGAGGCCATGCTCGGCGCGCTCGAGCGCCTGCCGGAACGGCCCGGCGCGATCGCGTACGACATCTCCGTCCTGCACGCCGGCCGCATCCTGGCCAGGCGCGAGAAGATCCCCGCCGCCCAGCTCGTCCCGATCTTCGCCTCCAACGCCCACTACTCCGTCCTGGCCTCCACCTACGAGGGCGAGGACGGCGGCCGGCTCGACCGCGAGCTGCCCGGCTGGATCGACGGCATGCTCGGCCGCATCGGCGCCCTGGCCCGCCGGCACGGCGTTCACGACGACCCCGCCGAGCTGTGGTGGGAGGTCCAGGACTGCAACGTCGTGACGCTGCCGCGATCGTTCCAGTTCGCGGGGGAGACCTTCGACGACCGGTTCGCCTTCGTCGGCCCCTGCCTGGGGGAGCGGCGGTTCCTGGCCGAATGGGAACCGCCGGGCGACGGGCTGCCGGTGGCGCTGCTGTCGTTCGGGAGCGTGGCCACCACCCGCCCCGAGCTGCTGCGCACCTGCGCCCAGGGGCTCGCCGAGCTGCCCTGGCGCACCGTGGTCACGCTGGCGGACGGCCTCGACCCGGCCGACCTCGGGCCGCTGCCGCCCACCGTCGAGCCGCGCCGCCGGGTGTCGCACCTGAGCGTGCTGCGGCACGCGTCCGCGGCGGTCACCCACGGCGGCATGGGCACCTCCATGGAGGCGCTGTCCCAGGGCTGCCCGCTGGTCGTGGTGCCGACCACCGCCATGGACGGGCCGCCCGCCCGGCGGATCGGGGAACTGGGCCTGGGCGTCGCCCTGGACCCCGCGCGGCTGACCCCCGCGCTGGTGGCCGAGCAGGTGCTCGCCGTCGCGGGCGACCCCGGCGTACGCCGGGCCGCCGAGGCCGTGCGAGCCGAGATCAACGACTCGGGCGGCACGTCGCGGGCCGCCGACGTGCTCGAACGCCTCCTGGCGAGAGAGACGGTGTGATGGAGACCTCCGCTTTGCAGTTCCGCGTGCTCGGCCCGGTCAAGGTGATCAGGGGCGGCGACGAGCTGTTCATGAGCGCCAACCGGGAGCTGGTCATCCTGGCCGGTCTGCTGCTCAACGCCAACCGGGTGATGAGCGTGGAACGGCTGATCGAGGCCGTGTGGGCCGGGTCCGCGCCGTCGAGCGCGTGGCGGCAGGTGGCCATCTGCGTGTCGCGGCTGCGCCGTACGCTGGGGGCCGGGGTCATCGAGACCTCCAGCCCCGGTTACCTGCTGCGGGCAGCGCCCGGCAGCATCGACTGGCTCAGGTTCACCTCCATGGTCGACAGGTCGCGCACGCTGGTCGAGCTGGGCTCGGCCGAGGCGGCCGTCCTGCTGCTGCGGGAGGCGCTGGCACTGTGGCGGGGCAGGCCGTTCGAGGACATCCGGGGGCTGCAGTACGACGTGGCGCGGATGGAGGAGTCGCGGCTGGAGGCGCTGGAGACCTGCCTGGAGCTGGAGATCGAGCTGGGACGTCACCACCAGGTGATCCCCGAGCTCGTGGCGCTGGTGGCCGAGTCACCGCTCCGCGAGCGGGTGCGGGCCCAGCTCATGCTGGCCCAGTACCGCGCGGGGCAGCGGGCCGAGGCGCTGCGCACCTACCAGAGGACGCGCCGCCACCTGCTGGAACAGATCGGCCTCGAACCGGGCCCGACGCTGCGGCGGCTGCACGAGCAGATCCTCAGGGACGAGTCCGCGCTGATGCGGCCCGGCGTCTCCGCCCCCCGGCCCGTCACGGTGATGCCGCCCTGTCAGCTGCCGCCGCAGGTGCTGCCGTTCGTGGGACGGCAGGAGGAACTGGCCGCGCTGGACGCCGCCCTGCTCAGGGACGCCGCGCCGGCCACCGTGGTCATCAGCGGCCGCGGCGGGGTGGGGAAGACCACGCTGGCGGTGCGCTGGGCCCACGCCCGGCTGGACGGCTTCCCCGACGGGCAGCTCTACGCCGACCTGACCGGCGCCGACCCGGACGCCGTGCTCGACCGGTTCCTGCGCGCGCTGGGCGTGCCCGCCCAGGACCTCCCCGGCGGTTCCGAGGAGAAGCTCGCGCTCTACCGGAGCTGCACCGCCCGGCGCAGGGTGCTGGTGGTGCTGGACAACGCCCGTGACAGCGACCAGGTGCTGGCCCTGCTGCCGGGCGGCGCGCACTGCCGCGTGCTCGTCACCGCCGAGGACCCCCTGGACGACCTGGTGGCCCGGCAGGGCGCGCACCGCCTGTTCCTGCGGCCGCTGCCCGAGGACGCGGCGCGGGAGCTCGTCGGCCTGCTGGCCGGGGCCGCCTCCGCGCAGGAGGTGCGCGAGCTCGTGGCCACCTCCTGCGGAGACCCCCTCTCGCTGCGGTTGGCGGCCGCCCGCCTCCGCCACGACGTGATCCACGACGTGATCCCGGCCTAGAGAGCCGGTGAGAGCCGGTGAGAGCCGGTGAGGGCCGGTGAGGGCCGGGGTTCAGCGGTGCCTTGCGAGGACGGTGGCCAGGACCGTCTCCAGAGCGCCGGGGGAGGGGGTGTCCTCGCGGACTCGCCAGGCCACGTGGCCGTCGGGGCGGACGAGGACCGCGCCGCGCGGACCGAGCCCGTACTCCTTGGCCCAGGTGGGGGAGACCCAGCTGGGGGCGGCGGCCCCGTCCGTCTCGGCCTCGGCGATCTCCGCCGCGCGCACCGGGAGGCCGGCCGCCGCCTGGAGCCAGCCGCTGCCCGCCGGCGTCAGCAGCGTGAAGTGCGGGCCGAGGAGGTCGAGGGTGGAGACCCGGCCGTCCCCGCAGGTCAGCCACACGTGAGGGGCGCGGTGGCCGGGGCGGGCCGTGGGGACGTAGTCGCGGTAGGGATCCTGCGCCGCCGGGGGCGCCGTGCCGTCGGGGACGACGCCGTCCGAGTCGTAGTGATGGCCCAGGACCAGGCCCTCCGAGCTGCGCCGGTCCGCCTGCCGCCGGATGGCCTCGGCCATGGACAGCCGGCCCTCCATCATCTCCCAGGTGATCCGGGCGTTGGTCAGGCTCTCCTGCACCGTGCGGGCGGCGATCGGGCGGCGTTCGGTCTCGTAGGTGTCCAGCAACCTCTCGCCCGCCTGCCCGCGCAGGACGGCGGCCAGCTTCCAGGCCAGGTTGTGGGCGTCCTGGATGCCGCAGTTCATGCCGAAACCGCCCTGCGGGGTCGCGACGTGGGCGGCGTCGCCGGCCAGGAAGACCGGGCCCGCGCGGAAGGCGGTGGCGAGGTTCGCCTGCTGCAGCCACGGCATGACGCCCAGGAGCGTGACCGGCAGGTCGGGCACCCCCACGGCGGCCCGCACGGCGCGCAGGCACACCTCCTCGGTGAAGTCCTCGGGGCCGCCGCCCCGCGCGGGGTCGTAACCGGTCTGCACCATCCAGCGCAACCGGTGGTCCACGGCCTCCACGGCGCACGGCGGGTCGGTCAGGAACGACAGGGCGGCCCGGCGCTCGGCGGGCAGGAAGCCCAGGTCGGCCTCGAACATGATGCTGATCATGTGACCGAGCGGCGGCGGGCCCTCGGCGGCGATGCCCAGCGACTCGCGGATCCCGCTGCGGCTGCCGTCGGCGGCCACCAGGTAGCGGCAGCGCACCAGCACCGGCTCCACGCCCTCGACCAGCGCCTCGACGCCGGAGCCGGTCACCGTCATGCGGGTCATGGCGGTGCCGAAGCGCACGTCGGCCAGTGACCCGGCGAGCCGGCGCAGGATCACCTCCAGCACGTCCTGCGCGCACAGGTGCGTGTACGTCGGGCTCTGCGGGGCGTCGCGCTCCAGCTCGGCCGAGGCGCGGACGAAGTCGCCGGCCGTGAGCGAGCTGCCCACGCCCACCGCGAGGTACTGCTCGCGCGGCATCCCCGCGCTCTCCACCTCCTCCTGGAGGCCCCACGCGCGCAAGAGCTCCATGGTCCTGGTGGTGACGAGCCGCGCCTTGGGGAAAATCGACGTGCCGGAGCGGCGCTCCACGAGCAGGGTCGATATTCCGTGCCGGGAGAGCTCAATGGCGGCGCAGAGTCCCACCGGGCCGCCGCCTACCACTAAAACTTCGACATCGAGCTCTTTCATGAGAATCAGCGTTACGCAGCTCCATTGTTCGGTCAATGCGGAGATAACCGCGTGATACAGGCGTGATACACCGCCTCGGTAGCTTTATTCATGGAAGATCCAGATAAGTCAATCCGGCGATTGTCGAATTCCTGGAGACCGTGATGCTGTTTGCACAGGGCGCCGTGGCGCTGGTGACCGGCGGGTCACGCGGAATCGGCCGGGCCGTCGCGCTCGACCTGGCCCGCGAGGGCGCCACCGTCATCGTCAACTACGCCCGCTCCGAGCACGACGCCAAGGAGGTCGTCGCCCGGATCGAGGAGGAGGGCGGCCGCGCGACGGCCGTCCAGGCGGACGTCACCGACGAGGAGGCCGTACGCGCCATGTTCCGCGCCGTGCGCACCGAGCACGGCCGCCTCGACGTGCTGGTGACCAGCGCCGGCATCACCTCCGATCGCTACCTGGTGGCGATGGGGCTGGAGCAGTTCCGCGCGCCGGTCGAGACCAACCTGGTCGGCACCTTCCTGGCCTGCCGGGAGGCGCTGCGGCTGATGCAGCACCAGCGCAGCGGCTCCATCGTGACGCTGTCGTCCTCCAGCGGGCTCGACGGCGGCTTCCCCGGCCAGACCAACTACGTGGCCTCCAAGGGCGCGATCGTCGCCTTCACCCACGCGCTGTCGAACGAGGCGGCCCCCCATGGCGTGCGGGCCAACGTCGTGTGCCCCGGTTTCGTGGCCACCGACATGACGCGCAAGGTCCCCGCGGACCTCAAGAAGCAGTACGAGTCCCGCATCCGCCTGGGCCGCATGGGCCGTCCCGAGGAGATCGCGTCCATCGTGAGCTTCCTGGCCTCGCCCAAGGCGTCGTACATGTCCGGATCCGTGGTGGTCGCGCACGGCGGCGGCCTCGGCTGAGCAAGAAGGAACAACCATGACCATGGACGAACTCCGCGCCAGGGCCGCGGCTCGGCAGCAGACGTGCTCCCAGATCAAGAAGATGATCGTCTCCCGGCTCGACCTGGAGATCGATCCCGACTGGATCACCGACGACCAGCCGCTGTTCGGCCGCGGGCTCGAACTGGACAGTCTCGACGTGCTCGAACTGTACGTGGCCATCGAGGCCGAGTTCGGCGTGGCCCTCTACGACAGCGACATGGCGGTGTTCGGCTCGGTGTCGCGGCTGGCCGAAGAGGTCGACCCGGCGCTGCGGGCGGTCTCCGCATGACGGCCACCGAAGAGGTGCCGCCGGTGACGGCGCAGGCGCCGCCGGGAAGGGCGCCGGCACCCGTGCAGCTCTCCCACGACCAGGTACGGCAGGTGCTGCCGCACCGGTGGCCGATGCTGCTGCTCGACCGGGTCGGCTCCGTGGTGCCCGGCGTCAAGGGCACGGCCACCAAGAACGTGGCCGGGACCGAACTGTGGTTCCAGGGACACTTCCCCTCCGAGGCGGTGCTGCCCGGCGTCGTGATCGTCGAGGCCATGGCGCAGCTCAGCGGGGTGGTCTTCGCCCTGGCCGGGGCCAGTGAGATCAGCTACCTGGCGGGGGTCAGGTCGATGCGGTTCCGCCGCCCGATCGTCCCCGGCGACCAGGTCACCCTGACCGCCGAGCGGACCGCGGGCGGCGGCGGGTTCGCCGAGTTCCGCGTGTCGGCGCGGGTGGACGGCCAGATCGCCGCCGAAGGAAACCTCACGATCGCCGATCCGGCGTCACAACGTACCGTGCGAAAGGTGTGATCATGGCAACCGTCCTCGCGACCGAGCATCCGGAGGACACGGCGTACGGCCAGGTGGGCGACGCCACCGTGCCGCTGCGTTTCTCCTCACTCGCGGAGGAGTACCGCGTGCTCAGAAACCGCGCCGCGGTCCTGGACCTCGGAGGGCACGGCCTCATCCAGATCACCGGAGCCGACGGCGTCGACTTCGCGCAGCGCGTGCTGGCCCGCGACGTGGAGTACCTCACCTCCGACCGCTGCATGATGAGCCTCGTCCTGGACGAGTCCGGGCAGGTCGTGGACCAGGTCCTCGCCTTCGGCCGGGAGGACGGGCTGCTGCTGGAGAGCTCCTGCGGCGCGGGCACCCGGCTCCTGGAGCACCTGCTGGCCCGGGTGGCCGACGACGACGTCCAGATCACCGACCGCTCCGGCGACCTGACCGTCATCGGGCTGGAGGGCCCCTACGCGTGGGGCGTGGTGGGGCGGCTGATCGACGCGGAGCTGGCCTCGCTGCCGTTCGAGTCGGTGGTGGACACCGCCTGGGACGACGTGGAGATCGTCTTCGCCCGCACCGGTCTGACCGGCGAGTACGGCTACCAGATGATCGTCCCCATCGAGTCCGCCGCCGCCCTGTGGCGCAGGTCGCTGGAGCACGCGCAGGCGGCGGGGGTGGAGGCGCTGGAGCTGGCCATGCTGGAGGTGCGCCAGCCCATCCCGCGCCACGAGGTCACCCCCGGCGCGTCGGTCATCGAGATCGGCGCCAACTGGCTGGTGGACATCACCAAGGACGACTTCGTCGGCAAAGACGCGGTCGTCGAGGCGTTCGAGGCCGGCGGCGGGCGGCGCACGGTCGGCTTCACCGGCTGCCCCGGCGTCCCCGCCCTGGGCACCCGCGTGCAGGCGGCCGGCCAGGACATCGGCGAGGTGGTCTACGCCGTGCACAGCGTCGGCCTCGACGCCACCCTCGGTCTGGCCCGGGTGACGGAGGACCTGGCCGCGGCGGGGCTGGAGCTCACCGTCGGCGGTCTGCCCGTGACCACGCTGACCAGCCCCTACGTCGTGCCCAAAAGCTGGAGCATCCCGATCATCTGATCGGGCCGGTGCCGAGTTAAGGAGAGCAAGCATGGCGCTGCGGCCCGTCGTGGTCACCGGCCTGGGCATCATCTGCGCGGCCGGCCGCGACCCCGCCGAGTTCTGGCGGCGGCTCACCGCCGGCCAGGGCGGACTCACCCCCATCGAGGACGAGGCGTTCGCCGTGTTCACCGCCCGGTACGCGGGCCAGGTGCCGGACGCGTGGATCGACGACCAGCTCCCGCAGGAGGACCGCGGCCGGGACCGTACGGCCAGGCTCGCGCTCGTCGCCGCCCGCCAGGCCGTCGGACAGGCCGGTCTCGTCTCCCGCGATCCCGGCACGGACCCCGGGCGGCCCGATCCCGGGCGGCTCGGGATCATCCTCGGCAAGTGCCAGGCGACGCCCGACGCGGCGGGCCGCTACCAGCCCATGCACCGCACGGCCGACGTGGTGGCCGACCGGCTGGGGCTGCTCGGGCCGCGCATCCTGGTCTCCACCGCCTGCGCGGCCGGGGGCAACGCGGTCGGCCTGGCCAGGGACAAGATCCTCACCGGCGAGGCGGACGCGGTGCTGGCGGGCGGCGTCGACCCGCTGCTGTTCGGCACGTACGCGGGCTTCGCCGGGCTGCAGGCGCTGAGCACCGGCCCCTGCCGCCCGTACAGCAGCTCCGACGGGCTCAACCTGGGCGAGGGCGCGGCGTTCCTGCTGCTGGAGCCGCTGGACCTGGCCCTGGCCAGGGGCGCGACCCCGCTGGCCGAGGTGGCCGGCTACGGCCTGTCCGCCGACGCCTACCACGCCACCGCCCCCGACCCCACCGGCCGGGGCGGGGCCAGCGCGGTACGGCGCGCCCTGGCCGACGCCGGTCTCACCTCCGCCGACGTGCACTACGTCAGCGGCCACGGCACCGGCACCCCAGCCAACGACACCATGGAGGCCAAGGTCATGCGCCTGGTCTTCGGCGAGCGCGCCGGGCGGGTGCCCACCAGCAGCATCAAGTCGTTCGTCGGCCACACGCTGGGCGCGGCGGGCGCGGTGGAGGCGGTGGCGAGCGTGCTGGCGCTGCAGCACGGCGTCGCCCCGCCCACGATCGGCTTCGAGGACGAACCGGCCGCGGCCGATCTGGACTTCGTGCCCAACGCGGCGCGGCCGATGACGATCGACACGGTCGTCTCCAACAACTACGCCTTCGGCGGAAACAACGTCTCGCTCGTGCTGACCCGGCCCCGCGGCCCGCGCCCGTACGACGGGCTGCCGCACCGCGCCGCCGTGATCACCGGTCTCGGGCCGGTGACCGGGGTCGGCGCCGGGATCGCCGAGGTCGCCGAGGCCGTCGCCACGGGGCTGCAGGAGCCCGGCAGGCCGCCGTCGCTGGACGGGCGCACGTACGCCCCGCGCTCGTTGTGGCGGCACATGAACCACCTGTCCCGCATGGCCATCGCCGCCTCCCGTCTGGCCTGGGAGGACGCCGGGCTGAAGCTCCCCAGGAAGGCGCTGGACGAGGTGGGGCTCGTGTTCGCCACCGCGGCGGGATCGGCGGAGAGCACCGGCGGGTTCGACGAGAGCATCGCGCTCAACCCGAACAAGCCCGCCGTGCTGAGCTTCTCCAACGTCGTATTGAACGCCACCGGCGGTGCGGTCTGCCAGACGCTCGGCCTGCGCGGGCCCACCACGACGATCTGCAACGGCGGCGCGTCGGCCTCGATCGCCCTCGACTGCGCGCTGGAGATGATCCGGGCGGGCAAGGCCGAAGTGGTCCTGGTCGTCGCCGCCGACGAGACGACCGCCCCCGCCCCGGCCTCGGACCCGCCGGTCCCGTACGGAGAGAGTACGGCCGCGCCCGTGCCCGGGTCGGCGGCCGTGGCCTTCGTGGTCGAGTCCGCCGAGCACTGCGCGGGACGGGCGGGAAGGGCGTACGCGACGGTGACCGGCACCGCGCACACCACCGGCACCGGGACCGAGGCGGTCCTGCGTGAACTGCCGGTGTCCGGGGCCGGGCCGGCGGAGCTGGTGATCGGGGCCGGGACCGGTGGGCCGGAGGACGGGCAGGAGGCCGCCGCGGTGCTCGGCTGCGCGCCGGGCGCGCTGCTGACCGCCTCGGCCGGGCTGACCGGCGACTGCCAGGCGGCCACCGGCGCCATGAACCTCCTCCTGGCCGCCCTGGCGCTGCGCGAGCAGATCGCACCCGCGCTGACCGGGCTCACCGCCCCGCGCGCCGGGACTCTCGGCTCGTACGTGACCAAACCGGACCTGCCCGCACCGGTACGCCGCGCGCTGGCGTTGACCGCCGCCCACGGCTCGGTACGCGGTGCGGTGCTGCTGGAGGCCGTATGAGCACGCCCCCGTTCGACGTGGCCGAGACGGACCGGCTGCTGACCACCACCCGGTCCGTACGCCGCCGCCTCGACCTGGAACGACCCGTTCCCCGCCAGGTCGTCGAGGAGTGCCTGGAGGTCGCCGTCCAGGCGCCCACCGCCAACAACCACCAGAACTGGCGCTGGCTGGTCGTCACCGAGCCCGACGCCAAGGCGCGGCTGGCCGAGATGATCCGCTCGTCGTGGCAGTTCCACCTCAACGACATCTGGACGAGGGCCGGCCGGCGCCGCCACCACCGGCAGGCCCGCCGCAACCACGACTCGGCGCAGGCGCTCATCGAGATGATCGCCAAGGTTCCCATGCTGGTCATCCCGTGCGTGCTCGGCCGCCCGCCGGACGTCGCGGCCATCAACGCCGCCTGGCGCGAGCGGATGTCGGACAAGGTCCCCGAGGACCCCGGCCACCAGGTCCAGCACGGCGAGACGCGGGCCAGCATCTTCTACGGCTCGATCTTCCCGGCGATCTGGTCCTTCCAGCTCGCCCTGCGCAGCCGGGGCCTGGGAAGCACGATCACCTGCCTGCACGTCCCGCACGAACGCGCCGTGGGGCGGCTGCTCGGCATCCCCTCCGGGGTCACGCAGGTGTGCATGATCCCGGTCGCCTACACGGTCGGCACCGACTTCCGTCCCGCCGACCGCCACAGCGCCAAGGAACGCACGTACTGGGAGAGGTGGGGGACGTGACCCGACGACCCGAACAGCCCGACGTCGTGATCGTCGGCGGCGGCATCTCCGGCGCGTCGGCGGCCTGCAGGCTGGCCGCCGGCGGGCTGTCGGTGGTTCTGCTGGAGAAGCAGGATGCCTACCGCGACCTGGTGCGCGGCGAGTGGCTGGCGCCGTGGGGCATCAGGGAGGCCCAGCGGCTCGGCGTGTACGACTGCTTCTCCGCCGGCGGCGGCTGGGAGATCCGCGAGTGGATGACCTGGGACGAGGCCGTCGCCGAGGACGAGGTCGAGGCCGTGGACATGACCCGGTTCATCCCGGGCATCGGCGGCCCGATGTCCTTCCCGCACCACAGCGTGTGCGAGCTGATGGCCGAGCAGGCCGTGGCCTCCGGGGCCCGCCTGGTCATGGACGCCGCCAAGATCGGGGTCACCGCCGGGCCGCGGCCGGTGGTGACGTACCTGACGCCCGGGGGCGCGCACGAGCTGCGGCCCCGCATCGTGCTCGGCGCGACCGGGCGCGGCAACACCGTCGGGCGTCAGATCGGCGTCACCATGCGCAACTCCATGCACCACTGGGGCGGCGGCATGATGGTCGAGGGCCTGGACTCCTGGCCGGCCGACGTGCAGGCCATGGGCACCGAGGGCGACGTGATGTTCATGGTCTTCCCCCAGGGGTACGGCCGCGCCCGCCTCTATCTGAACTTCCCCACCGTCAACAAGCACCGCTACCGGGGGCCGGGCGGTGTGGAGCGGTTCCTGGCCGCGTTCGAGCTCGACTGCCTGCCCGACCGGGGCAAGGCGGTCACCGAGGCGGTGCCGGCCGGGCCGCTGTCGGTGTGGCCGTCGGTGTCCAGCGTCCCCGAGGTGCCGCCCGTGGTCGAGGGCGTGGTGCTGATCGGCGACGAGGCGGGCAACGCCGACACCGTGCTCGGCACCGGCCTGTCCTGCGCGATGCGCGACTCCCGTACCGTCTGCGACATCCTGCTGACCTCCGGCGACTGGTCGCCCAAGGCGTTCACCCCGTACGTGGAGGAGCGGAACTTCCGCCTGGAGCGGCTGGACTTCGGCGCCTCCATCATCAGCAGGCTGCACGTCGAGTTCGGCCCGGCGGCCGTCGAGCGGCGGCGGCGGGTGCGCAGGCTCATGGCGAAGAACTTCGCCGCGCAGGTGACCGGGCTGCTCAACATGGTCGCCCCAGAGGACGTACCGGAGTTCGGTTTCAGCGAGTTCTTCGCCGAGCGGCTGTTCAGGGAGACGGCATGACTGAGAAGAAGTTCATCCGGGTCAACGACGTGGAGCTGGCCTACGTGGACGAGGGCGAGGGCGAGGCCGTCATCCTGCTGCACGGGTTCCCCGACTCCTCCCATCTGTGGCGGCACCAGATCCCCGCCCTGGTCGAGGGCGGATTCCGGGTGATCGCGCCCGACCTGCGGGGCTTCGGCGACTCCGGCAAGCCGCAGGAGGTCGAGGCGTACGGCATGCAGACCATCGTCAACGACGTCGTCGCCCTGACCATGAAGCTCGGCGTCAAACGGCCCCACCTGGTGGGCCACGACTGGGGCGCGGCCATCGCCTGGATGTACGCCTTCCTCATGCCGCGGCGCATCGACCACCTGGCGGTGCTGTCGGTCGGGCACCCCGGGGTGTTCGCCAACCCGTCGCTGGAGCAGCGCGCGGCCTCCTGGTACATGCTCTTCTACCAGTTCCCCGGCGTGAGCGAGGAGCTGCTGCGGCGCAACGGGTGGCGGCTGTTCAAGGAGATCATGGGCCGGGACGGCGACTACGACCGCTATCTGCGCGACCTGGCCAGGCCCGGCGCGCTGACGGCCGGGCTCAACTGGTACCGCGCCAACCGCTCGCCCGCCGCCGAGCTGCGCCCCGCCCGTCCCTTCCCGCCCGTGCTCGCGCCGACGCTCGGCATCTGGGGAGCGGGGGACAAGGCGCTGCTGGAGGAGGGCATGGCCGCCTCCGGCAAGTTCGTCAAGGGCCCCTGGCGGTACGAGCGCGTCGACGACGCCGGCCACTGGCTGCCCCTCGACGCCCCCGACCAGGTCAACAAGTTGCTGCTCGGCTTCCTCGGCACCGAGCGGCCCGCGCACGAGGAACGGCGTCCGCGCCGTCGCCTCTGAAAGGTGTTCATCGCATGCTCGGCTATCTCTTTCCCGGTCAGGGGACCGTCCGCGTCGGCATGGGCGCGTGGCTGCGCCGCCGTCCCGCCGCGCGGGAGCGGCTGGACCGGTTCGACGCGCTGCTGACGCGGCCGATCTCGCCGCTGTGCGCCCGCGGGCCCATGGATCGGCTGGTCGCCACCGAGCACGCCCAGGTGGCGGTGACGGCCTGCAACCTGGCCGCGCTGACCGTCCTGGAGGAGGAGGGGTACGAGCCCGCCGTCGTGGCCGGGCACAGCGTCGGCGAGCTGAGCGCCCTGCACGCCGCCGGGGTGCTGACCTTCGACGACACGGTACGGCTGGTCGGGATCCGCGCGCGGCTCATGGCCGGGGTGGGGGAGATCGGCGGCATGCGGGCCGTGATGGGGCTGCCGGTCGAGCAGGTGGAGGACCTGGCCGCGCTCGCCTCCGAACCGGGGGAGCCGGTCGTGGTGGGGCTGGAGAACGCGCCGGGGCACGTGGTCGTCTCCGGGGCGCTGCCCGCCCTCGACCGGCTGACCGCGCTCGCCACCGCAGCCACCAAGATCATTACGCTGCGGGTGGGGAACGCCTTCCACTCGCCGCTGATGGCGGCCGCCGTGCCGGGATGGGCCGAGGCCGTACGGCAGGCCCCGATGCGGGAGCCGCGCGTGCCCGTCGTGCCGAACGTCACCGGCGAGCCGACCACCGACCTGGGCACGTTGCGGGAGGCCCTGATCGCCCAGCTCACCGGCCGGGTGCTGTGGACGCGCACGGTCACCGTGATCGACGCCGTCGCGCCCGGAGTGGAGGTCGGCGACAGCAAGGTGCTCGCCGGCCTGTCCCGCCGCGCCGAGGCCCGCTGCCTCAGCATGGCCGACCCGGGCGCCCTGCGCCGCCTGGCCAAGACGGTGGCGGCATGAGCGCGGGCGCGGGCGGCGGCGTGGGCGGAGGCAACGTGTCCGGCGGCTGGGGGAGAGACGTGAGCGGGAGCAGCGTGTCCGGCGGCTGGGGAAGCGGTGTGAGCCGGGACGGTCCGAGCCGCTGGGGGAGCGCCGTCGTCGGGTACGCGGGGCTCGCACGGCCGCAGGAACTGGTCGGCGCGATGTCGCTGGAGGAGGTCTTCACGCCCGCCGAGCGGGTCAGGTCCGCCGGCGGGCGCACCCTCCAGCACTGGGCGGGGCGGCTGGCCGCCAAGCGCGCGGTGCTGCGCCTGCTCGGCGTGCCGCCCACAGCCGAGCGCCTGGGGCAGGTGGAGGTGCTGCCCGAGCCCACCCCGGTCTGCCGGGGTGACGCCGCCTGCCTCACCGGGCACCCCCCGGCCGTCCGCCTCACCGGCCGGCTGGCCGGGCTCGGCGGTTCCGGCAGCATCCGCGTCTCGCTCAGCCACACCGCCCAGCGCGCTCTCGCCGTCGCCCTCCGCACCGCCCGCCTGCCTGAGGACGCGGCCCACCCGCTTGAGGACGCGGCCCACCCGCTTGAGGACGCGGCCCACCCGCTTGAGGACAAGGTCCAGCCGCTTGAGGACGCGGCCCGCTCTCCCGAGAACGAGGAGGACCGGTGACGGACGCCAGGAAGATCGCGGAGGAGCACCTGCTGGCCTGGTGCGACGGCGCGCCCGAGGCCGTCACCGCCACGGTCGCCTCCTTCTCCGACCCCGACTCCGGCGGGCCGGTGGGCGGTGCGGAGCTGACCGCGTACGCCGCCGCCGTGCTGGGGCGCTTCCGCAACCCGCGCTTCGAGGCCGGACGCGTGCTCGGGGACGCCGACGCGGCCGTCGTCTCCTGGACGCTCACAGCCGACCACCGGGACACCTACCTCGGCATCCCCGCCACGGGCGGTGCCGTCACCGTCCACGGCACCGACCTGGTGACCGTGGACGCGGACGGCGCGCACGTACGGCGCGACTTCGACCGGCTGGCGCTGACCGGGGCGCTCGGCTACGGCGCGCGGTTCGTGCCCGAGTCCGGCGGGACGCGCGAGTTCGGCGTGAGCTCCCGCACCTCCACCGGCCGCGCCGAGCGCCCCGGCGCGCTCGTCCTGACCTGGCTGGAGGTACGCGACGACGCCGAGGCCGCCGACGTGGACCTGCTCAGCGTGAAGATCGTCGACTCTCTGCGCGCGACCCGCGGCTTCCTCGGCGTGAGCACGTTCGACATCGGCGACCGCAAGTACACGCTGAGCGCCTTCGACCGGCCCGAGTCCGTGCGCGCCGTCCACGCCAACCCCCACCGGCGCGCCGTGCGCCGCTTCTTCAAGAGCGGCCTGTGCACCCGCGTCCACACCAGCGTGTGGCGGCCGATCCACGCCCGCGACTACGCCCGCTGCCCGGACTGCGCGGCGGTCGTCGCGACCGGCGCGGACACGTCCTGCCCGTGCGGCTGGACACCCGGCGACGCCCCGACCCTGTGAGACCCGCCGAGCGATCTGGAGACCTCGATGTTGGAATTCACCGCCGAGCACCGGCCCGGTGACGGCAGACCGGCCGTGGTGTTCATGTCCGCGCTGTTCGCCGGCGGCTGGATCTGGGACCACCCGTTCCTGCGGCTGTCGGCGCAGGGGTGGCCGGTGCTGCGCACGAACGAGGCCATCTGCGCCCTCGACCGCCAGGTCGCCGGATCGATCGAACGGCTCGGGGACGCGCTGCTGCGGTCCTGCGACGACGCCGGCGTCGGGGACGCCGTGGTGTGCGCCAACTCGCTGGGCGGGCTGGTGGCCATCGACCTGGCGGGACGTCATCCCGACCGGGTGCGGGGGATCGTCGTGAGCGGCGCCCCCGGCCTCACCCCCGACCCCGACGTGGGGCTGAGTTTCGACCGGCGCGGCAGTGTGCGGCCCTTCGGGGAGGACTTCGGCGAGCGCATGGTGGCCGCGCTGTTCCACAGCGGGCGCAGCCACTTCGCCCCCGAGCGCATGGCCGAGGCGGGCGCCCTGCTGGAGCGGCCGGAGTCGATGGTGAGCATGGCGCGCAGCATCAAGGCCACCCGCCGGTACCAGGTCGGGCCCGCGCTGGAGCGCGTCCGGTGCCCCTCCCTGTACGTCTGGGGCCGCCACGACCGGATGACCCCGGTCGCGCCGTGGCTGGAGGTGCTGGCCGGCCATCCGGATGCGGAGGTCCTGGTCGTGGAGGACAGCGGCCACATCCCCATGGTCGAGTGTGCCGAGGGATACACCGCGGCACTGGAACGGTTCGTCATCCGCTGCGCCGGAGCCCTCACGTGAACACCTCCGCGCACCCGGCCGTTCCCGCTGTCCGCCGGGGGGATCCGACCGCGCTGATGGGGGTGGACATCGTGGAGTGCGACCGGCTGGCGCGGGCGGCGGCCCGCGGCGGCGAGGTGTTCACCCGGCACATCACCACCCCGGCCGAGCGGGCGCTGGGCCCCGGCGTGGCGGCGTTCTCCGTCAAGGAGAGCCTGATCAAGGCCGTCGGCATCCGCCCGGAGGGATTCACCTGGCACGACTTCGAGGCGCTGCCCGATCCGGTGCCCGCCTGGGTCGCGGCCCTGCTGGATGAGGCGGCGGACGAACTGGCGGCCTCCGCGGGCGTCTTCCTGGCCGACGGCGCCGCCTACGCCGTCCGCGGCGCCAGCGCCCGGGCCGCCCTCGTCCGTCTCAGGAGCGGCACGCCTGTGGGGGCCGCCCGGTGGGGGGAGAGCCAGGGATTGTTCGTGGCGCTGGCGATCGTCTACGTCGAGCAGGAAGGGGTGCCGTCATGAGGAGAACCGTCCGGCCGGGAGAGTCGGTCCAGCGGGCGCTGGACGAGGCGGGTCCCGGGGCGCACGTCACCCTGGCGGAGGGCGTCTTCGCCGAGAGCGTGTGGATCAGGCATTCCGGTGTGACCCTCAGCGGCGCGGGCCCCGGCAGGACGACGCTGGAGCCCGGCGAGATCACGCCGTCCGGGGTGCCGCGGCTGCACGACGCCGCCGAGGACGTGGTCAGCGGGGTCACCGTCTACGGCGACGACCTGGCGGGAGTGCGGATCGAGGGGCTGACGGTGCGCGGGTTCTCCGGGGCGGGCGTGTACGCGCACTCCGTCGCCGGCGTCACCGTGCGCCGCGTCGAGGCTGCGGGCAACGCCGTCTGGGGCGTCTACCTGCGCGAGTCCACCGGATGCCGGATCATGGACTGCCGTGCCTCCGGCAGCCAGTACGCGGGCGCCGCGCTCAGCTTCTGCCCGCCGTCCGACCACCTGGTGGCGGGCAACGAGTGCCACACCAACGCGTTCGGCGTGTTCGTCGACAACTCCTCGGGCGTCAGGGCGCTGCGCAACGCCTGCCACGGCAACGCGGTCGGCATGCTCCTGCTCAACCAGGTCTACGAGGGGGAGCCGCCGGGGGGCGTCACCGACTGCCTGGTGGCGGGCAACGACCTGTACGGCAACGGCCTGGCCGCCGGCGCCGAGCCGGACGGCCTGGGCGCGGCCGGCCCGCCGATGTCCGGCGTCGGCCTCGCGCTGATCGGGACCCGGCGGGTCAGCGTCGTGGACAACCACATCCACGACAACCACCCGAGCGGCGAGTCGGTCATGGGGGCGGCCTTCGTCATGGGCTCCTCCAAGGGCTGGGGCGGCGACGACGTGCTGGACACGCATGTGCTGTGGAACCGCGTGCACGGCAACACCCCGCTGGACTACCAGCTCGGCGCGGACCCGGACCGCCAGGTGTCCGCCGCCAACACCGCCGACAAGGGCGACCCCGCCGACGCACGGGGGTGGACCCGATGACCGCGCCCGAGCCGGTGATCGCACCCGACCCGGCGTCGGCACCCGAGCCGGTGATCGCGCCCGAGCCGACGTCCGTACCCGGGCACACGTCCGCACCTGAGCCGACGCCCGCGACCCCCACCCCGCCCACTCTCTCCTGCCGCGGCCTGAGCAAGCGCTACGGCGACGTCCACGCCGTTCAGGACGTCGGCTTCGACATCGCGCCAGGCGAGGCGTACGGGCTGCTCGGTCCCAACGGCGCGGGCAAGACCACCACGATCTCCATGCTCGTGGGCCTGCTCCGTCCCGACAGCGGTCACGTGCGCGTGTGCGGCGTGGACCTGGCGGCCGACCCGATGCGAGCCAAGGCCAGGATCGGGTACGTCCCGCAGGAGATCGCCCTCTACCCGGAGCTGACCGGCCGCGAGAACCTGCGCTTCTTCGGCCGCCTGTTCGGCCTGCCCCGCCGCGAGCTGGCCGGGCGCATCGACGAGGTGCTCGACCTGGTGGGGCTGGGGGGCCGCGCCGACGACAGGCTCAAGACGTACTCGGGGGGCATGAAGCGGCGCATCAACATCGGCACCGCGCTCCTGCACCGGCCCGAGGTGCTGATCCTGGACGAGCCCACCGTGGGCGTGGACCCGCAGAGCCGCAAGGCGATCCTGGACGGCGTCGAACACCTGGTCGGCGAGGGCATGTCGCTGCTGTACACCTCCCACTACATGGAGGAGGTGGAGCGCGTCTGCGACCGGGTGGCGATCATCGACCACGGCCGGATCATCGCCGAGGGCACCCGCCGCGAGCTGATCGCGCTGGTCGGCGGCGCCGACAAGGTGGAGCTGTCACTGGAGGGCGACCTGGAGACGGCGCTGGCCAAGCTGCGCGCGGTCGAGGGCGTGATCGAGGCGGCGATGACCGGCGCCACGTCGATCCGGCTGCTCACCGAGGGCGGGCGGCACCTGCTCCCCGCGCTCATCACCGCCGTGGACGGCTGCGCCACGGTGACGGCCACCCAGGTCATCGAGCCCGACCTGGAGGCCACGTTCCTGCACCTGACCGGCTCCACCCTTCGGGACTGACCATGTGGAGAGCACTCGCCGCGGTGGGCGCGCTGGAGCTGCGGACCCGGCTGCGCGACGGCACAGCCCTGGTGATCGCGCTGATCGTCCCGGTCACACTGGCCACGCTGTTCAGCGTGGCGCTCGGCGGCGACGACCCGCCGCTGCGGGCCACGGTGGGGTTCGTGGACCTGGACCGCGGCGAGTTCCCCGCGAGCGTGCGCCGCGAGGTGATGGGCTCGCAGGAGCTGAAGGGCAGCGTGACGCTGCGCGACCTGCCGGGCCGGCAGGAGGCGCAGCGGGCTCTGGACGACGGCGAGATCGGCGCGGCGATCGTCTTCCCCGCCGGGTTCAGCCACAGCGTGGGGGAGGGGCGCGGCGGCGACGTGTCCGTCCTGACCTCGCCGGAGTCCCCCCTGGCCGGGGTGGTGGCGCGGGCGATCGTGGACCGCATCTCGGCGCTGGTGGACGCCAGGACGCTGGCGGTGCGGGCCGTGCTGAAGGCCGGGCTGCCCGGCGACGAGGTCAAGGAACTGGTGGAGCGCAACGGCGCGGCGGGACCGGCGCCGGCGCTGGAGGACGACCCGCTGTCCGGCGGCAAGGTCGACCTGTCGGTCCACTACGGCTCCGGCATGGCGGCGCTGTTCGCGTTCTTCGTGGTCGGAGCCTCCTTCCGCGGTCTGCTCACCGAGCGCAAACTCGGCACGCTCGACCGGATGCGCGCCGGGCCGCTGGCGGTGTGGGTGCCGTTCGCGGGCAAGGCCGCGGTGGGGTTCGCGCTGGCGCTGGTCAGCGTGTGCGTCACCTGGGCGGCGTCCGTGCTGGTGTCCGGGGCGACGTGGGGCGACCCGCCGGCCGTGTTCGCGGTGCTGCTGGCGCACGTGCTGGCCGCCGCGGCGATCACGATGCTGGTGACGAGCCGGGTGAAGACCGACGCCCAGGCGGACGGCGTGATCATGGTGGTGTCGTTCGTCATGGCCTTTTTGGGCGGCAGCCTCGTGCCGATGCACAGCCTGCCCGGCGTGCTCCAGGCCGCCGCGCTGCTCACCCCCAACGGCTGGACCTCCACGGCGCTGACCGAGCTGGCCGGCTCCGGCGCGGGCCTGGCCGCCGTCGCCGGTCCGGTCGCCGTGCTGTGCGCGATCGCGCTGGCCACCGGCGGTCTGGCCGTGCTCGGGATGAAGAAGGGAACGCTGCTGTGAACCCACGCCCCGTCCTGGCCCTGGTGGCCGCCAACCTGCGGCGGCACGCCCGCGACCGGGTCGGCCTGTTCTTCATGGTGGTCATGCCGTTCGTGTCCATCGTCTTCGTCGGCATGGCCATCGGCAACGGCACCGGACGCCTGCCCGTCGGCGTGGTCGCGCACAGCTCCGACCCCGTCACCGCCGCCCTGCTGGAGGAGCTGGGCCGCCGCCCCGACCTGGAGATCACCCGGATGGGGTCGGCCGACGACCTGCGCTCCGGCGTGCGGTCCGGCGCGCTGGCCGCCGGGCTGGTCATCCCGGGCGACCCCGTCCGCCTCCAGCTCGTCGTCACCCGGACCAACGGCAGCGGCCTGGCCGCCCGCAGCGCCATCGACGTGGCCGTCGGCCGGGTGGCCGCCGTGCAGGAGGCCACCAGGGCCGCCGTCGCCGCGGGCGCCACGCCCGCCCAGGCCGCCGAGTACGTCCGGCAGGCCCAGCGGGAGTCCGGCCGCGTGGCCGTCACCGGCGGGTCCGCCGGCGCCGCCGACCCGCGCGGTTTCGCCTACACCGCCCCGGCCAACCTGCTGCTGTTCACCTTCATCAACTCCATGGCCGTGGCCGCCGCCCTGGTCGAGAGCCGCCGGCTCGGCATGCTCCAGCGGGCGCTCACCGCCCCCGTCCGGCGGGCGTCGGTGCTGCTCGGCGAGGCGCTGAGCCGTTTCCTCGTGGCGCTCGCCCAGGCCGTGCTGATCGTCGTGGTGAGCGCGCTGGCGTTCGGCGTGACGTGGGGGGACCCGCTCGGCGTAGCGGCCGTCGTGGTGGTGTTCGCGCTGGTCGCCACCGGCGCGGCGCTCCTGGTCGGCACCCTGCTGAACGCGCCCGACCAGGCCCCCGCCATCGGCCCGCCGCTCGGCGTGGTGCTGGGCATGCTCGGCGGCTGCCTGTGGCCGCGTGAGGCGTCCGGCGAGGTGATCAACGCCATCGGCCACCTGTTCCCGCACGCCTGGGGCATGGACGCACTGCTCACGCTCGCCCGGCCGGGCACGGGCCTGACGGCGGTGCTGCCCCAGCTCGCCGTACTGGCCGGGATGGCCGCCCTGCTGCTGGGCGCGGCCCTGGCCCTGTTCCGCCGCCGGGCGCTGACCGCCTTCTGAGAGCCGTCCGAGAAAGGAGCGCACGCGATGAAGGGCATCGTGCTCGCCGGAGGGAGGGGCACCCGGCTGCTGCCCGTCACGCTCGCCGTCTCCAAGCAACTGCTCCCGGTCAACGACAAGCCCCTGGTGTACTTCCCGCTGTCGGTGCTCATGCTGGCCGGCGTCCGGGACATCCTGATCATCACCACGCCCGCGGACATGCCGCAGCTCGAACGACTGCTCGGCGACGGCTCCCATCTCGGCCTGTCCATCACCTACGCCGGGCAGCCCGAGCCGAACGGCATCGCCGAGGCGCTGATCATCGGCGCCGAGCACATCGGCGGCGGCCCGGTCGCGCTCGTCCTCGGCGACAACGTCTTCCACGGCCACAACTTCCAGGAGCTCCTCCGCCGGGAGTGCTCCCGGGTGGACGGCTGCGTGCTGTTCGGCCATCCCGTCCGCGACCCCCACCGGTACGGCATCGCCGAGGCCGGCCACGACGGCCGCCTGCTGTCCATCGAGGAGAAGCCCGCCCGCCCCCGCTCCAACCAGGCGGTCGTCGGCCTCTACCTCTACGACGGCGACGCCGTGGACATCGCCAAGAATCTCACCCCGTCCGCCCGGGGCGAACTGGAGATCACCGACGTCAACCGCGCCTACCTGGAGCGCGGCAAGGCGAAGCTGGTCAACCTGGGCCGCGGCTTCGCCTGGCTGGACGCGGGCACGCCGGAGTCCCTGCTCCAGGCCTCGCAGTACGTTCAGCTCCTCGAACAGCGGCAGGGCGTGCGGATCGCCTGCCTGGAGGAGATCGCCCTGCGCATGGGCTACATCGGCGCCGACGACTGCCGCCGGCTCGGCGTCGCCCTCGGCGCCTCCGCCTACGGCCAGTACGTGATCACGGTGGCCGAGCAATTCGGGAACACACAGCAGGAGGAAAGATCATGACGTTGATGTCGTTCGCCCGTGACCATGTGATGGACGTATACCGCTACGCCGAGCGCAAAGGCGCGATCGAGGCCATCGAGGTGGCGGCGGCCGACCTCGGCATCGACGTGGGGGAGATGCGGGAGGCCGTGTGCCATCTGGTGGACAGCCGCCTGCTGCGGCCCGACGACGGCGCCGGCGAGCGGTACGCGCCGGTCGACCCGGAGCTGGCCGCCGCCTCACTGGTGTCCACCGTCGAGCGTGAGATCTACCGGCGGCGGGAGCTGATCGACCAGATCAAGGAGCGCGTCGGTCTGGTGCGGCCGTCGCCGGAGGCGTCCCGCAGCACCGTGGACTACCTGGTGGGGGCCATGGAGGTGCGGGGCTTCCTCAAGACGGCCAGCGACGCCTGCCGCGACGAGGTCCTGGTGCTCCAGGGAGGCGGCGTGGTCGGGGACCTGTCGGAGACCTACCTCGACCTGCTGGCCAGGGGAGTGACCGTCCGCATCATCTGCCAGCACCGCAACCGGGCCGACATCGGCACCCGGATGCGGATGAAGCGGCTCACCGACGCGGGCGCCTCCGTCTACACCGTCAGCCACGTGCCGCGCTCGGCCACCGTCTTCGACCGCTCGCTGGTCGTGCTGTTCGGCGCGGACGACACCGAGGCCAACGTCGCCCGCGTGCACAACCAGGGCATCGCCCAGTTCTTCCTCGACCTGTTCAACCACCTGTGGGAGACGGCCACGCCGCTGGAGGGCATCGACTTCGGCTACGCGGGCGTGGCCGACGACCTGCAGCAGTCGATCGCCGTGCTGATGGCCAAGGGCTACACCGACGAGGTGGTGGCCAGGAAGCTCGGCATGTCGGTGCGCAGCTGCCGCCGGCACATCGCCACCATGATGCGCGATCTCGACGCCACCAGCCGCTTCCAGGCCGGAGTGCAGGCCGCCAGGAAATACCTCACAGCGGAGTGACCTCCTCAAAGCTGTCCGGCCCGAAGCTGTCCGGCCCGAAGCCGTACGGCAGGGCCACGCCGGCCAGCGCGCGGGCCCGTTCCACGACCGTCTCGACGCCGGACACCAGGTCCTCGAACGGCATCCGCGGATCCAGGCACAGCCGTACCGAGCTGTTGGCGTCCTCGGCGGCGAGGCCGATGGCGGTCAGGACGTACGAGGGCTCCTGGGAGCCGGAGTTGCACGCCGAGCCGGTGGACAGCGCCACCGAACGCAGGCTTGAGACGAGGCTCTCGCCGCGCACGCCGGGCAGCACCACGTTCAGCACGTGCGGCACGCTCACGTCCGGGTCGCCGTTGACGCGCACGCCCGGGAACCCGGCCCTCAGCACGTCCAGGGCCGTGGCGCGCAGTTCGAGCACCCGCCGCCACTCGGCCTCCCGGCGTTCGGCCGCCAGCTCGCACGCCCTGCCGAGGCCGGCGACCAGGTGGGTGGGGATGGTGCCGCTGCGGAGCGCGTGCTGGCCGCCGCCGTACATGACCGGGCGCAGCCGGTGGCGGATCTCCGGCCGCACGTACAGCGCGCCGACGCCCTTCGGGCCGCGGATCTTGTGTGCGGACAGGGACAGGACGTCCAGCTCCGTGTCGCGTACGTCAATGGGGACGCGACCGGCCGCCTGCGCGCCGTCCACGTGCAGCAGCGCGCCCGCCTCGTGGCAGAGCGCGGCCATGGCCCGCACCGGCTGCACGGCGCCGATCTCGCTGTTGACCCAGGCGGCCGTGGCCACCCGGGTGCCGAGGTCCAGCAGCCCGGCCAGGTGGCCGAGGTCGACCTGGCCGCTCGGGCGCACCCGCATGGTCCTGATCTCGACGCCGCGGGCGGCCAGCGCCTGCCCGACGGCCAGCGACGACTTGTGGTCGGTGGGGCAGAACACCCCGTTGACCGGGGCGGCGTCGTCATGGGCGAACGCGCCGAGCAGGGCGATGTTGTTGCTCTCGGTCGCGCCCGAGGTGAACACGATCTCGCCGGCGTCGGCGCCGATCAGCCGGGCCACGGACTCGGCGGCGGCGTCCACCGCCCGCCGCGCCCGCTTGCCCATGGCGTGCGGGGAGGAGGGGTTGCCGTACTCCTCCCGCAGGTACGGCAGCATGGCCTCCAGCACCTCGTCGTCGACGCGGGTGGTCGCGCAGCCGTCCAGGTAGATCGTCTTCATCGCGGGTCACCGCCGGAAGGTGCTGACGGTGACGAGCTTGTCGTAGATCTCGTCGTGGGTCATCTCACCGCTGCCGCCCGGGTCCGCCACGACCACGCGCATGCCGGGCAGGTCGTACAGGCTGAGCGCGATGTCCACGCCGGTCTCCACAGGGTGCAGGCACTCGCCCGGCGCGAAGATCAGCAGGTTGCGGTGCCCGGCCCGGTACACCTCCGAGACCATCTCGGTGATCTCGCCCGCGCAGCCGGTGATGCCGCAGCTGATCAGCGTCCGGTAGTTGCCCTCGGCGTCCAGGAAGGCCACTTCGGTGTCGCGCCGGCCGGTGTCGAGGTAGCGCTTCTCCAGGCGGCCCGCCCTGACGAGGCGGTCGGCGGCCTTCTGGAAGCGGTACTTGAGCCAGGTCTCGGGGAAGGCCAGGGGATGCTTGCGGCTGGGCAGCACGATGTCCCCGGTGAGCCCGGCGTCGCACAGCGCCTTCTCGTAGGAGGACGGCAGCGCGGACATGCCGGCGAAGAACTCCGCGCGCAGCTCGCTCGCCGGGCGGTCGCCGGCGGGCACGTACTGCCAGTCGTTGACCAGCAGCAGGAGCCGCACGTCGGCGCCCGCCGCGGCGTAGCCCCGCAGCAGTTCGACCGACATCCGCCAGGTGTAGCCGGGGAAGACTCCCACGCGGCCGGCGATGCGGCGGCGCATGGTCTCCTCGCGCTGTTCCTCGATGACGCCGGGCGTCAGCCGGCCCGTCTGCGGGTCCTCGAACAGCATGAAGTGGCCGCCCATGATGACCAGGTCGCCGAGGCCGGCGGCGGGCAGCTCGCGGTCGATGGCCTCGCGCAGTTCCTGCTCCGAGGCGACCAGGCGGCGGCTCTTGACCACCTGGCTGTTGAGGGTCTGGGGCATGATCTTCACTTCCTGTCGCTGGGAATCCGGCTGGTGGAGGTCGGCGGGGCGGGGGCCAGGCGGGCGGCCAGCGCGCCCAGCGGCGCGGGACCGGCGAGCTGCTGGAGGGTGAGTCCCCGCCAGCCGCGCCCGCGCAGCTCCGCCAGCACCCGCGGGATGCGCAGGACCCGGCCTCCGGCCAGCGTGTAGCTGTCGGACGGGTTGACGTGGGCGAGACCGTGCGCGTCCCGCACGGTCTCCAGCAGCGCCTGCACGGCCTCGCGGTTCGCCCGGTGCGCTCGCCCGGGGAGCCCGGCGGGCTCGGATGTCTCGGGGGACGCAGTGGACACGGGGGGTACGGCGGACCCCGGGGCGAAGGACGCGAAGGCCGCCAGGTCGGTGAGCCGGGGGTCGTCGCCGGCCGCCAGCACCAGGTGCTCCATGCCGCGCAGGAACCGTTCGACGGCGTCGGCGTCCATGACCGACGACATGGCGTGCAGGGAGAGCGCGACCGCGTCGCGCCACTCGTCGATCCGCAGGTAGGTGTCCAGCCCGCAGTGGGCCCACGACTCCGGGACCGGGTTCCAGGTGAAGGCGGTGCGGCGGCCGCCGTACTCCATGGTGCGCTGCTTGATGAAGTTGACCTCCGACCCCAGCCGCACCGGGCCGCCGCGCCGCGACCCCTCGCGCGAGACCATCTCGACGACCTCGTCGTAGGGGACGTAGGAGTGCTCGCGCGCCCGCTCGAAACCCCGGGCCACGCGGCCGAGCAGCTCGCCGAAGGACGGGTCGCCCGTGCAGTCCACCCGGACGAGCGTCGGGGAGAACATACAGGCCATCACGTCGGGGAAGGGATGCGTCTCCCGGTTGCTGACGAACGACAGGAACCCCACCGTGTCGCCGCCGGTGTAGACCGCGGTCATGGCCGTGTACGCGGCGAGGTGCACCAGCGACGGCCACACCCCGTGCCGCCCCGCCGCCTCCCGCGCGGCCTCGAGCATCGCGGGCGAGATCAGCGTCGCGTGCCGGGCCGGGTGGTCACCGTGCTCCGGGTGGTCACCGTGTTCTGAGCGGGCGCGCTGTTCCGGGCGGCCGCCGTGTTCCGGGTGGCGACCGTGTTCCGGGTGGCGACCGTGTTCCGCCCGCCGGCGGGCGAAGGGGTCGCGGGGGAGGCGGGCCACCTCCTCCTGCCAGTACGCCATCCCCCGCGCCGCCGTGATCGCCGCGTCCACCGACGCCTCGTGGCGGGCCAGCTCGGCCGGCCGGTGCCGGACGGGGGGCAGCGCGGCCGGGCGGCGCGCGACCATCCCGGCGGCCTGCGTGCGCAGCTCCCGCTTGATCTCCCCCAGCGTCCAGACGTCCACGGCCAGGTGGTTGAACACCAGGACGCACGCCTTCGGCATACCCCCTGTGGTGATCAGGCAGGCCCGGATCGGCCACTCCCCGGCCAGATCGAACGGCCTGCGGGTCAGTTCCTCGATGGTCTCGGCGGGCCCGGGTGCGCCGTCCCGCTCCGTGGTGACGACCCGGACCGGCAGCGGGCGCGGCGCTTCCACGTGCTGTTCGGGCCCGGGGTCGAGCCGGTACGTCGTCCGCAGGATCTCGTGACGCCGGGTCAGATGGGTGAGGATGGCCTTCGCCTGGGCGACGGTGATCCCCGCGGGCACCTCGAAACGCAGCACCACATGCGTCTCGTGCTGGTGCTCGGGAGGAAGCTGGTGGACGCGCAGCCACATGTAGCGCTGTCCCCAGCACAGGCCGGCGGATTTCATGAGACTTTCACCTCGGCGGATTCCATGAAACCGGACACCTTGAGGATTGGCTTTTCCCGGGCACCCGGCAATGGTCACGCAATGGCCGGTTCGGCGGTGAAAAACCTGTCAGTAGGGGTTACTTGACCGGGGCCCCTGTTTCCCGGAAACCTCTTTTCAAGGGGACGGTTCCGTGAGATGGGGGTACACCGCCATGTTGGAAATACCCGATGGATTCCAGAGCCTTCTGAGGACCCATCTGCCGTACGCGGACGCGGCTCGGCTGGCGCCGCAGGACGAACTGGGCTCGCTCGGGCTCGACTCGATGGGCGTGGTGCGGCTGCTCGTGGACGTGGAGAACACCTACGGGGTGGAACTGCCCGACGAGCTGCTGAACGAGTCCACGTTCAACACGGTCGGCTCCCTGTGGGACACCCTGTCGTCCCGCCTGTGGCCTCCGCTGCGCTGACGCCCGCCCCGTCCGCCCGCGCCGCCACCCCGCCGGGGTGGCGGCGCCTGAGGCATCCGTAGCGCCCCGGGCATCCGCGGCGTCTCAGGCGTTCAGGGCGGCGGCGGTGGCGCGGCGGTCGACCTTGCCGTTGGTGTTCAGCGGCAGCTCGTCCAGGATCGTGACCGAGCGCGGCACCATGTAGCCGGGCAGCACCCGCGCCACCCCCCTGATCAGCGCCACCGGATCGAGCCCCGTCCCCGTGCAGGCCGCCTCCAGGCACAGCTCGCCGTCCCGCCCCCGCACCGCCAGCACGACCGCCTCCACCACGTCCGGCTGGCCCCGCAGCGCGGCCTCCACCTCGCCGGGCTCCACCCGGTGCCCGGAGATCTTGACCTGCTGGTCCAGCCGTCCCAGGTGCACCAGCACGCCGTCGCGCCAGGCCACCCGGTCGCCGGTCCGGTACCACAGGTCCGGCGCGACCGTCCCGCCCGCCGTCCCGCCGGCTGTCACCGCCTCGCGCGCCCTCACACCGTCGAAGCAGGCGAACCGGCCCGGGTTCACGCCGGGGTCGGCGTACCCGGGGAAGCGCTGCACGCCGCGCAGCAGCAGCTCGCCCTCGGCGGCCGGCCGCCCCTCCTCGTCCACCACCAGGTGCTCGACCCGCGGGTACGGCGTCCCGATCGGCACCGTCCCGTTGGCGGTCTCCGGCCAGCGCCCCGGGTCGGCCGGGAGGCGGTACTGGGCGCAGCTGACGGTCAGCTCCGTCGGGCCGTACAGGTTCTCCAGGACGCTCCCCGGCGCGGCCAGCCGCCACGCCCCGGCCTGGAGCAGCGTCAGCGGCTCGCCGCAGAACAGGCTCCACCGCAACGACGGCATCACGCCCGGCTTCAGTCGCCGCAGCCGCATGGCCAGCGACACCACCGACGGCACGCTGAACCAGTGCGTCAGCTCCTCGCGGGCCACGAAGGCGACGGGTTTGAGCAGGTCGTACGGGGCCGGCACGACCAGCGTCGCCCCGCTGCCCCAGGCGGCGAACATGTCGAACACCGACAGGTCGAACGTCAGGTCGAAGGTCTGCGACAGCCGGCAGCCGGGCCCCAGCTCGTAGCGGGGGACCACATGCGACAGGTACGCGTCCACGCTGCGGTGGCGCACCGGCACGCCCTTCGGCGCGCCGGTCGACCCCGAGGTGAAGAGCACGTACGCCGGGTCGTCCGGGCGGGCCGGGAGGGTGTCGGGCACGGCGCGCGGCGGGGCGTCCAGCCGGTCCAGGCGCACCGCCAGCGTGGCGGCGGGCAGCACGGGCGGCGGGAGGGCGGCGTCGGCGAGCACGAGGTCGAGCCCGGCCGCCGCCGCCACGGCGCGGTTGCGCGCGGCGGGCGCGGACGGGTTCAGCGGCACCGCGGTGGCGCCGAGCCGCTGGATCGCCAGGTAGCCGGCGTAGGCCAGGAGGCTGCGGGCCGCGTACAGGCCGACCCTGGCCGGGGGCTCGCCGCAGGCCGCGGCGATCTCGGCGGCCAGCCGCCGCGACAGCGACTCCAGCTCAGCGTAGGTGTGACGGCCGCCGCCCACCTCCAAGGCGACCCGCTCGCCGTGACGGGCGGCGGAGTCGGCGAACCACTGGTAAAGGGTGCGTTCCATGGCCTTCTCCGGAACTCAGCGGGGCGGCTCTGGCGGCTCGTGCGGGAACAGCGAGGGCGGCAGGCTGCCGCGCGTGCTCCACAGGTCCTTCAGCGCGCGCCCCGGATCGGCGGCCGCCAGCTGCACGCCGGCGGCGATCGTCCGCATGATGTCGGTCATCGCCCCGGCCGGCAGCACGTCGGGGTCGGCCAGCATCAGCACGCTGGTGAGCCCGCCGCGCACCTCCACCCGCACCCGGAACGCCTGCCCGTACTGCTGGGCGAGCGGCGTCCAGGCCAGATCGGCCGGGGCCGGGTCGTTCGGGTCGCTGGGGCGGCGGTCCACCTGGATGTAGTTGAACCAGGCGCGGAACAGGTGGTTGACCCAGCAGTCGTGCCCCGGCCGCTCGCCGTGCCCGGCCGCCACCTCGGCGATCCTGTCGAAGTCGTAGCAGGAGTACCGGTAGGCCTTCGCGCTCGCCCAGTGGAGCCGCTTGACGTGCTCGGCGATCGTGGAGCGCGGGTCCACGGCCGTGACGAACGGGATGAGCTGGTTCATCGTGCCCACGTTGTGCTGGTCCTCCGGCGCGAACCGGTTGGAGGACATCAGGCTCATCGTCACCCGCTCCACGTCCAGGTGCCGGGCCAGGCCCGCGGCCACGAACGCCATCACCACGGCCGGGGCGGTCACCCCGTGCCGCCTGCCGGCCTCCGCCGCCAGCCCGCCCAGGCTGCGCGACCGCAGCGTCAGCTCCAGCCGGTCGCGCTCGACCCCGGCGGGCAGCGTGGGCAGGGCGTCCATCAGGCCGTCGTCCAGCACGCTGCGCCAGTACCGCTCGGAGCTCTCCTGCCGGGGCCGCCACGAGTCCTCCCGCTGCCGCCGCGCCAGCTCGCGCGGCGGGGGCCCCACCGGCGCGGTCGCCCGCGGGTCGGCCGCCAGCGCCTTGAACTGGTCCTGCAGGTGGTGGATCGACCACAGGTCCATGATCAGGTGGGAGAACGACAGGCACAGGTACATCGGCGCCCCCTGCGAGCTGATCAGCCGGCCACGCCAGTTCAGCGCGTCGCTCATCGCGAACGGCACCGCCACCAGCTCGGCCTTGGTCCGCTCGTGCTCGGTGGGGTCGGTGACGATCCGGTCGATCCGCTCGATCGGCAGCTCGACGTCCTCGTCGACGCACTGCACCGGCCGGCGGCCGCCCCGGTCCCGGTAGGTGGTGCGCAGCACCTCGTGCCGCTCCACCAGCCGCCGCAGCGCCTCCTCCACCCGCTCGCCGGAGAGGCCGCGCAGATCCCAGGTGGTCGCCAGGTTGGCCTCCGCCAGCCAGCCCCGCGGATACCGCTCTATTTCCCGCCAGCTGAAGAGCTGGCCGTGACTGAGAGGCGCCTCGACGGACATGTGATCTCCTCCGCAGCTTTCTCCGTCCGCCATTCTTCGCGGACCCGGACGACCGGGGTCAAGAGCGGAGCCGGTGGCCTGCGGTGGCCAGAAACGGTGGCAACTATATGTCGGCGGACCGGGCGTGTGCCGGGGCGGAACGCAACCTTAAAGTCGCAATTGACTAAGTCATAGCCGCGTTCCAGATCGGCTGTCGAGTAATTCTTCGGAGCCGTTTTCCGACAAGGCGTCGATATTTGACGCTCCCCGAGGCGTGAGGCTTGAGGTGGCGCATTGATGGCTGGTGAGTCGACACAGCGGGCCGTGAACGAGGGGCCGGTCGCCGTAGCCGTCGTCGGCATGGCGTGCAGGCTTCCGGGGGCCGCCGATCCCGGGCGGTTCTGGCGGCTGCTGCGCGAGGGCGCGGACGCCGTCACCGAGGCGCCCGAGGGCCGGGTGGCGGAGGGCAGCGCCTACCGGCGCGGCGGGTTCCTGGAGGACGTGGACGGCTTCGACGCGGCCTTCTTCGGCATCTCGCCCAACGAGGCCGCGGCGATGGACCCGCATCAGCGCCTGGTGCTCGAACTCGCCTGGGAGGCGCTGGAGAACGCCCGCGCCGTGCCGGTCTCGCTGCGCGGCAGCGCCACCGGGGTGTTCCTGGGCGCCATCTCCAACGACTGGGCGGCCCTGCAGGACCGGCTCGGCGGCGTCGGGCGCCACGCCTACACCGGCGCCAACCGCGCCATGATCGCCAACCGGGTGTCGTACGTGCTCGGCCTGCGCGGTCCCTCGCTCACCCTCGACACCGGTCAGTCGTCGTCGCTGGTGGCCGTCTGGATGGCCGCCGAGAGCCTGCGCCGCGGCGAGAGCGACGTGGCGCTGGCCGGCGGCGCGAACCTGAACCTGCTGCCGGAGACCACCGACGCCATCGGCGCCTTCGGCGCGCTGTCGCCCGACGGCCGCTGCCACGTCTTCGACCACCGCGCCAACGGGTACGTGCGCGGCGAGGGCGGCGCGCTGGTCGTGCTCAAGCGCCTGCCCGACGCGCTCGCCGCCGGCGACACCGTGCACGCGGTGATCTTGGGCGGAGCGGTCAACAACGACGGCGGCGGGGAGGGCCTCACCGTGCCCAGCCGCCGCGCCCAGCAGGACGTCATCACGCTGGCCTGCGACCGGGCCGGGGTGCGGCCCGGCCAGGTCCGGTACGTGGAGCTGCACGGCACCGGCACCAAGGTCGGCGACCCGGTGGAGGCCGCGGCGCTCGGGGCCGCGTACGGGACCGCCCGGCCGGACGGCGACCCCCTGCTCGTGGGCTCGGTCAAGACGAACATCGGCCACCTGGAAGGCGCGGCGGGCATCGCCGGGCTGCTCAAGGTCGTCCTGTCGCTCAGGCACGGCGAACTGCCCCCCAGCCTCCACTTCGAGTCCGCGCCCCCGGAGATCCCCCTCGACGACCTGCGCCTGCGCGTCGTCACCGAGGCCAGGCCCCTGCCCGGCCCCGTGGTCGCCGCCGTCAGCTCCTTCGGCATGGGCGGCACCAACTGCCACCTGATCCTCACCTCGCCTCCCGTGCCGGCGTCCCCCTCCGCTCCCGTCTCCCGTACCGAGGACGCTCCCTGGGTGCTGTCGGCACGGGCGGAGGGGGCGTTGCGGGAGTGGGCCGAGCGCCTCACGGCGCCGGCCGAGGACCTCGGCGCCGACCCGGCGGACGTGGCGCTGAGCCTCGTCCGCACCCGCGCCGCCTTCGGACGCCGCGCCGTGATCCTCGCCCCCGACCGCGGCACCCGCCTGTCCGCGCTCCGGGCTCTGGCCGCCGGGGAACCGCACGACGCCCTCGTGACCGGTACGCAGACCGCCGGCGCGCGCGCCTTCGTCTTCCCCGGACAGGGCTCGCAGTGGCCCGCCATGGCGCGCGAGCTGCCGGCGGCCTCGCCGGTGTTCGCCGGGAGGCTGGCCGAGTGCGCGCGGGCGCTGGCCCCCTTCACCGGCTTCGACCTCCTGGACGTCCTGCGCGAGCGCCCCGGCGCGCCCGGCCTGGACCGGGTGGAGGTGGTGCAGCCCGCGCTCTGGGCGGTCATGGTGAGCCTGGCCGAGGTGTGGAGGTCCCACGGCGTCGAACCCGACGTGGTGATCGGCCACTCCCAGGGCGAGATCGCCGCCGCCGTCGTCGCCGGCGCGCTGACCCTGGACGACGCGGCCCGGGTCGTCGCGCTGCGCAGCCGGGCCATCGCGGGCATCGGGGGCTCCGGCGGCATGATGTCGGTGGCCGCAGGCCCCGACGCGGTGGAGCGGGCGATCGCGGAGCTGTCCGTGCCCGTCACCGTGGCCGCCGTCAACGGCCCGCGCTCGGTCGTCGTCTCCGGCCCCCGCGAGGCGCTGTCCGCCCTGGCCGGTCGCCTCGCCGACGTCTCCACCAAGATCATCCCGGTCACGTACGCCTCCCACTCCCCGCAGGTCGAGCAGGTACGGGAGGAGATCCTGCGCGACCTCGCCCCCATCCGCCCGCGGAGCGGCACCACCACGTTCGTCTCCACGCTCACCGGCGAGCCGATGGACACCGCCGGCCTGGACGCCGGCTACTGGTACCGCAGCCTGCGCCGGCCCGTCCGCTTCACCGAGGCGGTGGAGGCGGCGCTGAACGGACGGGGCTGCGCGTTGTTCGTCGAGTGCAGCCCGCACCCCGTGCTGGTGACCGCCGTGGAGGAGACCGCGGAGGCGGCGGGACGGGAGGCGGCCGCGGTCGGCACGCTGCGCCGCGGCGAGGGCGGGCGCGATCGCCTGCTGCGCTCGTTCGCGCAGGCGTACACGTGGGGCGCCCCCGTGGACTGGTCCGGTCTGTACGGCGGGGCCCGGCTCGTGGACCTGCCGTCCTACCCCTTCCAGCGCCGTCACCACGCCCCCGCCCGCCCCGCGCGCCGTACGGCGGCCTGGATCCCGCCCGCCGAGGAGAGCGCGCCCGAGCCGGCCGAGTCCGAGGCGGCCGGGCCCGCCCGCTCCAAGGGCGAGCTGCGCGACCTGGTGCTGTCCACCACCGCGCGCCTGCTCGGCTACGCCGGCGCGGCCGACGTGGAGCCCGGCCGCACGTTCAAGGACCTGGGGCTGGAGTCGGTGGCGGCCGTCGAGCTGCGCGATCGGCTGCGCACCGCGACCGGGCTGCGGCTCCCCACCGGCCTGCTGTACGACCACCCGACCCCCGAGCGCTTGGCCGTCCACCTCCACGGGCTGCTGACCGGCGGCACGGCCGAGCCGGCGGCCGAGACCCGCGACGGCGGCGGCGACGACCCGATCGCGGTGGTCGGCATGGGCTGCCGCTACCCCGGCGGGGTCGCCTCGCCCGAGGACCTGTGGCGGCTGGTCGCCGACGGCGCCGACGCGATCGGCGAGTTCCCCGGGAACCGCGGCTGGGACCTCGAGACGCTGTTCGCCACCGGGCCGGACCGCTCGGGGACCAGCGACACCGGGCACGGCGGTTTCGTCTACGACGCCGACCTGTTCGACGCCGCCTTCTTCGGCATCAGCCCGCGCGAGGCCACGGCGATGGACCCGCAGCAGCGGCTGCTGCTGGAGACCTGCTGGGAGGCCGTGGAGGGGGCCGGGATCGACCCGGCCGGGCTGCGCGGCTCGCCCACCGGCGTGTTCGTCGGCGCCATGGCCCCCGACTACGGTCCCCGGCTGCACCAGTCCACCGGCACCGCGGACGGCCACCTGCTCACCGGCACCGCGCTCAGCGTCGTGTCCGGTCGCATCGCCTACACCCTGGGGCTGCGGGGACCGGCCATCACCACCGACACGGCCTGCTCGTCCTCGCTGGTCGCCATCCACCTCGCGGTGCGGGCGCTGCGGCGGCGGGAGTGCTCGCTGGCGCTGGCCGGCGGCGTCACGGTGATGTCCAGCCCCGGCATGTTCGTCGAGTTCAGCAGGCAGGGCGGGCTGTCCCCGGACGGCCGGTGCAAGGCGTTCGCCGCCACGGCCGACGGGACCGGCTGGGCCGAGGGCGCGGGCATGGTGGTGCTCGAACGCCTCTCCGACGCCCGCCGTCACGGCCACTGCGTCCTCGCCGTGATCCGCGGCACGGCCGTCAACCAGGACGGCGCCAGCAACGGCCTGACCGCTCCCAGCGGCCAGGCCCAGCAGGAGGTCATCCGTCAGGCGCTCGCCGACGCCGGGCTCGCCCCGGCGGATGTGGACGCGGTCGAGGCCCACGGCACCGGCACCCGGCTGGGCGACCCGATCGAGGCCGAAGCCCTGCTGGCCACCTACGGAACCCGCCGTCCGGCCGAGCGGCCCGTGTGGCTCGGCTCGGTCAAGTCGAACATCGGTCACACCCAGGCCGCCGCCGGGGTGGCGGGCGTGATCAAGATGGTGGAGGCGTTGCGGCGGCGGAGGCTGCCGCCGACCCTGCATGTGACCGAGCCGACGCCGCATGTGGACTGGTCGGCCGGTGAGGTGCGGCTGCTGACCGGGCCGGTGGAGTTGCCGGGTTCGGATCCGGTGCGCGCCGGCGTCTCCTCCTTCGGTATCTCCGGGACGAACGCCCATGTGATCGTGGAGAGTCCTCCGGTCGAGGAGCCCGTACAGGCGCCCGCGGACGGGCCGGCGGCGGTCGGCGGGTCTGTTCCGTCTGACGAGTCCGTTTCGGTCGACGGGTCTGTCCCGGCCGATGAGTCTGCGCCGGTCGGTGGCCCTGTGCCGGTCGGCGGGTCGTCTGTGGCATCGGGTCTGGTGTCGGTGGACGGGCCGTTGGTGTGGGTGGTCTCGGCCAAGAGTGCGGGGGCGTTGCGGGCGCAGGCCGCGCGGCTGGCGCGGTTCGCTTCCGGATTGCCGCGGGTGGAGCTGGCCGGGGTGGGCCGGGTGTTGGCGGGGCGGTCGCGGTGGGCGCATCGGGCGGTGGTGGTGGCCGCCGATGGGGCGGAGCTGGTGGCGGGGCTGGAGGCGGTGGCTGCGGGTCAGGGGCATGGTGCGGTGGTGGCGGGGGTGGCGGCGGGGTCGGTGCGGCCGGTGTTCGTCTTTCCCGGGCAGGGGTCGCAGTGGGCGGGCATGGCGGTGGAGCTGTTGGAGGCCAGTGCGGTTTTCCGGGCTGAGCTGGAGCGGTGTGACGGGGTGCTGGCGGGGTTGACCGGGTGGACGGCCACGCAGGTGTTGCGGGGGCAGGCGGGTGCGCCGGAGTTGGCGGGTTCGCAGGTGATCCAGCCGGTGTTGTGGGCGGTGATGGTGGCGCTGGCCGGGTTGTGGCGGCGGGCCGGGGTGCAGCCGCAGGCCGTGGTGGGCCACTCCCAAGGCGAGATC
>NZ_BOOJ01000072.1 GCF_016863175.1 Paraplanobispora siamensis
TCGCGGCCACCGGGTCCTCGCCTGGAGCAGGCGGGACGGCCTGCTCGGCGGGGGCGGTCGCGGGCACGGCGGCGGCCGGTGCGGGCACGACGTCGGCCGGTACGGCGGGCGTCACGGGCGCGGCGGCTGGTACGGCGGGCGTCACGGGCGCGGCGGCCGGTGCGGGAGACGGCTGGACGGGCACCGCTACGGCGGGCGCCTCCCCGGTGGGGGCGGGAGCGCCGTAGACAGGCGTCGCGGGCGCACCGTAGGTCGACACCACGGGCGGAGCGTAGGCGGGGGCGGCCGTCCCGGCCGGGGCGCCGGCGTCGGCGACGCGCAGCCGGCGCCGGACCACTTCCAGGCGCGCCCCGGGCCCGCCCGTCACCGTGGCCAGCCAGCCATCCCAGGCGGCGCGGTCGGCGATGCGGTAGCCGTACCCCAGCTCCCTGGGCGAGCGGTGCCGCCCGTCCGGCATCGGCGTCCAGCGCAGCAGCGTCATGGCGATCTGCGAGCCGAACCCGGCGGCCAGCCGCAGCGCGTAGCGCACCGGGTAGGCCCCGCCGGTGGACAGGTTGAGCGCGCCCAGCTCCGGATCGGGCTCCTTGAAGTTCGGCACGGGCGGCACGATGCCCGTCTCCATGGACTTGATCGCGACGACGTCCTCGATTCCGGCGCCCATCGCGTGCCCGGTGAAGCCCTTGGTGTTGGTGATGATGACGGAGTCGGCCGAGGCGCCGAAGGTCTGCCTCAGCGCGTGGATCTCGGCCGCCGCGCTCCCCCCGCGTGCCGGGGTGTAGGTCTCGTGGGAGACGAACACCGTCTCGGAGGCCAGCTCGTGGCGGTCGGCTCCCCGGCTCTCCGCCTGCCGTACCACCTGCTCCATGACCTGGGCGATGTGCCCGACGTCCAGGCGGGTGCCGTGGAAGGCGCTGTTGGCGGTGACGGCGCCCAGCATCTCGCAGATCGGCTGCAGCCCGCGCTCGCGGGCGGCCTCGGCCGACTCGACCACGATGGCCGCCGCCCCCGCGCCGACGATCATCCCGTGGCGCCGCCGGTCGAACGGGGTGGCGGCCTCCTCCACGACGTCGTCGGTGGCCGCGGCGCCCGAGGCCAGGAAGCCGGAGGCGACCCAGGGCAGCAACGTGTCGGAGGTGACGTCGTCGGCGGAGACGATCACCACGCGGCGGCAGCGTCCGGTGCGGATCCAGTCCTCGGCCACGCACATCGCCTGCGCGGTGCTCGCGCAGGCGGCGTTGACCTGGGTGTTGGGCCCCCGGGCGCCGATGATCTCGGCGAACTGCGAGTGGCCCATGGACAGGCAGCGGAACAGGAAGCGCCGGTCGAAGAGGTACGGCTCGGCGGAGAGCAGGTGGCGCAGCTCGCCGATGCGCCGCTCGACCTCGGCGGTCGCGGCCTCGTCTGCGCGCATCCTGGCCCGGACCGCCCCCAGCGCCAGCAGCTGCTCCCTGCGGCCCCGGTCGGTGAAGTAGCGCTCCAGCTCGTCGGCGAAGGCGTCGTAGCCGGGGAAGGCGGAGGCGAACACGACGCCGGTGTCGTCGCGCAGCGCCTCGGGCAGGCCCCACCGGTCGGGCAGCCTGGTGCCCACGGTCGTGGTCTTGTACCGCATGACCAGCGGGATCCCCGCGTCGCGCAGCGCGTCGAACCCCGCGCCGATCGCCAGCCGGGTGACCGCGTCGAGCGCGGCGTCCCGGTCGGCGTCCACGCCGAACTCGGCCACGACGTCCAGCGGCGCGTGCCGGGCGGCGAGCTTGATCACGTCCGCCTCGTTGTCGATCGTCTCGAACGTCGGGTCGCCCGCCTCGCGCTTGACCAGCCGGGTGATGCGCCGGTCCACCATGGCGCGGCGGAATCGGTGCGGGATGGTGTCGATGAACTGCTGACCGGCGAGGATGCGGGCCAGGTTCTCGTCGTCGAAGACGCGCTCGACGCCGGGCAGCCCGAGCGCGGCGCCGGTCACCACGACCGGTTCCGCGGACGGCGGGGCGCCGGCCGCTCCGCCGTACAGCGCCAGGCCCTGCTCCAGGGTCCGCGCGAACAGCCGGCCGAGCTCGGTGTAGTTCTCGGTGGTCATGGGGGACCTCGCAGCGCTGACAGGGCGGGCGGGGGTGACGGGACCGGTGGGGACGTGGGCGGCGCGGGCGGGTTCCGGCCGCGGGGCGGCCTCCCGGGTCGCGCTTCCGCCGGGCGCGGTGACCCGGATCGCACTCTCGCCCGGTACGGCGGGCGCGGTCCCGAAGCCGAGCCCGGCGGCGTAGAGCCCGCACAGCGCCTGGTTGAAGGAGGCCACGTCGCCGTTCTTGGGGTGGTTGGTGTACAGCGCGAGCACGTCGTCGTGCACGGAGCCGAGCACGTCCTCGGCGAAGCCGTGCAGCGCCTTCTTCGGTCCCACCTCGACGAAGACGCGCGCGCCCGCCTCGTACAGGGTGCGCAGGCCGGTGACGAAGCGCACCGGCGAGGCCACCTGGCGGCCGAGGATGTCCAGCATCGTGTCGACGTCGGCGTCGGCCGGGTAGAACTCGCCGGTCACGTTGGCCACGATCGGCCTGGCGGGCGGCCTGATGTCCAGGCGGCGCAGCGCGTCCTTGAGGGGCTCGCCGGCCGGGGCGACGATCGAGGTGTGGAAGGCGTGGCTGACGGGGATGCGCGTGGCCGTCATGCCCGCGTTCCTGAAGGTCTCCACGACGGCCTCGACGGCGGCGGTGGCCCCGCCGACCACGGCCTGCCGGGTGCTGTTGATGTTGGCGACGACCACCTCGCCGCCGGTCCCGGCGACGATGTGCTCGATCTCGGGCAGCGGGCCGAAGACCGCCGCCATGGCTCCGTTGTCGGCCAGCGAGAGTGAGGCCATCTCGTGGCCGCGCGCGCTGACCGCCTCCAGTGCGGCCTCGAAGGTCAGCGCCCCGGCGGCGACCAGCGCGCCGTACTCGCCGAGGCTGTGGCCCATGACCATGTCGGGCCGCACGCCGTACGCCTCCAGCAGCCTGGTCAGCGCCAGGTCGGCGGTGAGCACGGCGGGCTGGGTGATCTCGGTCTGCAGGAGCTGCCGCTCCAGCGATTCGAGGTCGGCGGCGTCGGAGAAGACATAGGAGGTCAGCGGACGGCCGAGCAGCGGCGTCATGACGCGGTCGGCCTCTTCGAAGGCGGCGGCCACGATCGGTTCCCGCTCGCGCAGGTCGCGCAGCATGTTGACGTACTGGGAGCCCTGGCCGGTGTAGAGGAAGGCGACCTTCGGCGCGGGGCCGCGGCCGAGGAAGACGCCCCGGGAGCGCAGCATCCGCCACATCGCCGGCTCGTCCCGGCGCAGCGCGGTGATCGCCTTGTCCGCCTTGTCCGCCAGGTCCGCGGCGTCGGCGTAGTCGATGGCGACGCGGATCGGGGCGGTGGCCAGCGCGGAATCGGGCGGCCGGGGTCCGGGGGCGGCCTGCAGCCGTCCGAGGCGGTCGACGACCTCGGCCTCGTCCGATCCGGCGACCACGGCGGCGCCCCTGAGCGGGGCGCGGGGCTCCGTCGTGACCGGAACGGGCCGGTGTGCCGTGGGCGTGGCACCCGCCGTGCCCGCCGCGGCCGGATCCCGGCCGGTCGCCGTTCGCGTCGCGGTCGCATCCGTCGCGGTCGCATCCGTCGCGGCGGCGGCGAAGCTGCGGGGGGCGTCCGCGGCGCGGTGCCGGCCGGGCAGATACTCCTCCAGCACCAGGTGGAAGTTGGTGCCGCCGAACCCGAAGGCGCTCACGCCGGCGCGGCGGACGCCGCCGGCCGGGCGCGGCCACTCGCTCAGCCCGGTGCTGACCCGGAAGGGGATGGCGGGCCACTCGACGTTCGGGTTGGGCCGCTCGAAGTGCAGGCTGGGTACGAGCACGCCCTCGTGCAGGCTCATCACGGTCTTGAACACCCCCGCCGCGCCCGCGGCGGCCTTGAGGTGGCCGATGTTGGACTTCACCGAGCCGAGGGCGATCGAGCCCGGCCGGGCGCCCGCCTTGGTGAACACCTCGCTGAGGGCGCCCAGCTCGGTGGCGTCGCCCACCCGGGTGGAGGTGCCGTGGGCCTCGACGAGCGTGGCGGAGGCCGGGTCGGCCCCGGCGCCCTCCCAGGCGCGCTCGATGGCCAGCCGCTGGCCGATCGGGTTGGGCGCGGTGATCCCCTTGCCCCTGCCGTCGCTCGACCCGGCCAGGTCGAGGATGACGGCGTAGACGCGGTCACCGTCGCGCTCGGCGTCGGCCAGCCGCTTGAGCACGAACAGCGCGGCGCCCTCGCCCATCACGAAGCCGTCGGCCCCTTCGTCGAAGGGGCGGGTGCCGGTGGCCGACAGAGCGCCGATCTTGCAGAACTTCACGAACGCGGCCACGCCCATGTTCCTGTCGACGCCGCCGGTGACCACGGCGTCGAAGTCGCGGGCCTGCAGGCCGCGCACCGCCGAGGCCATGGCCGCCAGCCCCGAGGCGCAGGCGGCGTCGGTGGTGAAGTTGGGGCCGCGGAAGTCGAACAGGCCGGCCACCCGCCCGGCGATGATGTTGGCCAGCTCGCCGGGCATGGTGTCCTCGGTGACCGGCGGGTATCCGGCCAGGTAGGAGGTGGTGCTCTCGCGGAGCACGGCCTGGCGCACCTGCTCGGGCAGCGCGGCGAACGACGGGGCCTCGCGCAGCCGCCGGAGATACTCGGGCAGCTCGATCCGCGTGTTGGTGCGATAGTGCTTCTCCCCGCCGAGGGCGTTGCCGATGATCACGGCCACCCGTTCCGGGTCGACCTGCCAGCCGGGCCAGCCCGCGTCCAGCAGCGCCGCCCGGGAGGCGCTGATCGCCCACTTCTGCCCGTCGTCGAGCTGCGCGGCGACGGTCGGCGGTACGGCCAGGCGCCATTCCAGCGGGTCCCAGGGGAACTCGCGCACCCAGCCGCCGATCCGCGAGTAGGTCTTGTCCGGGACCTTGGGGTCGGGGTCGTAGTACAGGGCGGGGTCCCACCGTTCGGCGGGCACGTCGGAGATGGAGTATCTGCCACCCCGCACGTTCGCCCAGAAGGCCGCCGCGTCCGGCGCGTCCGGCATGATCGCCCCGACGCCCACGACGGCGACGGGTTCGAGCGTGATGGTGTTCATGACAGTCCTAGAGGTCCGCGCGGCCGTACAGGACGTCCGCGATGAGGTCCATGTCGGCCAGCAGCCCCGGCTGGGCCGCGTGGACCGCGTCCAGGCGCGGTCCTTCCAGGCCGGTCCGCAGGGCGGTCCCGTCCGGGGACAGCGCGCCCAGGACCAGGCGCGTCCCCTCTTCGGCGATCTTCATCGCGGCCTCGCGGGCGAAGACCCGGCTGATGGCGGACAGGACGGCGGGGCTGAAGCGGCGATCGGTCTTCTCGGGCGGCGCGCCGCCGAGGGCGGTCGCGGCCCGGCGGGCGAGGCTGCCGGCCGCCTCGCCGTAGGCGATGAGCTCGCCCAGGCGCAGCAGCACGTGCTGGTTGCGGGTCAGGCGCTCGGTGCGGCAGGTCTCCATGAGGGCGCCGAGGCATTCGAGCGCGAGCGCGGCGGTGCCCGCGCCGGTCTCGGCGGGCAGGGCCGCCACGGAGCGGGCCAGGCCGGAGTGGTGGGCGCCGCGCGTCTTGAGGTGCTGCTGCCAGCGGTCCCTGGCGACGGTCATCTCCAGGATCTCCGAGGTGCCCTCGTAGATCGTGGTGATGCGCACGTCACGTTTGATCTTCTCCACCAGGTAGGGCCTGGTGTAGCCGTAGCCGCCGTGGGCCTGGATCGCGGCCTCGGCGGCGGCGTTGCCCGCCTCGCTGGCCAGGTACTTGGCGATGGCTCCCTCGGTGTTGAGCGCGCCCTGCGCGCCCTCGCCCGCGTCGATGCGGGTGGCGGTCTCCTCGATGAAGGCCCGCGCGGCCTCCAGCCGTACGGCGTGCGGCACGATCAGCTTGTGGGTGTAGCCCTGCTTGGCCGCCAGCGGGGTGCCGGCCTGTACCCGGTCGGCGGAGAAGCCGATCGCCCGGTCGAGGGCCTCCCAGCCGGCGCCGAGCCCGAAGGCGGCCACCATGAGCCGGGTGTAGCCGAACACGTGCTGGGCCTGGGTCAGTCCCCTGCCCTCGGTCAGGCCGACCAGGTTCTCGGCGGGGACGAACACCTCGTCGAGATAGAGCGCCGCGGTGTTCGACAGCCGGATGCCGTGCTTGTCCTCCGGCACGGCCGAGGAGAAGCCCTCGGTCCCGCGCTCGACCACGAACCACGAGGGACCGCCGGGGGTCAGCGCCAGCACGCAGCACACGTCGGCGATGGAACCGTTGCTGATCCACTGCTTGCGGCCGTTGATCCGGTACCCGCCCTCGACGGGCCTGGCCGTGGTGCGCAGCGCGCCCAGGTCGCTGCCCGCCTCGGGCTCGGTGGCGCCGTAGGCGAACAGCAGGCCCTCCTTGGCGATGCGGCCCAGCCAGCGCTCCTTCTGCTCGGGCGTGCCGCCGAACAGGATGGGGTCACCGCCGAGGAAGGTGGCGAACACCGAGGTGGCCAGGCCCAGGTCGAGGCGGGCCAGGCGCTCGCAGATGCGGTAGGAGTCGAACGCGCCGCCTCCCAGCCCGCCGTACTCCTCCGGGATGAAGGCGAGCTGCACGCCGAGGTCGTCGCCGCACATCGCCCGCACGGTGTCCTCCGGACAGGTGTCGGCGTGGTCCAGTTCGAGCTGTCGTTCCTCCGGCAGCGCCGCGTGGACGAAGTCGCCCAGCGCCTCCAGCATGAGATCGAGTGTTCCGAGGTCGAGGCCATTCGCCATGGCTCGCCTCCCTTGACTCTGCCGATCGGGGATCGGGACGGCGATTGTGTGGGGGTCTCCCCGCACCGTAAGCCGGGCCCCGGCGAGCGGACAGTCGGCGGAGGGCCCTGTCCGACGGGACTTTCGTCCCTGGACCCGTGCCGGCAGAGTGAGGCGGGCGGAACCGCGCCGGGCAGAGTGAGGCGGATGGGAACCGCGTGGGGGAAGGGCACTGCGCGCCGTACGGCACGGCGGGCCCCTATGCCTGGTGGCGGGCCAGCTCCAGGGCGTCGTGGGCGCTGAAGACCTCGACCTGGGAGGGCAGCTCCCGCAGCCGGGCCAGGTTGGCGACGCGCCGGGCGTAGTCGACGGCCACGGCGCGCTGGGCGGCGCGCAGCACCAGGGGGCAGCGCGGCGGGGTGCCGATCTCGCCGTGGAAGTAGTAGGCGTCCCCGGCGTGCAGCAGCCAGCCCGCGCCGGTGTCCACCGCCACGCCGGAGTGGCCGCGGCTGTGGCCGGCCAGCGGGACCAGGGCCAGGCCGTCGACCCCCTCCAGCGGCCGGGCGCGCAGGCCGAACAGTTCCTCGCCGGCGTCGTCGTAGGTCATCCAGTCGGGATGGTGGGCCCACTGGGCGGACAGGTAGCGGCGGCGTTCGCCGGCGGTGGCCGGGTGGACGGCGGCGGCCAGCTCGGAGGCGTGCAGGTGCACCCGGGCGCGGGGGAAGTCGCGCAGGCCGCCGGCGTGGTCGGGGTCGAGGTGCGTCAGCACGATGTGGCGCACGTCCCCGGGATCCAGGCCGAGCTTCCGGATCTGGTTCAGGGCGGCCTCGGCCGGGTCCAGGGTGGGACGGACCATCCGGGTGAAGCCCCGCGTCAGCCGGTCCTCGCCCACGGCGAAGCCGGTGTCGACCAGCACCAGGTCACCGCCGGTCTCGATGAGCAGGCAGTGGGCCACCATGCGGGGCGAGGCCGGCGGGAGCATCGTCCCGCAGTTGAGGTGGTGTACCTTCACCCCGCACATACTGACCGGCGGAGGGCCGCCCGGCCAGCCGGTGTGGTCCAGATCACTCCGGCGCGATCCGGATCACCCGGAGGTGCCGGCGGCCAGGGCGCTGCCCTTCTTCCACTCCTTGAACGGCAGCTGCCAGTAGCTCCAGCCGTTGTTCCACTCCACCTCGCGGTCGGTGCCCTTGATGATGATCACGTCACCGCGCTGGACGATGCCGTAGAACCACTTGGCCTGGTCGGGGCGGGCGTTGATGCAGCCGTGGCTGACGTTGCGCCGGCCCTGGGCCCAGACGTTGTCCTTGGCGTGGACGTACTCGCCGCTGTTGGAGAAGCGCACGGCGTGGTTGATCATGACGTCGTAGTACTCGGGGTGACCCTTGGGGAAGCCCGGGGAGATCATCCGCTCGGGGTTGGACTTGCCCATGGCCAGGTGCACGCCGCTGGTGGTGGTGTACGCCCGGGTGGTGGCCATGCCCGCGCTGATGAGCATCTTCTTGATCACCTTGCCGTCCCGCTTGACGATCATGGTGTGCTTGCGGGTATCGATGTAGGAGATCTGGGAGGCGCCGATGCGGATGGTCTTGGTGAAGTCCTTGACCCCGTACATGTCCTTGGCGCCCTGCACCCCTTCGAGGTGGGCGGTGAAGGTGACCTTCTGGTTGGGCTTCCAGTACTTCTGCGTGCGGTAGATCACGGTCTTGTCGTCGATCCACCGCCAGGCGCCCACGGCGGGCTTCTCCGCGGTGACCTCCAACGCCTCCTCGACGTTGGCCTTGCCGGCCTTGGAGGGGATCGGGTTGTTGAAGGTGACGATGATCGGGGCCCCCACCCCGACCTTCTCCCCCTTGACCGCCGGGGTCACGTCGGCCACGGCCAGCTCGACCTCGGGCTTGAGCGTGGTGAAGGTGCTGCTGGCGGTGGTGCCGCCCGCGGCGGTGGCCGAGACGGTGTAGTCGCTGGCGGGCTTGAGCGGCGCCTTGGAGACCCACTTGGTACGGCCGGCGTCGAAGTCGCCCTCGACCTTCTCGCCGTCGCTCTCAACCGTGACCTGCTCCAGGGGGCCGCCGTCGGCGGTCACGACGACCTTCTTGTCCGGCCGGACGGTGGAGCTGCCCTCCGCGGGGCTGATCTTTATGACCGGGGCGGCCGGGGCGGACTGCGCCTGCTTGCCGGGCTCCCCGTTGGCGGCGGAGGGTGTGCCTGCCGGGTCGTCGGAGCATGAGGCGGTCAGCAGGGCGGTGACCGCCACAGCCAATCCGGCCACCGGCATCCTCAGGCGTCGGCTTTCAACGTTCAGCACAAAGCTCTCCCCCATAGTGCAAACTCGTCCAAAAACACTAATAGGAGATGCTCATAGGACGCGCCCGGTTCAGCGCTGGAAGGTTACATTTTGGTTACTTTCCATGGTCAACGTCCTGTCCACTCTGAGTAAACCTGCTAGAGGACGTCCTTTCGGGCGGTCCGAATCGGATGATCAGGCCGGTCAGAGCGGGAACGACGGCCCGCCAGGGCGTAGGCCGCGCCGATTCCCAAGATCGCGAGCGGGAAGACCGTTCCAACGAGAAGGCCGGCGCGCAGGCCCGAGGCTCCGTCCGGCCCGGCGGTGACGGCCGCGTCGGCCACGGCGCCGGCCAGCCACGGCCCGGCCGCCGCCCCGGCGTCGCCGAACACCGCCAGCACCCCGAACATCGCGGCGCCGCCCATGGGGAAGCGGGCGGAGGTGAGGCTGAAGGTCCCCGGCCACATCAGGCTGACCGCCAGCCCGCACAGCGCGCAGCCGGCCAGGGCGAGCACCGGGTCGCCCGCCAGCGCGGCCAGCAGATAGCAGGCGGTCGCCAGCCCGGCGCAGGCGGTCAGCGCGGGCAGCAGGGGGATGTGCCGGCCCCACAGGCCGTAGACGATCCGGCCGATCCCCATCAGCACGGCGAACAGGCACGGACCGGCCAGGTCGCCCCAGACCTTGGACACCCCCAGCCCCTGCTCGGCGAACAGCGACGACCACTGGGACATGGTCAGCTCCGAGGCGCCGGCGCACAGCATCAGCAGCAGCGCACCGGCGAAGGCCGGAGAGCGCAGCAGCGCCCGCAGCGGGGTGCGGTGCTCGTCGGGGACCGTCGGGGGCAGCGGCACCCGCGCGAAGACCACGAGGTTGGCCAGCGGCACCAGCGCCCACATCAGCGGCAGCACCTGCCAGGCGGACTCGCCCACGGCCGCCAGCACCAGCGTCGTGCCCAGCACCACGGCGACCTGGCCCCAGCAGTAGAAGGAGTGCAGCAGGCTCATCGTGGCGGCCCGGTGCTCCTGCGGGCTGGGCAGGGCGTCCACGACCGGGCTGACCAGGACCTCCAGCAGGCCCCCGCCGATCCCGTAGACCACCACCGCCACCGCCAGGCCGGCGTACGGCGAGGGCGTCAGGGACGGCGCCGCCGCCAGCAGCACGAGCCCGGCGACGCTGAACAGGTGGGCCAGGACCAGGGGCACGCGGTAGCCCGTGCGGTCCACCACCTTGACCGCCACCAGATCGGTGATCAGCTGGGTGGCGAAGTTCAGCAGGATCAGGCGGCCGAGCATCTCGTACGGCACGTCGTAACGCGTCTGGAAGACGATGAACAGCAACGGCGCCAGGTTGTTCACGATCGCCTGGGTGACGTACCCGAGATAGCAGGCCCGGCGGGTGTGGTCGAAGGTCATGGACTCTCTTCAGGACGGGGGTACGGCAGGCCCGGCCGGCTCACACCACGCGCAGGTCGGGGCCGAGAGTACGGCAGAGCACCCTCCCCGCCCGCGGGCGCCCCCTCCTCTGCCGCCCCGGCCCCGTCGCGCGTGACCGCCGCGGGACCGGCCGGCGACCGTCAGTAGCGACCCCGTGATCGTCGGCGATATCCCTACGGGCGGCCGGGCCGCCGTCCGCGGACGACGGCCCGGCGGTGTCCCTTCGCACCGGGAGGTGACGGCTGGTGAACGAGGCAGTCCGGCTGCGGGTACGCGTCGTCGACGCCACTGCGGACCCCCGGGAAGTGGAGGAGGCCACCGCCAGGCTCAGGGACGAGTTGCTCGGCCTGGACGTCGTGGTGAGCGCCGCCGAGACGGACGACGTACCCGACGGAGCAAGGGCCGTCCTGTCGTTCACCCTCGGCGGCCTGGTGATCGCGCTGGCCGGTACCGAGTTGCTGGCCTCGATCGTGAACGCCGTGGCCGCGTGGCTCAACCGCCATCAGCACCGTTCGGTGAAACTGGACATCGACGGCGACGTGCTGGAACTGACCGGCATTCCGTCCAGTGAGCAACGCGAGCTCACCGACGTATGGCTGCGCCGCCGCAGCCGGCCTGACACGCCCGCCACGCCCGAACGGCGCCTGGCGCTGATCGTGGCCAACGACGAGTTCCGCGATCCGGGGCTCCGGCGGCTGCGGGCGCCCGCGCTGGACGCCGAGGCCCTGGCCCGGGTGCTGGGCGATGAGAACATCGGCGAGTTCGACGTGCGCACGATGCTCAACGAGCCCGCCGCCGTCGTCAACGAGGCCGTCGAGGACTTCTTCGCCGACCGCCACCCCGGCGATGTGCTGCTGCTGCACTTCTCCGGCCACGGGGTCAAGGACGACAACGGCGAACTGTACTTCGCCACGCCCGACACCAAGCTCAACAGGCTCGGCGCCACCGCCGTGTCCGCGGAGTTCGTCAACCGGCGGATGAGCCGTAGCCGCTGCCGGCGCATCGTGCTGCTGCTCGACTGCTGCTACGCGGGCGCCTTCGCACGCGGCGCACTGCCCAGAGCGGGGGCGGACATCCATGTCGAGGAGCAGTTCGGCGGACGCGGGAGGGTCGTCATCACGGCCTCCAACGCCTTGGAGTACGCCTTCGACGGACCCGACCTCGCCGACGCCCAGGAGCCGCCCTCGCCTTCGGTGTTCACCAAAGCGCTGGTGGAAGGGCTGGAGACCGGCGAAGCCGATCGGGACCAGGACGGCTACGTGGGCGTCCACGAGTTGTACGACTTCGTCTACGACAGGGTGCGGGCCGTCACGCCCAAGCAGACGCCGGGCAAGTGGACCTTCGACCTCGAGGGCGACCTGATCATCGCGCGGCGCGGCCGTCCCGTCGAACGGCCCGCGCCGCTGCCGACCGAACTGCAGGAGGCCGTGGACCACCCCATCGCCAGGATCAGAGCGAGCGCGGTCGACGAGCTTGAGCGGTTGCGGCGCAGCCGGCACGCCGGGCTCGCGCTGGCCGCCCGGCTGGCTCTGGAGGAGCTGGCCCATGACGACAGCCGGTACGTCTCGGCGGCGGCGGCACGCGTCCTCGGCCTTTCCGCCGAGCCGCTCACGCCCTCCTCCGCGTCCTCCCCCGCGCCGTCCCCGGCGGTGACCTCCCCTCCGGCCCCGCCCTCCGAGGTCGACGACGCTCCCGCGGCACCCGTCGCGCCGCGGGAGACGGTGCCCGATGACGACACCGGCGTCGCCCGGCCGGTTCCCGCGCTCCCGGCCGGGGACGAGGAGACCGGGAGCCCCGTACCGGCCGGCGGCGTCCCCGGCGTGCCGGGCCGGCCGCCATGGCTGATCATGGCGTTGCGGGGATCGGCTCTGACGGCGGGACTGCTGCTGATGCTCCGCTCGCCGTACGGCGATGCGTTCGCCGCTTTCCTCGGCAGGAATCTGGTGGCCGACTACCTGATCTGGCTGTGGTTCCTGATCGCCGCGGCGCTGGGAGCCGGACTGCTGCCGGAAGGCCGCCCGCGCACTGTGAGTCTCGGCGCGGCCGCCGCTCTGGCCGCGTTGCACCTGGGGGTGTCCGCCCATCCCGAACTGGTGACCTTCCAGGGCACGCCGACGTTCACTCTGGTGGCCGGGCTGCTGATCCTGCTGGCCGTGTTCACCGAGACGGCCCTGGCCGAACCGGGGCGGATGCGGTGGAAAGGCGTGTCGGCCGCCGGCGGGGCGATCGTGCTCGCCATGATCGTCATCAACCAGTGGTTCCCCCGCGACATCGGCGACGATCCCGGAGAGGAAACCGCCTGGCTGGTGGTGTTCGCGTCCGTCGTGCTCCTGCTGTGCTTCCTCGTGACACGCGCGGTCCAGGCCTGGAGATCGGGTGCGGCACGGCCTCCGCTGATACTGAGCACGGCGGCCACGCTCCTGGTCGTCGCGGACGTAGGCGGCGTCTACCTCCAGGAGAGCGGCTCGAGCTACCCCCAGATGCCCGTCTATGTGCCCGCCCTGATGGTGCTGCTGCTCGTGACCGCCCAGGCGATCGAGGACCGGCCGGAACTGCTGGCGGCGGTCCAGATCACCGTCATCGCGGGGCTGGTGCACAATCTGGCGATGGTCGAGACGGGGCCGGTGTTCGCGGTGGTGCAGTTCGTCGCAGCGGGGTGCGCCGGAGCGGCCCTGTACCTGAGGAGCGGACGCGTGGGGGCCGGGAGGTAGCCGGGGACATCCGGTCCGGCACCGCCCGGAGCCGGCCGTACGGCCCCGGGATCGTGCGGCGCCCGCCGAAACATTCGCCCCCGATGATGGGGGCATGACGGTCACCTCACGCGTTCCCCTCGCCGACCTCGCCGCCCTGCTGGCCGACGGCACCCGGGCGCGGTTCTGCCTGGCGCTGCTGGACGGGCGCGCCTGGACGGCCGGGGAGCTGGCCCGCCACGCCGGGGTCGCGGCCTCCACCGCCAGCGAGCACCTGTCACTGCTGGTACGGGGCGGCATCCTCGCCGAGGAGCGCCAGGGACGGCACCGCTACGTGCGCCTGGCCGGGCCGCGGGTGGCCCAGCTCATCGAGGACCTGGCCGCCCACGCCGACCTGGCCGTGCCCGCCCCGCCCCCGCCGACGCTGCGGGCCGCCTCCTCGGCCAAGGCGATGGCCGCCGCCCGCACCTGCTACGACCACCTGGCCGGGCGCCTGGGCGTGGCCGTCACCGACGCGCTGACCGCCCGCGGCCTGCTGCGCCAGGACACCGGCTTCGCGCTCAGCGACGACGGGCTGGCCTGGTTCACGGCCGACCTCGGCGTACGGCTGGCGCCCCGCGGCAGGCGGCCGATGGCCAAGGCCTGCCTGGACTGGACCGAACGCCGCCACCACCTGGCCGGCGTCGCCGGGGCCGTGCTGTGCGCGACCCTGCTGGAGCGCGGCTGGGTCACCCGGATCGGCACCGGCCGCGCGCTGCGCGTCACCCCTGTCGGCGCCCACGCCCTGGAGGACCTGCTCGGCATCGGGGGCGAGGCCGCGGCGGGAAGCTGACCCGGGGGCCGTCCCGGGCTGCCGGTCACACGGGATGGCCGCCGGCGTCGGTGCGGTCGGCCTGGGTGGAGAACTTGGAGATGAAGACGTCGAAGCGGCCGTCGGGCCGCTCGCACAGCGTGCCGCCGTCCTGCCAGATGCCGTTCTCCTCCCACCACTGGCTGCCGGCCGGATCGCCCTGGTTCTGGTGGATGTTGTGCATCCCGAGGCCGCTGGTGAACGGCTCGCCGAAGACGAGGATCCGCCGCCCCGCCACGAGCATGGGCTCCAGGGCCTGCGCGGCCTGCAGGTTCGAGCCCGCGGTCCAGGAGCGGCCCGTCCCGGCCAGGCCGAGCAGCCACCGCAGCCAGGCGGGCGGCCGCCGCACGAACACGCACCCCGCGGCGCCGGCCAGGGCCGGGTGACGCTGGTAGTCCAGGGCGCCCGAGCCGGGCAGGCGGGTCAGGTCGTGATAGCCGGGCGCCAGCGCGGCCGCCGGGGCCAGCGCGGAGGCGTCCAGGGTGAACGCCTTCCACTGGACGCCCGTCTGGGACTGCTTGCTGTCGACGTCGATCGCGCAGCGGTACGACCCGGCGGGCGCGCCCACCTCGAGGTTGACGTGGAACCAGCGCCCCTGGGTGTCGGGCTGGTCGCGGTGGTGGCGGTTCAGCGTTCCCACGAGCACGCCGTACCGGTCAAGAGGCATGGACGGGAGTCAACCAGCTCGCCCCGGGCCGGACAACGTCCCCCGCCGGGCCCGCCGCGATCCGGGCGGCGGACAGGCGAGCGCAGGTCAGGCCCTGCCCGCACCCTGGCGCAGGCGGTGGGTCAGGCTGGTGTGGCGGCGGCCGGCGCCGCGGGTGCGCACCGCCTGGGCCAGCGCGCGGCGCGAGCCGATGATGACGACGAGCTTCTTGGCCCGGGTGATGGCGGTGTAGAGCAGGTTGCGCTGCAGCATCATCCAGGCGCTGGTGGCCAGCGGGATCACCACCGCGGGGTATTCGCTGCCCTGGGATCGGTGGATCGACACCGCGTAGGCGTGGGCCAGCTCGTCGAGCTCGTCGAAGGAGTATTCGACGTCCTCGTCCTCGTCGGTGCGCACGATCAGCTTGTGGTCGTCGGGCTTGACGTCGACGACCATGCCGACGGTGCCGTTGAACACCCCGGCGGCGCCCTTGTCGTAGTTGTTGCGCAGCTGGGTCACCTTGTCGCCGACCCGGAACACCCGCCCGCCGTAGCGGCGCTCGGGCATGCCCTCGCGGGAGGGCGTCAGCGCCTCCTGCAGGACGGTGTTGAGGTTGCCCGCCCCGGCCGCGCCGCGGTGCATCGGCGCCAGCACCTGCACGTCGCGGCGGGAGTTGAGCCCGAACTTGCGGGGGATGCGGTTGGCGACCACGTCGACGGTCAGCGCCGCGATCTCCTCGGGCTCCTCGCAGGGGAACAGGAAGAAGTCCTTCATGCCCGCCAGCACCGGCGGCAGGCCGGTGTTGACCCGGTGCGCGTTGGTGACCACGCCCGACTCCTGGGCCTGGCGGAAGATGTGCGTCAGCCGGACCCGGGGGACCTCCTCCTCGGCGGCCAGCAGGTCGCGCAGGACCTCGCCCGCGCCCACCGACGGCAGCTGGTCGACGTCGCCCACGAACAACAGGTGGGTGCCCGGCGCCACGGCCTTGACCAGCTTGTTGGCCAGCAGCAGGTCCAGCATCGAGGCCTCGTCGACCACGACCAGGTCGGCGTCCAGCGGGTTGTCGCGGTCGAAGGTGGCGTCGCCCCCGGGGCGCAGCTGCAGCAGCCGGTGCACGGTGGTGGCCTCGTGGCCGGTCAGCTCCGCCAGCCGCTTGGCCGCCCGGCCGGTGGGCGCCGCCAGGATGACCTTGGCCTTCTTGGCGCGGGCCAGCGTGACGACGGAGCGCACGGTGAAACTCTTGCCGCAGCCGGGCCCGCCGGTCAGCACCGCGACCTTCTCGGTCAGCGCCAGCCGTACGGCCTGCGCCTGCTCGGCGGCCAGGTCGGCGCCGGTCTTGCCGCGCAGCCACTCCAGCGCCACGTCCCAGTCGACGCCCTGGAAGACGCCGAGGCGGTCGTGGGCGGAGGTCAGCAGGGCGCGCAGCGACCCGGCCAGCGACAGCTCCGCGCGGTGGAAGGGCACCAGGTAGATCGCGGGGATCGTGTTGTCCCCGGCCGGCAGCTCCTCGCGGACCACGCCCTCCTCGGCGACCAGCTCCTCCAGGCAGGAGGCCACCAGCTCGGCGGGCACCTGAAGGATCTTGACCGCGTCGGCGACCAGGTTGGGCGCCGGCAGATAGCAGTGGCCGTCGTCGGCGCCCTGCGACAGCGTGTAGCGCAGGCCCGCCTTGACCCGCTCGGGGCTGTCGTGCGGGATGCCGACGGCCTGGGCGATGGTGTCGGCGGTCTTGAAGCCGATGCCCCACACGTCGTCGGCCAGCCGGTAGGGCTCGTTCTTGACGATCGTGATGGAGGCGTCGCCGTACTGCTTGAAGATGCGCACCGCGATCGAGGTGGACACCCCGACGCCCTGGAGGAAGATCATCACCTCTTTGATGATCTTCTGCTCCTCCCAGGCGACCCCGATCATCTTGGTCCGCTTCGGGCCCAGGCCGGGAACCTCGACCAGCCGCTCCGGGGCGGTCTCGATGATCTCCAGGGTGTCGGTGCCGAAATGGTCGACGATGCGCTCGGCCATCTTCGGCCCGATGCCCTTGATCAGCCCCGAGCCGAGATAGCGCTGGATGCCCTGCACGGTCGCCGGCAGCACGGTGGTGTAGGACCACACCTCGAACTGCCTGCCGTAGCGCGGGTGCGATCCCCACCGGCCGGTCAGCCGCAGCGACTCGCCGACCTGCGCTCCCAGCAGCGGCCCCACCACGGTCAGCAGCTCGGTGCCCGACCTCTCGGTGGCCACCCTGGCGATGGTGTAACCGGTCTCCTCGTTGGCGTAGGTGATGCGCTCGAGCACCGCCTCGAGCACGGTGCCGGGGGGACGCTGCGCCTCCGGAGTGGTCATGGCGGGTATTGTGCCGCACGCGCCCGACATCCTCGAAAAATCCGGACGGGGTCCGCCTATGCGGAACGGTCCTTTCCGCGTTGGGTGACACCGTTGGAGTCATGAGCACTCCGCGCACCCTTGCCGCCATGAGCACTCCGCGCACTGTGACCACGACGGCGCTCAACCGCATCACGCTGGAGCGGCAGCTGCTGCTGCGGCGCAGCGACATGTCCGCCCTGGCGGCCGTCGAGCACCTGATCGGCCTGCAGGCCCAGTCCGGCAACGCCCCCTATCTCGGGCTGGCGGCCCGCCTGTCGGACTTCGCCCACGACGACCTGACGGCCCTGCTGTACGGCAGGCGGGCCCTGCGCTCCTCGGTGCTGCGCGGCACCCTGCACCTGGTCTCCGCCGCCGACTACCGGTGGCTGCGCCCCCTGGTGCAGCCCGTCCTGACGCGCGGGCGCCAGGCCGCCTTCGGAAAGGTCACCGCCGGGGTGGACCTGTCCGAGCTCGCCGCCGCGGCCCGGGACCTGCTGGCCGGCCGCACGCTCACCCGCCCGCAGCTGGGCCGGATGCTCGCCGAGCGCTGGCCCGGCGTCCCGCCCGAGGCCCTGGGCTGGTCGGCCCAGTGCGTGCTGCCGCTGGTGCACGTCCCGCCGCAGGGCACCTGGAACAGGGGCGGCGCCACCCCCTTCGCCCTGGCCGAGGAGTGGCTGGCAGAGGAGTGGCGGGACGGGCCGCCGGAGCAGGCCTCCGGACAGACGCCGCCGGTGGAGCGGATGATCCGCCGGTACCTGGCGGCCTTCGGCCCGGCCGGGGTCATGGACATGCAGGCCTGGTCGGGCCTGACCCGCCTGCGCGAGGTCGTGGCCGGCATGGACCTGCGGACCCTGCGCGGGGAGGACGGCCTCGAGCTGTTCGACCTGCCCGACGCCCCGCCCCCGCCCGACCCGGAGACGCCGGCTCCGGCGCGCTTCCTGCCGGAGTTCGACAACCTCATGGTCGCCTACGCCGACCGCACCCGGATCATGACCGACGAGTACCGCCGGCGCGTGTGCGTCGGCGCGATGGTCGCGCCGACCGTCCTGGTCGACGGCACCGTCCGGGGGACCTGGAAGCTCACCGGCGAACGCCTGAGCGTCCAGCCGTTCGAACCGCTCACCGCGCGGGCCAGGAGCGAGCTGAGCGAGGAGGCCGATCGCCTGCTCGCCTTCGCCGGCGCCCGGGACCTGGAGTTCCTGCCCGTCGCGTGAGGCGGGCGAAGGGTCCGGGGCCGCGGGCGTCCGGCCGGACTCACCGTCCGGCCGGACTCACCAGGCCAGGTCCTCGTCGCGGACCGTCTCGGTCCGGCAGTGGGAGACCGGTCCCCGGCGGCCGTCGGCGACGCAGATCCGCAGGTCCACGCTCCTGATCTCGCCCTTGGACTCGAACAGGTAGCCCACGCGGCTCCGGCCGTGGGAGGCGCAGAACCGGCGTTCGGGCGACCGGCCGGCGCCGCCCTCGAGGTAGTGGAACGTCGCCCGGATGGAGGCGCAGTGACCCGGGTGGCGGTCGAGGTCGTAGAGGCTGCCGTAGGCCTGGAAGTGCTTCTCGCTGAAGCTGGTGATCCACAGCTTGGCCTTGGCGTGGCCGGAGTGCTTGCGGGAGGACCGGATGGTCCCCAGGTCGTAGTCGCGCGCCGCCTGCGCGGCCGCTCCCGCCCTCGCCTCGGCGGCGGGCGCGGCGGTGGACAGGGCGGCGGGCACTCCCGCCGTGAGCACTCCCGCCGTGAGCACTCCGGCCAGCAGCAGTCCCCGGGCAACCGTACGCATCGTCTTCCCCTCTCGGCTGGTTCGTCACCAGTCATAGGGGCGGCCACTTGGAAGCGGCTTGCGGCTCACTGATCTTCCCCGCCCGCTGCCCCGCAGCCGGATCCGGCCGGAAAAGACAGCCGCAATCCCCAACATTGCGGATCTTCTCAGCGTCCAACCATCGGGATAGGAACGGGGGGACGCGCCGATGCCGCAGCCGGCGGCGCGTGCCATCGACACACGAACGGGGAGATCAGATGACAAGACAGGTGATCATCGAACCGGTCGACCGGCCGAGGCTGTCGGCGGAGCAGGTCAGGCAGGTGGCCGCGGCGCATCCGGCCGTGCTGGCCCACCTGGAGACCGCCGACGCCGACCGGCTCGTCCTGGGCGAGGCCCTGGCCCTGACGCACGATCCGGACGAGGGGGCCCCGTTCCGGGCGAGCGTCTTCGATCCGGTCTCCAACCGGGGGGTGGAGCTGCGCGGCACTCTCGACCGGCCGGAGAAGGCCGAGGTCGTGCCCAGTGCCTACCGGCCCAACCCGGACGCGCGGGAACTGCGCGCGGCCGCGGAGATCCTCCGGGCCGACGAGCGCTTCCCCGCCGGGGACGACGTCGTGGTCTACCAGCCGATGCCGCCGCTGGCCGATCTGGAGAACACCGACGGCACCACCGTGCGCCGTCCCACGCTGGGCGTCTACGCCCCCTCGGGGGACGTCAAGCACCGCATCGTCGCCGTCGACCCGGTCGCCCGGACGGTCGACTGGTCCCCGGCCGGGGTCAGCGTGGCCATGCACCCCGACCACCCCGACGACTGCGAGTCGCGCCTGCCCGCGCCGGTGGAGAGCCTGCGCGACCGGGGCGGCCCCGACGCGGTACGGCTGCGCGTGCTCGATGGCGGCACCGAGCTGTGGAACCTGATCGTGGTACGGCCCCGGGCCTCGGCCCCGCAGAACCCCGGCGACGGCTCGGGGGTGGAGCTGCGCGAGGTCCGCTATCGGGGCAGGCTGGTCTTCCGCCAGGCCCACGTGCCGATCCTCAACGTCCAGTACGAGGAGGACGGCGTCACCTTCCGCGACTGGCAGAACGAGGAGACCCGCTTCACGGCCAACGGCGCCGACCCGGTCGGCTGGGGCTGGCGGATCTGCGACCGCTCACCCAAGACCATCCTGGAGCGGCCCGACAACGACGCCGGCAACTTCCAGGGCGTGGCCTTCCACGACGACGACGGGGAGGTGCGGATCGTCAGCGAGATCGCAGCCGGCTGGTACCGCTACGTCTCGGAGTGGCGCCTGGCCGACGACGGCACGATCCGGCCGCGCTTCGGCTTCGCCGGGGTGCGCAACCCGCGCACCTGCATGCGTCACCGCCACCACGTCTACTGGCGCTTCGACTTCGACATCGAGGGCTCCGACAACGACGTGATCGAGCAGCTCGACGAGACCGGTCCCGGGACCACGACGGCGACCCAGATCGTGCGGGAGGTGGCCCGCAGGCGCCGCCGCCCGGCGCGGTTCTGGCAGGTCACCGACAAGGCCAGCGGGCGCGGCTACCGGATCGTCCCCGGCGAGCACGACAACACCGCCGATCCCTACGGCATCGCCGACCTGTGGTTCCTGCGCCGGCGCGGGACCGAGCTGTACGACGGCAACCCCGACGAGGACAACCGCGCGATGCTCGACCGGTTCGTCAACGGCGAGAGCGTCAGCGGCACCAACGTCGTCGTCTGGTACGCCGGCCACTTCCGCCACGACCAGAACGCCCCCCACCCGCACCAGGGCCACATCGTCGGCCCCGACCTCGTCCCGGTCACCTGACCGGCCACGTGACCGGATGACGGCCGCGCCGCCGGGAGGGGTCCCTCCCGGCGGCGCACGCCGCAGGAGGCAGGGCGTGCGAGGCGTCGCGACGGAAGACGTCGCGGCGAGGAAAGGGGGTCCGGTCGTCGCCGGAGGCGGGCACGGCGATGACAGGGGAAGTGGGCGAGCGCTACACTCGTTTACTTGAGATCCAATCAAGCAAACAGATTTCCCACTATGGAGGATTCTACCAAAGCCATGGCACTCCGTCAACCCGGAACCGCTCCCCGCCCCGGCGGCGCGGCGACCGCGCTCACTGATGCCCTGCGCACCGAACAGGACCGTCTGACCGCGCTCTACGAGCGTCTGGACGTCGCCCGCGAACAGGCGCACGCCGCGCTCACCTCCGCTTTCGCCGCGGGCCAGGCCGGCGGCACCCGCCAGGCCCGGGTCGAGCGCGAGGTCTCCGCCGGGGAGCACTCCCGCCGCCTGGCCCGGCTGACCGGCGTCGAGCGCGGCCTGTGCTTCGGCAGGATCGACGAGACCGACGGCGAGACCCGCTACATCGGCCGGATCGGGCTGCGGGACGCCGAAGGCGAGATCATGCTCACCGACTGGCGCGCTCCGGCCGCCCGCCCCTTCTACACCGCCACCCCCGGCGATCCCGGGCCGCTGGTGCGCCGCCGCCACCTGCACACCCGCGACCGGACCGTGGTCGGCATCGACGACGAGGTGTTCGACCTGGACCGGCTGGGTGACAGCGCCCGGCGCACCCTCGTCGGCGAGGCCGCGCTGCTGGCGACGTTGCGGCGGGGCCGTACCGGCCGGATGGAGCAGGTGGTGGCCACCATCCAGACCGAGCAGGACCGGGTGATCCGCTCCGGCCTGGCGGGGGCGCTGGTCGTGCACGGCGGCCCCGGCACCGGCAAGACCGTCGCCGCGCTGCACCGGGCCGCCTACCTGCTCTACACCCACCGCGACGTGCTGGAACGGCGCGGCGTGCTCATCGTCGGGCCCAACACGCTGTTCTCCCGCTACATCGGCCAGGTGCTGCCCTCGCTGGGCGAGACCGACGTGGTGGTGGCCACCCTCGGCGAGCTGCACCCGGGGGTGCGCGCCACCGCCGCCGACTCCCCCGCCGCCGCGGTCGTCAAGGGCGACGCTCGCATGGTCGAGGTCGTGGCCGCCGCGGTACGCGACCGCCAGCGCCTGCCCGACGGCGACCTGGAGATGACGATCCCGGTGCGGACCTCGCTGCGCGACGGGGTGGAGGTCGTGGTGGAGGAGATGACGATCAGCGCCCCGCACGCCGCCTGCGCCGCCGCCCGCGACCGGGCCAGGAACTCGGGCCTGCCGCACAACACGGCGCGGCGGCTGTTCGTGCTGGACGTGCTCACCGCGCTGGCCGTCGACGAGGCCGCCCGGCTGGAGGCGCAGGGCACGCTCAGCGCCGAGGAGGCGGCCGAACTGGACGCGCTCATCGCCGAGGCCGAGAGCGGGGCCGCCCGGCTGGACGCGCTCGCCGACGCCGGGCAGGCGGCCGAGCCGGACCCGTTCGACGTGGAGGAGCTCGCCGGGCTGGATCCGTTCACCGCCGAGGAGAACGCCTGGATGGACGGGCGCGACGCCGACGCCGGGCCGGACGCCGACGCCGGGGCCGAGGCGCTCATCGCCGACGAGGCGGACCTGCGCTACGCCCGCCAGGTGCTGTGGACGCACCCGGCGGTGCGCGAGGCGGTGGAGGGGCTGTGGCCGTACCTCACCCCGGAGCGGCTGATCGGCGAGTTCCTGGCCGATCCGGACGCGATCGCCTCGGCCGCGCCGCACCTGTCGCCCGCCGAGCGCGAGGCCCTGCTGCGGCCGCACGGCGCGCCGTGGACGCCCGGCGACGTCCCGCTGCTGGACGAGGCCGCCGAACTGCTCGGCGTCGACGAGGCCGAGCAGCGGGCCGCCCGCGAGGCCGAGGCGGAGCGGCGCAGGCAGGAGGAGGCCTACGCCCAGGGCGTGCTGGAGCTCACCGGCCTGGTCGACAGCGGGCTGGTGGAGACCAGGCTGCTGGAGGCCGACATGCTGGCCGAGCGCAATGAGGACTCCGGCCCGGACAGGACCACCGCCCAGCGGGCCGCGGCCGACCGCACCTGGGCCTACGGGCACGTCATCGTCGACGAGGCGCAGGAGCTGTCGGCGATGGCGTGGCGGACGGTGATGCGGCGGGTCCCGGCCCGCTCGCTGACGGTCGTCGGCGACCTGTCGCAGACGGGTTCGGCGGCCGGGGCCCGCTCGTGGGGCGAGATGCTCGACCCCTACCTGGAGGGCCGCTGGCGCGAGGAGCGGCTGACGGTCAACTACCGCACCACGGCCCGGATCATGGCGGTCGCCGCCGACGTGCTGGCCGCGGTCGACCCCGGCGCCCGGGCGCCCGAGCCGGTCCGCGAGGACGGAGAGACGCCGCGCGCGGTGCGGCTGGACGCCGCGGGCGGGCTCGCGGGCCTGGTCGCCCTAGTGGAGGCGGAGCTGGCGGCGGTCAGGGCTGGCCTGGCCGAGCCGGAAACCGAGGACGCGACCGGGGACGCGACCGGCCACGGTCCCGCCGACTCCCTCGCCGGCTCCGACGTCACGGCCGGAGCGGACGCGGGGCGGCTGGCGGTGATCGTCCCCGACGCCCGCCACGCCGAGGTGGCCTCGCTGTTCCCGCACGACGCCCAGGACGTGCTCGACCGCCCGGTCGCCGTGCTGACGCCCGCCACCGCCAAGGGCCTGGAGTTCGACGCGGTCGTGGTGGTCGAGCCCGCCGAGATCCTCGCCCGGGGGTCCATGGGCGGACGTGATCTCTACGTCGCGGTCACCCGCGCCACCCGGCGGCTGACCGTGGCGCACCAGGGCCCGCTGCCGGAGATGCTCTCCCGCCTGGAACACCGCTAGGGCCCGGCCGGGCGGCGGACCCGCCCGGACCTGGCCGAACAGATTCGAAGATCGTTCGGTCTTGTTGTAAGCGCTTACATGTGTAAGCGTGCCGAGCATGGAATCGCCGTCGTCCCACGGGGAAGCGGGCAGCGCCGGAGGCCGTCGCGCAAACGTGACGATCTACGAGGTCGCCGAACGGGCCAGTGTGTCGATCGCGACCGTCTCACGGGTGCTGCGGGGCAACGTCCCCGTCTCCCCCGGCACGGCCGCGCGGGTACGCGCGGCCGTCGCCGAGCTCCGGTACCGGCCCAGTCATCTGGGCCGGGGGCTGGCCGAGCGCCAGCACGCCGCCAACGGCATCGTCTTCCCCGACCTGTCCGGCCCCTACTACGCCGAGGTCGTCCTGGGCTATGAGTCGGTGGCCGCCGAGCTCGGCCGCTCGGTGCTGATCCTGTCCAGCCACGGCCGCCCCACCGCCAGGGACATGGTCATGGAACTGGCCGCGCGGGTGGACGGGCTGGTGTTCTGCACCCGGACCGTGGACGACGAGACGGTCCGCGAGGTCGCCGCGACCGGCACGCCGGTCGTGCTGATCGCCCGCCCACCGGTCGCCGACGTCGACACGATCACCACGGAGAACCGGGACTCGGCGGCGCTGCTGGCCGAGCACCTGCTCGGCCACGGATACCGGCGCGTCGTCTTCCTCGGGGACGCCGACCGCTCCTCGGACTTCGCCGAGCGCTTCGAGGGCGTCCGGCAGATCATTCCCGCCATCGTCCCGGTCGCCTGCGGCTTCGACGAGAACAGCGGTTTCCGGGCCGCGGAAGCCGTACGACGGCAGCGACCGGACGCGGTGATCTGCTGCAACGACGAGGTCGCGCTCGGCCTGACCAGCGCCACGGCAGGGAGCGTGCCCGTCACCGGATGGGACGACGTGATGGCCGCCCGGTACGCCGGCCTGACCACTGTCCGCCAGCCCATGCGGGAGCTGGGAGCCCGCGCGGCGCGGCTGCTCGACGAGCGCATCACCGGTGCCAGGGGTGAGCCGCACCACGACGTCCTTCCCACCCGGCTCATCGTCCGTTCGAGCTGCGGGCCTCACCCCAAGGAGGAGACATGAAACGCCTGACCACCGTCGCGGTGGCGCTCGCCGCGCTGACCGCGCTGAGCGGATGCGGCCGCGAGGCCGGCGGCCCCGCCCCGGACCGGCCCGCCGAGACCGGCGCGGGTCCCGCGCGGGGAACGGTCAGCGTGTGGGCGATGGGAACCGAGGGCGAGAAGCTGTCGGTCCTGGCCGAGGGCTTCGAGGCGGCCAATCCCGGAGTGGAGGTCGAGGTCACCGCGATCCCCTGGGACGGAGCCCATGACAAGATCGCATCAGCGATCGCGGGCCGCGCCACCCCGGACATGAGCATGATCGGCACAACCTGGATGGGCGAGTTCGCCAGGACGGGGGCGCTCGACCCGACCCCGCCCGGTTTCGACGAGGACGCCTACTTCCCCGGGGCCTGGGCCACCACCGTCGTGGACGGCACCTCCTACGGCGTGCCGTGGTACGTCGAGACCCGGCTCATCTACTACCGAACCGACCTGGCCGAGAAGGCCGGGGTGAAACCGCCCGCCGACTGGGCCGGGCTCAAGTCCTTCGCCAAGGGGATGCGCGACAGGGGCGGCGCCAGGTACGGCATCGCCCTGCCGCCCGGCGGGACCGGCTCCTGGCAGACGTTCCTGCCGTTCGCCTGGCAGCAGGGCGCCTCGCTCACCGGCGCCGACGGCGGCTTCACCCTCGACACCCCGCAGACGGCCAAGGCCCTGGAGTACTACCTGTCGTACTTCGAGGAGGGCCTGTCCCCCGCCGCTCTGCAACCCGGCGAGCTGGAGCAGGGCTTCATCGACGGCGAGATCGCCTCGTTCGTCTCCGGCCCGTGGCACATCGGCGTGCTGAAGGAGCAGGCCGAGGACGTCCTGGACGGCAGGCTCGGCGTGACCGGGATGCCGGAGGAGGAAACCGGCGCCTCGTTCATCGGCGGCGCCGACCTGGCGGTCTTCAAGGACGCCGGCAACCGCGACGGCGCCTGGAAGTTCGCCGAGTACCTGTCCCGGCCGGAGGTCCAGGCCACCTGGTACCGCACCGTGAACGACCTGCCCGCGGTCAAGGACGGCTGGAGCGGCATCACCGACCCGATGCTGAAGGTCTTCGGCGAGCAGCTCGGCGAGACCCGGACGCCGCCCGCCGTATCGACCTGGGAGCAGGTGGCCTCGGTCATCGACGACGAACTGGAGAAGGCCGCCAAGGGCCGTACGACGGGCGAGGCGGCGCTCAAGTCGATGCAGCGGAAGGCGACGGCCATCGGGACCGGGACCTGACATGGCCGTACGCACCGTACGCGACCGCGCGCCGGCCCTGGCCGCACCGCGCAGGACCGGCCTCAGCGACCGGACGCGGCGGGGCCTGGCCGCCTGGGGCTTCGCCCTGCCGTTCCTGGCGCTTTTCCTGACCTTCACGGCGGGGCCGGTGCTGGCCTCCCTCCTGATGAGCTTCACCGATCTGCGCAGCTCCGACCTGCGCGATCCGCTCGCCGTGGACTTCGTCGGGCTGGACAACTACGCCCGGCTGCTGCAGGACGAGGTGTTCCTGCAGGCCGCGGCCAACACCCTCTACTTCGTCTCGGCGGGCGTGCCACTGACGATCTTGTGCGCGCTGGGCGTGGCCGTGCTGCTCGACAAGGGCGTGACACGGCTGCGCGCCTTCTTCCGCCTCGGCTTCTACCTGCCGGTGGTGACCAGCATCGTCGCGGTCGCCGTGGTGTGGCGTTTCCTGCTTCAGCCGGAGACCGGACCGGTCAACCAGTTGCTGCGGCTGGCCGGGATCGACGGCCCGCACTGGCTCACCGACCCGGTGTGGGCCATGCCCGCCCTGATCGTGATGGCGGCCTGGCGCAACATGGGCTACCTGATGGTCGTCTTCCTGGCCGGGCTCCAGGCGATCCCGCGCGAACTGTACGAGGCCGCCCAGGTCGACGGCGCGGGAGCGTGGGCGCGTTTCCGCCGGATCACCCTGCCGATGCTGCGGCCCACGCTGCTGTTCGGCGCTGTGATCACCGGAATCGGCTATCTCCAGTTCTTCGAGGAGCCGCTGGTGATGACCCGGGGCGGGCCGCTCAACACGACGATGTCGGTCTCCTACGCCATCTACGACCAGTTCGGCTTCGGCAACTACGACTACGCCTCGGCCATGAGCTACGCGCTGTTCGTCGCGATCATCGTGCTGACCTTCGTGCAGTTCCGGCTGCTGAGGCCCCGGACATGACGGCGGCCGTCTCACGGGCCCGCGGCGGGCACCGGGCCCGGCGGTCCGGCGGCAACCGGGTGTGGGCGGTCTACACGGCGCTCGCGATCGCGCTGGCCGTGGCGGGCAGCCCGTTCGCCTGGATGCTGTCCGGTTCGTTCAAGACCGATGCCGAGATCCGCCGGATCCCGCCGACGTGGCTGCCGGACCAGGCGACGCTGGACAACTACCGGGAGCTGTTCGAGCGGCTGGACTTCCCGCGCTACTTCGCCAACTCGCTGATCGTCACCGGCGCGGTCACCGCAGGCAACCTGGTGTTCTGCTCGATGCTCGGCTACGCGCTGGCGAAGATCGACTTCCCGGGCCGGCAGGCGCTGTTCGCGCTGGTCATGGCCGCCCTCATGGTTCCCGGAGCGGTCACCTTCGTCCCCCTGTTCGTGCTGATCAGCAATCTGGGGCTGGTGGACACTCACCTGGGCATGATCCTGCCCTTCCTCGCCGGGCCGTTCGGTGTGTTCCTGATGCGGCAGTACATCTCCGGGCTGCCCGACGAGGTGATCGACGCGGCCCGTGTCGACGGCGCCGGAGAGCTGCGGATCTTCGCGCGGATCGTCGTGCCGCTGGCCCGGCCCGCGCTCGCGGCCCTGGGCATCCTCACCTTCCTGAGCACCTGGAACAGCTTCCTGTGGCCACTGGTCGTGGCGCAGAGCGAGGAGAGGTACACCCTCCCGGTCGCCCTCGCCCTGTACTCGATCGGACAGAACCAGACCAGGTTCGGTCTGCTGCTGGCCGGGGCCGTGGTCGTGGTCGTGCCGGTCCTGGTGGTGTTCGTCGCCCTCCAACGCTTCTTCGTCCAGGGAATCGCAATGACGGGACTGAAATGAAACGCATCATCGCCATCGTCGCCGTGTGCCTTCTCTGCACGGCCTTCACCGTCCCGGTGCGGGACGACCCCCTGATGAGGTACGCCAGGGACACCTGGCGGTCCCTGACCGCCTCGGTCCACCCCGGCACGCACCTGATCGCCGACAACATCGACGCCACGCTGACCAGGCCGAGCCGCTACACCTCCCCCACCAACATCGGCGCCTACCTGTGGAGCACGGTCGTCGCCCGGGACCTGGGGATCATCAAGGCGCGGGAGGCCCACCGACGCATCGACGAGACGCTGACCGCGCTGGCCGGGCTGGAGCGGCACGAGGCCTCGGGCATGTTCTACAACTGGTACGACCCGGCCGACGGCGCCCTCCTGCGCACCTGGCCCGACGACGGCAGCACCGTCCACCCGTTCCTGTCCAGTGTGGACAACGGCTGGCTGGCCGCGGCGCTGATGGTGGTGCGCAACGCGGTGCCCACGCTGCGGGGGCGGGCCGACGCGCTGCTGAAGCCCATGGACTTCGGGTTCTATTACAACGCCGCCTCGCGCGGCCCCGAGGTCGGGGCCGGCGCGCTGCGCGGGGGATTCTGGGACGTCGAACCGCCCGGCTGCTCGGTGCAGGGCAACTACCGGGGACGCGGCCCGGACGTCTTCTACACCTGCCACCACTACGACACGCTCAACAGCGAGCCGCGCATCGCCAGCTACATCGGCATCTCCCTCGGCCAGATCCCCGCCGAGCACTACTTCGCCCTGTGGCGCACGCTGCCCGGCACCTGCGAATGGGGCTGGGCCGAGCAGAAGCCCGTGGGGTCGTGGACCGAGCACCTGGGCATCCCGGTGTTCGAGGGCGCCTACCGGTACCGGGGCCTGCAACTCGTCCCCACCTGGGGCGGGGACATGTTCGAGGAGCTGATGCCGGACCTGTTCGTGCCCGAGGCGGCGTGGGGCCCGCGAAGCTGGGGCGTCAACCACCCCCGCCACGTCCGGGCGCAGATCATCCACGGCCTGCAGGAGGCGAGGTACGGCTACTGGGGCTTCTCCCCGGCCAGCGACCCGGCCGGTGGTTACCGCGAGTACGGCGTGGACGCGATCGGCCAGCAGTCCGACGGCTACACCTCCGACCAGGAGCGCACCACGGTCGACCCCGGCTTCGGCGAGTGCCGGCCGGCCCAGCCCGAGCCCGCCTCCTACGGTGACGGCGTCGTGACCCCGCACGCGGTGTTCCTGGCACTGCCGTACGCCAGGCGTGAGGCGACCGACAACCTCGCCCGCATCGCCCGGGACTTCGACGCCTACGGGCCGGGCGGCTTCTACGACGCCGTCGCCGTGCGATCCGGGACGGTCGCCCGGCGCCATCTCGCACTGGACCAAGGAATGATCATGGCCGCGCTCGGCAACCTGCTGGGCCGCGACAGCGTGCGCCGTCACTTCACCCGCGGCCAGGTCGAACAGGCCGTCAAGCCGCTGCTGCGCATCGAGGAGTTCAATGTCTAGTTCGACGTCCGACGCCAGAAGCGACTGGGAGGAGCGCATCGGCCTCCGGTCCGGGGAGGCGCGGCGGGGGCGGGTACCCCGGCTGCCCGCCCCCGCGGGACTGACGGCCCGGCCGGGACGGAGCCAGGTGACCTTGACCTGGGAGCCCGTCGAGGGGGCCGCCGGCTACCTGGTCCATCGCGCCGCGGAACCGGGCGGGCCGTACGAGCCCGTCGACCACCTCGGCCGGGACGTGCTGGCCGTGCCGCACCCGCCCTACGCCGACACCACCGGCGTGCCGGACCGGCAGGCCTGGTACGCGGTGGCGGCGGTCGCCGCGGTGGAGGCGATCGGCGAGCTGTCGGCGCCCGTGCCGGCGACTCCCCTGGCCGGGACGGGCGGCGAGGTGCGGATCACGGTGGGCAGCCGTGACGTCGTGCGGGAGCTCCCCCGCCCCTGGCGGCCGATGATCGGCTCGGAACATCTCAGCCACATGCTCTGCCCGGACCTGTCCGGTGGCCGCCCCATCGGCCGGGAGCTCACCGAGGCTCTGCGGATCGCCCGCGACGAGCTCGGCGTGCAGACGGTCCGCGCCCACGGGATCCTCTGCGACGACCTGGGCGTCTACCGAGAAGGCAGGCCGTACGACTTCAGCGGCGTCGACCGCGTCTACGACCGGCTGCTGGAGATCGGCCTGCGGCCGGTGGTGGAGCTGTCGTTCATGCCACGCGACCTGGCCTCCGACCCCGCCCTGACCGTCTTCGCCTACGGCGCGATCATCTCACCGCCCAGGGACTGGGACCGCTGGGGCGATCTGGTCCAGTCCTTCACCGCGCACCTGGTCGACCGGTACGGCGCCGCCGAGGTGCGCGACAGGTGGTCGTTCGAGGTGTGGAACGAGGCCAACCTGGAGGTGTTCTGGGGCGGCACCCCGGAGCAGTACGTCCGGCTGTACGACGTGTCCGCGCGAGCGGTCAAGGAGGTCGATCCGGCCCTGCGCGTCGGCGGCCCCTCCTCCGCCGCGGCGGGCTGGGTGGACGAGTTGCTGGCCGGCGCGCGCGAACCCGTCGATTTCGTCTCCACCCACACCTACGGCAGCCCGCCGCTCGACCTGCGCCCGGTCCTGGAGCGGCACGGCAGAGCGGGCACGCCCATCTGGTGGACCGAGTGGGGGGTGACCCCCGTGCACTTCAACGAGGTCAGCGACGCCGTGTTCGCGGCGGTCTTCCTGGCCAGGGGCATGAAGTCGGCGGGCGGGCGGATCGACGCCCTGTCGTACTGGGTGGCCTCGGACCACTTCGAGGAACTGGGCCGCCCCGCCGAACTGCTGCACGGCGGCTTCGGGCTGCTGACCGTGGGCAACCTGCGCAAACCACGCTTCCATGTGCTGGCACTGCTGGAGCGGCTCGGCCGGCACGAGGTGGCCGTGGACTACGACGGTGACGGAGCGGGCTCCCTGGTGGAGGCGTGGGCCGCCGGGGACGACGACGGCAGGATCACCGTCGCGGTCTGGAACGGCACGCTGGACCAGTCCAAGGCCGCGGGCGAACCCCTGCTGGACAGGCAGGTGACCGTACGGCTGACCGGTCTGGAGACCGGACGCTACGAGCTGCGGCACCTGCGCGTGGACCGGGAGCACTCCAACATCGCCTCGGTGTGGGGCCGGATCCGCGACGGCGGGGCGTGGCCGACGCCGGATCAGTGGGAGACGCTGCGCCGGGCCGACCGCCTCGATGAGCTGCACGCCCCCCGCGTGGTCGAACCCGTCGCCGGGACGGTGGAGACCGTCTTCCACCTGCCCATGCCCGGCATGTCCTTCCTGGAGCTCCTCCCCCGCCGCTGACCCGCTGGAGAAGGTGCCCTCCTGTGACCGCAGTCCTCGAGGAACGCGCGCCGGGGAAGTCCCTCTTCGCCGGCCGTGCCCGGGAGACGGCCCGCCTGCAGACGGCCCTCACCGCCTGCAGGCGGGGGACCCCGGTCCTGCTGGAGATCGTCGGCGACCCGGGGATCGGCAAGACCCGCCTGCTGAGCGAGCTGACCGCCCTGGCCGGCGGCACGATGACCGTGCTGTCGGGCAGGGTGTCGGAGTTCGAGCGCGAGCGCTCCTTCGGGGTGTTCGCCGAGCCGGTCCGCGAGATCCTCCGAGCTCGCCCGTCGCTCCTGCACGGGCTGGACGGCCGCATGCGCGCGCTGCTGGAGGAGGTCGCATCCGGCCTCGCCCCGCGCGAGCGGAACGGCCCGTACGCGCCGCCGGACGCCGAGCGGTGCGCGTTCTTCGGGACGGTGCGGCGGATGATCGAGCACGCGGCGGGGCGCGGGGGCGTCCTGCTGTGTCTCGACGACCTGCACTGGGCGGACGGCGGGACGGTGGCGCTGCTGCACCATCTGATACGCCACCCGCCCGCCGTCCCCCTGGTCGTGGCCTGCTCCTACCGGCCGCGGCAGGCTCCCGCGCAACTGGCGGCGTGCCTGCGGGACACCGCCGGTGCCGTCCAGTCCGACCGCATCGAGCTCGGGCCGCTGGACCGCGCCGCGGTCGACCAGTTCCTCGGCCGGCTCCTCGGCCCGGACGCCGCGACCGGCAGGCGGGCGTGGCTGCACCGGATCAGCGGCGGCAACCCGCGGTACCTGCACGCCCTGTCCCACCTCCGACACCCTCCACCGGAGGGCTCCGACACCGCCGGGACGTTCCTGGACGGCATGCCGGACTCCGTGCGCGCGACGCTTCTGGGTGAGCTGGCCTGGCTGGACCCCGGCCACCGCGAGGTGCTGCAGGTGGCGTCGGCACTCGGCGATCCGATCGACCCGGTTCTGCTCGCCGAGGTCATCGGCGGGGACGCCGCCACCGCGATGACTTTCCTGGACGCCCTGGCCGGCAGGGATCTGGTTCGCCCGGCGAACCGGGACGGGATCCGGCCCTCCTTCCGCTTCCGCCACCCGCTCCTGCGCCATCTGGTCTACGAGGAGACCCCGGCGAGCCGGCGGCTCCTGATACACCGCCGGGCCGAGCAGGCCCTGCGGCGTCGCGGCGCGGGCCCGGCCGAGCGCGCCCCGCACGTCGTCCGCTCCGCGCAGCGGGGCGACGCGGCGGCGCTACGGCTGCTGACCGAGGCCGCCGGACAGATCATGTCCACCGCACCGGCGGCCGCTGCCGCCTGGCTGCGCGCGGCCCTGCCGCTGGGCGGCGACGATCCCGGCGCACGGCTCGACGTGCTGGAGGGGCTCTCCCGCGCCCTCATCGCGACAGGCCGCCTTCAGGAGTGCAGACGGCTGCTGCCGGAGACGCTGGAGCTGCTCGGCTCGGACCGGCCGGACCGCCGACTGGAGATCATCACCCTCCACGCCACGGCCGAGCGGCTCCTGGGCGACTACCGTACGGCCTGCGCGATGCTCGCACCCGAGCTCCCCGCTCTGAAGGGCGTGCGCACCGCGGCGGGCAGCCGGTTGCGGCTGGAGCTGGCCGTGGTGAAGATGCTGCAGCACCGCCACGACGAATGCCTGCGGCTCGTCGAGGAGGCTCTCGCCTGCGCACCGGCCGGGGACGAGGCCCCCACCCGCACACCGGCCGGATCGGCACAGGCCCTCCCCCGCACACCGGCCGGATCGGTGCGGGACCTGCTTCCCGTCGCGGCGGCCTGTCTGGCGCTGAGCGCCGCCCACCGGGGTGACCACCGCTCGGCCGCCGGGCACGTACGGCGTGCCGCCGCGGCCTTCGACGCCGCCGGGGACCCGGAGCTGACACCGCGCCTGGACGCCCTCGCCCAGTTGGCCTGGGCGGAGGCCCTGACAGAGCGCCACCAGGACGCGCTGCGCCACTTCACCCGCGGGCTCGGCCTCGCCCGGCTGAGCGGGCAGGAGGCCGTCACGCCGTACCTGCTGCTGGGTCTGGCCTACGTCCGCATCACCACGGGGCGGGTGGAGGAGGCGCTGCACGCGGCCGCCGAGGCCGAGGAGGTCGCCTCCTCGCTCGGCAGGTCCGGCATGCTCGGCCTCGCCCTGGCCCTGCGGGGGTGGGCCGTCGCGATGCGCGACGGCCCCGAGGCGGCGGCCCCGCTCGCCGAACGGGGGTTGCACCACGTCAGCGTGCGCGGCCGACTGTGGGAGATCACCACCGGTGTCCTCGCCGGCATCCGGCTCGCGCAGCGACGGCCGGACGACTGCCTGGCCCTGCTGCGGTCCCTCGACGCGCACGCCCGCCGTCCGGGCCCACCGTCCCCTCTCGGGCCGATGCGGCACTGCCTGGCCGCCCTGGCCGCCGCGACGGCGGGCCGGACCGAGGAGGCTTCGCGGTGGGCCGGCCGGGCCGAGCAGGAAGCATGCGCGCAGGGGCTGGACGGCGCGACCGCCTTCGCCGCCCTGGCCCGCGCTCAGGCGGCCCCGCCGCAGGAGCGCGGGCGGGCCGGGCGGCTGCGCGAGGCCGCCGGCAAACTGTCGGCCGGCGGGCTCACGCTCGTGGAGTGCTCGACGCGGCTGCTGCTGGCCCGCGAGCTCATCGCGCTGCGCCGCCTCGACGAGGCCGGGGTGGAGGCGGAGCGGGCCAAGACGCTCGCCGACGCCTGCGGCGCCCGGTTCCTGTACGCCGAGGCGGTCAACGTCCAGCGCCGTATCGGCGCCTCACAGCCGCGTCCGCCGGCGGCGGACTCCGTACTCACCCTCAGGGAGAGCGAGATCGCCCGGCTGGTCGGCCTCGGCATGTCAAACCAGGCCATCGCCACGGCGCTCCACCTGTCGGTCAAAACCGTGGAGGCCCACCTCACCAAGATCTACCGGAAGCTGCGCGCGCGCTCCCGCTCGGCGCTTGCGGCCATGGTCACCGCCCGGCACGGCGAACGCGAGAGGGCCGCCCGGTTTCCGTGACCGCGGCGACGGAGCCTCGCGAACCCCCGCCCGCGGGCGTCGCGGACAGGGGCCGGACGACGCAGCCGGGCGGGGCCGACGGCGAGGGGCCGCGCGCCGGTCCACCGGCGCGCGGCCCTTTCGCCGAGTGCGGTTCGTCCGCCGTCAGGCGCGCGTGAGATACCAGGCGCCCACGCCGTCACACCCGTGCGAGTCGAAACTGGTGGTGCGGTAGCCGGGCGGGATGGGTGATCCCCCGCAGATCCACAGGCCGTTCTTGGCCAGTCGCTGGTACCAGGAGCCGACGCCGCTGCAGCCGTTGCGGTCATGACGGGTGGTGACGTATCCCGACACGACCGGCGAGCCGCCGCAGGTCCAGATGCCGTCCTTGACGAGCCGGTGGTACCAGGAGCCGATCCCGCGGCAGCCGTTGCGGTCGTGGTTGGTGATGACGTATCCGGACACGATCGGGGAGCCCGAGCAGGTCCAGATGCCGTCCTTGACGGGCCGGTTGTACCAGGAGCCGAGCCCGCCGCAGCCGTAGGGATCGTAGTCGGTGATGACGTTTCCGGACGGCACGGGCGCCCCGGAGCATCCCCAGCCGTCCATCGCGGTCGCCGACTCCGCCGCGGCGGCGGTCGCCCCCGTCAGGACGACGGCCGCCGCCAGCGCGACCGTCCCTGCCACGGCGGCGACCCTGGCACGCAGGACCGCCATCGCCGTACGACCCCACGACCGGTGAGGCCGGCCGTTCGGAATTGAGCCTCGTAACCTGTCCATGCGTAGAAGAGGGCCCTTTCCACGAAAGGAGGCACGGCTGCGGGCCATGCCTCTCGTCTTCCCGGTCACACGGTCGCGGACCGGGTCTCGTACGGGGTTTCGCCGAGCTGAGCCTGTACGACGGCCGTCGCGCCCCACGACAGGCACCCGCGCCTCCGAGTCAGTGCGGCGCTCCTGCGCGGGCTGGGGTTTCGGTCACGCCGGTCGCCGGCGGCCGTCTGAACCCCTCCACTGTCGCAATGCCCGCCCGCCCCTAGCATCGGGGGTATCCCTAGAAGATCGTTGAGGACTGTCGTCGGGTGCGATCACCGGCGGCGTGCAGCACCACGCCCGGGCCAGGTGGTCGACGTCGGGTCCGGAGTCCCACCGGGTCAGCCGCAGCGCCGCGACGGGGCGGCGCAGCGGTGACCCGGGCCGGCCTCGGCGGGACGCCCTGCGGGGCGACGGCGGCAACTCATGAGGATCAGTGTGGCGGCGGGGCGGAGACCGGCGGGAGGGCCAACTAGCCTGGGGCGGATCACGTCGTTCTCGAGGAGGAGATCGTCAATGTCGCCGGTTCTGGAGAGTACGGCCCGCGCCCTGCTGCGCAGGGTCGCCGCCGAGCAGGCCGAGTCGCGCCTGCCGTCGCTGGCCGCGGCCGTGGTGCGCGAGGGGCGGGTCGCCTGGTTCGGGGCGCGCGGCATGGTCGAAGACGCCGCGCCCACCCGCGCCACCCAGTACCGGATCGGCTCGATCACCAAGAGCATGGTCGCCGTCGTGGTCATGCGGCTGCGCGACGAGGGGCGGCTGGACCTGCTCGACCCGATCGGCAAGCACATCCCCGGCACGCCCGTGGACGAGGTGACGATCGCCCAGCTGCTGTCGCACACCGGCGGGCTGACCGCCGAGCCGCCCGGCCAGTGGTGGGAGCGCACGCCCGGCATGCCGTTCGAGGAGCTGCTGGCGCTGCTGGGCCCGGAGACCTCCCGGCACCGGCCGGGCCGCCGCTTCCACTACTCCAACCTGGGCTTCGGCCTGCTGGGCGAGCTGGTGGCCCGCCTGCGCGGGACGGACTGGGCGCAGGCCGTACGGCAGGAGGTCCTGGCCCCGCTGGGCATGCGCGACACCACCGCGCGCCCGCGCGCCCCGCACGCCACCGGCTACGCCGTGCACCCGTGGGCCGACGTGCTGCTGCCCGAGCCCGAGCACGACGCGGTCGCCCTGGCCCCGGCCGGGCAGATCTGGTCCACCCCGGACGACCTGGCCCGGTGGGCGGCGTTCGTGGCCGGTGACACCGGCGACGTGCTGGCCGAGGCCACCCTGGCGGAGATGCGCGAGCCCGCGACCGTCGAGGACGGCGACGCCTGGACCGGCGGGTACGGCCTGGGCCTGCAGCTGGCCAGGGCCGGCGGCCGCCGCCTGGCCGGGCACACCGGGTCCATGCCGGGCTTCCTGGCCACGGTCTGGGCCGACCCCGCCGACCGGGTGGGCGTGCTGTTCATGGCCAACTCCACCGCGGGGGTGCGCCGGACGCTGCTGACCGACCTGCTGGCCATCCTGGACGAGCACGAGCCGCGCCTGCCGGCCGAGTGGACGCCCTCGGCCGTCGATCCGGAGCTGCTGGAGCTGACCGGGCCCTGGTACTGGGGGCCGGCCGCCTACGCGCTGCGGCTGCTGGGCGGCCGGGACCTGTCGCTGACCCCGATCGGCGGCGCCGGGCGCGCCTCCCGCTTCTCGGCCCGGCCCGACGGCACCTGGCTGGGGCTGGACGGCTACTACGCCGGGGAGACGATGCGCCTGGTCCGCCGCCCCGACGGCTCGCCCGGCCACCTGGACCTCAACACGTTCGTATTCACCCGCACCCCCTACGACCCGCAGGCGGAGGTGCCCGGCGGCGTGGACCCGGACGGCTGGCGGGCCTGAGGCCACACGCACCCGGCCCGGCCCGGGGAAGTCACGCGGCCGGATCCGGGGAGCCGGTCAGCTCGCCCACCAGGGCGGCCGGTGCGCCGCTCAGCGGACCGTGCAGCACCTCCACCCGGTGCACCACGCGCGGCGCGGCCAGCGGGACGCCGACGACGCCGGGTCCGGTGAGCGGGCCCGGCACTCCGGCGGTGCCGTTCCGTACGGGCGTCCCCAGCTGTTCCGGCTGCTCCGCGTGGCCCGCCAGCGCGGAGACGGGCAGCAGGGTCAGGCCGTGCCCGGCGGCGACCAGGGACGTCACCGTACGCAGGTCATGACCGTCGTAACGGAACACGCTCCGGAAGCCCTCCTGCCCGGCGGGCAGGCCGGCCACCTCGCGCAGCCGCTCCATCGCGGCCACGGCAGGAGCCCGCAGCCACAGCGCCCCGGCCAGGTCGGCCAGGTCCAGGCCCCGCCTGCGCGCCAGCGGGTGACCGGAGGGCAGGACGACCACCAGGGACTCCTCGGCCACGCCGACGGCGGTCAGCGGGCCGACGTCGGGCAGGCGGAGCGGGTCGCTGGGCGCGGCGATCCCGTCGAGCAGTCCCACCTCGGCCACGCCGGAGGCGACCTGCTCGGCGACGTCCCGGCGGCCCACGCTGCGCAGCGTCACCTCCAGGCGCGGCCCGCGCAGGCGGCGGGCGAGCGCGGGCGGGCAGGCCAGCGGGGAGGCGGCCACGACCAGCCCGCGCGGCGGTCCGGCCGCGGCGCGCAGCACGTCGGCGCGGGCGGCGCGGTGGCGCAGCAGCAGCGGTTCGGCGTGCTCCAGCAGGCGCTGCCCGGCCGGGGTGGGCGCCACCGGGCGGCGGTGCAGCAGCGGCGTGCCCAGATCCGCCTCCAACGCCGCGACCTGCTGTGACACCGCCGACTGGGTGTAGCCGAGTTCTCCGGCCGCCGCGGAGAACGAGTTCAGGCGGGCGACGGTGACGAACGTGCGCAGCAGATGCGGATCCACGGTGCATCAGTATCGCTTATCGACTCAGCAATAATCATCGTTGGCGCTTACCTGGGCCCGGCCGCAAGGATGAGGGACATGACCACCGCGACAGTCGCCCTGGTCGGCGACCGATCTCCCAGTGTCCAGGCCCACACCCGCATCCCCGGCCTCCTGGCGGCGCTGCACGAGCGCGACGGGCTGACGCTGGACGCCTACTGGATCCCCACCACCGACGCCGACGACCTGACCGGGTTCGACGCGATCTGGATGCTGCCCGGCAGCCCGTACCGCAGCGAGGCCGGGGCGGTGAACGCCGCCCGCACCGCCCGCGAGCACGGCATCCCGTTCCTGGGTACCTGCGGCGGGTTCCAGCACACCATGCTGGAGTACGCCCGCAACGTCCTGGGCCTGGCCGTGGCGCACGCCGAGAACGACCCGGACGCCGAGGACTTCCTGCTGGTGCCGCTGGAGTGCTCGCTGGCCGGTCACGAGGACGAGGTACGGCTGACGCCCGGCTCGCTGGCCGAGCGGATCGTCGGGGCGGAGCGGACCACGGAACGTTACTCCTGCAACTTCGGGCTCAACGCCGCCTACCTGCCGCGCCTGGAGGCGGGCGGGCTGCGCTTCACCGGCCGGGACGGGGCGGGGGCCGTACGGATCCTGGAACTGCCGGACCACCCGTTCTTCCTGGCCACGCTCTTCCAGCCCGAGCTCGCCGGGGACGGCACCCGCCCGCACCCGATCATCGCCGCGTTCGCCGCGGCCGCCGTCGCCCACGCCGCACGGGTTCCGGTGTCCTGAGCCGCGCGACCGGACGGCCGCAGAGCCTGCGGAACGCTCGGGCGGGCGGTCGCGCCGAGCCCCGTCCGGCGGGGCTCAGCCGATCGCTTCGACGAAACGCCGGGCCTCGTCCTCGGTCATCCCCGTCTCGCCGCGGACCAGCAGGACGGCCTGCTCACTCCGCCCGCCCTCCTTGAGGTCGCGGACCCGTTCGGCCAGATCGCCGTGGAGCGGGGACGCGCCTTTGGGGAGCGGAGAAACCCTGCCCGCGGCGAGGTCGTCGACGTACCGCTTGGCCTCGGCGAGGCCGAGGCCGGTCTGCTCGCGGACGAGCTTGATCGCGTGGATCTTCTTGTCCTGCGCGATCAGTACGTGCGCCTGCGCGTTCAGGTCGGCCGGGCTCAGGCGGGGCTGCGGCGGGCTCGCGGACCGCCGCGCGGACCGGACCATCCCGGTCACCGCCAGGACCACGACCGCGATGATCACTACGATGATGAGGAGTTCCGTCCACCCGAGACCTATCATGGTTTGATCATATTGTCCCGAGGCCTCCGGATCGCAACCCACGCGGATTCAGCCCGATGTCCTCCCGGGCTTCTCTTCCTCACCCTCGGGGAGGTCGCGCGACGTCCGCAGCGGCGAGAGCATGATCGGCAGGAAGCTGGCGGCGAGCACCGCCGCACCCGCCCACAGCGCGGCCCGCACACCGGCCAGCTCACCGATCAGCCCGGCCGCCGCGGCCCCGGCGGCCAGCGCCCCGGTGAGCAGGAAGCGCATCGTCGCGGTGACCCGGCCCAGCAGATGGCCCGGGGTGATCCGCTGCCGGAAGCTCACCTTGATCACGTTGGAGACGCCGACCTTCCAGGTGACCGCCATCCACCCGGCCCCGGCCAGCCACAGTCCCGCTCCGGCGTCCAGCAGCGGGATCAGCGGGGTGAACGGCACGATCGCCACACTGGTCAGCCAGACCGCGCGGCCCTCCCCGATCCGCCGCCCGAGCCGGTTGGCGCTGGCCGAGCCGAGCATGAAACCGACCCCGCCCATGGTCAGGAACACTCCCAGCCACAGCGGTGACAGGCCCAGCTCCCGTACGAACAGCAGGGGGAGCATCGTCTGGATGATCTGGATCGCCAGGTTCGTCAGCGCCCCCTCGGCGGCGATGGCACGCAGGATCGGGTGACCGGCGACCATTCGCACGCCCTCCCCGATGTCGCGCCGCATGCTCGTCTTCCCGGTGCGCTCGGGACGGGGCTCGACACGGGTGATCCCGCGCAGGAACAGGGCCGACCCCAGATAGCTCAGCGCGTCCAGCACGATCGCCACCGGGGCCGACAGCAACTGGATGAGATAGCCGCCGATCGCGCGGCCCGCGAGGTTCTCGGCCGCGTCCATGGTCACCAGCGCGGTGTTGGCGGCCGTCAGCCGGTCGGGACCGACCAGGTGCGGCAGGTAGCCCTGGTCGGCGAGCTCGAAGAACAACGTGGCGACGCCGCAGATCAGCACCACCGCGCACAGGTGGGCGAAGGTGAGCACGTCCAGCCACCAGGCCAGCGGCACCGAGCCCAGCAGCGCGGCCCGCGCCAGGTCCGTCACGACCATGACCGGCCGCCGCCGCATCCGGTCGACCCACGCCCCCGCAGGCAGGCCGATCAGCAGGTAGGCCACGGTGCCGAGCATGGCCAGCAGGCCCAGCTCGCCGGGAGTGGCCGCCAGTGCGGTGACGGCGGCCAGCGGGACGGCCAGGTCGCCGATCGAGGTGCCCAGCCGGCTCGCGGTCGCCGCGGCGAACAGTTTCCGGAAGTCGCTGTCGGCGAAGACCGACCGCTGCGGCGTCGCCGCTGCCGGAGGTCCCGCTGCCGGAGGTCCCGGTGTCGAGGGTGCCGGGTCTGCTGCCGGGGATGCCGGCGTCGAGGGTGCGGGTGTCTCGGGTGTCGCTGTCATGGGCACGACCATGACGGCGCCCTTACGCTCTCTCCATTGATTCGGGCAGCGCCGAATCCATCGCGCCGAATCCATCGCGCCGCACCCACCGGCCCGCCGTACGGTGGGACCCGGCGGAGGGCCGGCCGCAACCGGCCGCGGCCGGGCCGGCGGTGCGGAGGCCGGACGGTGCGGAGGCCGGACGGTGCGGAGGCCGGACGGTGCGGAGGCCGGACGGTGCGGAGGCCGGACGGTGCGGAAGGAGAGGACGTGCTGGAGCTGGGGTTCGGGCTCGCGGATCTGGCGTGCACCCGCTTCGCGTTCTCGCCCCTGTGGGAGGTGGTCGCCAGCGTCCGGGTGCTCAAGAGCCCGGAGGAGCATCCCCTGCACCGGGCGTGGGTCGCGGCGGTACGGCCGCGCCTGGACGCCTCGGGCCTGGACTGGGGCATGCTGGCCGACCTGGTGCCGGTGCCGACCCGGGTGATCCCCGCCTTCGTCTGCCCACCCCCGGTCTCCACCTCCCCCGACCTGGAGGTCGAGCTGGCCACGTTGCGCTCGACCCCGCCCGGGCACGTGGACGTCGGCGACAGCCCGCGCCTGGCCGTCCTGCGCGAGGATCCCGAGGCCGGGCTCGAACGGCTGGCCGGGGTGATCAGGGACTACTGGGCGATCACGCTGGCGCCGTACTGGCCCAGGATCCGCACCCTGCTGGAGGGCGACATCCTGTACCGCGCCCGGCAGCTCGCCGAGGGCGGCGCCGCCCGGCTCCTCAACGACCTCGACCCGGCCGTCAGCTGGCGCGACGACACCCTGTCCATCGCACACCGGCACGTGTCGGGGGTCAGGGAGCTGGGCGGGCGGGGTCTGCTCCTGGTGCCCTCGGTGTTCGTCTGGCCGCGCCTGTTCTCGGTGACCACCCCGCCCTGGCAGCCCACGCTGCGCTATTCGCCGCGCGGCGTGGCGACCCTGTGGGAGCGCCGCGGCTCCGGCGCGCCGCAGGCGCTGGCCGCCGTGCTCGGCCGCTCGCGCGCCCTGATCCTGGCCGAGCTGGACGTGCCCGCCTCGACCACTCAGCTGAGCGGCGGCACCGGGATGTCGATGGGCGGGGTCTCCGGGCACCTGACCGCCCTGCGCGACGCCGGTCTGGTCAACGCCCACCGCAGCGGCCGCCACGTGCTGTACTCACGCAGCGAGGCGGGAGAGGCGCTGCTCTGGGCGGCGCGTCCCTCTCCCGGCGGCCCGGCGGGCTGAGAGCCCTCGCCACCTGGCACGGAGCGGGATCGGCGGCCGGGTGGTCCGACTCCGCGTGACGGCGTCGTAACGACCGCGCGTCTCGCGAGGCGCCCTCCGGAGTGCCACGATCGGTATCCTCCATGGCCATCGGATGCCGTAACCGGCTCCGCTCCGATGGCCGTACGGGAAGAGGTGAGCGGTGTCCGATCTCGGTCGGCTGGAAGCGCGGGATCCGCAGCACGTCGGCGTCTACCGGCTGGCCGGCGTCCTGGGGGAGGGCGGCCAGGGCACGGTCTACCTGGGCCACGACCCCTCGGGGCGGCGGGTGGCCGTCAAAGTCCTGCACGCCCGGATGGCCGCCGAGGACGTCGTCCGGCAGAGGTTCGAGCGGGAGGCGGACCTGGCCCGCCGGGTGGCGGCGTTCTGCACCGCCCAGGTGCTGGCGGCGGGCGTCAGCGACGGGCGGCTCTATCTCGTCAGCGAGTACGTCCCGGGCCCGTCGCTCCACCAGCTGGTCGCCGCCGAGGGGCCCCGTACCGGAGGAGGCCTGCACCGCCTGGCCGTGGCCACCGCCACCGCGCTGTCGGCCATCCACCGCACCGGGATCGTGCACCGCGACTTCAAACCGGCCAATGTGATCATGGGACCGGAGGGTCCGGTGGTCATCGACTTCGGCATCGCGCGTGCGCTGGAAGCCGGTACGACCCGTTCGGCGCTGGTGGGCAGTCCCGGCTACATGGCGCCCGAGCAGTTGTCCGGCCACTCGGCCTCTCCGGCCTCCGACGTCTTCGCCTGGGCCGCCACCATGGTCTACGCCGCGACCGGCCGCCCGGCGTTCGCCGGGCAGCACCCGGCTGCGGTGATGGGCGCCGTCCTGCACAACGCCCCGGACCTGTCCGGGGTCCCGGAAGGGCTGCGGCCGTTGCTGGCGTCATGCCTGGCCAAGGACCCCGCCGCCCGCCCCGGCGCGGCTCAGGTGCTCACCGCCCTGACCGGCGGCACCGGTACCGCCCCGGCCGCCGGAAACGGGTCGCATCCGGCGGCGTGGACGGCACCCTGGCAAGAGCCGAGATCCGGGCAGGGACCGACGCCCGGACAAGGGCTGGATCCCGGAACGGCACCGGCCCCGGCGCAGTGGCCGCCGTCCGGGCAGGGGCCGGGGGCCGCGCAATGGCCGACGTCCGCGCCGCCGGGCGTCGGGGCGCCGGGCGCCTCCACCGTCCCCCGGCCGGTCCCGGTCGGCGGGCGGACCGGCGCGGCCGGTTCCGGCCGGCCGTACGGGACGGTGCGCAGTCTCGGCGTCGCGGCTCTCGTGTTCGGCGGGGCGCAGGTCGCGGTGATCTACGGCGGTGCCTTCGGTGATCTCAGCGAGACGGCTCTGCTGAAGCTCGCGCCGCTGTGGATCTTCTGTCTCGCCTTCGGCGGAGGCGGGCTGCTGCTGCCTCGGCCCACCTTGCTCAAGGCCGGCATCGTCGCCGTCGCGGCCGTCCTCCTCGGGGTCGTCTTCTACTGGACGCTGTGGCCCCTGCTGTAGGACGGCGGAAGAGGGCATGATCGTTGTCGGTGCCGCGCGGTACGGTCGTGCGGACCGAGAAAGGATGTCCCTGCGATCATGCGGCCCGCGGATCTGAATCGCCTCACCGTCCAGGAGTCTGCCGACCGTTACGTGGAGCTGGTGCGCGCCAGGACCTCCACCGGGGCGCTCTCACCCGCCACCGCCGAGCTCTACTCGCGTGACGTGGCCACGTTCGTGGAGCTGGCCGGGGCCGAGCGGGTGCTGGACGACCTGACCGGCGAAGACGTCGACGCGATCCTGCTGGCCTTCGCGCGCAAGCCCGACGGGCGGCGCAGGCCCGATTCCGAGGGGCCGCGGCCGGTTCCCTCCCAGCCGGTGCAGTCGCCCTCCTCCCAGGCGCGCTTCCGCCGTTCGATCTCCGCGCTGTTCAAGCACGCGACGCTGGCCGGCTGGGTGCAGGTGAACCCGATGACGGCCGCGACCGTCACGGCCCGGGAGCGCGGGGGGCTGCGCCCGGAGCGGCGGGCCCTGACTCGCGAGCAGGCCCAGGGACTGATCGGCGCGGCACGCAGTCTGGGCGAGGCCGGCGCCGAGCCGCCCACCGCGCCCGGAGATCGGGGGCGCAGGCGGCGCGACCAGCGCACCGAGCTGCGCGACGGGCTGATCGTGCTGCTGCTGTCGACGCTGGGCCCCCGGGTCTCCGAGCTGGTCAAGGCCAACGTCGAGGACTTCTACACCAACGACGGGGTGCGCTACTGGCGCATCTTCGGCAAGGGCGGCAGGACGCGCGACGTGCCGCTGCCCGGCGACGTGGCGCGGGTGCTGGAGGCCTACCTGCTCCACGGGCGGCCCGAGTCCCCGGACAAGGCGCTGCTGCTGTCGTGGCGGGGCAGGCGGCTGGCCCGCGGTGACGTGCAGGCGGTGATCGACCGGGTGCAGCGGCGGGTCGACCCCGACCGGCGGCGGTCGGTGACGCCCCACGGGCTGCGGCACACCACGGCCACGCACCTGCTGGCCGACGCGGTCGACATGGACGCGGTACGCCGGGTGCTGGGACACAGCGACCTGGCGACGCTGGGCCGCTACCGCGACGAGCTGCCCGGAGAGCTGGAGGTGGCGATGCGCACCCACCCGCTGCTGCGCGGCGACCGCGGCGCGGGACCGAGCGAGGGCGCGGTGGGATGATCCCGCCCGGTCCGGGAGTCCGGCGGTGATCCAGGCGAGCCGGCCTGGAGGTCGGCCCTTCCGGAAGCGGTGATCCGCGCGAGCCGGCCTGGAGGCCCGTCTTCCCGAAGCGGTGAGCCTGGTGGAACGGCCTGGAGGTCGGCCCTTCCGGAGGCGGTGAGCCTGGTGGAACGGCCTGAGGCCTGCCTTCCCGGGGGTGGTGGACCGGGTGAAACAACATGGAGGCCAGCCTCCACGTAGACGAGGGCTGGCCTGAATGCGGCTCGCCCGCCTGCTTGCCACGATGGCTTTCCACCCGATGTCCATCGGCGTAATGCAGGAGCAGCCATGCGCACCCTTCGGAAAACCACACAGCTCACCGTCGCCGCAGCCGGACTGTTCGCCGGCGTGTTCCTCACTCCCGGGGCGGTCGCGGCGTCGGCCTCGGCGCCCGAGCCCTTCTACTGGTACCGGATCATCGTCGCGCACAGCAGCCAGTGCCTGGACGTGGCCCACGTCCGTCTCGAATCCGGGGCCAAGGTGGTCCAGGGACACTGCGGAGGCGTGGGGTCCACCACCAACCAGCATTGGCGGGTCGAGTACGTCAACGGCTCCGGCGGTCCCGTCCGCATCGTCGCCAGGCACAGCAGAAAGTGCCTGGACGTGGCCGGCGCCAGTCGTGCCCACGCGGCCGGCGTCATCCAGGCCACCTGCGGGGGCCCGGCGGCCACCAGCCAGCTGTGGCGCGTCAGATACGTCAAGACCGTGGGGTCCCACCACTGGTACTGGATCGTCAACCAGAACAGCGGAAAGTGCCTGGACGTGGCCCACGGCCTCATCAACCACGGGACCAGGGTCGTCCAGGGCACCTGCGGAGGCCCGGGGGCCGGCGCCAACCAGCTGTGGCGGCGCCAGACGGCCGCCGTCACCTGGCCTCAGTCGGAACGCGGCTGAGGCGTGCCGTGACGGCCAGACGGAGACCTGAGGACATCCGCCGAGAAGAAACCAGAAAAAACCCGTGAAGAAACCTCAATACACCCCTCCGCCCTCCGAAAAGAGAGACAGAGGGGCAGGGCGGACCACGGACGGTACCGCACGGCCCGTCCCGGGAGGAACATCATGGGTCTGCGCATCGATCAGATCACCGGCGTGGCGAACACCCACCGACGCCCGCCCGCCGAGGCCGACCGTCCGCCGGTGTCGCCGGAGCTCACGCCCGGTGATCCCCGCCCCGGCCGGTCGGTGACCGGGATCATGGAGCCCTCCCCCGGCGACCCCCGCCTCCGCCGGTCGGTGGCCGAGATCGCGGAATCATCCTCCGGCAGCCTTCACCTCGGCCGGTCGGTGGCCGAGACCGCGAAGTCCTCCCCCGACGATCCCCGTCCCAGTCGATCGGTGACCGGGGTCGCGGGGTCCTCCTCCGGCGATGATCGACGTACCCGGGTCGACGAGCTCAGGGCCGTCGTGCGCAGCGCCCAGGACGGCATCTCGGCCATCCAGACGGCGGAGGCGGCGCTCACCCAGGCCCACTCCGTCCTGCACCACATGCGCGGCCTGGCCTCCCGGGCCGCGGGCGGCGGGCAGGACGCCCGGGTCCAGCAGGCGGACGACCAGAGGTTCACGCAGCTCAAAAGGGAGCTAGACCGGATCTCCGCCGTCGTCTCCGGTACCGGTGAGTCGCTGGACGACCTCTCCTCCCCCGCCCTTCGGACCGGTGACGGCATCGATGCCGCCGGTCGGCGGATCAGCGGCGGGGACGACCTCGGCGCGTTCTCCCTGGGGGTGGGAGCGGCGTCGCTGGTGGACGGCGCCGATCCCGGGAACCAGGCACTGAACGCCGCCGCCGCACAGGCCGCGGTCACCTCCATCGACACCGCCCTGCAGGCGGTCTCGGACACCCGGGCGAGGCTCGGCGCCGTCCAGGACCGCTTTCAGCACGCCATCAGCGGCCTGAACGTGGTGATCGAGCAGCTGTCCGCCCCGGAGGCCCACATCCGCGACGCCGCCATGGCCCGTCAGATGGCCGCCGCCATCCGCGACCGGATCGTCCCCCAGGCCGGCACCGCGCTGCCCGCGCAGGCCAACCAGACACCGCGGTCGGCGCTGAAGCTCGTGAGCTGACCGCCCCTGCCGCTCGGCCGATGGCTCGTCGCTCCCGTGCCGCACCCGATCCCGCCCCGTGAGCGTCCCGCCCCGTGAGGCGGCCGACCCGGCACCGTCGCCCGGCGTGGCCGGGCGCGGGGGTCTCAGGCGGCGCGATCGGCGGCGCTGATCTCGGCCAGGACGTCCAGCGAGACTCCCAGCACCTGCGCGAGCGCGGCGATGGTGAAGAAGGCCGGGGTGGGGACCCGTCCCGTCTCGATCTTGCGGAGGGTCTCGGCGGACAGGCCCGCGGCGGCGGCCACCTCGGCCATGCTTCGGGTCCCGCGCGCCTGGCGCAGGATCGCCCCCAGGCGGTGCCCGCGTTCGCGGTCGACTTCGGTCAGCGGTGGTCTCACCATGCGCAGAATCCTAGCAACCGTGATAACAATACCGGTATAACTATTGCGAGAAAGGAGTCCGCGACATGGTGGAGATCAAAACCGCAGCCGAGATCGAGGCCATGGCCGAGGCCGGGAAGGTCGTGGCCACGGCGCTGACCGCGGTGCGCGCGCAGGCCGCCGTCGGGGTGAGTCTGCTGGAGCTCGACGAGGTCGCCAGGACCGTGATCGCCGAGGCCGGTGCCCGCTCGGCGTTCCTGCACTACAAGCCCGGATTCGCGCCCACCCCCTTCCCCGCGGTGATCTGCGCCTCGGTCAACGAGGTGATCGTCCACGGCATCCCCGGTGACCACCGGTTGCGCGACGGGGACCTGCTCAGCGTCGACTTCGGCGTCTATCTGGACGGATGGGCGGCCGACGCCGCGGTCAGCTTCGTCGTCGGCGCTCCCCGGCCCGAGGACCTGGCGCTCATCGAGACCACGCAGGCCGCGCTGGAGGCCGGGATCGCCGCCTGCGTGCCGGGCGGGCGACTGGGCGACGTCGGCCACGCGATCGTCGCCGCCGGGCGGGGCGCCGGGTACGGCATCCCCGAGGACTTCGGCGGCCACGGAATCGGCCGGGCCATGCACGAGGACCCGCATGTGCCCAACTACGGCCGCCCCGGCCGCGGCATGGTCCTGCGGCCCGGCCTGGTGCTGGCCATCGAGCCGATGTTCACCGCCGGGGGCGGCGACGAATACGTGATCGCCGCCGACGGCTGGACCATGTCCACCGCCGACGGCAGCCGCGCCGCCCACGTGGAGCACACGGTGGCGATCACCGAGGACGGCCCGCGCGTGCTCACCTGTCTGTGAGCTGTGTGAGCTGTGTGAGCTGTGTGAGCTGTGTGAGCTGTGTGAGCTGTGTGAGCTGTGTGAGCTGTGTGAGCACCGGCGCGGCGACTCCCCGGCCCAGGCCGGCCGCTCCCACGCACCGCATCGATGACCGTCCGATCCCTCCTGGACGGCCCCGCGCGTCGCCGGCGCGGACCCCGCCGCGCACCAGGTCATGGGGGTTCCTCCAGGCGGATCATCAGATCGGTGACCAGCCGCTCGGGCGGCGTGGTCGCCGGGTCGGACAGATAGACCTCGCGGACGGGACCGCGCACCGGATGCCCGCGCTCGGCGCACCAGGCGAGGAGCGCGTGGTAGGAGAGGGTGATCTGGTCGTACGGCCCGACATGGGTGACGCGGGCGAAGTCTCCCCCGGGCAGCAGGTCCGCCACGATCCCGGGCGGCGGGTCCGGTGCCGCGGCCGGTGAGCCGGGGACGGCACCGGGCACCTCCAGGGCGACCGCGACGGGAAGGGGCTCGTCGGGCTCGACGGGGAACAGGCCGATCAGGCGGGCGGGACCGGGGTCGCCGGGGGCATCGGGCAGGGCCGCCGCCAGACGTGCCACGCAGGCGGACACGGCCCGGCCGACGTCTCCCGTCGAGGCCGCCACGTCCCGCGCCATGACCACCCGGCGGGCGGGTTCGGTGACGACGTCGACCGGCGCGGCGGGGATCCCGTCGGCCAGCACCCGCTCCAGCGTCGCGAGGGTACGGCGCCGCCGCGCCAGCTCGGCCTCCAGGTCGTCGCGGACCCGGCCCAGCGCCCGGGCGGCGGCCGTACCGGACAGCACCTCGCCGATCACGGCCAGCGGCACGTCCAGGGAGCGCAGCAGCCCGATCGAGAGGGCGTCGCGCACCTGACCGGCCCGGTAGTAGCGGTATCCGGTGTCCGGGTCGACCCACGCCGGTTCCAGCAGTCCCAGGTCGGCGTAGTTGCGCAACTGCTTGACGCTGAGCCGGCACAGCCGCGCGAAGCGGCCGATCGACATCAGGTCCCCGCCGGGCCCCCGTTCCAGATCCTCGTTCACGCCACCAGCATGGGCCCTCCCCCGGCGGGAGAGTCCACCCGCGGCAGTTCTCAGCTCCTCGCGTACCGCACCGATATGTGGTCGACGACTCATGGAGGAGGCGGCGTGACCGCATTGAGGAAAGGCCTAAGGACAGGCCGACGATGGCGTTCCCTGCTGGCCGCGTCGGCGGCCGCGGCGCTGCTGGGACCCACCGCCGCGGCCAACGCCGCCGGCACGTTCGACGTGACGACCTACGGAGCCCGCGCGGGAGACGCGCTCGACGACACCGCGGCGTTCGCCGCGGCCCTGAACGCGGCGGTGAACGCGGGCGGCGGCACGGTGCGGGTGTCCTCCGGCACCTATCTGGTACGGCCGGACCGGCTCAGCGTCGGCCCCGGGGTGACCCTCTACAGCTCCGGCGGGGTGCTCAAGCCGTTCGATCACGGGTTCTCCCTGCTCACGGTGCGCGGCGGCGCCACCGTCAGCGGCCTGACCATCGACGGACAGGACATGGTCGTGCGGGGCATCACGGTGGGCGTGGGAGCCACCGGCGTCAATCTGACCAGTGTGACGGTCCGCTCCATCGCCCAGCCCCGCGAGCCCTCGGCCACCGGCTACGCGCTGAACGCGCCGCAGTCACCGGTGGGCATCCACATCTCCGGCGACGCCGACGGCGTGCTGCTGGACAAGGTCACCGTCGACGGGGTCCGGGCCACGGCCACCGCCAGCCCGAACGTGCAGTTCACCGGCGCCTTCGAGGGCGCCAACCCGACGGGCGGATGGCGGCGGCACAACGCCAACGACTACTACCTGCAGGAGAGCCCGCGGCCGTCGCCGTGGGCCTGGCAGGCGGTGACCTCGCCGGTCCGCTCGGGCACCCAGGCGCTCCGCAGCGAGCTGCGCATCACGGACCGGCCGGTGTACGGCGGTTCCCGCTCGGAGGTGCTGCTGAACCCCGAGAGCCCCCGCGAGGAGCACTGGTACGGCTTCAGCATCCTGCTGCCGAAGGGCGGCGACGAGGACTACGGCCCGGACCGGTCGGCGGAGGTCGTCGCCCAGTGGCACAGCAGCCCCGACACGTGGGAGCAGCATGAGAGCATCTCCCCGCCGCTGGCGCTGTACACGGTCAACGGCACCTGGGAGATCCGGCGCCTGTGGGACCACCGCGAGTGGTCCAGCAACTCCAGCATGGCGGCCGCGGGCCAGCGCGAGACGACCTCTCTCGGCTCCTACGAAGCCGACAAGGGGCAGTGGACGGACTGGGCCTTCCACGTCCGGTGGGGATGGCTGGCGGAGCACCGGCCGCTGCTGGAGATCTACAAGAACCGGCAGCTGGTGTACCGGACGACCGGGCCGAACACCACCAACGACGTCGTCGGCAACTATTTCAAGATGGGCCTGTACAAGTGGGACTGGTCCGACGGCCGGGTCTCCGACACCACCCGCAGGGTGATCTACCACGACGAGTACCGCGTGGACGACGCCTCCGGCAGCCTGGACACCGTCTCCCCGCCCATCCCGCCGCTGCCGCCCGGCGCCTGGCCGTACCCGGTGGCCCGCGGGGTGCTCATCTCCTCGGGGCCCGGCCAGACGGTCCCGCGCAACGTCACGATCCGCTCCTCGACGTTCCGCAACGTCGGCCCGAAGGACGACGGCGACTGCGTCGTCATCCAGGGCAACGGCGCCGGCGCCGAGCCGGACGCGAACCTGACGATCTTCAGCAACACGTTCTCCGGTTGCGCCAAGCGGGCGGTGAAGATCCAGGTGAACGGGGTCACGGTGAGCGGCAACCAGATCGACAACCCATTCCTGGGCACCAACCCCTACGTTCTGCGTCCCGCCGCCGTCGACACCACGGACATGTACGCCGCCATCTCGGTGTACGGGTCCCGGGTGAAGGTCACCGGCAACCGGCTGAGCGGCCTCGGCAGCTCCTACGCGGCCGTCGACGTCAACACGAACGCCGGTGACCCGCCGCTGGAGGACGTGGCGCTGACCGGCAACACGATCGCCAACGGCGCCTCCTCCAGGCTCGGCCCGGCCAGCCTCATCCGGGTGCACTCCGCGGTCCGGAGACTGCGGGTGGAGAACAACGGGATGCAGTACGGCTACTGGGGGCTGCGCTGCGACGTACCGCCTTCGGAGCCCTTCTACACCGGGAACACGGTGTGGAACACGACCACCGCCCATCTGGGCTGCCTGGCGGCGCCGCAGGTCGCTTCGGCGGCGGCGCTCAACCCCGCCGGAGGCGACCAGCTGACCCTCACGGGGACGGGCTTCGGGACGACCTTGGAGGCGTTCCGAGCGGCCCAGATCAGCGTGACCGCCGGCGCCGGTTTCACCCCGGTGACGTGGGTGAACGACACGACCCTGCGGGTGACGGCACCGGCCGGCGCACCCGGCGCGCGTCCGCCGGTCACGCTGTCGCGCGGCGGGGTGCCCGCTCCGGTGGTGCAGGCACCCGGACGGTACGCGGCGACCGTGACCTCGCTGTCTCCCGCCACCGTGCCGCTCTCCGGCGGTGTCAGCTCGAACGTCGGAGGCGTCGGGTTCCGCGACTCCACCGGGTGGGTGCTCGAGGGGGCCACGACCGTGCAACTGCCCCGGTTCGCCACGACGGCGGAGCTGTCGCGCGCGCCGGCCGGCGTCGTGGTGCTCGGCGACACCTCTGCGGTCGTCAAACTGCCCCCGGCACCGGACACCACCGGTGACGGCCTGGCCGACCGCGGCCAGTACACGCCGGCCTTCACCCCCGCCGGCGGCACGCCGTACCTGGCCCCCGCGAATGTGAGGTTCACCTACTCCTGACATTCCCGGGGCGCCCGCGGCGGCTCCGCCGGTCGACTTGACCCTCACGTAACGGCAGGCTCCACCCTGGAGCGCGTAAGGGAGAGGGGGAGGCCATGGGCTATTCCGTCGGGCAGGTGGCCCGTCTCGCCGGGGTGACGGTGCGCACGCTGCACCACTACGACGAGATCGGGCTGCTGTCGCCCGGGCAGCGCACGGCGTCGGGCTACCGGCGCTACACCGACGCCGACCTGGAACGGCTGCAGCACGTGCTGTTCTACCGGGAGCTCGGCTTCCCCCTGGAAGAGATCGCGGTCATCCTCGACGAACCGAGCAGCGACACGCTGACGCACCTGCGGCGCCAGCACGAGCTGCTCAGCCGGCGCATCGGCCGGTTGCGGGAGATGACCGCGGCGATCGAACGCGCCATGGAGGCGAATGCGATGGGAATCCCACTGACACCCGAGGAGCGCTTCGAGCTCTTCGGCGACTTCCGGCCGGAGGAGCACCAGGCCGAGGCGGAGGAACGCTGGGGCGGCACCGAGGCCTTCGAGCAGTCACGGCGCCGCATGGCGACGATGACCAAGGACGACTGGAAGCGCTTCACCGCCGAGGCCGCCCGGACGACCGAGGACTTCGCCAAGGCTTTCACCGACGGCCTGCCCGCCGACGGCGAGGTCGCCATGGACCTGGCCGAGGAGCACCGGGCGCACATCACCCGCTGGTGCTACGACTGCTCCTACGAGATCCACCGCGGCCTGGGTGACATGTACGTGGCCGACCCGCGCTTCGCGGCCAACTACGAGCCGCTCGCGCCGGGTCTGACGCAGTACATCCGCGACGCCATCCACGCCAACGCCGACCGCGCCGGCGCCTGAGGCCCGGCCGGTCGCGACGGTGCCGGGCACCCCGCCGGCGGGGTGCCCGTCCTGTCCGGCCGCGGCCCCCGCCCCTCGGCTGGTTATCCTCGAAAGGACGGTCGATCACGGGGCATGGGGGGCCAATCCATGACAGAGCGCAAGCCGGTCGGGGTGAGTTTCGAGACCTGGATCGACCGGCAGATCCGCGAAGCCGCCGAGCGCGGGGAGTTCGACGACCTCCCGGGGGCGGGCAAGCCCCTGCCCGGCGAGGGCAAGCCGGACGACGAGATGTGGTGGATCAAGCGGAAGATGCAGGCGGAGAACCTGTCGTTCCCGCTGCCGGGCACGCTCGCGTTGCGCAAGGACGCCGAGGACTCCCGGGCCGCGGCGCTCCGGGCGCGCACGGAGGCCGAGGCGCGCAGGATCATCGAGGAGCTCAACGACAGGATCCGCGAGGGCCACGGCAAGCCCCTGTCCGGTCCGCCGGTCTTCCAGCCGCTGCTGGAGGTGGAGGAGGTCCTGGCCGAATGGCGGGCCGCCCATCCCGTCGAGGAGGCGCCGGCCGGACCGCAGGCGCCCGCCGAACCGCCCCGCCGGCGGCGTTCCCCGCTGAGGTGGATCAGGCGCGGCTGAGGAACCGCGGCGGTCGCGGTCACCGTTCCGGTCGCTGAGTGGCCGCGGCCACGGTCACCCTACCGGCACGACCTCCCGCCCTCCCGTTCGGGACCGCGGCGGCCACCGCCTACCCTGGGAAGCCGTTTCCCCGAGGTCCGTGAAGGAAGGGTGGTCCCCTCGTGCCCACCGCACTGCGTCTGTTCCGTTATGTCGCGATCGCCGAGGCGTGCTCGTGGGCCGGACTGCTCGTCGGCATGTACTTCAAGTACATCGCCGCCACCGGCGAGCTCGGCGTGAAGATCTTCGGCCCGATCCACGGCGCGCTGTTCGTGCTGTACGTCGCCGGGGTGCTCGCCGCCGCCCGCACCGCCGGGTGGAGCCGGGGCACAATCGTGCTCGGCCTGGCGTGCTCGGTGCCCCCGTTCACCTCGTTGTGGTTCGAGCGGCGCATGCTGTCCCGCTTCCGCGAGCCCGCCGCCGCCCAGCGGATCCCCTGACGGCGTCCGGCGGCCCGCCGCACTGCACGACGGACCGCCGGAGCTGGACGGGCGGCGCGCAGGTCAGGCGTCGGGGCCCTTCGGGCAGGCGGCGCGCAGGGCCCAGAACCACTCGACGTAGTCGTCGTGCACGGCCCGGCCCTTGATGCGGACCAGTGAGTCGTCGGAGTTCTCCTGGTGGGTGAAGTTGGCGCTGCCGGTGTAGACCCGGGGGACGATGTCGGCGCGCTGCGCCTGGCCGGCACCGCCCGTACGCGGCCCGCGGGGATCGTTGAACACCGCGCCCATCACCGGCTTGGCCGAGGCCGGGGCGGGGGCCGCGCCGCCTCCCCGGTCCGCAGGGCCTGCGCCTGCCCGGCGAACAGCGTGCTCATCAGCACGCACGCCAAGGGGATCATCAGGAGTCTGCTTCGCATGACGGTGAAGTCCGACAAGATCGCGATCACCTGTCGTCCACCCTCCGTCGTCAACCCTGGGATTGATCCGTTTCCACCATCCGCGGTAGCGGGCCGGGCCGTCTGCCACCCGGGTCCGCCCGGACGCGGGTGGCAGACGGCCCGGGCGTCTGGGCCCGCCGGTCAGCTCAGGATCGCGGCGTGCATGCCGGGCTCGTAGGAGCCTCCCCGCTGGTGCACGATCACGGCGAGCCGGTTGGCCGCGTTGATCAGGGCGACCAGGGAGACCAGCGCGGCGATCTGGTCGTCGTCGTAGTGCTTGCGCACCTGGGCCCACGTCTCGTCGGACACGCCCCGGTGGGCGTCGGCGAGCCGGGTGCCCTCCTCGGCGAGCGCCAGCGCGGCCTGCTCGGCCTCGGTGAACACGGTGGACTCGCGCCAGGCGGCGACCAGGTGGAGCCGGACCGCGCTCTCACCGGCGGCCGCGGCCTCCTTGGTGTGCATGTCGATGCAGTGCCCGCAGCCGTTGATCTGGCTGGCGCGCAGCGACACCAGTTCCTGGGTGGACTTCGGCAGCGGCGACTGCATGATCACCAGAGCGGCGTTGGCGAACCGCTTGGCGAACCTCATTGCGATCTCGTTGTCGAACAGGTTGAACCGGGTGTCCATGACTTCCGTCCTCGTTTCCGGTGGTGCCCCGTGGTGGCGGGCTGAACGGACACGAGATGCCGGCGGCCCGCTCCCTGTGACAGGGCGGCCGTGTGACGTACCTCACCGCCCGCGGACGTCACAGAACCGAGGGGCCCGGCATCTTGTGCGTGTGGCACCGTTGGAGGCGAGCAGGCGGGAGCGGCCGGTGAAGAGCGAGCGCACACAGGACACGGGCGGGCGGCTCTCCGGCGAGGGGTGCGCGGACCCCGCCACCGAGGCGTTCGTCGCCCATCGCAACCTGCTGTTCACCGTCGCCTACGAGATGCTCGGCTCGGCCGCCGACGCCGAGGACGTCCTGCAGGAGACCTGGCTGCGGTGGGCGGGCGTCGATCTCGGCGCGGTGCGGGACCGGCGCGCGTACCTGGTCCGGATCACCACCCGCCAGGCGCTCGCCCGGCTGCGCGCGCTCGGCCGCCGCAAGGAGTCCTACGTCGGCTCCTGGTTGCCCGAGCCGCTGCTCACCACTCCCGACGTGACCGAGGACGTCGAGCTGGCCGACAGCGTCTCGATGGCGATGCTGCTGGTGCTGGAGACCCTTCAGCCGACCGAGCGGGCGGTGTTCGTGCTGCGCGAGGTGTTCGACCTCGGGTACGACGAGATCGCCGAAGCCGTGGGCAAGAGCCCCGCGGCGGTCCGCCAGATCGCGCACCGGGCGCGGGAGCACGTCGCGGCGCGCCGGCCGCGCGGGGCCGTCTCCCCGGCCGAGACCCGCGACGCGCTCGACGCGTTCCGGCGCGCGGCCGAGACGGGCGATCTGCAGGGCCTGCTCGACGTCCTCGCGCCGGACGTCATCCTGCTGGGCGACGGCGGCGGGGTCAGACAGGCCATCCTGCGGCCCGTCGTGGGGGCCCGCAAGGTGGCCCGCCTGCTGGCCGCCGGGCTGGGGAAGATCGCCGGCACGGGATCGCTGCGGCCGGAGCAGGTCAACGGCCACCCGGGGCTGGTCCTCCGGTTCGACGGCGTGATCGACACCGTCGTGGCGGTGCGCATCGACGACGGCCTCATCACCGGGCTCTACGCCGTACGCAATCCCGAGAAACTCTCGCACATGCAGCGGGAGACCGCCCTGCGCCGCTGAGCCGGAGCCCCTCCCGCCTCCGGTACGGCCCGCAGCGCAGCCGCCGTCATGGTCTGCGCGCGTTCGTGAGCCACCGCAGCAGCCACTCCGCCGGGCCGTAGCGGTGGCGGCGCAGCCACAGGCGGCTGTACCCGGCCTGAAGCAGGAAGATCGCGACGGCGATCGTCACCACGGTCATCGGGCTGAGCCGGCCCACCAGCCCCAGCCCGTAACCGGTGAACACCATCGAGCAGATCAGCGACTGGCCGAGATAGTTGGTCAGCGCCATCCGCCCCGGCGGCACGAGCGCGCCGGTCAGCCGCGGCGCGGCGGGCAGCAGGCGCAGCAGCGTCGCGGCGTAGGCGGCGGCCAGCAGCGGCGCGGTGAGCAGGTCCACCGCCTGGCCGGCCATGTGGTAGGCGCCGTGGCGGACGCCGTCGCCCGACCAGGTCGAGTGCGCGTACAGCAGCGCCCCGACCAGCCCCACGGGGAAGCCCACCAGCTGGATCCTCCTGAGCACGGCGGTGTGCCCGCAGACGCCGGCGAGCGCCCGGTGCCTGCCGGCGGCCAGTCCGACCAGGCAGGCGGCCAGGACGGCGGGCCCCTGGAAGAACACCCGGAGTATGACGATCTTCTCCAGCGCGTGCACGTGCTCGGTGATGATCGCCGTCGCCGAGCCGCCGAGGGCCCGGTCGGTCCGCGCCGCCTCGGCCGCGTCCCCCGCCACCATCCCGGAGGCGTCGGCGCCGAGCAGGGCCAGCGCGGCCAGCAGGAACAGGCCCAGCGCGAGCAGCGCGGTCAGCGCGGCGGCGCAGGTCATCGCCGCGCGGGCGGGCAGGCGCCGGGCGGCCAGCAGGACCAGGCCGACGACGGAGTAGGTGACCAGGATGTCACCGGGGAACAGCAGCACCGCGTGGGCGACGCCGAGCAGAAACAGCCCGGCCAGCCGCCGCAGGAACCGCGGGACGAACGCCTTCCCCGACCTGGCGGCCGAGTCGATCTGGAGGGTGAAGCTGTAGCCGAACAGGAAGGAGAAGAGCAGATAGAACTTGTTCTCGAAGAGAAGAGTGACGGTCCAGCGGACCTCCCAGTCCAGCGGCGCGGAGAACCAGGGCTCGGCGAGCCCGGCCATCCGGTGTCCCGAGGCCAGGTAGGCGATGTTGACCACCACGATGCCCAGCAGCGCGAACCCCCGCAGGGCGTCGATCGCGGCGATCCGGTCCCCCGCCTCGCCGGAGACCGGGACGGCCGCCCCCGGCTCCCGATGTTTCCCCCGAAGCATCGCGCCCCCTCGTCTGCATCCGGGAAAGAGCAGCGATCAGCATCTCCCATGCTCGGGGCGTCTCAGCGGATTTCCGGCGCGCGGCTCCTGATTTTGACGTACACATAAGCGGAGCCGATCACGATGAAGACCTCCGGCGAGCCGGGCAGCCCGCGCCCGGCCCCGCACTCCGGAGGCTCCGGGCCCGCCGGTGTCATGAGGCGACCGGATATCAGACGCCGAGTACGGCGCGCGTCATGGCACGGCATCTCCCCGGGTCGGTGAGCAGGTCGGCGGAGTCGGCGAACTGGTCGACCGATCCCAGCGGGGGCAGCGCCGCCACGGCCGGGTCGGTGATGGAGGCCGTCAGCGCGTCGGCGAAGCGCCGGGCGTCGAGGACCTGGAACGGCCGCGAGTGGAAGCCGCGCACGGAGGGGTCCAGCGGTTCGGTCAGGCCCAGCCGGTTGTGCAGGGCCGCCACCCGCTCGTAGGCCCGGCTCAGGTGCCGTTCCCGTTCGCGCCAGTCCCGCGCGGCCATCGCCCGCGACAGGGCGTCGCCGAGCTCGGCCGCCCCGGACAGGCGGGCGAAGCCGCTGCCCAGCCACTTGGTGTAGGGCGGATAGCGGCGGCGCATCAGCAGGGCCAGCCGCATCACGTCGCGGGCCAGCCGGGCGGTCACGACGGCCGAGCCCAGGTCGTCGCCGACCTCGCCGCACCGGCCGGGGAAGGCCTCCTCCTGGGCCAGGCGCCGCCACTGTCCGGCCAGCACGTAACGCCACAGGTCGGTGGGGTACCAGCGCAGCGCGGCCCGCGACTCCTCCAGGGATCCCAGCCCGTCGTGGAAGACCTCTCCCCGGGTGACCTCGGCCAGCCGCTGCCAGGGCGCCGACAGCCAGTCCAGGGTGGCCGGGCCGCGGCGGGGGTCGAAGCCGAGCCGGTGGGCGAACCATTGGCCGGGCTCGGCCACCTCGACCCCGTGCCGGCCGCCGAAGACAGTGGGATAACCGCCGAAGGCGGGCGGCAGGCTCCGGGCGACGGCCTCCCGCACCTCCCGCACCAGTCCGGCGGTGACGAACAGAACGACCCGCGGTCCCCAGTCATGGTCGGTGGAACGCTCGGTGTCGAACGCCAGAACCTCCGAACCCGGGCCGATCAGCGCGGCACTGTGCGGGACGTCGGTGACCAGCGGGCGCACGACCTCACCGTAGAAGTCACGCGACAGCTCCAAACCAGGCACGAAACTGGACATCATTCCGCCCACTCTGCCTGCCGCTCCCGCCACGCGCACGTGGTTTTCCCGGCGCCGGCCCTCTGCGGCACGGCGGCCGCCCCGCGGGGACCGCGAACGGATTTTCATGATTTTTCTGGCGGATCGGGGAATCGCAGCTCAGCGGGGGGACAGCGCCGGGAGAACGCGCCCGGCGGCCCTTGCCCAGCCCGTCCGGGAGTCGCGTTCGCGCAGGTCGGCAAAAACATGAACGCACTGTTCACGTTTGCCTCACCCGGATGCGGTGGTCAAGGATGAAGCATCCGCGAACCGGCCCCCGCCTGGGGTTTCTTCGGCGTGCCCGCCGGCCGTTCGCATGATCACCGGGAGGAACGATGCCCATTCTGGTCACCGGGGCGACGGGAACCGTCGGAGGCAGCCTCGTCCGGCAGCTCGTGGCGGCCGGCCACCGGGTGCGGGCGCTGACCCGCGACCCCGGCTCGCCCGCGGCGGCGGAACTGCCGCAGCAGGTCGAGGTCGTCCGCGGCGACTTCGCCAGGCCCGAGACCCTCATCCCCGCCTTCCGGGGAGTCGAGCGCATGCACCTGGTCGCGATGGACGGCTACGGCCCGCTGACCACCGCCCCGGAGATCCTCGACCTGGCCCGCCGGGCCGGGGTGCGGCGCGTCACCCATCTCGGCCACGACGATCCGAGCCGGGACGACGACGACCCGCTGGAGAGCGAGAGCCGGGCGGTGAAGAAGGCGGTGGAGGACTCCGGCCTGGAGTGGACCCACCTGTTCCCCGGCGAGTTCATGGCCAACACCTGGGAGTGGGCCGAATCGATCAAGAACGAGGGCGTCGTGCGGGCGCCGTTCGGCGACTGGACCAGCGCGATGGTCCACGAGGCCGACATCGCCGCCGTGGCCATGGCCGCGCTGCTGCACGACGGCCACGCGGGCAGGACCTACACGCCGACCGGCCCGGAACCGGTCAGGCGCGCCGACGCCGTGCGGATGATCGGCCGGGCGATCGGCCGCGAGATCCGCTTCGTCGAGCTGACGCCCGACCAGGCCCGCGAGCACTGGAAGGACGTCTACCCCGAGATCGTCATCGAGTGGTTCCTGGAGATGGGCGAGCATCCCGACATGAACGCCCCGGTCCTGCCCGACGTCGAGCAGGTCACCGGCAGGCCGGGCCGTACCTTCGCCCGGTGGGCCGCCGACCACGCCGACGACTTCCGCTGACCGCCCGGCCGACCGCGCCGGGCCGGGCCGGGCCGGGCCGGGCCGGCGAGACTAGGAGGGGGTCAGCGCGGCGGCGGCGACCGGGACGATCCGCATGCCGAGACGCTCGTAGACGCGGATCGCGCTCAGGTTGTCGGTGTCGACCACCAGCGCGACCCGGCCGTGCGCGGCGGCCAGCTCCGCGATGGCGAACCGGCACACCGCCTCCCCCAGGCCGCGCCCCCGGAAGGCGGGGGCGGTGGCCACCCCCGCGATGAACCCGACCTGCGGCGAGGACCAGGCGTCGGCGGCGGTGGCCACCAGCCCGCCGCCCTCACGGACCCCGGCCCAGCGGCGGATCCCCGGCAGACCCGGTACCGCCCACGCCGACGGGGACGCCTCGGCCAGCAGCTCCGTCACCTCGCCGTCGGCCCCGGGCGGCAGCCACCCCACGCCCTCGTCCCCGCCGATGCGTTCCTGCACGGCGCTTTCCTGCACGGCGCTTTCCTGCACGGCGCTTTCCTGCACGGCGCTTTCCTGTACGGCCCCGCCGTCCCGGCCGGTGTCCATCCACTCGAAGCTCCCCAGGACCCGTGCTCCCGGCAGGCGCCGCACCACCTCCTCCACCAGGGACCGCTCGCCCGTCAGCCGGTAGTCCGGCCCCAGCTCGGGCAGCGCCAGCCGTACCAGCTTGGCAGCCTCGGGCGCGGGGCCGCACACGGTGAGCCGGTCGCGGCGGTTGAGGTCGGGGCTGGCCACCGCCACCGCCCCGCCCAGGGCCCACGCCCGCACTCCGCCGCGCAGCCCCTGGGCGGCCCACATGACCATGATGTCGTCACCGGACGCGGCGGCCACGTCCTCGATGCGAGTCAGCTCCACGCGGCTACAGGATCTCGCCGGGGACATAGGCGGCGGCCTGCGGGTAGCGGGCGGCGATCTCACCGACGCGCGCCACGACGGCCTCGACCTGTTCGGCCGCGGCGCCGGTGAACGCGATCCGGTCGGCCAGCAGGGCGTCCAGCCCGGCCCGGTCCAGCGGGAAGCGCTCGTCGGCCGCCAGCCGGTCCAGCAGCTCGTTGCCCGCCCCGCGCTCGCGCATGGCCAGCGCCGACGCCACCGCGTGCTCCTTGATCAGCTCGTGCGCCGTCTCCCGGCCCACCCCGGCGCGCACCGCGGCCATCAGCATCTTCGTCGTGGCCAGGAACGGCAGGTAGCGGTCCAGCTCGGCGGCCACGACCGCGGGGAAGGCGCCGAACTCCGACAGGACCGTCAGCATCGTCTCCACCAGCCCGTCGAAGGCGAAGAACGCGTCCGGCAGCGCGACCCGGCGCACCACCGAGCAGGACACGTCGCCCTCGTTCCACTGGTCCCCGGCCAGCTCGCCGCCCATCGACGCGTAGCCGCGCAGGATCACCGTCAGCCCGTTGACCCGCTCGCACGAGCGGGTGTTCATCTTGTGCGGCATCGCCGAGGAGCCGACCTGTCCCTCGGCGAAGCCCTCGGTGACCAGCTCGTGCCCGGCCATCAGCCGGATCGTCTTGGCCAGCGACGACGGCGCGGCGGCCAGCTGCACCAGCGCGGTGAGCACCTCGTAGTCCAGCGAGCGGGGGTAGACCTGCCCGACGCTGGTGAAGCGGTGGGCGAAGCCCAGGTGCGCGGCGACCCGGTCCTCCAGCTCGGCCAGCCTGCCCCGGTCGCCGCCCAGCAGGTCCAGCATGTCCTGGGCGGTGCCGACCGGGCCCTTGATCCCGCGCAGCGGGTAGCGGGCGATCAGTTCCTCCAGCCGGGCGAAGGCCACCAGCAGTTCGTCGGCGGCCGAGGCGAAACGCTTGCCCAGGGTGGTCGACTGGGCGGCCACGTTGTGCGACCTGCCGGCCATCACGGTGCCCGAGTGCTCGGCGGCCAGCTCGGCCAGCCTGGCCAGCAGCGCCACGCACCGGTCGCGCACCAGCACCAGGCTGTCGCGGATCTGCAACTGCTCGACGTTCTCGGTCAGGTCGCGCGAGGTCATGCCCTTGTGCACGTGCTCGTGCCCGGCCAGGGCGTTGAACTCCTCGATGCGGGCCTTGACGTCGTGGCGGGTGACCCGCTCGCGCTCGGCGATGGAGCCCAGGTCGACCCGCTCCAGCACCTTCTCGTAGTCGGCCACGACCCCTTCGGGGACCTCGATCCCCAGCTCCGCCTGCGCCGCCAGCACGGCCAGCCACAGGCGCCGCTCGGCCACCACCTTGTACTCGGGGGACCACAGGCGGGCCAGCTCCGCGGAGGCGTAACGAGCGGCCAGGACATTGGGGATACGCGGCTTGGAAGTCACGTTGCCGCAGTCTATCGACGCCCCGTCCGCGCTCCCGCCCACCCCTCCCCCTCTCGCCGTACGGCGGGCGCGCCCGCCGTACGGCGATCGAGGAGACAGGGCCGGTTACGTGGCGGCCTTGGCCAGCTCCTCCTTCTCGGAGACCTCCGCCTCGGGCTCGGGGCCCTCGTTCTTCCTGCGGCGGAAGCGCTCCTTGGTCCGCTCCAGCATCACGTACAGGGTCGGGACCAGGACCAGCGTCAGCAGCGTCGAGGACAGCAGGCCGCCGATCACCACGATGGCCAGCGGCTGGGAGATGAACCCGCCCGACCCGGTCAGGCCCAGGGCCATCGGGATCAGCGCGAAGATCGTCGCGACCGCGGTCATCAGGATGGGCCGCAGGCGGCGGCGTCCTCCCTCGACCACCGCGTCCACGATGCCCATGCCCTGCTCGCGGTACTGGTTGATCAGATCGATCAGCACGATCGCGTTGGTGACCACGATGCCGATCAGCATCAGCATGCCGATCAGGGCCGGAACGCCCAGCGGCGTGTCCGTCAGCAGCAGCAGGCCGATCGCGCCGGTCGCCGCGAACGGGATGGACACCAGCAGGATCAGCGGCTGGGCGAAGCTGCGGAACGTCGCCACCATGATCATGAAGACGATCGCGATCGCGGCCAGCATCGCCAGCCCGAGCTGGCCGAACGCCTCGGCCTGGTCGGCGCTGACGCCGCCGATCGTGTAGGAGGCGCCGGCCGGCAGGGTCAGGCCCTCCAGCTTCGTCGTCATCTCCTGCGTCACGCTGCCCAGGTCGCTGGCGGTGGCCGTACCCGAGACCGTGGCGCTGCGCTCACCGTCGATCCGGGTCACCTGCGTGGGCCCGGCGACCTTCTTCACATCGGCCACGTCGGCCAGCTCGATCAGACCGGCCGCGGTCGGCAGTTTCAGCTCGCGGACGTCGTCGATGTTCTCCGGCGCGTCACCGCTGCGCAGGATCACATCGCCCGCCTGCCCGTCCAGCGTCATCTCGCCCAGCGGCGCGCCGCGGAAGCGCTGCGCGACGAGCTGGCCGATCGCCGCCTCGCTGAGTCCCCTGGCGGCGGCCTTCTCCCGGTCCACCTCGACGTGGATGCGCTCGGCGCTGGCCTCCAGGTTGGAGGAGACGTCGCGCAGCCCGTCCAGGCCGGCCATCGCGCCGCGCACGGTCTCGGCGGCCGTCTCCAGCGTCGCCAGGTCCGGCGCCTGCACGATCACCTGGAGCTGGTTGGCGGAGCCGCCCATGCCGCCGCCACCGCCGCCGCCCACGGTGATCTCACCGGCGTCCTTCAGCGCGGTCAGCCGCTCGCGCAGCGTGCTCTCCAGCGCGGTGGAGTCGGTCTCCTCGGCCACCGTCACCGAGTAGGAGGCGCGGTCGCCGCCGCCGCCGGTGGCGCCGCCCAGGAAGCCGCCACCGCCGCCGACGTTGACCTGGTAGGACTGCACGCCCTCGCTCTCGAGGTCGGCGAGCACCTCCTCGACCTTCTTGGCCGCGGCGTCGGTGCTGGCCAGGTCGGTGCCGACCGGCATCCGCTGGCTGATCGAGATCGTGTCCTGCCCGGAGGAGTCCAGGAAGTTGGTCTCCAGCCGCCCGGCCAGGCCCATCGTGCCGACGAACACCACGATGCCGATCAGGACCGTCACCAGGCGCCGCCGGGTGGCGAAGCGCAGCACCGGCAGGTAGGCGCGCTGCAGTGGGCTGCGCAGCTCCTTGGCCTCGGCCTCCTCGCGGACCGCCCGCGCCTGCTCCGGGGTGAGCACCGGGGCCTTGAGGAACCAGTAGGCCAGCACCGGGATCACCGTCAGCGACACCAGCAGCGAGGCCAGCAGCGCCACCGTCACCGTGATCGCGAAGGGCGCGAACAGCTGCCCCACCATGCCGCCGACCACCGCGATGGGCGCGAACACCGCCACCGTCGTCAGCGTCGAGGCCGTCACCGCGCCGCTCACCTCGCGCACACCGGCCAGTACGGCGTCGCGTTTGGCCTCGCCGTACCCCATGTGCCGTTTGATGTTCTCCAGCACCACGATCGAGTCGTCGACCACCCGCCCGACCGCGATCGTCAGCGCGCCCAGGGTGAGCAGGTTGAGCGAGTAGTCGCCCAGCCACAGCGCGATCAGCGCGATCACCACCGACAGCGGGATCGACACCGCCGTCACCAGCGTCGAGCGCACCGACAGCAGGAAGACCAGGATGACCAGCACCGCGAAGGCCAGGCCCAGCAGGCCCTCGGTGGTCAGGTCCTCGATCGAGCGCTCCACGTAGGGCGCCTGGTCGAAGACGACCGTCACCTCGGAGGCGTCGCCGACCGCGCGGACGATGTCGGCCCGCATCTCCTGGACCGCGTGCGAGATCGCCACCGCGTTGCCGTCGGGCGTCATCGTGATCGAGATGCCCAGGCTGGGCTCGCCGTTGGTGCGGGTCAGCGTGGTCGCGTCGGCGGGCTCGCGCTCCACCGTGGCGACGTCCTCGAGCTTGACCGGCTCGGGGGCCGCCTGGCGGCGCTGGGTCTGCTGTCCCTGACCCTGCTGGGTCTGCTGTCCCTGACCCTGCTGGGCCTGACCCTGCTGGGCCTGGCCCGGCTGCCGGCCCTGACCCGGCTGGCCCTGCTGGGCCTGGGCCGGCACCGCCGGGGTCAGATAGAGGTCGCGCAGTTCCTCGATCGAGCCGATCCGGCTGCCGACCTGGACGGTCAGCGACATCGAGTCCTCGGTCAGGCTGCCGGCCGGGATCGGCTGGCCGTTGGCCCGGAGCGCGTCGGTGATCGCGGTCGGCTGCAGGCCGCGCACCGCGAGCTTCCCCGCATCCGGGGTGATGATCACGTTCTCCTCGCGGACGCCGGTCACCGTCGCCTCGCGGACGCCCTCGACCGCCCTCAGCTCCGGGATGACGCTCCGCTCCAGCTTGTCGGCCGTGGCCCGGGCGTCGCCGGCGTCGCCCACCGCCAGCACCAGCACCGGGATGTCGTCGGTGCCGCCGGCCAGGACCTGCGGCTCCACGCCCTCCGGCAGCTGGTTGTCGATGCGCGAGACGGCCTGCTGCATCTTGCTGACGGCGGCCTCGATGTCGGTGCCGTACTCGAAGGCCACCTGGACCTGCGACATCCCCTCCCGGGAGGTGGACGTCACCTCGGTGACCCCCGCGATGCCCTGGAAGCTGTTCTCGATCGGCCGGGTGACCTGGTCCTCGACGATCTCGGGGGAGGCGCCGATGTACGGGGCCACCACGAAGGCTCCCGGGAACGAAAGCGAGGGGAGCAACTGTTGTTTCAACGACGGGATCGCGAAGGCGCCGAAGGCGCTCAACACGACCGCGATCATTATGACGAGGCTGCGGTTGGCGAGGCTCAACCTGGCCAAGGCGGTCATGAGGGCGGGACTCCTAGGGACGTCACAGTAAATTTCGCCCCAGACTAACACTTCGCCCTACACGAATATTTAATGCGTCCTTACAATCCTGATAACCTTCTCAGGAAGCGAGAGGTGAGTGTGGACGACGAACGCGACCGGCTGATCGACCGGATCGGGCAGATACAGCGCGAGCTGGGCCGTTTCTTCGCGGAGAGCCGTCAGCAGTCCTCCCCCCTGCTCGACTCCAACCTGACGATGCGCCAACTGAAGGTCGTCCTCCTGCTGTCGGTACGGGGATCGGCCTCGGGCCAGGACCTCGCCCAGCACCTGGGCGTCGGGCTCGGCACCGTCACCGGCATCGTCGACCGCCTCATCGGCCACGGCCTCGTCACCCGGCGCGAGGACCCCAACGACCGCCGTGTGCGCCGCGTCGAGCTGACCCCCGAGGGCCGCACCCTCGTGGAGCGGATCTCCGAGTCGGGCATCGACGACTTCCGGCTGCTGCTGCAGCGCCTGGACACCCGGCTCCTGCGCGACCTGTGCGACGTCATGGACCGCGTGCAGGCCGTGGCCACCGAACTTTACGAAGATCCCCCGGAATCAAAGGTGGGATGATAGGTTCCCTGGTCGTGTCTGGATATCTCGACGACCTGTTCTCCCTGGCCGGCCGTACCGCCCTCGTCACCGGCGGCAGCTCCGGCATCGGCTACGCCATCGCCGAGGCCCTCGGCCGCGCCGGCGCCCGCATCGTCATCGTCGCCCGCCGCCCGGGACAGCTCGAGGCCGCCACCGCGCGGCTGCGCGAGCACGGCGTCGAGGCCGCCTCCATCAGCGCCGACCTCGGCGAGCGCGCCGACCTCGAGCGCGTCTGCGCCCAGGCCGCCGACCACCACGGCGACATCGACATCCTCGTCAACGACGCCGCCAACAACATCCGCCGTCCCATGGCCGACCTCACCGTCGAGGACTACGAGCAGACCATGGCCCTCAACATCACCGCGCCCTATCTGCTGGGCCAGCACTACGGCCCCCGCATGGCCGCGCGCGGCTGGGGGCGCATCATCAACATCGGCTCCCAGCAGAGCATCTCCGCCTTCGGCGACAGCGGCGCCTACGGCGTATCCAAGGCCGCCATCACCGGGCTGTCCCGCTCCCAGGCCGAGGCGTGGTCCCCCCACGGCGTCACCAGCAACACCATCATCCCGGGCTTCGTCCTGACGCCCCTGACCGAACCGGCCCAGGCCGTCCCCGGCCGCGTCGAGGCCCTGGCCGCCCGTTCCATGCTCGGCCGCAACGGCCTGCCGGCCGACTTCGCGGGCCTGGCCGTACTGCTCGCCTCCCCGGCCGGTGACTACATCACCGGCCAGGCCATCTGCGTCGACGGCGGCTTCTCGGTGCACTGAGCGGCGCCGGGCGCTCTCCCCGCGCGGGCGGGAGGCTTTTTCGACCGTTGGGCTTTTCGGCCGTTGAAGGCTTTTCGACTGCTGAAGGCTTTTCGCCCGCTAGATGGTTGAATGACCATTCTGAGCTGATCATCGACCTCGGGGGCCCAATGAGTTCCGCCACGACCCAGCAGGCCGCCAGGGCCCGCCGAGCCGTGTCCTACTTCTTCATCCTGCTCGGCACCGTCTCCGGCGTCTGGGCCGCGCGCATCCCGGCGGTCAAGAGCAGCCTCGGCCTCACCGACGGTCAGCTCAGCTACGCCCTGCTCGCCATCGCCGTCGGCCTCATCGTCGGCATGCGCTTCGCCGGCCGGCTGACCGACCACTTCGGCGGCGCCCGCGTGATCGTCCCGGCCGGCATCGGCACCGCCCTGGCCATCATCCCCGCCGGCTACGCACCCGATCTCGTCAGCCTTCTCGTCGTCCTGTTCCTGTACGGCGTCGTCAACGCCTCCCTCGACGTCTCCATGAACGCCCACGGCGTCGAGGTCGAGCGCCGCTACGGCCGCCCCATCATGTCCTCCTTCCACGGCATGTTCAGCATCGGCGGCCTCATCGGCGCCGGCGTCGGCGGCCTGTTCGCGCTGCTCGGCCTCGGCGCCGGCGTCACCCTCCTGACCACCGGCCTGGCCCTGGCCCTCATCTCCCTGTACGCCGGGCGTCACCTGCTGCCCCGGGCGGAGGCGGCCCGGGAGGACTCCTCCGCCCCCGCCGGCCGGACTCCGTGGACCGGCTGGATCATCCTCATGGGCGTCGTCGCCTTCGCCGGCCTCGTCGGCGAGGGCGCCGCCGTCGACTGGACCTCCGTCTATCTCTTCGAGGACCTCGGCGCCTCCGAGAGCGTCGCCGCCCTCGGCTTCGCCGTCTTCTCCACCGCCATGACCGTCGGCCGCTTCGCCGGCGACCACCTCGCCCTGCGCTACGGGCCCGTCCTGCTGGTGCGCGTCTCCGGCGCCGTCGCCGCCCTCGGTCTCGGCACCGCGCTGATCATCGGCAACGTCCCCGTCGCGATCGCGGGGTTCGCCCTGTTCGGCCTCGGCCTGGCCACCATCGTCCCCCAGGTCTTCTCCGCCGCGGGCAACCACGACCCCGCCCGGGCCGGGCAGGCCATCGCCCAGGTCGCCACCGTCGGCTACAGCGGCCTGGTCGCCGGGCCGGCCATCATCGGCATCGTCTCCGAACTCGTCGGCCTGCCCGGCGCGCTGGCCATCCCCGCCGCCCTGGCGGCCTTCATGGGCCTGTCGGCGGGGGCGCTGCGGCCCCGCCAGCCCGCCGGCGGCCGGGCCCGCTGACCCCGCCGCCCCGGCCGGCCGCCTCAGCGTGGAAGGTGGCCGCAGGACCATCCGCTGACGTCGGCGATCCGGATGCGCCACCAGCCGCCCTCCCCCTGGGGGAGTTCGGCGCCCGCGGTCAGATGCGCGTTGCGCAGGTGCATGAACTCTCCGCGGGCGGCCTCACCCAGGTGCTCGAAGAGGAGGTTGAATCCCTTGACGTCCTCGGACACGAGGTCGTGTGCCCGGCTTATCTGCTGGGCGACGTTGGCGGCGAACTCCTCAGCGGAGATGAGGATCCCGGTGATGGGCGCGCCGTTGACCGTCACGGTGATGCTGATCCCGGACTGGGTGTGGGTGACGACGTCTACGAGGGTCTGGAGTGCGGCATCTGGTTTCGACATGAAGGAATATTACGCAACGTCATCGCTTGAATCCGTACGGCCATACCGGGGCGTCCGGCGGCGGCCCGGGAACGCACCGGTCCCCGGGAACCGGTGCGTTCCCGGGAACCGCGCGCGCCCGGGACGCCGCCCCGGGATCCGGCGGGCTACAGCGTGCTGGCCAGGGGCCAGGTGGCGTTGGGCGTGACGATGGTGCCCGCCGTACCCTCCAGGATCTGCCGGGCCTGGTCCAGCCTGCCGATGGCGGCCATGTCGCCGGTGGTCTCCACGAACCGGCAGGCCGCCTCCACCTTCGGCCCCATCGACCCGGCGGGGAAGTCCAGCCCGCGCAGCTCGTGCGGGGTCGTGTGGCCGATCTCCTGCTGCCCTGGGGTGCCGAAGTCCCGCATGACCCGTGGCACGTCGGTCAGGACCAGGAAGGCGTCGCATTCGAGCGCCTCGGCGAGCATCGACCCGGTGAGGTCCTTGTCGATGACCGCCTCGATGCCCTGCAGCCGGCCCTTCTCGTTGCGGATGACCGGGATGCCGCCGCCGCCCGCGCAGACCACCACGACGCCCTGGCGGATCAGTCCCCGGATCAGCCGGGTCTCCACCACCCGCTGCGGATGGGGCGAGGGCACCACCCTGCGCCAGTACGGCCCGTCGGGCTTGACCGTCCAGCCGTTCTCCGCGGCGAGCTTCTCGGCCTCGTCCCGGTCGTAGACCTGGCCGACGAACTTGGTCGGGTCGTCGAAGGCCGGGTCCACCGCCGAGACGAGCGTCTGGTTGATCATGGCGATGACCTGACGTCCCGGCAGCGCGTTCTGCAGGGCCTGGAGCATCCAGTAGCCGATCATGCCCTGGGTCTGGGCGCCGAGCGTGTCGAACGGGTAGGGCCTGGTGAGATTGGGGTCGCTGGCGCTCTCCAGCGCCAGGACCCCGACCTGCGGGCCGTTGCCGTGCGTGATGATCAGCTCGTGCTCCCGGGCCAGTTCGGCCAGCGAGGCGGCGGCCAGGCTGACGTTGTCCTGCTGCAGGTCGGCGTCGGGCTTCTGCCCCCGCCTCAGCAGCGCGTTGCCCCCGAGGGCGACCAGTACGCGCATCGTTCAGTCCCCCAGGGTGGCGACCATGACGGCCTTGATGGTGTGCAGGCGGTTCTCGGCCTGGTCGAAGACGATGGAGCGGGAGGACTCGAAGACCTCCTCGGTCACCTCCAGCGCCTCGTGGCCGGTCTTGACGAACAGCTCGTCGCCGACCGCGGTCTCCCGGTTGTGGAAGGCCGGCAGGCAGTGCATGAACTTGACGCCCGGGTTCCCGGTCGCCTCGACCAGGGCGGTGTTCACCTGGTACGGCATGAGCAGCCCGATGCGCTCCTCCCACACCTCCTTGGGCTCTCCCATGGAGACCCACACGTCGGTGTAGAGGAAGTCGACGCCCCGCACGCCCTCGGCGACGTCCTCGGTGAGGGTGATGCGCGCGCCGGTGGTCTCGGCCAGCTCCAGGGCGGGCTTGACGACCGCGACCTCGTCGGGCCACAGCGACCGGGGCGCCACCAGGCGCACGTCCATGCCGAGCATGGCGCCGGTGACCAGCAGCGAGTTGCCCATGTTGTTGCGGGCGTCGCCGAGGTAGGCGTACGACACCTCGTGCAGGGGCTTGTCGCTGTGCTCCTGCATGGTGAGCATGTCGGCGAGCATCTGCGTGGGGTGCCACTCGTCGGTCAGGCCGTTCCAGACCGGCACGCCGGAGTAGGCGGCCAGCTCCTCGACGTGGGCCTGCTTGCGGCCGCGGAACTCGATGCCGTCGTACATCCGCCCCAGCACCCGGGCGGTGTCCCTGACCGACTCCTTGTGGCCCATCTGCGAGCCGCTCGGGTCGAGGTAGGTGACGCCCGCGCCCTGGTCGTAGGCGCCGACCTCGAAGGCGCAGCGGGTGCGGGTGGAGGTCTTCTCGAAGATCAGGGCGATGTTCTTGCCCCTGAGCCGCTGCCGCTCGGTGCCGGCGTACTTGGCGGCCTTGAGGTCGGCGGCCAGTTTGATCAGATACTTGAACTCCTCCGGGGTGAAGTCGAGTTCCTTCAGGAAGCTGCGGTTGCGCAGGTTGAATGCCATGTCGTGTGCTCCGTGATGCGGACCCCGTCGGGATCGCCGCGGGATCGGATGCGTGAAGAGATGCGGAAGGGGGGCCTGCCGGGGCGGGTGACGGGGGTGCCGGCAGGCGGAGGGTGCGGCTCGGACGCGGTCGCATCCGGCCTGGTGCGGCTCGGACGCGGGG
>NZ_BOOJ01000073.1 GCF_016863175.1 Paraplanobispora siamensis
GCCGCTTCACCGTCTGACCCGGCCCACGCCGGTGAACCGCTCCGTCACCTGACCGAGACCCAGCAGGTTCACCGGCCGACCGAGAATCCAGCCGCTCGACCGCCTGCCCGATCCCCCGGCCACCCGACCGGGGGATCGGGCTCGCGGACCGGATATCTCACCATCCGGCCGGCACTCCAGAGCACACGCTTCACCACCTGCCCACGCCCGGCCACCCGACCAGGCGACCGAACCCACGAACCGGATATCTCACCATCCGGCCGGCACTCCAGAGCACACGCTTCACCACCTGCTCACACCCGGCCACCCGACCAGGCGACCGAACCCACGAACCGGATATCTCACCATCCGGCCGGGGTGATCTCGGAGGTCAGCCGGTCTCGGGGGTGGCGATGTGCACGACCTTGGTGTGGGTCATCTCGTCGAGCAGTTCCGGGCCGTAGCCGAAGCCCTGGCCGCTGGCGCCCAGGGGCTGGGCCGCGCCGCCGGGGGCTCCGCCGAAGACGGCGTTGATCTTCACTGTGCCGGCCCGCAGTTCGCGCCAGGCCCGCTGCATGTGCGCGAGTGAGGGCGTGAGCACCGTCGCCGCCAGGCCGTACTCGCCACTGTTGGCCAGTGCGAGCGCCTCGTCGAAGCTGTCCACCACGCGGACCGCCGCCACCGGCCCGAAGGTCTCCTCCCGCATCACGGGCATGTCGTCGGAGCAGTCGGCCAGCACGGTCGCCGGGTAGAAGGTGCCCGGCCCGTCGGGGACCTCACCGCCGGTCAGCAGCTTCGCGCCCGCGGCCACCGCCGAGCGGACGTGCTCGTCGACGAGATCGCGCTGGCGGCCGTCGACCATGGGGCCCAGGGTGGTCGAATCCTCGAGTCCCGAGCCCATCCGCAGCCCCTCGGCCTCGGCGACGAGGGCGGCGGTGAACGACTCGGCCACCGCCCGGTGCACGTAGATCCGCTCGACGGCGACGCAGATCTGCCCGGCGTTGGCGAAGCAGCCGAGCGCGGCCTGCCCGGCCGCCCACTTCGGGTCGACGCCCTCGTCCACGATGAGCGGGTCCTTGCCGCCGTTCTCGCGGAGCACCCGCCCGTGGGCGACGGCGGCGATCTGGCGGCCCGCCTCGCTGGAGCCCACGTGGGCCACCAGGTCGACGTCGGGGTGGGCGGCCAGCGGCCAGCCGGCGCTCTGGTCTCCGGCGACCATGGTGAGGGTTCCCGGGGGCAGGTCGGCGGCGAGCAGTTCGACCAGACGGGCCCCGGTGTGCGGGGTGCGCTCGGACGGTTTGTGCACCACCGTGTTCCCCGTCACCAGCGCGGCGCCGATCAGGCCGCACGCGATCGCCACCGGGTCGTTCCACGGGGTGATGGCGGCGACCACGCCCAGCGGCTCGCGGACCATCAGGTCGGTCGCGCCCCAGCCGCCCTGCAGGGTCCGGCCGCCGTGCAGGGGGCCCAGCTCGGCGTACTGTTCGAGGGTCCCGGCCCCGGCCTCGACGCCACCGCGCGCGTCGGCCAGCGGCTTGCCCATCTCCCGGGTCACCAGCCGGGCCAGCTCGTCGGCGTGCTCCCTGACCCGGGCGGCGGCGCGGCGCAGGATCGCGCCCCGCTCGGCGGGGGCCACGCGCGCCCAGCCGGGTGCCGCCTCACGCGCCGACCGTACGGCGGCGTGGACGTCCTCCTCGCACCCGCGCGGGCATTCGCCCACCCGATCGCCGGTGGCCGGATCGTCCACGGCGATCACGCCGTCGCTCGCACTCTCGCGCCATTCGCCGTCGGTGAAAAGCCAGAGCGTTCTCATCGGGGGTTCGTGCCTCCACTCCTGCGGACCGGGTCGCGGGACACCGGTGGGCGATGAGGCATTGCCCGTGAACGGGCGTGCGGAAACGTGCCGTCCCCTCCGGCGGCCCGCCGCCCTTCCCCGGGAACCGGTTCCCGCCCTCGTCCCTCCGGCGGCCGGGTTCCCTCCAGGTGGCTCTCCCCGTCCGGATCCCGTCCGGATCCCGCCCGGGTCCAGGCCGGGATCCGGGCGGGGACGCGGTTCAGGCGCCCGCCTCCGCCAGGGTGCGCTGGGCGACCGCGAAGGCGGCGTTGGCGGCGGGGACCCCGCAGTAGACCGCCGTCTGCAGGAGCACCTCCTTGATCTCGTCCGGCGTCAGGCCGTTGCGCAGGGCCGCGCGGACGTGCATGGCCAGCTCCTCCGGATGCCCGCCCGCCACGAGCGCGGTCAGCGTGACGCAGCTGCGGGTGCGCCGGTCCAGGCCGGGGCGGTTCCAGATCTCGTCCCAGGCGTAGCGGGTGATGAGGTCCTGGAAGTCCTCGGTGAAGGCGGTGGTGCGGGCGATCGCCCGGTCGACGTGGTCGTCCCCGAGCACCTCACGACGGGTCCGCATCCCGGCGGCCCAGCGGTCGTCGTCATCCCGCGTCCCCGCGATCCGCCGGCTGTCCCTCCGCGAGGAGGACCCGTCTGCGGACGGCCCGTTCCCGCTGTCCGCGGACGGCCCGGTCTCGTGCAGGTGGCGGGTCACCGCGGAGGTGACCGCCGCCGCCCGTTCCACGCTCGCCAGGTGGGCGCCGGGCACCACGGTCAGCAGGGCGCCGTCGATGCCGCGGACCAGGGTGAGGGCGTGGTCGACCGGGGTGGCCGGGTCGTCGGCTCCCGCCACGATCAGGGTGGGCGCCGTGATCGCGTTCAGCCCGCCGATGAGATCGTAACCCGCGATGGCCTCGCAGCAGGCCGCGTAGGAGCCGGGGTCCACGGTGTGCAGCATGTCCAGGACCCAGGAGATCCGGCCGGGGTCGTCCTCGGCGAAGCGGGGAGTGAACCACCGGCCGACCAGGGTCTGCGCGAGCTGCCGCATACCGTCGCGCCGTACGGCCGCCGCCCGCTCCAGCCACGGGCCGGGCTCGCCGAACCGCGCGGAGGTGCAGCACAGCACCAGGCCGGTCACCCTGCCGGAGCCCCGCGCGGCGACGGTGGCCGCGACCGCCCCGCCCAGGGAGATGCCGCCGATGGCGAACCGCTCCTCGCCGGTCAGCTCCAGCACGGCCTCGGCCAGCGCGTCGACGGTCAGCCCGGCGGCGACCGGTCCCCCTACGGGTTCGCTGCCGCCGTGGCCGGGCAGGTCGTAGCGCAGCACCCGCCAGGAGGCGGTCAGCGCCTCCATCTGCGGTTCCCAGATCTCCAGCGTGGTGCCCAGCGAGGGGCCCAGCACCAGCAGCGGCGCACCGGCCGGGCCGTCGACGCGGTGATGGAGCCGCACCGCCGTACGCCCCGCCTCCACACCCGGCCCCGCACCCGCTCCTGTCCCTGCACCCGTCACCGCACCCGTCACCGCGCCGTGCCGTACGGCCGCCGCCCGCTCCGTCCCCGGCGCGTGGTCAGAACTCAAGGAAGACCGTCTCCCCCTCGCCCTGGAGGCGGACGTCGAAGCGGTAGACGCCCCCGTCTCGCTGTGCGATCAGCGTCGCCCGGCGCTCGGGCTCCAGGCTGTCGAGCAGCGGGTCGGGACCGTCCTGGAGGTAGATGCGGGTCGCGACCGCGCACAGCAGGCCCCGCGCGAAGACCAGCAGCGCGAGGTACGGCCCGGCGGGGGGCGCGGTGCGGAACCGGTAGGTGCCGTCGGGCGCGGTGGCGCAGCGCCCGAAGCCGCAGGCGCCCTCCCCGCCGCGACGCAGCACGCCGCGGGTGCCGGCCTCACCCGTCCACAGCTCCAGCATCGCGTCCGGCACGGGCTCGCCCGCCCCGTCGAGCACCCGGCCGGTGACGGTGATCGCCCCGGGGTACCCGTCGGGCACCAGGTCGGGGCCGCCCTCGTAGGGCAGGGCGTGGCCGAAGAACGGTCCCACGGTCTGCGAAGGGGTGAGCATCAGTCCTCCATCGGGGTACGGCCGAGCACGACGTCGAAGCGGTAGCCCAGCGCCCACTCCGGCTCGGTGACGTCCAGGTCGAAGGCGGCCACGAGCCGCTCGCGGACCACCGGGTCCGGGACGGACTGCATGATCGGGTCGAAGGGGAACAGCGGGTCGCCCGGGAAGTACATCTGGGTGACCAGGCGCTGGGTGAAGGCGGTGCCGAACACCGAGAAGTGGATGTGCGCCGGCCGCCAGGCGTTGGGGTGGTTGCGCCACGGATAGGCGCCCGGCTTGATCGTGACGAACCTGTAGCGGCCCTCGCCATCGGTCAGGCACCGCCCGGCCCCGGTGAAGTTGGGGTCCAGCGGCGCGGGATGCCGGTCGCCCTCGTGGGCGTAGCGGCCGGCGGCGTTGGCCTGCCAGACCTCCACCAGCGTGTTCCTGATCGGGTGTCCGGAGTCGTCGAGGATCCGGCCGGTGACGATGATGCGCTCGCCGATCGGCTCGCCCGCGTGCTGCCGGGTCAGGTCGGCGTCGAGCGCGCCGACCTCCCCGTGGCCGAAGACCGGGCTGGTCAGCTCGATCGCGTCCGGGTCCGCCTTGAAGGCGACGGCCGGCTTGGACGGCGCCCGCAGGAGCGTGCTGCGGTAGCCGGGGCTCAGGTTGGGAGGGTGGATCATCAGCTTCCTTCGGGGGCGAGATGCAGGGTCCGTCGTCTCAGGGTCCGTCGTCTCGGGGTCCGTCGTCTCGGGGGCCGCGCCGGCTCCGGTGGTCCCGCTCACCGGAGCGCCTCGTACGGCAGGCCCACGTAGTTCTCCGCCAGCGTCGTCGCGGCCGCCTCCGAGGAGGTCACGTAGTCCAGGTACGACAGCTGCAGCCGGCGCGCGTAGGCGTCGTCGGAGTCGAAGGTGTGCAGCAGCGTCGTCATCCACCAGGAGAAGTGCTGTGCCCGCCAGACCCGCTTGAGGCAGATCTCCGAGTAGCGGTCGAGCAGTTCGGCGGAGCCGTCGGCGTAGAAGCGGGTCAGCGCCTCGCTCAGCACGCGCACGTCCGCGACCGCCAGGTTGAGCCCCTTGGCCCCGGTCGGCGGCACGATGTGCGAGGCGTCCCCGGCCAGGAAGAGCCGGCCGTACTGCATGGGCTCGGTGACGAAGCTGCGCAGCGGGGTGACGCCCTTCTCGATGATCTCCCCGGTGGCGAGGGTGAAGCCGGGCACCGTCTCCAGGCGGGCCTTCAGCTCAGCCCAGATCCGCTCGTCCGGCCAGGCGTCCGGGTCCTCCTCGGCGGGCACCTGGAGGTAGAAGCGGCTGACCTCGGGCGAACGCATGCTGTGCAGGGCGAAGCCGCGCTCGGTGCAGGCGTAGATCAGCTCCTCGGCCGACGGCTTGACCCGGGCCAGGATGCCCAGCCAGGCGAAGGGATACTCCCTCTCGTAGGCGGTGAGCACGCCCTCGGGGATCGACGGCCGGGACACCCCGTGGAAGCCGTCGCACCCGGCGATGACGTCGCAGTCGAGGCGCTCGCCGCCGAAGGTGATGTACGGCGAGTCCTCCAGCGAGTGCACGGCCACGTCGTCGACCTCGAAGCGGATGTCGCCGCCGACGGCCAGGCGGGCGGCGATGAGGTCCTTGACGACCTCCTGCTGGCCGTACACCGTGATGGTCCGCCCGGGGACCAGCTTCTCGAAGGCGATCCGGTGGCCCGCACCGCCGTAGCGCAGTTCGATCCCGGAGTGCGGCAGCCCCTCTCCGAGCATCCGCTCCCCCACCCCCGCCTCGATGAGGGTGTTCACCGTCCCCTGTTCCAGCACGCCCGCGCGCACCCGCCGCTCCACGTAGTCGCGGCTGCGGCGTTCCAGGACCACCGAGTCGATGCCGTTCAGATGGAGCAGGTGGGAGAGCAGGAGCCCGGCGGGACCTGCCCCGACGATTCCGACCTGAGTTCGCATGGAGGAGAGCATTCAGCCTCGGACCGGGAAAACCGAGCCTGGTCTTCCGCTCAGTGGAATACCGGGGCAGGATTCTCTCCGGGAGCGCGGGTGCGGCCCGGGCGCGGGATCCCGCACGGGATCTCCGGGCCCGCCGTACGGCGGACGCAGGGAGACGATCATGGCTGGTGGGGCGCGCGAGCCGGGGCGCTCGGTCACCTCCAAGGTGCTGGCGATCCTGGGCGCGTTCGACAGCGCCCACCCGCAGCTCAGCCTCTCGGACATCGCCCGCAGGAGCGGGCTCCCGCTGACCACCGCGCACCGGCTGGTCGGCGAGCTGGAGGAGTGGCAGGCGCTGAGCCGCACCTCCGACGGCCGCCTGCGCGTCGGCATGCGGCTGTGGGAGCTCGGCCAGCTCGCCCCCGCCCGGCTCCAGGACCTCGCCCACCCCTGGCTGCAGGAGTTGTTCGTCACCACCGGGGAGAACGTGCACCTCGCCGTCCGCGACGGCATGGAGGTGCTGTACGTGGACAAGGTGCACGGCAGGCGGGCCGTGCCGATCGTCTCCCGGACCGGCGCGCGCCTGCCCATGCACCCGACCGGCGTCGGCAAGGCGCTGCTGGCGCACGAGCCCGAGTGGTTCGTCAGCTCCTACCTGGCGCGGCGGCTGGAGCGGCCGACCCCGCACACCGTCACCGAGCCCGGCAGGCTCGCCCGCGAGCTGGCCGCCGTGCGCGCCCAGGGGTACGCGCTCACCTTCGAGGAGATGACCCTGGGCTCGTGCTCGGCGGCGGCCCCGATCCTCGTCGGGGGCAGGGCCGTGGCCGCCATCGGTCTCGTGCTGTCCTCCCGGCGGGCGCGCGAGCTCAAGCGCCTAGTGGAGCCGTTGACGGCCGCGGCGGACCGGATCGCGCACGACTACGCCCGGGCGCACGCGGCCTGAGGCGCTTGGAGGCCTGGGCACTTGAAAGCCTGAAACGCCTGGGACGCCTGGACACAGCCGGTCCGGGGGCGGCCATCCGATGGACGGCCGCCCCCGGGACCGGCCGGTCAGTACTGCAGCGAGGTCATGTTCGTGAACTCCTCGATGCCCAGCGCGCCGAGCTCGCGGCCGTAGCCGCTCTGCCCGAAGCCGCCGAACGGGGCGGTCGGGTTGAACACCCCGCCGTTGACCGCGACCTGGCCGGTGCGCATCCGCCGGGCGAAGGCGGTCGCGCGGTCGACGTCGCTCGCCCACACCGCCCCGGACAGGCCGTACGGCGTGCCGTTGGCCACCGCCAGCGCCTCCTCGTCGCCGCCGTCGTAGGGCACGACGGTCAGCACGGGCCCGAAGACCTCCTCCTGCTCGATGCGCGTGCCGGCCTCGGCCACCAGGACGGTGGGCCTGATGAAGAACCCGGTCGGGGTGGTCTCGGGCTGCTCAGGGCCGCCCGCCACCAGCCGGGCCCCGTCCCCGATCGCCTCGCGGATGTAGGCGCGCACGCGTTCCTGCTGGACCTTGCTGACCAGCGGGCCCTGCTGGGTGCCCGGGTCCATCGGGTCGCCGACCGTCGCGAACTGGGTGAACAGCTGCAGCAGCTCCTCGGCCTCGGCCAGGCGGGCGCGGGGCACCAGCAGCCGGGTGGTGGCGCTGCACGTCTGCCCGCTGTTGATCAGGCATCCGGTCAGCGAGCCGGCCACGGCGTTGCCGAACTCCTCGGCCGACAGGTCGTCCAGCAGCACGCTGGCCGACTTGCCGCCGAGCTCCAGCGCGGTGCGCTTGGGCGCGGCGGCGGCCAGCTCGGCGACCCGGCGCCCGGCGCGGGTGGAGCCGGTGAAGGAGACCATGTCCACGGCCGGGTGGGAGACGATCGCCTCGCCGACCACCGGGCCGGTCCCGGTGACCAGGTTGAACACACCGGGCGGCAGGCCCGCCGCGTCGACGATCTCGGCGAGCAGGTAGGCCACGCCGGGCACCAGCTCCGACGGCTTGAGCACGACCGTGCACCCGGCGACCAGGGCCGGGGCGACCTTGGCCGCGATCTGGTGCAGCGGGTAGTTCCACGGAGTGATGGCGCCCACGACGCCGACCGGCCTGCGTACCAGCACCGAGTTGCCCGAGCGCCGCTCCCATTCGACCTGGCCGGCGACGTCCTCCATGGAGGCGAAGTCGATCACGGGCAGGCCGGCCTGCACCATGACGGCCAGCTGCCAGGGCGCGCCCATCTCACGCGAGGCCGTCAGGGCGATCTCCTGCGCGCGGGCCTTGAGTCCCTCTGCCACGGCGGCGCACATCTTGAGCCGGTCGGCCAGGGGCGTCTCCGACCAGCCGGGCAGCGCCCGGGCCGCGGCGCGGGCGGCCTTGTCGACGTCCTCGGGCGTGCCCTCGGGCACGGTGCCGATGACCTGCTCGGTGAAGGGGTTGACGATCGGCAGCGTGCCGGTGCCGGTCGAGGGGATCCAGGCGCCGTCGACGTAGATGTGCTCGCGGGTGTGGTCGATCTCCGGGGTGGTCATCTCTCGCTCGCTTTCAGGCCGCGGTGATGTGCTCGGCGGTGCGGTGGGCCAGGGCCATGCACGTGAGCATCGGGTTGGCGCCGGAGGGCGTGGGGAAGGCGCTGGTGTCGCCGATCCAGACGCCGGCGACGTCGTGCAGCTCGCCGGTCGGTCTGGCGACGGAGGTCTGCGGGTCGGTGCCCATGCGGGCGGTGCCCATCTGGTGGGCGCTGCCCATGAACAGCCCGCCCGCGCCGATGTGGATGGAGTCCAGGCAGGCCATCCAGGCCTCGAAGTCGTCGCCGCGCCGGAAGACCGGCGGGGTGGCGCCGAACCACAGCTCCTCGGCCCCGGCGGCTAGGTGCAGCTCGGCCAGGGCGCGCAGGCCCTTGCGGTAGGCGGCGATGTCGCGCTCGTCGGTGAGGGCGTAGGTGTGCACGGCCTCGCCGTTCCCGTCGATCGTCACCTGTCCCCCGGCGTGCTCGCGCAGGACGAACAGGAAGTCGGCCATGCGGCCGAGCTTGCTCATCGCCTCCTTGGCCTCGCGGCCGTCGCGCCGTGCGAGCTGGAAGGCGAAGACGCCGGTGTAGTACTGCGAGCCCTCGATCAGCAGGCCGTACCCGTCGCCCAGGTCGCGGAACTGGTCCACGATCGCGGCCTGCGGCGGCCCCCACCACGCCCGCTGGTCCTCGGGGTAGACGCCGAAGATTCCCGCGCTGGGGTGGAGATAGAGGTGGTGGCCGACGACGGGCCCGCCGATGCCGGAGCGCAGCAGCAGCGCCGGGGTCTCCAGCGCGCCGCAGGCCACCACGACGTCGGCGGCGCGCACCGTCACCCGGCGGGTCTGGCCGCTGCCGGGGTCGGTGTAGACGGCCTCGACCCCGGTGGCCCGGCCGCCCTCGGTGAGGACCCGGTCCGCGCGGGTGTGGACGAGGATCTTCGCGCCGTGGTCGGCGGCGTCGCGCAGGTAGGTGTTCAGCGTGCCGCGCTTGCTGCCGCTCGGGTCGCCGAACTGGGTGTAGCCGGCGGCGACCGGGTCGTAGCTCGCCTCGTCGACGTTGCGCACCGCGGTGTGCATCGACCAGCCCAGGGCCTTGGCGCCCTCGGCCATGCGCTGGTGCGGGCCGTTGAAGTCGCTGCACCGGTCGTTGGCGCCCATGCGGGTCAGCACCGCCTCCAGGTGGCGGTCGAACTCCTCGGTGTCGAGGCCCTCCAGCCCGTGCTCGCGCGCCCACTCGCGGCGCACCGCGTCGCTGGGCCGTACGCAGTTGTGCCAGTTGATGGTGGTGCCGCCGCCCAGGGTGTGCCCGGCGAGCAGGCCGATGTTGCCGTCGGCGGAGACCGACAGGCCGCCCCGGTACATCATCTGCCTGCCCTCGATCTCCAGCTGGCGGTAGTCGCGCTCGCTGGTGGCCCCGCCCGCCTCCAGCACGACGACGCGCCGGCCGCGGGTGGCCAGCACCCCGGCGATCGTGCCGCCGCCCGCCCCGGAGCCGACGACGACCACGTCCGCCTCCAGCACCTCGCCGTCGGCCGGGACGTGCGGGGTGATGTACGGCTCCGCCTGCGGCGGCGTGATCTGCGGGCCGGGGTAGCCGTACTGCGCCCAGAAGGGGTTGCGCCCGCTCTCGTCGGTGACCGAGTGGGCCAGCATGCACGCTCCCGCGCGCAGGGTGGAGATCGCGACGAGAGCCTCGGGCGCCAGCGCCATGGCCGTGGCGAGCATGCCCTCGCGGGTCGCCCGCCCCTGGTGCTGGAAGCCGAGCATCGCCAGGCCGTCGAGCAGCTGCGCGACGCCCGTCTGGTCCGCCTCCGGCAGGGTCTCCAGGTACTGGGCCAGCGCCTCGTCGGCGCCGACCGCCGAGCCGGGCGTCGCCCAGAACCCGTTGGGGTCGTCCTCGGCTTCCAGCGCCGGGACGGCGGTGTCCACCAGCGCGCGCAGCACCTGGCGCTGGACGGGGGTGAGAGCAGGCACAGGTCCTCCATCGGAAATGGGCGGGTCCGGCCCGCCCGGCGCATGTGACCACCGGTCACATTAGAACTTGGTTCTGTGACGTGCAACACATCGCGACAAATGGAGTGACCTGGATGGTTGTGCGCATTCCGCTCACCGAGCACAGTGAGCACATTCATACCTGGGGCTCACCTCGGGCTCACCTCGGGAGCGATCGATGGACATCGTGGAGTACGCGGACCTGGTCTGGAGCGGGAAGGCCGACGACAGCATCGTGCAGAGCGGCCTGGCCGGGCGCGGGGTCGTCGAGGTCGTGGAGGGCGTGGGCTTCCGCAGCGGCTTCGGCAACACGGTCGTCGTCCTGGACGGGGACCGCGCCGCGCTGTTCGACACCGGCAACCCCTTCGACGCCGAGCGGCTGCACCGGGAGGTGCGGAAGTGGACGGCCGACCCGGTGACGGACGTGGTCTACTCCCACGGGCACATCGACCACGTCTCGGGGGCGGGCCCGTTCGACGCCGAGGCCGGGGCGGCCGGGCGTCCCAGGCCCGTGGTGAGCGCCCACGAGGCGGTGGCCGCGCGCTTCGACCGCTATCTCATGACCCTCGGCTACAACGCGGTGATCAACCGCAGGCAGTTCCAGATCGAGGACCTGAGCTGGCCGTCGGAGTACCGCTACCCGGACGTCGTCTACCGCGACACGCTGACCGCCGGCCCGTTCGAGCTCTTCCACGGCAAGGGCGAGACCGACGACGCCAGCATCGGGTTCCTGCCCGGACCGCGGGTGCTGCTCCCCGGCGACCTGTTCATCTGGGTCAGCCCCAACTGCGGCAACCCGCAGAAGGTGCAGCGCTATCCGCGCGAGTGGGCGATCGCGCTGCGCCGGATGGTCACGCTGAACGCCGAGATCATGCTTCCCAGCCACGGCGCGCCGATCTTCGGCGCCGACCGGATCGAGCAGGCGCTGGTCGAGACCGCCGAGTGGCTGGAGAGCCTGGTGGAGCAGACCCTCGCCATGATCAACGACGGGGCCCGGCTCGACGCGATCGTGCGGGAGGTCCGCCCGCCGGCCCGCCTGGCCGACCGGCCCTACCTGCGGCCGCACTACGACGAGCCCGAGTTCATCGTGCGCAACATCTGGCGGCTGTACGCGGGGTGGTACGACGGCAACCCGGCCAACCTCAAGCCCGCGCCCGACGCCGTACTGGCCTCGGCGGTGGCCGGGCTCGCGGGCGGTGCGGCCAGGCTCGGCGAGGCGGCGCTGCGGGCGCTGGAGGCGGGTGACCAGCGGCTGGCCGGACATCTGGCCGAGATGGCCGTGCAGGCGGCCCCCGGGGAGGCGGACCTGCACCGGATCAGGGCCGAGGTGTTCGGGGCCCGGGCTGCGTCCGAGGCGTCCCTGATGGCGAGGGGGGTGTTCTCCTGGGCCGCCGCCGAGTCACGCCGGGCCACCGGATCGCAGGACGCGTGACCCGCTGTCCCGGGCCGGGACCGGATTCGGGGTCCGGTACGGCGCGCGGGCCGGGACCGGGTTCGGGGTCCGGTACGGCGCGCGGGCCGGGACCGGGTTCGGGG